>JAFQHU010000021.1 GCA_017397845.1 Clostridia bacterium
GATAACTTTACAGATAATAAACTTATAAGAGAATCAATATATCATTTAAAAGATAAATATCCCAATGATTTTCGTGTGCAGTTAAGATATATGGGATATTTGATATGCTTTGATGATGCAACCCAAAATACTAAAAAGATAGAATCATTGTATCAGAATATTCAAAACAACTGCACTAAAGATTCCATTCGCATTTGCGCAAAAAGATTTTATATACATTATCTTGAACTTATGGCAAGGGATGAAAACAGTCATATTACCTTTGCGGATTGTGAAAAAATTATAAAAGAAATGCCGAGAATGAGAGACGGCAGAGAGATGTATTTTAACTGTTATCCTGAAAGTCATCCCGAAAGAGATGAGTTAATACAGGAGGCTATCGAAGAAGAAATATGTTTACTTGACAACACCATGTTTCGTTATCTAAGTGATGACAGATATCCTTTAGAATTCAGAATTGCACTCGCAGAAAAAGCAATGGAGTTTTTCAACTTTGTTTATGATGACGGCAACTATGGCAGAATATGGCGAGTTATGCTATACAATCACGGTTATTTAGGCTTACGCTATTTCGAGCAAGGCGATACCAAAAATGCCCTTAAAAATTTCCGCAAAATGAGCAAGCTTGCAGCTAAATTTGACAGTCTGGAGAGAATATCTGTTATGTACTCGGTAATGTTTGAGGGTAAAGAATTTGACAAGCACACCCTTGGCAGTACTTACATTGCAAAAATGCAGGTTAAGGAGCTTTTAACGGAAAAATATCCCTTAACCGATGAGTTCAAATCAACAACTGAATTTGAGGAAATTCTTTCTATGCTTGAGTAAACTTTGCTTTTATACGAATGAAGTCACCCCCGTAAGGAGTGACTTCATTATCCTTTATGCTCTTGTAAATACATAATAATTTGTATCAAACCCACCGTAACGATAATCACCGCTTTTCCATTCAATAATCATGTAATCTACACCGTTAACAGTTCTGATTTCATATTTACAAGCTGACCAATTCCATTTTCGAAGAAGATAATTTTTTGTCCATACCACAGTATCCTCACCCTCAAAAACAGCATCCGCATAAACGCATCTGCAATTGCCTTCAGGGAATAATTCAAGTTCTTTGAAATACAAATCGTCAATGGGCTCTCTTTCTTGTGAAAATTCATCCTTATTGCATAAGAAAGAATGTGCCTTCCATTTGCCCATGATATGTTCGTCATTTATAAACAGCTTATTTATATCATCTTTCCTTGCAATGCTTTCGGCAGAATATCTGTTACTGTCAGTTTTCTTCAGAAGCAGATATACCGGTTTACCACCTCGACTGACTTCAGTCTCTCTCAGGGTTATGAGCATATATGTTCCGTCAGATTTTTCTTCAATTTCATACTCGTTGTATGTATTACCCGACAGATATGAATTACTAATAAAATATCCTTTTGTCCAACTGTAACCCCAGTATTTCTCGCCGTTGGGGAGAAAATACAGATATTTAACATCACCACCGTAAAACCCTGTGTTATCACAGAAAATATTTTGCTGACAATCTTCTTTGACAGCAAAAATACCTTTAACCTCCCATTTGCCGATAACATTCTCATCATTTATAAACGGTATTTCCTTTTGGGGCTGAGCAATTCCGTCTCCCAATTTCACAACCTGACATGTTATTTCATTGTCTCTGACTTCATACTGCGATATTCTTTGATAATCAGCCGCTTTAATTTCAGTTTCGGCAACCATACACAAGTCAACAGCATCATCATCAACACTACGCTTGATAATTGCTATCTTGTCGCTGAATACAATATCTAACTTTGTCATCATAAGTTTAGCCTCCTTTAGATTTTTGAGTGCATCAAGAAATTCGTTTTCCTTTTGTGAGAAAATAGCTTCAATTTCTTTGTTGCTTTTTCTTCCGGAAAGAATTTCTCTGATTTCCTGTAAGGAGAAGCCTGCTTTTTTCAAAGCGTTGATTCTATAAAAAGTCAGAATTTGCTCAGAAGAATAATATCTGTAGCCCGAAAATTTATCTGTGTATTGGGGTTCAAGAAGCTTCTCTCTGTCGTAATGACGCAGAACGGAAATCTTTGTACCGCACATTTTCGCAAACTCTCCGATTTTCATAAAACAGTTCTCCTTTACATAATCTAAGGTACCTTATGTGCATAGTATAAACCTGAAGTTAAGGTGAGAGTCAATACTTAAACAAAAAAATTTTATTGTCCTCTAAATTTTTTTGCATCTTTAGACCATACAAGCAATTTTGATAAGCAAATAATATCGTTTCCGGTTGAGAACCCTAAATAGATATTCAATTACACGGTTATTTTCTTTTTCAACCGCAACTGTTATAATGTACTTGTCAGTTGCAACTGTTACAATGTACTTGAACTTAAAAAGGAGGAAAAACAATGAATATAGAAAAAGTTGGCGAACAAATTGCTGTTTTGCGAAAGTCAAAAGCTCTTACACAAAGCGAGTTAGGTGAAAGATTAGGTGTATCTTTTCAGGCTGTAAGCAAATGGGAACGCGGTGAAACATTGCCGGACATTACCCTTTTGCCTGACTTAGCTAAAATACTCGAAACAACAATTGATTTTATTTTGCTCGGCAGTGAAAAGGTTATAGAATATAAAGGAAAATTTACTGTCACAGATGTGAAAAAAGGTTTGAACTGCCTAAAAAATGTCGGAGAATATTTAGGTACAGAAAATATTATTTACCGCGCAGCAATTAAAGGTATCAACACAGAGCTGAACACAAATATTGAAGAGGCATTTTCCAACGACTATGTATTTGAGGCTTTCTTGGCAGAAGCCATAATTCAAAATTTGATTTCCGGATTATATGTTGATATCAGTGATGTAAAAAACAATTTCAAACACGAGCATTTCAAGAATATTGTTGTTGATTACTGTAACAGACACGGGATAAAATAATATAAGCACTGAACACATATCGCGAGTGTACTCACAAAATGCGATATGGATTTTATCTGACAAATAAGTATAATTAAATCAGAAGCTTCTGAAAAAAAGAAAGGGTTGTTGATATGAGTACGGCATTATCTAACAATTTAAAGAAATTCAGGCAACAGAAAAATTATACTCAAGAACAGGTTGCAGATATTTTAAGAGTAAGTTCGCACACCGTTTCCCGTTGGGAGTGTAACACTACATTGCCTGATGTGACTCTTCTCCCGGAAATTGCAAAGCTTTACTGTGTTTCAATTGATGATTTGTTTAAAGAGCACTCCATCGCTTATGAAAACTATGCGCAAAGATTAGCATCGGTTTTTGAAGCAACGCATGACCCAGAAGATTTTATACGAGCAGATTCAGAATTCAAAAAGCTTTTGAAAAAAGATAGTCTTACACCTTTAGATATGTGGAGTTATGGTATAATTCATTATTTTATGATGAACTATTCTATAGAAAAGTCTTTGTTTTGGTTTAATAAAGTTTTAGAACAAGGTGAAACGGCTGATGCTTTTGCCTATTGGAAAACACGCATCCAAAAAATGAAGCTTTTATCTCAACTTGGTAAAAACGAAGAAAACATCATAGAACAGCAAAAAAGCATAGAAAGTAATCCTGATGCTGTGAATGAATATTGCCTTCTTCTTGCCGCATATATATTTGCCGAATGTTATGAAGAAGCATATAAAGAATTCCAAAAAGCGGTTGCAAAATTTCCTGATAAATGGGAATTGTATATTCACGGAGGAGATATTTGTAAAAGGCTAAAAAAATATGATGAAGCATTTAAATATTGGGATAAAGCTGAAGAACTCGGAACTAACTTTATGGATGGAAAGTATGCAAAAGCCTCTTGCTATGAAGATTTAGGCGAATATGAGAATGCTTATAAAGCTTGGAGTGATCTTGCCGAAATATTGCTTTCTAAAGGATATGATGTAGAAGCGGAAATGCCGAAAAATCAGGCAAAATTATGTTTAGAAAAGCTGAAGAAATAAAGAAAGACTCACAACAAAATTTATCCCCGTTGCCGTACTAACCCTGCACCAACGATGGATATCATGTAATCAAGAATGTAATAATTCAATATTTTACTCCTCTTTGCTAATTTTCATCCCTTTTCGACAAACGAAAAATGTATAATAAAAGCAAAAAGGACAAGGAAAGGTAAAACTATGGACAAAGAAATTTTGTTTGAGCTTCTCGGTGTCGGCAAGGAACATACCGCTGAGGAGTATCGTCAGAACTTTTTAAAGGATGACTTTTCGGTTCGTCGGCGGCACAGTGATAAAGATTATGAAAACGGCACAATCTCCCTCGAAGACCAGGAGCAAATGGCAGAGTGAGAGAAATCCACGGCACGGCTTGGAACGGTTTAGCGAAAGAAAAAGGTCAGAAATATGACCCTGCCGCTTATGGGAAAGACAGCTCTTTGTCGGTGCTTCGTGATAATAACGGCATATATGTTTCAGAGATAATATATGACCTTGCCGAGCAGAATCCTGATGCTATCGAAGAGATTCTTGCAGGAGCTTTTGAACATCGCCCTGAATTATTTCTTGAACCGGGTGCATCTGATGAGTTTCTTAATCAGAGAATGAGCGACCTTATGGATGCGATGGCTTTTAGCGAAGTCGCAGAAACCGTTGACAGCAATCTTACCCACGAGGACTTTTCAAACCGCAAGCAGAATTATCCGAAACAAGACTTTAACCGCAAGTGGAATCATGCCCGAACAAAGACACAGGTTGTGTCAATGTCTGACGTTGATGAGAAATATCCTGCAGAGGATGCTTTTGATATAGCCGAAGCAAAAGCGGTAATCGGAGCATTACCTGACGAGGACAGAAAAATACTTCTGTTGCACGTTCAAGGCTACACTCAAAAGGAAATTGCGAAAAAGTTGGGATATAAGACTCACAGTGCAGTCGGAAAACGTTTACAGAAGATGAAAGAACAATTGAAAAGTATTGTATGAACAAGCCCTCCGTTGATGTGAAGTCGATGGAGGGCTTTGCTATATTTCATAGTTGTAGTGAACAAATCAACCGTGCTGGATTTATGCAATTCGACAAAGTTTGACTTTCTTTGAAAAAATAGTGTTACTTTTATGCATTTTCATAACTAAAGTATAAAGAGTCAATATCAAGATTATGTTATAAAAAAATCTTTTCTTTATTTAAGGAGTTGAATAATGTGTCTTACGTCGTCAGCGCAAGTGAAAAAACAAAAAAATCAGGAGCGGAATATGAAACAAAAGCATTGCTTTATTTAATGAATTTAAGAACAGACAGTAATGAAATTCATTATTTTGTTGTGGATTTTTTTAATGACCTAACAGGCATGGATAGATATGCAGATAAATTATGGGATGTACAATCAAAAGGAGCAAAAAACAATTCTCCAAACGCAATCGGGAAAGAACTTGTCACACTTTTCAAAAACTTTTTAAGTGATTTAACTTTTAATAACTATATACTTTTTCTTGGCGGAGTATCTTCTACAGTTAGGAAAGATAATAATTTAACTATTTTCAATATTGAAAATGTTAAGTTGGATGCGCTTAACAAACTGAAAAGCGGTCTTAAAGAAGAATCTAAGAAGAAAACATATATTAATAATAAATATGTTACTGACGAAAAAATTGATAATTTTCTTAAAAGCGTTGTTTTCGTTATAGATGATAAAAAGCCTAGTGAATACATTAAATTAATAATTCAAAATCATCCGAACATAATACCCAATGAAGAAATACTTGAAGCGATATTTAATGAAATAAGAAATGTGCAGTCTGGATTAAAAAACACTTCGGTTGAAGGAGTTATTATACAAACTGCAGACGAAGTGTTACGATATTGTAGACATTTAACTAATAGTGAAATAAAGTTAATGGTATTAAATCGCATAATTAATCGTAATCCCGTTGAAAAAAATAGCATACCGCCATCATTTGCCGATATCTATGCATCGTGGGTGCCAGAAAAAAATAGAGAGATGCTAGATGATTGTGTACAGACACTATGTAAAGCATTATTTAATAAAAATGCAGCAAATGAATTCTGGAACTTATTTGAAAATATTTATTCAATAATAATCAAACATCCTACATATTCTGTTAATGATATTTATCAATCTCTTGATTCACATGTTAAAAGCGGATCACCTGATTTTGATGTGCTCTCTCTTAAATATTTTATTTCTGTTATAAAGGATGGTATTCAAAATGATAATTAAGAAAACGGCTGTTGGAAACAAAAATGAAGCTTTTATTGAAAAGAATTTTAGCACAGGACTCAATATCATATCAAGTGATGATAATAATAAAGGAAAAACTATTGAGATACAATCTATGATGTATGCTTTAGGTAATGAGCCTGCTTTTCCGACATCTTTTGATTATAAAGACTATTATCACTATATAGAATTCGAAGTTAATGACACCATATATCATTTGTGTAGATTTAATAGTGGCTTTGTTTTAAAACATGACGCTACGCTAATGATTTTTGACAATGTTTCTGAACTAAAGAGATATTGGAACAAACATATATTCAAATTGCCAAGTATAGTTAAAAATCAAATTTCAAAAATTGTTGATCCGGTTTTATTTCTTCAATTGTTTTTTATTGGTCAAGACAAAAAAGACACCTCGAACATTTCACATTCTGGATATTACAATAAAAATGATTATTATAATATGTTTTATGACATATGCAATTTAAGTGGATTAGAATTAGATGAAAAAGAAATCAAAAGAAACAAAGAACGACTAAAAGCATTAAAAAATGAGCGTGAATTGTTAATAAAGCAACACAAAATATTAAAATCCCAAAATGTGCCAACCAGTTATTTGAGCACAACAATCGACCGAGCATCATTTGGAAAAAAGCTTTCTGAAATGGAAACAGTAAATAAAAAAATTGCTGAGTTACGTAAACATAGAAATTTGGCGGCAACAAGACGTTCAAGTTGGATAACAACTTTAAAGGAACTTCGCTCATTGAATCGCACTATGGAATGCGGTGAATTGCGTTGTATGGACTGCAATTCTACAAATATATCTTTCAGTGCTTCAAAAAAGAATGCTTATACTTTCGACGTTTCTTCTATTGATATGAGAAATGAGATTATATCATCAATTAACGAAAAAATTGATGCTTATACAGAGGAGATCGAGAAACTTAATGTTCAAATATCTTCATCTCAAGATGAATTAAATTTACTAATGGAAGATGAAACTATATCCTTAGAGTCGATAGTTGCTTATAAACAAGATATATTCAGTGTTTTGGATGCCGAAGATAAAATAAAACAGATCAACATGCAAATAGAAGAACTTCAAGACCAATTAATAATTAACTCAGATTCTTCTCATATAAAAAAAGAACAAAAAATAGCCAAATTATCTTCTGTGTTAAACGAAATGAATTCTTTGTACAAAACTGTTGATCCGCATGGCAATTTATTTTTTGATGACTTATTTACTAAAAAAGACGAAGTCTATTCAGGAAGCGAGGCAACAATATTCCACTTATCCCGATTGTTTGCTATTAGCAAAGTATTAAATCACGAGTACCCTATAATTGTAGATTCGTTTAGAGCTGAAGATTTATCTACAGGCAAAGAAAAAATTATTTTAGATATATATAGCAAACTACCGAATCAAATCATTTTTACAACAACACTAAAAAATGAAGAAATCGGAAAATATGATTCGCTAAAAAATATAAATCACATAGATTATAAAAATCACACTCCAAGCAAAATGCTATCATCTGATTATACAGAAGATTTCTGTAACTTATTAGAATCATTATCAATTAAATTTTAATATGTTAAAGGAGAATAAAAATGACTACTATTGAAGAATTAGTGGAGTTTTGTAATGAAGAAGAGCCTGTAGGAGCTTTATTATTAACGGGTGAATGGGGTTGCGGAAAAACATATCTTATCGAACATGAATTTAAAGAAAAAACAACAGAAACAGCGGTAGTTCTGCGTATATCATTATTTGGCTTAATGGAAATAGATGAAATTCACAATGCAATAAACAATGCTTGGATAGACGAATATTGTAAGCAAAAAAAATTGGACACAGTTTTGAATTATGTTAGTAAAGGACAAAAATTGTTAGGCAAGTTAGATTTTCTTCCTGAAAGTATCAAAGGGTTAGGTACGACAAATTTATCTGATTGTATACCTATCAAAAATACTATGGATGATAAATCTGTTATACTTGTTTTTGATGATTTGGAACGTTGTCATATAAATACAGTGGATGTTTTAGGTCTTATTAATGATTATTCTGAAAATTTAAAGTATCATACCATAATAATTGCCAATCAAGAAAAAATTATAGCATCCCAAAATCCTACAAAAATTATAGCTGAAATTCAATATAATTCCAACAAAAGTAACAGTAACACAGATAATAAAAATGCTACTATAATAATTGACAAACAGGGAGAGTCCGTAGATAGTGATATCTCATACACAGAAATTAAAGAAAAAATAATACAAAGAACCGTTCAATATCAGCCTAATTATAATGTCATTATTTCAAATATTATTGATAATTTAAAATGTGGTAATGAAGAATACAGAACCTTCATTACTACTAATAAGGATGTAATACTAGATCTGTTTGCTCCCGATGAATTATTAAGAACTGACAACAACCATGAGGAAAAGCGCCCTCATAATATAAGAAGTTTAAGATGTGCCATAAATGACTTTTATCGAGTCTATACAATTCTAAAAGAAAATGAAATTGATAATATACAACATTGGTTATATAGTTTTATTGCATATGTAATTTCTTATAAAGCCGATATCGCTAAAGAAGGTTATTATGGAACAATCTTTTGTGATGATCAAGTTCAAAAATTATATCCAGCATTTAATGATAATTATATTCTCTCAGCCGTAAAAAAGTGGATACTAAATGGGATTTGGGATAACACCGCAATAACCCATGAAATTATGATACTAAAAAAACGTGCCGAAGTAGTTAAAGCGAGCGATATTATAAAATATAATAGAATAATGGATATTGATGAGGAGACTATTTATGAAGGTTTTGAAGATTTTTTAAATGATGTTTATCAAGGTCTTCTTACATTAGATGAATATGTTCTTTTTATAGAAAACAGTTGTTGGGCAAGGCGTTACAAATTCGAGTTCCCAATCGATATTGATTGGAATGAAGTTGGTTGTGGAGTTGATATTTGTATAGATGAAATAAAAAAAGAACTTCCCGAAGGACAACTATTATATCGTTCAATCGGTGATAATAATAAAGATTTGTTTAATGAAAAAGAATGGTCTTTATATCAAAAAATTGATTTTTTTGCGTCTCAAGGGTTAATGTATTATAGGAATAAATTACTTTATCTTGATGCAATGAATAATCATGCTTCGAAAGCTTTTGTTTTAGTACAAAATAAAAGATTCAACCTGTTTGATGATGAAATGGCTATAGCAACAGCATTCAAGACAGTATCAAATGCCGATAAAAATGATTATAGTATTTACTTCGATAGAATTTGGACAAAGAACATTCAAACTGAAGTTTTTGAATACGCTGATAGCAAAAATAGCTTTATTAAATTAAAAAACATGATGAACGATATGATGACAGAGTATATAGCAAATAAAAAGATTTTTGCAGAACTACACACAAAGAGGTTCATTGAAGTTCTTGAAAATATAATATCAATTACTGATTGAACAAAGCACTTGCAAAAATGATTGAAGGATCAATTTTAGGTGTTAATTGAATAATTTTAACCAATATTGTTTAGTAAATTTAGAATTGTGTATTATGTGCACTCAACTACCGATAAAAATTAAGTACTGTATGGACACTCCGACCAAACAAGAAAAATCCGAACCAAATTTTCCGGGTAGAAAAAGGGTTCGGATTTTTATGCTTTTAAAATGACCTCTTCCGGCGGTGGTTCGGGCGGAGAGAGAAATAACAGCTCAAATAACAGCGGAGGCAGTGGAGGTTCAGGCTGTGATACTGCATTGATTATATTGGCAGTCATAGGTTTAGTTCTTTGTCTGATAGGTAAATAAATCGAGTAATGACAGAAGGTGTACGATATGAGTTTTAACATTAATAAAGATGTAAAAGTTAATATAATACGCAGTGATCGCAAGACACTCTCTATTCAACTTAAGACAGGAGAAATCATTGTTCGTGCACCGTTGTGTATGAAGGATAAAGAGATTTACAGCTTCATTGAATCTAAAAAATCTTGGATTGAAAAGAATCTCGCTAAAATAGAGAAACGAGAAAAAGCAATCAGCGAGGTTAAACCCTTCACGAAGGAAGAGATAAATGTATTTGCCGAAAAAGCAAAAGAAATTATGCCTGAGCGAGTGAAGTATTACGCTCCTCAAATAGGCGTAACTTATAACAGAATCACTATCCGCTGTCAGCGCACCCGTTGGGGTAGCTGCTCATCAAAGGGTAATCTGAATTTCAACTGCCTGTTGGCTTTATTCCCAATTGAGGTTATTGACAGCGTTGTTGTACATGAGCTTTGCCATAGAAAGCATATGAATCATTCACCGCAGTTTTATACCGAGATTGAGAAGGTATTCCCTGAGTATAAGAAGTGGCACAAGTGGCTCAGTGATAACGGTGGGGCGTATATTGGACGGTTGCCTGAGTAAAGAATTTTGTATTCAGAGCAATTTTTTGAAAGAGAAAACTTTTGTTATATAGTAAAAAAATTCATAATGATAATGGTGACTTTATGAAAATTATAATTGATGCCGATGCATGTCCTGTTTTGGATATTACCGTAGAAGTAGCCAAAGAGCGAGGCCTTGAATGTATCATCGTCTGCGACAATACCCACTCCATTGAAAAAGACGGAGCAACAACTATTGTCGTTGATAAGGGTGCAGATTCTGCCGATTGCCGTATTGCAAACCTTACGGAAAAGGGTGATGTAATCGTTACGCAGGACTACGGTCTTGCGGCTCTTGTGCTTGGTAAGGGTGCAAAGGCACTTAACCAGAACGGACTTATTTACACTGACGGCAATATAGAAAATCTCCTTTTCACCCGTTTTATAGGCAAAAAGGAGAGGTTGGCAGGAAACAGAACAAAGGGCCCGAAAAAGAGAACTGCACAGAATGATGCAGACTTTCTGAAGGCGTTGCTGTTGTGTATTGAATAGTATGTTCGCTTTGAAAGACATCGAAAAGGCTTATGATATTTTTGAGAATAAGCTCGACGGGGTTATTAAGATTGCGATTACTAATGATTAATTTTGTGCCATCCGAAAGGGTGGCATTTTTGCTTTAAGTGTGTTATAATCAGTTTGATAAAAAATTGACTTAGGAAAAGGTGCTTTCATAATGAAAAAGTTATTATACATTGATGCCTGTATAAGAGATGAGCAGTCAAGAACCAAACGAATTGCAACTCCTATAATCGAAGCATTGAAGCAGAAATACGAGGTTCAGACCCTTGTTATCAATGACCTTGATTTAAGCATCGTGAAAAAGGAGCTTGTAACGAAGCGAACAAACGGCGACATTGACCCTCAGGTTATGTCTTGGGCAGAAAGTGTGCGTGATGCCGACAGAATTGTTATTGCGGCACCCTTCTGGGATATGTCAATTCCTGCAGCACTCAAAAATTTTCTTGAGCTTTGCTCTATTTTTGATGTAACCTTCAAATCGGACGATAAAACCTGCTACGGTAATTGCAAGGCTGAGAAAATGCTTTACATCACCACAAGAGGTATGGACATCGACACCGGTGATGTGTTAGAGCAGGGCTCTTCATATCTTAAAGCTTTGTCCTGGCTTTGGGGCATAGGACCCTTAGAGGTGCTTTCGGCACAGAATATGGACTACCTTTCCGAAAGGGAAATCGAAGAAAGGATCAGCAGAGCAATTTTCGAGGGACTGAAAATTGCAGAGGAATTTTAATAGCTTTGTTGTGATATAATCATTTCGAAACATAGCATTTGAACGGAAGTGTAAAAAAACAAATGTCAACTGTAAAAAAATCTGCAAAAACTGACTTCTCGGCAGGTCCGGTATGGAAGTGTATAGTCGCTCAGGCGATACCTCTGACTGTGGCTCAGCTTGTTCAGTTATTATATAATGTTGTGGATCGAATATACCTCGGTCACATGGGTGACGGTAACAGTATGGCTCTGACGGGTGTTGGGCTTACTTTTCCTGTTGTTTCTCTGATTATGGCTTTTACTGCTCTGTTCGGTAACGGCGGTGTTCCTCTTTTTTCCATAAAGCGTGGTGCAGGGGAAGAAAAAACCGCAGGCGAGATTCTCGGCAATTCCTTTGCTTTATTGCTGTGCAGCTCTTTGATTTTAACAGCGTCAGGATATGCTTTCACAAAACCTATTCTATTTGCTTTCGGTGCCGGTGAGGAGTCTTACATATATGCTAAAGAATATCTTGATGTTTATCTGCTCGGTACAGTTTTTTCTATGATTGCCACGGGAATGAACGGCTATATCAATGCTCAGGGCTTTCCAAAAATCGGTATGTGGTCGGTTGCTGTGGGTGCCGTTTGCAATATAGTTCTTGACCCGCTTTTTATCTTCGGGCTGAATATGGGTGTTGCAGGCGCCGCATTGGCGACGATAATCAGTCAGGCTGTTTCTGCCTTTTGGGTGCTTCGCTTTCTTACAGGCAAAAAAGCAATCATTCCTTTACGCCGCGACAATATAAGAATAGGCAAAAGCCTAACCAAAGATATCTGTAAGCTCGGTATATCAAATTTCATTATGCAGGGTACTACCTGTCTCGTGCAGGTGGCGTGCAATAAAACCTTACAGACATTCGGCGGTGATTTATACATCGGCATTATGACAGTAACAAACTCTGTGCGTGAAATTTTTATGCTTCCCGTTATGGGTATAGTAAGCGGTGCACAGCCTGTTGTCAGCTTCAATTACGGAGCAAGAGAATTCGACAGAGTGCGTTCGGGTATCCGTTTTAACACATTAATCGGTACTGTTTATACATTAATAGCCTGGATGCTTGTGATTTTATTCCCAAGCTTTTGGTTCGGTATATTTTCCGACGATGTACAGATGGCGGAGCTTGGTATCGAAGCGATGAAAGTTTACTTTTTCGGTTTCGTGTTTATGTCATTACAGTTCGCAGGGCAGTCAACCTTCCAGGCTTTGGGCGATGCAAAGCACGCTGTATTTTTCTCTCTGCTTCGCAAGGCCGTAATTGTGGTGCCGCTTACACTTTTGCTTCCTCGAATGGGATTAGGTGTTATGGGCGTGTTTATGGCTGAGCCGATCTCTAATGTTTTGGGCGGTGCGGCCTGCTACCTTACAATGCGCATGACGGTTTACAGAGAGATTAAAAAGGAAATTGCTAAGGCTGAAACAAGTGAGTAGGCAAAACCCCTGACCGAAAAAGTCAGGGGTTATATTCATATCTTGCTTCATTCAACTAATCTGCCGTCAGTTGTAACCGTAACCACTCTCCACGGGATAAACTTTCCGCTGGCCATAAGAGCTCTTTTGACTGCGTTTTCGATTCCGCCGCAGCAGGGCACCTCCATACGGATAACGGTGACACTTTTGATGTCGTTACCTTTGATGATAGACGTCAGCTTGTCGGTGTAATCACCCTCGTCAAGCTTAGGACAGCCGATAAGCGTTATGCGGTTACGGATAAATTCATTGTGAAAATTTCCGTAGGCATAGGCGGTGCAGTCAGCAGCCACGAGAAGATTTGCTCCCTTGAAATAGGGTGCGTTTACGGGTACAAGCTTAATTTGTACGGGCCATTGTCTGAGCTGACTGCTTACGGGTGCGGAAGCATTACCGCAGTCACAAGTATCACGGTTAATCGCCTTTGACTGTGTGCCGGGACAGCCGCAGGGCAGAGGTGCGGCTGCCTTTTTTTCCTTTGCCGCCTGCACAGCACCTTCGTCATAGGCGGGCGCTTCTCTTTCCTCAAAGGTGATGGCATTTGTGGGGCAGGCGGGAAGACAGTCGCCCAAACCGTCGCAGTAATCCTCACGGGTGAGCTTTGCTTTGCCGTCAACCATTTCAATGGCGCCCTCATGACATGCCGCCGCACATGCTCCGCAGCCGTTACATTTTTCTTCGTTTATTTTAATAATTTTTCTTATCATAAAAAAACTCCTCTCTTGACTTGTTGAGCCAATTATATTACAATAATTATAACAAGTCGGTTGTTTTTGCAACAGAAAAGAGGCTTTTATGAAAAAATACATTCCTGTTTTGAAAAAAACAAAGCTTTTTTCGGGTGTGGGAGAGGAGGATGCTGCTTCCCTGCTTTCTTGTCTCGGCGCGAAAAAAAGGACGTACCGGAAGGGCGAATATATACTGCGTGAGGGTGAGCATATAAGTGACATTTTCATTCTCGTCGAGGGTAAAATATACATTCAGAATGACGATTATTGGGGCAATCGCAGTATTCTTTCGGTGCTTTCTGTGGGCGAGATGTTCGGTGAAGCGTACTCATCACCTGAAAGCGGAGTGATACTGAATGATGTTGTGGCCATGGAGGACAGTACGGTGATTTTCTTTGATGTCAGAAGAATCCTCACGACCTGTTCCTCTGCCTGCCGTTTTCACAATATGATAGTGCAGAACATGTTTTTCGCTGTTTCCGACAAGAACAGAAGGCTCGTACAAAAGCTCGGCCATATGTCGGGACGAACCACCCGTGCGAAGCTGATTTCTTATCTTTCCGAGGAAGCAAAACGGCGGGGCAGCTCTGCTTTTACCGTACCCTTTAACCGTCAGCAGTTGGCGGACTATCTTTCCGTGGACCGCAGTGCCATGTCAAAAGAGCTGTGCAGAATGCGGGACGAGGGAATGATAAGGTTTGATAAGAGCAGCTTTGAGCTTTTGTAATAAGGAGGAACAATATGTCAGAAAAAATCAATTGCAGTGAAGTTTATAATCAGCATTTCCCTTTTTGGGATAAACTAAGTATGGAGGATAAGGTGTATCTTTGTAAAAATTCTTCGCTTGAGCATTTTGAAAAAGAGCAACCCGTCCACGGCAATACAGGCTGTACCGGTCTTTATATCGTCAAAGAGGGAAGACTGCGGATTTATATGCTCTCCGATGAGGGTAAAGAAATCACTCTTTACCGACTTGGCAAAGGGGATATATGTATGCTTTCTGCCTGCTGTGTGCTCAGCAGCATCACCTTTGATGTTTATGTCGATGCAGAACAGCCGAGTGATTGTTATATGATAAACGGTAACGCTTTCAATGATATCAGTGAGAGGTATCTTGAGGTGAAAAATTTTGCTCTTGAAATTGCTGTGCAAAGGTTTTCCGATGTGATGTGGATAATGCAGCAGATTGTTTTTATGAGCATGGATAAGCGTTTGGCGATTTTTCTTCTTGACGAGTGTAATGCTGTCGGTAATGATTTTATTTCAATGACCCACGAGCAGATTGCGCGTCATTTGGGTACGGCAAGAGAGGTCATAACAAGACTTCTCCGCCATCTTGCCTCCGACGGTGCGGTTGAGGTAACTCGCCGGGGAATAAGCATTATTAACAAAAAGAAGTTACGGGATATTGCCCTTTGACAAATACCCCGTAAATGATCTTATTTAAGCTCGGCGAGTATTTCTCCTTTTGGTCTTACACCTACAAGCCTTGCTTTTTCCTTTCCGTTTTCGAATACTATAAGAGCGGGAATACTCATAATTCCGTATTCCGATGCAAGTGCTGATTCGTCGTCAACGTTTACTTTACCTACAGAAATATCAGGTCTTTCCTCTGCGATTTCGTCAATGACGGGAGAGAGCATTCTGCAGGGGCCGCACCAATCGGCGTAAAAATCAACAAGTGCAATTTTTTTATCAAGGATTTCATTTCTGAAGTTTTCTGAATTTAATTTTTTTAACATAACTTTCTACCTCTTTTCTTTTTTTATTGTGTCTTAATTATAGAATATAATTCATATTTTTTCAGTGACTTTTGTCACAGAATAAATTGCTTGTAAACGGCATCAAAGGAGCATAAAGATATGTCTGTAATAGTTGACCATCAATTGCGTGAGCATATACCGCATAATACGACAGATTTCCCCATCACATTTTTTCACGACGAGCTTGCCTCTTTGCCTGAGCGGGAAGGTCCTTTGCATTGGCATCCTGATTTTGAGATTGCAACTGCAGAAATCGGGGTTTTGGATTATCGGGTCGGCGGACAGCATATCATATTGGAGGCAGGAGACAGTGTGTTTGTAAACGGCAATATACTGCACGGAATAAAGCAGTTATCGGGTGATGCTCCCGATCCGATGCCGAATATCGTATTTTCCGGTACCTTGGTATTTCCCGAAGCAAGCACCGTTTATCAAAAATATATACTGCCTGTTGTCAAATGTGACTCTCTTCCTTTTGTTGTGTTCAGACACGGTGACCCTTTTCACAGTGAGATAAATTGTCTGATAAAGGATATTTACATGGAAATGCATGAGAAAAAAGCGTGCTACGAATTGACGGTTCAGCGTAATATCAACCGTATATTTGAATTTATATCCCGCAATTTTACGACGCTTCCGAAAACCGAAGCAACGCGTATACAGATCAATAATCAGATTCGTCTGCAAAAAATGCTGACCTATATTTATGAAAACTATTCGAAACCGGTGACACTTGCGGATATCGCCGGAGCTGCAAATATCAGCCGGAGTGAGGCAGGCAGATGCTTTAATACATATATGGGATGCTCGCCTGTAGATGCTTTGATTCAATACAGGCTCCAAATGGCACATCAGATGTTGAGTGAAGGAACACAATCTCTTCGGGAAATAAGCTATGCCTGCGGTTTTAATTCAGTGAACTATTTCAGCCGTCGGTTTAGGGAAAAGTACGGATATACTCCGGGTCGAAGCCGATATATGGGTAAATAGTGCTTATTTTTGGCGTTTCTGTGACTTTTTTACGGTTCGTTATGATGATATAATCTGATTAGAAATTATTGATAAAGCTGAGGAAATAATCATGACTGAACCAAAAAATTACAAAAAAACTTTGCTGGCCTGTTATCTCGGTTTTGTTACCCAGGCTATATCCGCAAATTTTGCGCCGCTTTTATTTTTAACATTCAAGGATGTCTACGGAATAACCTTTGATAAGATAGCAATGATTCCGTTGGTGTTTTATCTGACACAATTACTTGTCGATTTTGCAGCCACCGGATTTGCCGATAAAATCGGATACCGCACCTGCGTTGCAGCTTCTCAGGTGCTGTCGGCTGCGGGTCTCGTGCTGATGGCGGTTTTGCCGGAAATATTGCCCTCACCGTTTATCGGTATTCTGATTTCGGTGGTGCTTTATGCTGTGGGCAGCGGTCTTATTGAGGTTTTGGTAAGTCCTATCGTTGAAGCTTGTCCCTTTGAAAATAAAGACGGAATGATGAGCTTGCTCCATTCCTTTTACTGTTGGGGTGCGATGGGCGTTATTTTGGGCTCCACTCTCTTTTTTGCCGTGTTCGGCACAGAGCGTTGGAGGCTGCTTACCTTTATATGGGCATTGGTGCCGTTATATAATACCTTTAACTTTATCAGCTGTCCTATAGAACGATTGGTTGAGGACGGCAAAAGTATGGGCATGGGCAGACTGCTGAAAACGCCCGTTTTTTGGCTGATGATACTGCTTATGGTGTGTTCGGGTGCCTCTGAGGCTACCATGGCTCAATGGGCATCGGCATTTACCGAATCCGCTGTCGGAGTGTCGAAGACAGTCGGCGATTTGGCGGGACCGTGTTTGTTTGCGATGTTTATGGGTATATCCCGTATACTTTACGGAAAATTCAGCGAAAAGCTTGATTTGACCAAGGTTATGCTTTTTTGTGCAATTATGTGTGCCGGGTGCTATTTGCTGGCATCACTGTCTGCTTTGCCGGTTCTCGGACTTGCGGGATGTGCACTTTGCGGTTTGACTGTCGGAATAATGTGGCCGGGATCTATCAGCATTTCTTCGCAGAAATGTCCCGGAGGCGGAACTGCGATGTTCGCATTTCTGGCCCTGGCAGGAGATCTGGGTGCCATGGTGAGCCCTGCCATGGTGGGCGGTCTTTCGGAAATGGCAGGAGGTAATCTGAAAACAGGGTTGCTTTTTGCGACGGTATTTCCCGTGGTTCTTGTTTTCGGATTGCTGCTTCTGAATAAAAGGGCAGATAAAGTGAAAAACAGATAATATTCCTTACTCTGTTGAATTTGTCCCGATCGTGGTGTATAATACTTCCATAATGTTGAAAGGAAGAAAGATAATGGTGAAGGAAAAGATTTCTAAAAAAACATGGTTTACGATGTGTCTGTTCAGTTTTATGGGCGGTATTGCATGGAATATTGAAAATATGTATTTCAATACCTTCCTTTACAATTCTGTTTATTCAAATGCATCTGCAGAGGCTATGGCCGGCTCCATGGCCCCCACCACAGCTATCAGCCGTATGGTCGGTCTTTCGGCTATTGCCGCAGTTTTAACCACATTTGTAATGGGTACTCTCAGCGATAAAATGAAAAACCGTAAGTTTTTTATATCCGTGGGTTATATACTCTGGGGTCTTGTTACTGCTCTTTTCGGATTTATAACAAAGGATAATATAGCTTCAGTTTTTGGCCTTACCGATGAAGCGAAGATTCTTACGGCCACCGTATGGGTTGTGATTATAATGGATATAGTTATGACTTATATGGGCTCGACGAGTAATGATGCCGCTTTCAATGCATGGGTAACTGATATTTCCACACCTAAAATCAGACCGGCTATCGAAACTGCGTTTACATTTGTGGGCTTTCTTTCAATGGTCGCAGTTATGGGTGTAGGCAGTTTGGCTCAGTCCGGTGCTGTTTCTTACCGTGATTTTTTCCTGTACCTCGGTCTGATTGTTACTGCCTGCGGTATAGCAGGTTTATTCCTTATTAAAAATTACACTGTAAAATCCGATGAAAATGAAGTGTCGTCAAGCTATTGGGCAGATCTTTTCTACGGCTTCAGACCGTCGGTAATTAAGGAAAACTCAAGACTTTATCTCACACTTTTCGCTGTAGGCTTTTCCAGCGTCTCATATCAGGTGTTTTTCCCTTATCTTCTCGTATATCTTCAATATGTTGTTATTCCCGACAACGGTGAAAATCTTTTTACACCGAGCGTTATTGCCACTTTTGTAATTATGGTTGCCGTTCTTATCGGAAGCATGGTTTTTCTTCTTAAGCTTTCGGGAAAAAGCAAAGCAAAAGGTCTTATTCCCAGTGCATTTCTCGCTACAGCAGGTCTCGTAATACTTTCAACTTCGACCGATATACATATTATTCTTATAGGCATCGTCCCCGCTGTAGTCGGAAATCTCGTTATGGGTATTCAGCTCAATGCCTCCATCAAAGATTTCATACCTGAGGGTAAGGCAGGTCTTTTTCAGGGCATCAGAATGATTTTTACTGTGCTTATTCCCATGGTGCTCGGTCCCGCACTCGGTGATATGGCTTGCCGTAATTCCGCCGTTACATATGTAAATGAATACGGAGTTGATACCATTGTGCCGTCGGCGAGTATGTTCGTTTATGCGGCGATAGTTTCTGTTTTTGTGCTTGTTCCGCTGTTTTTCCTTATAAAAAAAGGCTTTACTGTTAAAGAAAAATAAGCAGTTAGGTCTGAAAGCTTATATTTTACTGAATACGCCGATGGGTGGTAAGGAATGTTTCATAAACCGTCCGTCGGCGTAATTGCAATATATTTTTTCGGCATATATTTGAAAAATGACGAAAAAAGGTAAAAAAGCTGACAAATTATTTACAAATTCATATTTTCTGTTATAATAATTGGGTAAATATTTAAACATTTATTTCAAGGAGGACAAAACAATGAAAAGAACACTTAAAAAGGCTCTTTCGCTTTTGCTTTCACTCATAATGCTTATGAGCCTTTCGGCACCTGCTTTTGCTAAGGAAACACAGTGGATTTCCCAAAGTCTCAGTGATGTTCCCGTTATCCGCATTTCAGGTGACGGAGAAAAGCTTGTCGATGAAAACGGAAATAAAGTTTTCCATTACAAAGATTTTGCTTCAATTCTCAAATCTGATGATGAAGAGGAGGGGGATGACGACGGCTCGCTGATTGAATCAATCATTAATCTCCTTATGCCCTTCCTTATAGACGGTCTTCTCAATGATAACTGGGAGCCTTACTATAAAAATCTTCAGAAGGAAATCAGTGAGCTTTTCGAAAATTCTCTTCTTGACAAGGACGGTAACCCGCAGTACGGCACAGGTCTTCGTCAGGAAAGAATCGAGAAAATGAATCAGACAAGACACAATGATCAGGCTTGGAGAACCGACAACGGAATAAAATATTACGTTCAGGACAGATATTGGTTCTATTATGACTGGAGACTTGATCCCATCGAAACAGCAGGTGAATTCAAATCTTTTGTTGATGATATCACCGCTTCAACAGGCTGTGATGAGGTCGGTGTTATAGCCAGCTGTCTCGGCACAAATGTCGTTACTGCTTATCTTGCCGTTTATCCCGAACATGCAGCCGAGCATATCCGCGGTGTGGCTTTTGACGGCAGCGTTGTCAGCGGCGCAGAAATGCTCAGCGAGGCTATCAGCGGCAAGTTCAATGTGGATGCCGCCGCTATTAACAGAACTCTTCTCGACTGCGGTGCGATCGGTATGTTCGATATCGACGGCTTTATCAATACGACACTCGAAATGCTCGACAGAACGGGTGCACTTGATGCGGTTATCGGTAAAACAAAGGATTGGATATATTATAAATTGGTTGAAGGCGTAACCTCAGCACTTGCTCTTTCTACCTTTTATACCTGGCCCAACTATTGGGCTTGTGTATCACCTCAGGATTATGATACAGCCATGAAATATGTTTTCGGCCCCACAGGCAGTGAAAAGAGAACAGAGTATGCCGGCCTTATTGCAAAACTTGACAATTACAACACAGTTGTCCGTCAGAGAATACCTGAAATTCTTACCTCGACCGTTAAAAACGGAGTAAACTTTGGCGTTATTTCTAAATACGGCTTCCAGACACTGCCTATTTGTAAAACAAATTATCTTGTTTCCGACCAATTCGCTTCCGTCGGACGTTCATCCTTCGGTGCAACAACGGGCACAATTTATAACGATCTTTCCGATGATTATATCGCTTCGAGGACACAGGCAGGCTTCGGAAAGTATATTTCTCCCGACGGTCAGATAGATGCTTCGACCTGCCTTTTCCCGGATCAGACATGGTTTATAAAGGGCTCAAGTCATTCCAATTGGTCCGATTGGGAGCTGAGATTGCTTTATGATATCGCTTCATCAAAGGAGCAGTTGACGGTTGATAATTCCTGTTGGCCTTCACAGTTTGTGGTTTATTCTTACACTAACCCCGATGAAGACAGTGACGGTGAAATCGAAACGATGACCGCTGATAACTGCGACACTGAAAATTGGGAAGCAGAAGAGAAAACAGATAACCCGAAGGATAAGTACGGCAAAATTTTCGTTGCGGTCACATCTTTGTTAAAATGGCTTATGGAGCTTATCAGTAAAATATTTAAATTGGGATAAACTGATATAAGCATATTATGATGAAATAATTTAATAAAATTATAAGTGTGTTTATCGCCGTAAAAAACATCAGGGGGTTCATATGAATATTTTACAGACAATTATTTCTTATTTTGCCATAGCGGCAGCTTTCATTTCTTCGATCTTTTCCTGGGGGGATGCGGCAATGACACCCTTTTCAAACGATTACGAAATTCCCGACAGTATTCCCGGATACAGTGTGATTTCCACTGAAGCGAAAACCGATTGGAAGGCAAAATGGATTTGGGATAAGGAAAATCTGACAGAAAAAAATGTTTGGATGTGCTTTGATAAAAAGGTCACCGTCGGTAAAATTCCCGAAAAGCTTACCGCTTATATCTCGGCTGATTCGAAATATTGGCTTTACATAAACGGAGAAAATGTTGTTTTCGAGGGAAACGTGAAACGTGGTCCCGAAAAAAACAGCGGCTATTATGACAGTGTGGATATTGCTCCTTATCTCACAGAGGGGGAAAATAGGATTTGTGCTTTGGTGTGGTATTGGGACAATGAAACGAGCTATTCTTACAGCGGCAGCGGTCAGGGCGGTTTCATTTTTGAAGCCGTAGGCGAAGGAATCACCGTGCTTTCCGACGAAAGTTGGAAGGTAAAAAGAAATAGTGCCTATGTTGATTCCACTCTTTATCCTCCCAATTACAGATTGCCCGAATACAGCATCTGGTTCGACGCGAGAGAAAACATGTGTGATTGGATGAACGAAAATTACGATGTTTCTAAGTGGGAAAATGCAACCGAATATGCTGTGGGCGGTGAGGGTGTTTACGGCTCTCTTTATCCGAGAGGTATACCCTTTCTGAAAGATTACGGCCTTAAAGCTTATGAGAATTCAAAGGATTACGAAAACTATACCGTAAATGAACTTTTCGGTAAAAAAATAACCGTAAATGTTCCTTATAACGCACAGCTTACTCCTTATATGAAAATCATAGCACCTGCCGGGAAAAAGATACGCATAACGACAGAAAATACTTTGATCGGTGCTGTTTCAACCACCTATATAACCAAAGAGGGAGAGCAGGAGTTTGAGGCTTTGGGCTGGTTCAACGGAGAACGCATTACATATAAAATACCCAAAGGCGTTACCGTCGTTTCTCTTAAGTACCGTGAAACGGGATATGACAGCTCCTTCTGCGGCGATTTCCGGTGTGACGATGAATTTCTGAATTCTTTGTGGCAAAAATCTTTGCGTACTCTTTATGTTACAATGCGTGACAATTTTATGGATTGTCCCGACAGAGAAAGAGCTCAGTGGTGGGGCGATGTTACAAGCGAAATGATCATGACGATGTACTCTATGGACAGCAATTCTTATCTGCTGTATCAGAAGGGTGTGGAGGCTATGCTTTCTCACATCGATGACACAAAGGTGCTTCAGACCGTCGTGCCCATAAACGGTGACTATTTTGAGCTTCCCGTTCAGCAGCTTGCAGGAATCGTGGGCTTCCTTACATATTATGAATATACCGGAGACGAGGCTTTTATCGACAAAGTTTACGGAGCTTCACTTGATTATCTGAAGCTTTGGGAAATCGGTGAAAACAATCTTGTCGTTCATCGCAGCGGGTCATGGGATTGGCCCGATTGGGGCAAAAAGGCTGATATGACCGCCATTGAAAATGCGTGGGTTTATTACGCTCTTTCTGCCACAGAAAAAATGGCGGAGATTTCGGGCAAAGAAGAGGATATTCCGTTTATTACCGAAAGAAAGTCTGCCATCGAAAAAGGCTATCAGGCTCTTTGGACAGAAAAGGGCTACAAAAGTGAAGACGTGAAAAAGCCCGATGACAGAGCCAATGCTCTTGCGGTTTTGTCGGGACTTGCAGAAAAGGAAAAGTATGATACTGTTTTGAATGTACTCACGGATACTGCAAACTCAAGTCCCTATATGGAATACTATGTTCTTGAGGCTTTGTGCAAAATGGGAGAATATGAAGCCGTCGAAACCAGAATCAGGGAAAGATATGAGGATATGGTGAATGAGGATTATTCTACCCTCTGGGAATTCTGGAACTCTTGGCAGGGTACCATGAATCATGCATGGAGCGGCGGACCTCTCGTTATAATGAGCAAACATTTTGCCGGTATTTCTCCTCTCGAAGCGGGCTATGAAAGGATCAGAATCGAGCCTCAGTATGCTTTGCATGACAGTATAAGCTGTACCGTGCCGAGCGTAAAGGGATTAATCACTCTCGATTATGAAAAGAACGATAATTATATTATCAATCTTACCGTTCCTGAGGATACGGATGCTGTTTTATATGTGCCGACAGGAGCTGTCGTAAATATCAATTCAGAGCTCTTTTACCGTAACGGCGAGTATGTGAACGGAAACAAAGACAGCAAAGTGGAGATCGTGGAAAACGACCCGGTAACCGGTGAGCAAAAATCAAATTAAATAACAAATAAAATTACCTCCGGCATATGTCGGAGGTAAATTTTTGTTATGGGTTGAAAACAAAGCTTTTTTTGTGATATAATCAGCTCGGTATATAAAAATGTGAGGTGTTAATGATGCATGGGAAAATTATGTCCCGGAAAAATATCCTCTGTTGCACTCTTATCATTTTTAACGGGATGTCATATGACTTCGAACCGATATTACGGAGGTGGAAACAATGAAGAAAACGGTGAAAATAATTTTACTTGCTTTGGTTATCATGATTGCAGGGATTTTGGCTCTTTCAATAAGACCCGAATACAGCGGTGTAAATTATAACCCCGCAGACAGTCAGAATAAAACGGATAAAACGATTAAGTTCGGCTCGGACGGAAAGCTTAAAATATTGCATATTACCGACACTCATCTTAAGCATAACCATAATTCAGACCCCACGGTCTGGATGGTGGAAAGAGCCTGTGATGCGGAAAAGCCGGACATTGTCATGCTTACCGGTGATATAGTTTTAAATTGCGACAGCGCCGAGGATACAAAGAAGCTGATTAATGCGCTTATGAATATTTTTGATTCGAGGAATATTCCCGTGGCGGTAACCTTCGGTAATCATGACTCGGAGCAGGGAGCGATGTCAAGAGAAGAGCTTATGGCATATTACAACACCTTTTCATGCTCTGTTTCCGTCGATGACGGTGATGCCCTTTCCGGTTGCGGTACATATAATATTCCCGTGCTGTCCTCCGACGGAAAAAAGGTAAAATTCAATCTTTGGGTTTTTGATTCGGGCGATTATGACGAAGAGGGAAGATACAGCTGTGTTCAGTCTGACCAGGTGGAATGGTATAAGCAGACCTCTGATAAGCTTATGGCAGACAATGACGGTGAAAGGGTTAATTCTATTGTTTTTCAGCATATTATCGTAGGAGAAATCTATGATGCGCTGCAGAAATCGGACAAATGGAAATCCTATGCATATAAGCATTTATATAATAAAGAAGAATATTATATGTTTGACCCTGACCGTGTGAATCACGGCACGATAAGAGAGACACCTTGTCCCGGATATGCCAACCACGGTCAGTTTGATGCGATGGTAAAGAAGGGCGATGTACTGGCAATGTTTACAGGGCACGACCATACAAACGCTTTCGGAGTGGAGTATAAGGGAATAGACATAGTAAATTCTCTCAGCACACGCTACATAGGTCTTTTCCATTCCACACAATGCGGCTACCGTGTAATTGAGGTGGATGAAAAGGATACCTCCTCTTATGAAACAAGAGTGGAGCGTATGTTTGATAATTATGATTTCACTACCGTAAAGGAAGAAAAGGAAAAGGGCGATAAGTTCAAATATAAAATGGCACGTGAATTTGCCGTCAAGGGTGCGGTGCAGAAATTTGCGACGGATGCATACGGTAAGCTTATAGAGGCGGTTACCGGAAGACAGGTAACCTATCCCGATTAAATAAATCGGTGAATTGTCATCCGACGGACGTAATTTTTGTGATATAAACGGTTTGGTAAACAGAATATTCCGGAGCATAAATCAACAAAAATTCAAAAACATGTTGTTCAGATCGTTTGCTTTTGAGTGTACAATAATAATGTAAAATTCAAAAGGAGGTTCACAAAATGAACACAAACAAAATTTATGCAGAATCAATCGCAAAAGAGTACGCCCCAAAGGACAATTCCAAAATCGTTGCACTTCGCAAGCTCGATGCCAAAGCAAAGATGCCGGCTACGGTGTTTACTTATACCTTCGGCATTATTTCTTCGCTCGTTGCAGGTCTCGGTATGAGCTTTTCCATGCAGGTTATCGGTGGAACACCCCTGTTTACCGCTTTGGGTATAGTAATCGGAATTATCGGTTTTATCGGTATGAGTATTAATTATCCGATTTACAAAAAAATGCTCGAAAGAGGTAAACGGAAATATGCTTTTGAAATTGTTGAGCTTGCCAAGCAAATAAGTGAAGAATAAAACACGGAAGGTGTTGTAAATGAACAAAAATGAAAGTAAATATTTCAACACCGCAGTAAAAATGGATAAAGCTTTGATTGAACTACTCGGAAGGAAGGATTTTGAATATATTACAATAAAAGAAATCTGCGAATCTGCCGGTGTGAACCGATCGACGTTTTATCTTCATTATGAAAACACTGCCGATTTACTGAAAGAAACCACTAAATATATTACGGATAGCTTCCTTTCTTATTTTTCGGATAAAGAACAAAGGTCGGTATTTCAGATCGAAAAGTGCGAGTTAAAGGATTTGGTTTTTATAACTCCTGATTACCTTACTCCATATCTTACCTTTATTAAAGAAAACCAAAGAATCTTTAAAACCTCAATCAGACAGTTCGGTTCAATGAATTTCGACGGTGTTTACACCAAAATGTTCAAATATATTTTTAATCCTGTTCTGTCCCGGTTTGATTTTCCCGAAAAGGACAGGGTATATATTCTCAAATTTTATCTTGTAGGCATAACCGCTGTTGTTATGGAGTGGCTTGAGAATGATTGCTCGGAGGAAATCGACACCATCATCAGAATAATAATTGACTGTGTGGTCGGAAAGTCCGGAATGAAAGAATAATTTATGCATATTAGGGAGGGCGCCGTATGGCATGGTATGACGAGGCGGTATTTTATCATATTTATCCTTTGGGTATGACGGGGGCACCTAAGCAAAATCCTTACGGTGAGCCGGTGCACAGGCTGAATACACTTTTGCCCTGGATTTCTCATATCGGAGAAATCGGATGTAATGCGGTATATATCGGACCGCTTTTTGAGTCCGTGGGACACGGATATGAGACGACGGATTATAAAAGACTTGACAGCAGACTCGGTACAAACGGGGATTTGGCAAATTTCGTTGCCGTGTGTCACGAAAACGGCATCCGTGTAATTTTGGACGGCGTATTCAATCATACGGGCAGAGATTTTTTTGCCTTTAAGGATATAAAGAAAAACAGAGAAAGCTCACCGTATAAAGATTGGTACTGTAACGTAAACTTTTGCGGCAACAATTCATATAATGACGGCTTTTCTTATGAAAATTGGGGAGGACACGATCTTCTCGTAAAATTGAACCAAAAAAATCCCGATGTAAAGAATTACATTTGTGATGTTATCCGCTTTTGGGTAAGTGAGTTTGACATTGACGGCATCCGTCTGGATGCGGCTGACGTTATGGATTTCGATTATATGAAAGCTTTGCGTCAGGCGGCAAATGAGGTCAAGGATGATTTTTGGCTTATGGGTGAGGTCATCCACGGTAATTATTCCCGTTGGGCAAATGACGGTACATTACACAGCGTTACAAATTATATGCTTCATAAAGCACTTTATTCTGCACATAATGACCGTAATTATTTTGAAATAGCTCACACGGTAAAGTATGTCAGTGATATGACGGGGAAAAATCTGAAGCTTTATACCTTTACCGATAATCACGATGTGGAGCGTATTTATACAAAGCTTAAAAACAAAGCACATTTTGCGCCCGTACACATTATGCTTTATACCTTGCCGGGTATACCGTCCGTATATTACGGCTCTGAGTTCGGTATCGAAGGAAAAAAAGAACACGGCTCTGACGATTCGTTAAGACCTGAGCTCAGATATGAGGATTACAGGGATGAGATAAAAACAAATCCCTGCACACAGCTTATTTCCGCTCTCGGTAAAATCCGCCGTAACACACCTGCACTCTACTGCGGTGATTATAAGGAGCTGATTCTCCAAAATACGTATTTCGTTTACGAGAGAGTTTTTGACGGCAAAAGTGTAATCATCACCGTTAACAATGCAGATACTGATGTTACGGTGAATTTGTCCTGCGTCAAGGCAAAGGAATATGTGGGAGCGTTATCGGGTGAAAGGGTTTCCGTGACAGACGGGAAAATTCAGCTTAAGATTGACGCAAATTACGGCGAAATATGGCTTCCCGATGCTCGTAAGCAAGAAAGCCCGATACCTATAAAAAAAGAAAAGACAGAAAAGGTGCCGACTCCTATAATTTTCACAGAAAAGTCTGTCAGAACCGAAACTGTTAAAGCTCCCGAAGAAAAAAAGCCTGATGTGACAACAGCTGTTTCCGATAAGCCTTATGAGGAAATGACTGTAGAAGAGCTTCAGTCGGCAATTCTCGAAAAAATGAAGCGGAACGGGCCCGTAACCGATTATATGCTCGGTACGGTTATGGAAAATAGGCATCACGGCTCTTTGGTAAATTGGGTCAAAAGCTTTCAGTGAAAAAACTGTTCGGCAAATATAAAATATCCGTAAAAAACGAGAGGGATGAATTATGAAAGATTACATCGAAAAGGTTATTAAGCCCAAACTTCAGGGTGACGGCGGAGAAATAGATTTTCTTTCCCATGAAGACGGGATTCTCACTGTCCTTTTACAGGGAGAATGCTCAAAGTGCCTTATCGTCGAACGCTGTATCGCCTGGATTGAGGGGGAGATTTTGCGTGATAAGGGTGAAAGGGTAAGGATTATCGCTCAAAAGAAAAAGCCCTTCTTTTGGGACAAAGATTAAGGCGGTGAAAGGTTATGGCACATATTAAGGTTGTAAGAAGAAGCATGAGACCCGAAGAGTGGACGGATTTGCGCTTCGGTTGGCTTAAAAGATATATATACGAAGAAAAATACGAAATAGAGAATCTCAAAGTACGGGATGCACGTCAAACCTCCGAGATGCAGTATGAGTATTATCCTGAGGGATGGAGAGAGCTGCGCAGGGGAGATATGTACTTCACACCCGACGGCACTGCTTTTTTTGATGCTGAGGTGAAAATCCCTAGGCACTTAAAGGATAAAGAGCTTTGGCTTTCGCTGAAAACTGCCGCTGAGATCATCGTCAAGGTAAACGGCAGATATGTGGGCGGTGTGGACCCTAACCGTGACAGAATACTGCTGACACCTTACATCGATTCTGATGTGCTTCATTTTGAAATGGAGGGCTACAACCGTTCCAAGCCTGACGACGAGCGTAACCCCGAATCACTTTCCGTAAGAGGCTGCCGCCAAATTTTTGAGGGAGCATATCTTGCCACAGTCAACCACACTGTTCTTGATTTGGTTTATGATCTTGAATTGCTTTTAGATATTGCGAAAAGTGAGCTTTTTAATGAGGATTACCGCAGCTTCCTTAACCGTGAAATCAATAATGCACTTAACCTTATTGATTTTGACGAGCTTAAAAATGAAGATGTGGCAAAGGCTAAAAAGTACGTTGACGATGTAATTTACGCCAATGACGATTACAAGGGTAACGGAGATGTGGCACTGATTGCCCATTCTCATCTCGATATCGCATATTATTGGAGAAGAATTCATTCGGTTCAGAAAAATTTGCGTACCGTTCTTATCCAACTTCGTCTTATGGACAGATATCCCGATTTCAAATATACTCATACGCAGGCATATACCTATGAAATGTTGGAAAAGTATTATCCCGATGTGTTTGAGGAGCTGAAGGAAAAGGTTGCGAAGGGTCAGTTTGAGCCTGTGGGTGCTATGTATGTGGAGCCCGACTGCAACATTCCTGCGGCGGAAAGCTTAATACGTCAGTTTATGTACGGTCAGCATTATTTCCGTGAAAAATTCGGTATGACAGTTAAAAATTGCTGGCTTCCCGACGTTTTCGGAAACAGTTGGATTTTGCCGCAGATACTTAAAAAAAGCGGAGTTGATTATTTCGTTTCAAATAAAATGTCAACCTGGAACGATACAAACCGTTTTCCGCATAATAATTTTATATGGAAGGGCATCGACGGAAGCGAGGTTTACGCCTGTGTACCGCCCACGCATTTTATAACATGGAACATGCCTTCACAGATTCAGGAAAACTGGGAAGCTTATCAGGATAAAAATCAGGGCGGACAGACCATGTCGATGTTCGGATACGGTGACGGCGGCAGCGGATGCACGGAGGAAATGATTGAGGTAATGCACCGCTTTAATAAGCTTTCTGTCATGCCGAAAACCGAGCACATCGGCGGTCAGGAATTTCTCGAAAAAAATCTCAAGGACAACAAAAATCTCGCCAAATGGGACGGAGATCTTTATCTCGAAATGCACCGAGGTACCTTCACCACTAAATCGAGAATGAAACGGTATAACCGTCAGTTGGAATATAAGCTGCGTGAGGCGGAAATTATTTCCACTCTCCGCCATCTGAAGGGTGAGGAGTATCCGGCCGGGGAAATCCGTGAGCTTTATAAAAGACTGCTCATAAATCAGTTTCATGACATTCTTCCCGGCAGTCACATCACTCCCGTTTACCGTGATGCTATGGCTGATTATGAGGAAATCGATCAGAAGTTGGACAGGATTATCGGCACGGGCAGCAGATATTTCAATTCTCTCAATTTCACGCGAAAGCACCTTGCCTTTATACCCGACGAAAAAGGGGATAGTACCCGCTACGGTAAAAAAGGAAATTGGTTAATTCCTTATCTGCCTGCTCTTTCCTCCGGAGAAATAAAAAAAGAGGAATACAAAGACGAGTGGATTACAGTGGGCGAAAAGGTTATTACTCCCTTTTATGAAATCGGGTTTAATCCCGACGGAAGCATAAACAGTCTTTATGACCGGGAGCTTGACCGTGAATGGGTAAAAGGTGAATTCAATAAGCTTAAGCTTTACAAGGACAATCCCGGTGTTTACGATGCATGGGATATTCTTCCGAATTATACGGACCGTGAGATTGAGTTCAAAGTCGTTTCACCCTTAGAGGTGATTGAGAAAAATTCAGAGGCAGTTTCCTTTGCCTGTACTCTTGCCACAGATAAAAGCGAATGGAAGCGTATTATCAGAGTTTTCCGTCAGTCGAGAGGCATCGAGGTCGAAAATGTCGTTGATTGGAACGAAAGGCATGTCCTTGCCAAAGCTCAGTTTGATTGTAATGTGCTGACCAGAAAAGCCGTTTGCGACACAAGTGCGGGCTTCACCGAAAGAGAAACACACAGAAATACCACCTGGCAGCAGGCACGCTTTGAGGTTTGCCATCACAAATGGGTCGATATGGCAGAAACTGACGGCGGTATAGCTCTCATTAACGATTCGAAATACGGTGTGGGTCTTTTGGAAAATTCGATGAGTCTCAGTCTTTTACGTGCGACGGTCCGTCCCGACGTAAACGGCGACCGCGGACATCATGAATTCAGCTATATGATTTATCCTCACGGTGACGATTTCATAAAGGCTGAAATCAATAATATTGCTTATGAATATAATATTCCTCTTTGCAAAGCTGATGTATCGGGTGAAAGCATTTTCGGTGACCTTTATATGCAGACGATGAAAATGAGCGAAAAGGGTGACACGGTTGTTGTCCGTCTTTCCGAACAAAACGGCAAAAGAGGCAGAATAAAGCTCGGCAAAAAGGTCAAGCTTCTCAATTTCCTTGAGGATACCGTGGGCGAAGTCGATGTGATCGAATATAAGCCTTTTGAAATTATAACAATAGGAATGGAAAGTACAGCTGTCGTTAAATAATTTTTAAATCAAAATATGAGTGTAAACAAGCATCTTTTTGATATGCCTTATCGTATGTCGGCATAAGGTGCTTGTTTTTTTGTTTCACGAGCATTTTTTTGAGTTACAAATCATCGTAAGTTGTCTAATCGCTATTGCAAAATGGGACAAAGGGCATTAAAATGTTAATAGAAATTAAAAATTATTAAAAGGCGGTTAAAAAATGAAAAGGCAGAGTGCTACGGAAAAAATTGAAAAAGCATACTTTGAGATGCTGGAAAATACGCACTACAGTAAAATTACCGTTACGGACATAATCCGTAAAGCCGAAATCAGCCGCACCACCTTTTATCGCCATTATGTGGATGTTTTCGATATGCATCAGAAAGTATCGGACAAGCTTGCCCGCTGTATAATAGAGGAATGTGCCGTGCTGATAATGAAAGCTCGCAGTGAGCAGGATTATTTCGACGAGGTGCTCAAAATATTAAATACACAGGAGAAATACATTCTTCTTATATCCGGTGAAAACGGAAGCCGCTACTTTTTCGAATCGATGCTCCGCTGCGCGCAGGAGCTGGTCCCCCGTATCTTTGCACACTGCAGCGAAGAGTTTCTTTTTCGTCTGCGCTTTATAACCATCGCCATGATTGGCGTTTATGTCCGCGATGTGCTTGACGGAAGAGAGCATAGCCCTGATTATATCAAATTATGTAAAGAGCTGATTAATTATGATGAGCTGTCAGGAGGTATCTATTATGCCGGCGAGTGTTGAAGAGAAGTTAAGAATAACTCTGGCGAAGCTTGCTGAGAGCGAAAAAGAAAAAATTTCCGTTTCCGCCCTATGTGAGATAGCGGGAGTTTCCAGAGCAAGCTTTTACCTTTATTATGAGGATTTAGAAGATCTTGTCAAAAAAACAAGAATTTATATCATCAACAGGCTTGACGAACAGTTGGGTGTATTGCTCGATGTAAAGGACGGGAAGAGCTTCAGCGAAAATTCACTGATTTTGAACGAAGCAGATATAGCTTTGCTTAAAGGTTTTACGGGAAAGCATATTTATTGGGAATTTGCCGTCGATGCAAACAGGATACTTTGGCCGAGATACGAAAAAAAGATGATCGAGCGGTGGGGCGAGGAATACTACAATGAGAACAAAGAAAAATTTGAGTTTGTTCTGAACGGCGGAATTGCTACCCTTTATTTCGACTTGCTTAATTTCGATAAAAAAACATATGAGAAAAATATGCACAGAATATGGGAAATAGCCTGCGAATTTTTCAATTGATATTTTCGTGAAATATAATAAAATTCAAGTAACAAAACGGATATTTTTGTCTGCAATTGACAATATGCCGATTTTTGTTACTTGTTTTGTTTTTGCGGTGAGGGTTATAATGAGTATGACGAGTTTGTGAACAGTGACACAGACAAGTATCATCATTATTTAAGGAGGAACTATTTATGAAAAAAACACTGGCAATCATTCTCTCAGTTGTTATGCTTTTCGGTGTGATGCCTTTTGCTTCCTTTGCGGCTGATGCAGAGCCTGTTTATGACAGAGCTGCAGTCGCCGCCAATGACGAAGCTTACATCGACGGTATGAACGCTGAACAGATCGCTTCTGTTATCCTTGATTGGGTTGACAGAGAGATCGCAAAGTACACAGACGAAATGAAGGCAGCTGCAACTGAAGCTGTTATCGCGGGCTTTGAAGGCTTTGAGCTTACCGCTTTCGGTGATGTTATCGCAGCTCAGATTCCCGACATCGCTTCTCTCGATGATGTAATTACTTACAAAAATTACCTCGCAGAGCTTGGCGGCGATTTCGCAAATCTTGACGCTTCAGCTCTTATCACTCGCGCAGAAGCAGGTTCAGCTATCGGCTTTATCGATGGCGTTTTCCAGTTTATGGCTGACAACTCCGAAGTTTTCGGTAAGGTTTTCCGTTGGGATGAGGAAGTATTTGATTACGGTAAGGTAGGCGAATATATTCTCTCTCTTGACCCTGCAGACCCCGAAAACAAAAAGATCATCGACTTTTACAATGATTACCTCATAGGTAACGACATTCAGGCAAAGTTCACAAAGTGGGTTGCTGACCAAATGAATTATGCAATCCCCGAAGGCGAAGCATTTGACGATACTCTCAATAACGGTATCATCGGTTGGTTTGCAGGCCTTTGCGAAAAGAACGACATCCTTTCCGCTGATGCTGTCGCAGAGCTTAAAACATACGACCTTCGTACAAACGACATTTACACACTCGTTAAAAATTTCGTAGCTCTCGCAGAGGAAGATAACAAAGTTAAAATCGACACTTATTACAACTATCTTCTCGATACAGTAGCACGTACACTCGTTAAAACTATGCTCGGTCAGAAAGCTGTAGTAGGCGCTGAGGTTGAAGTTCCCGCAGGCTTCACAGCTGTTTATACCGACCTCGCTCTTTTGGAAGAAATTTCCGGCGGCACAGCATATTACTATGACGGTGCAGATTACTATCAGGTAACAGTAGCAAACGGTGCTCTTTCAGCTAACGCTCTTACATGGGAAGCAGGCTTCGAAATGAACCTTGAGCCCATTTATGCAAATGTTTATACCGGCGCTGACAGAAAGACTGCAGTTCAGACCTACGAGCCCAAATCAACTGATATCGCTATTTCGACATATGCATCTCAGAAGAATCAGGATCTCGTTGTCGGTGCAGGCCTCGAATTCACAGGCACAGAGGTTCCCGCTGAATATGCTGACCTTATGAGTGCAGCTCCCAAGGCTCTCACAGACGGCTTCCTTTTCAATGTAACTCAGGGCGAAAACGTAATCGCTGACCTTGACATTTCCTTCGAAGCTCTCGAAACAGAGGTTAAAGCCCTTGCTCTTACCACAGCTCAGAATGCAATTAAGGGTATCCTTACTCCTAATGGTCTCGCAGAGGATGCGATCACTGTTGAGGCAATTAACTTTGACGTTGTTTATAACGCATGGACCACAGAGGATGAATTCATCTGCGCAGTTGATGCTACAGACCTTTCCGTTACACTCGGCGGTACAGTAAACAGCATCATTCTCGGTATTGCTCAGTCAGCTGCAAGCACAGCAGTTGCTACAGCAGCAGGCAATATTTATGACACACCCATCGCTACAATCGTAGTTGACGGTCTTGCAGGCGGCGGAGCTGACTATTTCGGTCAGGCTGAAGCTCTCCTCAATTTCGTAAATGACGATTTCGTAGTTGACCAAACACTCCTCGATTTCACAGCTAACTATGACGCATACAACGGTGTTGTAGGTCAGGTTAACCGTGTTCTCGTCGGTCTTGTTAAAATTTTCGTAAACGAAGACCTCGGTCTTAAGGAAGGCGGCAACGAATATCTCACCGATAACCTTCAGACTCTTTGCGACAAGGTTAACGGTATGATGGCAGCAGCCAACGACCTTATCAATAATGAAGATCTTCAGGGCATGATTAAAGAGCTCGGTATCGACTTCGACGCTCTTACAGCAGATCTTCCTCTCGATCTTCTCTACTCTCTCGACTTCTCATCAGTAGAAGCTCTTTGGGTAACAGTTATCACTCTCGGTCTCGATGTTATCGATGACGGCTCCGATGAGCTCATCGCTGAAATTCATGCTCTTATCGGTGATCTCGAAAATCTCGATGCTATGGCAGTAGCAGGTACAGATTATCTCCTCGGCAAATGCATTCCTGAGCTTAACGCAGCTTTTGCAAACAGCGGTGTTGATTTCGCTCTTACGGTTCCCGCAAAGACCGATGCAGCAGCAGTTGCAGACGGCGCAGGCAAGGACATCATTATGACAAAGGCTGTTGACCTTCTTTATGAAGCAGCAACAGAAGGCGTGGCACTTGTTAACTCCATCGCTAATGAGCTTATCGGTCACGTTGAAGGCGAAGCAAGCATCGACCTTCCCACAGTAGCACTCGAGCTCAAGGTTGAAAAGGGTGCAGATTGGAAAGCAACTCTTGCCGGTCTCGTAAACAGAGTTTATGAGCTCGCAGACGGCATCATTCTCGTTTGCGCTGAAAAGCCCGCAGACACAATCGATGCTATCTCCAAGGTTGCAAATGCAATTCTTCCTCTCGGCTCACTCGCTTCCAACTGTGCAAGTGAAAATTACGCATTTGACGGTAACCTTGTAATGGGCTTCCTCTTCGACGACGGTCTTGAAGGCGACCTCGAAGGCTTCCTTAGTCTTTTCGAAACCAAGGAAAAGACAGAGGACGTTGCAGCTGATGTTTCCGTAACAGAAGCACTTATCATGGCTTCCGAGCACATCGTTGATGCATTCTTCCCCGACACAGTTAAGTCAGAGCTTTATGTTGATAATTACGCAACAGGTAAGTTCACAGAAACAACCGTTCAGGAATATTTCACAGGAGCAGAAAATGATGCAGTTATTGCTTCCAATAATATGGACAGCCTTAACGCACTCAAAGCTGACCTTGTTCCCGCAGCTCTCAATCTCGTAAGAGAAGCCGGCGTTCTTCCCTTCTTCGCAAAATGTGACAAAGATCATAATGCACTTACAGATGCAGAAAAGGTAATCGTTCCCGGTAAGGCTGCAACATGCACAGAAACAGGTACAGAAGACACAGTTAAGTGTGCAGAATGCGGTTATGTGGTTTCCGGCGGCGGAGTAATCGATGCACTTGATCACGATTATAAGTACGCTATCAATGAATCAACATGTACAGCTACAGGTACAAAGACAATTACATGCTCAAGATGTGACTATAATAATGTTGAGACTATTCCCGTAAAGCCTCACTCTTACGGTGCATGGTCAGTAACAACTGCCGCTACATGTACAGCAAACGGTGTCGAAACACGTGCTTGCGCATGCGGTAATTCCGAAACAAGAGCTATCGCAGCTACAGGTCATGTAGATGCAGACGGTAACTACGTATGTGATGCATGCGGTGCTGAGCTCGAAAAAGAAGTGGATAACAGCTTCTTCGGCAAAATTAAAGCATTCTTCCAGAGAATCATCGAATGGTTCAAAAATCTGTTTAAGTTTTAATCAGCATTAAAAAATATTCGGGGGCTGTGCCGGTCGGCACAGCCCCTTGCTCTTTATTTTTTCGGGCACATTTGTATGTCAAATTTAACAAAACTCTTTATTTTACGGAGAATGTGTGTTATACTTTTTTAAAGATTAATTCAGGAGATGTTAAATATGAGTGAGAATCGTTCAATGCAATACGCCGAAATTCTTTCAAAGCTTATTCAGGTTGAAACCGTTTCATCGAGAGAAAAACAGGACATGAGCAAATTTCTCGGCTTTCATGAGGTGCTCCGTGAAACCTTCCCTAATCTTTTTAACACGGTTGAAGTCGAAAACTTTGACGGCAATCTTTTGCTTAAATGGAAAGGCACCGACCTGTCTTTAAAGCCTGTTTTGCTTATGAATCATCACGATGTCGTCGAGGCAAGCGGTGAGTGGACACATCCCGCATTTTCGGGAGCCATAGCTGACGGCAAAGTATGGGGCAGAGGCACTTTGGATACAAAAGGCGGTTTGGCTATGATGTTTCAGGCAGCGGAGGAGCTTATCAAAGACGGCTTCACACCGAAAAGAGACACATATTTCGTAACTGCCTGTACCGAAGAAATCGGCGGTGCGGGCGGAGATGCCATTTCGCGCGAGCTGGAAAAGAGAAACATTAAATTCTATATGGTGCTCGATGAGGGCGGTATGATTCTTTATGACCCTATCGGCGGTGCTGACGGTACCTTTGCCATGATAGGAGTCGGTGAAAAGGGTTATGTGGACCTCAAATTCATTGCAAAGTCAAACGGCGGCCATGCATCGGCACCCGGAAAAAATACGCCGCTTGTCCGTTTGGGTAAATTTATGGCAGAAGCGGAAAAGGCGGAGTGCTTTGACGTTCAGATGTCAGACACGGTCAAAGAAATGCTTTCACGTTTTTCACCTACAATGAGCGGTATTATGAAAACTGCCTGCAGTAACGTAAACGCTTTCAAGCCTGTGCTTAAAAAGGTAATGCCCATGATTTCACCTGCAGGTGCAGCGTTGCTCAGAACCACTTTGGCTTTCACTATGAGTAAGGGCTCCGACGGAACGAACGTTATTCCTCAGGAAGCATGGGTAGTAGGCAACATGCGTTTTTCACATCATCAGGGTAAAAAATCGAGTATCGACGCAATTACCGCTCTTGCCAAAAAATATGATATCGAAACGGTGGTTACCGATGACGGTATCGAGTCGGGAATAACAGATTTCAAGGGCGAAGCATTCCGCTTTATCGAAAAGGCAGTAACCAATGTTTTCCCCGAATACAAGCCTGTTCCCTATATAATGAACGCTGCCACAGACAGCAGATATTTCTGCAGAGTATGCGACAACTGCATACGCTTCGTTCCCTTTAAAATCGACAATAAGCAGCTCGACAGTGTACACGGCATCGATGAAAATGTGGATGTTGCCACACTTGCCCCTGCAGTTGATTTTTATAAGTATGTAATCAAAGAGGCATAAGATTTTATACCCCTGACTTTTCGCTGACTGTCGGTGAGGAAAAACTTCCTTGCAAACAGTCAGCGTTAACGGTCGGGGGTTATTGCTTTGTAATGACTGTTTGTGCTATAATCATTTTAAAAGAGAATTTTATTTTAACGGAAAATATATGCCAGGAAGTGATAATATGTATAAAACTGTCCTTTTTGATTTGGACGGCACATTAACTGATCCGGGACTCGGTATTACTAATTCGGTGGCTTATGCACTGAAAAAATACGGAATTGAAGTCGGGGAAAGGGAAAAGCTGTATGCTTTTATAGGTCCCCCTTTGAACGAATCCTTTAAAAAATATTATAATTTTTCAGAGGAAAAGGCGATGGAGGCCATATGGTGTTACCGTGAGTATTTCAGTGAAAAAGGTATATTCGAAAATGAGATATACGAGGGTATAAGGCAATTGCTGCAAAAGATAAAAGCATCGGGCCGAAAGGTCATTCTTGCGACCTCAAAGCCGGAAGAGTTTGCTTTGAAAATATTGGATTATTTTGAATTGACAGAATATTTTGATGTGGTTGCGGGTGCTTCGATGGATGAAAAACGCAATAAAAAAGGTGATGTTATAAAATACGCTATGGAAAAGGGCGGCTTTACCTCCGAGGGTGCAGTTATGGTAGGTGACAGAGAGCATGATATTTTCGGTGCGCAGGAAAACGGAATTGATACCATCGGTGTGCTTTACGGCTACGGCAGCAGAGAAGAGCTCGAAAAAGCAGGAGCTATGTATATTGCGGAAAATGTGGATGATATTTTTGCACTATTGTAAAAAGGAGAAAAGCTATGAGAATACTTATTGCCGAAGATGAAAAATCTCTTAACAGAATACTCGTAAAACAGTTCACAAAGCTTGGCTACAGTGTGGACAGCTGCTTTGACGGGGAAAGTGTTTTTGATTTTTTGGCGGGAGCAGAATATGATGCCATTGTTTTGGATGTTATGATGCCGCGAAAGGACGGCTTTGAGGTTCTCAGAGAAATGCGTGCGGCTAAAAATCATACACCGGTTATTTTCCTTACGGCGAAAACGGAAATAAGTGATCGGGTTTTCGGTCTCGATCTCGGTGCCAATGATTATCTTATAAAGCCTTTTTCATTTGAGGAGCTTGCCGCACGTGTGAGAATGTTAACCCGTGATTCAAAGGGCAACAGCACAAATATTTTCTCTGTAGGTGACCTTACTGTGGACGTCAAAAGCCGTGAGGTCAAAAGAGGCGAAAGAAAAATAGACCTTTCCGCACGTGAATATTCCATTTTAGAGGCTCTTATCAGAAATGCGGGAACCGTTATGACCCGTGAGAAAATCGAAAGCAGTGTGTGGAATTATGATTATGAGGGCGGAACAAATGTAATAGATGTCTATATCCGTTATCTGCGAAAGAAAATAGATGAAGGCTATGATAAAAAGCTTATTCATACCGTAAGAGGTGCGGGATATATACTTAAAGAGGGAGAGTGAGAGAGTGAAAAAGAAGAAAATGAGCTCCATAAGTGCCAGACTTAATCTGTGGTATACCGTTTTGGTGGGCTTCATATCTGCCTGTCTCATTTTCTCTGTGGTTACTGCAGCACGAATGGCGGACACAGCCGAAGCACAGCAAAATCTTATCAGAAGTGTGGAGAGAAATATCGATGAAATCGAGGTCGAAAACGGACTTTTGGATATCGAATCGGATTTTGCTTACAGAAACGGTGAGATTTATGCCATCGTCTTTTCCGACGACGGAAAAATTTTGGGCGGTGAATATCCTGAGGGTGTGCGCACCGATATACCGTTAGAGGCGGAGCGCTTTGACAAATTCGAAAGCTATTATGTTTATGATACAAAGGTAGAATTTACCAAATATGACTATAAGATAAACGGTGAAACGGGAGAGATAATCAGCAGTGAGGTTGAGGGAGCCGATTATTATGTTCCCTTTGAGGGAAATATGGACTTTTACGGAGAAGACTGTGAAATTTCCTGTGGTGAAGCTTTTCGGATTGCCGTGAATAAAAGCGGTTTGGATAAAGCTTCTATAGACATCATAAATGTCAAAAATTATGAATATAATGATGACCCTGTTTATGAGGTAGAGTTTTACAGCACTCAGAAGGCTTTTGACGATATATGGGTGCGCGGTGTGGTCAAGGCTGTGGATGCAGGCGGAATGTGGACTGTTCTTGCCCGTCTTTCTGTGGTGCTTTTACCGCTCCTTATGCTTGTTTGCTCGCTGGTTGGTCATTTTATTACCAAAAGGGCACTCCATCCCGTCAGATATTTACGAGATGCAGTGGAAAAAATTCACAGCGGCAAGGACCTTACGGAAAGGGTGACAATAAATGACAGTGACCCGCTTATTTCCTCTCTGGCGAACAATTTCAATGAAATGTTCGGCCGTCTTCAGCTTTCCTTTGAAAGCGAAAGACAGTTTTCGGGTGATGTTTCCCATGAGCTCCGTACTCCCACGGCGGTTATTTTGGCTGAGTGCGAATATCAGCTTTCGAGAGAGGAGCTTGACGAAGAGGACAGAGAAGGCTTTGAAGATATTCAGAAGCAGGCGGAAAGCATGAAAAAGCTTATTTCTCAGCTTTTGGAAATGACCAAAATAGAGCAGGGTGCAATACAGCTTGATTTCGAAAGTGAGGATTTTTCCACTTTGATAAATGCCGTATGCGATGATGCAGAGTCTTTGGACAGCAAAAGCATCACTCTAAAAAGAAATATCGATGAGGGCGTAAGAATGAATATGGATGTTATGCTTATGACAAGATTGGTATCCAACCTTCTTTCAAATGCGTATCGGTACGGCAGAGAAAAGGGTAACATAGCCGTCAGCCTTAAAAAAACGGAAAACAGAATATGCTTTTCTGTTTCCGATGACGGAGAGGGTATCGCAAAAGAGCACGCAGACAAAATATGGAACCGTTTTTATCGCATAGATAAATCACGTTCGAGGGAAGACGGCTGTTCGGGACTCGGACTTCCCATGGTAAAGCAAATAGCACAGCTTCACGGGGGAGAGGTTTCACTTAAAAGTGAGCTCGGAAGGGGAAGCACCTTCACCGTCGAATTCAGTATATAACTGTATACCGTATCGGATTTTTCCGGTGCGGTTATTTTTTTATAAAATTAAAAGTTCTAATCATCCTTTAATTTTTACCGTGTATTATATGGGTGTAAACAAAAGAGCCGAAGCTCTTAAAAATGAAAGGTGGATTAAATTATGAAAAAGAAAATCAAAAAATTATCATCACTTACTCTTGCACTTGTCTTCGTTTTGGCATTTACGGTAACTGCATTTGCTGCGGATATCACATCAGACAGAGCAAAAGAAATCGCACTCGGTGACGCAGGGTTTAACTCTTCACAGGTATCTTATCTTAACGTCAGAACTGATTATGAAAACGGTAAAAAGGTTTTCGATGTGAGCTTTGTAGCCTTTAATCCGGACGGAAGCTTTACCGAATATGATTATGAAATCAAGGCCGCCGACGGAAAAATCACAGAAAGAGATATTGACCTCGAAAGAGGGAAAACAAATCTGGTGCCCATCAACAGCGGCAACGACATCGGTGCTGAGCAGGCAAAGAGAATCGCTTTGGAGCATTTCGGTGTTAAAGCGGAACAGGTGAAATTCCTTCAGGTGGAAAAGGATTATGATGACGGACGTTCTGTTTATGAAATCGAATTCTGCAGACCCTATTCAGAAAAATATTCGTGTGAGGTGGCAGTAACGAACGGATTTGTTAAGGATGCGGAAAGAGAAGCCGTCAGAGGAATTTTTGATAAAATCGAGCTTTTCTTCGAAATTCTCATCCTCGCCATTCTCGGCAGATAATACAGCATATATCTTTTCTCCCCTTCTATAGATAATAACTCACCCCTGAAAAAATTGTTCGGGGGTGAAGTTATTTGCTTTTTGCAGGTTGAAACTATTCTTTGAAAGTGTTATAATTTTCGTACTAAAGCAAGGAGAAAGAAAGATGACAGTAAACGAGTACTTAAAGCTTATTGATGAAGTTAACGAAAAAGGAAAATATAAACCCGATTGGTCTTCTCTGACACATCATAAGGTGCCTGATTGGTACAGACAGGATAAAGTGGGCGTTTTTATTCATTGGGGTATTTATTCCGTTCCTGCTTTCGGCAGCGAATGGTATTCCAGAAGTATGTATGACAAAAGGGTAAGAGAGTTTGAGCATCACCGTAAAACCTATGGTGAGCATAAGGATTTCGGATACAAGGATTTTATTCCTATGTTTAAAGCGGAAAGATTTTCTGCTGCAGATTGGGTGTCTCTTTTCAAAAAGGCAGGCATAAAATATGTTATGCCCGTAGCCGAGCATCATGACGGCTTTGCCATGTATGAAACAGAGTTTAACCGTTGGAATTCCAAGGAAATGGGACCGATGCGTGACGTTGTGGGTGAGCTTAAAGCTGAATGTGAAAAGCAGGGGCTTACCTTCTGTGCCTCTACCCACAGAGCTGAGCATTACTTTTTTATGAACCTTGGCAGAACCTTTGACAGTGACGTTAACGATGAAAAATACAGAGATTTCTACGGCCCCGCCTATTATTGCGAAGAGCTTAATTCGGAAAATTTGGGTCGTACCACGGAGGATACATATACTGTGGGAGCCAGTGAAGAATGGCTCAGTGACTGGCTTGTGAGAACCTGTGAGCTTATCGATAAATATCAGCCCTCGGTGCTTTATTTCGATTGGTGGATACATAACCATTCCTTTAAACCTTATCTCAAAAAGCTTGCCGCTTATTATTATAACCGTGCTGAGGAATGGGGCAGGGAAGTAACCATAAATTATAAACACGAAGCTTTTCCGCCCACTGTAGCCACTTTCGATGTGGAAAGAGGTGCGCTTTCGGGAATTTCTCCTCTTTATTGGCAAACGGATACTGCCATCGGAAAAGGCTCATGGGGCTACAGAAAGGATAACGAATATAAAAGTGCGAGACAGGTCATCTGTGATCTTGTGGATATCGTCTCGAAAAACGGAAATCTTCTCATAAATATAGGACCAAAGTCTGACGGTACCATCACCGATGAGGAAACAGAGGTTCTGGTGACGATGGGCGAATGGCTGAAGATAAACGGTGAGGGTATTTACGGCACCACCTTTTGGAAGCAGTTCGGCGAGGGCAAGGTAAATGCAGAAGAGGGCTTTTTCAAAGACGGTGACGAAAAAGCATTCACAAACGAAGATTTCCGCTTTACATATAAAAACGGTTATCTTTATGTTTTTCAGATGCGACCCTCAAAGAACATAAAAATCAAAACATTGAGAAAGCATAATCCTCACGATTATCTTATAGAAAGCATCAAGCTTTTAGGAAGTGATGAAAGGATAGATTTCCGCAGAACGGAAGAGTATCTTGAAATGAATATTAATGGTGATTTTAAAAACGATTTACCGATATGCTTTAAAATGGAGATAGGATAAAATGAACAGAAAAATAGACGGAACCTTTTTTGAATTCAGACATCACAATACGGCTGAGGGAAAGTATTGGAACCCGGCTTTGGAAAAATTTACGGGTGAACAGTGGAGAGAAAAAATACGGGAGATTTCTTCTTTGGGGATGGAATACATCGTGGTAATGGCTACGGCACTTTATGAAAGGTGTTATTTCAAATCCTCTGTTTTTCCCTTTGCTGATATGCCCTGTGACGACCCTATAGAAGAAATATTTTCCGAAGCAGACAAATGCGGAATAAAGGTTTTTCTCGGAAACGGCTTTTACGGAGATTGGCGAAAGGCGGGGGAAAACATAAAAAGTCAGGCAGTAATCAGCCGCTCCTTTAAAGCTATGGATGAGCTTGCCCGTCTTTACGGACATCATGAAAGCTTTTACGGTTGGTATTTTCCCGATGAGACCTGCATAATCCTGCGCTTTTCAAAGGATTTCATAAAGTATGTAAATCTTTGCTCGGCACGTTGCCGTGAGATAACTCCCGGAAAGAAAACTCTTATTGCACCCTACGGTACAAACCTTGTTCTTGCAAGTGATTACTTTGCACGTTCGTTGGCTGAAACTGACGTGGATTTTATAGCTTACCAGGATGAGGTAGGGGTAAAAAAGACAAAGGTTGACCGCACGGAAAAAATCTTTGAAAGATTACGCATAGCTCACGACAAAGCAGGCAGAGCAGAGCTTTGGGCAGATATAGAGCTTTTTGATTTCGAGGGTATGGTTTATAAAAGTGCGCTTATTCCCGCCGAAATTGAAAAAATCCGCAAACAGATAAAAAATGCGGCGCCTTATGTGGATAAAATTTTATCCTATCAGTATTTAGGTATAATGAATCCGCCTGAAAGTAAAGCTTTCGCAGGACACGAAAATTCCGTGAAGCTTTATGAGGATTACAAAAGATATTTAGGTAAATAATAAAAGCATAAAAATATAAAACCGGTGTAAAAGTCCGAGACTTTTACATCGGTTTTTGTCCTTTACCATCTGTTCTCCACATATTCGCAGAAAGCAAACATATCATTTATTTCTAATTTCGTTCCGTCATCGAGTGTCACATCACCGTTCCATTTTCCGTAAATCTGGTTACAGTTCATTCGTGCCACAGGGCCCAAATTCAGATCGCTCCGGTTATTGAAGGACGGCTTCATTGTCATATTGAACCGTCCGTCCTCCGAAATGATTTTCCATTCTTCCATAAAGCGATCCTTGGGGAATTTTTCTACATCGACGGCACCGATTTTGTGTACCTTTCCGTCATAAAAAAGGCAGGTTTCCGTTGCGTGGCTTTCGTCTCCGATTGCCCATGTGATTTCAAATCCAAAGGTGTGTCTGTCGCCCTTTTTGTCGGTAAGATATGCTGCACCGCTGCCCCAATACCATACAAGCTTTCTCGGAGTATTGACCTTGCCCCAATCAAGAGAGCAGAAGGATTTATCCTTGGTGAATTCATAGGTATAATCACCGAAACGGAAAATACCCGATATGGGCATACAGTTCTGCTTTGTGGTCATAAAAAACTTCCTGTTGTCGCCCTCGAAGGGAAGCACCGTCGTGATGCTTTCGGAGCCTTCGGGAATGTCCATGTGAAGGTCGCAGGATAATTCTTTGCCCTTGTGCTCCGTTTTGAAATAAACCGTTCTTTCCGTTTCTTTGGTGTTGAAATCGAATTCGGCGGCTTTTGATTTATGGGTGAATCGGCCAGGAGCGTCTACTCTATTGAGGGGGAGACAGCTTTTTCCGCCGATAAAAATTTTCGAGCCGTCAGCGTGAACCTCACCCGTGTGAAGGTCGATAAGACGAAGACCCATAAAGCCTCCGATGCCCACATTGGCAAAGGAAACAAGCAACTGCTTTTGTCCGTCGGTAACCGTGTAATAGTCCCATTCTTTGTGGCTTATGAGTCTTTCTCTTTTTACCAAATTGCGGTCGTATTCGAAAACGTTGTGTCTTGCCCAACCGCGTGCGTTGAGTGAGCCGTCTTTATTTAGCAGGGGAGTAGACTCGGTATATTCGGTCTGCTTTGATTTTTTTTCCCACTGAGTGAAGGGAACATAGGTCTTTTTTAATTCGTTACCCATTTTCCGTTTCTCCTTATTTTATCTTTTTTCCGTCGCTGAAAGCTTTACCGACAATCTCACCTAAAGCTCGGTAGGTGTGGTGAACAGGATCATAGGTCACGGGTGAAAATTTATCAAGGTCAATTTTGCCGTCGGCACTCAATATGCTTTCGTCGGCACAAACATTGATTATTTCACCTACGAGACGGCAGGTGTCTTTATCATAGCTTTTGAGCTTACATTCCAACGCCATGGGTAGCTCTTTGAAAAGGGGAGCATTGACGAAATCGCTTTTTTCGGCAGTCCAGCCGCACTTTGCGATTTTGTCCGGCTCCTTATTGCCTGAAATTATGCCAACATAGTCGGCGGCGATGATGTTTTCCCTGTTTGCTATACTTACGGTAAATGCACCTGATTTAATGATGTTTTCCGCTGTTTTGTGGGTGTCGCTGACACAGACGGAAATTTCCGTTTCCTCACTTATTCCGCCCCAGGCGGCATTCATGGCATCAGGCTTTTCGTTTTCATCATAAGAGCCGATAATAAGCACAGGCATGGGATAAAGAATTGCTTTGGCACCGAAATTTTTTCTCATTGTATTTCCTCCTTACGGGATATTTTACCTTTTTATTTTATCATAAAGGCAACTGTATTTCAATGAATATTGTTTGAGTTTTCTTTTATGTAATGATATAATTTAAAAAAGTCGGAAAAACCGTGGACAGATTACTCTTTATTTACGTCTTAATAAGTGAAACCGGTTTCAAATACAGGAAAAGAGAAAATATTATGTCCGAATTATACGGTGGTTTGTCTGCACTTAAGGACGGTACCTTTACTTTTGATGAGGTGCTCCTTTATTATACAGATATGCCCTTATCTGCTTTTGTTTTTGAAACTATGATAAATAAAAAGAAAGAAGGAAAGAATATGGCAAGAATAATGAATCAGCCGACAGTTGATTTGAGAGGCTTTACTCCTGAAGCGCTCAGAAAGATAAAATCCATAACAAATGTGGCTACGGTGATTTTGCCCGAAGATATGCCCGACGGATTTTCCGAGGCTTATATGCAGATTAAGAAAATGAACATCGCGGGGGAAATCAGAGTTCCTGACAGCGCACAGTTTTTTAACGGAGATGTTACTCTCACCCGAAATGATGTTACAAATGACAGTGTAATTATGTGTAACGGTATGGCATTTGTAAGTGACATTCCTGAAGATATGAATGTCAGAATGATTATCAACGGCACTTTGATAAAATCAGAAAGTGCTTTTATAACTGTTACGAGCATAAACGGCACAAAGGTCGAGGTAAGCGACGATGTGAAGCCGGTAAAGGGAAAAGCACAGCTTACTTTTGATAAAAACTTCGCAGATAATATAGAGAAAAAAACAATTCTCGTTGCTTGCGGAAAGATATATATTTCCGATGATGTGACCGAAGAAATGCTTTCAGAAAAGCAGGTAAAGTTTGTTTCCGTGGGAAAAATAATCGCCCGTAGGGAGCTTCACGGATATATACAGGCAAACAGTGATGCTGTCGGAAAGGTTCTGACAGCGGAAAAAGCAAAAAAAACGGAAAAGAAAAAATTATTCAGGTGGAAATAAAATGGATTACATACCTGCCGAAGCTTTTGATGAGCTTTGGGAAAAGCATAACAAAAAAATATATTTCTATTTCCGCAGACAGTTCGATGTGGATACCGCCGAGGATTTATGTCAGCAGACATTTATGAAGGTGTGGCAATATCTTTCCTTTTATCAGGGCAGGATATATAAGTCAAAATCATGGCTTTATGCCGTAGCTAAAAATGTCAGGAACGATTATCTGCGTACAGTGCAGTCGAGAAAAATGAATTACAGCTATGCCGATCTTTACGAAAAGGAAATCCCTGTCGAATACAATTTCGACGAATCATTAAGCATACAGCGTGCTGTGGACAGGTTGACCGAGGAGGAAAAAGAGCTTCTTTCAGTTTCGCAGTATTTGTCCAGTAAAGAGGTGGGCTCACTTTACGGTATTTCTGCTTCAGCCGCACGCAGCAGAGTGCAGAAGGTGAAAAGAAAACTGAAGGTTTATTTGGAGGAAACAGAGGTAAATATATAAATACCGCTTTACTTTTCTTTAAAGATATTTTATAATGACGTAAAATATCATTACGGGAGAATTTATTATGGCTTCTTATTTATTCGCTCATTTTACGGAAACAAATGAAGACAAAGAAAGTGTTTGGTTTGCTGTCAGCGGTGACGGACTTAATTGGACGGACCTTGGCTCTGACGAGCCTTTGCTTTATTCCTCCGTCGGCACTACCGGAATAAGAGACCCTTTCATTCTCTACGACGAAAAAAGAGAAAAATATGTAATTATAGCCACCGACCTGTGCACCACCAAGGGCGGCAGTTGGGATGATTTTTCTGCACGGGGCAGCCGATGCCTCGTGGTATGGGAGTCCGATGACCTTATGCATTGGACGAAGGAAAGACTCGTCGAGGTCGGTATTCCCGAAGCGGGATGTGTGTGGGCACCCGAAGCCGTTTATTGCGCAGAAAGAGACAGTTGGTTTGTTTTTTGGGCATCGAGAGTAAAGGGCAAGCAGAGAATTTACGGCTCCTTTACCAAAGATTTTGTCACATTTACTCCTGCTTTTGAGTACATTGATGCGGTGACCGATGTAATCGATACGAATATCGTACGGGACGGGGGCTGTTATTACCGCTTTTCAAAGGATGAAACAAACAAGACGATTATCGTTGAGCGGTGCGAAGAGCTTGTACCCGGAGACGGGAAGACCTTTGAGAGAATTCCCTGTGAGCTTTTGGACGGCTTTTTCGGGCTTGAGGGTCCCGAAGCCTTTCAGCTTCCCGACGGCAGATGGTGTCTTATTGCCGACCAATATCACACAAAGGGCGGATATTTGCCCATGATATGCGATGATTTATCGAAAGCAGATTTCAGCATTCCCGACAAAGCCTCTTATAATATGGGTAAAAGAAGAAAACGTCACGGAAGTGTAATGAAAATCAGTGACGAAAAAGCGAAAGAGCTTATTGAATTTTACGGTATAGACGAATAAAGAAAGCCTCCCGACACAGTCTTTGAGCTGTCGGGAGGTGAATTTTTAATGCTCGAAATATGTTTTGCAGTATTCCAAAAGCTTCGCCTGATATTCTTTATGTACATCGGGGTCGTTCAGCAAAGTATGAATGGAATTCGGATAAAGGAAAAAATCATGTCTTGCCGTGGTTTTTTCGAAAGCAGATTTCATGGAGTGATAGTTTTTTACGGAAACGACGGGATCCTTTCCGCCGTAGGCAAAAAGCGAAGGTATGCATTCGGAGCTTACATAGCTTACGGGTGAAACGGAGGCGATGGTTTTGTCTGCTTTGCCTGTTTTTGCCATATATGATGTGATCTTTTTCCCCGAAAGACCGCTTACGATTACGGGACACAGCTCACCCCAAATGTCATAGCTTAAATCGGCGGGAGCAACCATATTTGCCGTGAAGGCAAGCTTTATGGGTGCTTCATCAGCTCTCGTATAGGAATAGAGCAAAGAGATGTGACCGCCGGAGGAAAAGCCTGAGGTAGCCGCTTTGGTGATATTGAGATTTTTTTCGGCGGAAAATTCCGCTATTTCGTCGAGAGCCATACCGATTTCATCCAACATCACATCAACAGTAAAGTCCGAAGCGCTGTCTTCTGAATAAAGAGTATAATTCATGGTGGCGGTGATATAGCCCTTTTCCGTCATTTCGATGCATCTGGATGCCATTTCTCTTTTGTCTCCGTTTGACCACGAGCCGCCGTGGATAAAGAGAATGCAACCGTTTTCCGGTCTGTCGTAGGCTATGTCGGGGACATATATGTCCAATACCTCTCTCGGCTCGTTGCCGTAACGGATGTCGCTGAACATATTATAGGTTTCAGTCATGGGAAAAAGCACGGAGAAAAAACCCGAAATATAGGCTATCAGTGCCATAACAATAGAAAGCAGTTTAGTCATTTTAATTACCTCATTCACATAATCTTAAAAAAAGATACCACAATAAAAAAACAATGTCAAGGGAAAGTATTAAATTATATTAAAGACGAAATGAAAATTTCCAACCCTATAAAAATAAGAATAATACCGCCTAAAATACCTGCTTTGCCTGCCAATGCGGTTCCCGCCTTTTTGCCGATAAGAATACCGGCAAAGCAGATGAAAAATGTTACGGTACCGATAAGGATACAGGCAACGACAGCCTCGGTAAGGTTATAATCCGAGATGGTGAAGCCTACGGAAAGAGCATCTATGGATGTGGCGATACCCTGAATGAGTAATCCTTTGAGCCCCACAGCGGGCTTTTCCTCGTAGCTTTCTTTATGCTTTAAGCCGTCACGGAGCATATCTCCGCCTATGTATACCAAAAGCACAAGGGCTATCCACGGAATAAATTTTTCGAAGGCTTGGAATTTCTCAGCCACAGTGGAAACACATATCCAGCCGATAAGCGGCATGGCAAATTGAAAAAGAGCGAAAATACCGGCTACAGCCGTAATTTTGCCTTTTTTCATTTTCGGCTCGTTAAGTCCGTTGGCCAAAGAGACGGAAAAGGCATCCATGGCAAGGCCTGTTCCAAGCAGAATACTGTAAAAAAAGAAATCAAAACCAAATTTCATTTTATATCCTCGCCTCGAAAATACCGATAGATTCTCTGCCCTTTAAGTTATCGGAGACATTTCTCGCATTGAAATAAAGTCTCAGCTTATTTTCGTAATAAGTCAGACAGCAGGCATAAACATACTGTGCCATCCAATTGTTATTGCCGCATCTTTGCGGTACAAGAAAGGGCTTTACAAATTCAAAATTAATGCCGTCGTCACTTTTTAAAAGCATGATGGCAGAGTGGCTTTTGCCGTCCTTTTCGAAAAGACCGTTTTGCAGTCCTATATAGCAATCCTTTAATTTATACACCTTGATACAGCCTGAACAGAGATTAAGATATTCGATATTTTTGTCGGGGCTGATGATGGGGGCGGTGCGTGATATATAATTTTTGGAAATATCCTTGCTTTCTGCGAAGCTTATATGCTTCGGCTCGCAAAATCCGCAGTCTTTGATAAAGGTTTGTCCGCAGGAATAGTACATACGGTAGCCGGCCTCTGTTTTTATGAGGAAAGGGTTCGAAAGGGCATAGCCGCCTTTGTATTCTTCGAAATCGCGGGTTTTTCTGATGACGGGATAAGGTTTTGACCAACGGGAAAAATCCTCCGATTCCGTGCAGTATATTTCTGATTTCCATTTGACACCGATGAGTGAAAGAGCGTTAAAAATGACGGGTCTGGTTCTCTCATAAAAAAGATAATATTTTCCGTCGATTAAATTTATGTCGGGTCTCATGGCGCGGGAAACGATTTTTTCTGCTTTGGTGAATTTTATGCCGTCATCGCTTACATATCTGTGAACACCGAAAAAGGTATGGCAGAAAAGATGCCATTTACCGTCATGTGATTCACCGGGAGTCAGAACAGACGGATCAGCTATAACGAAGCTGTTGATCGGATTTTTAAGCACGGGATTGTTTTCATAAAGAGAGAATTTGGCGTTGAGAATGTCGTCAAAAGAAAGATTAATCATTACTGTTCTCCTTTCAGCTGCTTTCTGTTAATTTTATCTGTTTTCCTTTATTTTGTCAACTGCGGTAAAAGTTACCAAATTTTTTGTAATATATTTGTTTAAAGAATGTATTGAGACGGGAGCATTAATAATGATATACTATAAGATGTTATAATATGTGGCTTTATACCTTTTGGTATCAAGCATTTCACGAAAGGATGATATGAATAATGAAAATTACTCCCGAAAGCACTCTGAGAGAGGTTCTTGCCACTCCTGTGGGTAATGACCTTGTGGCCATGGTAGCTTATCACGCAGGTATACCCGATGCAGTTATTCACAATCCCGCTGTGGGTATGATAAAGCTGAATATGATTCCGAAGCTTTTAGGCGATAAAATGCCTATCGAGACCATCGAGCATTTGTGCAATCTGCTCAGTTATACTCCCGAAAGAGTAATAACTACCGATGAGGTTAATCCGAAATGGTGGAAGGAATCTGTTATTTATCAGATTTATCCCCGTTCCTTTATGGACTCTGACGGTGACGGTATCGGTGATTTGCAGGGTATTATTTCAAAACTCGACTACCTCAAAGATTTGGGAGTGGATGTGCTTTGGCTCAGCCCCATTTACGATTCACCCAACGATGATATGGGTTATGATATCCGTGATTATAAAAAGATAATGACCGAGTTCGGTACGATGGAAATTTTCGATAAAATGCTCGAAGAAATCCATTCCCGCGGCATGAAGCTTGTAATGGATCTCGTGGTAAATCATACCTCTGACGAGCATGAATGGTTCCAAAAGGCTTTGGCAGGCGACGAAAAGTATAAAAATTATTATATTTTCCGCAAAGGTAAGGGCCCCGGCGTGCCTCCCAATAACTGGACATCTGTTTTCTCAGGCTCAGCTTGGAATTATTATCCTGAGCTTGATGAATGGGCACTTCATATTTTCTCCAAAAAGCAGATGGATCTTAACTGGGAAAATCCCGAAATGCGTGCCGATGTAGCCGAAATGGTGCGTTGGTGGTTGGCAAAAGGCGTAGACGGTTTCCGTATGGATGTTATCAACCTCATTTCAAAGGTAGACGGTCTTCCCGACGGCAATCCTCTCGTCGGTGAATTTATCGGCTACGGCGGAGAGCATTATTTTTGGGGTCCCCGTCTTCACGAATATCTTCATGAGCTTAATGAAAATGCATTCAAAAAGTTCCCCAATTCCTTCTGTGTAGGTGAAACAGGCGGTATCGGTGTAGAGATGGCGAAATATTTGGTAGACGATTCCCGCGAAGAAATCAGACAAACCTTCCTTTTCGATCAGCTCGAAACTCCGGGCAAGCAGAGATGGGATGATTATAAGTACAATCTCAAATATTTAAGAAATCTTTTCAGTAAATATCAGCTCGAAATGAAGGGCTCCTCATGGCCCTCACTTGTTATCGAAAATCACGATAACCCCCGTATGGTTTCAAAGGTTAATCCCGACTCCGCTTACAGAAAGCCCCTTTCTAAGCTTATCGGCGCCATGCTCCTTACAGGCAGAGGCACACCCTATATTTATCAGGGCGAAGAGTTAGGTATGATGAACTGCGATTTCAATGATATGTCAGAGCTCCGTGATGTCGAATCCATCAATAAATATGCGGAAATGCTTGAAAAGGGTGTATCGAAAGAGGAAGCATGGAAAACTATTCTTGCCGGCAGCCGTGACAATTCCAGAACGCCCATGTGCTGGAACAAGGGTGAAAATGCAGGCTTTACCACGGGCACTCCCTGGATAAGAGTAAACGGCGATTATCTTGAATGTAACGCTGAAAGCGAAATTGCCGACAGAACGAGTCCCTTCAATTACTATAAGGCACTTATCGCTTTAAGAAAAGAGTTCAAATCAACTCTCGTTTACGGCGATTTCAAGCCCGTAAAGACAAATGACAAAACCTTCTGTTTGTACAGAACGAGCAAGGATAACAAATTCTACATCGAAATGAATCTTACCGAAAAATGGATAAGAAGACCCCGTCATGCCGACGGTATGTGTATTCTCTCGAATTACAGAGAGCCCACAGATAAGCTTCGTCCCTACGAAGTAAATATTTACAGAATCAAATAAACTGACAAACAGCGTCTGACGGGCTTATGCCGTAATCAGACGCTGTTCATATTTACTTTTCAGCCACAAGCATTGTGGTGTTTTCCGTACGGAAGACCTGCGTAACTTTGCTGAAGCCGGCCTTTTCCAGTAAAAAAATCTGATTGCTGACGGTACAGGGAGTGTCGTAGTGATAGTATCCGTCATCGGTTATGCCGTTTTCTCTGCGTAATCTTTCCTTTTCGGCAAACCAAAAATCCTCCTCTTTTTGCGTGAGTACCATATAATCACATTCTATGTAAATGCCGTTTTCTTTCAGCGCGGCATTAACTTTTTTGTAAAGGGAAAGCTTTTTATTTTTCGGGAAATGATGCATAGTCTGAAAGGAAATTGCACAGTCAAATCTGCTTTCGCCTAAATTTTCAGCGAAATAATCTGCACATATAAGAGAAAGCCTTTTATCGGGGTGCTTTTCACGGAGCTTACGGAGCATAACATCGGAAAGGTCAATACCCGTAACATTGATGTCCGGATAAAGAGAGAATATTTCATCCAGTTCAAGTCCCGTGCCGCAGCCGAGATCGAGAATTGCTTCCGTATTTCCGGGGATAAGAGAAGCCATTTTACGGTAGCCTTCCTTACATCCCTCTACCTCAGTGAGCATATGCTCGTCATACATATCGGCTCTTTCAGCAAAAAAATCCGCCATTTTTTCAAGCTTCATTATGCATACTCCTTCATAATCTTTTCCAAAATTTCCTTATCGGCAGGGCAGAAGGTGAAATTCTCTATTTCTTCGGGGGTAATCCATTTTATGTCGTTATGCTCCAACATTTTTATCTCACCTTCGGCTATTTCGGCGTTAAAAAGGGTAAGATGTACGTTTATGTCGGGATATCGGTGGTCAACCTCCATAAATATTTTTCCCGGCTTTACGGTAATGTCCAATTCCTCTCTGCATTCACGGATAAGAGCTTCCACTTTTGTTTCTCCCTTTTCAGCCTTGCCGCCCACAAATTCCCACTGAAAGGCACGTGTTTTATTTGCGGGGCGCTGACAAATCATAAATCGGTTTTCCTTCCATATCAGTGCCGCCACCACCTGAACTATATTTTCCATTGTAAAAGCCTCCTTTTTTCTGTCATCTTATTTTAACATAAAGATCGTAAAGTTAAGGAAAACAATTTCGAGTTAACAAAAAATTAATAATTGTATCTTTAAAAACGCGATAAAATGTGTTATTTTATAATTATATTTTTATGTAAATAAATACGGAGGTAAATATTTATGAAAAAATTGTTTAAAAAATCTTTAGCGGTTATGCTTACTCTTCTTTTCGTATGCGGCAGTTTTTCTGTCGGTGCAGTCAATGTCAAAGGAAAAGAGCATTTCGATTACGGCTCTTATGTTCTTCTCGGTGACAGTGTAGCCAGCGGCTGGAGTGATATCGAGGACAGAGATACCTGCTTCACACGTGTGGAGGGCTCCTACGGTGCTCTTCTTGCTGATGATTTGGGTGTTGATTACCATCCTATGGCTTGTATCGGCTTCAGAACTCTCGAAATGCGGTATATGTTTGAGGATAATTATGTAGGCGACAGATTTATGTTTTATTCTGTAGAGCAGGAATTCATCGATGAAAAAATTCCTGAAATCCGTCAGGCGGTAGCTGATGCAGGTATTATCACCCTAAATGTGGGCGGTAACGATTGGGGTTCATATGTGGGATGGCATCTTATGGAAGAGCTCGAAAAGGTTGAAGGCTCCGAAAACTTTGTTGAAAAGGCTCTTCCTTACCTTGAAGGAGTAGTAAATTTCGGTGTAGATACTATAGAGACTATTGTAGGTCTTGCTGATATAGCGGGTCTCCTTCCTGAGCTTGTTAAAATTCTTCCTTTGGCTCTTGAAGAGGGCTTTGCCAGATATCTGAAAAATTGGAATATCATGATTGAGGATATTTATGCTCTCAATCCCGACGTGACACTTGTAGTTGTAGGTATGTTCGACACAGGCTTACAGGATGAAACAATGGATGACGTGGAGGGCGTAATCAAGCTTCCCTCAGGCACCGTGGGCGGTATAAATATCGGTCAGACCATCGTCGATCTTGCGAATACTCCCATGCGTCAGGGTGCCGAAAAATACGGATATATCTTTATTGATCCCGTCGGTACTCTTTGCGAACAGCAGCATCCCAGCTATGCGGGACACAGACATATCGCCGACATGATTCTCGACGCACTTCCCGATGCAAATTTCCCCTATACCGACATAGAGGCGGGCACAAAGGAATACAATATAGCTCAGAAGCTTTATGCAAAGGGCTATATGGCAGGCGTTTCAGCCACAGAGTTTGCTCCCGAAGCAGACCTTACCAAGGTTCAGCTTGCAGACGTGCTGTACAATGTGGCAGGTGCACCTGAGTCAAATGTTTCTCTTAACGACACTGCCTCTGCAGGTGCTGCGTGGTGTGCAGAAAAGGGTGTTCTTACAGCAGATGAAAACGGTAATTTTTCACCGGATAAGGCTGTTACAGCTTTTGAATTTGCACAGGTAATGTTCAGATTTTCTCAGGCTGACGGCTTCAGCCTCAAAGGCTTTATTGAGGGTATCAGAATTTTCTTTAAGGTGCTTGTAAATGAGATAACCGTTATCGGAAGCCCCATCGAAAGAATTGATGCCGCTGAGTATATTGTAAATTACTGCGGTATCTGATAAAGCATAATAATTTTACCGGGTGGAAGCACCCGGTATTTTTATTACCTTTAATCGGTTGTAAATGTGTAAGAAATGTGTTATAATGCCGGATAAGAAAGGTCGTGACGGGTATGCTGCAAAAATACAATTACAGGCACAATCTCTCTGTTTCTTTGCCCGATGATGAGATAGTAAACGGTCAGGGCTGCGGTCAGGTGGCAAAAATGAAATACGGCTTTTTCCCCATGTCCTATAACGGCTGTGAAATGATAGCACTTCATAACAGTATGGTTCTAAGAGGTGAGAAATCCTCGCTGAGAGAGGTATGTTTGGAGATGTATCCCCGCTGTCAGGCACTTTCGGGTCTTTTGGGCTCCAATCCGTATCTTTTGGGTTCATTTTATAAAAGCAAAGGTATAAAATACCGCATGACCCTGAAATATGACGATTTCTTTGACAGCCTTGACGGTGTAAAGGTGGCGGTTCTTTCCTTTTGGTGTCCCCATAAACCCTTTAAAGGCTTGCATACCGTAGCCGTGCAAAAGGAAGGGCACAGAATAAAAGTATATAACCGTTATAATAATCGTGACTATCCGTATATTTATCCGTCAAGGTCGAAGCTTTTGCCCCATAAATCAGATTTTATCTGCGGCTATTTAATAGAGGAGGAAAAATAAAAATGGGAAACGAAAAAACACCCCTTACTCAGCAGAACACCTTCGTCGGCAAGGTTAAAAAGCTTATCGGTGTCGAGCCGGGAACGAAGCTGAAACCAATGATTGCCTATAACTCGGCTATTTTCTTTTCGGGCGGCGGACCTTATGTTATGGGTAACTTCCTGCTCCCCTTTCTTACCAAAGTCGAGGGCCTGCAGGCTGACCAATATGCCACAGTGCTTATGTGGTCCTGTATCTGCGATGCCGTAACCGATCCGCTTATGGGTATCATCACCGACAGAACGAGGCATAAAAACGGCAGACACCGCCCCTATCTCAAATTCGGAGTTCTTCCCGCTATGATAGCTTTTTTGCTTATGTGGAACTCCTTCGGGCTTTCCGCCTCTGAGGGTCCCCAAAGCAATAAGGTTATGCTTTACTACATATTCGCTTATATGTTTTATAAAACCGTCAGCACCATGATTATGGTTCCTCACACGGCTATGCTTCCGGGCATCGCACCGACATATCATCTGAGGACTCAGTTTAACGGAGTCAAAACTATTATGGATGCTGTGGCATCCTATTCGTCCTTCTTCGTAGCCGCTTTTGTTTTAGGCGGTATCAACGGCCTTTTTGTTACTCCTTCCTTCGGTCCTGAGCACAGAGGCAGATTCACTCTTATGTCCGTCATTCTCTGTCTTTGGACGAGTCTTCCTCTTATCTTTACCTATAAAGGTACCCGCGAGGAAAGCTCCGCAGACCAAATTAACGAAAAGCTCGACCTTCACGAATTTTTCGGTCAGTATAAGGATGTTATCCGAAACAAAGTTTTCCGTCAGTATTTCCTTTTCGGTTTCATAATGCTTTTAGGCTCATCCTTCGTCTCCCAATGCATGTATTATTTCCTGGAAACGGTTTATCATCAGGAAAAGGACTACAATATGATAATTATGCTTCAGGGTATCGGTGAGGCATTGGGCTTTTTCCCTGCATATATGCTGTCCATAAAGAAAAACAAACAGCTTCCCGCCAAGGTGTTTATGCCCGTGGCTGTATCGGCACTCGGTCTTGCATGGCTCGGCAGAAACAGCGGTAATATGTTCATAATGTTCATCGTTGAGTTTATGTACGGTCTGGGTCTTGCCGGTATGGCAAGTGTACAGAATAATATTTTCCCCGACGTTACCGACGTGGACGAGCTTATTACGGGACAGAGGCGAGAGGGCGTTATTTCCACCTTCTCCACCTTTACGAAAAAGTTCGTAAGCGGCTTTGCAGGCTTCGGTGTAGGTAATATTCTTCGCTGGTTCGGCTACGATACCCAACTTGATGCGGCTATGCAGACCGAAAGAGCAGTTGACGGTGTGGCTATATGCTTCACCCTCATTCCTATGGTATTCTTCTTCCTTTCCTTCCTGTCCATTATGCGCTATAATCTCACCAAAGATAAGCTTGATTTCATCAAGGCAAAAATCAAGGAAAAGAAAGAAAAGGGCTTCGTAGAGATAACCGACGAGGAAAAGGCGGCTCTCGAAAGCATTTCGGGTCAGAAATTCGAAAATATGTGGATTGGTCAGCCTGAAAAAGTTTCGGCAGAATAAAAGTTAAAACAAGCAGTTTTTTTCAGTGAACTGCTTGTTTTTTTAGATTGATGGTTATTTGTTTGAAAAAGAAATAAACAGTGCTCCGGTTACTATACCGAAAATTATCTGTACCCATAATCCTGCTTCACCGATTGGCAGAAAATCGAGAAATATATTCAGTAATAATACCGCATTTATTATAAGAGATGATACAGCAAATTTTTTGAGCTTACTGTAGCTTTCTTTATTTCTGAGGGAGAAAACTGTCCACAGTAAAGAAGAAACAAAGGGCAGTATAATGCTTAAATAAATAATTGCAAAGCCCACTGAATCATCATAACCTACCACACCCGGTGCGGCAAATACAATGAGGCAGAAGATACAGCAAAGACAGGTCATTACCGATAAATTGCGGAGTGCTTTTTTCATATCTGTCAGCTTCTTTCTGTCGTATCCTTTGCATACTGCAGTAATTTATCAGTGCCGAAATCTCTGCCCGCCAAAATTAATTGAACGCAGGATGTTCATGTAATATTCGGTTTCTTCGCGGGTGAGGTTTTTATCCGCTTTCTTTCTTAGCATTTCTCTCAGCTCGGCGGCGAGGTGACTTTTGTCGTTTTTTTCGGTAAGCTCGCCGTTTTCAAAAACCAATTCAATAAGCACCTTATATGCCCAAGGTCTTTGTGTGCCCATATGAATGTAATACTCTTCAATGAATTCATCACCCACAAGTATTTTACCTGTGTAGTTGATTTTCAGATTTATATTATTATAAAGTCGGTGACCTAAGCAGGCTTCGTCCTCTCCCGACGGTGCGACTCCGGCTATTTCGGGGTAGTTACCGTCGAGGGTGTGTATGAAAAGTTTTTCGAGCATGATACCGTTTTCGCTGATGTTATAAGCACACCAATATCCTGTGTAACAGGCAGTACACGTATAAAAGGGTTTAAGACCGTAGTGTCCCGGATTAAAGTCTATAGGCTCACTCATTGCTATTACGGAATATTCTTTATCACCGCATCTGAATGAATCACTGATTTGTGCCGTCATAATTATTTCTCCTTTAAAGCTTTTTTCTGTAATTAAATAATAATATAAGCGGAGTCTGTTGTCAAGAAAAGTCTGTGAGTTGATGATACTTTTAATCATAAAAGATTTTACTTGCGAATATATTTCTTACAGAAACAAATGTCAGGAGATGTGATTTATGCCTATGGAAATAAAAAAAGATACCTTTTCGTACAGTGAGCTGTTTACCCGAAGCAAATGCGAGCAGGCAGTAAGTTTGGAGATTAATCTGCCCGATTATTGCTCAGACGTAAAAAAGATATTGAAATGTACCGTTACAGCGGGAATTTCAAATGTATCTGTTTCGGGTGAGAATGTAAACCTTTCCGGTACGGTGGTAACACGGCTTATTTATTTGGGTGAAAACGAAAAAATCGACTGCTTTGAGCATACGGATACTTTGTCCTGCGGCACACGTATTAAGGATATGCCCGAAAATCCCATGATAAAGGCAGTTACAAAGACCGACTATATAAACTGCCGTGCTTTAAGTCAGCGCAGAATAAGCGTCAGCGGAAATATCGGCGCTTCGGTTTATGTTTACCGTGAGAACAAAAAGGAGTTTCCCTGTGCCGTTGAGTCGGAGGATATGCAATGCAAAAAGGAGAAAAAGACCGTTTCCGACCTTATATGTCAGAGTGAGAAAACCTTTGATCTGAGTGAGACTGTGGCTCTCGAAAAGGATAAAGAGGATATCGGAAAAATTCTCCGAAGCGATTGCAGAGTGAAGCTTGAATCGAAAAAGGCTGTGGCAGATAAGCTTCTCATTAAGGGTGAGCTGTGCTGCGAGATACTCTATACCGACAGTGAGAAAAACAGTATTATTAAAATTTGCCATTCGATGCCTATAAGTCAGATTTTGGGTGTGGGAGGTATCACCGATAAAAGCGACATTCAGCTTTCTCTTTACCCGTCGCAATTTACTGTGTCTGCAAAAAATGACTCTGCGGGCAGATGCAGACTTTTGGAGTTTGCCGCCAGAGTAAGTGCCACCGTCAGATGCAGACAGGATAAGGAAATCGAGATTATAAAGGATTGCTATTCCACCCGTTATGAGGTAGAGGGGGATTACAGAAATGCCGCACTTTATTCCTGTGCTCTCAGCGAGGAAAGGGAGATAGCTTTTGAGCAAACAGTTGAATTTCCCGACGCTGATGCAGTGGAAATAAAGGATATGTGGTGCAGTAACGCCGAATGCCGTCTCACGGGAAAGGAAGGTAAGGCAGAGGGTGAATGTGATTTTTTGCTTCACGGAATTTATACCGACGGTAAAGGCGGCTGCCGTTACGGCGAAAAAAATCTTTCTGCTGCCGTAAGCATACCGCTTAAAACGAAAGCGGATAAGAACGAATGCGAATGCGATGTTACGGTTTCATCTTTGGAGTGGGCACCTGCAGGTGCGGGCAAGGTAAAGGTAAGGGCAATTCTTATACTTAACTGTTATGTATCCGCCTGTGATGAAAGCAGATTTTTGTTTGATTTACAGCACAGCGAAAAAGAAAAAGAGCAGAAATACCCCGCACTGTGTATTTATTATGCCGATACGGGTGAAAAAATATGGGATATCGCCGAGCATTATAATACTACCGAATCACTCATAAAAAGCGAAAACAGTATCAAGGGTGATAAAACCGAAAAGGAAACAGTGTTAATGATCCCCTGCGTATAAAAAATTAAAGCTGTCTACCCGAAAGGTGACAGCTTTTATCATTTGAAAAACATAAAGTAAGTTATGGCACCGATGCTCACAGCCTGTAAGAAAATAATCACGGGAAGCCCCACCATAAACTTTTTGTGCAAAGTTTTGTGTCTTATGAGCTTCATTGTGATGTATTCACTGACGGCACCGCCGAAAAGAGCCAATGTGAGCAAGGTTGCTTCGGGAACACGGCGCATATTTTTTTGGGCAAAGATTTTGTCCGAAGCAGTGACAACAAAGGTAATGAGAGATATGGCGGCAAAATAAAGGATAGCCGCAGTATACAGCTTATCCATTGTTATTTTGTATGAGCTTAAGGTCACTTTCCGTAAGCAGTACATAGGTGCCTTTGTCTCTTTCTTTGAGATAGTTGGTATTAACGGAAAAAACGGAAGCACAGTTGGGGCATACGGAAATGTAAATATTTTTATCTTCGCCCTTGATTTTTGCCACAAGTGTGGTATCCTTTGTAGTAAAGAGTCTCATTGAAACGGTTTCGTTACAGGCGGGACAGGTGACGTTATTTGTGTTGCCTTCGTCTTTGGTCGAAATTTTATCTCTGGTTTTGATTGCCATGCAAAATCCTCCTTTAAAACGGATTACTGTTATATTTTAATTTGTTTTTAGTCTCATGTCAATAGGAAGTGTATTTTATGAAAAGATTTATTTTGGTTTTATTGCTTATATTTTTCCTTTTCTGTGCCTGCGTAAAGACGGACGATCTCAGTCCCTATGTAAATGAAACAGTACTGCAAACACAGCAGACCTATGCTGCAGAAAAGGAAACAACCGAAAAGCTGAAGGCGGAAAATTATGTGTCCTTTCCTGCGGAAATCGAAGCTACGGCACACACAGCAGCTGCCCCGGAAAATACAGCATCTCTTTTTTCTGCTTCATGGCTTAGCTATATCGAGCTTTCGCTTGTGGGCGGACGAAACACAAAAGAGTCATACACAGCCTATATTGACGGCATTTTTGACAACATGAAAAAGGTGAACATTACCGATGTCTTTGTCCAGGTCAGACCCTTTGCCGATGCATTTTATCCTTCTGATTATTTCCCGGCCACCGCTTATGCGGCTTCTGAGCAGGGGGGCACTCTGCCCTTTGATGTTTTCGGTCTGATCGTGGAAAGAGCGAAGCTCAAGGGACTGAATATCCACGCTTGGATTAATCCTTACAGAGTAAGCCACGGAAATGACATAAAGGCTCTCAGCGAAAAAAATCCCGCACGAATGATGTTTAAAGAGGGGATAAGCGAAGATGTGGCAGTTACGGAAAAGGGTATCTATTTCAATCCTGCCTCGGAAAAGGTTAGAAAGCTTATCACGGACGGTGTGAAAGAGCTTTTGAAAAAATACGACATAAAAGGAATACATATTGACGATTATTTTTATTTTGAAAATTGCGGTGATTTCGACTCACGTCAATACAGTGTTTACACCTCTCTGGGTGGCAGTCTTGATTTGGCCGAATGGAGAAGAGAGAATGTAAGCACTTTGCTTTCCACTCTTTATTCCGCCGTAAAAGCCTTTGGCGAAGAAAAAATTTTTTCCGTAAGTCCCGCCGGTGACATAGCTAAATGCTATAACGAAAGCTATGCCGATGTTTATCTTTGGTGCCGTGAGGAGGGCTACTGCGATATGATAATACCGCAGATTTATTTCGGCTTTGACCATGGAAAGCTTCCCTTTACCCGCTGTCTTGAGGATTGGACGGCTTTGTGTATGTCGGGCAAGGTAAAGCTTACCGTGGGTCTTGCCCTTTATAAGGCGGGGCAGGAGGATGCCTATGCACTTTCGGGAAAGGATGAATGGGTGAAAAACCACGATATAATCGCCCGTCAGGTACAACTTATCAGGGATAAGGGCTGTTACGGCTATGCTCTTTACAGCGGTGCTTACATTGATTTTTTTGAAAAATCCTTTGCCGAAGAGTTAAATAATCTCAAAACTATGGTATATTAAAGGTTAATGTGCTATAATCATCAGAATAAAAATTATTTACGGACGGTAAAAAATGAAAAAGATTAAGCTGATAATATCCACCGTCTGCGTGGCTGTTTCCATAATTATCTGCGCAGTAATGGTGCATCTTTCAAATAAAAATTTCGTCGAAGATGTTTTCATCGGCAGCGGTATAGAGCACGGTGTGGACGAATACCTTATAAGTCGGGGCTATGAGAAATTTCCCGAAAAAGAAAAGGCTTTGTGGCTTATTGAAAATACAGATACCGATTTTGACAAAGACAGTGAGGAGTTGAAAAAGGTACTTAAAAAGCTTCAGAAATCTGTATTTGATACTGTGTTTATCCGCAGCAAATATTTTTCGGCATCGAAAAGCGACGGTTCCTCAGCGGAAAGCCTTTCGGAAATCGCCGCTATTTCTTCTGCTCTTAAAACTCAGGGAAAAAAGGTTTATCTTGAAATGCATACGGATTCCGAGGCGGAGATTTTCGGTGAGATTGCCTCTCTTTGCGACGGTATAATTTTAAGAAACGACAAAAAAATGAGCCCCGAAAGGTTCAATTTTCTCCTTTCAAAGGCGGCAAGACATATAAGGAAATATAATGACAGCATAAAAATATTGGTTTATTTACCCTTCGATTATGATATATCAAAGCTTAATAAAAAGACGGTTGACGGTGTATGTACCCTTATTGATGAAACTGCGGAGCTGACGTCGCTGCCTTTGTGGGATAAAACGCTTAAGCTTTCAGACAGCAGCTTTTATTGCACTGTCGATGTGAATGTCAGCGAAAAAAACGTGAGATTTCCTTTGAAAGCAACCTATGAACTGCGTGACTGCGAAAGCCTTTCTGCCGTTGCCTTTTCCTCTTTTAAGGGTATCGCAAAGGACAGCGAGGGAGCTTTCTCCGCCGTGGAGGAGTATTTGGTCAAAGGGATTGTCCCTGATATCGCTTTCAGAAGCTTAGGTGTTACAGGTTATGACGGTTCACTTATTGAAACCAATCTTTTCAGCACAGATATAGAAATTTGCGGCTCAAATCTTTACCCCTGCTATCTTAACGGAAAGAAAACAGAGCTTGGTGAAAAGGGAAGTAAAAAAATCACCTTTAATCTTTCTGAGGGTGAAAACGAATTTATCTTCACTCAGGGCGGTGAAACAGTTAAATACAGAATAAAGATGAACTTCGACGGAGAAATCATCCGTGCGGTTATGCCCGGAGAAAGTCTCACCGTGCAGCCGGGAGAAAAAATCACCGTAACGGTTATCGCTTACAGCGGTGCGGACATTACCGTAAAGTTGGGCACTAAGGAATATAGGGCAAAATGCGAATCGGGTGCTCCGGCAGGCTATGCGGCGTTCACGGCAAAGATAAAAATGCCCAAAACCCGTGAAGAGGTAGAGTCACTCGGTATGATTTCCGTTATAGGCTCCGTGGGTGAAAATACCGTTCAGCATAAGGGCGCCATGATATACTGCGGTCAGGAAATGACTACTTTACCGTCCCAGCCGTCAGCACAGGAGGAAACCACCGCCGTCATTCAGCTGGGAAATTACGTGCAGGAGCTTATCGGTGACAGTTATGAATATACGGTTCCCTTTACCACCGTGCCTCAGACCGTGCCCTCTACCTCACCCTATAATCCCATATACGAAACTATGACGGGTAACGTGATGTGTATAGTCACAGAGCCTTATGCAGATACACGGCCTTTGGTTTATAACGATGACACTTATGTGCCCGCTTATTCCACTCTCGTTCAGGGTACCATGGATTATGTAACAGCCAAAAGCAGTGCCTTCAACAGTGATGAGAACGAAACAGTTTATTTTTATGAGCTGGCTTCGGGCAGAAAGGTGAAATGTGAGCATGTTCAGCTCACCTCAGCTTCTATGGTCAATAACAGTATTCAGGTTATATCCTGCCGTGCAGAAAACGGCACGCTGATTCTGAAGCTTAAAACCGATTGGAAGGTGCCCTATGCCATCAGCCATGCACCGCAAAGCTATTATTCCGCCCACGCAAGCAAGTATAATCTTAACTCCTTTAATGCGGATTATATTCAGATTGATTTTTATCATACAGCTTCCGTAACCGGCAATACGGACGTCAAGGGCAGTAATGTGGTTTCTTCTGCAGCATGGACAGTTTCGAACAATGAAAACAAAGCTACACTTCATATGCCTCTTATTGCCCCCGGCAAATATTACGGCACCTCCGTGGAATACGATGCCGAGGGATATATGGTAATAAAAATACACAACAGACCCCAAAGTTTACAGGGGGCCGTAATCCTTCTTGATCCCGGTCACGGCGGAGAGGACCCCGGTGCATTAGGTTTGGGCAAACAGGTGAACGAAAGCGACATTAATATCGCTGTGGCCTATGCGGCGAGAGATGCTCTGCGAGCCAAAGGTGCCACGGTTTATATGACGAGGCAGGGAAACGAAACTCTTTCTCTTGACGAAAGAAAGCGTATAGCGGAAAGTGCGGAGCCTGACCTTTTCGTCAGCATACATTCAAACGGCTCCGAAAACAAAAATGCCATCGGCACAGCTGTTTATTATTACAAAGGCTTTTCACAGCCTTTGGCAAATAATATTTACGGTGAAATGATAGGCGTTTTCAAAAATAATCTTTACTACGGACAGCAAAATCTTTATGATGACCTTTCCGACGGGGCGAGATATTATCCCTTTGCCGTGACCAGATTGGAGGATTGTCCCTCTGTGCTTATAGAAACGGGTTATGTAACCAACGATGCCGAATGCTATAAGCTTATCGAGGCCTCCACCCATCGGCTTTTCGGACAGGCTATCGCAAACGGCATAGAAAAGACCCTTTTAAGTTAGCATAAAATATCTTGCCGCCAGCATGGCTATAACAGAGGGGATACCGCCCAAAGCACTTACGGAAAGGGTTATTGCGTTTATGCCGAGGGTTATTCCCGTCATCTGACTTAAAACATTGACGGCGAAAAGAGAGCCTATCCCCGAAAGCGAGGAGAGGAAAAGACAGCGGAAAAAGTGACGTGATTTTACAAATACAGAGAGTATAATCACCGCTGAAATAATGAGACCGATGCTCATAAAGGTTGTCTGACCGCCCATAAAAAACCTCCTTGCACTTTTTAATTTAACAGTATATAATATATGATATGATTCAGGAGAGTGATAATATGAAAATTTTAAAGCTTACCCCCGCCGTTAAGGATTACATTTGGGGCGGAACGAGACTTTCGAGAGAATACGACATAGTTTCCTTTGCTGACAGACAGGCTGAGGCATGGGTGCTTTCCTGCCACGAGGCAGGGGAGAGCATCGTCGAAAACGGTGATTTTAAAGGCAGAACCCTTTCCGACGTTCTTAAAAATGAGGGCAAAGGCTGGCTCGGAAAAAATTGTGACAAATTTTCCGATTTTCCCATTCTTATAAAGCTTATCGATGCCAAAGATAACCTTTCCGTTCAGGTGCATCCCGACGATGAATATGCTCAGCGTGTGGAGGGGGAATTCGGCAAAACCGAAGCATGGTACATAGTGGACTGTGACGAGGATGCAGAGATTATTTACGGCTTTAAAAAGGATGTTACGAGCGAAGAGTTCAGAAAGAGCATCGAAGAAAATACTCTCCTCGAATATGTAAACAGAGTAAAGGTAAAAAAGGGAGACATTTTCTTTATCAAGGCAGGCACTCTTCACGCCATCTGTAAGGGTATACTTTTGGCGGAAGTACAGCAGAACTCAAACACCACCTACCGTGTTTACGATTACGGCAGACTCCAGAACGGTAAGCCCCGTGAGCTTCACATCGAAAAGGCTATCGATGTCACAAGCACCAAGGCTATCCTTGCCGACGGCAAGCCTCAGGGCGAAACCGAACAGAAGGACGGCTACAGTGAAACTCTTCTCTGCTCCTGTGACCTTTTCACCGTAAAAAGACTTGACATAGAAGAAAAGGCAGTTCTTACTGCTGATAAAAACTCTTTTATTTCACTTGTTGCTTTAGAGGGTAACGGTGTTATAATGCACGGTGACAGCTGTGTGACTCTCTATAAGGGTGAAAGCGTGTTCATTCCTGCAGGTATGGGCGAGATAGAGATTTTAGGTGCAGTTACTGTGATAGAAAGCAGAGTGTAAATATTTATGGCACGGCAGACCTGAGAAAGGGTGCTGTGCCTTTTTCGTTTCTTAAGTTTTTCTTACGATTACTCCGTAGCTGTTGCCTATAAGGCTCTGATACAGTACAATGCAGATGTAAGGAATATTTCTTATCTGAAAAAATCAAAAAGGAGAGATTTTTATGAAGAAGCTTTTGCACATCTTATCTGTTGTGATGCTTGTGGCCTGCTGTGCTTTAATTGCAGGTGCACAGGGAGAAAGCTCACTGACGGCACAGAGACCCTATAAAGAAAATGAAAAAATAAAAATTATTGATAATGTGGTTTATCAGCTCTGTGAGGATAAGGCCTTGGGCGGAAAATTCTATGAGGTATATGACTGGTTTGCCACGCCGGAAGCGGCTGATAATACCGCAGAAATCAATATTGTCCCCGAAATAGGCGGCATAAAGGTTAAGGCAGTAAAACAGGACGGAGACAGCTACTCTGACTATTATATACCCGATTACGGCACGGAGCATAACTACAGTGTGAAGAGAGTCACCCTTCCCGATACGGTGGAATATATCGGCAACGGGCTTTTCAGTATTCTTGACGGAGTGGAGGAGCTGGTTATTCCTGCTTCTGTCAGAGCTACGGGTAATCTGCTTTATTTATACAGTGACGGCGGATACGGTGCAGGTGTTCCCGAATATCCTGTATGGACCTTTGAAGGTATGGAAAGCTTAAAAAGAGTTACATTTTCGGGCAGCATTGAAATTCTGGGCGGCTTCAAGAACTGTAAAAAGCTGGAAAAGGTTACTCTTAAGGGTGATGCAGAATATATAGGCTGTGATGCTTTTTACGGTTGCACTTCTCTTAAAAGTTTTAAAATACCGAGTACGGTTATGGAAATAGGCGGCTATGCGTTTTACGGGTCGGGAATAACTTCTATAACAATTCCTGCAAGCGTAAAAAGGTTAGGTGATGAGGATTATGCATCGGTTTTCAAAAACTGCAAAAAGCTTACAAAGGTTGTATTTTCTGACCGTAAAGCAAGCCAACTTTTAATAGACCTTGATACCTTCCGCAACTGTACAGCTCTGAAAAAGGTATATCTACCCAAATCCGTAAAAAGAATATACATAGAGCCCATGGCCTTCCGTAACTGCAGAAAGCTTACAAAGATATATAACACCGATAATATAGTCAGAATAGGTGAGCAGGCCTTCCGCACCTGCACATCTCTTACCTCATTTACCGTTTCAGCCAAGGTTACTAAGATAGGCAAGAATGCATTTTACGGCTGTACCAAGCTGAAAAAGGTCACCGTAAACAGTAAAAAAGCCGCCCCGTCAATCGGCAAAAAGGCATTCGGCAGAACTGCTGAGGGCATTAAATTTGTGGCTAAAAACAGCACGGCCGCAAAAAGCTGGAAATCTGGACTGAAAAAGTCAGGCCTTAAGAAAATGAAGGTCTGCTATGTGAAATATGTTAATGTGTAAAGTAGAAATAATATAGTCTCAGTTTCAGAAAAAAATTATGTTGATTTTTATGTGTAGGGTATGATATATTTAAAATATAAGAATAGTTTATATATTTTCAAAATACATTTTTCTGACAGGAGGATAATTTATGATTTATAAAATTCAAGCTATATTATTATCAATTGTATTATTCTTTGTAGGCTTGATTTACGGTGACAAGCCCATCGAAATCGACTACATCGTAAAAATCGACGACACAGAAATCTCCGCAGGAGACACCTTCGAGTGGCCTGAAGGGGAAAAAAGTATCAGAGTTTACTGCTCCTGTGAAAATGTCGGCAGACCCTTTGAGGGCGAAAATATTTACACTCCCAATATCAGCTTTTACAGATATGTTAACGGAAAAAAAGAGTATCTTGATTTTTGGACGACAACAGTTGATGCTGAGCCACAGCCGATACTGATCAAAAAGGGAGATATCTTCAATGTATTTGAATACTTTGAAATCAATCCGGATAATAAGCCGAAACCGGGAGCTTACACTATGGAAGTAAGCGTTTACGGTTGTAAGCAGATTTTTGAAAATGTTCTCATTATAAAATAATCTGTCTTCGGCTACTGTTTTTCTTGACAAAACAGTTTAACGGTGCTACTATATACTCATAAAATATCTTCAGGGCGAGGTGCAAATCCTCACCGGCGGTAATGGGTCTCTGACCTTAGCCCGCGAGCCGGAGAATACTCCGCGCAGATCCGGTGTGATTCCGGAGCCGACGGTTACAGTCCGGACGAAAGAAGAAAAAATACTTAATTGTGTTTTTTGCCTGTGGTATTTTCCGCAGGCATTTTTTCTTGGAGAGTTTTAGAATATCTCTTTAAAGGGTGAGAATTATGAAAGAAAACAAAAAATCAATGAAATCCGTTTATATGCTCTGCATAATCGGTATGCTTTCGGCGGTAAGCTTCGTGCTTTTCCTTTTCGAATTTCCCGTCATTCCCTCTCTCGGCCATCTTAAGCTCGATTTCAGTGATGTGCCGGCTATGATTTCGGGCGTGCTTTTCGGGCCTGTGTCTGCCATAGCGGTTGAGCTTATTAAAAATCTTATCGAGCTTATAGTCAAGGGTATGGGCACACAGATGGGCTACGGTAATTTAATGAACTTCCTTGTAGGCTGTGCCTATGTGGTGCCTTTCTGTACAGTGTACCGTAAAATGAAAAATAGTGAAGGTTTGAAAGGCTTGCTTCTTTCCTGTGTGGCAGGTACTGTCACCATTTTAGCTGTCGGCTTTTTGGCGAACTACCTTATCGCACCCCTTTTCTTTAAGCACTTTTTGGGCGCCACTCTCGACAGTGCAGGCATTTGGGCGGCTGTTTGGGGTGCTACGGCTGTCAACGGCATAAAGGGCGCGATGCTCTCCGTGCTCAGCTATCCGCTGGTCAGTGTGGTTATCGAAAGACTTAAAAAATATGTGAAATAATTTCAAAGCTATTGACAATGAATGATACTGCTGATATAATATCGCAGTAAATTGAATATTTCCTTATTAAGAGCAGCTGAGGGAACAGGCCCGTTGAAGCTCGGCAACCTGCGTAAAGCAAGGTGCTAAATCCTGCGGTATGACCGGAAGATAAGGTTAAATCTGCGGTCGGTTCAGTCTGAAATCGACCGCTTTTTGATTGCAAAAGGAACTATTGATTTATAGAATTTTAAAGAAAGAAGGAATTTATAATGGCAAAACATCTTTTTACATCCGAATCCGTTACTCAGGGACATCCCGATAAAATCTGTGACCAAATTTCTGATGCAGTTTTAGACGATATTTATGCACATGACCCTATGGCGAGAGTAGCCTGCGAAACCACAGTTACCACAGGTCAGGTGCTCGTTATGGGTGAAATCAGCTCCACCTATAAGCCCGATGTAGCCAAAATTGCCCGTAAGGTTATCTGTGACATCGGATATGACAGCGGCGATAAAGGCTTTGACGGTAATTCCTGTGCAGTTTTGGTTGCTCTTGACGAACAGTCACCCGACATCGCTCTCGGTGTCGATAAGTCCCTCGAAAGAAAGGGCGGCGAAGAGGACGAATACAATATCCACGGTGCAGGTGACCAGGGCATGATGTTCGGCTTTGCCTGTGACGAAACCGAGGAGCTTATGCCTCTCCCCATCTCTCTTGCCCATAAGCTGGCAAAGAGACTTACCGAGGTAAGAGAAAACGGCACTCTTCCTTATCTGCGTGCAGACGGTAAAAGTCAGGTAACCGTCGAATATGAGGACGGAAAGCCTGTGGCAGTAACTGCTGTGGTCGTTTCCTCCCATCACAGTGCTGATGTGGAGTTGGCTCAGATCAGAGAGGACATCACAAATCTCGTTATTAAACCTATTATTCCTGCTTCACTTATGCGTGAGGATACAAAGATTTATGTAAATCCCACGGGCCGTTTCGTAACAGGCGGTCCTCAGGGTGACAGCGGACTTACCGGCAGAAAGATTATCGTTGACACCTACGGCGGTTATTCCCGTCACGGCGGCGGTGCTTTTTCGGGTAAGGACCCCACAAAGGTGGACAGAAGTGCCGCCTATGCCGCACGCTATGTGGCAAAGAATATCGTAGCAGCAGGTATTGCTTCAAAGTGTGAGGTACAGCTCGCTTACGCTATCGGTGTGGCAAGGCCTGTTTCCGTAATGGTTGATACCTTCGGTACGGGTAAAATCAGCGATGAGGAAATCAGTGCCATCGTTGACAAGGTGTTTGATCTTCGCCCCGCCGCTATCATCGATACTCTTAAGCTCCGTGCTCCGATTTACCGTCAGCTTGCCGCTTACGGTCATGTGGGCAGAGAGGATATCGATGTTCAGTGGGAAAAAACAGATAAGGTCGCCGAAATCAAGGCTTTGGCAAATATCTGAACATGAGATTTTACATAACAGGGTTGCAGAGATGTGACCCTGTTATTTTTTTAAAAATAAAAAATGTAAAAATTTTTTTAAAAAAACTGTTGACAAAAGATTTTTGTTGTGATATCATTATGCTGGGTCAGGTTCCCCATATATGAAACCTATGTTTTTGGAGAAGCCGATCTGATAAAAGGAGACAAATATTTTAATATATGTAAATTTTGAAAAACATTAAATCAGAAGTTTTGACAACAGAATAAAAACAGCAAAAACCTTTCCGGCCAAATTATTTCGGAAAGGTTTTCTTTCCCCCTGAAAACGAAAGGAGAGGCTTATGAGAGAATACAGATATACTGCCGAAACGGAAAAGTTTTTTGAATATGCGCGTATGCTCGACGGAGCACAGGGAGAGCTTACCTCTGCGGGCTTTATGGTTGCTTCGGTGGATTTTCTTACCCGTGATTTCGGCGAAAGGGACGAAGAGCTTTATATTTGTGTCAGTGCATTTCTTCCGGGAGAATGTGTCGATATAAGAGAGTTCAGGAGGCTTCTTACCGAGAGCATGACTTCGCCAAAAAGCGAAAGGGATCAAAAATACGACCGTGCATATATCGAGGCGGTAATTGCCGATGCGGATTTTATGGCTGAAAAGCAGGGCAGAGAATGTATAACACCGAAGGATGTTTTTTTATGCATAATTACCCGAAGAGATAAAGTCACACAGGAATGCTTTTTACGGTCTAAAACATGGCATACTGAGCTTTCCTTTACGGAAAGAATGCGTGTGTTTAATGAGGGACGCGAGAATAATCCGGAGGGAATGGAGGTTTGATGTTTTTCCGGATATAATGTTTTTATTTTTTTCGTTTCGATGCGAAAAAAGTAGCTTACAGTCGTTATATATCAAGGGCTTTATGTAAAAAGGAAAGAAGGGGTAACAGTGGAATTGACAGAATTATATGATCTCACAGAAATTATGATGGAAGATACCGAAGAGGATTTTTTGCCCGGAAGCTGCTGCAGTGTCAGCGATGCTTTGGTAAGATGTCTCAACGAAAAAATGGCTGTTGATATCGGATATATTTCGAAAATTTCCGGTGAAACAGCACAGAATGTGATTTCTGCCCTTAAAGGAGTGGTCTTTCAGGAGCCGGAGGAGTTTGAAAACCGCAGTGAATACGATGCATATGAGGGCTGGGTGCTCGCCGAAAGCTATCTTTGCGGAAATATTCAGAATAAAATAAAAACCGCAGTAGAGGTGAACCGCAGATTCGGCGGTAAGTTTGAAAGCAATATCGAAGCATTGGAAAGAATTCTTCCCGAATGTGTCGATTTGGAGGATATTCATCTTTCGTTGGGTGCCACATGGATACCGCCTTTTGAAATTACACTCTTTATAAAGGATTTTCTTAATCTGAAGGAAGAACCGGAGGTGCATTTTTATAAGGATTTGGGCTTGTGGAAGGTTGAGGAGCCGAAGGAAGCCAAAAAGTCCGTTCTTAATACCATTACCTTTGGTGTAATTGAAGACGGAGGCTATGCAGAAACACGTAAACAGTATCTTACTGCCATAGATATCATCGAACAGACGCTGAACGCCAAAACGGTAAAGGTCGTAGATTATGAGATGAAAAGAGGCAGTGTATGGGGCACTTATGAATATGAGCCCGTTTTAAACAGGGAAAAGAGTTTGGAGGCACGTGAAAAACAGCAGGCGATAATCGATGCTTTCAAAGATTGGGTTTACAGCAGTAAGGTGCGTGCAGAAAGATTTGAGGGCTATTATAACGACAACTATGTGGGCTATTGCTTTTCTGCATATGACGGTTCCTTTCTTGAGCTTCCCGGTCTTAATAAGGATATAACTCTTTATAAACATCAGAGAGATGTTATCGCCCGTATTCTTCTCTCGCGTGAAAATATACTTCTTGCCCATGATGTGGGTACCGGTAAAACTTATGAGATGGTGGTGGCTGTAAGTGAGCTTTACCGTTTGGGAATAAGCAGGAAGAATATGGTTGTTGTGCCGAATAATATTCTCGAAAGCGTGGTTTCGGCACACCGTCTGCTTTACGGAAACGACAAAATTTTTGCTGTCTATCCGAAGGAGTTTACACCCGACAGGCGTAACGAAATTTTGGAAGAAATCAGAGACGGGGACTATACGGCGGTCTATATGGCTTATTCGAGCTTTGATATGATTACCATGAGCAAGGATTATTATATAAAGAAAATGACCGAAGAGGTGCGTATGCTCAGAGCTGCAGCCTCCAATGCGACCTCAAAGCAGGAAAAGAGAGAATACCATATGCGCGCGGATAAATGCTCCAAAAAGCTTTCGGAATATTTGCTCGAAGAAGAGGAAAGCTTGTGGCTTAACTTTGATGCTTTGGGAATTGAAACTCTCATAGTGGATGAGGCGCATAATTATAAAAATATCCCCATCAAAACCAAAACCAACGGTATTGTGGGTATGGGAGGGAAAAACGGAAGTAAAAAGTGCAGAGAAATGCTCGAAAAGGCTCATTACTGCAACCGCATAATTTTCGCCACAGGTACACCGCTTACCAATTCTCTCGCCGATCTTTACACCTTCCAAACCTATCTTCAGCCCCAGGTGCTGAAATATCATAATATTGATACCTTTGACACATGGATAAGCACCTTCGGACAAAGAGAGACCAGCATCGAGTGCGATGTTGATGCAAATGCAAACTCTTTGAGAACAATGACAAGGTTTTCATCCTTTAACAATCTCAGTGAGCTTATGTCCATTTTTTCGCAGTGCTGTGATTTTTATCATCAGCCCGAAAATGAAGAGGGTATGCCGGATTTTGACGGCCCGACTGATATAATTGTCCCGAAAAATCCTTTTCAGGCCGAGTATATCCGCAATCTTTCCGAAAGAACGGAAAAAATACGAGCCAAAGGTGTCAAGCGAAATGAAGATAATTTGTTAAAGGTAACCGTTGACGGCAGAAAAGCCGCTTTGGACATAAGAATGATAAAGGATATGGGTGACAGCAATATAACGGAAAAAACCAAAATACGTGCCTGTGCAGAAAAGGTTTACGAAATATACACTCAGCCGGGTACCGTTCAGATTGTTTTCAGCGATATCGGTATTCCGAAGGATGAGTTTAATGTTTACGATGAGGTTCGCAGAGAATGTATGAGGTTCGGTATTCCCGCGGCTGAGATTGCCTTTGTTCATGACGCCACCACGGAAAGGGCGAGAGCAAAGCTTTTTTCAGATATGAATAAGGGAAGGATAAGAATTGCAATCGGCTCCACCCAAAAGCTCGGTGTGGGTGTAAATGTACAGGAGCATCTGGCGGCTGTGCATCATCTGAGTGTGCCGTGGAGACCTGCTGATATGGTGCAGCGTGAGGGCAGAATACTCCGTAAGGGTAACACCTGTGAAAAGGTGCGTATTTTCCGTTACATAACCGAAGGCACCTTTGATGCATACTCTTGGCAGCTTTTGGAGTCGAAGCAGCGCTTTATCGCTTCCTTCCTCAGCGGAACGGGTGCGGAGCGTCAGATTTCAGATATTTCCGATACCGTTCTTTCCTATGCAGAGGTCAAAGCCTTAGCTATAGGTAATCCGCTTATTAAAAAGAGAGTGGAGGTTTCAAACCGTCTTGAAAGGGTAAAGGTAGCCTCCAGAGCGAGACAAAAGCAGCTGCAGGAGCTCAGAAGCGTGATTGATATTTCTTCGAGAAAGGTCGGGGAGTACAAAGCTTTGGCACAGCTTGCCCGTGACGATTATCGCTTTTACGGTGAAAACAAAGCTTCCGTACCTAATGAGGAGCGTATAGCCTTCGGTGAAGAGCTTCTCGAAGCGGTCGGCTCAAATGTGGGGGTAAGCACCGAAAGAGAATTCGACACATATATGGGCTTTGACATCGTCCTGCCCGCCAATATGAGTGATGAATACCGCCATATTCTCGTAAAAAGAGAGGGCGGAGGAGTTTACCTTTGTGAAATCGACAAAGAGAAAACTGCTCTCGGATGCAGTAAAAGTATCGATTATCTGCTTGAACATCTTGACGGCAGGGCTGAAAATTTCGAAGCTTTGGCTTTTTCATGTGAGAAAAGAATAAGTGAGGCACAGGATGATATGAAGGACGAAAATCCTTATCTTGCCGTTATAGAACAACTGAAATTCCAGCTTTCGGTAATCGATGCCGAGTTGGAGGAGAATGCAGAGAGTAAAAAAGAAAACGAGTAAAGGAGAGATAATTATGAGCAACGAATACAAAAAGCCGGACCGTAATTTTGCTTTTGATGATATGGCAGAGAGCTTACGCGAAAATAAAGAGCATTACATCGAATCCTTTCTCAGCATAAAGGATGCCGACGGTGAGCTCATTGATAAAGAGGATGAAGCGCTTAGCTATGAAGGAGTGTTTGCCGCTGACGCAGATCCGTTAAGCTATGAAAAGCAAAGACTTGCCGTGCGTCTTGCTGTCGAAAAGACACTGTGCAGAGTGAGAAACAAACAGCTCCAGGACCTTTGTATAATGAGAGACAGAAACTCAGCATACGCAAAGGATAACAGAAGACTTGAGCAATATGCCCGTGAGGATTTTCGCTTTTATAATAAAAATAAGTTCACCTTATCTGCTCAGGAGCGCACAGCCTTCGGAGAAAAGCTGTTCAGGGCTGTAAGTGAAAATCAGGGAACAGGTACTGAGACATTCGTCGGTACATATAAGGGCTTTGACATTTCTCTGCCTGCAGTCAGAGAGGGGGAACAGCTCCGCATCGGTATAAGCCGTACCGGCGGCGGAAGCTACAGCTGCGAGACAGAAAAGGACGTTACCGCTCTTAGCTGTATGGACTGTATCGACTGCCTTCTCGACAGCCTCGGACGCAAGGCGGAAAATTTTGAATTCCTTGCCCGCACCTTTGAAAGAAGGACGAAGAAGGCGGAAAAAGCTTTAGAGGAGGGGAATCCTCATGTCGGCAGAATAGCAGAGCTCAGAAACAGGATTTCCGAAATAGAAGCACAGATAAAAGCAGACATTGAAAATAAATAATAAAGTGTAAGAAGGAGAAAGAACTATGAGTGAAACAAACATGATGAATATCCCCGCACTTGCCGTTTCCGATGCCAAAAGACAGCTTCTTAAGCTGTATATTACGGCTATCGAAAAGGGTATACCCTTTAAAAAGCTGCCCACTCCCTTTTATTGGGGCAGTCCGGGTGTCGGTAAGTCCGAATCGGTTTATCAGTTGGCAGATGCACTTTCGGCCAAGACCGGTAAAAAGGTAAACGTAACAGATGTAAGACTCCTCCTTTTTTCTCCCGTGGATTTGCGCGGCGTACCTGTGGCTGATGCAAACAGAGAGTTTACAAATTGGCTAAAGCCGAAAATATTTGATATGGAGGCAGGCGAGGATTACATAAACATCCTTTTTCTTGACGAGCTGTCGGCGGCGCCTCAATCCGTTCAGGCGGCGGCATATCAGATTTGTCTTGACCGTAAAATAGGGGAGCACAGGCTTCCCGATAACTGTATAGTTATCGCGGCGGGCAACAGAACCACTGACCGGAGCGTCAGCTACAGAATGCCGAATGCTTTGGCAAACCGTCTCATTCATTTTAATATAATAAGTGATTTTACCTCATGGAAAAGCTGGGCGATGGAAAACGGTGTTTCACCAAAGGTTATCGCATACCTTTCTTTTGATAATACACGTCTGTGTGTGGAGCCTGACGGCTCAGATCTGGCATATCCCACCCCACGCTCCTGGGCCTTTGTAAGTACACTGCTCAGCACAGTGGACGATGACCCCGAAAAGATACATTCACTCATTTCCGGCTGTGTAGGTAACGACACCGCCATAGAGTTTGAAAGCTTTTGCAAGGGTGTGCTCAAAATGCCCTGTATCGATGATATTTTTGCGGGCAAATGCAAAGAATACCCAAAGGCACACGATGTCCTTTATGCACTGATTACCGCTTTGGCGGGTACGGTATATAACCGACACAGCACGCTTACGCTTCAGGAGCTTGAAAATGTGTGCAGATATGTCTCCTGTCTGCCGCAAGATTTCGTTATGGTATTTATGAAAGATATCGGTGAGATAGACGGAATGAATAAGCGGCTTATGAAATGCCGCTCTTTCCAGCAGTGGATAAGTAAAAATAAAGAGTATATATAAAAGGAGAGCTTGTATGGATGAAAAACAGCTGAAGATTGTAGCGCCCAGAGTAACCCGTGTCCGACAGTGGATAATTGCAAATCAGCCCTTTTACGGCAGATTGCTTATGCGTCTTCCCATCCGTTTCGGTGACTGCAAAACAGCGTATACGGATATGAAAAAGATTGTTTTCGATCCTGTCTTTGCGGTAAATTTGTGTCAGGAGGAAATTACCTTTGTTCTTTTGCATGAGCTCATGCACTGTGTACTCAAACATTGCACGAGAGGCAGGGGAAAGATTCATTTTGTTTACAATATTGCCTGTGATATAGTGGTAAACTCCATTATTCTCGATTCCATGGGTAAGGATGAGATAATTATTAACGGAAAAAATGCCATGCACCGTGCACCCGACGGTAAAGAGGGCAGACTTTACAGCGCGGATGAAATATATAAAATGCTCATGGAAAACGGGTTTGATGCACTGCTTAAAATATATGCTGATTCTCTGTTGGACAGTCACGACGGTTGGGACGGAATTGCGGACGGTGAAATACTCGAACAGATATGGAACGGAAATATTCTTGCCGCCGCCTCGAAATCGGGCGGAGGTGTTCCGGCGGGGCTCGAAAGAGTCATAAAGGATCTTTACCGCAGTCCGAAAATCGACTGGAAGCAAATACTTCACGATTTTATTCAGCAGGATAAAAGTGACTTTACCTTCATGACTCCCGACAGACGCTTTCAGGGTGACATTCTTATGCCCTCATTTCAGGAAAACATCGACGGTGAGGCGGTGAATAATCTGTGGTTTGTAATTGATACCTCCGCTTCAATTACGGATAAAGCTCTTTCTGAAGCTTATGCTGAAATAAAGGACGCCATCAGACAGATGAGCTCGCTGAGCGGGTTTGTGTCGTTTTTTGACTGTGAGATTACGGCTCCGGAGCCTTTTGAAACCAAAGCGGAGTTGGACAATATCACACCGATAGGCGGCGGAGGTACCAGCTTTAGCATAATATTCGAAAAGATGAAAGAGTTTTTTGAAGAAAAGCCCGAATATATTATAATTCTTACCGACGGAGAGGCTTACTTTCCGAAAGAGGAAGCGGCGGACGGTGTACCTGTGCTGTGGATTATGATTGACAGCGAAATAGAGGCACCTTGGGGTAAATGTACCGCTGTATATACGGATTAAGTCGGTGTAAGTTTGACAAACTGTATCCCTATGCTGTATAATCTTTTTCAAAGTGATCACATGGGGATACAGTTTTTGTCCGCAAATACGGATAAAAAACAAATCAATAAATTATATATGGTATAATGAAAGGAGAAAAGACAGATGAAAAAGGTATTGGTTACAGGAGCCTGCGGCGGTATGGGTAAGGCTATATGCTCCCTTCTTACCGATAAAGGCTATAAGGTTTACGGTATGGATTACCGTGAGGATGATACGGTAAAGGCAGATAAATTTTGGCAGTGTGATGTTACAGATACCGAATCCGTAAAAAAGGTTTACGAAAAATTAAAGGAAGAAACAGATTCTCTTGATGCCATAGTACATACTGCCGGCATTTACGATATGGATTCACTCATTGAAATTGATGAGGAGCGGTTTAAGAGAATTTTTGATATCAATGTTTTCGGTGTTTACCGCATAAACAAAATCTTTTTCCCTTTGATGCATAAGTGCAGCAGAATAGTCATCACCTCAAGTGAGCTTGCGCCTCTCGACCCTCTTCCCTTTACGGGCATTTACGGTATAACCAAAACTACCCTCGAAAAGTATGCCTTCTCTCTGAGAATGGAAGCAAATCTTCTCGATATCCCCGTAAGTGTTATCCGTCCCGGCGCTGTTAAAACCGGTCTTCTCAATATTTCTACCACAGCTATCGATAAATTTGTGGACAAAACGGAGCTTTATAAAACTATGGCGGTAAGATTCAAAAAAATCGTTGACAGCGTGGAATCAAGAAATGTAGCACCCGAAAAAATCGCCGAAAAGGTTCTTTCAGCTCTCGAATCGAAAAAACCGAAGTATATTTATAATATCAACCGTAATCCTCTTCTGAGACTTTTAGATGTTCTTCCGCCGAAAATGCAGGTAGAGATTATCGGCATGATACTTAAATAAGAAATCGGAGTAAATTACTCCGTCAGCCTGTCGGCAGATACCTCCTCTTTTTCAGGGGAGGTATTTTATTTTTTATGTATAACCCTTTTCTCTTTTTCATAAAATAATACAAAAAAACAAAAGGGGAGTATTCTTTTGAAAAAAGAGAAGCTGTACGGCATATTGTTTTATATTTTTACCGCTGAGGGTATCGGAGCTCTTTCGGCTCTTATTGCGGGGAATTTTTCCGATTTCTTTCTGGAATATGATAAACCGCCATTGATGCCGCCCGGCTGGCTGTTTCCGGTGGTGTGGACTGTCCTTTATGCCGTTATGGGTTATTCGGCATATCTTATCAGCAGGGCAGATACCTCAAAGGATGTTAAGAAAAATGCATTGACTGTTTATTGGCTTCAGCTTTTCTTTAATTTTCTGTGGAGCATTATTTTCTTCCGCTTCGAGCTTTTGTGGGCGGGCTTCGTTGATATTCTTTTGCTGCTGACGGCTGTTTGCATTATGACGGTAATGTTTTTCCGAATCAAACCGAAGGCAGGTTGGCTGAATGTGCCGTACGTTCTATGGGTAGCTTTTGCGACTTATCTGAATTTAGCCACGGCGATAATAAATTAAAAATTCACCAAAAAATCTCTTTTTATAAATGCAAAATAATAGAAAACTCCGAAGTTTGATTTTTCACTTGAAAAGATAAAAACGCTGTGATAATATTCTTTTGTTAAAAATTCTTTTTATATAAAAGAGGGGACGTAAATGAAAAGCTTTTATCTTAAGCCGAAACTTTTTTCGGTGATGAAAAATTACTCTAAAGAGCAGCTTGTAAAGGACATTGTTGCGGGTGTAATTGTGGCTGTAATTGCCTTACCGCTGTCTATTGCTCTTGCGCTGGCATCGGGTGTGGAGCCTGCCAACGGTGTTTATACTGCCATTTTCGCCGGCTTTACCGTATCCTTTCTCGGCGGCAGCCGTATCCAGATAGCGGGACCAACTGCGGCTTTTGCCACTGTGGTGGCGGGTATAGTGGCCACACAGGGTATGGACGGTTTGGTTATTGCTACGGTAATGGCGGGTATTTTCCTTATCCTTATGGGTATTTTCAAATTAGGATCACTGATTAAATTTATACCATATACCATAACAACAGGCTTTACATCGGGTATTGCCGTGACTATTTTAGTGGGACAGATAAAAGATTTTCTCGGACTTACTTATGAGAGCGGAGTAAGACCCATCGAAACTATCGAAAAAATTGAGGCAAACATTGAGGCAATATCCACCTTTTCACCGAAAGCACTTTTAGTGGGTGCGGTTTGTCTTGCCATACTCATTATCTATCCTAAATTTGAAAAGAGAGTGCCGCCGTCACTTATTGCGGTAGTGGCGGGTGCGCTTATGGTTAAATTTATTCCCGGTCTCGATGAGGGCGTTTTCACCATCGGTGAGCTTTACACCATTCCTTCGGGCTTTCCGAAACTGACAATCGGTACGGTTGATTTCTCCTTTGAAAAGATTTCTGCCCTTTTGCCCGATGCTTTCACCATAGCCATTCTCGCCGCCATAGAGTCGCTTTTGTCCTGCGTGGTTGCAGACAGCATGGTAAACTCAAAGCACAATTCAAATGCAGAGCTCGTGGCACAGGGTGCGGGCAATATAGCATCTGTTCTTTTCGGCGGTATCCCCGCCACGGGAGCCATAGCCCGTACAGCCGCCAACGCCAAAAACGGTGGCAGAACACCCATATCCGGTATGGTCCACGCTGTGGTGCTTTTAATCGTTCTGCTTTTCCTTATGCCCTATGCCGGACTCATTCCCATGCCGACCATTGCCGCCATCCTCTTTATGGTTGCCTATAATATGAGCGAATGGAAAAAGTTCGTCCATACCGTAAAAACTGCCCCGAAAAGTGACACGGCGGTTATGGTGCTTACCTTTGTTCTGACTGTAGTCTTTGACCTCGTTATAGCTATCGAGGTAGGTATGATTTTTGCTGTTTTGCTCTTTATCAAAAGAATGAGCGAGGAAACCACCGTGACCTCATGGAAATACACGGATGACCCGGAAAGTCTTGACCTCAAAAGAGTGCCCGAAAAGGTAAGAGTTTATGAAATCAGCGGACCTCTTTTCTTCGGTGCGGCGGACAAGATTTTAGATATAACTCTGAAGGATTACACGGAATGTCTCATTTTGAGAATGAGAGCCGTAAATGCTGTGGATGCCACGGCGATGAACTCTCTGGAAACATTGCGTGAAAAATGCTCCGAAAGAGGGGTACATCTCATAATTTCCCATGCTAATCCTCAGCCCTTAGAGGCTATGAAAAAGTCAGGCTTTTATGAAAAGGTGGGAGCAGAAAATTTCTGCGCACACATAGATGAGGCTTTGGAAAAGGCTGAAAGCTGCACCGCATAAAACCGATAAAAGGCAGGCAAGAAAAAATGTCTGCCTTTGAGATTTTTCTATTGACAAACGGAAAACTTTGTGGTAATATATCGTAGCAACAGCAAAGTTAATATGATATTTGGGGGCGTAGCTCAGCTGGGAGAGCGCTTGAATGGCATTCAAGAGGTCAAGAGTTCGATCCTCTCCGTCTCCACCAGAATCGGCAAGCTTCGAAAGAGGCTTGTCGATTTTTATTTGTTTTGTAGAATATATTTTAAGGAGTTGAAATAATAAATGATTTCCGATGAAGAATTAGAGGTTTTATATCAAGAAACTTTTTCTGAATGTGCAACGTTAGAAGATGAAATCAAAATGTTTAAATCATTAACCGGTGAACATAGGGATTCATTAAGGAAAATGTATTGTAACGGACTTTTGTATATGATTTCACAAGGATATACCAAATATAAACAGGAAAATTTTGCAAAAGATAAATTAATACAAGCTTACATTGATACAGCTAAACTGCTCCCTAAAAAAGATACTTTCTTTTATTTGGTATATTACTTTTTTAATTGTGAGAATCAAAAATGTTTAAATTTGTTAGAAACATATCTTGAGGATGCATATGAAAATTCAAAAGATGATGTTAAAAAAATGGGATGTTTTATAGATGAGGGTGGATTAATAGATTGTTTTTTTGAACCTTTTAAACAGGCTTTTGATGGCTTTTGGACTCATTTAGCAAGTATTTTACGTAAATATCCAACACAAGAGGGAATTCCTGAACTTTGTGAAGTTATAGATAAATATTATACTTGTAAAACTGACAACGAAGCATTAGAACTTTTACTTGATATGCTGCAGAAGTACCCCGAAATAATATTGATAAAAGAATTGATAGGCTACACATACTACACTTTGAAAATGTGGAATAATGCCATTGCTTATTTTGAATCAGTTGAAGAAACGGGAATCTTTTTTAGTGAAAATACTTTGTATTTTATGCTGGCATGGAGTTACGGCAAAATAAAGAATCATAAAATAGAAGAAAACTATTATAGAAAGGCATTGGAAGTTGCACCTAATGATTTTGTATGCTTGAATAATTTAGGTTATAGCTTATATTTGCAGAAGAATTATATTGAGGCACGCTCTTGTTTTGAGAAATGCTTAGAGTTAAATGGCAGTTATGAATACGCAGCAAATAACTACGTAAGAGTTCTTATAGCATTAGGGCGAAATAAGGATGCAAAGGTTTTTGTTAAATCGGGCAAATACAAGATATTCAAATCTATAAAAAACCGTGTAGAAAAATTAGAAAATACAAACGCTAGAATAAAAAAAGAGTCAGACATAACAACAGATGATGTATCGGATAATGAATATTCTCAAGAAAATGTTGTAGATCTTGGTATCAAGCGTCAACAGTTTTCAAGTGAAAAGCTGTTAGAAGATGAACTTACTGCAAGAATAGAATCGGGTATAGAAGTTTTCGGGCTCAAATTGAAAATGTACAAAAGAAAAGGCGTATATGGTCGTCAGTTTATTATACCTATAGGTCGGCTTGATTTGTTATGTGAAGATGAAAAAGGAGACTTATATATAATTGAGTTGAAAAAAGATTCAGGTTATGATGATGCCTACAAGCAAACTGCTTCATATTTAGATTGGTTTGAAAAAGATAATATTTCCAAAGGAAAAAAGGTTTATGGAATTATATGTCTTAATTCGCCAACAAAGGACTTAATTGAAAAAGTACGCAAAGATGAAAGAATGAAACTGTTTGAATATCAGATTTCTTATACCGAAATATAAGTTAGAACATCTACTCCCCGTAGCTACAAACTACGGGGAGCTTTTTGTTATTACCCCACCTTATCAATACCCACCATAAACTGCTGAAAGTCTATATTAAACTCAACTTTCAGCTTATACCCTCGACTAACCTCAACTCGTTTAATCAAACAGTTCACAATCATTTTCTTCTTTTCAAAGCTCGCTTCATCATAAAGCTCTGCCCAAGAAATTAGTTCATCAAAGCTGTCAGATAAGTTTTTGAGTACACTTTCACCATTTGCAACATCTTTTTCAGCATCTGCACATAAATTAAATAGCCTGCCGCACTCTTTTTCGGATTCAGCAATCAGCTCCGAAAGAGTATCAGCCGAAAATGAACTTTCACCTTTGATAGCCTTAATAACCTCGGATTTCAGTATGGTGAGATTTTCAAACTCTTTATTGTAATCCGCTTTTAACATATTCAGCCTTGCTTTTCTCACTTCAAGTTCATCAGCATAACGGAGTTTTATTACATCATTTTTCGATACGCCTTTCATCTTACTGAAAATGTCACGGACAATCTCATCAATCAAATCATCAAGAATGTGAAGTGTATAACCTGATTGACCGTCACATTCAGTTTGTTTTCTGCTTTTACCATAGCAGGCATATCTGATACGTTTGGTAGTATCAACAGAGCCGTCTTTTCTTTTACGGTATCGTCCGCTTGTTGTAAGATTCAGCCTTGAGCCGCAATGCCCGCAGTAAATCTTGCCGGACACAAGTGATTTTCCTTTTGTGTTAAGTGGTATCGTAGGATTTTCTTTCTTCCTATCGGAACGCTCTTGCATTATCATTCTTGCTCTTTCAAACTGTTCAGGCGGAATTATCTGCAGTTCGGGTATAACATCTGAACGAGCATCACCGCTACGAAGTACACCCGTATAAGTCAGGTTGCATAGAATACCTCTTATTGTAGCCTCGTGCCACATTTTACCTGTTCTTGCTCGGTAACCATTGTTATTAAGCCAAGTTGTAATTCTATGAGCACCGTAACCCTCGGTAGTATACTTGTCAAAGATAATTTTTACAACAATGGCTTCATCGGGATTTACCTGCAAATCGTAAAGCTCGTGTTTTCTTTTATTGAATCTACCGCTTTTCACGAGGTCATATCCAAAGGCGGCAACGCCGCCCTTGAAATGACCAGCTTCAACCAACTGACCAAGGCTTGTTTTTGTTCGTACTGATGTTTTCTCACTTTCTCCGTCAGCCTGCCAGAAACGGATATAGTTCAGGAGCTTGTCAATATGATTATCAAATCTCTGTTCGCCCTCTTGGGTGCTCCAGACTTCAATACCATTTTTAACAAACCACTCAACAACGAAAGGTGTTTCGTCTGCAATTCTGCCGATACGGTCAAACATAAATACGAGTAAGATATCAAACTTTTTCTTTCTCGCAAGGTCCTTTATTATTTGAATTTTATCTCGGTTTTCAGCACGCACCTTATGACCCGAAACACCGTCCTCCTGTTCTTCGTGAACAATATCCCAACCCATTTCACTTGCAAATTTGTGGCAAGCCTTTCTCTGCATCGGAATATCCGCTTCATTGTTGCTGTCATAGTCAACCTGCTTACCCGTTGAAACTCGGTAAAGACAACACACTCGTTTTGACATTAAACCGCCTCCTTGATATTTTTCTTTAGTTTAATATCAGGGGCGTCACTTTGTCGAATGTGTGAATCACCCAGTAATATTTCACGAAGACGAGGGAGAATGTCAGTATTGGGCTTTTTGGCAAAAGTAGCGACTACCTCGTGCCCTTTAACCTTGAAGGAATATTCTCCTCTGATGTCATCATCAAGATAACGGATATATGCATTAAGAATTCCAATATATTTCAATACGCATCACCTCGCATCCCTGTTTCGCTGTCGCTGAAGATACCTGTAATAATGCTCACAGGCTTTCATAACAAAGTTTTCAAGATCACTTTCTTTTACCTTCGGAGCAACCTTTTGTAAGCGTTCAACGGAGAATTTTACTGTAGGTCTTTGATTTGCCTTTTCTTCCGCCAAAATTTCACCTATATCCTCAGGAGTAAGACCTTCTTCTCTGCTGATTGCACGAAGCCTTTGAGCCTGAGATAAGTTCGGAGTTGCATCACAGACACGGATTTCTTCAACCAAATCAGCCTGTTCAACTTCGTTCAAATAGGATAGCTCGACAGCAGGCGTGAGAGCGATTTTTCTATCGTCAACTAGGTCAAGAAGTTCAGGGATGAGATTGTTTAATCTGATATATCTCTTAACCTGTGATGCACTGTCATTTTTTGAGATTTCTTCAACAGCCAACTTCGGTCCAACTTGGTCTGAAGTTAAATCTGTCCTCTCGCCTTGACTTTTTATAGCATCAAATTTCATCTTGTAGGCACGGGCCTTCTCACTTGGTAAAATGTGTTCCCTCTGCAAATTAGCATCAACCATTGCTATAACAGCTTCTTCATAGCTGAGATCATAAATGAAAGCAGGTATTAATTCAAAACCCAATTTCTTTGCCGCATAAAATCTTCTGTGACCTGAAATGATTTCATATTCCGTGCCGGAAATTTTGCGAACAGTAAGAGGCGTGAGAATGCCTCGCTCATTTATGCTATCAATAAGGTTTTGCATTTCCTCATTGTCAATTACCTTGTAAGGGTGATTTTCAAAAGGTCGCAAATACTCAATGGGTATTTTATTAGCCCACACATATTCTGTGCGGGCTTTCTGTACTTTGTCGTATAAGGTTTCTTTTGTGGGATTGTTTTCTTCAATATCACGGGGATATACTTTTGTTTTTTGTTTAATAGCCATAATTATCTAATCCTTTCATAATAAAAACTGCACCTCATCGGGTGCGTTCAAGTTTTCTAATTTTATTCATTTCTTCCTGATGCTCTTTCTTTAAGAGCTCATACAGGTGTGGGGATTTATCAAGAATATCTTCTGCCTGTTTGAGCTTCTTTCTCAACGGCGTGATTTCTTGTGTTATCTCCTTACGCAGGGCTTTGTATCTCTCCTTATCTTCGGGAGTACTTGCTCTGCGCTTTTTGTTGTCTGCCTTGCTTCTCTTTTCTTCAAGCTCGGCAATTTTTAACTGTGTTTCTTCAATACTCTGTGACAGGTCATCAGTAGTCTGAATCTGATTGTCAGTTAAGAAATGATAATCAGCAACATACTGCTTAATGTCCTTTGCGGCGTGCCTCATTTCGGGTGATAAGAGCATTGCATCTGCAACCTCCTTTAATAACTGAAACACCAAGATTATTAAGAGGAACATTGTGTTAACATAAATAACCTCAGGTCGTTTGCCGTGCTCTATACCGAACTCCAATTACTTTCTGATTGATTCAAGAGGAAAGTATCTGCGCCTCGCATAGAAGAAGCTATTCCAATCGGTAAGGTGATGCCCGCTGTAATAGGTTTCATTAAATCTTTTCTCTATGCCTTCAACGGTATACCCAAGCCCCTCAACCCTTACTCCTCTTTCCCAATCCTTTGCCTTGATAGTGAATCGTCTGTAATCTACCTCATATCCCATAGTTGCAAGAACTCTTCTGAATTCGTCCCAGTTTGTTGCAACGGTAAGACAAATCTCAATATCTTCTCTGAGCATATCTCTATGGGTTTTCTTGCCTTGTTTGTGAAGCCAATAGGCTGCTTTCTCACCACCGTAAAAGGGTGCGTTTTCAAGAACGGATTTGCCTCTTTCCTTGCAGATAGAGTCAGAAATCTCACGTAGCTTGTAATGGTCAGAAATATGATTTTCAAACTTTCTGCCTGTTCTGAAAGAAACAGAATTTACAACAAAATGATTGTGTGCGTTATGCTGTAAAGGGTGAAGTGAGTATCACCCAAAATACAACATAGCCGGACGCTCATTTGTGACAGAAAGAGTATAGTTTAGCTATGAAAAATACAAGGAGGTGCAGAATGTCCAACTTTATTGAAGATTTCTACTACGGTAACATTGAACCACAGGAGTGCACAACGGAGCTTACAAAAAAGGTCAAAAAGAGCCTTAGTGAGCTGAGTGCAAAAGAAGAACAGCTTTCTTCCGTTCTCTCTGATAAGGAAAAAGAGCTGTTCCTTGATTACACAAGTACATATAACAAATTTTCAAGT
>JAFQHU010000001.1 GCA_017397845.1 Clostridia bacterium
AAAGCTTTAAAATCAAAACTTGAGAAGGAGGGTTTTGAATATGATGAAAAATTCTGATGAAATGGTTAAAAGCTTATTTGAACGCCGTGAACAATATATCACAGAGCAAAACAAAAAAAGAAAAAAAGTAATGAGAATTACTACCTCTTTTGCGGCTTGTTTTATCGTAATAGTAATGGTAGCAGTTGCAGCAGTGCCTACACTATTGAATGATACCAATACTACATTGCCTATTGGTAATGGGGAAACAACTGTTAACAGTGAAACTACCAAACCTTTTACTGATAAAGATACCACTACTACCCCAACAAAAAATGAAAATATTCAGTCTTTAGAAAAAGACCATCCGATAACAGATAGCGGAATGATAAAGATTTCATTGTTTAATTCTTCACCGAAAGACCCTGATACAGACTATTTCGGAGAAGATGAATTACATCATGTTGATGTAATTCTGAAAGAAAATCGTTTGTATGAGCAAATTCCGGAAAGCGAATATGCTACTTACGGAATCGGAAAAGGTTTGCAAAAATCAGATTTCGGAGAACTCGTTGGAACAATAAAAGAGGTTGGTCACTCTTCTGAAGCCGATGTTTCGGTTCCGTGCTCGCAGGAACCTACTCTTGCAGGGTGTGAAGTGTTTTTCTATAAACCTGCAAACTGCGAGGCAATAATCATTGTTCGCGGGAATGAACATTGCAGTCTGTTCCGCTTTAAGTATTTCACGGAAGAAGGAGTCGGCTATTCAGATGAATACAAAATATTTAATGTGTTAACGGCAGATGACATCTTGAGAATTGATTATCGAATAGAAATACCCAATGGAGCAATTATTGCGACAAAAAAGGAAGGCAGCATTACAAATTCTTCTGAACTTAAAGCGTTTTTTGATATTACAATGGGGTTAAAGCCCTATGCTAATGCAAGTGCTTTGTCAGGTGACCCTAAGTGGATGATTGAAGCGAGAGAAGAATACAAAAAGCTCAGTAAAGATGAACAGATGTATGTTGAAGCATCTGTTGTTCTGAAAAACGGTCTTTCTATGCCTTTTTCTTACCAACCGAATCTCGGAACTGGTTATGTTTCCGGTCATCTATTCTTATCAGAAGACAATAATACTATTATGAGGCAGATGTTTCAGGAGTAAATTCCGATATTTATGAAGTTTAAAATCAAAGTAATATGTTTTATGTGTTGTAATTTATTATTACTATTGTTTGTAGGTTGCGGAAGGGATTACAATGAATCTTCTGTTGAAGTGCAGACTACGGAAAATACTGAAGTGTTTGGGATTGAACAAACAACATCTGAAGCAACAACTTTTCAAATAAGCACTACTGAAAAAGAAATAACAACTTTTTTAAAAACCGAAACAACAACTCATACTACAACAGAAACAACCACCGTCTATGAAACAACAACTACCGCTGCGGCTGCACAAAACCCTATTACCGCAACGCATATAGGATTGTATAATGCACAAACAATGGAATGTCTTTATTCACAAGCATCTACTAAACGCATTTATCCCGCAAGTCTGACAAAAATTTTAACGGCTTGTACTGCACTTAAGTATGTTTCGCCTGATACAGTTTTTACAGTTGGAACAGAACAAAGCCTTGTTCCGAAAGGTTCAAGTCTTTGTCTGATTCAACCGGGTCACAGGTTAAAACTTTGTGATTTGCTGACGGGTATGCTTATGTGTTCGGGAAATGATGCTGCTTATACTGTTGCCGTAAATGTTGCAAAAGAAGTTTCGGGTGATACAAATATGAGTAATTCTGAAGCAATTACATATTTTTCTGAGTTGATGAATGGCTATGCTCACAGTATTGGTGCAGTAAACAGCAACTTTACAAATCCTGACGGTTGGGATGATAAAAATCAGTATTCTACCGTTTATGATTTAGCAATTATATCAGCACACGCAATTCGGATAAATGAAATAAGAAGTATCGTATCAAGTCGAAGCAAATATGTTGTTTTTGAATCGGGTGAGAACATAACTTGGAAAAACACTAACGCATTATTACAGCCTGAAAGCAAATATTATTTACCGCAAGTAATAGGATTAAAGACCGGAACAACTGCCAATGCTGGTAACTGTTTAATTGCAGTTGTAAGTATTGACCCTGTAGAATATATTGCAGTTGTTATAGGTTGCGAAAGTGATAGTGCACGCTACAAGTCAGCTCATGCACTTATAAATATGATAATATAATAATTGTTATTTTTCACAAAATGTTTATCGCCGTAGGTAATGTTTAACCTACGGCGATTTTTATGTATTTTAACTTGTGATAAACTGTATTTTACTAATGCAATATCGGCAAGTCGGACGTGCTATAATGTAAACAATAAAAAAAGCTATTGAAGTTCACCTTAACTTAAGGTTTATACTTTTGCATAAAGTACTTTATTACGTATTCAAAAGAGCTTAATTTATTCAGATTTTTAATCCATTAATTCTGTAAACGTCAGAAGAGATGATGTTTCAATATTGACACATTCTCACTAAATTGCTATAATGACAAAAAAACATGAGGTGGTTCAGGTGAAAGTAAAAAGAAAGCTTATTATAGCTTTGGTCGCTTTATTTGCAGCAGCTTTGATGGGAGGATTAGTGTATTTTATGCCTGATATTAAAATGGCTTCGGGGATAAGTGATTATACAGTAAAGGCAATAGATTTGACAACTCACGGTGATAGGATTTATTTTCTTAACACCGGCAGTGCTGATGCGATTTTGATTGAAAGCGAAGGCAAATTTGCTCTTGTTGACGGTGGTGAGGACAGCGATAATCCGAGAGGCTTTGAGGAGCTTGCATTTGAGGGAACAGAGACTTATGTTGTTGATGCTATAGAGAAAATAGCAGGAGATGAAAACGGAAAAGCTGTTTTGGATTTTGTTTCGGGTACTCACAGTCATTCCGATCATATCGGCGGATTGGATACAGTAATACTTGATGATAATATTACAGTTAAAACCGTATATATAAAGAAATATGACGAAAGCAAAATAAAATCTTATGAAATTGAAAAGTGGGACAATAAAGAAGTTTATGAACAGTTGATTTCGGCTTGTGACAAAAAGGGTGTTTCCGTTATTCAAGACATGTCGGAGGAGCCGTTTTCTTTCGGCAATTTTACGCTGAAGTTTTGCAACACCGCTGAAACAGAGTCAACAGAGCCTATAGGTGAAAATGAAAATGCAGTCGGTCTTTTGATTGAAAAGAAAGGTATGAGAGCTTTTCTTGCCGCCGACATCAATAATTATGACGGTGACGAGGACAGACTGTCAAAGGAATTGGGTAAAATCAATCTGTTAAAGGTAGGACATCACGGCTATGACGGCTCGACAGGCAGTGATTTTGTCAGAGCACTCAGCCCTGAGTTTGCTGTCGTTACAAACAAAAAGGGCGGCATCAGCAGAAAGCCTCTCCAAAATCTGAACAGTGTCAATGCATTGGTTTTTGAAACAGGGAATTATAAGGGAATCGTTGCTGAATTTACAAAGGATAAAATTGTTCTTTACGGCAATATTGATGAGGCATTGCTTGGCATCGAAAGCAGTAAAAGGTGACTGATATGATTTTTGACATAAAAAGCTTCACTTCGAAGATAATTTGTGAGGGCGAAAACAGAGACACTTTTATTGAAACTCAGGCAAATGATAATGAGCTTGTGCTTTTTATAACTGCCGCAGCGGACAAACCGAAGTTCATTGAGCTTCATTGGGATACGGAGCCGTGGGAGGGTGCTTTAATCCTCGGTGACGCATGGGAAAGAAGCTACGGCAATCTGCATTTTCTGCCTTTATCGGAAAACGACCGTTGGATGCCTTGGTATTTTATCGCCACAGATAAGATAAAGAGCTTTTGCTTCGGTGTAAAGACCGGCTGTAACTCTTTCGTCAGCTTCAGATATGATGCTGAGGGTATCACCGCTCTCGTCGATGTGAGAAACGGCGGAAGCGGTGTACATTTGGGGGGCAGGAGACTTTGTCTTGCCACCTTTATATGTTCGGAATATAACAGCGAAGATGTTATCGGCTGTCTGAGGGATTATTGCGGTAAGCTTTGCGAAAATCCCATTTTGCCGAAGGAGAGAATTTACGGCGGTAATAATTGGTATTACGCTTACGGCAAAAGCAGCTATGAGCAAATTATCTCTGATGCCCGTCTGCAGGTTGAGCTTGCTTCGGGTACAGATAACAAACCTTTTCAGGTTATTGACGACTGTTGGCAAAAAAAGAAATGTGCGGGACCGTGGCTTCCGAATAAAAAATTTAGAAACATGAAAAAGCTTGCTGAAGAAATAAAGGAAGCCGGGGCAAGACCGGGCATATGGGTTCGTCTTCTCTGCAATAAGGACAGAAGGCTTAAACGAAGCTTTAAAATCAAACGAAAGGGCAGGAGAACATATCTTGACCCCACACATCCCGAAGTAAAGAAGTTCATCAGAAGTGACATCGAAAGAATACGGGATTGGGGATATGAGCTGATAAAGCACGACTTTTCCACGGCGGACCTTTTCGGTGATTTCGGCGGAAATCTCACCTGTACCATAACAAATATTGACTCATGGCATTTCTATGACAAAACCAAAACCAATGCGGAAATTGTGCTCGATTTTTACCGCCTTGTTAAGGAGGCGGCGGGTGATATGATTATTATCGGGTGTAACACCGTTTCCCATCTTTCTGCCGGTATGGTTCATATATACAGAACAGGAGACGACACAAGCGGTAAGGAATGGGAGAGAACGAGAGATTACGGGGTTAATACTTTAGCATTCCGCATGGCACAGAATGAGAAATTTTATATGTGCGATGCGGACTGCGTGGGAATTCAGAAGGATAATATACCCTGGGAAAAGAACGGTCAGTGGCTTCATCTTCTCTCTTACAGCAATACACCTTTGTTTGTTTCCTGCTGTAATGCTATCGGTGAAAAAGAGAGAGCTGATTTAAAAAAGGCATACAAGGTGTTTAATGAGCCACATTCCATCAAGCCGGTTGACATCTTTGATACGAAAATTCCTTCGCTTTGGGAAATTGACGGAGAGAGAGTAAGATATGAATGGTGAATTTATTTTTACCTCTTGAAAAAAATATAAAATAATGTTAATATATCCGCATACCAAAAATAAGAACGGAGAATAGTAATGGCATATTTTTACAAAAAAGACGGAGAAATCTTTATCCCCGAAAAAATCAATCCCGACCTCGTAAAGCTTTGCTTCGGCATCGTAAAGGCATGTAAGCTTTCCTTTAAGTATCAGATGAAATCCACCTCTCTCCAAAATGCTCTCAAAGCAGGTAAGGACGAGCAGATGCTTTCTCTTATCCAAAAATGTCTCGAAAAAAATAAAAAGCTTTATAATCAGGATATGGCTCTCGCGGGAGTTACCGTGGAGGAGGTTGACGAAGCCTTCTTTGAGGATAAGGATACGGATTTCCTTAAAAATCAGATGCAGTTGCTTATCGATTTCGCTATGATTAACACTGTGGTAGAATCAAAAATGATGAACCTTCTCGCTGCCAGCTGTGAAAAGATACTCGGCAAGCCGCTCAATAAAATCAAATTCTTTACCAATCAGGATGTGATTCTTGAAATCGACGAAGAGGACGAGGAAGAAATCGAAGAATAATAGTTATTTGGAGATGAAGTTATGCATTCGTCTGAAAGAAAGGTTCAGTATATCGAAGCTCAAAAAAGCTCATTGACACTTTATGAAGATGTGAAATATTATCTTATTATGCATGTGCCTGCGGGACGGTTAGTCCGTGATAAGGAAATACAAAAATTTCTTTGCAGTAAATTCGGTGTGGAGGATATAAGGTTTGAGCAACCTTTACACAGAATTATTATTAAAGGGTATCTTTGCCGTATTCTTGATAATGTCCCTTTGCACAGAGAGGTGTCTTCAGGCGGATATTTGCTAAAGGATTATCACGAAAAGCCGCTGAAAAATGAGGGCTTTGAAACGGAAATAATCAAAGGCAGATATATGCCCAGAGTGAAAAGCTTTAAAAGCTATCTGTTTGATTTTGAAAAGGAAACAGATATTAAAGCTGAAGATTTAAAAAGAATTAATTCAGAGGGCCTTTTTGATGTTTTGCCTGAAGAATACAGTTTTTGATGAAAAAAGCACAGAGAAGCTGAAATCTCTGTGCTTTTTAATATGTATCAGCAGTAAACACTCCTGAAATCATACATATCCTCGGTATTATCTTCATCGGTATGTATTGTAATTAATGCACCCGCCAGCGAGGCTTTCGGTGTAACATGATAATAGGTGCCGTTATAAAAGCTGCACTGCACCGTGGCGGGATGATTATGTCCCATAGACAGCAATCCCACACAGCCGCTTTCATCGAACACATCGTCTAAGGGCTGATTTTTCGGTATGTTGTACTTTTCCATTCTCAGACCCAAGGTAGGATAGCCGAATTTATACATTTTTCCCTGTCTTGCGGCGCGGAAAAAATTCGGTGTGTTTTCGTGAAGAAAAACGCTAATGAAAATACCGTCATTTTTACTCTGTTTTTCGGTGATTTCCTCTCTGCACCAATTTACCTGATCCTCGTGAACATAGCCGTAAATATGGTCGGGATCCTCGTTGTCATAGTCCATGGTGTCAAGGAAAAGGAGAGAGTGGGTAACTGCGCCGCCATGGGTGATGTCGATGCTGTATTGACATCCGCCGGAAATTTCCGGTTCGTCGGATACAAGACAGTGCTCATACTGTGACAGATAAGCCACCACATCCGCAGAATTGCCGTAGTTTATTCCGTCGTTATTGCCGGGCACATAAGACCAATATTGGTCTGCTTCCTCGAAAATATCTGCCACAGTGCGCAGAACATAGGCTTTATTGAAATCGCCGTCGTTACCGTCGTCTATCATATCACCTGAAATTACCACAAGGTCAGGGCTGTATTTTTCCGTGAGCTTTTCCATTTTGCTGAGAGTGAGCATATCCGAAAAGCTTATGCCTGTGATGAAATGGGTATCGGTAAACTGTAAAACGGTGAAATCACCGTTTTCATCTGCGGAAAGGTCGGGCAGCTGCTTTTGGACGTTGACCGTCTGTGCGAAGCCTGAAATATCACCCTTGTTTTTCATTTCCTCCGCCAAAGCACCGCCGGACTGAAGAGAAACAAGCATAGTAATAAATGCTATAAGCGTGGCTAAAAAGTTTGTCATCGTAAACGCATCCTTTCTGTTTTTATTATCGTGTTAAACCTTGACGGTATTTTTTACCTCCTATTAAAAAGTGTGTGCAAACCGAAATCCGCACACACGAAAAATGCAGTTCCGATTAAGCTACCACACAAAATCTGATTATATCCCCGCACAAGAAATGCGAAAATAGAAGTCTGCATTTTTACCGAAAATAAAAAAGCACACCTCTTGAGTCAAGGATAATGAAATATTCAGATTTCGTGTGGTACATTTATTATATCAAACAATTATTATGCTTTCAATAGATATTTTCTCTTTTTTTATCAATAAAAAAATTTTGCTCAGTAGCTCTGCGGTCAGCTCCGTAAAGCTATGATTTTATGTGTTTATAAATAATAAAGTTAGCGGAAGCTTAACAGTAAATTTGAAATCTCATCGGTTGTCTTTGCCCACTACCTCTTGCGGTTCCCAAAGCTCATTACGGCTTGTAGCGCCTATGAGCTTTGACCGCTGCGCCATCCTCACCTCGCTTCATCACCCACCGGGTGCGCTTCGGTGACGATGCAGCCTGAGCGTGAGGAACGTCGATAAAAGAAAAAAGCAATTTGTAAAAAATAAAACCTTTTGTATTGAAAATTACTTTTGCGCTCGAATATGCAAAAGTAAAGGCCATTACTCTTGCGGTTCCCAAAATCGCTTTTTCGGCTTGGTGCGCCGAGCGATTTTGACCGCTGCGCCATCCTCACCTCGCTTCATCACCCACCGGGTGCGCTTCGGTGACGATGCAGCTTGAGCGTGAAGAACGTCGATAAAAGAAAAAAGCAAATTGTAAAAAATGAAACCTTTTGTATTGATAATTACTTTTGCGCTCGAATGTGCAAAAGTAAAAGCCCAAGCGGCTTGAGCGTAAGGAACGTCGATAAAAGAAAAAAGTAAATCATAAAAGACGCACCTTGCTTTTTCTCTTACAGAGCACGAAACGTCAGTCGTATTTATTCGTCAATATATCCAAAAAGCTTGTCTTTTTTTCTATAACCCAAAAACTGCAAACTGTGATATAATTAGCAGGTAAGAAAAAACAGGAGGTAAGAAAAATGAACACTTACACCAAAAAAGAAAGGAATATGTACCTTATCGGTTTGGCGGGACAAAATATTATCTATAATATCATCGCCACAGGTATGACCTTTTATTTCCAAAGCGTTATCTTTATCCCCGCCATGGCCATCAGTGTAATTACGGGTGTGGCCAGAGTATGGGACGCAATCAACGACCCGATGATGGGTACCATAGTTGACAGAACGAGAAGTAAATACGGAAAGTGCCGTCCTTATCTTTTCTTCGTTCCCGGTATAGTATGCATTACAACTATCTTGACATTTATCAACGGACAGTATTCCTCTGCCAACTCCGCCTCTACAAATGCGGTAATAATCGGTTGGGCGGCTGTTTCTTATATACTGTGGGGCATGACCTATACTGCAGGTGACATTCCTATTTGGGGTATAACTGCACTTATGACCGAAAGCGATAAGGACAGAGCCAAGCTTTTGGGTCTGGCAAGACTTGTCGCAGGTATCGGCGGCGGTGTGGTTCTTGTTGCACTTATTCCCGTTTCACAGGGCGTGGGTGCTGCCTTTGCCGAAAGCATGGGTCAGGCAAAGGGTCTGCAGATGGGCTTTATTTTGGTATGCGGCGGACTCACTGTTTTAGGCTCTCTTCTTTTCCAATGCGCAGCCTTTGCCAAAGAAAGAGTCACACAGCCCTCCGATGATCATAAAGGCTTTATCGATAATGTAAAGATTATGTGGAACTGTAAACCCTTCCGTCGTATTCTTATTTCGGGTGTCATCAAAGCTCCCACCCAGATTCTCTCTCTCGTTGCCATGACACTTCTCTCTTATTATTTCGGTGATAACGGCGGCAGCGGTCAGAGCTATATGCTTTATATGGCAGTGCTTGGCGGACCGATGTTTATCGGTATGTTCGGTGCCATGGCACTTATCCCGAAACTTTGCGAAAAGTTCGAAAAGAAGACAGTATATAATGCTACCAGCGTTGTCGGTGCCATTCCCTTCGGCCTTATTTTCGTGGCATATCTCATCGACGGTACAGGCCTTTACAAACCCGGTTGGCTTCCCGTTATGGCTGTTCTTTTCCTTGTTGCGGGTGCGGGTACAGGTGCCTCAGGCGTTATCCAATCTATCATGATTGCTGACTGCGTTGACTATGACGAATATCACACAGGCTACCGTCCTGACGGTGTATTTTTCTCAGGTCAGTCGTTCATTACCAAACTCGGCGCAGGTCTTTCCTCTTTTATTCAGGGTATAGTTTTCGCCGCTGTAGGTTTCAGCGGTGATGCGGTCAAGGCATGTAATGAGGCTCTTGCCGCTTCTTCGGCCACAGACTTTATGTTTGCCACGGCTCCTGAGTTTGAGTCTTACCGTTTCGGTATGTTCTTCCTGATTACCATACCTGCATTCGTAAGCAGTCTCATTTCCGTAATTCCCATGAGCAAATACGAAATCACAGCCAAAGAATACACAAAAATTCTTACAGAGCTTAATGCGAAGAGAAACGCAAAATAATATGAAAAAAATCCGCTGTAAAGGTTATAAATACCGTTACAGCGGATTTTTTTTGTAGAATCTTGCATGTCTCTTTTGAAAGGCAATGTCATAAAATATAATTCGTTTTCATAGTTAATGGGTTTGCTGCGTCTGCCAAATCACCGACATATTATGGTACACCGTAGGGGCGACCATCGGTCGTCCGCTTGTCAGACAGTAACGTTTGTTTTTATATGATATATTTTTTATTAAATCTTTAAGCTTTCCACCCTCAATCGGTTGAAACAAAAAATCAACCACCGTAAAAGGCGGTTGACCGATGTCTGCGTGTTTATTCCTTGCTTGCTTTTTCATAAATAGCCTTAAGACCGTCTAAAAGCAGATTTTCATCGTAAATTATTTTCTCTTCACAGCAGGGGATGATGCCTGTGCTGTAGCCGCCTGTGGCAACTAAGGTGCATTTTTCGATTCCAAGCTCCTTACGGATTCTTTTAATCATGCCGTCCAACATGGCCGCTGTGCCGAAAACGATACCGCTTTGCATACATTCGGTGGTGTTTTCACCGATAGCCTTTTTCGGTGTGGTGAAGCTTACCGAGGGCAGAAGCGCCGCATTCTTTGCCAAAGCATCGAGGGAGATTTTGACACCCGGTGAGATGGTACAGCCTCTGAAGGTTCCGTCTTTGTCTATTACCAATATCTTTGTCGCAGTACCCAGATCGCACACAAGACAGGGGAGAGAATATTTTTCTCTGGCACCCACAGCACCGGCAATAAGATCGGCACCGAGGTATGACACGGGTAAAATTTCCACCTTAAGCTCACCGTTGTTTTCGCCGCCGACTATAACGGGGTCGATCCCTGTCGTTCGTTTGACGGCACGGCTTAAAGCTTCGGTAAGCTCAGGAACGACCGAGGCGAAAACACAGCCTGAAAAATCCGAGGGTGAAACCTTGTACAAATTAAAAATATCCAAAAGGTCTATAGCATATTCGTCACTTGATTTGTGCCTTGAGGTGTAAAGACGTGAAACGAAAATGAGTTTTTCGTCTCTGTAAGCACCGAGAGTAATGTTTGTGTTACCCATATCGATAGCTAAAAGCATAAAATCACTCCTGAAAACAGATTACAGAAAAAGTATATACAAAAATATGGCAAAAGTCAAATGTATGTGCTACAATAAATCAAAACCGGAAAAGAAGGTGATAAATGATGAAATGTAATATTTGCCCCCGTGAATGCGGAGCAGACAGAGAAAAAAGCATGGGCTGCTGCGGCGTGGGTAAAAATTTTACTTTAGCCCGCGCGGCTAAGCATATGTGGGAAGAACCGCCCATAAGCGGAACGAGGGGAAGCGGAACGGTTTTCTTTTCGGGATGTAATTTAGGGTGCGTCTTTTGTCAGAATTATGAAATCAGCCACGGCTGCAAGGGTAAGACCGTAAGTGCTGAAAGACTCCGTGAGATCTGCCTTTCTCTTATAAATGAGGGCGTGCATAATATCAATTTCGTCAACCCTACCCATTATGCACTTGAACTGACTGATTTTTTAGAATTAAACAGCTTTTCGGTTCCCGTGGTATATAATTGCGGCGGCTATGAAAAGACAGAGACACTCAGAGGTTTAGAGGATAAAATTCAAATTTATTTGCCCGACCTCAAATATATAAGCGACGAAAGAAGCGGTAAATATGCTTCGGCACCTGATTATTTCTCTTATGCATCGCAGGCTCTTGTCGAAATGAAAAGACAGTGTCCCGAAAATATTTATGACGGTGATGGGATAATGCAAAGGGGAATGATAGTAAGACATCTGATATTGCCTAAAAATACAAATCAGTCTCTTAAAATTTTAGATTGGATAAAGGAAAATCTCGGCACAGATACTGTAATAAGCCTTATGTCTCAGTATACTCCCTACGGTAAGGTTGAAGCTTTTCCTGAGCTTCAGCGTAAAATAACCGAAAGAGAATATTTAAAGGTGCTCTATTATGCGGAAAATCTCGGCTTCGAAAATATTTTTACCCAAAGTCCTTTATCAGCCGATGAAGAATTTATCCCGGATTTCGATTTTACGGGAGTTTAAGAGAGCATATTTCCGCTACCTGAAAAAAAGTCTTTATTTTTCTGAAAATATATGTTAAAATCAAAAAAGTAAAAAAACAACGGAGGTTTTTAAAATGAAAGGTTTTATGAGTGAATTTAAAAAATTTATTATGCGCGGTAACGTTATCGACCTTGCAGTCGGCGTTATCATAGGAGGTGCTTTTCAGGCAATCGTAAATTCTTTGGTGAACGATTTTGTTTCACCGGTGCTTTCCCTTCTTACAAAGGGCATCAACTTTGCCGACAAATTTATTGTTCTTGCATCCACCGAAGAGGTTTTTGCCACAGCCGAGGCAGCCAAGGAGGCTGGCTATGCAACTCTCAATTACGGAGCATTTATCACCGCAGTAATCAATTTCCTTATCATGGCTTTTGTTATCTTCCTTTTGGTCAAGGGTATCAATAAAATTTCCGAAATCGGGAAGAAAAAGGAAGAACCCGCAGAGGAAGCACCCGCCACAAAGGTATGCCCCTTCTGTAAAAGTGAAATCAGCATCGAGGCTGTCAAATGTCCTCACTGTACATCTGACATCCCTGCAGAGGAGGCAGCAGAATGATCGGTTTTATCGGAGCGGGCAATATGGCTTCCGCCATTATCGCAGGCATGTGTAAATCTGACTTTGTAAAGGGCGGAGATATTGCTGTTTTCGATTTAGACGAAACAAAGACCGAAGCTCTTAAAGAAACCTTCGGTGTTACCGTAAAAGCATCGGCCGAGGAAATTGCAGAGACCTGTGAAAAAATTATTCTTGCCGTAAAGCCGAATGTAATCGCTTCTGTATTGTCTCAGATTGACAGCATAGCAAAAGAGAAAAATCCGCTCTTTATTTCCATCGCCGCAGGTAAAACTACGGAGTATCTTCTCTCCTGCGTAAGCTACGAGGGAAAATTTATCCGTGTGATGCCTAATATAAACGCGCTCGTCGGTGCGGCTGTGTCGGGCTACTGCGGTACGGATAATGTAAGCGAAAAGGATATGAGCTTTGCCGAGTCTTTATGCGAATGCTTCGGTACGGCAGTAAAAATCGACGAAAAGCTTTTTCCGATATTCAGTGCCATCGGCGGCTGCTCACCTGCTTTTACTTATATGTACATCGATGCTTTGGCCAGAGCGGCAGTGAAAAACGGTATGCCTAAGGCACAGGCTTTGCAGGTAGCCGCACAGTCGGTTTTAGGCAGTGCGAAAACAGTTTTAGAATCGGCAGACCACCCCTGGGCACTTGTGGACAGAGTATGCTCACCGGGCGGCACCACCATCGAGGGTGTGGCATCCTTACAGCGTGACGGCTTTGAGGCGGCGGTAATGAGTGCCGTTCAGGCATCCTTTGATAAGGATAAGAAGATTTAAAGTTAATATTAAGGGGAAGGCTGTTATGAAAAGAAGGATTATAAAGTTCGTTTCATTTGCAGCAGTAATTGATTTTGCTTTGGATGCTTTGTGTAATCTTTTGAGAATTAACATCCCTCTTTTTTCTCAGTCAGTTTCTGCTTCAAATATATTAGGTGCGATTACTGCTTTATCGACTTTTATTATATTTTTACTTTTGGGATATAATCTGAGCAAGGATAAAACAAGTGCGGTTGTTTTCAGCGGTACGATGTACTTTTCTTCTTATATACCGAATTTGGTTTTGATTTTAGTCAGTGCTCTGATGTCTTATTTCCCTTTTTCGGAGGATATATCTCCTGTGACTACTGCTGTCGAGGAAATGACGGGATTTGTTTTACTGCCTTTGGAGATATTTATAGGTGTTTATGCTTATACGGCTTTTGTGGGAATTAATGATAAGATGTCACAAAAGGGCATGGCTGATTTTACAATGTCTGTTTCAAGAGCAAGAAAAAGATATATCGTTGCTACTGTTGTACAAATTCTTTCTGCCTCTCTGATTACGAGCATGCCGTTAATGTTTTCCTTTTTGTCAGATGAGGACATGTCAGGCTTTGTGGTGAGGCTTTTTGCATGGATTTCTTCTGTTGTACTTTTCTTAATTATTTATTATGCAGGGTATAAGCCGGGAAAAAATCATACGGAGGCGATGGCTTTTTTTAGTGCCTATGCTTTGGGCGGTGGAATATCTTCTCTGATATCTTCTTTGTTTTCGGCAGTTATTGCGCCGATGATTTCGAAGGTACTTACGAGTGGGCTCGGAGACGAAACTACACAGGAAGTGTTAAATGAAATGTTTTCTGAGATAGATGTTGATACATTTTCTTTTGTGGCAAGCTCACCGTTACTTTTGGTTCTTACTTTTGTTGTGACTTTGTATGTGTTTAAGTTTTTCTTCGAAGATGAAACCGAAGAGTTTTATGCACAGTAATTTAATATTATGGGGCAGATAATTTCTGCCTCTTTCTTTTTTTTATTTTATTTTTCTAATCATACTTTAATTTTCCGTGAGTATTATATGGGTGTAAAGAGAAACACATATCTCTGAAATAAACACACAGAAAGGTGGAATTATAAATGAAAAAATTACTTAATGTTTTATTGGCAGCAGCTCTCGGAGCCTCCGTTTTATCGGCGGCATCACTCACAGCTTCGGCGGCAACTCTTCCGAGGGTGACATCGGTCAAAGCTTACAATATCGACGATGACGAAATCAATCTCAAATGGAAAAAGGTAAAGGGAGCAGACGGCTACCAGGTAAAGGTTTGCACCGACGGCAAATGGAAAAGCCTCGGCAGTACAAAGAAAACTTCATTCGAAGCCGACGACCTGAGAAGTGCCAAAGCCTATAAATTCAAAGTCAGAGCCTATGAGTATAAAGGCTCAAAGAAGCTTTACGGCAAATATTCCTCCGTTCTTTCTTCAGCCACAGACCCGGACGAGGTTGAAAGAGTGAAAGCCGACTCAAAAGATAAAACCTCTGTTACTCTCAGCTGGGCAAAGGTGCCGAGAGCGACGAGATATCAGGTTTATCTTTACGATTCAGCCAAAGGTAAATATGTCAGAAAGGTGACTGTGAAAAAGAACACAGCCACAGTGAAGGGCCTTAAAGCAGGTAAAACATATAAGCTTAAGGTCAGAGCCTATTTCAAAAGCGGTGATGTAAAATATGTGGGCGATTTTTCGGATGTTCTTTCCGTGAAAACGAAAACCGCATCAGCATCGAATTCTTCTACCGGTAATTCGGCTGTTACGAGAGCAAAGGCAGAATCCGTGGCTCTTAATCACGCAGGCTTTAAAAAGAGTCAGGTAAAAGATTTCGAAAGTGAGCTCGATTATGAGAGAGGCACAAAGGTTTACGAAATAAGCTTTGAGGTCGGCGGATATGATTACGAATATACCGTAAATGCTTCCACAGGAAAAATCGTTCATTGGGAAAAAGAGAGAGATTAATATATAAATGTTGAAAAATTAATCTGGTTATATAAAAATGTTACAATTTGGTTATTTTAATATATCCAAAAAGAGGTATAATCTGTACTGTAATTTAATTAGTGAGGTGCTAATCCATGAAAAGAATAGTTACAGTACAGGATATCTCCTGTGTGGGTAAATGCTCCCTTACCGTTGCCCTTCCCATTATTTCAGCCATGGGTGTGGAAACGGCAATTATCCCCACGGCAGTTTTGTCCACCCACACTATGTTCAGCGAATTTACCGTAAAGGATCTGACTGACCAAATTCAGCCTATCTCTGACCATTGGAACAGAGAGCAGTTTAAGTTTGATGCGGTTTACACGGGTTATCTCGGCTCCTTTGAGCAGATTGACCTGATGAAGGATTTCTTTGACAGATACAAAACAGAGAACAACATTATCTTTGTTGACCCGGCTATGGCTGACAACGGAAAGCTTTATCCCGCCTTTGATGAGGCATTTGCCAAATATATGGCTACTCTTTGTGCCAAAGCGGACATCATCGTGCCGAACATGACCGAGGCGTCTTTTATGACAGGAATCGAGTACAAATCAGAATATGACGAAGAGTATGCCAAAACTATGCTCAAAGCTCTTTCGGATCTCGGTGCCAAAATCTCTATCCTTACGGGTGTCAGCTTTGAAGAAGGCAAAACAGGTGTTATGGGTTATGATAAGGCAAAGGATGAATTTTATTATTATTGCCATAAAAAGCACAGCCGTTCCTACCATGGCACGGGGGATATTTTCTCTTCTACCTGCATCGGTGCCATAATGAACGGTCTCGATTGGAAAAAGGCAGTTAAGGTTGCCGCAGATTACACCGCCGAATGTATCCGTATCACAGCCGAGGATCCCACCTCAAACGATTACGGAGTGAATTTCGAAACGGTTATTCCCGAACTGCTTAAAATGATCGGAAAATAAGATAAAAAAACCATTGTACGAACACATAATTTGTGAACTGTACAATGGTTTTAATTTTTTATTCTTTGCTCCGGGTGGTTTCTGCTTCCTCCTCCTGCATGCTTACATCCGTAATTACCGAAGAAAGAAACACATCGTCTATCCAACCGTAGGTGTCTTTTTCGGGGACATAAACATAAACCCAATTTCCGTCCACGCTCGCTCCGCCTACGATGTGTACATCGGTGCCTACGGGGATAATGTCAATTTGACCGTAGGAGCCGTCGGGACCTTTTCTGAGAGCTTGTCCTTTGTCACCGGTGATGTATGCCACTGAGGTTCTGTAATTTACCTGAGGAGACACTACGGCCGAATCGGGGCTGTAGTCTGCCTCTGCAGTAGTCGGTGAGGTGGTTTCTTCCGGTGCGGATGAGGAAAAAAGAGAAGCAATGGCTGTGGAAACCGCAGGAATTTCCGCTCCCGCCACAGCGAAAACACCGACCAAAACCGCACACAGCACGGCAACAAGATAAAGCCCCGCTCTCGATTTTTTCTTTTCAGGCTGTACCTGGCGGTATTTGGGCGGCGCCTCTTCTACGAAAATATTTGAAGAAACGTCTCTGTCCGATGAAAAAATAACAGAGGGTGATTCCGGCTCTTTATATACTTCCTTTTCTTTAACGCAGGGGCTCCCGCAGTCAGGACAAAAGCTTTCACTTCCTTTTAAAATGTGGTTGCATTTCTGACAAACCATAAAAAAACACTCCTTTTCTTTTTGTGTAAAAAAGAGTGTACCACCACTCAGCGGAAAAGTTTGTCATAAATTGAAGCGAAACAAATAAAGAAACCGAGCGCTAAGCTCGGCTTCTTTACGTATATTTGAAAGGAGAGGGGAGTGCGGTGGGAAGGAGGGAGACAAGTGAAAAATCGGAAAAAAACACTTGTCAGTTCCCATCGCACAATTAGAGTATAAGGGTATTACTTTAAATCTAATTAAAGTGAATAATAAAAAAGTATTAAGGCATGCTTTTTTTTACTTCCTCATAGCCGTGATGATAATCATCATATTCAAGAGTGCCTTTTTCTAAAAGTCCGTCCGTAAACCACAGCTGAATAAAAATATCTGTATCGTAAGGGTAAGTGTCCGTTTGGCGTGTTTGTGAATGGATTCTGTAATAATCCTTCAGTACACCATTTTCACTTTCTGAAAAGACAGTATAGAAATGACCGTTTTCTTCGCCCAGCTTGCGGAGGACTTCTGTTTTACTGTCACCTTTTTTCATTCTTTCGAAATCAGCGATGCATTTATCTGTGTCACAGTCAGCTGAGCAGTAATGGTGCTTACTGCCGTATCTGTCTTCGTACTTCGAGCCGACACCGATACCCTTGCCTGTGACTATTCCTTTTTCATCGGAACGGATGAAGAAGAGCCCATTATCATCACGGTAGTAGTATTCTTTATCTGCTTTGAAGAAAATCTCATAATCCTCACCGAAAAAGAAATTCATCTCACCGAGGTTATATCGCAGCATCTTTTCTTCCTGACGGCTTAGTGTTTTTGCATAATCCTCACTGTTAACATAGCCGAGATATTCAAGGTAAGGCTTTGCATCCTCATAAGTACAGCCGAGGGGGATGCTATCATATGTGCTCAGGGCTTCTTCTGTTACCGTATCATTTTTATAGTCAAACCAGGTGCGGTAACCTGTGTAATATTCATCAGCAGGAGTGTAGATGATTCCGCTTAATACAGATGCTGCACACAGTATGACCGCCAAAACAGACAGACCATTTAAGGCTTCCTTTTCGCTATTCTTTCTCTTTCGGACGGCTCTGCTGAGGAAAAAGGACACTAGTACCGACACACCGAGATAAATCCAAGCACCCAATACAGCGAGATAGTCCGGTAAATCATCGGCTACATTCTTCATTATCATAGGCGTAAACATTTCTAAAAGGTATGAAATGTTTATGGGAGCAGCGTAAAAGGCTGATTGGGGATAGCAGACGAGAAGCATAGAGCAGATAATCAGCAGATTTGAAATACCTGTAGCAACAAGACTTTTACGGTAACCCTTTTTAAAGCAGAATATAATCTGTAAAACAGAAAAGCTTACGAAAAATGTGCTCAAAGAAACGCCCCAGCCTTCAGGGTCAGGCATACGGTCAGCGGAAAAAACAAAGTTACCCGTAAATGCACAGATTAAATTAAAAATTATGGGAATAATTCCTGCGATAACCGCATAGTAAAATCTTTCGTGGTAAAGCTCCTCGAAATTCCCTTTTATGCTTTCCTTCATTTCATTTTCTTCACCGAAGCATTCCATACTTTTCTTAAGGGCAGTTTCTTTGTCGTAGTCTATTTCTATGTAAAAATCGGCTCTGTCGAAAATGTGACATTCCATTTCATCGTATAACTGCTGTCTTTTCTTTTTAGGGATATTTTCGGGAATAAATGAGTTGATAAAGTTACGGATGTCGGTCATATTAACACCGCCTTTTTTCAAGTCAGTACCGCCTTAGCGGTAATAACCTTTTTAACAGCTACGGAATATGCTTCCCATTCCTCTCTGTTTTCCTTCAGTGCATCGAGCCCTTTTCGGGTGATGTGGTAGTATTTTCTCTTTCTGCCCTGCTCACTTTCCTCCCAGTAGGACTTTACATAGCCGTCCTTTTCGAAGGCGTGCAGAATGGGGTAAAGGGTGCCCTCCTTCAGGGTGAATACGGATTCGGAGCGCATCTCGATTTCCTTGACTATCCGATAGCCGTACATATCCTCCTTTTCGAGAACAGAGAGAACTAAAAGTGAGCTGCTGCCTTTTGTAAGCTCTTTTTTGATGTTCATAATCAAACCTCCTTACATAGAATTACTATATACATCTGTGTTCTATGTATAGTGTAGCACGGAAAGAATGGTTTGTCAAGATTGACTCTTTCTCTTTATGATGATAAAAATAAAATATAAATGCAACATTTTATCCTTCTCGAAGGAACTAATAGTGAAAGGGGGAATGTAAAATGAAAATTCAACCGCTGCGTACGGACGGTTGTTTTGAAGAAGTAATGGAAAAGTATTCGGATATGATTTACCGAATAGCTTATGCCAATGTCAGAGTAAAGGCGGATGCTGAGGATGTTTTTCAGGAGGTATGGTGCAGATATTATCAGAAAAATAAAACCTTTGAAAGCGAGGAGCACAGGCGCAATTGGCTGATAAATGTTACACTGAAATGCTGTAAAAAGATTTACAGCTCTGTAAGATACAAAAGAACAATTCTTACGGATGACATGTCTCTTTTAAAGGAAAGACTTCCCGAAAGGGATTTTGAATTATATGATGCGGTTATCCGTCTGCCGGAAAAATACCGTATACCGATATACCTTTATTATTATGAGGGCTTTTCCGTAAATGAAATCAGTGACATAACCAAAACGAATCCCTCCACCGTCAGAAGTCAGATGAAGCGTGGCAGAGAAAAACTGAAAGAAATATTGAAGGGAGATGAATTCAGTGAATAAAGAAAGTATAGAAATTATCCGTGATACCTTAAAGCCTGATGCGGTGCTTCTGGAAAAAACGAAATTCAAGGCTGTCAGCACAAAGAAAATGAATATACATATACCTGCTTTGATTGCTGCGTGCCTGATTGTGATTATCTGTGTAGCCTTTACGGTGACCGGACCGGACAGCACAGATTTTATCCCGACGGCTCCGGTGAGCGAGACCGAAGCAGAAGCAAAGGAGCTTTTATACAGTGAGCTTGTGCCTCAGGGCTCTTTGAAAGAGAATAAATTTGACCGCAATGTTATTTTATCCGTTGCGCCCTTCAGCGAAACTTATCTTAAAGACAGTGCGGCAGTTATAGAGGGAGAAATTCTCTCTGTAGGTAAAAAGGAATACACTGTTATTTATGAATTTGACAAATTTGAAAAGGGCGGCAGACTCACTCAGAAAACCGAAACTCTGATTATTGAAATCAGGGCAGACAAGGTATGGTGCGGAGATATAAAAGAGGGGGAAACTGTCACCGTTGAAACCGAAATGTATTTTATGATGCTTCCTGCAGTGGGCAGAAAATATGTACTGCCTCTTTGTGATGAGGGCAAGGAAATAAAGTTTGATGAAGCAGGTCAAACCTATCTCAGCGGAAATATAAAGCGAGAGAGTATATACAGTATTATTTATCCCTTTCAGATGCAGATAGAGAAAACCGAAAAAGGCTATCTTTTCCCTGCTACCTGGAAAAGCCTTGTCACAGCAGACACAAAGGATGTTACTGTTGACATAAATCTTGCTGATGAGGAGCAATATTATGCGGATAAAATGAAGTTGAACAGTAAAGAGGTATTCACTGAGCAGTTTACGAAGCTTCTGAACAAGCTGAATTTAACAAATTAAAGCAGGACACGGCGTGCCGTGACCGCGGCAAACAAAAAAACCGCAGGGATCTTACTCTCTGCGGTTTTATAGTATATCTTCATATTCTATATCAAGCAGTTTTACCAGAGTCTTAAACTCGTCGATATAAATGTGTCTTTGTCCGACTTCGATTTTTGCTAAAGCACTTCTCGTTATATCACAGCCCTCAAGTTGTAGCTTAGTAGACAGCAATTCCTGTGTCATTTTTCTTTTTTCACGGTAGAAGCGTATTTTTTTGCCTATTTCTTTTTCATATTCTGGGTTCAATACACTCACTCCTTCACAGATCATTTTGCACTAAAATGAGAACAAAAGCCTTGACTTTATTTTAGGTTGGAGTTATAATATCTTTGCACTTATATAGGTGCAAAAATACAAATTTATTAAAGGAGAAAAATAATGAGTAAAGAATTATTGAGTTTTAAGGCTACACATAAAGCTTTGGGTGCAATTGTTACAGATGTATGTGTGTATGAAGATAGAATTTTTCTTAAAAGAAAAATTTCAGGTGTTTTATCTCTTACTGTTAAACTTCCGTCAGAAACAACAGTCTATTTTAAGGATATATCGGGAGTGACTTTTTCAAAACCGACAGTAACTAATAGTATAGGATGGATAGAACTCAGCGGTATAAATTCAAATGCTTCAACAATGAAGACTGTAGATGTAAACGGAAAGGTATTAAGTAATGTTGAGCAGACTAATGCAATGGGCAATCCCTACTGCATTATTTTTAGTAAAAAAGAGAAAGATGAGATAGAAGAGAAATACGCTGAATTGAAACGAATTTTTGAAGAGTATAAATCGAATGAGTCCAACAGTGTGAGTGTAATAAATTGTGCTCCAAGCGAATCGTCGTTGGATAAAATAAAAAAATTAAAGGAACTCTATGATATGGGCGCTATTAGCGAAGAAGAGTTTGAAAAAAACAAAAATGCTTTAATGCAGAACTTATAAAAACAACAAACCGCAGGGATTTAACTCTCTGCGGTTTATGTATGTTTAATTTCGGGGTAAAAACCTCTCAGTCACTTCGTGACAGCTCTCCTTTCAGGAGAGCCTATTTTTGCCTAGCCTGAAAGGAGAGGTGTCACGGCTATGCCGTGACGGAGAGGTTTCCGAATTAAAACAGTCCTGTAATCTTGCCTTCTGCGTCAACATCAATTTTTTCTGCGGCGGGAACTTTGGGCAGACCGGGCATAGTCATGATGTCACCGGTGAGGACCACGATAAAGCCTGCACCTGCGGAAACCTTTACGTTCCTTACGGTTACGGTGAAATCGACGGGTGCGCCGAGCTTGGTCGGGTCATCGGAAAAGCTGTACTGTGTCTTTGCCACACAGACGGGAAGCTTGTCAAGTCCCATATCGCAAAGCTTTTTGATCTGCTTTTGAGCAGAGGGGAGAATAGCCACATCCTTACCGCCGTAAACCTTGGTAACGATGTCTTTGATTTTGTCTTCGACGGTGTCGTTTACATCGTAGGAGAAGCTGAAAGCTGAATTATCCTCTTCTTCGCAGAGACGGACAACTTCTTTGGCGAGCTCTTCACCGCCTTTGCCGCCGTCAGCCCATACGGTGGAAAGACATACATTTACGCCCAGCTCCTTGCATTTGGCGATAACGAAATCGATTTCCTTGTCAGTATCTGTGGGGAAGCGGTTAACGGCAACCACACAGGGAAGCTTGTATACATTTTTGATATTGGAAACGTGGCGGAGAAGATTCGGAATACCCTTTTCGAGAGCCTCGATGTTTTCTTCGCCTAAAGCAGTCTTAGGCAAACCGCCGTGCATTTTAAGGGCGCGGATGGTAGCAACCATAACCACAGCCGAGGGAGTAAGACCCGCCATACGGCATTTGATGTCGAGGAATTTCTCCGCACCGAGATCAGCACCGAAGCCTGCCTCCGTGATGGCATAGTCACCCATTTTGAGGGCAGTTTTGGTGGCGATAACGGAGTTACAGCCGTGAGCGATGTTTGCGAAGGGACCGCCGTGAACGAAGGCGGGAGTGCCTTCGAGGGTTTGAACAAGATTAGGCTTGAGAGCGTCCTTTAAAAGAGCAGTCATAGCGCCTGCCGCATTGAGCTGACCGCAGGTAACGGGTTCGTCCTTGTAATTATAGCCGACGATGATGCGGGAAAGTCTTTCCTTAAGGTCGGTTACCGATGAGGCAAGACAGAGAACAGCCATAACCTCACTTGCCACGGTGATGTCAAATCCGTCCTCACGGGGTGTGCCGTTGATTCTGCCGCCTAAACCGTCGGTGATGAAGCGGAGCTGTCTGTCGTTCATGTCCACACAGCGCTTCCATGTAATTCTTCTCACATCGATGCCGAGAGAGTTGCCCTGCTGGATGTGGTTGTCGAGCATAGCGGCTAAAAGGTTGTTTGCACTTGTGATGGCGTGGAAGTCACCTGTGAAATGGAGATTGATGTCCTCCATAGGTACAACCTGAGCATATCCGCCGCCTGCGGCACCGCCCTTGACGCCGAAAACGGGACCCAATGAGGGCTCACGGAGAGCTACGGTAACCTTTTTACCGATTCTGTTCATACCGTCGGCAAGACCGATGGTGGTCGTTGTTTTGCCTTCGCCGGCGGGGGTGGGGGTGATGGCGGTAACGAGAACGAGCTTACCGTCTTTTTTATCTTTAGCATCATTTAAAATGGAAAGGTCAATCTTTGCTTTATATTTGCCGTACTGTTCGATATATTTTTCGTCTACCTCGGCCTTTTTTGCTATTTCGGTTATGTGCTTCATTTTGCACTGCTGAGCGATTTCGATGTCGCTTAAATAAGCCATTTTTTCTTCCTCCTTATTATCTGCACGGGGCAGATGTACATTATTTATAGTATATATTATTACGGGAAACAAGTCAATAGATTTTTTTTGACCTCTCCGTGACAGTTTCTTTTCAGAGAAGCCATATCAAACCTTTCATGAATGGAGAGGGTATGACGAAAAAACAACCGCTCATTTTATGTGGTAAAATAAGCGGTTATGTGTTGGTTTTCGGGTTGTCGGTTCTGTCGAGCAGATAATCAACTGAAACATCATAGAAATCTGCCAACTTGATTAAAACTGCCGTGGGAATATCGTTTTCTCCTGTTTCATATTTGGAATATCCCGTCTGACTCATTCCGAGGTACTGTGCCACCTTGGTCTGATTGAGGTCTTTATCTTCCCTCATATCTCTTATGCGTCGGTACATATTATCAACTCCTCGGAAAAAATATTATCATAACCTGTTTCAGGTTATTGACTTATAACCTGTTTCAGGTTATAATGTTCCCGAAAAGCCGATTGCTTTATTCGGCTGAAAAAAAGAAAGGAAGAGATATTTATGAAAAAAGTTTTGAAAAACTTAATGCTTGTTATGGTTATGACCTTGCTTTGTATGGCTGTGGCTGTGACGGCGGATGCGGCTTCTTCAGGTGACTACATCTATGAGGTTGTAAACGGCGAAGCAACTATTACGGGTTATACAGGTAACGGTGGCGTGGTTACCGTTCCGTCAACTCTTGACGGTTATACTGTAACAGCCATAGGTGATTATGCATTCAGCACGATGGATGCGGATGAAACTGTACAGTTGCCTGCATATAAAATAACAGGAATAACCTTACCTGATACTGTAAAAACAATCGGTGCGGGGGCTTTTATGCGATTTAATATTTCATATTATTTGAGAACTCTGCTTAATGTTCAGGATTACTCTTTTAATGAAGTTGAAGATGTAAGTTTGTTTATTCCTGACAGTGTAGAAACGATTGGTGATGCGGCTTTTGTTTGCACGGAAATGAAAGGCAGTAATGAAAAATACACCGACCTTAAAATTAATATTTTTTACGGCGGTACAGAAGCACAGTGGAAAGCTGTGTATAGTGATGATAATATAACACGAGAAGAAACTTTTGTTGATATTGAAGACGAAACGGGCAGCTCAATTGATACTGTTATCGGTGATAGGATTGATACAGCCACATACACTGATAAAAACACAGTAGAATATAACTGTTCATGTATCGGGCATATATGGAAAGTGACAGACCGTACATATAATGAATGTCAGGACGGCAACACCATCGAATACATATGTACTGTTTGCGGTGAAACAAAAACTGAAACCGTTGCACCTAAAGACCACAATTTATGGAATTATCCTACTGATGAAGAACTCTCCACTTTCTGTGGTGAAAGAGATTTCTGGGTTGAATGTGAATATTGTAGTTACGGAGAATATGTGTGTCTTGATGGTACAGCCGAACACACATGGGATGAAACCGATAGCAGTGAAGAACCGACATGTGGCGATCCGGGTTTTATAGAATATGAATGTGAAATCTGTTATGAGTGGTATCGCGAAACAATTCCTGCCACAGGTGAACATGAGTGGTATTGGGTATCAAATAACGATGCTACTTGTACCGAAGACGGTACAAAAAACAAATGCTGCAGAAATTGTGAGGCTGATGATGTAGAAACCGTAACCGACATCGGCTCAGCCCTCGGTCACGACTACAACGCAAAATGGACAGTCCTCACCGAAGCTACCTGTACCTATCCCGGCATCAGCGTAAGAGCCTGTAAGCGCTGTGCTGACATCGAATCAAAGACAGAAGCTTCTTACGGTCACTTCGATAATGACGAGGATGGCAAGTGTGACGAATGTAAGGTTATAATTGAAATCTACGCACCCAATGATCCCTCTATTCCCGCTGAACCTCCGGTTTATCCCGGTGAACCCGACGATACTCATACTGAGCATACCTACGGTGAGTGGACAGAAAAGGACGGTATTATGTACCGTGTATGCACCGGCTGCGGTAATGTTGAAACCAAGGATATAGACCAAGTCACTCCTGACACACCTGAAGACCCGTCAAAGGATTGCTCCTGTAACTGTCACAAAACAGGCATTATGGGAATCATTTGGAAAATCCTGCGTTTCTTCTATAAGCTTTTCAGAATAAATCCTGTCTGTGCTTGCGGCATAGCACATTATTAATAACATTTAAGGGAACGGTGTAGCGCCGTTTCCTTTTTCTCTGTACCGTAGTGACACGGCGTGCCGTGACCGCCTGTCAACCCCTCTGTCAGACTGCCGTCTGACAGCTCCCCTTTCAGGGGAGCCTAAAAATGCCTCGCCTGAAAGGAGAGGTGGCGGCGAAGCCGACGGAGATGTTTCCACTGATTGACAAAAGACCGATTGACAAAATATATGGTGTGTGCTACTATGAAAATGTAAAGGGATCGGTTGAAAACCGTCCCTTGATTGACATAGAAAAGGATGTTTAACGGATGCTCGAAAAAATTGTATCAAAACCTGTGTGCATAATTACTCTTGCATGCGCATTTGTTTACGGCTTAGTGCTTCCTTTCTGTTGGGGAAACGATCCCACATCAGAGCTTGGTACTCTTTCTCTTCTTTGCGAAAACAGAAAGCTTTGGTTCTGGGTATGGGGGATTCTCTCCTCAGGCGGAATAATTCTCAATACACAGTATATGTATAAAAAATACGACTACAAGAGCAATTTTCTCAATGCTCTTTGTGCTCTCGGCTTTATCGGTATTGTCTGTGTGGCGCTGACTCTCGGTCACCCTATTGATTCGTGGAACCCAAAGAGAATACTTCACTGGGTAGCAACGGGACTTTATATAGTATTCACTATTGCACCGATTGCTCTTTTTTTCATTGTAAACATCAAAAAGTACAAAGGCTTCAGAGCTTTTACTGTCTGTACCTTTCTGATTCTTGCAGCATTCCTTCTTATTTTCGGAATTATGGGAAAGAGCGCTGTAATGGAAATGGTGCCTCTTGCAATGTTTGAAGCTTTACTTTTTACCGTAAACTTTACACCGATAGGGAAGGTAAGCAAAATACAGCAGTGAATTTGCATATAATATAAAGAACAGGTTTCAGTTCAGAACTGATTCCTGTTTTTTTTTTGCGGACACGGCAAGCCGTGTCCCTACCAAAACGCAGAATTAAAGGCATATCAGCCTCGCCTGAAAGGAGAGGTGGCGGCGAAGCCGACGGAGAGGTTTGTGCATTACTACCGAATAACCTCTGTCATATTAGTCAAAAATACCTACAAATCTTGTCCTGAAATCGCAGAAAATGGACAAGTATACAATCTTTCACCGTGAAAGCCCACTTTTGAAAAAAATCTTGACAAAAATTTCTTTTTATTGTATATTATTAAGGCATGCGACTATGCAAAATTTCAGAGAAAGGAGATGCTACATTTGCCTACCTTTAACCAGTTAGTTCGTAACGGCAGAGAAACACTCGTTAAAAAGCCTAAGGCTCCTGCTCTTCTCAAAGGCCTCAACTCAAAGAGAAATGTTATGACAGACCATAACTCTCCTCAGAAGCGCGGCGTTTGCACAGCAGTTAAGACAGCTACACCGAAAAAGCCTAACTCAGCTCTTCGTAAGATTGCCAGAGTTCGTCTTACAAACGGAATCGAAGTTTCAGCTTACATTCCCGGCGTAGGTCACAACCTTCAGGAACACAGCGTTGTTCTTATCCGTGGCGGCAGAGTTAAGGACCTTCCCGGTGTACGTTACCATATCGTACGTGGTACACTCGATACTCAGGGTGTTAACGGAAGAATGCAGAGCCGTTCAAAGTACGGTGCAAAGCGTCCTAAGGCTGCCAAAAAATAATTCGGTGAAATTCCGGATAAACCTTAATTAAATTCCGTAGTCAGACGGAAAAGCTATGAATTGACAAATCTTCTTGCAGGCAGACTCTTATGAGTCTAAGCGAGAGTGTATATATATGTATATGCCTCTCATTTGGTGCCGACGGGAATTTGTCACTCGAGTACCTATGATATCATTACTATGAAGGAGGGAAGCGCAGTGCCAAGAAGAGGCCAGATAGCAAAACGTGATGTTTTGCCCGATCCGCTTTACAATTCAAAACTCGTAACACGTCTTATCAACAGCGTTATGTACGACGGTAAGAAGGGTGTTGCACAGAAAATTGTTTATGATGCATTCGACATCATTAAGGAAAAGACCGGTAAGGAGCCCCTCGAAGTTTTCGAGGCCGCTATGGAAAACGTAATGCCTTTACTCGAAGTTAAGGCTCGCCGTGTAGGTGGTTCAACTTATCAGGTTCCCATGGATGTCCGTCCCGAAAGAAGACAGACACTCGGTCTTCGTTGGATTACTCTTTACAGCCGTCAGCGTTCAGAAAGAACAATGAAGGAAAGACTTGCCAACGAAATCATTGATGCTACCAACGAAACAGGTTCAGCATTCAAAAAGCGTGAAGATACCCATAAAATGGCAGAAGCCAACAAGGCTTTCGCACATTTCAGATGGTAATAATCTTATTCGCTTAAATTCTGACAGGAGGATAAAATTATGGCCAGAAAGGTATCTCTTGAAAAAACAAGAAATATTGGTATTATGGCTCATATCGACGCCGGTAAGACAACAACTTCCGAGAGAATTCTCTATTACACAGGCGTTAACCATAAGATTGGTGAAACCCACGACGGTTCAGCCACTATGGACTGGATGGCACAGGAGCAGGAAAGAGGTATCACAATTACCTCCGCTGCTACCACATGCTTCTGGAAAGAGCACCGTATCAATATCATCGACACTCCGGGCCACGTTGACTTTACTGTTGAAGTTCAGCGTTCACTCCGCGTACTTGACGGTTCCGTAACCGTTCTCTGCGCCAAGGGTGGTGTTGAGCCTCAGAGTGAAACAGTTTGGCGTCAGGCTGACGAGTATAAAGTTCCCAGAATGATCTATGTCAACAAAATGGACATTATGGGTGCAGACTTCTACCGCGTTCTTTCGATGATCAAAGAGCGCTTCAACTGCAACGCAGTTCCCGTTCAGCTCCCCATCGGTTCAGAAAGCACCTTCAAAGGTATTGTTGACCTTGTTAACAATAACGCCATCGTTTACTACGATGACCTCGGTAAGGATGTAAGAATCGAAGAAATTCCCGAAGAAATGGCTGAGCTTGCAGCTGAATACCGCCAAAAGCTTATCGACTCCGTTGTTGAAATGGACGACGAGCTCATGGAAAAATATTTCGAGGGTATCGAGCCCTCAGTTGAAGAGATAAAAAAGGTAATCAGAAAGGCTACTATCGCCAACGATATGGTTCCCGTTTGCTGCGGTACTTCTTACCGTAACAAGGGCGTTCAGCCCCTTCTCGACAACATCGTAGATTATATGCCCGCTCCCACAGATATCGAAGCTATCAAGGGTGTTAACCCCGAAACAGAAGAAGAGGAAGTAAGACATTCTTCCGACGAGGAGCCCTTTGCAGCTCTTGCATTCAAGATAGCAACCGACCCGTTCATGGGTAAGCTTTGCTTCTTCCGTGTATATTCCGGTACTGTTGAAGCAGGTACCACAGTTTACAACTCCGTGAAGGACAGCAGAGAAAGACTCGGCCGTATCCTTCAAATGCACGCTAACCATCGTGAAGACATTGATATCGTTTACTCAGGTGATATCGCTGCTACAGTAGGTCTCAAAAACACCACCACCGGTGACACCCTCTGTGATGCAAAGAATCCCATCATTCTCGAATCAATGAACTTCCCCGAACCCGTTATCCGTGTCGCTATCGAGCCCAAAACAAAGGCAGGTCAGGAAAAGATGGGTATCGCTCTTCAGAAGCTTGCTGAAGAAGACCCCACATTCCGTTGCTATACAGACGAAGAAACAGGTCAGACCATCATCGCAGGTATGGGTGAGCTTCATCTCGAAATCATCGTAGACAGACTTCTCCGTGAATTCAAAGTTGAAGCTAACGTAGGTAAACCTCAGGTTGCTTACAGAGAAACCATCCGCGCTGCTGCTTCTTCCGATACCAAATACGCTCGTCAGTCAGGCGGTAAGGGTCAGTACGGTCACGTTAAAATCAATATTGAACCCAACCCCGACAAAGGCTACGAATTCGTTAACAACATCGTCGGCGGTGCTATTCCCAAAGAATATATCGCTCCCGTCGATGCAGGTATCCAGGGCGCTATGCAGTCAGGTGTTATCGCCGGCTACAGCATGGTTGACGTCAAGGTTACTCTTTACGACGGTTCATATCATGAGGTTGACTCATCAGAAATGGCTTTCAAAATCGCCGGCTCTATGGCATTCAAGGATGCCGCAAAGAAGGCACAGCCCGTTCTCCTTGAGCCCATCATGAAAGTTGTTGTTATCACCCCCGAAGAGTATATGGGTGACGTTATCGGTGACCTTAACTCTCGCCGCGGTGAAATCCAGGGCTTCGAAGACCGTACAGGCGTTAAGCAGATTAACTCCAGAGTTCCCCTTGCAGAAATGTTCGGATATGCTACCGACCTTCGTTCAAAGACACAGGGCCGCGGTCAGTATGTAATGGAACCCGACGGTTACAAAGAGATTCCCAAGTCAATTTCTGAGGCAATTGTATCAGAAAGAGCAAAGAGAGACTAATTTTTCTCAAAAAAGACTTGAAATTTTGTTCTATTATTGATAGAATATAAACAATGCAGTGTAAACTGCAACCAAATAAAAAATTATTGCTAATATTAAGGAGGAGATTCCAATGGCAAAAGCAAAATTCGAAAGAACCAAACCCCACGTTAACATTGGTACTATCGGCCACGTTGACCACGGTAAGACAACTCTTACAGCAGCTATCACAAAGACCCTCGCTATGAAGGGCGGCGCAGACTTCATCGACTACGCAAACATCGATAAGGCTCCCGAAGAAAGAGAGCGCGGTATCACAATCAACACCGCTCACGTTGAGTACGAGACTGAAACACGTCACTACGCTCACGTTGACTGCCCGGGTCACGCCGACTACATCAAAAACATGATCACAGGTGCTGCACAGATGGACGGTGCTATCCTTGTTATCGCTTCTACAGACGGCCCCATGGCTCAGACAAAAGAACACCTTCTTCTTGCTCGTCAGGTTGGCGTTCCCTACATCATCGTATTCATGAACAAAGTTGACCAGGTTGACGACGAAGAACTTCTTGAACTCGTTGAAATGGAAATCAGAGAAACTCTTGACGAATATGAATTCCCCGGCGATGATACACCCATCATCAAGGGTTCAGCTCTCAAGGCTCTCGAATAAGCAGGCGGCGACGTAAACGCTCCCGAGCTTGCTCCTATCTGGGAACTCATGGCTGCAGTTGACAGCTACATCCCCACTCCCGACCGTAAGGCAGACCTTCCCTTCCTTATGCCCGTTGAAGACGTATTCACCATCACAGGTCGTGGTACTGTTGCTACAGGTAGAGTTGAAAGAGGTCAGCTCAAGACAGGTGAAGAACTCGAAATCGTTGGTCTTACAGAAGAAAAGAGAAAGACCGTATGTACCGGTATCGAAATGTTCAGAAAGATCCTCGACTATGCAGAGGCTGGTGACAACATCGGTGCTCTTCTTCGTGGTATCCAGAGAACAGAAATCGAACGTGGTCAGGTTCTTGCAAAGCCCGGCTCAATCCACCCCCACACAAAGTTCCGTGGTCAGGTTTACGTTCTTAATAAGGATGAAGGCGGCCGTCATACACCTTTCTTCAACAACTACCGTCCTCAGTTCTACTTCAGAACAACTGACGTTACCGGTATCATCACCCTTCCCGAAGGCACAGAAATGTGTATGCCCGGTGACAACGTTGAAATGGACGTTGAACTTATCACAGAAATCGCTATCGAAGAAGGTCTTCGTTTCGCTATCCGTGAAGGTGGCCGTACAGTTGGTTCAGGCGTTGTTATCGCTATCAACGACTAATTCGAACAGCTTTTATAAAAATCAAGACTCTCACAGATGTGGGAGTCTTTTTTTATGCAAAATGCAAAGTGCAAAATGCAAAATGGCGTCGGACGCTCCGGAATGAAAAGTAATGATATCCCGCCACCTAAAAAAAGCCTCTCCTTACTAAGGAGAGGTGGCACACGCAGTGTGACGGAGGGGCTCATCACCACAAAAATAACCGCTCATTTTATAATTTAAAATGAACGGTTATCTGCTTTTTTCATCACTTAATCCTAAAATATAATCAGAGGTGACATTATAAAATTTACACAATGTAATGAGGCTTTCTATCGGGAGGCTTCTTTTTTTGTTTTCATACATTCCGTAGGCCTGGGTAGTGATTTTCAGCACCTTCGCCACATCCTCCTGCTTTAAATCATTGTCAATCCGCAGGTCATAAAGTCGTTTGGTGTAATCCATCGTCATACCTCCTTTATGTAAATTATAAACAAAATGTTTATAAGACTATTGACATTAAACGGATTGTTTAATATAATTGTTGTATTAAACAAAATGTTTAATACAAATGAAAGGAAGATATGATCATGAAAACAAGTAAAAAACTTTTAACGGGCATTGTTTTAGTGCTCACATTGATGCTGTGCCTCGTTTTCGGTGCGAGTGCACTTGATGAAACAGGTAAATGCGGAGATAATGTGTTTTGGACTTATGATAGCAGCACTGAGATATTAACAATCAGCGGTCAGGGAAAAATGTGGAATTCTGATGAGGATGGTTATAATTATAGTAGACCGCCATATCATGATATTGACTATAAATATGTTGTGATTCAAAATGGTGTTACTGCAATTAGCGCATATGCTTTCTCTAATTCCCAAGTTACAACAATTTCCATTCCTTCCAGTGTTAAAAAGATAGGAAAATGTGCGTTTTATGAAACCTATGCATTAAAAAATGTTATTATACCTTATGGTGTTGAAACGATAGGTGATTATGCTTTTCATTATTGCGTTTCATTGGAAAAAATTGTTCTGCCCGATTCTGTAAGGAGTGTCGGCATCGGAGTGTTTTCCAATTGTTGCGGTGTAGAGGTGTATTATACGGGCAGTCAGGAGCAGTGGAATAATGTTTCAGGTTACGAGAGTATTGCTTCAGGGCGTATGAATTATAATTACTGTAAAAATCATACCAATACCGAAGCACGAGATGAAATCACACCTACCTGTGTTGAATCGGGTTGTTCAGCAGGTGTATTCTGCAATATATGTGGTTATAGGGTGTCGGGAATGGATTTTATGAAACCTGTTCGTCACACAGACGCCTTATATGACGGTGTATGTGATATTTGTGGTGATAGTGCATCCGATGTTCATTCTGATAAAGAAATAAGATATTATACACGTAAAAATGATGCGCTGAGATATATTCCTGAAAAAACAGGCACATTCAAACTGGATATTGTGTATTCTTCTGTTAATGTGCAGACTTTTGTGTACATATATGACGTTGAAAATCAAACTTATTTATACTCGGATGACACTTGGGAAGGAGATATAAGTGTTGATTTGTTTGCAGGAAAAACATATTTGATTGAATGTGAATATGAAGAAAGTCAATTAGGTTATATAGATATAAAGTTAAGACTTCAACATGAGCATGCAAACACAGTATATTATTCTGAAACCGTACCTACATGTACGAAATCGGGTTATACTGATGGCGTGTATTGTAATGATTGCGATAAATGGATTCAAGGACATTCGGAAATTGACAGCTTAGGTCATAATTATGATAAAACAGTAATAAACCCCGGTAGTTGTACTGAAGAGTACGTTGTACATTTTAAATGCAAGGTCTGCGGCTATGAAATAACCGAGTTCTATGGTTTGAAACATAATTATGACGATGACAGTGTATGCAAAGATTGCGGTTATAGGTATGTTGAGTGGGAAGAACAGTTTGATACTACAAATCAGATAAAAGTAAGATATGAATCAACCGCCTTCGAATATGGAACAAACCTTGTTGTTGAAAAAGGACAAAATGCTAATTTTGTATTTGAAGAAAGATACGGAAAATATATTTCTTATGACATTTCCTTCGTTCTCAACGGTGAAAAAGTACAACCCAACGGAAATGTAACAGTTAAAATTCCTATTCCAACAGATTTCAGTGCTGAAAATTGTGTGATATATTACGTAGATGTCAACGGAAACAAAACACTAATTCCCAGCAGATACGAAGACGGTTACATAGTTTTCGAAACTGACCATTTCAGTGAATATGTTCTCGTTGATGAAAGCAGTGCCATAGGCGGTGCCACTGAGCCATCTGAACCTACAGATCCTGATGAACCTACAACAGAACCCGACGAACCCAACGAACCCGACACATCCGACTGCACACACATGTGCCACAAATCAGGCTTTATGGGCTTTATCTGGAAAATCGTACAGTTTTTCTGGAAGCTCTTCAAAATCAATCCGGTCTGCGAATGCGGTATGGCACATTATTAATATTATAAGCATAACAAAAGACAGGCTCACTACTCGGAGTCTGTCTTTTCTTCTGTCATAAGCACCTCCCCATGATTTCAGGGGAGGTGTCAATCGCAGATTGACGGAGGGGTTCGTCTCACGAATAATAATTTCTAAGTCTGTTCGCTTTCTCCTCTAACTCGCTTTTTTCATCATATAATATCTGTAGCAGAGTGGACAGCCTTTTAACCTCGGTGTAATTTTCTTTTCTTCGTGCCTGCAACAGCTTTTTTCTGTTGATTTCTATAACCTGCTTCTGTACTGCTACGGAGTGGTCGTATTCTTTAGCCAAATCCTGTAAAGTGCCGTTCATTAATTTCCGCATCCTTTCTTTGGTGGGGGAGCATTGCCGAAAATTATGTAATCAGCTGTGGTTTCGTAAAAAACGGAAAGCTTTCTGATTTCCGTGGCGGTCAGCTCGCGTCCCTTTTCTTCCGCTTCTCTGAGCGTTCTTTCTGCTATGCCCGTCATTTCGCTTACATCCTTGAGCTCAAAGCCCTGCTTAAGCCTCAGCTGTCTGAGCCGTAAAGAGATAACCTCAGGCTCCGTATAGCTGAAAAGAGCATCCTTGCTTTTTAATATAACCCTCGCTCTGGTTGAAAAGCAGGGACCGTAACGGTATTCGAGAGCATACTTAAGCTTTTCATAAATGGTGTCCGTTATTTTTTCCAATCTTCTGCCTACGGTTGACGGCTCAATGGCAAGCTTGCGTGCGATTTCGCTTTTTGTGAGTCCTTTAAACCAATGAAGCTCCACGATAAGCCTGTCAGAGGGGGAAAGCTCCTGTCTGATTACCTTGTTCACAAGCTCGTTAAGCTCGCACCTTCTCTGTCTCAGAATATATCCGTCTATATCCTCATAGGCTTCTCTCTGCCATTTGCTGAAGGCTTCACGGGCAAGAAAATATTCTTCTTTTTCGAAGCTGTTAAGATACATTTTTATCTTTTCCTCCTGTCTTTTATTTGCTTTATTTACTGTCTTAACGGGGCATGACAGCCATAAAAGCTGCACTGAAACGAACATTTGTTCGCTTACAAATTCAATTTTAGAGACAAAAATAACATCTGTCAATATATTTATACGAAAAAGTTTTTACAGTACCATTTTTTGTATTTTACTCACAACGGACAAAAAATTTTTGTTACTTTTTAAGTTGGGCGTGTTAAATATATAAATGATAAAATGACTTGCTTTTTTTTAATAAATGGTATACAATATTATTTATTATACTTTGAGTGTCCGTTTACTTGAAGTAAGTCAAATAATTAGTAAAGGATGAACCCAGTATGGCAAAAAAAGAAATGTCTTCCGCCGAAGCTTACCGCCAGGAGCGTAAGGAGCGTTTGGCAAAGGCGGCGAAACAGAATCAGAAAAAATCACACAACATTATCCTCACAAAGGGTACCAAAACAGCTATCGCAGTGGTGGTAGTTATTGCTCTTGTGGCCGGTATTGCCGGCTTCGCAGTAAGCAATTCCGGTGTACTCGAAAGAGGCAAGGTAGCCTTTAAGGTAGGCGAAACAGAGGTTACTATGGCTGAATACAGCTATTATTACAACTCTGTTTTCAATAACTATTTCCAGTATTCACATTATTATGACAGCAATTACGGTCAGGGTATGGGAAAAATGTACACAGGCTATGATTACTCTGTAGCCCCCGATCAGCAGTCTTATCCCGGTGAAATCGAAGGCATCGAAAATCCGACATTTACCGATTTCTTTGATCACAGTGCCCGCGAAAGCATAAAGCTCGTAAAGGCTTCAAAGGCTTATGCCGCAGAGAACAACATCACTCTCGATGATGAGGATTATAAAAAGATAGACGAAGCACTTGAAACCTTTGAGCAAAGCGCTTCAAAATCGGGCAATTACTCCCTTCCCGCTTATCTCCGTATGTCCTACGGCAAAGCTATGACTACCTCTCTTTTAGAGGAAATCTGTGAAGAGCAGGTTCTCAACGAAAAGGTTCAGGAAGTAAAAATGGCTGAATACACCGACAGCTATTCCGATAAAAAGATTGAAAAGGAATTCGCTGACAATCCTGAGCTTTACGGTGCTGTTTCTCTCAGAAATTATGTTATCAAAGCTGAAACAGTAACTGTCAAAGCGGAAGAAGAGGGCGAAGAGGACACCGAAGAGGTAACCAAAGAAACAATGGCAGCCGCAAAGACAAAGGCAGAAACCTTTGTATCGAGAGTTAACGGCGGCGAAGATTTCAAAGCTGTAGCATCTTCCTTTGAAAAGCTGGCAGGCAGTGAAAAATATGCTGAGTTGAAAAATGATGACAGCCTCACACTTATGGAAGACATCACCTATTCTGATCTTTCCTATTCCTCAGCCGATGAAAAATTCCTTGACTGGGCTTTGGATGAAAAGACAGCAGAGGGTGAAACATACATCACCGAAAATGAAGGCGAAGGCTATACCGTTTATATGATGGTTGACCCCGTTCACCATATTCCCGATGTCAAAACCTATGATGTAAGACATATCCTTCTCCAATTCCCCAAGGAAGAAACTAAAGCAGAAACAGAGGAAGCTGCAGAGGGTGAGGATGCTTCAGAGGAAACCACCGAAGCAGCCGAAGAAAAGAAAGAAGACGTCGAGGTTGAGCTTCTCAATCCCGCTGATTACGATGTAACGGTTGATATCGACGTTGACCTTGAAACCACAAAGGACAAGGCTCTTTACAAAGAGGCACAGGATATACTTGCCGGATATCTTGCCGGTGACAAAACAGAGGACGCCTTCGCAGAGCTTGCCAAAAAGCATTCCTCAGACGGTAACGCTGAGCAGGGCGGTATTTACGAAGATGTTCCTCAGGGACAGATGGTACCCGAATTTGAAAATTGGTCTCTCGCAGAGGGCAGAAAAGCCGGTGATGTGGGTATCGTCGAAACAACCTACGGTTATCACATTATGTATGCTGTTGATGCACCTGAGGTTACAACATGGTCCGATACCATCAAAAATGACCTTGCTTCTGCCGAATACAATACCTTCGCAGAGGAAATTATCAAAGCCGACAATGTGGCAATTACTGACGAACAGACCGAAAACCTTGCCGCAGTAAAGGATTTCACCGTTTCTTTGGCCAAACAGCAGATAAGAAACATTCAGGCTAATGCTTCAGCAGCCGCTTATTAATTTAAAAAAACAAAGAGAGGGTCGGGATTTTCCCGACTCTCATTTTGTCTTTAAAAGGTTGACAATAAGGGGCATTAGATGTAAAATATAAAATGAAAAACTGTGAAAAGGAGTGTTTCTTTATGATGCCAAAGCCTATGATAAAGGGAATATGCATTTTTCTTGCCGCTTTGATGGTGCTTTCGGTGGGCGCAATTATTTTTCAGGTTATCGCCGCTGAGCCCGGAGCCATGGCATATATAGCACCCGCGACAGGGGACAACGACGCTGATTATATTATCCCCATCGGTCTCGGACTTCTTGCCGTTTTAGCCATCGGTATATGTGTTTTCCTTCCGAAAATGAGAAAAAAAGAAGACGAAACAAAATGAAATATAAGGAGAGAAAAAATATGAAAAAGCTTATAGCTGTTCTTCTGACCGTTTTGCTGGTCTGCGGTGCCTTCGCCGTACCGTCTTCAGCCGCTGAGGAGAGTGAATATACGGATTATCCCGTTATTCTTGTTCCCGGCTATATTTCCGCTGTGCTTTACCGCACCGATGCACAAACGGGGGAAAAGATTATCGTATGGGATGACCCTGTGGCACAAATAAGCGAAGGCGGCGATCTTGGCTCCGTTCTTCCCGATCTGAAAACCTATATTTCCGAGGGCAATGTTGAGCCTTTGGCCAAAAGACTCAGTGAAGGCTTCAACCGTATTTTTGAGGGCGTAAAGTGCAACCCCGACGGTACGAGCCTTTATGATGTAAGAACATGGATTGAAACCGCCGAAGAGGGCAATTATGCCGCTCTCAAAGAAGAATACCCCGACGGTAAGCATCAGTACGAAAAGGGTATGATGGATGCCATCGGTGAAAAAATCGGCGATGAAAATCTTTATGTTTTCACTCCCGATTTCCGTATGGGTGCCATCGAGCTTGCCGGAGATCTGAGAGAGTATATCGACGGCGTAATCGTGCATAATAATAAGCTGAGAGCCGAAAAGGGTAAAGCTCCCATCGGCAAGGTAAATCTTTTCGCTGTGTCTCACGGCGGTCAGATTTCGGGTACCTACCTCACCCTTTACGGTCATGAGGGCAAGGTTAACAACGCCGTTCTTACCTGTCCTGCCTTGGGCGGTGCAGGTATTGCCTATGATGTTTTCAATACCGACGTCAGCTTTGATGAGGTGGGCTTGCTCACCTTTATCCAGCACGGCTTTATGATGGATGAAAATATTGATATCTTCCTCACAGCGGTACAGCTCGGATTTATCGATGAGCTTATCGAAGCTCTCTTCCCTTTGGTTTACGAAACCATCGGCTTTTGGGGCAGTCTTTGGGATTTTATTCCTCTTGAGCAGTATGAGGACATAAAGGCCAAACTTCTTGATGAAAATATTAATGCCGGCCTTATCGAAAAAAGCGACAGAATGCATTATGAGATTATGTCACGTGACGGTGAAAGCAGCTATGAAAAGGGCTTTGCCGCAGCGAGAGAAGCGGGCGCAAATATCTATATTATCTCAGGCTATGATAATAAAATCATCACAGGCATGAGCGTCAGCTCCGATGCCATTCTTCCCACAGCTGACTCCACCGGTGCCACAGTTGCACCCTTCGGAGAGCGCTTCGCAGACGGCTACACTCAGAAAAAGGAAACAGGATTTTATCAGGTTTCACCGTCTATGACTCTCGATGCCTCCACCTCATATCTTCCCGAACATACATGGTATGTGGAAAATTATTATCACGGTATGACAGCCACCGATGAATTTACCCATTCTCTTATGGAAAAGCTTCTTCTCACCGATGAAAAATATACCGTAAACTCTATGGCTGAATATCCTCAGTTCCACGCCACCACAAACTCCTCTCATTCCGTATGGGCGGCATTTGACGTCAGCAAGGAAGGATATGTATCGTCTGAGGATACTTCTTTGGTCATAAAAAATCTTTCGACGGAAAGAAAGATGATTGTGACCGCCGTAGATGTTGAGGGTGCTGACATTAATCTGCATTTCAAGCCCTTTACACTCAAAGCGGGCGAAAGCAAAGAAATTCCCGTCAAAGGTGAAATACCGGCGGTAAGTCTTAAAAATTTCGAAGTAAACGTTTCTTATTTCTTCGAAAGCTTCACTCCCATCGGCGGCAGAACCTTTGACTTTACTCTCATGAACGGTGAAGCGGTTTCTTACGATGAAAACAACCCCTTTGTAAAAGCAGACGAATCCTTTAGAATTGACATAGTAGTCGATGAGGATGTAAAAAATATCCTCACAAAGGATTTCGTTTCAAGCCTTCTTTCCTTTATATATAATATTGTAACCAAGCTTATCGGTTATGTGATGGAAATTATGTCTTTTCTCGGTTAACTGAATAAAAACACCTCCCTTTGTCTATACTAATCACAGTAAGAAAAGGGAGGTGAATTTCATGGCAAACGAAGGCGTAAAATGTACAGTTACCGAATGTCAGTGGCATGAAGGCTGTGACAAGTGCAATCTCGAAAGAATCGAAGTAACACATGAAAAGACAGGTGCTGATTCCATCGCTGTTCCCCATTTCTGCAAAAGCTACCAGAAAAAGCAGTGATAAAAAAGGCTACGGCGGTAGCCTTTTTTAATTCAGAACGGCAAAATGTAAAATGAAATATAACATGAATCATTGATATAAGCAGGTCACGGTGTGTCCGTGACCGCTTTTTCTTTCGTCATTAAGTGATTTTCTCCCTGTGTTGCCAAATTCTTTATGCATTTACCGAAATAATAAACACTTGCCGCAGGGGTCAGCATAATATAATCCTCATACCCTTTAATTTTATCCGTCAGATTGATATCAAAATCAAACCTTTCCTCGCCCATATTGATTTCCACTCTTTTGCCCGTGGTTTTAACGCTCATTACCGCATAGGCTTTGTCAAAGGTTGTCTTTGCGCTTTTTTGTGATGCGGTGATGCTGCCCGACGTCAGAAGACCCAAACAGCATATAAGCACATTGATAAATAAAAACCGCGAAAGCAGCTTTTTCATTTCGTCGTTCATAATCATTCCTCATATCTTTCTAAAATTTTGCTTACAGCTCTTCCTAAACATCTGCCGGTGTAAACCGCTTCGTCCAATGTGTTGGCATCTGAGCCTATCTCGACCAAAAGTGAGCAGGTGGTAAGGTCCATATTGTATTTTCTCGGACTGAAATAAAGGGGGCGGGTTATGCCGGGAAAAAGATTCTCCAATGTGTCTTGCAGCTCCACGGCGAACACCAGATTTTTCTTCCAATCCGGAAAACCTTCTATGGGTCCGCCCTCCTCCTGACAGCCTGATATTATCATAATCTGGGCCGCTTTTTTACCGTCAACGGTGGCTACGGGCTTTATTTTTGTGCCGTCGGAGCGCTGAATGGCGTCACGGTGAAGGTCGAGTACGATCTTTATTGAGGGATATTCTTTGAGATAAGCCTCCACACTTTTTCGTGAATGAGCGTAAGCTCCGTTATATGAGCTGTCGTGGATTACCTTGTCGTGGATCACCTTATATCCGGCATTCTCTATTTCTTTTACCGTTTCTTCGCCCACTCTAACCATGTTTATGCGGCTGTCGTTACTGCGGGTTTTGTGTCCCACTGCATAAAAGCCCCGATCCAAAATTTCGTAGGTTTCCGTGGTGTGAGTGTGGAAGATAAGAACGGCGGGTTCGTCCTTATTTACCTTTACCTCTGATTTGGTTTCCAACAGCTTTTTGATGTTTATGTCGGTTTTATTGTTTACGTTTTTTACTCTGACTTTGCCGTACTTGTCCGTTACTCCGTCGTTTATATAACTGTATTCTGAAATTTTTCCGTCTTTTTTGTCCTTTTTCCCTTCTTTTTCTGCTTCCTTTATCAGTGAAAGAATGTCCTCATCCGTACGGTTGAATTTCAGCTCCACCGCAGCACTTGCGGCTTTTTCAGTGGAAACGGGTTTTGTAGTTGAGGTAGCGGGGACTGTGGTTATGGGCTTTGCCGTGGTTTCGGCTGTTGTTGCTTCTTGCGTAGCAGAGTAAAAAGCTTCGTTTGGCTTCAGTCCCTTTACGGGCAGAAAGCTGCGTGCGTTTACCATCACCGCCTGTGCCGCAAAGCTTATCACCGCATCACTGAAAAAGAAAAGAATCACAGCCGAAAGGCAGACCGATATGATGCAAACGGTAATTTTTAAAACTTTATCTTTATTTATCTTCATGATTTTTCCTCCGAATACTTTATACATAATATATATTCGGATTCTTTCTCTTTTACGACACCACGGAAAGAATATCTTCTCCGTCCATATCGGGATGGAGCGCCGTGTTTATTGCCATAGCAATGAGACGTGCGGCTCTGTCTATGAGGGCATCAATCTCCTTCGGAGTTACCATCATACCGTCCTTTATGTCTCTTTTTTTTATTGCCTCCTCGCTTACTCCGGATTTTGTCAATATGTCAAAGGCCAGGGTTCTGCCGTCCACGACCGTGGGCACACCTATCCCTATCACGGGCACACCGATGTTTTTTTCGTTAATGACCTTTCGGCTGTTTCCCACTCCTGAGCCGGGGGATATACCCGTGTCGCACAGCTGAACTGTTCTGCCGAGTCGCTCTGTGCTGCGGGATGCGAGGGCATCCACCGCTATAACGGCACAGGGATTTATTTTTTTTACTATACCGCTGATTATTTCCGAGCTTTCCATACCTGTTTTTCCCAAAACACCGGGAATTATACCCGCCACGGAGCGAAGAGGCGGAAGCCCCGTTTCTTTTATAAAGGAGTCGGGGATGTGCCTTGTGGCAAAAAGCATCGAAATACACCGCGGTCCCAAAGCGTCGGGGGTGATGTCTTCGTTGCCGAGACCCGCCACGAGCACGCACCCCTTTTCCTTCGGCAGTAAACTTTTCAGCTCGTCACGCAAAACGTAAAGAGAGGGTGAAAACAGCTCCGAATTACGGGTGAAGGGCACCGTTTCCACTGTGACATAAGTGCCTTTGGGCTTGCCGAGTGTGCGCTCGCCCTTTTCGTTTATTACTTTTATGGTGTCCACAGTAATCCCGTCTACTGTTTTTTTGTGGCTTATTATACCGTCAAGGTCGTGTTTGTCGATGTATTCTTTCCTTTCTAAGGCAAGATCAGTACGAAAGTTCATATTATTTTCTCCTAAACTATTGCTTTTTTCACAATAATGTAGTATTATTGTTGTCGCTTTGAAAAAAGTATATCCAATTTTGCAAAAATATCTTGAATTTTCTTTAAAAAGATGATATGATATACGATGCATATTGATGTAAATTAAGAGGAGGTGTAATGTTATGCCAAACATTAAATCAGCAAAAAAGCGTGTTCTTGTTAACGCAACAAAGCAGGCTCGTAACAAGTCAGCAAACTCAGCACTCAAAACTGCTCTCAAAAAGGCTAATGCCGCTATCGAAGCAAACGCTGAAGATAAGGATGTTGCAGTTAAGGCCGCAGTAAAGAAAATCGACCAAGCTGTTGCAAAGGGTCTTCTTCACAAAAACAACGCTGCAAGAAAGAAGTCTGCTCTTGTAAGCAAACTCAACGCAAGCAAATAATCAAAGAAAATTTATGAGATGGGTTATGCCCGTCTCTTTTTCTTTTTTATCAGTTGTCATTTTGCATTAAAGCCACTTTGATTTATTGTTTAAATTACCGAAAAAGCTTTTAGTGCTCTTAAACTGTGGAAAAGGTTGTGCGTGTGTGCTATAATTGTTAAGTTAACATGGTGGGGGAATCTGCCTATGAAATAAAGAGGAGGAGTTACATTTGATTACTAAGGTCAAATCATTACTTTCAGATGTCAGAACTTATTGGAAAATTCCGCTTCCCGGACGCTATATGCCCTTTAAGGAAATAGCAGCCTATGCCGGCGGCGGTATCGGTGCATATTTTATCATCACCATGGCATCGCAGCTTATCGTAAGCACAAACAATCTTTTGGTCAGCGGTGCTATAGGTATTTCGTTTACAGACATATATGTGCTATATCTTATATCTACCTTTGCCAATATTCCTCTCACTGCAATAAGAGCAAATATGGTTGATAATTCCCGTAACAGGGCGGGTAAGTACAGACCGTATCTTTTGACTATGGGTATTCCTACTGCCGTAATCAGCTTGGCTTATGTATGGTTCCCGTATGAGTCTCTTTATGAATGGTTCCCGAATCAGATTTTCGGTATGGAGGGCGGCTATTTTGCAAAGCTTGTATTGGTGCTTTTTTTCAATCTTCTGCTCCAATTCTTCTTTAATTTCTTTAACGATGCCTTTACAAACCTTATCCATGTTCTTTCCCCAAATACACAGGAAAGAACAGATGTGCTTGCAGTCAAGGCTGTTGTTTACTCTCTTGCCCCGTCTATTATGAATATTGTCACACCCATTGTGGCGAAGCGTGTGGCTGACAATAATCTTTATGATATTGCCGTTTACCGTTTTACATATCCGTTTTTTGCCATTTTCGGTATAGGTCTTACTATTTTTATTTTTGCCAATACCAGCGAAAAAATTATTCAGGCCAGAAGCCGTGTTATTCAGGTGCGTTTTACCGATGCCTTCAAGGAGGTAGCAAAGAATAAATACTTTTGGATTATTGCTCTTGCGGGCTGGCTCGGCTTTCTTGAGGGCGCCTACGGCAATATTCTCAGTTGGTCGGTAACCTTCGGCCACACAGGTGACGGTGATCAGCTCGCACTCATTTACACCATTACGGGTAACGCATCACTTTGGGGGATGCTGTTGGCTCCTGTTGCCGTAAAAAAATACGGAAAAAAAGCAGTCCTTGTCGGCGTTAATCTGATGAATGTTGTGTGTATTCTTGCCATGGGCATCAGAAAGGAAAGTCTTATATGGCTTACTGTCTGCATTTATATAAATTATCTGTTCGGTGCCTTTGAGCAGATTCTTTCTCCGGCTATTCAGGCAGATATCCGTGACTACCACCAATATAAAACAGGTGTCCGTGTTGACGGTATGTTTGCTACCGTTGCCACCATAGGCGGTATGGTAACCATGGTTACCTCCTCAGTTTTGCCCTTCGTTTATGAAAGCTACGGCATATATGAGGGTAACGGCTACGGAAACGGCGGTATGGCAATTCTCGACGTAAATACAGGTGTGCCCGGTCTTCTTTCCGATATTATGAATACACTTATACTTATGGCCGCGCTCGGTGCCTTCCTTAATGTTGTTCCTTATTTCTTTTATGACCTTAAAGAAAAACAGCAGAAGGGTATCGTGCGTGCACTTAAAATCCGTGCCATGTTTGAGGACTACGGTAACGGCGTAACCAATAATAAAACTATTATCGAAGCCATCGACATTATCAGAGATGCCCGTGAAAAGGTAAATAATGAGCTTGTTGTGATTAATAAGTCGATGAGCAAAAAGGAACGCAAGGCGGCAAAGGAACAAAACGAAGAAATCGAAATTTCCCGCTTTGTATGCGCTGAGCTTGAAAAATTTGAAAAGGGTATCGAAAAGACAAAGTACGAAGAAAGCCTCAAATTCTGTCAGGGCGGTCTTACGGGTCTTTATGAGCTCAAAAAGGAAGATATCCTTAAAGAGCTTGCCGCTGCCAGAGAATTGTCCAAAACATCCGCAGAGGAAAAAGAGTACCGTAAATACAGAATCGCCACCGCAAAAAATAAGCTTTCCGCCCGTAAGGCTATGGATAAATATTACAAAACTCCCGAAAGCTTCATTCAGCCCGGTTACGAGGAGCTTGACAGACTTTTCGACAGAGAAGACGAGCTTAACAGCGAGCTTAAGGCACTTTACGAAGCAAAGGCTGCAGCCAAAAAGGCAAAGGATTCCTATGCTCTTAAGGATATCGGTGAAAAAATCAAAGCCTTTGAAAATGAAAGGAAGGAAATCCAGGCATCTACAAAAGCAGAAATGGATAAGCATGCCTTCTTTGCACGTGCCGCCAAACCTTATCTTGATGCACAGCGTATCGTAAATGAAAGAGAAAACACTCTTCATTTTGACGAAATTGCCGCCAAATATGACGAGGCAAAGGCTGCCGAGGAAGCTGAGCTTCAGGCACAGCTTGAGGAAGCAAAGCGCCTTGAGGCAGAAAAGGCAGAAAAGGCCGCTGCAATCAAAGCAGAAAAGGCAGAAAAGAGAAACAAATAAATTTTATGTGACGGTAATCTGTTTCGGTTGCCGTCACATTGGCAATATTATCGTTAATTTTAAAATTAAGAAATAAAGGAAGGTAAAAAATGAAGGTTTTGGTAGTTAACGGAAGCCCGAAGGGCAAATACAGCGTAACACTTCAGTCCACAGAATATCTTAAAATCAAATTCCCATGGATAAATTTTGATGTTATTCATGCAGGTCAGCAGATAAAAAAGCTGGAAAAGGATTTTTCCGAGGCAAAGGAAAAGCTTGAAGCGGCGGATATTATTATTTTCTCTTATCCTGTTTATACTTTTATTGCGCCCTGTCAGCTTCACCGTTTTATCGAGCTTATGAAAGAGCATAAAGCACAGGTAAAGGATAAATTTGCATCTCAGATAAGCACCTCAAAGCATTTTTATGACATCACCGCCCATAACTATGTCAGAGATAATTGCCTTGATATGGAAATGAAATATGTCAAAGGTCTTTCCGCTGATATGGACGACCTTACTGCAGAAAAAGGTCAGAAGGAGCTCATGGCATTTTTCAGATATCTTATGTATTGCTTTGATAATGACCATTATGAGCCTGTAATTAAAAGGGAAAAGGCAAAAAAGCCCGTAAAGGTTACCCCCGGTGAAAACCGTGAAAAGACGAGCTACGGTGAAATTGCCGTTGTTGCCGATTTTGAGGACGGAGACACACAGCTGATATCAATGATTGAACGCTTCCGTAATTCTCTTACCATGAAAAGCAAGGTTATCAATATCGCCGAATATCCCTTCAAGGGCGGATGTCTCGGCTGCTTTAACTGTGCAGTCAGCGGTAAGTGCGTTTACAAGGACGGCTTCGACGATTATCTCCGTAATGAGATTCAATCCTCGACGGCTATCGTATATGCCTTTAAGATAAAGGACCATTCCATGGGTGCAAAATTTAAAATGTACGACGACAGACAGTTCTGTAACGGTCACCGTACGGTAACTATGGGTATGCCTGTCGGTTATCTTGTCAGCGGAGAATACAGCAAAGAATTTAACCTTCAGATGATTATCGAAGGCAGAAGTGAGGTCGGCGGTAACTTCCTTGCCGGAGTCGCAACCGATGAGGTCAACCCGGACAGAGAAATCGACCGTATGGCTGACACACTTGTTTATGCTCTTTCGAATAAGCATACACAGCCTGCCAATTTTTACGGTGTGGGCGGTATGAAAATTTTCCGCGACCTTATTTTCCAAATGCAGGGTCTTATGAAAGCTGACCATAAATTTTACAAAGCACACGGTCAGTACGATTTCCCGCAAAAGAAAATGGGCAGAGTTATTGCCATGTATCTTGTGGGCGGACTTATGGGTTCTCCGAAGGTAAAAGGTAAAATGGGCAATATGATGAATGAGGGTATGCTTATGCCCTATAAGGGTGCTTTGGATAAAGCGAGAGCGGAAAAGGGCGAAAAGGTGGAAAAAACCGACTTCAAAGCCCTTATAGGTAAGAAATAATTAACACTCTTTCAGCCTTCACCCTGTAAGATTTTGTTAAGAATAGCAAAACTTTATCACGCAGGAAAAATCTTTTAAAAAAAGGTTGAAAAATATTGATAAATCGGTTAATATAATAAAGGTAAAATTATATTATTCAATGAAACATTGGAGGTATTTATTATGTCAGTAAAAGTTGCTATTAACGGTTTCGGTCGTATCGGTCGTCTTGCTTTCAGACAGATGTTCGGTGCAGAAGGCTATGATGTTGTTGCTATCAACGACCTCACAAAGCCCTCAATGCTCGCAAATCTTCTCAAGTACGACACAGCTCAGGGCGGTTACTGCGGCGTTCTCGGTGAGAACCTTCACACAGTATCAGCTGACGACGAAGCAGGTACCATCACAGTAGACGGCAAAACTCTCAAGATTTATGCTATGGCTAATGCCGCTGAGCTCCCCTGGGGTGAAATCGGTGTTGATGTTGTTCTTGAGTGCACAGGCTTCTATTGCTCAAAGGCAAAGGCTCAGGCTCACATCGATGCAGGTGCAAAGAAAGTTGTTATTTCTGCTCCCGCAGGTAACGACCTTCCCACCATCGTTTACAGCGTAAACGAAGGCACTCTTACAGCTGAAGATACAATCATTTCTGCTGCTTCCTGCACCACAAACTGCCTTGCTCCCATGGCAAAGGCTCTCAACGACTATGCTCCCATCCAGAGCGGTATCATGGCTACAATCCATGCATACACAGGCGATCAGATGATTCTCGACGGTCCTCACAGAAAGGGCGACATGAGAAGAGCTCGTGCAGGTGCTGCAAACATCGTTCCCAACTCCACAGGTGCTGCTAAGGCTATCGGCCTTGTTATTCCCGAACTCAACGGTAAGCTCATCGGTGCTGCACAGCGTGTTCCCGTTCCCACCGGTTCAACAACTATCCTTACAGCTGTTGTAAAGGGTGACGACATCACAGTTGACGGCATCAACGCTGCTATGAAGGCTGCTTCTTCTGAATCCTTCGGCTACAACGAAGATCCCATCGTTTCCTCCGACGTTATCGGCATGAGATACGGTTCACTCTTCGATGCAACTCAGACAATGGTTGCAAAGATCGCTGACGGTCTTTATGAAGTTCAGGTTGTTTCCTGGTACGACAACGAAAACTCCTATACAAGCCAGATGGTTCGTACAATCAAGTACTTCGCAGAGCTTGCATAAGTTAATATTTAACTTCAAAGAGGTTGCATCAAATGCAGCCTCTTTTTTTTTGCACAAATTGTCATCTTTTTGCATTGTAATTCACACTTTTTGTCATTCACTTTTTTCTTTTTACGTTGTATCATATAATCACAGATTTGAAGCTTCTTTGTTGACAAATATTGACAAAGAAACGGTGACAAATTAAAATATAAGCACTATAGTGCAAAGGAGCAATCAATACTATGAAAAAAGTAAGCATTTTTCCCTACATATTCGGCGGTGTGTCGTCTCTGGCTTTTGTGGCTTTGAGCTTTTACTTATTGTGTCCCGCGCTGAATATTCACAATCCCGGTCTATGGATTATTATTGACATCGCACTTTTCATGTTTGTAATTTTAGTGCGACTCTCTAAGGGTGCCAAAGACTTCGGCTATGTTACGGTGAAGAAAAAGACAGGCTCCAAAGGAAGAACTAAAAAATATACGGAATTCAGATTTGGTATAAAGTATTATCTTCTGCCCATCATCACTACTCTGTTGACCGTTTTTTTGGCCGTTACGGGCAGTACACTCTTCAATGCCTCAAAGTATTCGGAAATATTAAAGGTAAACACTTCTGATTTTTCAAAGGATGTGATCGAGTCAGTGGGTACTGATTCGATTGCACTTATGGATACCGCCTCAGCTCGTATGCTCGGTGACCGTGAAATCGGTGCTCTTTCCGATGTTGTAAGTCAGTTCAATGTTTCCTATGACTATACTCAAATAGATTATAACGGAAAGCCGATTAAGGTTTCAGCGTTGGAATATGCAGGATTTTTTAAATGGTTGAATAACAGGCACAGTGGTATAAAAGGTTATGTAACCGTAAACCCGGTTTCCATGTCCGCGTCCTTTATTGAATCCGAGGGAATGAAATACGTACCCTCAGCCTTCTTTTCTGAGGATGCTTTCAGACATATAAGAAAAGCATATCCGACTCTTATGCTTGATAATTTGCATTTTGAGACGGATGAAAACGGTAATCCGTATTATATCGCTTCGGTTATAGAAAAAACCATAGGTTTATTCGGAGGTAAAACGGTCAGCGGCTGTATAGTTCTCGACCCTGTCAGTGGTAAAACGGAAAAATATGAAGCTTCTGAGATTCCTAAATGGATAGATGTGGTTTTTTACGGTGATCTTATCTGTGAGCAATATAATTGGCACGGAATGTTCCAAAACGGTTTTATGAACAGTCTTTTCGCTAAAAAGGACTGTAAGCAGGTCACAACCTATTACTCATCTGATGAGGATAGCGATGACGAAACACCTGTTTCAGACTACGGATATGTAGCTAAAGACGGGGATATATGGATTTATACGGGTGTTACCTCTGTAAACGGTGACAGTTCAAATATAGGTTTTCTTATGGCCAACGAAAGAACAGGCGAGAGTCGCTACTATCAGATAGCCGGTGCTGATGAAAAATCCGCTATGGCATCAGCAGAAGGTGAGGTTCAGGAAAAGGGTTATCAGGCATCCTTCCCGTCTCTGATCAATATTGACGGTCATCCGACATACATTATGGTTCTTAAGGACTCCGGTGGATTGGTAAAGCTTTATGCTACGGTAAATGTGGAGCAGTATAATATTGTTACCACAGCTGCCACTCAGGAGGAATGTATAAGGAAATATAAATCGGCGCTTGGTATAGAAGCGGAAGGATTTACAGAGGACGTCACAGAGACAGAAATAATCGTCACCTCGGTAAAATATATCGATATTGACGGTAATACCTATATTTATCTCATCGACGGTAAAGAAAATCTTTTCAGAGCTAAGGCAGGCACAAACGAAAAAATGCTTTTAATCGATGAGGGGGACAGAGTTAAAATTACCCATTCAGGTAAGAATATTATCTCCTGCGAAAAAGTTAAGTAAAAATATAAAAAAAGAGCGATGCGGAAAACTCCATATCGCTCTCTTTTATTGTGTGGAAAACTCGAAAAAATTATATCTTAATTTATGCATTTGCATCCAATTGTAAGAATTGTTACATTTGCAGGTAAAGAAAATCAGAATGTAAATATAAAGATAAAGAAAATTATAATAATAAACAGAAAGGAACCGGAAAAATTTTGTTGAAAACTTTTCGGTGTGGAAAACTGTCTCCCTTGCCATGCAGGGGAGGTGTCAACCGTCATATTGACGGAGAGGTTCAAAGACGCAGAGGTTTAATACTCCTCTCCAAAATTCCGTTCATTTTCGCTATAGCCATGCCGTAATTTACGACAGGAACATTCTGTTTTTCGCAGCGGTCGATTCTCGACTGCATTTCTTTTTCATTAAGCATACATCCGCCGCAGTGAACAACAAGCTTATAGGGCGTCAAATTTTCGGGAAACTCACCGCCGCTGGTGAAGGAAAAGTCGGATCTTGCCCCTGAGTAATCCTCAATCCATTTCGGCATTTTCACCGTTCCGATGTCGTTGCACTGTCTGTGGTGAGTACATCCTTCGCTGATAAGCACCCTGTCACCGTCTTTGAGCTTGTCGAGAGCGTCCGCACCCTTTAACAGAGCGGGCAGGTCACCCTTGTATTTTGCCATAAGGATAGAAAAAGAGGTGAGAGGGATGCTTTCGGGTAAAGCCTTTGAAACCTTGCCGAAAACCTGTGAATCGGTTATGACGAGAGCGGGGGGATCTTTTAGCTTTGCAAGAGCTTCCGTAAGCTCACTGTCTCTGCAGCATAAGGGAATTGCACCTTTGTCCAAAATATCACGCAGAGTCATCTGCTGAGGCAAAATAAGTCTGCCCTTGGGTGCGGCTTTGTCGATGGGAATGACCAAAAGCACCGTGTCACCTTCGTTTATTAAATCGCCTGCGACAAATCTTTCGTTTTTTGTGCCCTTTGCGGTTTTTGCCATAAGCTCTTTGAGCGCATGTATACCGTCACCGGTGAGAGCACTGACATATATTTCGTTGTCCTTATTTTGGGAAACGGTTTCGACCGTGTCGCTTTTGTTGTGCGCGAGAATAAAGGGTATCTTTTTTTCTTTAAAAAGGCATATAAGCTCGTTCTCTGCCTCGGTGAGGTTTTCTTTTGCATCGTGAACGAGAACGGCTAAATCGGTCTTATAGAGGGTTTCTTTTGCCTTTTGCACACGCATTTCACCTAAAGTGCCTTCGTCGTCGATGCCGGGGGTGTCGATTATAACCACAGGACCTACGGGCAAAAGCTCCATAGCCTTTTTTACAGGATCGGTGGTGGTGCCCTTTACATCTGAAACCACAGCAAGACTCTGACCTGTCACTGCATTGACAAGGCTGGATTTACCCGCATTTCGCAGACCGAAAAATCCGATATGAACTCTTTCGGAGGAGGGGGTGGAGTTAAGGCTCATAATACGCTCCTTTCATTTGTGTTGATATAGCCTTTCCTGAAAGGAGAGGTCAGAATCTGAAATCTCTTCTGTTTGAATTTTTGATATCCTCGATGTTTTGTTTGGCTATTGCTTTTACCTTGTCCTTGGTAACCCTTTCGATTTCTTTGTCAATCATCTTAAAGCCGATTTCCTTTGTACGGTCGCTTGCGTAATCGACGAGATATTCCGTGAGGGTCATAAGAGCGTTGGGATGGCAGCAGTTGATAATCTGACCGTTTTTGCACAGCGACATAAAGCGGTCGCCGGTTCTGCCTTCACGGTAACAGGCGGTGCAGAAGGAGGGGATGTGGCCGTTTTCCATCAGCCATGCAACCACCTCGTCGAGAGTTCTTTGGTCGGAAACGTCGAACTGCTCTGTATCGTGGGGTCTTTCCTCCTGAGTATATCCGCCGACGGAGGTTCTGGAGCCGCCGCTTACCTGAGAGATACCGAGACGGAGGAGCTTTGTACGGGTTTCTTCCGTTTCGCGGGTAGAGATAATCATGCCTGTATAGGGCACGGCGAGACGGATGCAGGCGGTGATTTTGGCAAAAATATCGTCGGAGATTGAATTGTCAAAGGCTGTGGGGTCGATGTCGTCAGCCTTTTTGATGCGTGGGACACTTATGGTGTGGGGGCCGACACCGTGAACTGCTTCGAGATGCTCGGCGTGCATGATAAGACCTGCAAACTCATATTTGTACATTTCCAAACCGAAAAGAACACCGAGACCTACGTCGTCAATTCCGCCCTCCATGGCTCTGTCCATAGCCTCCGTATGATAATCATAGTCGTGCTTGGGTCCTGTGGGATGAAGCTTCAGATAGCTTTCTTTGTGGTAAGTTTCCTGGAATAGGATGTATGTGCCGATACCTGCATCCTTGAGCTTGCGGTAATTTTCCACGGTGGTGGCGGCGATATTGACATTTACACGGCGGATGTCACCGTTTTTATGGTGAACGCTGTAAATGGTTTTGATACATTCGAGGATATATTCGATGGGATTGTTTTTCGGGTCTTCACCTGCTTCGATGGCGAGTCTTTTGTGACCCATATCCTGCAAAGCGATAACCTCAGCCCTTACCTCCTCCTGAGTGAGCTTTTTACGGGCGATGTTTTTATTTTTGATGTGATAGGGGCAGTAAACACAGCCGTTCACGCAGTAATTTGAAAGATAAAGGGGAGCGAAGATGACTATTCTGTTTCCGTAAAAGGCGAGCTTGATTTCCTCAGCCACTTCGTAAATTTTTTCGATCAATTCCTCGTCCTCACAAGCTAAAAGCACGCTCGCTTCACGGTGTGAGAGACCTGAGCATACGGTGCCTGTCTCCGTTTTTCGGGGACGTGCCTTTTCGATAATGCTTAAAATAAGCTCACGGTTGTTTTTGTTTGCCTCCGCATATTCGAGAGTGGCACGGATTTCTCCGTCGTTGATGAATTCTTCTGCTTTGAGTGATTTGGGGTTGTAGATTGCCATATTATTACTTCCTTTCAGTAGATTATTTTTTTATAATGTCACCCTTTTCGGTTACTATTTTATAGCCGACAGAGTCGATTTTCCTTTTCAGCTCGTCTAATTTCTGTGCCGATTCCGCACCTGTAGACAGCTTATTGTTATAAAGCATATACTTATCTCTGACATCGGTGGGGGAAAGATTCGGCATAATGACGTTTGCGCCGTGAAGTATGCCCTTTTCTCTGCCGCCCTCCTGTAAGGTTCCGAGTGCGGTGGTGGAGGGGAGGAGCACAGGCGGATGAATTATTCGTATGACCGAAAGCAGAAAGCAGGTAAGCTCTGCACTGCCGGCGGGGCAGCCCCTGAAGGGGGTATCCTTATGGGGAATAAAGGGGCCTATGCCCACCATATCCGGCTTGAAGCTTTCGATGAATTTCAGATCCTTGGCTAAACATTCAGCTGTCTGAAAGGGTGAGCCTACCATAAAGCCGCAACCTGTCTGAAAACCGATTTCTTTGAGATTGCGAAGACATTCCATCCTGTTTGCCAAAGTGAGGCTTTCGGGGTGAAGGCGTGAATAATGCCCGCTGTCCGCCGTTTCGTGGCGCAAAAGATAGCGGTCCGCTCCCGCTTCATAAAGCCTTTCATAGGATTCACGGCTTCTCTCACCGAGAGACAGAGTGACGGCACAGTCGGGATAAAGAGCCTTTATTTCTTTTATTACACCGCAAAGAAAATCATCGGTGAAAAATCCGTCCTCGCCGCCCTGCATTACGAAGGTGCGAAAGCCCAAAGCGTAGCCGTCCTTGCAGCAGGAAAGGATTTCCTCTCTGCCGAGGCGGTATCTGTCACAGCTGCGGTTGCTTTTTCTGATGCCGCAGTAATAGCAGTCGTTTTTACAAATATTGCTGACCTCGATAAGTCCTCTGATAAAAACCGAATCGCCGTATATTTCTTTTCTGAGCCTGACGGCCTCTTCTTTGAGAATGAGGGCGCTTTCTTCGGTGCGTTTTTCTATGAGCTCTTTATATTCACTCTCATCGAGAGAATGGGTGTCTATGAGCTTTCTGACAATATATTCTGTACGCTTATCCATTTGAAATCACACCCGAATAAGCCGTTTTGACGCTGATGCCGGGTAACCGTCCGATTTGTCCCGAAAGAGCGGAAATAATGTTCTGCGGTGCGTCGATGGCTATGCTGATAATATTTATATTCTTTTGTCTGTAGGGTATACCCATTCTGCCGATGATATATTCACCGTAAGAGTGGAGAAGCGAATTTAACTTTTCGACTGTTTCGCTTTTTTCGACTATGATGCTCATAACTGCTACTCTTGTTTCCATAGTTACCTCCAATAAAAAATGCCACACCCTTTTTAAAGAGTATGGCAACAAATGCTTCATATTAATGCGGAATTCGGAATACGGAATTCGGAATTGAAGGTCGCTTCGCTCCGATTATATCCGTGTAATGTCCGACGAAATATCACAATATATCGCCGACAAAATTTGATTTGCAAATTAAAATACATATTTATCCGGCGGGAGATGTTATATTATCTGAAATCTTTGTCCGCGATTTCGCATTCCGAATTCCGCATTCCGAATTAATACTGTTGCCTTATCCTCAGAGGGTAAAACCGTCTTTATGTCAGGTCACGCTCATTATATCATATTTCCGCAGTAAAATCAACATCCTTAATTTATCGCATATAAAAAAATAATAAATAAATTAAAAAGGAAAAAGTCGGCTTTTTTAGTCAATATAATCATTGACTTTATATCTCGCTGAAATTATAATATCTCTTTGGATTTTATAAAAAAAAGAAGGAATAAAAATGGAAACTTTATTATCAATCGCTATAGCTCTGAGTGCGGGACTTTTTATGTCCAGAGTGGTAAAGCCTCTCAAGCTTCCCGCCGTTACCGGTTATCTTGTGGCGGGTATACTTATCGGTCCCTATTGTCTGGGCAGACTCGGTATTGACGGCTTCGGATTTACCACCCATGAGCAGGTAAGTGCCATGAACGTTATCAATGACGTGGCTTTGGGCTTTATTGCCTTTGCCATCGGTGACGAATTCCGTTTGGAGCAGCTTAAAAAAACGGGTAAGGCAGCCACGATAATCGGCATTTTACAGGCCGTGTTTACCACGGTGGTCGTTGATGCTGCTTTGGTTGGTCTTCATTTCGCTTTGGGCGAAGACAAATTCCCTCTTTCCTCTGCCATAATACTCGGTGCCATCGCCTCTGCCACTGCTCCTGCCGCCACTCTTATGGTCGTAAGACAGTACAAGGCAAAGGGCAAGCTCACAAATTTGCTTCTTCCCATCGTTGCTTTGGATGACGCAGTGGGACTTATCATTTTCGCCGTATCCTTCGGCTTTGCAAAAACTCTCGTCAGCGGTGAATTCAATATCTATTCCGTTCTCGTTGACCCGGTGGCAGAGATAGTGTTCTCGCTCGTTATGGGTGCTGTTTTAGGCTATCTTCTCGCATGGGCAGAAAAGTATTTCTTCTCACGCTCCAAAAGACAGGCGATAGTTGTTACTGCCATTTTCCTCGCTGTGGCACTTTCAAAGCTGAAATTTCATCTTGGTCCCGTGGAGGTAGGCTTCAGTCCTCTCCTTGTATGCATGATGCTCGGCACGGTTTTCTGCAATATTTGCGATTTTTCTGCCAATCTTATGGAAAAAACCGACCGTTGGACGGCACCTTTGTTTATCCTTTTCTTCGTTCTCAGCGGTGCGGAGCTGGAATTTTCCGTATTCACCGATTTTGCCGTGGTAGGTATAGGCATCGTTTACATTATTACCCGTTCCTTCGGTAAATGGTTCGGTGCCAGACTCGGTGCAAATATCGCAAAATGCGAATCAAATATCAAAAAATATCTCGGTATCACTCTTCTTCCTCAGGCAGGTGTGGCATTGGGTATGTCCATTACTGCATTGGAAATCGGTGAGACAGGTGTGATAATCAGAAATATTGTACTGTTCGGTGTTCTCATTTATGAGCTTTTCGGTCCTCTTATGACCAAAATAGCCCTTACCAAAGCCGGCGACATTAAACCCAAAGAAGACAGACCCAAGGTTGCCGCCGAAAAGGGACGAGGAGAGTAATTGAATGCAAAATGCAAAATGCAAAACGCAAAATGGCGGGTAAGGCTTCGTGAAACCGTAAGTGATACACCGCCGCTTTTACGCAATTGAATATTGTAGGGCGGGATGACTCATCCCGCCGCTTTTATTGATACGCTGTTTTTATCGAATTCTTTTTCTTTAAATGTTGATTTTTTTGCAGAAATGTGGTAATTTATTCTTGTCACGCAAATCCGAATATTGTATCCGACAAAGAGAAACACTTTGGTAAAAGTGTATCTCTTGCTTTGCTATTCTTTGTCGGATTAGTAGGATTTGTGTGACAACAAATGAGATGCATTTTTCGGTGTGTCTCCTTTGGGACACACTTTTTTTATTTTCGGAGGAATACAGCATGAACAGGAAAAGGCTTTTAAAGCTTATGCTGATTTTATCTGTTGTCATCAATATTATTTTTGCTTACTATACTTATGAAAATGGCAAACCTAAGCCTAAAATAACAAAATGGGGCTTCGGTCAGTATAATATCGAAGTATATTTTGAAAGGGCAGAAGAGAATGCGGAGCTGACAACCATAAATTATTTTGACGGTATAATAAAAGTCGGCAAAGCAGAGCTTCATTATAAGGACGGCCTCAGTCTCATTTCTCCTTACGGAACATATAATCTTATTGAACTTGGCGGGGATGCTTTTGTCATAAGCAGTGACGGGGAGTTTCTTTATCGGATGAACGAATCATAAAATGAATAAAACAATCCCACAGATTTTTTACCTGTGGGATTAATTATTTTTTACAATGTGGTACAGTAGATTTTATCTCACTGAAATATTAGTAATTTTCTCACTTATAAAGTGCATACCTTACAAATCCAAAATAAATAGTTCTTCAACTGTGGTATTCAGATATTTTGCCAGCCTCATTGCCAGTTCAAGTGTAGGATTGTATCTGTCATTTTCTATGGCGATAATCGTTTGTCTTGAAACATTCACTGCTTGTGCGAGGTCTTCCTGTCTGTAACCCTTTTCTTTACGCAATTCTTTTATCATGTTTTTCATTATTCGATCACCATAAGTATAACGACTATATTTGCGATTATCATAGTTATTGCCAAGACAACAGCGGATATCAGAATAGTTTTTGATAAATCAGAAGCTTTCGGCGAATCCTCATCACCTTTTACGGCGTTGTGCGACATAATGGCTTCGGAAAAAAACTGAATGCAGGACGCTCCCGTAAGAAGAAAACACGGCACAGGATTTAGCATAGTATGAAAGGCAAAAACCTTGTAGGCTTCATATAAAGTCCAGACAGCCAAAGCAATTAAAAGGAAAATCAAAGCATTTCTCTGTGCCTTGAAGGCAATATACTGCTCCATTTCATCGGTTTTACCAATGCCCCATCTTTTTAAAAATTTTTTCATATTAACACCTCCTGAAATAAAAGTAAAGAACTCTTTACATTTATATTATATGCTTGTATCTTTGAAATGTCAAGAATATTTTACATTTTTGCGTTGTAATTAACAATCCCGCAGATTTTGAATCTGCGGGATTAATTCATATCATTCTGTAAACAGGGCGGAATATCACTTGTTTGTTCCGAAGCTTATCCCGCCACTTTGCACTTTGCATTTTGCATTTTGCATTTATCTGACGTAGCTCAGCGGATTAACCTTACGTCCGTAAACGAGCACCTCAAAATGGAGATGGGGACCTGTGGAGTTACCTGTGGAGCCGATACGGCCGATCTGCTGTCCCTGATATACATACTGACCCGCTCTTACGCAAATAGAGCCGGGCTGCATATGTGCATAACGGGTGGTGATGCCGTTTCCGTGATTGATAACCACAGTGTGTCCGTAGCCGGACCAACCGCTGTAGGCCGTCACTACCGTACCCGATGCCGACGCTACCACGGGAATACCCGCCGAACCGCCGTAGCGGATAATGTCGATACCGCCGTGGAAGCCCCAACCGGAAATGCTAGGATTTCTGTAGCCGTAATATGAGGAAATGCTGTAAGCTCCTCTTGTGGGCCAGGTAAAGCCGCGTGAGGTAACGGAGCCGCCGTAAACCGGTGACGAATAGGTTTTCGTTCCGATAAGAACGATTTTATTTACGGGGTTCTTTGTGATCTTTTCCGAAAGGAAGGAGGTATAAGAGATTTCGCCGTTAATATAAGTGACGAGCTCTGTGATTACCTTTTGACCGTAAGAGCCGTTCTGAGTGGTTTTCTTTGTACCCTTGGCGAGAGATGCGCTCTGCTTTTCTATCGTTTCATAGGGGAGAGACACCTTGCGGGTGCGTGTTTTCATAACCTTTACTCTGACGTAATTTTCCTCCTCTGCCACAAGAAGCTTTCTGATGGAGGAAAATTTCGAAAAATCTTTGCCGGGATTGAGCGTACGCAACTGTTTTCTGGTAAGACCGTACTGCTTTGCCACGGATGCCAAAGTGTCGCCCTTTCTGACCCGGTGGTACTGAGCCTCCGATTTCGGTCCGGAAAGCATGGTCTGCAGTTTGGTGGTATCCCATATAAGGTCGCTGTTTTCTTTGTAATAGCCCTGGACATACTCTATCTCTTCCACAAAGCTTACCATAGTGCCTTCCTCCGCCTTTTTTTCATAAGGAGCGAGTATTTTCGAAAAGACAGAGGCGGCGTCGGATTCGTTTCTGACGGCACAGATAAATTCGCCGTCGATATAAACGCCGCAGGCACGGATATAATTTTCACCGCTGCCCTTTATGATGCCTTCGCTTATCATTTGGGGATTGCTCAGCTCGTTTACCTTTACCCGGCTGAATTTATATACCGGCTGTTTGCTTAGGGTAAGGTCTGCGTTTTCCTCCGACGATGACAAAAGAGCCACAGCCTGACTCCTTCCTTTTTCAAATGTGTCAGTGTTTTCGATATAGCCTAAGGAGCTGCCGTTATATATTACCTCCAAAGCAAAGGTGGTGTTTTCGGTGAGAGAACGTCCCGCCAAAAAAACAATAAAGCAGGCGGCGACAGGCAGAGAAATATTAAACAAAGTTTTCCAAAAATGACTGTGTCTGCGGAAGGACATGAGGAAATATTTTCCCATAGCTCTTATAAAAACGAGAGCTCTTTTTTTCTTTACCGCCTTTGAAGCGTTTACGATAGCTTTTATTTCGAGAGAAATTCTTTTTATATCGTCATTGATACTCAGATGAATTTTTTTCGGCAAAGCCTTTATTTTTTTCCATAAAGAAACGGCAAGATTGCTTATGATAAGATACGGAATGACAAATAAGGGCGAAAGCTTAGAGAAAAGGAGCCTGATAAACTTTATCGTTTCTTCGCCCACATATTCCGTTTTCTCCTCGGCGATGTAAAGAATATCCGTAAATGTGAAAGCTTGCCTTACTTTGTTTTTCACGGGTGCGGCATTTTCCGGGGGCTGTGTTTTTACGTTTGCTTTTTCTGCTTCGTTTTTTTCCGTTACCGTTTCCTCTGTGGGAAAAATTATCTCCGCCGCATCTTCGCCGCAAAAGGCTGAATAGGGTACATCGTCATCGGAAAAATATGTGTCATTGAGATTAAAGGACACCGTGTCCGAAAGCTCTCTTTTAAATCGTTCTCTGCTGTTTTCCGTAGCTCTCACCTCGCTTTCGATTATCAATGTGAGCATCGTAGGGGCGACCGTCGGTCGTCCGATGATTCTGCATTATTTTATCATAGAATACAGACATTTTCAATAGTCTTGTCATTTTACGGGATAGGCAAGTTTTTCCGCTGTCCATTCGGCGAGCACCTTTACCATTTCCTCTGCCTCCTTTTTGGCTGTGGGCAGGTCATGGTCGCGGTAATTACCGCATTCCTTTGCCGAAACTCCGGGCACCTCACCTTCGAATGAGGCACAGAAGGCGAGTGCATCCTTTGTGAGCTTTATTGCGTCTTCGCCCGAAAGGGTGTCGGCTGTGATGAAATAAAAGCCCGTTCTGCAGCCCATGGGACCGAAATATATGATTTTATCCGACACATCGCTGTTTCTTACGAAGGTGGCAAAAAGATGCTCCAAAGTATGAATTGCGCCGTTTTCCATAACCTTTTCCACATTCGGACGGCGGCATCTTATGTCATAGGTGACGGTGTTCATGTCTCTGCGTGAAAGATACATACCCTTGGGTAATATAGTGTGGTCAATTGTAAAGCTTGCAATCTTTTTCATAGAGATATTTTCCTTTCGTGCTTTAATTAAACGTGATGTATTTCTGAGAGGCGAAAAGCCGTGAAATGCCCTGTCGGACGCCTTTGTTTTCTTCCTTTGAAAGTGAGGGGTCGTCTCTGAAAAGATTTTCACAGGCCTGTCTGCTTTCTCTGACGATATCCATGTTTTCGGTAAGGTCTGCGATTTTAAGGTCGGGCAAACCGTGCTGACGTGAGCCGAAAAAGTCACCGGGACCCCGAAGCTCCAAATCCTTGTCGGCTATTTTAAAGCCGTCGGCGGTGCGGCACATTATGTCGAGTCTTGCACCGGCTGTTTCGTTTTCGGCATCGCTGACCAAAACGCAATAGGATTTTTCGCTGCCTCTGCCTACTCTTCCTCTGAGCTGATGAAGCTGAGACAAGCCGAACCGTTCGGCATTTTCTATCACCATTATGACAGCGTTCGGTACGTCCACACCCACCTCGATTACGGTGGTGGCGACCAAAAGACCTGTTTCGCCCTTTGAAAAGCTTTCCATAACCCTTTCTTTTTCCTTGGCCTTCATTTTACCGTGTAAAAGTCCGACGCTGTAATCTTTGAAAATGTCGGTTTTAAGCATTTCGGCATATTCCGTGGCGGCGGTCAGCTCGCTGTCACCCTCTTCGACGGCGGGACATACGATGTAGGCCTGGAGCCCCATGTCCATATGCTTTTTTATGAAAGCATAAAGACGTTGACGGTAAGAGGTATCCACACGGTAGGTGGAAATTTTCTGTCTGCCTCCCGGAAGCTCATCTATAACCGAAAGATCCAAATCTCCGTAAATGATTAGTGAAAGAGTACGGGGGATGGGGGTGGCACTCATAACCAAGGTGTGGGGAGAGCTGCCTTTGTGAGAGAGGGAGCCTCTCTGATTTACGCCGAAGCGGTGCTGCTCGTCGGTTACGATGAGTCCGAGACAGCTGAACACCGTGTCCTCGGTCAGCAGAGCGTGGGTACCGATGATTATGTCCGTTTCTCCTGAGGCAAGCCTTTCCTTTACTTCCTTTTTCTTTTTCGGAGTTAGAGAGCCGACCAAAAGATCAACCTTTATTCCCGTGCTTTCCGTGAGCTTTTTTACTGTTTCGAAATGCTGACGTGCCAAAATTTCCGTCGGTGCCATAAAGGCACTTTGCAGACCGTTTTTCGCCGCCACATAGGTAAGACAGCAGGCGACGGCGGTTTTGCCTGAGCCCACATCACCCTGAACGAGACGGTTCATGGGAATATCCTTTTTCATATCGCTGACGGCTTCGCGGATAACTCTTTGCTGTGCGCCCGTGAGGGTAAAGGGCAAAGAAGAGATAAATTCGCCGCTGCAATCCTTTTCTATTTTGCCTGAGGTTTTTTTTCTGTTTCTTTTTCTGAGCATTTTCATACCCGCCTGCAGAATGAAAAGCTCCTCAAAAATAAGTCTGCGGCGAGCGATTTCATATTCCTTTTTACTTTTCGGGAAATGGATGTTTTTCAGTGCGAAGCTTTCGTGGCACAGTGAATGCTCCTGTCTTACTTTGTCGGGCAGAAAGTCTCTTTCCTTTTTCTCCATATAAATCGGCAGAGCATTGTTTATAATTTTGGTCAGAATGTTTGATGTAATACCCGCTGTCAGAGGGTAAACGGGCATCATGGTCATTTCCTCGGTGAAAGGTTCGATGACGGGGTTTGTCATTTCCAATCTGCCTCGGTTTGCCGTAACCTTGCCGTAAAAGACATATTCCTCGCCCTGCTTCATCTTTTCCGCCAAAAAGCGGTTATTGAACACCGTGATATAAACCCCCGCTTCACCGTCGGTTACCAATGTTTTGTAAACGGTCATTCCCTTTCTGATCTGATGCTCCGCAGGGTCATAGCCCACCACGGCGGAAAAGCATCCGACTGTGTCGGAAATCAGCTTACAAATGGGGGTGAGAGACGTAAAGTCGATATAAGCGCGGGGATAAAAATGCACCAAATCATAAATGCTTTCTATTCCCAATTTTTTCAGCAGTGCGGCTCTTTTTTCGCCCACACCCTTGATGTATTGAACAGGTGTCATTTTTATCCTCACTCCTTTTTTAAATGCAAAATGCAAAGTGCAAAATGCAAAATTGTGGTCGCGGATTTACAGAAACATAAAATTATAGCACTTACCGCAGAGAGCCTCGTCATATAATGGGTAAAAAGTAATTATAATTATTTCACCGGCAAAGCAGTAAATGATAGCCGGGAAGCCATTGAACTGTCAGTATAAGCGGCGGAATATCAGCGTTTTTTTGCGGTGCCTTGCCCGCCCGTTTTGCATTTTGCATTCTGCATTTTCCTTGGTTACGCTTCCCATGAATAAACATTCTTAAAGGGCTCGTATTCGTTCACCTTTCCCTCGTAAGAAAGCTCACGGGAATAGTATGCCATACCGTCACGGTAGCACAGAGGAATAAAGGGCAGCGTGCTGTCGAAAACCTGTGTGAAGGTGGAAATATCGATGGCACCTTTGATAAAATCATTGTAAGCCTTTGCCGTAACTCCGTCCGTGTCGATGCCGTAGGAGACGCTTCCGTTTGAGGAAAAGAAGGGTGCAAGAGACATATTCGGCGAAAGCTTTACTTCACCCAAATAAAGGTCATATTCGCCCTTTTTCAGCGCCTCGGTATATTCACCGTATTCCTTTTCGTCAAGCTCGGTATTTATGCCGATGCTTCTGAGTGATTTTGCGATTTCTTTTGCCAATGTCAGCTTTGCCTCGGTGTCGCTGCAAACCAAAAGCTTAACTTTTAAAAATTCGAAATCCTTTGAACGGTAAGCGTTGTGGGAATAGGCGTAAACATAGCCGCTTTTTTCCAAAAGCTTTTCCGCTTCCTTTATGTTATAGGGGTTTTCACTTACGGGTACCGATGCCGCCGCATACCAATCGGGGTTGAAAACGCTTTTTGTTCTGCGGTACATACCCTCGTAGGCGCTGTCGCACAGTGCCACTCTGTCCACGGCGAAATTAACGGCCTTTTTCAAATTCTCCTGAGCAAAAACGCCCTCACTGTTAAAGCCCAAAAATACCAGATTGTTGAGGGGCATTTTTACCATATTTGCGCCTATTTTGATGTATTCACCGTCACTCAGGTCGTCAAAGAAATAAGTAAGGTCGCCCGTCTGAAGCAAATAAAGCTCACCTTTGTCCGCACTTACGGGAACAAGATTGATTTTGTCTGTGGTCATTTCCTCGGTGCGGGTGGTGTTTTCGTTGGCTTTGAGAAAATATGCTCCGTCTTTTTTTTTGAGCACGTATCTTCCGCTTCCCACGGGTGTTTTTTCTATAGCATCGCCTGCTTTTATTATGGGAAAGGTGAGACAGGCCTCGGCGAAAATATCCTCTTTGCCCAAAGTAAAAATCACCGAGGTGTCCGAAGCGGTGGCGGTTTTTATGTTTGAGAGCCTTTTTGAATAAAAGCTGTTATCCTTTGCCATCTTAAATGAATAAACCACATCTGAGGGATCCACAAGACTTCCGTCCGAGAAATAAAGCTCCTGCTTAATTTTTACGGTTATTCTTTTTCCCTCTTTGGTGAAGCTTTCGGCGATAAGCGGGGACACAGCATAGCCGTCCTCCACGAGAAAAAGGCTGTCATAAATCAAAGTGAGCAGATTTCTGTTCAGAGGACTTTCTGTTTTATAGGGGTTGAGACCTTTGTTTTTGAAATAACCGAGAGTTATTTCTCTTTCGGCTATCGGAGCCTGTGTGGTGCTTTCAGCTTCCGGGGCGGTTTCCTCGGTGGGCTGTTCGCCCTCCTTTTTGCATCCGGAAAAGACACAGAAAAGTATAATAATGCAGCTTAAAATACAAATCAGCTTTTTCATTCCGAAACCTCACTCAAAACATACTCTTTCTGCGGAAATACATTTTCCGCTTTTTTCGTCAACGGTAAAAATACAGCCGTTAATCATACAGCTGCCTTTGGCACCGTCAAAGCGTACGGGCATGCCCGTCAGAAATTTACTTATGACTATATCTTTGTCCACTCCTAAAACGCTGTCCTTCACTCCGCACATACCGATGTCGGTGATGTAGCCGGTGCCGCCGGGTAAAACTCTTTCGTCGGCGGTCAGGACATGGGTATGGGTACCGAAAAGGGCAGAAACTTTGCCGTCAAGATAAAAGCCCATGGCCTTTTTTTCGCTGGTGGCTTCGGCATGAAGGTCAACTAAAATGATGTTTGTTTTCTCCCGTGCTTCCTTTACGGCTTTTTCTGCGGCTCTGAAGGCATTGTCACAGCTGTCGCCGTACATATTGCCCAAAAGGTTGATTACGGCCACGGAGCATTTGCCCATATCGATCACAGCCATACCCTTGCCCGGTGCGGAGGGGGAGAGATTACAGGGTCTGATCACATATTCGTTTTCGTCCAAATAATCATAGACCTCTTTTCTTCTGAAAACGTGATTTCCTGTGGTGATAAGGTCCACACCGCTCGTGAACAGATGGTCGGCAGAGTCGGGAGTAATGCCGTTTCCTGTGGCGGAGTTTTCACCGTTTGCTATGCAAAGGTCTATGCTTTTCAGCTTTTTGAAGGCGGGGAGCTTATGTCTTAAAAAATCGCAGCCTACGCCGCCGACAACATCTCCGAGTACGAGAATATTCATATTATTTCATCCAATCAGTCTTTAAAATCATTAAGGTATTCGCTTATGTCAAAATCGTCATCGTCGGGATAATAATCCCATCCGTCGTAATAGTTGCCCTTTTTACCGTCTTCGGGATTTTCGGGGATTTCCTTTATTACCTCTGCCTTTTTACCGCTCATCCATAAAAAGTGGGAAATGAGCAATGTATATCCGCAGCAGGAGGGGGTGAGCCATTGGCTTACTGAGCCTTCGGGAATACCGAAATTTGACAGTATGGTGGCGATAACGCCGCCGTGGGTTACCACAGCCACAGAGTCGGTGCCCGATTTGATGATGCCGTCCACCATTTTTTCGAAGGTGGTGCATACTCTGTTTGCGAAATCTGCGTTGCTTTCGCCGAAGGGAGGCTTTACACCCTCTTCACCTCTTATCCAACGGTCAAAAAGCGGCTGCTTTTCGTGAAGCACGTCGGCTGTCTGACCCTCAAATTCGCCGAAATTATATTCGGTGAGTCCGTCCATAATGATGGGCTTGAGATGAGGATAAAGGATTTCCGCCGTTTGTGTACAGCGCTTCAGCGGTGAGGAAAAAACGAAATCTGCCTGAGGGTAAATATATTTTGCTTTGGCATCCTCCAACTGCTCTGTTCCTTCTGCACACAGCGGTGTATCCGTTCTGCCGGCATAAACTCCGTCTAAGTTATCCTGTGTGAGTGCATGTCTGATAAGATGTATACGGTAAGTTTTCATGATTTCATCTCCAAAAAGAACATAATTCATTATATTATACCTTAAAGTCATATAAAATTCAATATTATATATAACAAATAATTTATTATACCCGTCGTTGCTTTTTCGTAACAGAAAAACAGTTGACAAACCTGTGCTGTATGATAAAATATATCTGTAAAAGAAAAAGGCGGTGTAATTATGAAACAAAAAGCTTTACCCTGTAACAGTCCTTTTGTCCGGCTTCCCTTCGGAGGGCTCAGAAAAGAAATGCTCCAACTTATTGCCGTGGTGCTCATGCTCTGCGACCATATATGGGCTACTTATATGTCCTTCGGCAATTGGCTGACTTATATCGGCAGACTTGCCTTTCCTGTCTTTGCATTTTTTATAGCTGAGGGCTTTTGCCGTACATCGGATGTGAAAAAATATGCTTTGCGCCTTTTAGGCTTCGGCATCCTTTCGGAAATCCCCTTTAACCTTTTTTATTCCAGCCGCACCTTTAACCCTTATCATCAGAATGTAATGTTTACCCTTCTTCTGGGTCTTCTTGCTGTCATTGTTATCGACAGACTGAAAAAAGACAAAAGCGCAAAAAATATTGCTCTTTCCGTTCTTTATCTTCTGCTTATTACCGTGGCATCGGTAATCGGTTTCGTGGATTACGGTCTGACGGGTGTGCTGACGGTGGTTATGTTTTATCTTTTCAGAGATTTTCCCTTTGCATGGGTGCTTCAGCTCGTCGGCATGGTGCTTATCAATATCGTATTTTTTGAGGGTCAGGTTATACCCTTTGAGCTTTTCGGTAAATCCTTTGAAATACCTACCCAAGGCTTTGCCGTATTCTCACTTATCCCAATATGGCTTTACGGCGGAAAACGCTTCGGAAAAAATAAAGCTTTGCAATACGGCTTTTATGCTTTTTATCCCGCCCATATGCTGATTCTTTATCTTATCAGATATTTTGCGTAAATTTGCAATCCGCAATCGCGGAAAAGGATGATTGAACGCTAAACGGGCGTGAAAGCTCTTGGAAAACAAAAAAACACAACACCGCCACTTTTATGTGTGGTGCTGTAGGGGCGACCATCGGTCGCCTTCTTTTTTTTATCAGTCTTACGGTTAACGCAGTAGGGACACGGCTTGCCGTGTCCGCTTTTTTGCCACTCCCTTGCAGTGTTTGCAGGGGATGACGCCCTCGACATTCCTTAATCTGGCACAGCCCTACACCGTAGGGCGAACATCGGTAGTCCTATTGTTAAACAACAATGTCTGTTCTTATATGATTTACTTTTCTCTAAACATCAGCGTTCTTTACGCTCAGGCGCTCAGGCCTTTACTTTTGCACAGTCGAGCGCAAAAGTAAACAAAACGCCCTTTTACCTCGGAAAATACTTTCCTCGGTGGCCGCCTGCGTATACTCGGCGGAGATAAACAACTGTGTTTATTTGTTGTATTTTTATTTCCGTTTGTCCCGTTCAAAACCACGGTTACGCATATTTTATCTTTCAGTACCTCAAAATCGTCAGAGACATAGTGGGTTGCCCCGTGGCAGGGGCAAAGACAACCGTTAAGGTGAGCACTTCGTAGGGACACGGCTTGCCGTGCCGGCTTTTTATCCTTCACACAGTCCCAAAATTGTCTCTAGGCCATTTGACTCACTTGCAAAATAAAAAGCCTTAATGTATAATGTACCTATCAAAATAACGGAGAGTTTACTATGCTTAATTTTATCATCGGCAGAAAAAACAGCGGAAAAACCGCCGCCGCTCATAAAATACTCGGTGAAAGGGTAAAAGAGGGCAAAGAGGCCATGCTTATCGTTCCCCGTCAATACACCTTTGAAAGCGACAGGAGTATCCTTTCTCTTTTGGGTCCGAAAATCGCTTCGGGGGTGGAGGTGCTTTCCTTTACCCGCCTTTCCCATATTGTCCTTTCAACTTACGGCGGTATCAAAAAGCCCGTAGCCTCAGGTGCGGCAAGGCTTATTTATATGTCGCTTGCCGTGGAAAGCCTGAGTGACAAACTGCGTGTTTTTTCTCGTCATAAAAACGATATTGCCCTTTCCGAAAAGCTTCTCTCTTTTGTGGATGAAATGAAAAATGAGGGTATAACAGCCGATGCTCTTGAAATTAAAGCTGCAGGCGTTTCAGACAGACTTCTCAGAGAAAAGGCTCAGGAGGCGGCTCTCATTTACCGCACCTATGAGGCGGTGGTGGCACAAAGTGCCTTTGATGACGGCGATTTGTTGGCCAAAGTATATGAGATACTTTGCGGTGAAAGCTTTTTTGAGGGCAAAACCGTGGTTATCGACGGCTTTCCCGCTTTTACTTATGATGAGCTTCGTCTTATCTCTCTTATGATGAAGCAGGCACAGGATGTTTATGTCACTCTCTGTCTTGACAGAATAGATATCGGTGCAGGTACGGGGCCTTTTCCTTACATTCAGCGTACTGCACGTAAGCTTATGCGTATTGCCGGCACAGATAATATTCCCGTGGCGGAGCCTTTGGTGTGCACGGGTGAGGGCGGATATTTCAAAGAGGACATCGCTCATATCGAAAAAAATATCTATAAGCCTGATTTTGCCGTTTATGAGGGTAAAAGTGAAAATGTCACCGTTATTACTGCGAAAGATTTCTATGATGAATGTGATGCGGTGGCACGCAAAATAAAAACTCTTATCCGTCGCGGTGAATACCGCTGCAGAGATATCGCTGTGGTTTACAGAGATGACGAAAGCTACGAAAGACAGCTCCGATGTGCCTTCGGTACCTACGGCGTACCTTATTTCGAGGATAAAAGACAGGAAATATTCCGTCAGCCGCTTATAGTTTTGGTAAACAGCTTGCTTAAAATATGCGCAGAGGGCTTTGACAGTGACCATGTTTTCCGTTATCTGAAAACCTATCTTACGGGCATTACCGACGAAGAAAGTGCCCGTATGGAAAATTATTGCTTTATGTGGGATATCAGCGGTAAAAATTGGCTGAGCGAATGGAAATACAACCCTGACGGCTTCGGTGAAAGTATAGACGAAAAAAGGGAAAAAGAGCTTCGTGAGCTGAATCTTTTAAGAGAAAAAACCGTTTTGCCCGTTCTTTCTTTACGTGAAAGCTTGGAGCAGGGTAATGCCACCGAGGCAATAAAAGCGATATACACATTTTTGAGAGAAAATAAAATAGACCAAAGCCTTATGCGATATGCTCTCGCTTTGGAAAAAGAGGGCGACACGGCACTCGCAGTGGAGCAGGAGCAGGTATGGGACATCCTTATGGAGGCTTTTGACGATATGGCGGGTGCTTTGGGCGAAAGGAAAATAAGCACCAAAAGACTCAGCGAGCTGTTCACACTTGTTATCAGCGAAAAAACCTTGGGTAAGCTTCCTGACGGCTTTGACGAGGTGAGCGTGGTAAGTGCCGAAAGAATGCTCACGAAAAAGGCAAAGGTAGTTTTTGCCGTGGGACTTAACAGCGGTCTTTTCCCGAAAACCCAAAGCGAAAGCGGGCTTTTCTCCGGCTTTGAAAAAAGCAGACTTGAGGCTGCGGGTATCGATTTCGGTGAGGGTGTAAAGGAAAAAAGCCTGAAAGAACGGTTCATTCTTTATAACGCATTGGCTTCTCCCTCCGAAAAGCTTTATCTTTCCTGCTGTCTGATGGGACAGGGTGATGAAAAAAGAACCAAAAGCGAGGGTATAACTCTGTGTGAAAGGATGCTTCCCGGAGTTAATATTGCGGTTACGGGCGAAGAAAGCTTTATCGACCTTATTGAAAGCGAAAAATCAGCCTTCAGGCTTATGGCTGAAAAATACCGTGAGGACAGCACGCAGAGCAATACTCTCTATTCCTTTTTTGAAAAGAAAAAGGAATACACAGGCGTCCTTTCCTCTATGAGCAGAGCCATTTATAAAGAACCCTACGAAATCGAAAACAAGGAAACGGCGTTGCGGCTTTTCGGCGGAGATTTGTATTTTTCCGCTTCACAAATGGAAACCTACAGCAAATGCCCCTTTATGTATTATTGCCGCTACGGTATAGGAGCCTCTCCCCGTGTAAAGGCCTCTTTAGATGCCTCACAAAGCGGTACAGTGGTGCATCATGTGCTGGAAATCATACTGAAAAAATATAAGGGAAAGGATTTTCTGGCCCTTTCCGATGAACAGATAAAGGCAGAGCTCCGTCTCTGTTTGGAGGAATATATGAGGGATAAAATGGGCGGAAGCGACACCAAAGATTCCCGCTTCAATTATATTTATTCCCGTCTTTTAAAGGTTCTCGGTGACATTATGGAAAGACTCCGCGGTGAGTTTATGTCCAGTGACTTTGAGCCCTGCGATTTTGAGCTTGCCATTAAAAAGGACGGAGACGTGAAGCCCTTTACTCTGGAGCTTGAAAGGGGTACCGTTCAGATAAGAGGAATTATCGACCGTGTGGATAAAATGGATATGGACGGCAAACGCTTCATAAGAGTGGTTGACTATAAAACCGGCGGCAAAACCTTTGAGCTTTCCGATGTATTGGAGGGCCTCAATATGCAAATGCTTCTTTATCTTATTTCCATATGGAGAAACGGTGAGGGCGAATATAAGGATATTATACCGGCGGGCATACTTTATTTTCCCGCCAAAATGAGCACAGTAAATGTGGATTCACGGGGCGACGGAGAAGATATCCGCCGTGAAAACCGCTACCGTGCCGGTAAAATGAACGGAATGATAGTGGACGATTACGATATGGTCAGCCATATGGATACCGAGGGAAAGGGACTTTTCATTCCCGTTACCGCCGACAAAAGAAGCGGTAAAATAAAGGGTAAATTCATCTCTCTTTATTACCTGGAAAAATTGGGTGAAAAGATGGATGATATAATTAAAAATATGGCGGAAAGCATACATAACGGAATCATTCCCGCCAAACCGGTTTGCGGTTCATCCTATACGGATGTATGCGATTGGTGTGATTACAGAGAGGTTTGTCTCGAAGAAAATCCTGAAAAAAGATATATCAGAAAAATACCTCATGAGGATTGTCTTGAGCTTCTCAGAGGAGAGGAGGAGAGTCGATGAGCAGAAATTGGACAGAAAATCAGAGAGACGCCATAAATTCCCGCAGAGGCGATATCGTGGTTTCCGCTGCTGCCGGCTCAGGCAAGACGGCGGTGCTCGTCGAAAGAGTTATACAGCGTCTGACGGACAGAGAAAATCCCACCTCTGCCGACAGGCTTCTTATCGTTACCTTTACCAAAGCCGCCGCAAATGAAATGCTCGAAAGAATAACCGCCGCCGTGGAGGCTCTATTGCGTGAAAATCCCGGTGACGCGAATCTTATCAGACAGCAAATGCTTTTACCCTCAGCCAAAATCTGTACCATAGACAGCTTTTGCGCCTCGTTGGTAAAGGAAAACTTTGAGCTTTTGGACTTTTCTCCCGAAACGGTAAATGCCGAAGAGGGTGAGCTTGAGATAATAAAAAATGACAGCGTAAATGAAGCACTCTGCTTTATGTACGATGAGGGAGGAGAAAGCTTCCGCCGGCTTTCGGAGCTTCTTTTCAGAGGGAGAGACGACTCATATTTAGCCGAAACGGTGAAAAAGCTTTATGAAAGCTCACGCTCCTTTCCTTTTCCGTCGGCATGGCTTGATTCTTTGTGCGATGAATTTGACAATACCCGTTCTCTCGGTGAAAGCATTTACGGAAAAATAATAATTTCTTATGTTTCCGACTGTCTTGACTATGCTGTGGACATAGCCGATTATATTCTTTGTGAAAGCGAGGGAAATCAGGATTACACGGGTGTATTTTTCGATGCGGTCAGTGAGGACAAACGCTGTTTTACCGCCTGCCTTGATTGCCTTTCTCAGGGTAAATGGGATGAGGCAAGAGAAATAATTCTTGGCTTTTCTCCCGCCCGCAGAGGCAGAGCACCGAAAGGTCTAAAGGAAGATACCTTCTTTGATTCTTTGGTTTATAAGCGTGACACCTGCAGTAAAAAGGTAAAGGCTTTGAAGGAGCACTTTTCATCTTCCGAAAAGGATTTCATTGAGGATATGGAATTTTTTGCTCCTTTGGTTAAAGCACTCGTTGAAACCGTAAAGCTTTACGGTGAAATTTATTCGAGAAACAAAAAGGAAAAAAAGCTTGCCGATTTCAGCGATATTGCCCACGGAGCACTTAAGCTTTTGGTCGAAAGGACAGAACAGGGATACGAAAAAACCGAAAAGGCAAAAGAAATAGCCGAAGCCTACGACGAAATACTTATAGATGAATATCAGGATACAAACGAAGCACAGGATATGCTCTTTACCGCCATATCACGCAATAATCTTTTCCGTGTGGGTGATGTCAAACAAAGCATTTACGGCTTCCGTCAGGCTATGCCCGAAATATTCATATCGCTGAAGGAAAGATATGCCCTTTATGACCGCGAAAAAGATAATTATCCCGCAAAAATCGTTCTCGGAAATAATTTCCGTTCACGTAAGGGCGTAACGGACATAATCAATTTTATCTTTGATGCGCTGATGAGTAAAAGCTGCGGTGCTGTCGATTATAACGAAGAGGAAAGATTGGTTCCCTCTGCCTTTTATGAGGATGAAAACCGACTCGGTGCCGAGCTTCACTTTTTGGAAACGGGTGATCTCGTTCTCGAAAGCAGTGACGAAAATCAGGCGAGATATATAGCGAAAATCATAAAGGAAATGATAAACTCATCCTTTACCGTAAAGGGTGAAAACGGAGAAAGAAGGGCGACCTACGGTGATTTTGCCGTTCTTTTGCGTTCGGCTAAAAGCCGCAGTCATATTTATGCCGATGCCTTCCGTAAAATGGGGGTGCCCTCCTTTGCGGAGCCGACGGGCTCCTTCCTCGATTCGGCGGAAATTGCGCTGGCACTTAATATTCTGAGGATCATCGACAATCCCAAACAGGACATACCGCTTCTGAGCGTGATGCTTTCGCCGCTTTTTTCCTTTACTCCCGATGATATAAGTCAGTACCGCATCGAATCGAAAAGGGGAGACATTTATTCCTGTCTTCTGTTTCAGGAGGAAAAGGGGAACGAAAGGGTAAAAGCCTTTAATGAAAAAATAAGGCATTGGCGCAGAATAAGTCTGTGCCGATGCATCAGAGACCTTATCGGTGAGGTGTTCGAAAATACAGCCATACTGAATATTTTCGATGCCGTCGATCCGACGGGTATGAAAAGGTCAAATCTGATGCTTCTGACGGATTATGCGGATACCTATGAAAAAACGGGCTCAGGCGGGCTTTCGGGCTTTGTCCGCTTTATCGACAGACTGAAGCATAACAAAAAGGATCTTACCGCCTGTCTCGGTCAGGTTCAGAGTGCCGATGCGGTAAAGATAATGTCCATCCATAAATCAAAGGGCCTCGAATTCCCCGTATGCATCATCGGTGCCTGCGGAGGGCGGTTCAATAAAACCGATGAAAGAGAAAATCTTCTCGTCAGTCTTAAGCACGGCCTCGGCATAGTCAAAAGGGATATCGATACCTTTGACCAATATGACACGGTATGTCACAGCGCCGTAAAGCTTTCCAAAGGCATGGACGGGCTGAGTGAAGAGCTGCGTGTTCTTTACGTCGCTCTTACCCGTGCCAAAGAGAGACTTATTATGGTTTACGGCACAAATAATATCGAAACAACTCTCAAAAAGTGCTTTGACAACATAAATCCGAAAAAGGAAAAGATTTCTCCCTTCCTCGTTTCCTCGGCGGGAGGAATGGGAGAATGGATAGTGACGGCACTTATGCGCCATAAGGATGCTGCACAGCTTCGCGAAAGCATCGGCTGCAGAGAGCACATAGCTTTGGAATGTGATTCGCCCCTAAAGGTAGTCATTTCTTCGATGGAAGAGGACATTATGCCCTCACAGACTGCGGACAGAGAGTCCTTTGCACAGCCCGATGCTCAGCTTTTTGAGGCTATAGACGAAAGGGTGAGCTTCAGATATAAATATGAGGCTCTTTCCGGTGTGCTTATGAAAAGAGCCGCCTCGGAGGTTGACAAAGAATTTGTGGACAGGGAGTATTTCGCTTCCTCTATGCCGTCATTTTTATCCGATGCCGGTCTGACGGGTGCACAGAAGGGTATTGCCACCCATACCTTTATGCAGTTCGCCGATTATGCAAAGGCAAGCACCGACGTAAAGGGTGAAATAAACCGTCTCAGCGAAAAGGGAATCATAACCGAAAAGCAGGCAGAGGCAATAAATATTTCTGCGGTAGAGCACTTTTTTGAAAGTGAGCTCGCCCGGAGAATACTGTCAAGCGATTGCGTTATGAGAGAAAAGAAATTTACCGTCGAGGTGCCCATAAATGAGGTTTATGAGGGCACCGACGAATTTGCCGACGAAAAGGTTATGATACAGGGTATCGCTGACTGTGCCTTCCTGGAAAGGGGAGAGCTTGTGGTCGTTGATTATAAGACCGACAGACTCCGCACCGAAGAGGATTTCATCGAAAAATATGCCTCACAGGTAAAGCTTTACAAAAAGGCTTTGTCCCTTTGCACCGATTATGCCGTCAAAGAAACGGTGCTGTATTCCTTTTATTTGGGTAAGGCAATAGCGGTAATATAATTTAATAGCGTAGGATAATTAAGGTCATAAAAACATATAGGGAGAAAAGTTCTCTCTTGTTTGTTGTATATATACAAAATTTATTGACAAATTGTGTTTGTAATGGTATAATTTGAGCAACAAATTAAAACAGATTATATAAAGTGGAGGAATATATTATGTCAAGCAAATATTATGATTATGAAACCGCAGGATATAAGCCATCGGTACCGTTTAAAGTTGAAAGCGAAAAAACAATTGAAGCATTTATTTCAGAAATTACACGGATAAGGAAGGCTAAAGCCGTAAAAATAAGCGAAGCGATTCAGATTGTTGATTCCAGAATTAAAACGCTGACTGAGTTTAAAGCTAAGAAAGCACTGAAATTTACAGATGCAGATACCATAAGAAAAAACTTTGCTGCAGGCGTAGCGACTCAGCAGTTAGATGATTTTATCAAAAATTTCTCAGATATCAGAAATGATGAAATTGATAAAGTGCTTGATCAACTTACGGAAACAAAGAATACTCTTGAAACAATATACAAAAGGTTTAACAAGGATGATGTCTGCATCGGTATTGTAGGACCCAAAAGAAAAGGTAAAAGCAGCTTTATTCAGAATGTGACAGGTGTCAGCAATAAAGTTTGTCCTACCTCACCGAGAAATGTGCCGTGTACCGGTGTAAGCTCAATCATTAGAAACAGAGACCAGGATAATACAACAGCCAGAATTACTTATTATACAATGGAAGAGTTTGAAGAAATATTTGAGCTGTATAAATGCACGCATACAAAATACGGCGTGGCTGATGATATAGCTTTTGGAAAAGAGGGCTTTTTACACCTTTATGATTCGGTAAGAGCAGCTGATGACCCTTTAGGTTATAGTCAAAGAATAAAAGATTATTATGACAATTTTGATAGAATAGTTGAACTCATCAAAATTGGCGTTGAGGAATTTGATGACGAAGATGAAATAGAGAAAAAGGTTGCTCAGACGGTTGGCAATAAAAAGTATTACGATTTTCTTGCTGTTAAAAAGGCTGAAATTTTTACAAGATTTTTAGCCACAGATGTTAAAAACCTTACACTGATTGATACAATAGGTCTTGGTGAGTATTCCTTAGGAATTGATGAAAAGGTTACAAAAACAGTAGCTTATGAGAGTGACTTGGTAATTCTTTTAACCCCTGTATATGCAAATGATCTCATTAACGGCTTGGATCAAAATGTTGACGGTAAGATAAAAACACTTGTTCTGGGTGATGAAAAAGGTGAAAAGGTCGGTTTGCAAGCAGTTGAAAGTAACAAATGGCTTTTTATACTCTTTAATCGTTTTACAGGTGCTACGGATGATTTTGTTAATGAAAAAATCGAAGCTTTTAAGGAAAAATATACTACCCAGGTGGCAGGCTATATAAATGCAAGCTGTAAAAACGAAGTAGATGAAGAAAAAGACCCTACGTCGGTAGAAATTCAGCTTGCAGAAATAGAACAAAGCAAAAAAGAACTCAGGGAGCGTGTGATTGTTCCCGCACTTCAGTATATTCATCACAATATTGCGGTTATAGATGAATATTTTGAAAAAACAACAGAAGAAAGTCTGAATCTGGCAAATGACAAATGGAATAAGCTTGTAGCAAAGATAACAACAGCAGTCGTATCAGATTCTGACAAAAAAAATCTTATTAATGACCTTGCCGTTAAAAAACAGAATGCTGTCAATGTTGCTTTTGCCGAACTTTCTCAGCAGTACTCTGAAGTGCCTGAGAGCAATACGGTTAACAATATCAATAAAATGATCGATAATATCGAAAATTACATAGAAAAGGTGAATAACCTTCTTCCTCTTGTGTCTATTATGACTGCATATAATTCAACAAAGGCTAATATTGACCGGGCATTTGTAAAATTTGAAACCGATGCAGAAGAAGTATGCTTCAGGGCTAAAGAAGAAATCTTTGAAGCTGTTAAAAAAATTACAGGTCTGGGTACAGGTATTACTTTTAATAAAAATAATGATGCTTTTACCATATTTAGCGATATATATTTCAATATGAAAAACCAAGAAAAATTAATTACTGCTTTTAAGGATTTTTCAGATGCTGAGGTAAATATAGGTAATGTTCCTGCCACTGTTAAAAGTGTAACAGCAAAATACCTTGAACCTAATGATTGGAGGAATATTCCGCACAAATGGAATTTTAATGATAACGATATATATGATAATATTGAAACAGTTTTAAGAGAGCAGCAGATTCCCCTTATAAAAAAGGAATTTAAGGCTAAGGTAATGCTTGAAAGTCCCGAAAAACAAATCTATAATGAAATCAAATCATTCCTTCAGAATCTTCAGAGTACAATAAATAATGAATGGCTGTTTGTTTATCAGCGTGATGATATTGCCGAAGTTGTATTCAGAAAAGAACTTTCAGGTATTACTGCCGCAACAGTGCAGATAAAGGAATGGAACAGTATTGTTGACCCTTTGGGTGCACACCGTAATAATATAACAATTGATTTTTAATCAGTGAAAGAGGAGAGATATATCAATGACACAGTCAACAGCAGATATGAACTCAACAGTCAATAATAGTACAACAGTTAGTATTAATGCAACACGAATTGAAACCATAAAGAAACTTATAAATAATAAGCCGACAAACTGCACCGTAGCCGGCAGAACATTTAAAATAAATCCTGATACTTTTGTGCCGGTTTTGTATGTTGGTGGCAGACGCTGCGGTAAAACTACAATTATGGCTTCAATATATGATAATGCCATCTTTTCTTCTGCGGCAGGAAATGGACTGAAAATTGTTGCCTGCGACAAAAATATGGAAGACAAGCTTGCTAAAAATGTAAAAGACCTTAAAGATAAAGCGGAAGCCGGTGTTCTTGAAATAGGTGGAATTTCTCCTACACCGAACGTTGATTACTATGATTTTGTTGTCTATAATACTAAAGATACGGCTGAGGACGCTTGTATTTTATTAAGGTTTATAGATGTATGCGGTGAAATCTATCAGGATGCCACTGAAGAACAGCGTGTTCAGTTGGCAGAAATTGTTCACGATACTAAAATAATACTTGTTGCTGTTGACAGTGTATCTCTTATGGAATCTGAAGAGACAGCTGAAAATTATTATGATTTTAATACCATAAGTGACATTGAAGGTGTTTTCAAAAACTTGAAAAAAGGTGATGAAAGAAAGCTTGTTCTGTTTGTACCTGTCAAGTGTGAAAAGTATTACATAGAAAACAAAGCGTCAGACCTTATCACTAACATTGAAACAAAATACAGCGGTGTTATTTCTGCAATAAGCAAAAATTCTCCCTCTGATGCGGTTGCAATCACACCTGTACAGACTGTGGGTATATTGGAATTTTCAAAATATTTGCACGCTACCGAAGATGCGATTAGTTCACAGCAGCAGTTTGTTAAAAACTGGGATCTGATGGGTGATTTGGGTAACTATGCCCCCTTGTGCTGTGATCAGGTTTTATGGTACATCTTCCGCTTTATATACAGAGATGCAGATGTGCCGTATCAAGAAGAAGTTAATGTTAAGAAAAGCATTTTTAAGTCTATTCTTAAAGGGGTTTTTACCGGAAATTTGTTTGCAAGTATTGTTGAAATATTCAAAACAGTTAAAGAAAGTGACAAAAAATCCTATAAAACAATTAAAGCCATATATGAATATGAGCTCGGTAAAGAATTGTATAATTCAACAAAGATTCTTACTCAAGAGCAATATAACGATATTAAGCGTTGGCATCCGGTCAATGGTGTGTTAGGTAACAGATCGGAATTCGGCTATAAGGTTATAAGAGATGAAAGTAATATTTTTTAACTGAGTATAATATGAACGCACCAAAGCGTAAAAAGGAAGCGGAAGAATGATTCACGAAAAATATAAAGATCATAAAGGTCGCGAGATTGAAATAAACAAAAACAAGCTTTTGACCGTTGCTGTTATAGGCGGTAAGGAAAGCGGAAAGTCCAGTCTTATACGTGTGCTTTGTAAAACTGATTTTTCGGGGAACAGTAATGCTTTTATTGACAGTAAAATAAGATGCAGAAAAATAGAAACGGACAATTTTGATGCTGTTAATAATACAGTTACCCTCGGCTTCAGCTTTGATAAATTATTTAAAACAGATGAAAACGAGTTTCTTATGCGTTTTATTGAAGATAATGACGATACTGATACAGAACTTTTAATAAATAAAAGTGATGCTGTTTTAGTTGTCATTGATTCGCCGTCACTTATGGAATTGGGGCCCGGTAAATATGGATTGAATTACAGAGATGAAACTCTTAAAATGATGTTCAACAGATCTGAAACAGGACAAGAGTCCGGTTTAGAAAACAAGCTTGTTATTTTTGTTCTGGTAAAATGTGAGAAATATATGAGCAACACTGATAATACAGGAAATATGAACACTCTTTGCGGAAAACTAATTAACAAATATAATACTTCATCAAAGGGAAGTTCAACGATTAAATATCTTATAGAAAATGACTCTACCGTACTGATTTCTCCTGTTATTACAGACAGTCATTTCGTCTTTAAAAACTTTGATGAAAACGGAAAACAGATATTTGGTTTTTCTCCTGATCTTATTAAAAATGGTGCTAAAGAAATTTTCGGATATTCCAGTCGTACTCTTTTTGAAAGACAACTTCTGCTCACTCTTATAAGATTCAGAATTGAAAAATGGTTGAGAAATATTGAAAATAATAAAAGCAGATCAAAGCGTATCAAAAGTTATTTTAATAGCAAATCTGATGTAAAAGATAGTATGATTGTTGAACCGTATATTGTTAATATGCTTAAAGGACCATTATTTACGGCTCTTATAAAATATACCAGAATTCTTGTCGGCAGTGAATGGGAATCTGTTGCAAAAAACAAAAACGCAAAAATATTCGGTATCAAACCGGAGCAAAAGACACATGGTTTCGCTGTTGTTAATGACCCAAACCGTTATTATGAGGATAGAATGGATATAAAAAAAATTAAAAATGTTTTGCGTTGAATTAAAACCATTAAAGTAGGTGAAACACATGTTTGAGATAAAATATTATTGCTCCGGAAAGTGCTCCGGGCGGGGATACTGTGTTGCACGTGCTGAAAACAATAAGATGATACCTGCGACTTTTCCGAAATCAGTAAATGAATTCATTTGTCTGGACAGTTTTGATTTGGCTCTGTTCTGTGATGGAACAAAGTATCACTTAATGCTGTTGGATGTTGAACATCCTGAGAAACATACGATGAAAGCAGTAGATGATTCGGGTGCAAGAATAAAAATAAATATTTTGTTTTCAGTTGATTTAAAGAATGAAGATAAAATACGAACATTGTTTTCTTATATATTTTTTAATTACGCAGAGTTTGCACATATTCTTTATGAAGCATATGATTTTTCGGTTCCTGATTCTATTGGTTATTCTTTCAATGAAAAATTGATTAATGATTATATAAAAAACTATGTATTGACCGCAGAGATAAAAGGCAGGATACGGAAGTTGTGTTATTACGGGGATTATTGTGAAGTCGATTCTGTGGAGTTTAAGGAACTGCTTGAAAATAAACTTCCGAGTAAAGACGGCGTTTTTTTTGCACACATGATTACCGGTAAAAATACATTCGAAACTTTCTTTGACAGAGAGTATACACCATGGTATGTTTTAAATGAAAAACATTTCTGTTAATTGTTGTTGAGATGATGTGGAAGCTTCGTGGTCTTTTCAAAATATTTTTCAAAAAAACCGAATTATTTTCAAAAAAATGTTGATTTTTCATTTCTCTTGTGTTACAATACCATTCGTTAAATAATGCAAAGAGCCGAAAGAGGTGAACAAAAATGAAAAAGGATCTCCATCCCAACTACGAACAGACAGAAGTAAGATGTGCTTGCGGCGCAAAGATCGCTACAGGTTCCACCAAAAAGGATATGCGTGTTGATATTTGTTCAAACTGCCACCCCTTCTTTACAGGTAAGCAGAAGCTTGTTGATACGGGCGGACGTGTTGACAGATTCAATAAGCGTTTCAATCTCAGCAAATAATCATTTTTATGTGAATCAGACGATGCAGCTTTTGTATCGTCTTATTTTCATTTTACCAATAACGCATAATTCTCAATTGCGGTCGTGCGTTTAAAAATTCTGATTTTCGCATTCCGTATCGGAAAGGAGGTACACCGTGTCCGAATACCGTACAATAAAAAATGAAAGCTGCGATGAATTCACAGTAAAAAAATCCCGCTTTATCGGCTACGTAAAGCCCGTAAAAACTCAGCAGGAGGCCTTGGATTTCATCGGCAGCATCAAATCAAAGCATTGGGATGCAACCCATAATGTTTACGCTTATGTCCTGCGTGAGGGCGGGGTGCGCCGCTTCAGTGACGACGGTGAGCCCCAAGGAACGGCAGGTATTCCCTGTCTTGATGTGCTTTTAAAAGAGGAGGTAACGGACTGCTGTGTGGTGGTGACCCGTTATTTCGGCGGTATAATGCTCGGTGCCGGCGGGCTTGTCAGAGCCTATTCCCACGGGGCAAAAATCGCACTTGATGCGGGCGGAATCATCACCATGTCCCTTTGCAAAATCGTTACTGCTACCGCCGATTATAATTTTTACGGCAGATTGGTGCCTCTTATCTGCGAAAACGGCGGGATAGTGGAGGATACCGAATTCACCGATAATGTCACCGTAACCTTCCGTATTCCCGAAGGACTTCTGGATACATTCAGAGCGAAACTTGTCGATGCTTCAAACGGCAGATTTGACTGCCGGGTCATTGATGAAAAATTTTCTGAAATTTAATTTTAAAAATTTAGGGGAAAAAAGAAATTTTTTGCGTATATACATATAAAGGGGTGATAAAATGTCTCATATCAGACTCAGGTCTTTGGAAAACGAAAGAAAAACCATATCCGAATACGGCTTCCTTTGCGAAAATACACGGGGAAGACAAACCTTTGAAGAGGAATGTCCTGTCAGAACAGCTTTTCAGAGAGACAGAGACAGAATTATCCACTCTCCCGCCTTCAGACGCTTAAAGCATAAAACCCAAGTTTTTCTTGCGCCTGACAGTGCCCATTACAGAACACGGCTTACCCATACTCTGGAGGTTTCTCAGATTGCCCGTACCATAGCCATGGGTTTGTCACTTAATGAAACTCTCACCGAAGCCATCGCCCTCGGCCACGATTTGGGACATACTCCCTTCGGCCATGCGGGAGAAAGGGCGCTCAACGAGGTATATCCCGGCGGCTTCAAGCATTATGAGCAAAGTCTCCGTGTGGTTGACTTTTTAGAAAACAAAGGCAAAGGACTGAATCTCACCTTTGAGGTAAGAAACGGCATTCTTTGTCATACCAAAGGCGAGGAGGCCTCCACTCTTGAGGGCAGAATCGTAAAGCTTGCCGACAGAATCGCTTATATCAACCATGATATCGACGACGCTGTCAGAGGCGGTATCATCACCGAAGGAAATATCCCCGCCGAAGCGAGAAAAATTTTGGGCGAAACGAAAAGTCAGCGAATCAATACTCTCGTAATGTCCGCCATAGAAAATACAAAGGACGAAATCGTTTTAGACAGCGACATACAGTCTGCCTTTGATATGCTTCATGAATTTATGTTTGACAGAGTTTACACAAACCCTGCCTGTAAAAGCGAAGAGGGCAAGGCAATAAAGCTCATTCAGGCTCTTTACGAATTTTTCGTATCAAACCCCAATGAGCTTCCGAATGAATACATAACCATAGCCTGGAAGGAGGGCACCGAAAGAGCTGCCTGTGATTATATAGCCGGCATGACCGATGATTATGTGCTGAAAGTTTACGGCGACTACTTCATCCCGAAGGGCTGGAACTATTAATAAATGCAAAATGCAAAATTCAAAATGCAAAATGGCTTGCGAGGTTCGGAATAAACCGATAATATACCGCCGCTTTATGAAAAATGCAGGCGTTTAATGAGGTGTTATTGTGTATAATGCGATAGAAGAAAAAAGCTTTGATTTTGCTGTGAGGACAGTCAATCTTTATAAGCATCTGACCAATGAAAAGGACGAGCATATATTATCAAAGCAGCTTTTAAAGAGCGGGACAAGTATCGGTGCAAATGTTGCAGAAGCTCAGAAGGGGCAATCAAAGCCGGATTTTAATGCAAAGATGAATATTGCTTTGAAAGAAGCGAATGAAACTTATTATTGGTTGAGACTCTTACACAGAACATCGTACCTGTCGGAAAAAGAGTTTGTAAGCATATCAGAAAATATTAAAGAGATAATAGCAATTCTTGTTTCGATTTGTAAAAAAACTAACGTATAATTTGAAAGTATACTTTTACTGCTCGAATTTCTGTGCGGTAAAGAATGTAAAACAGTTATTGCGGTAAATCCGCAACCAAAATTTTACATTTTGCATTTTGCATTTTGCATTTAACAGAAAGGACGGTGTAATTATGGCGCAAAGATTTTCCGACGAATTTCTCGCTGAGCTGCGTATGCGATGCGATATCGAGCAGATAATATCCTCATACACTCCGTTGAAAAGACGCGGCAAAAACCTTGTGGGTCTTTGTCCCTTTCATAATGAAAAAACACCGTCTTTTACGGTTTACCCCGAAAGTCAAAGCTTTTTCTGTTTTGGCTGCGGAGCGGGCGGAGAGGTAATTTCCTTTATCCGCCGTGCCGAAAATTTGGACTATACCGAGTCGGTGCGTCTTTTATGCGACCGGTGCGGTATGGTGATGCCCAGCGAGGGCTACGATAACTCGCTTGCTGAAAAAAGAAAAAGGATGTATGAAATAAATAAAGAGGCGGCACGCTTTTTTCATTCCTGTCTCTTTGAAGAGCAGGGCAAAGCCGGTCTCGATTATTATAAAGAAAGAGGTCTGAAAAAAGGCACTATAATCCGCTTCGGTCTCGGTTATGCTCCCGAAGGTTGGCGTAATCTTCTTAACCATATGCGTGGTAAGGGTTACAGCTATGAAGAGCTTTACGAAGCCAATTTGGCAAATAAGAGCGAAAAAAACGGCAAGGTCAGCTTTTATGATTCCTTCCGTAACAGGGTGATGGTTCCCATCATCGACGTCAGAGGTAATGTGGTTGCCTTCGGCGGACGTGTCCTCGACGACAGCAAGCCGAAATACATCAACTCCTCGGATACTCTCGTTTACAAAAAAAGTCTCGGTGTGTTCGGACTGAATATGGCGAAAAGCACCAAAGAAAAAAGCCTTATTTTGGTCGAAGGCTATATGGATGCCATCTCTCTGCATCAGGCAGGCTTCGATAATGTGATTGCCTGTCTCGGTACGGCGCTTACAAACGAAATGGCGCATCTTTTGGCGAGATACACCGATGAAATCATTCTCTCTTACGATGCTGACGATGCCGGGCAAAAGGCAACCGACAGAGCCATCGGTATTTTCTCCTCCATCGGCATGAAGGTAAGGGTTATCCGTTTGGAGGGCGGAAAGGACCCGGACGAAATATTAAAAAAATACGGTCCGGAACGCTACCGCAGTCTTATTGACGGGGCGGCAAACGATATCGAATTTGAGCTTGTCCGTTTGCGCAAAGGCTTTGACCTTCATACCAGCGACGGCAAAATGAAATATCTCGAAAAAGCTGCCGAGGTGCTTGCGAAAACGAGCGTAATTGCACAGGATATATATACCTCCCGTCTGGCAGAAGAGCTGCAGGTGGATAAAAATAAAATATCCATCCGTATTGAACAGCTCCGGCGTCGGACACAAAGAAAAGAGGAGGGGCAGAAATACCGCAAAATTCAACAGGACTCCATGAGCCTGAATTCGAAAATTGCCATGAAAAACTCCACCAATATCAGAGCCGTAAAGGCGGAAGAGCAGCTTTTGGGTGCTCTTTACCGTAATCCCGATTTTTACAGAGGGCTGAAAGAAGAAATAACGGCTGAGGATTTTTCGGTAAATGCACACCGGAGAATATTTACTCTTCTCTCGGAAAGAATAGAAGAACACAGAAGTTTGGAGCTTACCTCCTTTTCGCAGGAAATGACGAGTGAAGAAATGGACATCTTTGTACAGATAATAAAAAGGAATGAAAGCCTCAGACATACCTTCAAACTTTGTGCCGACTGTGTACAGGTTATGAGGGAAGAAAAGCAGAAAAGACAGCAGAATGTCTCTGCGGCGGATTTAAGCGATGAGGAATTTATTGCTTTGATCAATCAAAAGAAAAACGGCCTGTAAAGGTTGCGGATAAATAAGGTAATTAACAGAAAGGATATATAAATATGGACAATCAGGAAAAAAATTCATTAATCAAAGCGCTCATCGACCGAGGCATCGCAGCCGGTAAAATCAATTCGACGGATATTGATACCGTGCTTGTTGAGGCTGATGTTGATGTGGATGAAATGGAAAAGGTTTATTCAAAGCTTGAAGCCGCCGGTGTTGAGATCGTTGACGACCTCAGCGATGAAATTCTCGAAAACATTTCCATCGATATCGACCTTCCGAAAGACTACGATAATTCCTCCGTGGTTGCCACAGACCCGAAAAGCGTTATCGACGACCCCGTAAAGGTTTATCTCAAAGATATCGGCAGAGTGCCCCTCCTTTCACCCGAAGAGGAAATCGAGCTTGCCATCCGTATTTCAAATAATGACAGAGAGGCAAAGGAAATTCTTACCAAGGCAAATCTGCGCCTCGTAGTATCCATCGCCAAAAGATATGTAGGCAGAGGTATGATGTTCCTTGACCTTATTCAGGAGGGTAACCTTGGACTTATAAAGGCTGTGGATAAATTTGACCACACAAAGGGCTTCAAATTCTCTACCTACGCCACATGGTGGATAAGACAGGCCATCACCCGTGCCATCGCAGATCAGGGCAGAACCATCCGTATTCCCGTCCATATGGTCGAAACCATCAACAAGGTAAAAAAGACCAGCAATATGCTTTTGCACCGTGACGGAAAGGACCCGTCTCCCGAAGATATCGCCAAAGAGCTCGGTATGCAGACCGACAAAGTAAGAGATATCCTTCGTATTTCTCAGGAGCCCGTTTCTCTCGAAACACCCATCGGTGAAGAGGAAGACAGCCATCTCGGTGACTTCATTCCCGACGAAGATGCTCTTTCACCCGCCGATGCCGCCGCCATGACCTTCCTTAAGGCCAAGGTAAACGAGGTGCTCGAAACTCTTACCCCCAGAGAGGCAGAGGTTTTGCGCTTACGCTTCGGTCTCCGTGACGGCACACCCCAAACTCTTGAGGAGGTGGGCAAAGCATTCAATGTTACCCGTGAAAGAATCAGACAAATTGAAGCCAAAGCTCTCAGAAAGCTCCGTCATCCCTCCAGAAGTAAGCATCTGAAGGATTTATAATACCCCCGGTATAACATTTTTCTCCCTTGCATCAGCAGGGGAGTTTTTTTATGCAGGACGTTGATTTTCATCAGAAGCTGAAAAGCCTTTCTTGCTTTCGGGTGAGGCGTAACGCTACGGCTGACGGAGAGGCCTGTTTGCTTAAATTACACAAAAAATCGCCCCTTTATTTTACATAAAAATCATCTTTAAACCGTTGACAAAAATTACCTTTGGATATACAATTATTATGTATAATTGGCTGTATTATATTTGTATGGCTCGAACTGCCGTAAAAGAAAAAATTATCCTGTAACAGGGGGTCAGACCTGATGGGTGATTGCTTCTTTCAGGCAAAGATACAATACGTGCCTCCTCTGAAAGGGGAGGGGGACCGCTTCAGCGGTGGAGAGGTCCTGTTTAATAACTCCCGCAAAGCCTCATTCTTCGGGAGAAGCGACAGCCGACAGGCTGACGGAGAGGTAACTTTTAAAAGGAGATGATAAGAAAATGAAAAACAAAACATTCAAAAAATCATTATCGGTTATTATGGCAGTACTGATGCTCTTGTCCTGCTGGGTATTCGTGCCCGGTGAGCATAACCATGTCAGTGCGGCGAATGAGACGGTTAATGTAACGACATCCTTTACCTTGAGCCCTCAAGGAAACAGAGGTAACGACGGTACATGGACAAGACTTGCTCTTACCGGTGAAAGCAATGCCGGCGGTACATCTGTCGTGCTTTTCAGATTTACTAATGCAGATCTTAAAAAGCTCGCAGAAAAGGATGTAGTAAATCTGCAATTTTATGCTTATTCCTGTACTGACAGATTAACACATAAAGGCGGCACAACTGTTAATGCAGATGTATATTATATTACTCAGAACTACTCTTTTGTAAGTGCTCAGGGTACAAATAAAAGTGCTAATGTTACAGATACCGGTAACAGCGTCTTAGGAACTGATTATACCTATGAAAATGCTCAGAACAGTGCTAAAACCTATTTCGGACTGTCCGAAGCTACTAAGGTAGGTTCCTTTGAACAGCCGAATATTAACGGACAGGGTGATGCTTCACTCAGAACCGGTGAGGCTAATTATGTGTACCCTGTTACGGATATAGTAAAGGAAAAAGCCGCCTCAGGCGAGGATCTCTCCTTTATCGTTATGCTCAGACAGGGATATTCCTGCTCCGGTGACAGAGGTTGGTCTGATATTTACATGGATTCAAATACTGTCGCTCTTTCGGGCTATAGTGCTTTGGAGGAGCTGAAAAGCCAGATAGAGGCTTATGAAAGCTATTTTTCAAACGGCATATTCTATACAAATCTCGTAAACAACTATAAAGCTTACAACGATGCGAAGCGTTATTATGATGCTGTCAAATACGGCGGTGTGACGCTTGATGTTGCAACTGCTCAGGGCTATATGGCAGCGATCGATACCGCTATAGCAAATACGGGGCTTAACGATACCTATGTCGATTATCTCAACACAGAGATTAAAAGTCAGAACGGAACTACGATAGGCGCCAATTACAGAAAAAATGTTATCTGGTATCCTTGGGACTTTTCGTGGGATATTACCTCCGACAGCGCAAAATATGAAATCCAGGACACCAGATTTTATTGGACGATGCCTAATATTATCGTTGGTATAACAAATGACAGCGAAACAACCTTCCCGCTTCATACCTTCTTCTGGACCGATACAAGCAGCCGTTGGTTGAGATATATTATTGCCGGTTCAAGTGTAAATAACAATACAGCAAATAATTCCGTAGCCGGTACAAACGATTTTACTGTTGCCGGAAACTGGAGAGTTTCAACTTACAATAACGGTCATACAGTCAGCAGCTGGGCATCCGGTGATCAGGGCTGGGGTGATTGGATTTATGAAAACGGATATGATTCATCTAAAAGTCTTGACAGCTTTGAAGATAATTCAAATAACTTGTCATATAGCCAACCATGGATTTATCAGGTTTCTAATTATGCTACTATAAATAAATCGGCAGTCGGTGTTAATGCTTCTAACACATATGCAAAAATAAATACAGGCTTTACCTTCGGTACATCTAAGAGTCAAAACAACGGTACTACCGATTATACCAGCCGATATGCCAGCACCAGCGGAAGAAACGGATATATATATGTCGTCTATATGGACACATATAAAAACAATTATCAAAATTGGAAAACTCTTATTCCCGCCATTTCATATAAGAACTATGACGGCTTCGTTTACAGTAATGCCACAAATGTAACGCAACATCTCGATTATGCTTCGGCTGTTTTGCTCAATCTCAATCTTGACTCTGAGTCACAGCGCACGACAAATATTGACTCCACTGTCACCATGTGGGCTCAGAACATAAACAAGGGTGCAAACGACCTTGTAAACGCCAAAAATGCAGGCACCACGAGAGTAACAAACAAATATCTCGACCTTATAGCTGCTATCACAAATTCCGAAGCAACTTATGCAGAGGGAAGTGCAAAGTATACCTATTCCTCATGGAACGCCTTTAAGGCTGCCTATGATGCGGCGAAGGCACACATGGCTTCACTTAATCCTGCCGAAGCCAACGTTCAGTACAGCTCAGATGCTACAGCTATCGGCAATCTTGCTACAGCTCTTGATAATGCGAGAAATGCTCTCGAAGTAAGAACTTATGATGTAACATACGAAAATATGTTCTCCTTCTCTTCATGGGCAAATTCCGCTTCGGCTGTTATCGGCACATCTGCCAAAGGTTCAATGACCTATGATATTGATGCAGGTACCATCACCGTCAATAATAACGGTGCAAATACACAGTCTAACCCCAATGACCATTATACGGCTTATGGTTTCGGTAACGGTCATTACAATATGACTCTCGTTCCCGGTGAGACCTATACCTTTGAGTACACCACATCAGGCGGTACAGGCGACCAGGTACATATTTTCTTCTATGATGATAACGGAAACGCTGTCGCTAACAAAGCAAACAGCGGCAATCCCTTTGCACATGCTTACGGCACAGGCAGAGGCACGCATACTTTCTCCTTCACCGCACCTGAAAACGCTACAAAGGCAGCCTTCCGTTTCGGTTCGACTGTTCTCGGTGACTCGATAACCTTCTCCGATATCTTTATGTATTCTCATACAAGAGGAGATTATGCTGATATTGCAAATTGGACATACAGTCCTAACAGAGATGCTTTCACCTTTGGTCAGCAACTCGGTACAACTCTCGAAGTTCCCGAAAGACCCGGCTACACCTTTAATGGATGGTGGGTTGATTCTATTATTCCTAACGGTCAGAAGGATGAAGGCGAACAGGTTACCGACGGAAACGGTACAGTTGTTGCAGATCTTCAGAGCTTTGGCATCACTCAGGATTGGGTGCTTTATTCAGAATGGACTGTCAATAAATACACCGTAACTTGGAAAAATGAAGACGGTACAGTACTCGAAACAGATACTGATGTAGAGTATGGCGCTATGCCGGAGTATAACGACGAAACACCTACTAAGGCGGCTGACTCTCAGTATACATATACCTTTAAGGGCTGGTCACCGGATGTAACTGCGGTAACGGGTGATGTTACTTATACGGCCACTTATGACAAAACACCGAACAGTGTTACCATAACATGGAAATTTGCTGACGGTACAGAAAAAATCGAAACCTATACCTATGGCACCACACCCACAGCACCCGAAAACACGGCTGCTTATAATGATGCAAACGGTCACCATACATATTTTTGGCCGACCTTAGGTGCCGTTACGGGTAATGTTACCTATGAAGAAATCAAAAATACTGCCGGTCATACCTTTGATCAGCAAACGGCAACGGATACATATAAGGTAAGCGATGCAACCTGTATCGCAAAGGCAGTATACTATTATTCCTGCTCCTGCGGTGAAAAAGGCACGGAAACCTTTGAATACGGTGAGTTTGCCGCTCATACTCCCGGTGCTGGTGCTACCTGTACCGCTCCTCAGACCTGTACGGTCTGCGGTGCAGAGCTTGCGGCAATTCTTCCTCACACCGAAGCAACCCGTAACGAAAACATAAATGATGCAACCTGCGGTGCCGACGGTTCTTATGACCTTGTAACCTACTGCTCAGTGTGCGGTACTGTTATCAGAACTGAGCCTAAAGTTATTCCTGCCACAGGTGAGCACTCATGGGGCGACGGAGAGGTTACCACACCCCCCACCTGTATTGCCACCGGTGTAAGAACATATACCTGTTCAGTCTGTCAGCAGACCAAGACTGAAGCAGAGCCCGCCACAGGTGTACATGAGTACGGTGACTGGAAATATGAAACCCTTTCAGAAGTGCATACGGGCAAATGTATTGCTGACAGCAACTGTAGCGCAACCATATCCGAAGCTCACAGCTTTACAGAGGATATACAGCCCAAAGAAGGCTCAGATTCCATGCACGATTATGCATGCTCCGTCTGCGGCGCAAGAGGTGCTGTATTTGGCGGCATACCTAAGCAGGGTGTCGGCGAAGATTGCTTCGCTGATTACGATGTTGAACCCATAAGCGGTAATAATTCATATCATAAGGTGATATGTGAATGCGGCCGTGAAAAGGAAGAGGCTCACAAAACAGAAGTTATCAGAGTAATAAAAGCTCCCACCTGTACAGAAAAAGGCTCTCAGGAGGAACACTGTACAGTCTGTGGTTACACCTTTACCAAAGAGCTTCCCAAGCTTCAACATTCATATACGGGTGAAATAAAATCCGACGGTAACGGCAAGGATGCAACTCACTCCTTCAAGTGCGTAAACGGTTGTAACGAATACGGTGCGGCAACTAAGCATACCTGGAATGACGGAGTAATTGATCCCGATTCAACCTGTATCACAGGCGGAGTTAAGACCTACACCTGTACAGCAGAGGGCTGCGGTGCAACATATACTGAAGATATCGCCGCAAAGGGTCACAGCTTTGGCGAAATCACGGCGGCTAACCTTGCAACCTGTCTTGCAGACGGTAACAAAGCATACAAGCAGTGTACCGTATGTAATCTTTACTTTGCAGAAAATGCAGAAGCAAATGCAACCGACGGCAAGTCCGATACAAGCTCATTTGTAATTACCAAGCTTGAACATTCATACACCGGCGGCGAGTACATTTGGGACAGCCATAACAAAACTCATAAGGAGCTTTGCGCAAACGGATGTAACGAATACGGAAATGAAACAAAATGTACATTTGATACCGTTGTAAAAGCTCCCGACTGCTATAACGGCGGTTACACAACC
>JAFQHU010000022.1 GCA_017397845.1 Clostridia bacterium
CTTTTTAATCTTTCAGTACCTCCATACAAACCGTTTTACAGGAGGGGCACACCATGGCAGGTGTGCAGACAAACGGTAAGATTTAATCTTTACTGAAAGGTTTATTTTTACGGAGCTGACCGCGGAGCTTTTCGGAAAAGCAGACAGAGCGGGAAGCGAATGTCGGAGCGGCTTGAGCGAAAAAACTTTATTATTTGCAATTTATATTTCTGTAAATATCGAGCTTTCAATACTCAGATTACATTGTTACTAAAGCACACCTGTTTAAATAAAAATCCATAACAGTTAGATTTTCTTTTAATATTTTCGTTTCAATAAAACATCAAGGTTTTTCACGCTCAGGCCGCTAAGGCCTTTACTTTTGCACATTCGAGCGCAAAAGTAAACAAAACGCCCTCTTTGCCTCGGAAAATACTTTCCTCGGTGACCGCCTTCGCCGGCTCGGCGGAGATAAAAAACTGCCGTGGATTTTTATGTTTTTGTTTACTTTTATTGCCATCTTTAGCTGTGCTGTACTTTTTAATCTTTCAGTACCTCCATACAAACTGTTTTATATGGGTTGCCACGTGGCAGGGGCAAAGACAACTGTTGAGATTTTATCTTTAACGAAAGGTTGGTTTTGCGGGCTTTTCCGTTTGCACATACAAGAGGCGAGGGAGCCGTAAAAAAACAGAGAAGCCACCGCAGCTTCACTCGGAAACAGCGGTGGCGCTTCTTTTTTTTGTCAAAAGCTTATGCGTTTGCATCTTCGCCTTCTTCTTCAGGCTTGAACATAGCGAGGATTTCCTCAAAGAAAGCCTTGAAAGCTGCGATGATTTCCTTAATTGTGTCGAGTACGTTGTAGAATGCGTCCATTTATTACACCTCCTTATCAATTCGCTCAGCCTAATGATAGCAAAATTTGCATACTTTGTCAATCAACTGAAAACAAAGTTTAAAAAAATTAATATTTAAAAAACAAAAGTACACAAAATATTCAAATAAAATTAATTAATTCATAAAGGATTAATCTCAATTCTTCAAATTATACAAAAATCAGAAGTTTATTTGTGTATATAACACAATTGACAGTTTCTCTTAAATATAGTATAATATTATGGAAATAAAGTGAGCGACGGCTCACCTGATTTAATTTTTTACATAGGAGATGTTAAGATGGACACAAGATTCGCAATTTCCAACTACCCCGATGCAAAAGCAGTTTGCGAAAAGCTCGACAAACTCATTTCAATGCCTATTCATTCAATTAAGCCCGATGTTCTCAAAGCTTATGAAGAAAACTACTTTGAAGCAAAGTGCCAGAAGTCAAAGGAAATGATCTCAGAAGCAAAGCAGATCATCCCCGGCGGTGTTCAGCATAACCTTGCTTTCAACTATCCGTTCCCTCTCGTTTTCACAAAAGCTGACGGCGCAAAGCTTTACGATATCGACGGCAACGAATACTATGACTTCCTTCAGGCAGGCGGCCCCACAGTTTTAGGCTCTAATCCCAAGGTTGTCCGTGACCAGGTTATCGACCTTCTCAATACCTGCGGTCCTTCAACAGGTCTTTTCCATGAATTCGAATACAAGCTTGCAAAGAAAATTGCAGACTCAATGCCCACAGTAGACATGTTCCGTATGCTAGGTTCAGGTACTGAGGCTTGTATGGTAGCTTGCCGTGTTGCAAGACTTGCCACAAAGAAAAAATACATCCTTAAAATGGGCGGTGCATACCACGGTTGGTCCGATCAGCTTGGCTACGGTATCCGTGTTCCCGGTTCAAAGTTCACCCAGGCAAGCGGTGTTCCCATCCGTCTCATGAGAGATACACAGGAATTCTTCCCCGGTGATCTCAACGATCTCGAAAAGAAGCTTCGCAGAAATCAACTTTGCGGCGGTACTGCAGCTGTATTTATGGAGCCCATCGGTCCCGAAAGCGGTACACGTCCTCTCGATAAAGAATTCAACAAGGGTGTCGAAAGACTTTGCCGTAAATACGGCGCACTCCTTATCTTTGATGAGGTTGTTACCGGTTTCCGTATCGGTATGTCAGGTGCTCAGGGCTATTACGGTGTAGAACCCGACCTCACCATTTTCGGTAAGGTTATCGCCGGCGGTTATCCCGGTGCAGGCGGTATCGGCGGTAAAAAGCAGTACATGCAGTATATGGGTGCAGGTCTTGATGCCAGCGGCATGAAAATCAAAAAGGCATTCTGCGGCGGTACCATGGCTGCTACTCCCATTTCCTGTGTTGCAGGTTATTATACACTCGAAGAAATCGACAAACAGAACGCTTGCCAGAAGGCCGGCATCATGGGTGACAGAATCACCGCAGGTCTCAATCAGATTATCGACAAATATAATCTTCCCTTCGTAGCGTTCAACCAGGGTTCGGTTTGCCATCTTGAAACAGTCGGCACAATGCACTTCTCAATCGACTGGGCTAAGCCTTGGGGTATCCCCACCGTTCTTAAAGAAACAAGCGCACGTAAGACTGCAATGACTCACATGGGTGCCGCTTATATGGCTGAAGGTCTTGTAACTCTTGCAGGCTCCAGACTTTACACATCAGCTGCATACACAGAAGAAATGATTGACGATGCACTTGTTCGTTTTGACAAGGTACTCTCAAACATTGCCTGTGTAGGCGAATAATTCAAATGATTTTCGGGGCAGGCTTTTGCCTGCCCTGTTTAAACTTTATCCAATGAAAAAGAGGTGCTTATAATGGACATCTTAAAAGCAAAAGAAATAGTTGTCGAAGCAGGTAAACAGCTTGTTTCCACAGGTCTTATCGCCCGTACATGGGGTAACGTAAGCTGCCGTATTGACGACAAGCAGTTCGTTATCACTCCCAGCGGCAAAGCTTATGAAAGCCTTACCCCCGATGATATCGTTTTGGTTCAGATGGAGGACCTTTCCTATGAAGGCGACATCAAACCCTCCAGCGAAAAGGGTATTCACTGTCAGTGCTATCTTCACCGCCCTGACATCAATTTTGTAATTCATACTCATCAACCGAATGCTTCCGTAGTGTCTGCTTTGGGCTGTGACATCAATAACATCGAAGGCTACAGCAAAGAGCTTATCGGTGACAATATTCCCGTTGCTTCCTACGGTCTTCCCGGTACGGGAAAGCTCCGCAAGGGTGTGGTCGGTGCTCTCGAACGTTCCGACTCAAAGGCAGTTATCATGAAGCATCACGGCGCAGTTTGTCTCGGCACAGACTATGATGATGCGTTCAAGGTAGCAAACGAGGTAGAAAAGGTTTGCGCAGATTTCGTAGCAAAGAAATACAATGACGTCACAAGCAAGGTTGCCGAAGGCTTCAGCGATGTTTACAATTATATCGTAGAAACCAAGGCAAAGGCAGAGCTTCCCAAAGAAAAGCTTACCGCTTATGACAGCATCAGAGTTGACGATGCACTTATTCTTTCCGACAAAGAGGGTAACACCGTTTCAGTAGTAGGTCTTTGCCCGAAATGCGATGAGCTTATCAAGGGTGACAAATATCCCTCAGAGGCAGATCTTCATAAGGCTATCTATAACAGCAGAGAGGATATCGGTGCCATCATCCATTCCGAAAAGGAGGCTATCACCGCTGCATCGAAAATCGGTGCCACAGTCAAGCCCTTCCTTGATGACTTTGCACAAATTGTAGGTATTACCGTCAAGTGCGCTGAATTTGATGCAGGTGATACACTTAAATCAGGTAAAAAGGTTGCCAAGGCTTTAGGCGGCAAGAGCAGAAATGCCGTTCTTCTTAAGAACAACGGTGCTGTTTGCTGCGGACCCAACAAGGACGAAGCAGGTGCTACCGAAATGGTTATGGAAAAGAACTGTAAAACCTATCTCGCGAGCGAGCTTTTCGGCGGTACAAAGGCAATCGGCAAGATAGACTCTGTTCTTATGAACGTGGTTTACAGACTGAAATATTCAAAACAGAAATAAAAAACTGACAGGAGAGAAAGATATGAAAAAGCTTTCATCTCTTCTTCTGGCTTTGGTTATGATGTTCGGCAGCGTTACTTTTACAAGTAGCGCTGTTCCCGATATTAAGCATAAACTGCAGTTCAGAGAAGACGGCACATTTAAAATTTTGCAGCTTTCCGATATACAGGATAACTTATATCTGCAGCCTTTAACCAAAAATTTTATCAATGACCTTTTAGACAGAACTCAGCCGGATTTGGTAGTTCTCACCGGTGACAATATCGGACCGAATAAAGCTCTTACCAAAAGGGGAAACAAACGCCTGATAGATAATGTTATGAAAATCTTTGAGGAAAGAGAAGTAAGGGTGGCAGCAGTTTTCGGTAACCATGACGCTGAAAACAGATTAAGCAAGGATGAGCAGTTCGATGTTTACAACGAATATCTCTGCTTTATGGGATACGAGTACGAGGAGACGAAGGCTCTTTCAGGTTGCGGTACATATAATCTTCCCGTTATGTCAGGTAATGACGGAAGCAAGACAGTCTTTAACCTTTGGTTTTTTGATTCGCAGGAATATAACGAGGAAAATGACCTTGGCGGTTACGGCTGTGTGCAAAAGGATCAGATCGAATGGTACGAAAAAACGGAAGCCGCCCTCACTGATGAAAACAGCGGGAAGCCTGTTCCTTCTCTTGCCTTTCAGCACATCATTATTCCCGAAATATGGGATGTTCTCATAAAAACAGGCGAAGCAAACGAGGAAGGAGAAATCCTGACGACCACAGACGATTATGTAAAGGAATATTCTGTAGTAAAAAATACTGCTGTTTACACTCTGCCCGAAAAATACAGGGGAGAGGATGTATTCCTCAGTGAAACTCCCTGCCCGCCCGAATACTCCAACGGACAGGTGCAGTCTATGATAAAGAACGGTAATGTTCTCGGTATTGCCGTCGGACATGACCATAAAAACAGCTTCGTAATTCCCTATGAGGGCGTGGATATCATCCAGACCCCGACAGTAGGCTTCGGCTCCTACGGTGACAATAACCGAGGTGCGAGAGTTATCACCCTCAATGAAAAAGACCTTTCCGATTATGAGACAGAGGTAATTTTCTTCAGAGATTATTACTCCACCGATGATAAGGCCTTTAATAACAGAGTTATTGCGAATAATGATATGTATTCCGTTTCCGCCAGACTTTGGGCTATGGTTAAATGGTGGTTCTACAGTATATTTTAATGGCAGATATGATTACGAACAATGATTATGAAAAGTCAGTTTTGCTCGTTAATTTCGTGAAAGAGGTCAGAGACAGAGCAACCGAAAAACAAACCGTAACTGACATACGGTTTACGCCGATAGTCGGAGGATATGAAGTCAGCTTTGTGTGCGGCGGAAAAAATATTCAGGTAAAGGCTGAGGTCAAAGGCTTTTTCACTAAAAAAATGATAATCAAAAGGTATGTTGGCGGTAAAATGACAGCATCATATAAGGCTCACAGTAAAGAGGAAATCTCTTTCTGTACAGAACAGATTTTAACTGAATGAAAAAAGAGAACTGCAAAAGTCATCGACTGATGCAGTTCTTGATCTTTTTATATCATATTTAACCACACGCGCATTTGGTTTTCGCCTCTGTTGCCCCACAGATAATAGGGGACAGCCCTCAGAATACAGGGCGTGTATGTAGGCTCATTTTCGCTGTAAAGGCTGTCTTCACATTCGGCTTTATAGCCTTCGATTTCAAGCATAACCGTTTCGCCCAAGGTGGCATCGGTTATGGTTTTTTCTTTTATTTCGCCGTTTCTTTTAAGGGAGAGGAAAAGAATGTTTTTTTCGTTGTCGATACCCTCGAAGCAGTAAACGAGAGGACCGCGCATAACAGCCGTCATACCCGTCAGAGCGGGGATTTTTCTGTTGGCATAGATAAATTTCGGCGTGCCGTCGAGATTGAGAGTGATTTCGTCACCGTCATTCACGCTGAAATATACATAACCGTCTTTTTCTTCGGCATAAGTTTCTTTTGAGTTTACTTTAAGGGTGTATGTTTTACTCCACCGGGGTATTCTTACAGCGAGTCTGCCTTTTCCCGAAACGGTATATTTAACCGTAAAATCATAAGGATAGTCTGTTTCGCAGGTAAGGGTTAATCCGTTTCTGAATTTGATTTTGCCGTCACAGAAAAGATGGCAGCAGCAGGTTGTGTCACTCTCCCCGTAGGCATAGGTGCCCAGAGAGGATACCAATCTTGCCACATTGGGCGGACAGCAGGCACAGGTGTACCATTTGGGCCTTTGGGTTAAAATGTGGTGATGGGTACAGGCTTTTTGAGAAATACCCGGAATAACCTCCAAGGGGTTTACATAGAAAAATCTTTCGCCTGTTATCTCCATCCCTGCGAGAACGGTATTATAAAAGGCTCTTTCCATTATATCGGCGTATTCGCCTTTGATTTCATTCTGAAGCATCTGACGGGCGAAGAACATGAGGCCGATGGAAGCACAGGTTTCGCCGTAAACGGTATCGCCCGGCAGATCATAATCCACGGTGAAAGCTTCTCCGTGGACCGTGGAGCCGATGGCTCCGGTTATGTACATCCGCTTTCCTGTTATACTGTTCCACAGATTTTTACAGGCTTTGAAAAGCTCCGTATCATCTGTCCGTGCCGCAAGGTCAGCCATGGCCGTGTAAAGATAAACGGCACGTACGGAGTGTCCCACCGCATCCTTCTGCTCTCTGACGGGTGCGGCACTTTGCTGATATTCGTGGTTACGTCCGTCACCGTTCCACACAGTCCAATTGCGTCTCTGTCTTTCTTTTTCGTAGTAACGGGGGTCAACACCTCTTATGTCGATGAAATGCTTTGCCAAAGAAAGATATTTTTCCTCCTTCGTTATTTCGTAAAGACGCAGAAGTGCAAGCTCTATTTCCGGATGGCCGGGATAGCCTTCGTGACCGTCCTTTATAAAAACATCGTATATATGGTCGGCGTTTTTTGTCATTACCTTTAAAAGGGTGTCCTTGCCTGTGGCTTCAAAGTAGGCACAGGCGGCTTCGATAAAATGACCGCTGCAATAAAGCTCGTGCCCCTCAAGAATGTTTGTCCAACGCTTATCTTTGTCCTTGACCGTGTAATAGGTATTTAGATAACCGTCCGTGTCCTGTGCCGAGGCTATTATGCCGATAAGCCCGTCTGCTGTTTTTTCCAAATCTTTATCGGGAAAAAGCGCCAGAGAATAAGCGACTGCCTCAAGCCATTTTGCCGCATCGCTGTCCTGAAAGACCATACCGTAAAAGCCGTCGTCGGTGTCTTCATTTTTCAAAGCCTTGGCAGCATTTAAAAAATTTCTGACCACATGGCTTTTTTCCGTGTCTTCATTGAGATCATTAAGCACTCTGTACTGATAGGGGATAACCTTGTCCTTTATAAGCTTTTGATATTTTCCCGTAAAACCCTTGCCGGGTGTATAGGCAAGAGAAGAGATTTCCTTATATGTTTTCATGTTTTCACCTTTTTTCGGTTTTTTAAAATTTTATCACGGTTTTTACAGAAAAGCAACAAAAGATGCTTTTGATAATTAAATACTATGCTCAGTTTACACTTTATTCATAATGGTTTGCTATAATCAATTATAATTGTCTAATTATGTGCATTTTTTGCTTTCAATGAAACGGAAATAATATAATTATCGGAGGTAAACAGACCTTGATACGACTCTTAAAATATCTGAAACAGATAAAAAAATCAGCTGTAGCGGCTATGATTTTCGTTGTGCTTTCTCAGTTAAGTTCTCTTTCTTTGCCGCTTCTTATGTCACAGATAATAAATAACGGTATAGCTAACGGAGATATTCCTTATATAACGAGGGTGGGCATCGTTATGATGTGCGTTTCCGCCTTTGGTGTGGGGGTTTCCGTTCTTAACAGCTATTTTTCCAGCAAGACCTCTGCCGCATACGGTATGATTCTCAGAAGAGAGCTTTTTCTAAAGGTGGAATCTCTTTCTCAAACAGACATAGATGTAATCGGCACCCCCTCTCTCATTACCCGCTGCACCAATGACGTAAAGGTTATCCAGGATTTTGTTCTTACGGCTCTGCGTATGATTATTTCCGTACCGATTATGCTCGTCGGCGGTGTGATTATGGCTTTTTTCCTTAATGCAAAGCTGGCTACCATTATTTTCGGCATAATTCCCGTTATCGGTATTATCGCCTTTATCGTTATTAAAACTGTAATGCCTATTTTCAGAAAGAGGCAAAAGCTTATCGACAGGGTAAACAGCTTTATGCGTGAAAAAATCAACGGCATCAGAGTTATAAGGGCCTTCGGCAGAATGGAAACGGAGGACGAAAAATTTGACGGCACCAACGAAGAGCTTTCGGGACTTACACTTAAATTCCAACGCTTTATGTCCGTGCTCATTCCCGTATGTATAGTCATCATCATTATAGCTTTGGATATTCTTATACTTGTGGCGGCGAGAAATTACGACAAAATGGACCATATTCTCGATGCTGTCAAACTTTCCACGGCAATAGGCGATCTTCAGGCATTTGTAATTTATATGATAATGATAATTTCCTCCGTCACCATGGCGGCGGCTATGTTTGTCATCGTTCCCCGTACCAGAATATCGGCTAACAGAATTATCGAAATATTGGACATTGTACCCGTTATTACTGAGCCGGAAAAGGCTGAAAAAATTTCGGGAGATAAAAAAGGTACAGTTGAATTCCGTAATGTTTCCTTCGGTTATGCCGACGCTGAGGAAAAGGTGCTTTCGGACATCACCTTTACGGCTGAGGCGGGTAAGGTTACCGCCGTTATCGGAGGTACGGGAAGCGGAAAGAGCACTTTGGTAAATATGATCCCCCGCTTTTATGATGTAACGGAGGGCGAAATTCTCTTTGACGGAACGGATGTACGGAAGCTCAGCCAGGACGACCTTCGTTCACGGATAGGCTTCATTCCGCAAAAGGCCCGTCTTTTCAGCGGAAGCATAGAGGAAAATCTTCGTTACGGTGACGAAAATGCCACCGAGGAAAGAATGAGACTTGCTCTCGATATTTCACAGAGCAGTGAATTCGTGGATAAATTGCCCTACGGCATAAAAACTTTCGTAAGTCAGAACGGAACCAATCTTTCCGGCGGTCAGAAGCAGCGTCTTTCCATCGCCAGAGCTCTCACCAGAGATGCTGAGCTTTACATTTTCGACGACAGCTTTTCCGCTCTCGATTTTTCCACCGATGCGAAGCTCCGCAAAGCTATCAGAGAAAACCTTACTGCGACGGTTATTATCGTGGCTCAGAGAGTGGGCACGATTATCGATGCGGATAAAATTGTAGTTTTAGACCGTGGTAAAATATGCGGTATGGGTACCCATAAGGAGCTTATGGAGGGATGCACCCTTTACCGAGAAATTTATGATTCACAGATCGAAAAGGAGGAAGAATAATGAACGAAAAACACATTTCCTCCAAAAAAGAAGCAGCTACATATTCCGGTGACAAATACGCCGCTTACAGAGAGCAGACCAAAACACAGAAGGAAAAGCCGCAAAATCTGACACAGACGGCTAAAAAGCTCCTGAAATTTCTCAAGGGAAAAGAGCTTGCTCTGATTGTAACTGTCGTGTGTGCGGCCGTCAGCTCATATCTGAGCATTTTGGGTCCCGAATATTTGGGCGATATTATCAATGTTCTTGATGAACAGATAAAAAACAAGCTTGCGACGGGAAGCATGGATTTTTCTCCCATTTACGGCATACTTATGACCATATTCGTTATCTATTTTTTAAGCTCGTTTTTCAGTTTCGTTCAGCATTACATTATGGCGGGTGTGGTTCAAAGTCTTATAACCGATATCCGTCATAAGCTTAACCGTAAGCTTTCAAAGCTCCCTTTGGCTTACTTCGATAATCATAACAAGGGTGATATTTTAAGCCGTATGATTAACGATGTGGACAATATGAATAACACTTTGCAGAACAGCATACTGCAGATTATAACCTCTGTTGTCACCTTCGTGGGCATTCTTGCCATAATGATAAAGATAAGCTTTTCGCTTACTCTCGGTTCTCTTTCGCCCTTTCCGGTATGCATTGTTATTGCTCTCGTAATCCTGAATTTCTCCAAAGTTTATTTCAGAAAGCAGTGGAAGGTTACGGGTGACGTAAACGGCCATATTGAAGAGATGTTTACGGGACACAAAATAGTAAAAGCCTTCGGTCACGAAAGAAAAGCCATTGAAGAGTTTGATATCATAAACCGAGAGCTTTATAACACCGGCCGTAAGGCACAGTTCCTTTCGGGTATTCTCGGTCCGCTTATTAACTTTGCAAACAATGCGGGTTATGTTATCATATGCGTAATTGGCGGTTATCTCATCGTAAAGGGAAAACAGAGCGTCGGTGACATTACCGTTTTTATCGCTTATTCGAAGCTGGTTATGCAGCCTATAGTGGATCTCAGCAATATTTCAAACAATCTTCAGTCCTCTCTCGCCAGTGCAGAGCGTGTGTTTGATGTTTTGGAGGCGGAGGAGATGGTTCCCGACAGCGAAAATCCCGAAAAGCTCGAAACGGGCTCAACCATCACCTTCAGGGATGTGTGCTTCTCTTATCTTCCCGAAAAGCCACTTATCGAAAATTTCAATCTTCATGTTGAAAAGGGACAGCTTGTGGCGATTGTCGGCCCCACGGGAGCGGGTAAAACCACTATAGTAAATCTGCTGATGAGATTTTATGAAATTCAGAGCGGGGAAATACTTTTAGACGGTGTAAATATAAAGGATCTTACGCGGAATAATCTGAGAAAAATACTCGGCATGGTGCTTCAGGATACCTGGCTTTTCAAAGGTACCATCAGAGAAAACATAATGTACGGTAAGCCTGAGGCCTCGGAGCAGGAATTTCTCGATGCCGTAAAGGCGGCAAAGGTTGACAAATTTGCTCTTACTCTCTCTGACGGCTATGATACGGTGCTCGAAGAGGAGGGCTCGAATATTTCCGTGGGACAGAGACAGCTTATTACCATAGCACGTGCGATTCTGTCCTCTCCCGACATTCTCATTCTTGACGAGGCGACATCTTCCGTTGACACACGTACAGAGGTGCAAATACAGAAGGCTATGACAAATCTTATGAATGGCAGAACCAATTTTGTTATCGCTCACCGTCTCTCTACCATAAGAGAAGCGGACGTCATTATCGTGATGAATGAGGGACGAATCATAGAAACGGGCAAGCACAGTGAGCTTCTCAAAAAAGACGGCTTTTATGCCGAGCTTTATAATTCACAGTTCTCCGTTTAATGAAAGAAAAATTCGGCCATACTTTTAAGAAAGGGGGAGTTCAATGAATATTATAACCAAAGAAAACGGTCTGAGAATTTTTTATGACCAAAGACCGGACAGCCGTTCAGCTACTGTGGGTATATGGGTGGCAAGCGGCTCCGAAAATGAAAACGAGTCAAATAACGGTATATCACATTTCATTGAGCATATCCTTTTTAAGGGCAGTAAAAGCCGTACAGGCTTTGAAATTGCCGAAGGTATGGATGAAATAGGAGCTTCCTATAATGCATATACCACCAAAGAATACACATATTTTTATGTAAAAGCTTTGGATTATCAGCTTATAAAGGCTGCGGATCTGCTTTTTGATCTTTTTAAAAACCCCCGTCTGGATGAAAATGACATCGAAACAGAAAAGGGCGTCATATTGGAAGAGATTGCCATGTGTGAGGACGATCCCTCGGAAAAGTGCTTTGATGTGGCAGAAAAGGGTATTTATGAGGGCAACGGTCTTGCTTTTGAGATATTGGGCACCGGGGAAACCGTTTCAAAAATGAAAAAGGAGGATTTCCTCTCCTATATCGGTGCTTATTATGTCCCCGAAAGAACGGTGATAGGAGTCAGCGGTAATTTCGACCGTGAAGAAATCGACGTAAAGATAGCCGAATATTTCGACGGAGATAGGAACACATCAAATCCCATAAAAGTAAATAAGGCACCCTTTACTCCCGATGTACGGACTCTCACGAAGGATGTGGAGCAAACACATATCCTTATGTCCTTTAAGGGAATTCCCGCTCAGCATGAGGACCTTTATCCTTTGCAGATATGTTCCTTTATTCTGGGTCTCGGACCCTCCTCCATGCTCGGCAGAAGAATCAGAGAGGAGTTGGGTCTTGTTTACGGAATTGAGTCCTTTCTTGTCAGATTTGCAGGGGGCGGTACCATCGAGATTTCCATGAGTTTGGCGCCGGCGTCAGAGGAAAAGGCGATAAGAGAAAGTTTGAAAATAATAGCAAAGTTGGCAGATTCTGTTACGGAAAGACAGGTAACCATAGCCAAAGAAAAGCTTGCGGCGAGCTTCATAATGTCCAGAGAGCAGCCCCAGTCAAAGTTCTCAGCCACGGGCTATAATCTGCTGCTTTTGAACAGGGAAATAACCGATGATGAAATTATCGAGGCTGTAAGAAGTGTAACTCTTGATGATGTGAAAAGAGTAGCGAGGGAATATTTTAAAATTCCTGAAATGAGCTTCACGGCTGTGGGTAAGGTTTCGGAAAAGGAAAAATACAGAAAAATAATATCGGAATTTGTAAAAGAAGGCGAATAAAATGAATCCCATCTCCAAAGCAAAAAGATTAGTGGTTAAGGTAGGTACCTCGACCCTTACATATGAAACAGGCAAAATCAATATAAGAAGAATGGTGAAGCTTTGCTCCGTTTTGGCTGATTTGCATAATTCGGGCATTGATGTGGTGCTTGTCACATCGGGTGCCATAGGTGTCGGTGTGGGCAAGCTCGGTCTTTCCGAAAGACCGAAGGACATTCCCGGCCGACAGGCTGCAGCTACCGTCGGTCAATGTGAGCTGATGTTTATGTATGACAAATTTTTCGGTGAAAACGGTGTAAAAACGGGTCAGCTTCTCATTACCAAAAGCGACATCGAAAACGATAAAAGAAGAGAAAATTTGGAAAATACCTTTGAAAAGCTTTTCGAATACGGAGCAATTCCCATCGTTAACGAAAATGACTCCGTGGCAACAGAGGAAATCGTTTACGGTGACAATGACAGCCTTTCCGCCATCGTGGCGAAGCTTATAAAGGCACAGGGTCTTATTATCCTTTCGGATATTGACGGGCTTTTTGACGACAATCCCAACGAAAACCCCGATGCACAGCTTATTCCCATCGTAAAAGAGATAACAGATGAAATCATAAATCTGTGTGGCGGTGCGGGAACTAACAGAGGAACCGGCGGAATGATAACCAAAATTCACGCCGCCGAAATCGCCACAGGAGCAGGTATTCCCACTGTGGTGATGAACGGCACACAGCCTCAGGATATATATAAATTAATCGACGGACACAATACAGGTACACTTTTTACTGCGAAATAAGGTGATTAATATGCTTACACAAATCGGCATAAAAGCAAAAAAAGCGGAACGCTTTCTCATGACGGCCTCTTCCGCTCAAAAAAATAAAGCTTTAGGCGCAATCGCCGAAGAGCTTACTGCAAATTGCGATTACATACTTTCATGTAATGAGCTTGATGTAAAAAACGGCAGAGAAAAGGGGATGAGTGAATCACTCATTGACCGTCTCAGCCTCAATGCTGACAGGATAAAGGGCATAAGCGATGCCGTGAGACAGATTATTGCTCTCGACGATCCCTGCGGAAAAGTAATCAGCGGCGGTGTCAGACCGAACGGACTCAGAATAGAAAAGGTCAGCGTACCTCTCGGTGTTATTGCCGTGATTTTCGAAGCAAGACCCAATGTTACCGTGGATGCGGCGGCACTTTGTCTTAAATCGGGCAATACGGTAATTCTCCGCGGCGGCAAGGAGGCCATTAACTCAAACAAGGCTATGGCTGAGGTTATGAGAAAGGCTCTTGTCAAAGCTGACTTCCCCGAAGATTGCATACAGCTTGTCGAAGATACCTCCAGAGAGTCGGCTACAGCTCTCATGAAAATGAATGATTATGTGGATGTGCTCATTCCCAGAGGCGGTGCGGGTCTCATAAAAGCCTGTGTGGAAAATTCAAGTGTGCCCGTAATAGAAACAGGAACGGGTAACTGCCATATTTACGTGGATAAGGATGCGGATCTTCAGATGGCTGCGGATATCATATATAACGCCAAAACCTCACGCCCCTCCGTATGCAATGCCTGTGAAAGTTTGGTAATACATAAGGATGTGGCTGAAAAGGTTCTTCCGATGATTTATGACAAACTCAGCGAAAAGGCTGTGATTTTCCACGGAGACGAAATATGCCGTGAAATTCTTCCCGAAGCGCTTGCAGCAACTGAGGAGGATTTCGGTAAAGAATATCTTGGCTACGAAATCAGCGTTAAGGTCGCCGAGAATATCGACGAAGCCATCGACCATATTATGAAATATTCCAGCGGTCACAGTGAATGTATCATCACCGACAATTATCTTGCGGCGAATCTCTTTACTGCTTCTGTGGATGCGGCGGCGGTTTATGTTAATGCCTCAACCCGTTTTACTGACGGAGGCGAATTCGGCTTTGGTGCGGAAATAGGTATTTCCACCCAGAAGCTCCACGCAAGAGGACCCTTGGGACTTCCTGAGCTTACGTCTCAGAAATATATCATAAGCGGTAACGGACAGACGAGGTGAGAAAATGGAGCATGCAAAGAAAAAATCTCCCCTTAATTTTATAGTCGGGCTCATCGTGATTGTTCTCACGGTTATCGGATTTATAAGCGTGATTGACTCTGTTTCCGATAAAATTCAGCGCACGGCAAATAAAGCAAAGCAGGAGCAGATACAGCTTTATGAGGATTTTATTTCTCCCGTTATAATGAACGACCCCGATACCTTTGACGATATTACCAAAGCAAATCTGCAGCAGCTGCTCTCGATTGCGATATGGTCCGTAATTGATGACGGCGCTGAGCCTGAAATGTATGAATATACTGACGGCGGTATGCTTATGCCGCAAAAGGATGTCGAGAATGAGTTCGTCTCTCTTTTCGGAACCGAGATAGCCATCAGTCACGGCACCGTTGACGGCGGTGACGGTGTAACCTTTAAATACAGCAAAAAAAAGCAGTGCTATATAATTCCCATTACGGGTATCATGCCGATTTATCTGCCTGAAGTTACCGAGGTTGATGAAAAGGACAGCTCTGTGGTGCTCACCGTGGGTTATCTTGCCTCGGCTGATTGGGTAAAGGACAGCGAGGGAAACATGGTGCCTCCTGAGCCGGGTAAGTATATGAAAATCACTCTCGGAAAAAACGGTGACGGCTCTTTCTTTGTCAAGGCTATACAGAACATTGACTGAAAGATTATGTAATTGTTTTGTGAAAATTAATATTTTTATTAATTCTTGACTTTTTGCGAAAAAAAATATATAGTTATATTATAATAGGTGTGGTGTCTTTAAAGACATGTATCTCACGCCGTGAGAGACACCTTTTGTACATAAGAATGTACTAAAATAAAAGGAGGTACTATTATGAAAAAAACTTTAAAAAGGCAAATGATTCTCTTTGCTGTTACGGCAATTATGATGATTTTTGCTGTTGCTATGCCTGCTTCTGCTGCCGAGGACATTCCCTGCCCCGGCATGACCGGCGGTGCTCATCTCGACAAATATATCGATGAAGTTATCTGTCCGCCTACCTGTACCCAACGCGGCTACACCACGGAATACTGTACATACTGTAAAAAGGATGTCATCGATGCAAAGGATTTCACCGACCCCACAGGACATACCTTCGCAGTTTCTTATGAGTATGATGCCGAAAACGGCACTTATACCAGAGTCAGAACCTGTCAGAACGATTGGCTTTGCACAAGACTCGGCAAGGACCCCGAAAGCGGCTTTTCCAGTGAGGTTGAGGTTGAGACCTATGTGGAAGAGGACGAAGGCTATTACCTTGTTGAATATGTAAACTATTGGGAGCCTCTCGATAAAAATGCTGATGCCGCAGCTCACAGAAATGCACATCTTGCTGAATATTATGTGGAAAACAGTCCCGTAACATGGGTTCTTGACTGCGAATCTTTGGCTGCTCCGACGGCAGAGTTTTACGCAAGCAAGGTTTACACCACCGGCAAACAAGCAACAGCCGACGGTACCAAAGAAACCGCTGCTTATGAATATATCAATCAGGACGGTTCTTTAAAGCTTTTCGTAAAAGACGGTGAACAAATTCCCGCTTATGACGGTCTCGTTCCTTCACGCGGCAAGGATTTGGAATACGGCAAGTATGAATTTACCGGTTGGACAGAAAAGGGCACAGTAAACGGCGTGAAAACCTTTGAAGCAAACTTCGAGGGTAAGGCTGTGAATGTAAGCGGTGTATATTACAATTATAACGGTGTAATGCTTTCCACAGGTAAAACCGTTCCCTACGGCGGAGAGGTATCCTACGGCGATCTCGTTACTCCCGCCAAAGAAAGTGACCAAAAATACAATTACACTCTTCTCGGTTGGGCATTTGATAAAAATCAGACTGCTCCCGAAAAAATCTACCCCATCACAGGTAAGGTTAAGATTTATTACAACACGAACTTTTTCGCCGTTTACAAAAGCGAACTGAATAAATATAATGTTAACTTCGTTGACTTTTACGGAAACCGTTTCTCGGCGGGCAACGCTCCTCTCGAAGGTATGACAGGTGTTACCTGCGGCAGCAGTCTCGCTGATCACATCAGAAACATCGATGCCGAGGAATTAAAGATTCCCAAAGACAAACAGTATATTTATCAGCAGGATGCAAGTAAATGGATAATCAAAGAGGTGAACGGAAATGCTCTTTCCAGAGAGGTTACCGTTAATCCCCATTCCTTCGATCTTCCCAGAAGTGTTCTTGTTACAGATAAAGACACCAAAACAGCAAAAGAAATATTCCTCGGTGAGGGCGACACTGTAACTCTCACACCCAAATATGACCGTTATGTGATGTTTTATACCTTCAAAGTAAAAATTCATCCCGGTCTCTTCCGCCCCGAAGATTATTATGAGGTCGGCAAAGAGCTTAAATCAGAGCTTATTGATGATTTTATTATTCAGGTAACCGATAACAGCGGCCGTTATATTGCCGACGGTAAGACCAATGCAAACGGTGAATTTACCTTTACCGCTCCCTACAGAGATGCTCTCATAATTACTGCCACCATCAGCAGCGGCAAATACCGCGGTGAGCATATAATAGACCTTGCCTCATGTAAGGATGTTGCTACTATTGAGGGAATCGAAAAGAACGGCATTGACATTTTGCCCAAAGTTACACAGGATTGGCTTGACGGTCTTAAGGGCTGCAAATGTATATGCCATTCAATTCTCAGCCCCATTGTTGTAAGAATTTATAATATTCTTTACAAAATATTCGGCGTTGAATATGTATGCTGTGACGACCTGTTTATCGTTCACGGAAACGTCCTCAGCTACGGTAAAAAATAATCAAACAATAAGATAATGGTGTCCACCTTCGCGGTGGGCACTTTATTTGTGCCGAAAATGCAAATGAGCTGTAAAAAACGAAAAGTTTTTTACAGCTCATTATTTATTCGGTTTATTTTTATCCGAAAAGCTTTACGCTCATGTACCTTTCACCCGAATCGGGTAAAAGGACGACGATGTTTTTGCCTTTGTTCTCTTCTTTTTCACTGATGATTTTCGCACCCTGCAAAGCAGCTCCCGAAGAAATGCCTACCAACAGACCCTCTGTGCGGGCAAAGGTACGGCAAGCGGAAAAGGCATCCTCGGTTTTTACGGTAATAATACTGTCAATGACGGACATATCCAAATTTTCGGGTATGAAGTTTGCACCGATGCCCTGTATGCCGTGAGGTGCGGCTCTGCCTTCGGTAATGAGAGGAGAGTCATAAGGCTCAATGCCGATAACTTTTATGTCGGGATTTTTTTCTTTGAGAAATTTTCCTGTTCCCGATATAGTACCGCCTGTGCCTATACAGGCGATAAAGATGTCGATTTTTCCGTCGGTGTCTCCGTAAATTTCGGGCCCTGTGGAAAGAACGTGGCTTTCGGGATTGTCGGGGTTATCAAACTGTGAGGGAATGAAGCTGTTTGGTGTGGCTTCATTCAGCTCCTGAGCTTTTTTGATGGAGCCGAGCATTCCTTCTTTGCCGGGGGTGAGAACTATTTCAGCACCGTAGGCACGCAAAAGCTCCTGACGTTCCACGCTCATGGTGTCAGGCATAACCAAAATTGCTTTGTAACCCAAAGATGTTGCCGCTGCGGCAAGACCGATACCCGTATTACCGCTTGTGGGTTCGATAACCGTACCGCCCTTTTCGATGATTCCCTTTTCCTTTGCTTTGAGCAGCATATTTACAGCAACCCTGTCTTTGACCGAGCCGGCAGGATTAAAATATTCCAGCTTCGCAAAAAGATTGGCTTTCATACCGCTTTCACGTGCGAAGGAGCTTGCTTTGAGCAGGGGAGTTTTACCGACCAAAGAGCAAAAGCCTTCATATATCATGTCATCACCTTATTTTTCACCTAAAAGTTTTGCCAGCTCATCCATGAAGGTATTGATATCCTTGAACTGACGGTAAACGGAAGCGAAACGGACATAAGCAACCTCATCGAGAGTTTTGAGTCTGTCCATAACAAGCTCACCGATATGTACCGAGGTGACCTCACGGTCCAAAGAATTCTGAAGCTCTGCCTCGATATCGGATACGACCTTTTCCATCTGCTCTATGGATACGGGTCTTTTTTCACAGGCACGGAGCATACCGTTGAAAAGCTTTACACGGTCAAAGGCCTGTCTTGATTTGTCTTTTTTTACGACGATGATGGGAACACTTTCTATGATTTCATAGGTAGTGAAACGCTTACCGCAGGAAATACATTCACGGCGGCGGCGGATTTTTTCGCCTTCATCCGTGGGTCTTGAGTCGATAACCTTGCTTTCCTCGTAACTGCAAAAAGGACACTTCATTTTTAAAAACTCCTTTATCTGTATTATCCCTGACGCACTTTTTTGAGTATGGCATCAAGATATTTTGCACTTTGAGTGATTTCTCTTTTTCTTTCATAGCCGTCAGAATAAAGCTCTATAATATATTTGCCGGCGTAGCCGGATTTGTGAAGAAGGGAAAAGAGGCTTTCGAAATCAAAAAGACCTTCTTCACAGGGGGCGATACAGTCCGCATCCTCACTGTAATCGCTCAGATGGACATGGACTATATCCTTTTTCATTATCTCAATGAATTCTTCGGGTCTGTGACCTGCACGTCTTGCCTGCTTTATGTCGAGTACCATTTTATAGCTGTCGCCGAGCCGGCTTTTCATATAACGTGAAAATTCAGGGTCCCCCGAAAGGAAATTAACCACATTTTCGTGTGCAACACAGCAACCGAAACTTTTTGCCGTGTCCGTTATGATGCCGAAACGGTGGGCATATTCGGCCATATCGATGTCGTAAAGCTTGGCCGCTCCGTGCATTACTATATACTTTGCACCGAGTATGGCGGCAGCTTCAAAATAACGTTTGTAATTATCCGTCGCATCGCTGAAGCGTCTTTTGTAGGCGCTGAAAAAATCATAGCCCTCACCGAAGGAGGCATAGGGATGCAGAGAGACTACATTGATACCGTAGGCATCCTTTACGGTTTTAAGCTCCTTTATAAAAGCAGGTCGAAGCTCAGAGTGAGCGTTGAAAAAAATCTCACAGTGATTGAAGCCCAACTCTGCAATATGAAGAAGGGAGCGCTCTGTTTCCAGCGGATAAAAGCACGCCGAAGAGGCACCTATTTCCATTTATCTCTGCACCTGCCTTTCTCTGACATATACTACATTTAATTATACCAAAACTTTTCTTAAAATACAACAGGAAAAAGATAGAGCAGAAGAAAAAATTAACCGGAAGTCAAACTCTTTCATCCTCTGTGAGCAAAAGATAAAGATAAGACAGCATATTCCATGTGCTTTTGTCTGTTTCTCCCGTTACAGTATTACCCGTAAGTGATTGGAAAATACCGATAAGTCTTTCCGTTTCCTCCGTGTAATCGAGCGAAAGAGCTGCACCGTCAAAGTTACGGTAAAAATCGGAAAGACGCACAAGCATAAGATTTACATTACCGTTCAGATGACTGTCTTTTCCTTTTTTCAAAGGGAAATCCCCTTTCCGGGCGGGGGCAGTTTCCACAGGTTCAGAAAAGATGTAAACCGCTTTGTCGCTTTCCTCCGATAATTTGTTCCAGGTGTCAAGGTCTACTTTGCCTGTCTGAGGCAGAAAATGCTTCCGCTGAAAGGCGGTGACGCTTCGGGTCGTTTCTTCACCGTAAATGCCGTCGGGAACAAGGGAGGGAATGTCACCGTCGATTCGGGAAATATTTCTGATATAGCTTTGGATTTCATATACTGCTGTGTCCATATTACGCCTCCTGTGAAAGCTCTCTGCCGGGATATTGCGCCGTCAGTCTTTGCTGTCCCTGTCTTACTGTGGAATAAGCATCAGCCAACGTGTTCCATGTTCTTTCGTCTACTGAGCCTGTCTGTGAAAGAGAGAAAATCCTTTGGAATTCTCTCACAGCGTTCTGTGTTCTGCGGTCAAAGACATTGTTTGAGGATACGGGCGGAATATCAAAGAAAACACGTGAAAGGTAAGAAAGATATCCTTTAAATGTGCCGACTGAGGGACCTACATCACCCTGACGTAATATTACACCGGGGTAAGGCTCCGTGGAAACACGGTCAATTTCCTGCCTTTCTTCGAGATAATCAACTATTCCCTTATACGCATCGTAAAGGCTTTCCCATGTGGCTTTGTCCACCTCTCCCGTAGCGGGCAAACCTTTATATCTCTGAAAGGCACTGACCTGATTTGCTGTCCTTTGTCCGTAAATTCCGTCGGTATTGACGGGTGCCACGAAATCCACGAACTGACTTATGAGAGTGAGAAAAAATTGCACCGTTACCACCTGACCGCCCTGTGAGCCTGTGCTGAGGGAGCCTATGAACTGTTTGGGTATATTTTCGTATCCCACTCCCTCGCTGTCCAATTCGGCAAGTCGGGTGACCGCATCGTAAATATAAATTATCCTGTACCAGGTAGCCTTGCCCACAATACCGTCGGGAGTGAGAGAAAAAACTCGCTGAAAGGTACGCACCGCAGCCTCTGTACTTTCGTCAAAGGCTCCGTTTATGACGGGAATTTTGGGTATGGCGGGGTAATTAGCCGATATACGGTTAAGGTAAATTTGTATACGGCGTATGCTTTCATTCAGCTGACCTCTCTCCAAGGGTGTGCCGGGGTATGAGGGCAGATTGTCTCCCACGGGGGCATTGACCACAATTTCCGTGTCCTCGCCGTAGTAATATTTAAGTATATCTGTGTCTGAATAACCTCTTTCTGCCAATGTAACGCTTCCCCATTGGGAAAGGCCGTCGCAGGTAACCTCTCTGCCGTCGCAGTAGGCGGTGAAATAGGGGTTGACCGTGCCCTTTTTACGCACATAATCATTGAAAATACCGTCCACGATTTCACTGATATTTCCGTATATATTTCTGCCGTTTACGAAAGATTGGTCAAAGGCGGTGCTGTTTGTGATGTCGAAATCATATCCCATAGCTCTGTACCATTCCGTGTAGACACGGTTAAGTGCAAAGGTAATCTGTGCCAATATGTTTGCTCTGAGTGCCGCCGGCGGCCAAGTGGAAAAAATTTCTGACGAAGCCACATTTTTGATATAGTCAGTAAAGGGGACCGTAACATTTTCCGCATCCGATGAGGGCGGACCGAGATGTACGGTTATGGTTGAGGGGATGACAGGTACGGTGGGCATATTATTTCACCTCTGCACTGATGGGTGTCATCTGTACATCCAAAATAACGTCCGAACCGCCTACAGCACTGATAAGCAGTCCCTTTTTCGGTGTGAAGCCGGTGGCATAGACTTCGCCCGTATAATTTACCCGCTGACTGTCACTGTCGGGATTCAGAGAGCTGCTTTCGGGAAAAGCGGGCAGACGTATTTTCTTTGTCACACCGTCACGGTCTGTGGTAAGGAAGGTGTAAAGCTTATCGTCCTTTACCACCAATACCTTGGCATTTTCTACGGGATAGGCGTTATTACCCGTGAAAACCCGCGCGGAAAAGGAGGCAAAAGAGGTCGGCTCCTCCGGTTCTTTTGAAGCTGCTTCGGGCGGAATTTCTTCGGCTGTTTCTTCATAAAAGTCTGCGGTCTCTATACCCGGAATGTCTGACGGTGCTGTTCTTGATGCCGGGTCTTCTTCTTTCGGATCTTCCTCAAAAGGGAAAAGATCACTTTCTTGGGCCGCTTCAGAGTCTCTTTCTTCTTTATCCTTCGGTTGTGTTTCTTCGGGGATATCGGGTAGCATTTTTTCTCTGCTCATTTTTATCAGCTCGTCGGCATATTTTTTTATCATGCTTTCGAAATTATTACCGTTCATAGCAAAACTCCTTTAAATGGTTTCACTTTTATTTATATAACCGTAAAGGATGTTTTATGTATATTGTGTTTACAGAAATAAAAAAAGGGGGGTGTGGCACCCCTTTTTACTTAATCGTAGGATTTATACAAAAGCTCATCAAGTGTTACATCGAACACCTTTGCAAAAGCGATTATTTCTATATCCGTTACAAATCTTTTGCCGCACTCAATGCGTTGAACTGCGTTTTTGTCGATGTCGATTTCTACCAACTGCATTTTATCTGCCAACTCTCTTTGCGAAATGCCCATTTTTATGCGTAAATGAGCGATATTTTTACCGCATACGTTATTTAGACCGTCACTGCTTTTGTTTATAAACATAAAAACCTCTCTTTTTTGACATTTAGTGCTTGTCAATAAAGAAATTATATGCTATAATACGTTAAAAATGACATTCAGTAAATGTCAAAAGCTTTGCAGATATGTTTTTTTCGAAAAAATAAAGAAGCATTAAAAAATGCTTCAGTTATTTTTCCGATTTGTTGATGTGTTCTTTCAGTATCTTGTTAATGTATTGGGAAAAAGAACGGTCATCTTCTTCAGCCATTTCCCTGATGTGGCATACGACATCCTCATCGAGGGTGATACTGACTTTCTCTTTGAGAGGTTTCATTTGCTTATCAACTCCTGAGGGATATGATAACATAAACTGATAAAATCATATTGACAAATCCTACAAAGTAGGATAAAATACTACTATAAATGTTAACTGAATGTTAATGCAGATTCTGCTTGACATAAATATTTTTATTCGGAGGAAAAATTATGAAAAATCGCAAACTGATTTTTGCTGTGGCTCTTGTGCTCAGCATCGTTATGATGTTCGGTACATTCAGCGCTTATGCAGCAGAAGAAACACAGGTGCCCACCACAGGTGCACAGACGGAGACTACCTTACCGGAAGAGGAAGTAACCGATGACCTTTACAATGACGGTTATGAGGACGGATATTATGACGGTTACGGCGAGGGCTACGGTAACGGCTACAATGACGGCTTCAACAGCGGGTTCGGTTACGGCTCCGGCTCGAATCAGACCTTTTTTGAGAGAATAATCGAATTTATCAAAGCTCTTCGTTGGAGAATCGAATGGTTCTTAGAGGATGTAAAAGCGTGGATGCTTGATGCTATGATGATCGACTTCCCTGCACCGAATTTCGACAGTGCTTATCTTCCCGCTGAAAATCAGGCAGTTTTAGGTGCTGATGCTCTCGCCCTGTGTGAAGAGTTCAACGCTATGGTAGAAGCCGCCCGTTATGTGACGGAAACAACAACCGTTACCAAAACAGCAAATGTCGATATCGAGGTAACTGACATTATTGGCGGAAAGCTCACCGAGGCTTTAATCAATCCCATTCTTAAGGAATATCTCGTAGCCGATACCTCCACAGAGGTTTACTACGAGGGAGACGGAATATGGAATCTCCAATATATCGAGCTTTATCCCGAAGGTCTCGTTTCAGCGAAGAAAACCGAAAATGCTGACGGCACAACAGATTATGAGTTCGTTCTTAAGGAAGAGGCCGCTTATTTCGGCGGTGCTGAAGCTGAATATGTAACAGTAGGCATCGTAAATAAGGGCGGAAACGAAGTAATCACCGAAGGTATTTATCACGATCTTTGTGCAGATACACTTGACATCGAGTGGTTTATCTATGACTTTGCACCCCTTCAGATTACAGGTGCATCTATCAATTATCCCGGTGCTACTATCAAGGCAACAACCGATGCACAGGGCAGATTTATTTCTCTTTCTGTTGATATGCCCGTCAAGGGTACAGGCGAAGCCGCCGCAGGTCTTATCAGAGGCAATATCGCTCTCGAGGGCTACAGAAACGAAGGCTATACATTTGAGTACGCAGCATAATGAGGGGAGAAAATAAAATGAAGAGCTTCAGAAAAATACTTTTATTGCTTGCTTTGGTATTTACTCTTGCCATGACTTGTGTTGTAATGTCAAATGCAGCGACTTACCACACAGATGTAGTAGACGGCGTTTCGTACTGGTATATGAAACATGACGGTACGAAAGCAACTATTCTTGGGGTTACCGCAGAAACAGCAGTCGGCGATGTTGTGATACCTGAAAAATTGGGTGGCAATCAAGTTGTATCAATTGATGAATATGCTTTTAGTAATTGTACGGAATTAACAAGCATAACAGCCCCCAGCGGTCTGAAATATATTTATAAGAATGCGTTCAGGAACTGTACTGCTCTTAAAAGCGTAATATTACCTATGGTTAAAGAAATTGATAAATATGCATTTTCTAATTGCTCGGCTCTTACAACATTATCAGTTCCTGCAAATGTATCATATGATAGCGGTACTTTTGACGGATGCACCAATATAACTGATATTACGATCACAAAAGGCACCAGCGGCGGTATGGTCAGTTATAAGACAGATTCAGACTATAGAAGCTACTATAGAAATACTCCTTGGTATGCCGGCAGAAACAATGACCTGAAAATAACTGTTGAGGAAGGTGTTGGCAATATCGGTTCCTATGCATTTTATAACTGCACCGGTCTCAAAGAAATTTCATTACCAAAGAGTATAAGTTCTTACGGAACAGACGCTTTTAGCGGTTGTAATAATCTTGAAAGTATAACTATTCCTGCAGAATTTATTGTGAATGACGATGCTTTTTCCCAGTTAACAAAAATCAAAAACGTAACAGTAACAAAGGGCACAACCGGAGTGATACCTGCCGGTGACGGTAATTTACTGTGGCATAAGCTTCCTGACGGAGGATATGATATCATTTTTGAAGAGGGTATAACTGATATTGGTGTCGAAGCTTTTGAAAATGCAGTCGGAATTAAAAGTATAACATTCCCTGCATCTATTGAAAAGATAGGGGCAGATGCTTTTTACAATTCACAAATAGAAAATGTATATATAAGTGATCTTGACAAGTGGTTAAATATTAATTTTAGCGGAAACGGTAACCCTGTGAGGGGAAATACCAAACTCTGGTTAAACGGTGAACTTTTAACAAAAATTGTTGTTCCGGATGGCGTGGAAAAAATAGGTGATAATATATTTAGTTTATGGAAGGGCCTTACCGATATTACAATTTCTGACAGTGTAACAAGTATAGGCAGTTACGCATTTAACGGTTGTACAGGGCTTAAAGAGATTGTAATTCCTGACAGTGTAACAACAATCGGTGATTGTGCTTTCCAAGGCTGTAAGAGCCTTGAAAAAGCAGATTTACCTGACAGTGTAACAACAATGGGTTCTTCAGTTTTCAAGGACTGCAAAAGCCTTAAGGAGGCTGATATACCTAAGTCTCTTACAGCAATTGAATATCAGACTTATTTATATTGTGAAAGTCTTACCAGTGTAGTTATACCGTATGGGGTTAAAACTATCGAAAAAAGAGCGTTTCAGAATTGTTATAATCTTGAAAGCGTTACCATTCCCGACAGTGTAACAACAATTGAGAATGAGGCTTTTGGATATTGCAAAAAAATCTCCGGTTTGACTCTTTCTAATAATGTTAAATATTTAGGAACCAGCATTTTATATGGCAATAACGTTATTCATTATGTAGGTATCAGTAGTGATATCGAAGGTTATAAAGATTACTCCAGATACAACAACATCCATTACATCCCTGATCCTGCAAGAGTTAGAAGCTGTTCTGACGGTCCGTTCAGTTCAGCTGATGATTGTGAAATCTGTGCCGAGTGGATAAGTAAAAATAACAGAAAAGACTTACACAGTTTTTCAGAATACAAAAGTAACGGTGATGCAACATGTCTTAGCGACGGAACTAAGACTGCACGCTGCAACAACAAATTGTACTGTGATATGGAAGATACAATTCAGGATGTAGGCTCAAAGAAAGGTCACTCTGACAGCGATAAGGACGGTGTTTGCAATGAATGCAGAACCGATTTTACAGTAGGCTGCGGACATCTCTGCCACAAGGGCGGTATAGAAGGATTCTTCTATAAGATTGCTCGCTTCTTCTGGAAGTTATTCAAAACAAATGAAGTATGCTCCTGCGGTATGTACCACTATTAATTTAAACTGAAAAAAATCGGAGTCGTTTTTGCACGGCTCCGATTTTTGATTTATAGATTTTATCACATAAGACCTAACTCTTTACACTTTTTGACGTGTCCGGCCCATGTCTCATTGAAGTAAAAATTCTTTTCCTCGTCTGTAACAAAAAAGAAGTAGTCGCTTTCAGCGGGATAAAGTGCCGCCTCTATGGCTGCCGTGCCGGGGCAGGTTATGGGGCCTTCGGGAATGGCGGGGCATTTGAAGACATTGTAGAGAGCTCTGTATTTGTCTGTTTCGCTGAGAAGCTCGTCTTCGGTGATTTCTCTGCCCTTTTTTTCTTCGAGTAGCTTTTTGAGATAAGGTGACCTTACTACATAATTTTCGAGATATTTGATGGTTACGTCGCATTCGAGCTTGGTGCCGCTTTCGAGACGGTTATAAAGAACGGAGGAAATGAGCTTCATCGATTCTTCGGAATAGGATTCCTCCTGTATAATGGCGGCGAGAGAAATTATTTCGTCCAAGGTATAGCCGAGCTCCTGTGCTCTGAGAGAGTATTCGCCCGTTAATTTGGCTGAGGTGTTACGGAGGATTTTTTTCAGTACATTTTCCGCACTGTCATTAAGGTAAAATTCATAGGTGTCGGGGAAAAGATAACCCTCTAAAAGAAATGCACGCTGTGAGCCGGGGATGAATTCCGTGAAGCTGTAGCCGAGAGAGCTTATATAGTCAGCATCGTTTGTCAATCTGATAAAATCCTGTGCGGAGCAAACACCCTTTTCTTCGAGCCTTTCGGCGATTTGCACTACAGTGAAGCCTTCGGGGAAGGTGACCGTGGCAGTGGGTATGCCTGTGGTGGCAGCGGCGGTGGGGGGCGGAGCTGTGGTGCCGGTTCCCGTGTCGTTTTTTCCGCATCCGAATAAAAACAGTGCACACAGAACGAGAATAAGGACAGATAGTTTTTTCATTTTTTCACTTCCTTTAAGTTTTATCTTATGGGAATTTTATCACAGAAGGCGGAAAAAATAAATAGAAAGGCAGATAAATTATAAAATTTGTAAGAAAATGACGCTTTGAGGTAACAAAATATACTCTATTTTTAGAAAAGGACTTGAAAAATATTCACTTTTGTTATAAAATGGAACAGATAAAAAATCTTAAAGTATTCGGAGGAATATAAAAATGGTATCAGCAGGTGATTTCAGAAACGGCGTTACTTTCGAAATGGACGGTAACGTACTTCAGATTATCGAATTTCAGCACGTTAAGCCCGGTAAGGGTGCAGCCTTTGTCCGTGCAAAGGTAAAAAATGTTATTACAGGCTCAGTTATTGAGCGTACCTTTAACCCCAGTGAAAAGTTCCCCACAGCTTTCGTTGAAAGAAAGGATATGGAATATTCTTACAGTGACGGCGGACTCTATTACTTCATGGACCCCGAAAGCTATGAGCTCGTTCCCATTAACGAAAGTGAGCTTTCAGACAATTTCAAATTCGTTAAGGAAAACATGGTTTGCAAGGTTCTCTCCTATAAGGGTAATGTTTTCGGCGTGGAGCCTCCCACATTCGTTGACCTTCAGGTTACAAAGACAGACCCCGGCTTCGCAGGTAACACAGCCACAAACACAACTAAGCCCGCTACACTTGAAACAGGTGCAGAGGTTAAGGTTCCTCTTTTCATCGACGAGGGCGAAATGATCAAAATTGACACCAGAACAGGTGAATATCTCGGTCGTGCATAAGATAACAATATCTTAAATTTTTAAATCAAAGAAAGGAAACGAATATTATGTCAGTTTCAGAAAATGTTGCATATTTAAAGGGCCTCATGGAAGGTCTCGATTTAGACGAAGATAAGAAGGAAACCAAACTCTTTAACGCAATTATCGAAGCTCTCGACGAAATCGCATCAGAGCTCAGCGATATGGAAGAGGATATGGAGGATCTTTCCGATTACATCGAAGAAATCGACGAAGATCTCGGCGATGTTGAAGAATATGTTTATGACGATGACGACTGTGACTGCGATTGCTGCTGTGACGATGATGATTGCGATTGCTGTGATGACGAATGTCTCGAAGTAGACTGCCCCGCTTGCGAAAACACTGTTTGCATCGGATTTGACGAAATCAATGACGACGGCGAAGCAGAATGTCCCTGCTGCGGTGCTATTCTCGAATTCGAAATCGAAGAAGAGGACGAAACCGAAGAATAATTTCCGATTAAAAGTAAAATCTCCTCGGCTGCGGTCGGGGAGATTTTTGTAAGAGGTATTTATGATAATAAGAAAACCCGTCAGAGAGGAAATTCCCGCCCTTTTGGATATCTATAATTATGAGGTCGAAAACGGTGTGGCAACTCTTGATATAAACAAAAAGACCTTGGCAGAATGGGAAATTTGGTACGATAATCATAACATCGGGAACCATCCCCTTATTGTCTGCGAAATTGACGGCGAAATCGCGGGCTATGCCACCCTTTCCGCCTACAGAGAAAAGGAAGCATATAAATCCACCGTGGAGCTTTCCGTTTATACTTCGCCACTTCACCGCAAAAAGGGAGTTGGCACGGCTCTTATGGAGGCGATTATTTTTATGGCAAAAGAAGATAAAAGCATACATACGGTGGTGTCTGTCATCACCGCCGGTAATGAAGCATCCTGCCGTCTTCACGAAAAATTCGGCTTTATCTTCTGCGGAACCATCAAAGAGGTCGGAGAGAAATTCGGAAGGTATGTGGATATAGAGAATTACAGCTTAAATGTGTAAGGGAAAAAGACGGCTCGGTTCGTTTATAAAGATTTATGCATAGCATTTGAACAGATGTGTTTCAGTTTAAACTGATTAACACATCTGTTTTTTTCAGAAAAAAACGGTATTTTTCTACTAAAGAAAAATATGAACATTTTGTTAACTAAAAATTCAAAAAAATTAAAGATTACTATTAAGGTTTTATAATAAAATTAAAATCGGTCAAAGATAGTTTGAATTTTGAAGAAAAAAAGAGGTATTATTATGAAAAGATTTATTTCGCTTTTTTTGATAGTTGCCGTGCTTTTCGCACTCGCTGTACCTGCCGGTGCTGCAGGAGGCAGCGATTACAGGCATTGGGGAAATCAGATTCCCGTCGTGGTTTTTCACGGTGACGGTGAGCCTATCTATAATGCTGAGGGTGAAAAGGTTTTTCATTTTTCTGAAATGCTTAATATGCTCGGCGGCAGCGAAGAGGGTGCTTTGGCAGAGTCTGCCGTTAATGTTCTTATGCCTTTCCTTATGGAGGGTATCGCAAACAATAATTGGGATCCGTATTATGATGCACTTGAAAAAGAGATCGGTGAACTGTTTACAGAGGCACGTTATGATGAAAACGGCGAAAATTGGAACGGCACGGACGTTTCCAAAGAAGTAAGACAGTATATGGTTAATAATTTAAAAAGAGATACAAAGGAGATATACTCCCACAAATCTTACAGTGCCTATGATTATCAGTTCTGGTACGATTGGAGACAGGATCCCTTAAAGACAGCTGATGAGCTTCATGAATACATAATGGGTGTTAAAAAGATTACAGGCAGTGAAAAGGTTTCTCTTATGGGTCGTTGCCTTGGCTCGACTATTATAATGGCTTATGTGGCAAAGTACGGCACGGATGATATTCACGGTGTAGCATTTAACGGAAGTGTTGCAGCCGGCGGTGAAATTATCAGCGAATCAATAAGCGGTAAGTTTGAAATTGACCTTGCCGCCATAAACAGAATGCTTACAGATTTCAATGTTAAAGACAATATGGGTCTCGATCCCTTTATAACAAAAAGCCTTGATCTTGCTGCAAAGGTTGCTACGGTAGCAGGTATCGAATTCGAAGAGACGAAAATTTACGGCAAACTCGTTCAGGGTGTTACCTCCGCCCTCGCTCTTTCTACTTTCTTTACATGGCCCGGATATTGGGCTCTCGTAACAGAGGAGGACTATGAGGATGCTCTTCGTTATGTGTTCGGTAAAGAAGGCAGTGCAAAGCGTGAAAAATATGCAAAGCTTATCGAAAAGACGGATGCATATCACGAGTTGGTCGCATCGAATATTGACGGAATTCTTCAGACCATAAAGGACAACGAAGTTAAAACGGTTAATATAGCAAAATACGGCTATCAGATAGCTCCCGTTATCGAATCAAGAAACCGGATAGGAGACCAGTTTGTAACGCTAAAATTGGCTTCTTTCGGTGCCACAACATCGACAGTATTTGAAACTCTTTCTGATGAATATATCGAACAGAGAGTAGCGGAAGGTAAAGGAAAATATATCTCTCCCGACAAGCAGATAGATGCTTCAACCTGCTTCTTCCCTGATTCGACATGGTTTACAAAGGGTATATCCCACTCCGATTGGACTGATTTCGAGACCGGACTTTTGTACCAGGTAGTAACAGCTGACACACAGCTCACGGTTGATGATTTTGACTGTACACAATTTATTTGCTATGACAATGAGACCAAAACTGTTTATCCTATGACTGAGGAAAATTGTCATATAGAAAATTGGAAAATTAATCCTGTTCTTGATAATCCGCAAAGTGTTTATGAAAAAATGTTTGCCGCAATCAGAAGCTTAATTATATGGCTGTTTGAAGCTGTTGAATTTATCACAGGTATTATTAATAAATAAAAAAAGATTTTTATATATCAAAACCACCGGTAGAGAAGAAGCTACCGGTGGTTTTCAGGTTATCTGATATATTTGGGGTTATATACCTCATTATTCTTTTGTCTCTGTGCATTATGTAACAGCACTGTTATATCTTCTTCCATTTGGCATAGAAAGTCTTTTTACCTGTTTCCCAAGGCTTTATTACAACTGTTTTCCCTTTTGTACATTTTTTGTCTGTGTACCAGCCCGCAAATTTATAGCCTTTTTTCGTGGGTGATTCCAAAGTACAGCCTGTTCCGCTGACATATTTTTTCTTTGCACTGTCCTTAAGCTTTCCGCCGTTGGTAACGTATTTTATTTTATAGGTTTCAGGTTTAACCCATACAGCATAAAGAGTTACCGTCTGACCGTCTTTTTTTGCGAGCTTCTGAACTTTCTGACCGTCGGTGTAAACTGCTGTACCGTTTTTCTTTGCTGCCCATCCTGCAAAGACCTTGCCTTTAGGGGCGGTAAGGGTGCATGAAGGAAGCTTGATTTTTTTCGTGTAGGTTACATCAGTTATTGCGCTCATTTTTCCGCTGCCCTCACCGGGGCTGAATTTTATCTTATAGGTGATGGGCTCCCATATCGCATAAAGGGTTACGCTTTTACCGTTATAAGCCAGCTTATCAACCTTTTCTTTGTCGGCGTAGGCAATTGTGTTGCTTCCCTTTTTAGTGCTCCAGCCTATGAATTTATAGCCTGTTTTTTTGTATTCGTTTTCCGAAAGAGCCTTGTAATCACGGTAGGGTAGCCTCTGATTTGCCATTTTCCCCGATGTGGCACCGTTTCCGTTGAATACCACGGTGTATGTGGTGGAGTATGATACGGCACTGACTTCAATATAAGCAAGTTTTTTCTTTTTATACATAACCGATACGATTGCGTCCGCATTTTTGACTTTAGTGCTTACATAACCGTCCTTACTTATCTTTATATCCTTGTTGTTGCTTTTGAAGGTGAGAGCTTCGGCTTTTGCCGTTACGGGATAAATTTGAATTTTCAGCTTTCTTTTATCCTTGTAGCTGACTGTGGAATTACCGTTTTCCGTAACGATTACGGGCACGGCAGGGTCGTAAGCTTTGGCTCCCAGATTTTTGAGCTTTTTGGAATTCCAACCCTTTGTGCCCTTTTTATAGTAAATCTTTATTCCTTTTTTATAGGGCTTTTTAAAGCCGAAGGCATAAGGATTTATCTCTGTCGCGTTTCCCTCAAAAAAGGCATGGGAAACACCGGCGTAGATAAAGTTTGACGCATCCAATCTTTTCAGTGATTTCGGAAAAGAGATCGCTTTTAAAGCACTGCAGAAGGCAAAGGCACCCGCTTCAATTATCTGCACACCCTTTCCCAAATCTATATAGTCGAGAGTTTTGGTTATTCTGCTGTAATCGTAAGCGAAGGCGAGGGTGTTTATGATTCTTACGCTGTCGGGAAGCTTTATTGTTTCCACATCTGCATTTTTTGAAATGAAATGGTCAGCTATAATTCTTACGGGCTTGCCTTCGATTTTTGAGGGCACCGTAACATAGGGACTTTTTCCCACATAGCCTGTCAGGACTATGGAATCTCTCAGCTCTATATATTCAAATTTTGACGGAACGGAAGGGTCTGTCTGATTTTTCAAAACGGGAAAATCATTTTTCACTGTCCAAATTTTACCGATTTCCCATGGCATTTTTGTGTTCCATCTGCCTTTTTCGGAATAGAAGGCAGAGGTTTTGAACAGCTTACCGTCAACCTTTTCCACCTTTTTTACGGTGGCTCCGCCGGGCTCACAATTTTTAATACCCTGTTCATATTCGCCTGCGTAGTAGCAGTTGGCGATATAGGGTCTGCAGGTAATACCGTTTCTGGTTTCGCTGTATACAGTGTCGCATATATCCTCCACTGAAATACAGTTTATGATTTTGGTATTATCATAGGGGTAGTCACGGGTGTTCAGGGTTCCCAAAGCGCCGCTGACATTCTGAGCGATTCCTCCATGTGAGGTAGGGTATAATTCATTGGTGCAGTAGGTTTTGCCGGTGAAAATGCAGTTTTCCGCCGTGCCGCCTGAAAGGTAGCCCACGATACCTCCCGCACTGTATCCTACGACAGTTGCATCGCTGCGGCAATTCGTTATGGTGGTATATGTGTCTGCTCCGTTGGGGTTGCAGAAGCTGCCTGCAATACCTCCGGATACAATTCCTGTAATTTTGCCGCTTACATAGCAGTTTTTGATAACTGTTCCGCCGTCGGCACATATACCGCCTGCCCAGTTGCCCTCCGGGGAATTGATGTCAACATCAATCAGATTGATGTTTTTCAGCTCCCCTGTACCTGTGGCGAAAAAGCCTGCGTAGTAAATGTATATATCCTGATAAATGTTTGCGATATGCAGATTTTTTATATCGTATCCGTTACCGTCGAAATTTACTCTGCACACCAATCCGTCCTGATCCTTACCCATAATGGGGAACCAGGTTTTACCCTTAAGGTCTATATCAGCCATTTGCTTGAAATAGGTGTTCTGTCTGAGCTTGTTTTTGTCACCAAGATAGGCAATTCTTGCAAGCTGCTCGGCTGTTTTGATGATATAGGGGTCACTTTGCGTGCCGCTTCCGCCCGCAAATTTTTTTGCAGCATGGTCAATCCAAAATTTTCGTTTGTGGCATTTGATTTTTACGGCGGTCCTTTTACCGTTTGACAGCGTGAAAACAGCTGTCGTTTCACCCGCTTTTTTACCTACAAAGCCGTAACCGTCAAAGGAAGCAATTGATTTGTCCTTTATGCTTACGGTATAGCTTTTATCCGTCGCATCCAAAGGCAAAACAGAAACTGTCGCCGTTTCGGGATCAAAGGTTATATTTTCACTCATGTAAACATTTATGGTTTTTTCTTTTATCGAAATTGAAGAAGCCGCCTTTTTTTCTTTAAAGAAGATACGGAAATCAAGAATACCTGCTCCGTAGGCATTGTCCTCACCCTTTATGCTCATATCCACGGTGGTGCTTTTGATTTTTTTGCTTACCTCTGAGGGAGTAAGAGAGGGATCGTCCGTCAGAAACAGCGCTGCCGCCGCAGCGACGAAGGGACAGGCCATGGATGTGCCCGATGCCGGTACATATCCGCCGTCAGCCAAAAGAGTACTGCTCCATATATATTCGCCCGGTGCCGCAACATCTATAACCTCGCCGTAATTTGAAAAATCGGAAAGCATATCTTCTTTTCCCACAGAGGCCACGGTGATACAGCTTTTGAGCTTTGCAGGACAGTGATTTCCCGCATTATCGCTTTCGTTGCCTGCGGCGGCAACACAGGTAATGCCTGCCTTTATTGCCTTGTTTACGGCAATCTCAATTTCACATGCCTTCTCGCTTATACAGGTGCCGCCCAAACTCATACTTATAACATCAACCTTTTTATCCACGGCATATTCTATGCCCAGGGCAATAAGTGATTCGGTGCTGTAGCCACCTGAATTTACAACCTTTACCGGAAGAATTTTTACCGATGAGGGTGTGTTGTCGGCGATTATGCCGGCACAGTGTGTACCATGCATATTTTCATCGTCGGGTATGCTGTCATCATTTATGAAATCGTAGCCGTAATCGAGAAGTCTGCCCTTCAGAAAGGGATGATTCATTTCTGCGCCTGTATCTATCACGGCCACAACAACTTTGCTGTTTTTGCTTTTGTCGCTGAGATACTGTTTGAATTTGTCGCTCTCTATTCTTTCGGATCCCCAACGGTTTCTGTCGCCTGTTGTGAGGGGATTGACGGAGGCAACGGTAATAACTTTGTCCACCGAAACGGATACGGTACTTTTGAGCCCTTCGAAAACAGTAAAGGCTCTTTTCGCCGCTGATTCATCATCATATTGCAGTATATATTTACCCTTGCCGTCAGAGATTACCCCGGAAGCACCGTATGTATTTATCAGCTCCTTTTGCTTTGTGCGCAAAATAAGCCTTTTGGTCTGATAGGGACGGGTGATTTTTACCTTTTTCCCCTCATAATCAACCACACATCCCTTTTCGTTAAGTACCTTTTCAGAAAAATCGGCAGTGGCTTCACCGCTTTTTTCTGCATTTTCATCAAAGCCCTTATCCACAATATCATAAACACTCTGATTAGTTTCGTTTCCGTCAACAGTGATGCTGTTTTCATTGTCAACCACAATTTCACCGAAATAATTTTCTTCCCAATTTTCGGAAATGAGCTCACTTACACAGCTGACAAATTCGTCGGAGGTTTCCGTATGTTGTATTTCTGTATTATCGCCGAAATCCTCCTCTGTATTTTCTTGAGTCGGAAGACTTGTTACCGCTTCGCTGACAGCTTCCGCCACAGCATAAGCAAGCTGACCGGGAATAAGAGTCAGCAAAAACACCGTAAGTATTATAAATGCGGTTATTTTTTTCATAAAAACATCTCCTGTATACGTTTTCTGTTTTAATTATACTGCTATGACATTATGAGTGTCAATAAGCACCGTTAACAAAGATGGCTTTGCATAATTATATAACGAAAAAAATTGTTAATGTGTTACAGAAAAGCAAAGAAAAATATAAAAAGCCGTGCTCTCAAAAAAAGAGGGCACGGTCAATTTTTTATGAAATTATCTGATATATTTATCGATATACTCTCTGAGCAATTTGTCTGCCTGCTTCGCACAGTCGGGGTCGCTTTCTAATCCGTGGTCTGAATTGGGATAGCTGACAAATTCATATTCTACACCGTACTGTTCAAATTTTTCTGCTATTGAAAGTGCATTTGAATAGGGAACGATGCTGTCCTTCTCTCCGTGGCAGATAACGGTAGGAACAGAATTACTGTTTACATAGGTGAGCGGTGAAACATTGTCAAGAGCCGCTTTGAAACTCAGCTTATTTTCGATGGAGAAGCTTTCACCGCAGGCCCAGGACATAAGAGTGCAGACCGTAGCTGTATCGCCTAAGGCACTTCCGTAGTAGAAATTATCGTCATAAAGGTCTGTCGGTCCGCTGTAGCTGACCACGGCGGCAGGTGTGACGGGTGCCGTGTCCTTTCTTGAGTAGGCATAGAGCATGGCAAGATGGCCGCCTGCCGAAGAGCCTGTAAGAAGAACCTTGTTTATGTTTACTCCTTTTTCTGCACCCTTTTCTTTTATTGCAGAGAGAGCAGAGTCAATATCGTCGGCTATGTCATGTATGCTTGTGCTTTCATCGATGTATCGGTAGTTGAGTGCCGCCGCAGCAATACCCTCATGGTTGGCACAGTTTGAAATTGCGTCCTTGTAACCGTCCTTGTCTCCTGCAATCCATGCTCCGCCGTGGATGAAAAGGATAAGACCGACTTCACCGTCGTTATCCTTTGGTATGGCAAGGTCAAGAATCTGTCTTTCGTGTTTGCCGTAGGACATGTTTGCGAAAACATAAGCATCGGAGCTGTTTATTCCTCCGAAAACGCCGCCGAGACCGAGGGCGTTCAGTACGGTAAAAATTACCGAAAGAAAAAATGCAATAATTTTGTCGAACATAATGTTTCCTCCTTTTAAATTTATATGCCGAAATGCTTCACAAGTCTTTCGAATTCTTCGTCACTTACGGAGCATATACTGCCGTGTCTCGGACTGAAGTCCATGGAATAATCGTCGCTTTTAACGGGAAGATAAGTTTCAAAGTCCTCGGTCTGCTGCATGAAAAATCTGCCCTTTCCGTATTCGTCCATAATGAGAACGAAAGTGTCGGTGCCGTTTATGGGGTACATTTCGCTGCCTTCCACACCGCTGGGGGCGAGAGAAACAATTACAGGCTTATCCTCATAGGGGCCTTCGGGTTTGTCCGAAAGCACAAAGGCTATGGTTTGGTCCTCGTCGTGTTTGAAGTAAAGATAATATTTACCGTTTTTTTTGTTATATATGATGTCGCCGTCAATGGTTTGTATATTTTCGCGGCAATACATTTTCTGCGGCTTCGTTATTGTTTTAAAATCATCGGTAAAGGCACAGTACATTCCTGCTGTGTTATGCTCTTTGGTGGAATGTGCCCAATAAAGCATATAGGTTTGCTTTTCCTCGTGCCATAATGCCTGCGGCGCCCAAGCACGCGTGGTGTTTGCAAATTCACCGCCCAATTCTTTTATGTCGATGATGGTCTCGTCTGTCCAATTGATAAGGTCGGCTGATTTCCAGCTGACAAGTGCGTGATTCGACTCCCAACCCTCTTCGCATTTCATATCGGTGCCTACTATGTAATAAAAGCCGTCCTGACCTTTGAGGATATAGGGGTCGCGGACACATTTTTTACCCTTGTTATGCTCTATGACGGGTCTGTTTCCGTTGAGCGGAGTGAAGCTATAGCCGTCCTCACTTACGGCGAAATGAAGCGTTTCTTCGCCCTCACCGTTGCCGACGAAATAAACAAAAAGATATTTGCCGAAAAGACTTTTTGCCGGAATTGCATAATCCATATTTATCATCTTACCTTCCTTTTTTTATTTTATCCCAATATTCTTTTGCCGCCTGCTCTGTTTTGTTGTCTCCGTGGACATAATATTTTTTGTTTTTAATTTTGTCGGGCAGATACTGTTGGGGGACATAATGAGAGGGATAGTCGTGGGGATAAAGATAAAACTGTCCTTTGTTCTGATTATCCTCACCGTCGTAATGCATATTCTGGAGCTGACGCGGGATAGGTCCGAAGTTTCCTCGGCTGACATCGGCCATAGCCTCATTTATGCCCATATAAGCCGAGTTTGATTTCGGCGAATTGCATACGAGAATTACCGCATTGGCTAAAGGGATTCTCGCTTCGGGAAGACCGACCATAAGTGCCGTGTCCACCGCTGCCTTTACGATGGGAATTATCATCGGATAGGCAAGACCCACATCCTCGTTGGCACATACCAAAAGTCTGCGTGTAGCCGAGGGAAGGTCGCCTGCCTCCAAAAGTCTTGCAAGGTAATGAAGAGCCGCATCCGGGTCGCTGCCCCTCATGCTTTTCTGAAAGGCGGAGAGAATATCATAATGCTCGTCGCCCTCACGGTCATATTTGAGGGCACTTTTTTGTGTAAGCTCCCTCGCTTTTTCCGGGGTAACAACTATTTTGCCGTCTTTGTCGGGGAGAGTGCTCAGAACACACAGCTCCGCAGAATTCATAGCCTTGCGCACATCACCGCCGCAGGAAAGGGCGATATGCTTTATGGTTTCTTCATCGGCGGCTATGGGCATATTTTTTTCCGTGGCAAGGAATGAAAAGGCACGTCTTACCGCGGGAACGATATCCTCAGCCGTAACGCTTTTGAATTCAAAAACGGTGCAGCGGCTTAAAATTGCTCCGTGTATATAAAAATAGGGGTTTTCGGTGGTGGAGGCGATAAGAGTGATTTCGCCTCTTTCTATGTAATCAAGCAAGGTTTGCTGCTGTTTTTTGTTGAAATACTGTATTTCGTCCAAATAAAGGAGAATACCTTGGGGAGCTGCGAGAGTGTCCAGCTCGGCAACGATGGCCTTGATGTCGGCAGTAGAGGCGGTGGTGCCGTTAAGTTTGTGAAATTTACGGTTTGTCTTTTTTGCCATAATGGAGGCTAAGGTTGTTTTTCCTATGCCTGAGGGTCCGTAAAAGATAAGATTCGGCAGCTCTCCCGATTCTATAATGTTTCTGAGAGCGGCACCTTTTTTCAAAAGATGTTTTTGTCCCACTATATCCTCTACCGTTTGCGGACGTATTCTGTCGGCCAAGGGTGCTTTCATTTTTTCACCTGCTTTTTTTCTTTTATCTTTTATAATTTTAACATTATTTTTTTCTGTTGTAAATAGTTTCACGGTAATGAAAAATTTTGTTATTGAGGGAAAAATTAATGTGTCTTTTGCGGGAAAAAAAGCAGATAATAACTGTGATAAAGGATATATAATTACTAAAATGGCCACAGTAAAAAATATATTTAGTATATTTTTCACAAAAAGCCTTAAAGGTACTTTTATTTTGTCCGAAATGATGCTATAATACATTAGTTATATAATGAGTTATGCTATCTATCGTTAAAATATATGAGAAAAATTGGTGATTTCCGAACAAAAAAACGGAAAGGGAGATTTAATTTTGGAAAAATTAGTAATCCACGGCGGTAACAGACTGTCGGGTGAAGTAGAAATAAGCGGTGCAAAAAACGCCGCTGTTGCCATTATCCCCGCAACTCTCCTGGCACAGGATGTATGCCGTATCGAAAACATACCAAATATCAGCGATGTGTCCTGTATGGTCAGAATTTTAAGCCAGATGGGTGCACAGGTAAAATACATCAACAAACACACTATCGAAGTAAACACCAAATCTGTAAATTCCTATATTGTACCCCACGAAATGACAAAGCAGCTCCGGGCTTCCTATTATCTTATCGGTGCTCTTTTGGGCAGATATAACAGAGCGAAGGTTGCTCTTCCCGGCGGATGTGATTTCGGTGTGAGACCCATCGACCTTCATATCAAAGGCTTCGAGCTTTTGGGTGCTACAGCCGTTACCGAGGGCGGTATGATAAACGCAAAGGCGGACAAGCTTACGGGCAGTGCCATTTATATGGATAAGGTTTCCGTAGGTGCCACCATAAATATTATGCTTGCCGCCGTAAAGGCGAGAGGACTCACCGTAATCGAAAACGCCGCAAAGGAGCCTCATATTGTTGATCTTGCAAATTTCCTCAACGCTATGGGTGCCGATGTCAGAGGTGCAGGTACCGACGTTATCAAAATTCACGGTGTGACCAATATGCATGGCTGTACTTATTCCATCATTCCCGACCAAATCGAAGCCGGCACCTATATGGTGGCTGCTGCAGCTACGGGCGGTGATGTGCTGATAAAAAATGTAATTCCTAAACATCTCGAATCAATCACCGCAAAGCTTTTGGAATGCGGTGCAGATGTTACCGAATATGACGATGCCGTAAGAGTTCAGTCCGACGGTATTTTCAAAGCCTGTAACCTTAAAACCATGCCTCACCCCGGCTTCCCCACTGATATGCAGCCTCAGATGGCTGTGCTTTTAGCGGTGGCAAAGGGTACAAGCATTATTTCAGAGGGTGTATGGGATAACCGCTTCAGATATGTCGAGCAGCTTATCAGAATGGGCGCAAATGTCCGTGTTGACGGCAAAATTGCCGTGTATCAGGGCGTCGAAGAGCTTACGGGTGCCCCCGTTAAAGCCGACGATTTACGTGCAGGTGCGGCGATGATTATTGCAGGTCTCATAGCCAGAGGTATCACCGAGGTCGAAGATATAATATATATCGACAGAGGCTATGAGGATTATGTGGAAAAATTCAGAAATCTCGGTGCGGATCTTTACCGTAAGGAAATCCGTGAAGCTGAGGTAAGCAATAACGCAGGATAATTTATTTTAAAAGAGTTTGTGTAAGATTGCCTTCTGACAAACTCTTTTTTATGTGATAAAATCAGCTTTTTTTCTGCGGGAAAGGAATCATATGGCAAAGTTCTGTTCTTTGTTTTCGTCGAGCTCAGGAAACTCAACCTTTTTAGGAAACGGCGACCGGGGAATACTTATTGATGCGGGTGTAAGTGCAAAGAAAATTAAGGAAGCACTTTTATCGAGAGAAATCGATCCCTCAAAGCTTGATGGTATTTTCGTCACTCACGAGCACAGTGATCACATAAAGGGTATACGCATACTCGCTTCTACATATAAAATTCCCGTTTATGCCACAGAAGGAACCATGTCCGCTTTGGAGGAAAACGGCACGGTAAACGGCAAATTTCCCTTTGAGATTATGCCCCGTGAAGGTGTGCAGGCGGGCGATTTGTTCGTTACTTCCTTTGAGACTCCTCATGACAGCCGGGAAAGCTGCGGCTATAAAATCACTTTTCCGCACGGACAAAGGGCAGTCATAGCCACGGATATAGGCATAATAACACCTACGGTGGAAAAGGCACTTATGGGTGCAGAGCTAGTTATGCTTGAATCGAATCATGATATAGCTATGCTTCAGAGCGGGGATTATCCCTATTATCTTAAACGCCGCATTCTTTCCGACAAAGGCCATCTTTCGAATATTGCCTGTGCCGAGGAGGCGGTAAAGCTCATAAAAAAGGGTACAGCGCGGTTCTTTTTGGGACATCTGAGCGCAGAAAACAATTTTCCCGATCTCGCTTATCAGACCACCTTTTCCGCTTTGGAGGGTGAAGGAGCCAGAGAAGGAATTGATTATATACTGAAAGTAAATGCCAAGGAAAATACCGACGGTATAATAAGATTCTGAGGTAAAGGAAATGCAGAATATAACACTTATATGTATAGGTAAGCTTAAGGAAAGCTATTTAAGAGATGCCGTTGGCGAATACACAAAAAGGCTTTCGGGTTTATGCAGACTTAATATGGTTGAAATCCCTGCGGAAAAGCTTTCTGATAATCCTTCGCCGAAGGAGATAGAGAATGCTTTGGAAAGCGAAGGAAAAAAGATAGCGGAAAAAATACCTAAGGGAGCTTATGTTTACACCATGTGTATAGAAGGTAAGCAGAAAACCAGCGAAGAATTGAGCTTTGAAATGGATAATTTGGCCGTGAGAGGGTACAGTAACATCGCATTCATCATAGGCGGCTCATTCGGAATAAGCGAAAAGGTAAAGGCAGCAAGCAGTTTTCGCCTTTCGATGAGCAAAATGACCTTCCCTCATCAAATGGCAAGAGTGATGCTTCTCGAACAGATTTACAGAGCAATACAAATTTCAGTCGGTACGAAATATCATAAATAAAATACTGTTATAATTAAGGACATTATCGGCTTTGCGGTGATTTGATCGGAAGCTTTAATGTCTTTTTTTATGTGTGTTTATTTTCTGAAATGTAAATTAAATGTAAAGACTTTTAAGAAAATTATATAAGTCTTTTTTTTTGAATGCGAATAATATATAATAAGCTGACAGCTCATTAAGGCTGAGAATAAAAAAGGAGACAAAAAAACGAATGAAACAATTTATCAGAAAAAACATAGCAAACTTTTTCTCTTGCGTGAGAATAGTCGGTGCGATTTATCTTTTACTGACGGCGACTGATTTCAGCACGAAATTCCTGATTCTTTACGCCATTTTCTGTTCGACAGATGCTATTGATGGCTTCCTCGCCCGCAGGCTCAATACCTCCAGTGTTCTCGGTGTTACTCTTGACACCATCGGTGACGGTCTTATAGGCTTCACTCCCGTTAAGGTGCTTGTGGTTCAAAAGCTTATTCCCGGTTGGTTTATCGGATTTTTAGCGGTTACGGTTGTGGTATTTGCTGCCGCGGCAGTGGTTGCACAGATTAAGTTTAAAAAGTTTACCTTCCCCCATACTTACTTCGGTAAGCTGAACGGCGTTTGTGTGGCCGGTTCACCCTTTTTATTCCATTTGGTTCCCCTGAATGTTCTTTTCATTATTGTAGGCGGTGTATTTTTCTTCGCAGGTGTCGAAACGCTCATCATCGTCATAAAGCTTAAAGAGATGAAGCCTTTCGTTCCTTCAATTTTCCATACGGATTATCAGGCGAAGGAAAAGGAATCGGTTGCAGCAGAAAATAAATAAGTTTTTTAAGATTGAAGCCATGCTTTAAAAGCAAGGCTTTAATTTTTTGTTTTCAATATGTAAACAAAATGTAAACTATATAAAAAAGATTTAAGAAAGTATTTGTTTTGATTAATTTTAGTGGTATTATTAAAGAGCAAATTTTATCGAAAATAAACGCAGCTTATAGGCTTGTTTTATAAAAAGGAGTTATAATAATATGAACAAATTTATTAAGTATGTACCAAACATATTATCTGCCAGCAGAATTATTGTGGCATCATTCCTTTTTATGTTCAATGATTTTTATGACCCCTTGTTCCTTGGCTTATATATGTTTTGTGCTTTTACGGATTTTCTGGACGGCAGAATCGCCAGAAAGTATCACTGTGAAAGTAAGCTCGGTGCCGCTTTGGACAGCATCGGCGACGGTATGACATATCTGCCTCTCCTCAAAATTCTTATCGTGCAAAAGCTTATACCCTCGTGGCTTGTTATCTGGATATTAGCGGATCTGGCTTTGGCTTTTGTCGGTGCATTTATCGCTCTCGGCAGATTCAAAAAGTTTTTCATTCCCCATACCTATGTAGGTAAGCTGCTCGGTGTTGTCGTTTTCGTGCTTCCGCTTATGGTGCAGTTTGTACCTGTAAATGTATGGCTTATAGCTATCGCTTTCAATGCGACGATCAATGTGGCTGAAATCATTTTCATTCAGTCCGTGAGCAAAGAGCCCGAAGATGTGCTTTCGGTATTCCATGTAAATAAAAATGTAAAAAAAGAGCTTGTTGAGGCAGAAAAAAACTAAAAGACTAAAAACCATTGTACAGTCATTGGGACCGGTACAATGGTTTTTTTGTATTACAGATATTCCTCAGGGATATGCTCCACAAACATTTTTTGACCTTCAACATTATAATGTATGAAATCCTTGGTCAGCTCCGCTTTGAGCATCTCTTTGTCTTTTTCGTCTCTGAGGTAATCGGTTACGATATATCCGTCGTGCTCGTCGGTTTCCTCTATCCATTTATCCAAAGCATCAACGATATCCTGTATTTCTTTCGTCCAGGTGAAATCTCTTATCCCCGGCAAAAGCTTACCGAAGCCTTTGAAGGGGGTTTTTCGTGAAACGTAAACCTCCCATCCCTGTTCTTTGCACTTCTTAATTGCTTTTTTCGTTCTGTCAATAACCTCTTCTGCAGTTACGGGGGTACCGCCTGCGGTAAGGGAGTGGGGATGGATTACGTCGTTTATGCCCTCTTTGAAAATAACCTTTTTGACACCGGGGCATTTGGCTATATCCTTATCGAAGCGGCCGAGAAAGCTTTCGCCGAAAAGGTTAGCAATAATACCCATGCCGTTTACGCCGATACGGTTGCCGGCTATAGCCTGCTGAATGACAGCCACATTATTTTTCCCTGCTTTTTTCAGCCTCTCGGCTAAAAGAAAGGGTGTTTCGTTGGCAAAGGTGGAATCACCTGCGATTACTATGGCATAAGCATCGCCGTCAGCCAGAGTGTCCACACGGGTAAGGAAGGGGTTGGTTTGCAGCACGGCTATATTTGTTTTCAGAATAAGATGCCACATAGGGATGAAATTTTTATTTTTTGTCTGATTTCCGAAAGAAAGCCAGGTGTCGCTTCCGTAAAGACCTTTGGTGCGCATGACTGCGGCTTTGACGAAGATATTCACTGCTATTTCCTTAAGGCTTTCGGTGGCGAAGCAGATTTCGTCGGAGGTTATGTCTTCTCCCGGCGGGATTGTAACCTCCTCCTTTCCGCCAAAGGTCACAGTAACGGGTGTGTCTGTTTCGTGCTTTTTAAGGTCAGTTACCGTAGCTACGGAACATCCCGAAACGGTGAGAGTTTTTTTGCTGTAGCGGTTTGAAAGGGTGAGGCGGATTTTTTCTCCTTTGAGGGTAGGTCTTAAAACGGTTCTCGCTGTGGAATAAAGCAGACCGTTATTGAGATGAAGGGGGCCGATATGTATGCCACCTTTTACGGGTGCGGTAGACCAGCAGGCAACCCATTTTTTATTTTCTTCCATAATGCTGACCTCTTTTCTCTTTTTCTTTGATTCAATATTAACACTTTGGGGAAAGGTAGTCAACATTTAAGCGGATTTTTATTCTGTTATCATAAGTACATTTTCGTAAATTTGTGTATTACCGTAAACAGTTACATTCATACTGTAAATTCCCGGTTCAGGTTTGTTATCCGGGTCGAAAAAAAGGTTGGTATACACATCAAATTTTTCATCGCTTTTAATCAGTATGGGTCTTGGTTCCGCATCAACTGATATGCTCCATAGGTTGATATAAATTTTTTCTCCGTTAATGTATCTGTAAACACTTACACCTGCATTATAAATATCTTTGCCCTCGAAAGGTTTACCGATATTTTTACAGGCACAGTGCACTGCGATATCCTCATTCAAGGATATTTTGGCTGTATATCCTGACGATATTTCCGTTCCGTTTATATATACGGTGCAGTTAATTTTGGTGGGGGTATCTGAATATATGATGCCTATCACAAACAGAACAGCAGACAGTAATACGGACTGAATTTTTAAAATTATACTTTGTAAGTCATAATGCATAAGTTTAAGCATAATATTTCCTCCATAAAAGTCAGCTTACAGTGAAAACAACACTTTTTTGATGTTTTGAATGAGAATCCATGCCTGACCATACACGGTAAGATACCGTCAGTCTGTATTCTCCTTTCGTCACACTTTCAGGATTTTCGATATGTACGCTTTCTGTTACGGTTCCTGTGGGAGGAAGTACATAAGTATCTTCAGGTATAAAGTATATGAGGTCTGCATTTTTCCACTCACCGTTTACCTTTTTTTCAAAAGAAAAATCAGGTTTGTGTATGGGACGGTGGGTGTTATTTTTGATTTCAAATGTTATTGACTGTGTTTCTGCCGTTACGTGGTTAACCGTAATTTCCAAATTTTCGGGCTGTGCCGGTAATATCAGGTGAAAAGCGGTGATGATAAAAACCAGTAAGCTTTTTAATGTATGTGTCAGAGTAGGGAGTGCGGGATTCAAGGTTGTATTTGTCATGATATTTTCTCCTTTTTCAGTTGTTTAGGACGTATGTATCATCCCTGATTTAAAAATATCACAGTTTATTTTGCTTGTCAATATATTTTGCATAACAAAATATAAAATTATGCAAAACTACACTTGTATTGGCGCCTTTTATATGTTAGAATAGGGGAGAGAAAACCGAAAGGAGAGCTGCTTGCAGTTCAGGGTATAAGGCTTTGCAGAATACGGACAGCTTTAAAAGAGGAACTGTCGATTTGGCAGTTCTGTGTGTCCTTAAGGAAAAGGATATGTACGGTTATGAGATAGTTAAAGCCGTAACGGAAAAATCAGGCGGAAATTTTGAGCTTCCTTTAGGCACTCTTTATCCCGTGCTTTACCGCTTCGTGGAAAACGGCTATCTTACGGACAGAGATGAGATAGTAAAAAAGAGACTGCGCAAATATTACCATCTCGAATCGAAGGGTGAGGAATACTACAGAGAGCTTTTAAAAGAATACAAAAAAATTTCAGAGGCGATAAATCTTTTGACGGGCGGTGAAAAGTGATGGGCAGAGTAACGGATAAAGAACTCAAAAATTATTATTCGCAGATAGGACGTCTGATTCTTTGTGGTCGCAAACAGAAAAAGGACTTTTTGTGTCAGCTTAAAGAAAATGTGGAAGAGTTTGTTTCTGATACACCGGAAGCAACTATGGAAGATATAGAAAAAGCTTTCGGTACGCCCGAAAGCATAGGCGGAAGCTTTATCGAAAACACTGACAGCATAAAAATAAAAAAACAGATACGGCTGAAAAAATTTTTGGTTATTGCAGTTGTTATTGCTCTTATTATTTATGCTCTCTTTGTTGTACTGAGTCTTATCGATGTGCATACTGAGGCTTACGGATATTTCGAGGAAGGCTTTCTCACTGTCGGCAATATGTTAAAGGGTGGAGGGGTATTATGAAAAAAACAGTCTCTGTTCTTTTATGTGTTCTGATTTCTGCTTTTTCTTTTATTCCCTGTGTCGGTGCTTATCAGAGCGACAGAGAGTATTTCGACGACGGCTCGTATATTATGGTAAGCGATGAATTCCCGCATGTTGAAATTCCCGGCGATGGTTCATTTGATGACAATGTAAGCATTGAAGGAGATTTTACTTCCGAAAGCAGCGGTGATATAATCAGCCGCTTTTTAAAAATGATAAGAGAGTTTATCGGAAAGGTGTTAGCACTTCTGATAAATCAGAAAACAGTTACCGAAACGAAATATCTGTCCTATTACAGCTCAGACGGAGATTTACTGTGGACTGTTTATCTGAGTGCAGATTTCACTTATAACGGAAAAAAATCCGTTTGTGACGATGTGAAAACATTCAGTATTATTTACGATTCTGATTGGACTCTTATTTCGCGAGAGGGCACGAAAAACGGAAGCACAGCTTCAGCATATTTTAAAATCCGTCAGAATAAATTAGGAGTACCTCTGAAAACAATAGAAAGAACAGTGAGCATTTCCTGTGATAAAGACGGTAACATAAAATAAAGCAGGGTATTACAGCCCTGCTTTTTCTATTATTTTTTCCACACATTCCTCTGCCGTAAGTCCCGTGCAATCCACGGTGAGATCTGCATATTTTTCATAAAGGCTCCGTCTCTCCTCGAAAAGCTCCCGGAGAGTAACTCCGTTTTTCATGGCCACCCCGCGGGTGTGTATATCCTTTATTCTCTTTTCGAGCTCTTCCACGGGCAGAGAAAGGTAAACCACAGTACTGATTTGTCTGAGCTTTTCCATAGCCTCTTTTCCGTAAACGGCACTTCCGCCGGTGGCTATTACGGAATTATTGAAGTTTTTGGCACAAATGATGCGGTTTTCCGTTTCGAGAAAGCTTTCCGTACCGTTCTCTTCGATTATTTCGCACAGACTTTTTCCTGTTTCGCGCTGGATAATAAGATCGGTATCCGTGAAATCCGTGAGCAGTGATTTGGCAAGCAGAACACCTACGGTGCTTTTACCTGCACCCGGCATACCGATGAGGGTGACGGATTTTTTCATTTTTATCATCCTTTTTTAGTTGATGGATAAATTTTACCATTCTCTTTCCCTTTAAGTCAATAGATAATTAAACTTTATAAAACGAAGCCTCAAAAAAGAATTATTATGTGGACAAAATCTTTTATTTATGCTATTATTTATTTTAAGGACATATACTTATATACCGAGGTGACATTATGAAAAAAATTGATATCAAAGACCTTAAAGGTAATGCAGTTTCGCTTTTTGACGACAAATGGTGTCTCATAACTGCGGGAGTGGGTGAAAATTACAACACCATGACCGCCTCCTGGGGTGCCATGGGTGAGCTGTGGAATAAGGACGTTTGCTTTTGCTTTATCCGTCCTCAGAGATATACCTATGAATTTACCGAAAAAAACGAGCTGTTTACATTGAGCTTTTTCGGTGAAGAGTACAGGAAGGCACTGTCTTTTTGCGGAACCAAAAGCGGCAGAGATTTCGATAAGGCAAAGGAAACCGGTCTTACCCCCATGGAAATTGACGGTTCCGTTTCTTTCGAGGAAAGTGAAATTGTTATTGTCCTCAGAAAGGTTGCCTATCAGGACATAAATCCGGAGGGCTTTTTAGATAAAGCTATTGACGGGAATTGTTATCCTCAAAAGGATTACCACCGTATGTATATCGGTGAGGTAGTAAGCTGTTATGTAAAATAATATTATATATACAATAATATAAAGGAGAAACCAAATGAAAAAGATTATCGCACTTAATAACGATTGGGTATTCTGTAAAGAGGGTGTAAAGGAAACCGTAAATCTTCCCCACACATGGAACGGTCTCGACGGTCAGGGCATGAATGAAGGTTCATATTACAGAGGTGCCTGCACCTATACGAGGATTATTCCGAGATATGAGGGCATCACTTATCTTGAGCTCAAAGGTGCCAACAGTGTGGCAACGGTAAAAATCAACGGCAGAAAGGTAGGCACACATGAGGGCGGTTATTCCACATGCCGTTTCGATATTTCATCCTTCCTTTCTTCACCGAAAAACTTTCTCGAAATCACCGTGGATAACGGTGAAAACAAAAAGGTTTATCCCGGCTTTGCAGACTTTACCTTTTACGGCGGTCTTTACAGAGAGGTGAACCTTATCACCGATGTGCCCGAAACCAGATTTTCTCTCGACGATTACGGCAGCAAGGGCGTTTATGTAACCGCAAAAACAAACGGCGATGTAAAGGTTAAGGCTGTTATCACCGGTTATCAGAAGGACATCAGGGTTCTTTACGAGGTACTCGATGCTGAGGGTAAGGTAGTTGCATCGGCGGGTGACAGAGAAAAATTGCACGTTGAGTCCCCCGTTCTTTGGAACGGTATGAAGAATCCTTATCTTTACACACTCCGTGCCACTCTCAAAAAGGGCGAAAAGCTTATCGATAAAGTCGAGCTCCGCTTCGGCTTCAGAGATATTAAGTTCGATGCCAAAGAGGGATGCTTCCTTAACGGCGAATACATCAAGCTCAAGGGCGTTTCCCGTCATCAGGACAGAGAGCTTATCGGTAATGCTCTCACTATGGCAGAGCATAAGGAGGATCTTGATCTCATCAAGGAGATGGGAGCCAACTCAATCCGTCTCGCTCATTATCAGCAGGCAGAGGAATTTTATGATCTTTGCGATGAAATGGGCTTTCTCGTATGGGCGGAAATTCCGGTTATTTCCCGCTTCTCAAAGGCTGCTCAGGACAACGCTCTCAGCCAGCTCGAAGAGCTTATCAAACAGAATATGCATCACGCATCAATTTATGCTTGGGGCGTTCAGAACGAAATCACCATCACTAACGAAAACGATGCTCTTATCGAAGGCATAAAAGAACTTAATGCCTATGCAAAGCTTCTCGATTCTTCGAGACCTACCACCTGCGCACAATTTACCATGTGCGGACTTGACTCTGAGCTTAACAGAGTTACGGACATTTTAGCTTATAACCATTATTTCGGATGGTATATGAAAACCTGCGACGGACTGGACGAATGGCTCGAAAAATTCCATGCCGCTAACCCCGACCTTAAAATGGGTATTTCCGAATACGGTGCAGAGGGCGTTTTGGGTTATTTCAGCGACAGTCCCGTACAGGGTGACTATTCCGAGGGCTATCAGGCTCTTTATCACGAGCATTATATAAAGAGCATCAATGCCAACAAATGGATATGGGGCTCTTATGTATGGAATATGTTTGATTTCGGTTCCGCAGTGAGAAATGAGGGCGGAGTCAAAGGCAGAAATAACAAGGGTCTTGTTACCTTCGACAGAAAGACAAAGAAGGATTCCTTCTGGCTTTATAAAGCATTTTGGTCAGAGGATAAGTTCGTACATCTCGTCGGAGACAGATATCCTCTCAGAAAAATCGGCGCACAGACCTTCAAGGTTTACTCAAACTGTGAAAAGGTACAGATTAAGGTAAACAATAAGCAGAAGACGGTTACTGCAGAAGGTATTTTCGTGTTTGAAGGCATGGAAATCAAAGCGGGCGAAAATAAGATCGTCATCACCGCGGGAGATATAAAGGAAACTTATATCATAGAGGGTGTCGAGGAATATCCCCGTGAATACTCTTTGCCTGACGGAGCAAAGTCAATGGTGCGCAATTGGTTCGTGGAAAAGGACAGCACAAAGAATGACGAATGCTTCTCTCTTGATGATACCGTCGGTGATCTTCTTAAGAGTGATGACATTATGGGTATGGTCGGCGGAGTGGCAGGCAAGCTGCTTAAAAGTCCGCTCATGCTTGCTGTCAAGCCCTTCACTCTCAGACAGCTTCTGAGTCTCCCCATCGTAAATCTCAATCCCGAAATGGTTGATATGATAGAGGATTATCTGGGAACTGTTTCTAAGTAAGTATATATAATACAGATAAGGCAGACCGCAGGGTCTGCCTTTTGCTATGTGTAGTTTCTTAAGATTTTCTTACGAAACTTAAGAAAAACTTAACTCCGTTTACTTTGTTTTTCTTTTGTGTGATAATGTAAATGAGCCCGGGAAAGGCTCAGAAAAAACGAGAAAAGGATGATTTGTATGAAGAAAATTTTATTGGTTATCACATCTGCTTTAATGCTTCTGGTTTTCTCTTTTTCCGTAAATGCGGCAGAAAACAGAGATTACAGGGAAAATAACGAATGGCTCAGAATAATTGACGGCGTGGTTTATTACCTTAACAGTGAGCGTGACTATTATTATGTGGGTGATTATTTTGCCACGGATGAGCTGGCGGAAACCGTCACAGAGATTAATATTGTGAGTGAAATTGACGGGAAGTCTGTCAGAAAAATCTATGTTGACTCTGACCATACGCTCAGAGAAACCTATCCTCAGGTGCAAAAAATAAATATTCCGGAGGGTATAGAGTATATTGGTGACAGAGCCTTCGCAGCCCTGGACGGGTTAAAGACGGTGGAGCTTCCCGACACGCTGAAGGAGATTGGCGAAAAAGCCTTTGCGGCCATGGAAAATCTGGAGGAGATTACCCTACCTGAAAAGGTTACCCATATATCTGACGGAATGTTTTATAACTGTGCAAAGCTTCACACGGTTAATTTCAAAGGTAAAATAAGGGGTATCGGTGCATCTGCGTTTTCAGGCTGTAAGAGCATCACTTCCTTTGAAATTCCCGATACTGTAACCTCTATCGATGAAAATGCATTCAGGGGTACGGGCATTACGTACATTTATATTCCTTCGAGTGTGGAATTTTGGTCAGCAGAAGAGTGTTACGGCTATTTCAGGGAATGTGAGTTTCTGAAAACAGTTGAATTCCAGGACAGATATACCGAATATTTCACGGTGGAAGATTACACCTTTAAGGACTGCACCGCACTGGAAGAGGTTGTACTGCCCGACGCACATAATATCAGAATTTCCACAGAGGCGTTTGCAAACTGTGAAAAGCTTAAGGTGCTTACAGGAACAGAAAAAATTTATGAGATAGGCTCACGTGCTTTTTATAACTGCGGACTGGAAGAAATCACTCTCCGTGGTAACGTTGATTTTGATGATTATTCCATAGACGAAAAGGGCAGAACCGTAGCTTCTGCTTTTGAAAACTGCAAAAGACTGAGAACCGTAACCTTTACAAACGGCTACAAGCCCGAAAAATTCACGGTTCACTATAAAATGTTTAAAAACTGCGGCAATCTTGAACGTGTTATCCTTCCGTCGGATGCCGGAAAAATAATTATAGAGGAAAGGGCTTTTATCTATTGTGACAGCCTTATCGGTGTTTACAATTTAGCTAAGGTTACCGAAATCGGCAAGCTGGCTTTTTACGGCTGTAAAGCTCTGGAAACCTTTACCGTGCCCGAGGGCGTCAGGACGATAAGACAGAGAACCTTTTACGGCTGTGAATATCTTAAAAATATTTATCTTCACAGCGGAATAAAAAAGATAGGAAAGAATGCCTTCAAAGACTGTCCCCGACTGACTGTGAATTATGAGGGCACCAAATTTCAGTACGGAAAAATCAGTAAAGGTGAAGATATTAAAAAGCTTTCCGCTAAGGTAAAATACAATGCAGACTATCATCCCTTGCTGGAAAATGTAAAGGCTTCCGTGAGCGCGGATAAGACAGTTCTTTCGTGGAAAAAGGACAAAAACGCAGACGGCTACAGACTTTACACCCTCAGTGGCGGTGCACTTAAAAAGATTGCTGACACAAAAAATACAAACTACACCTTTAAAAATCTTGAACAGGGCCGGGCTTATACCCTCTTTGTCAGAGCTTACACCGTCAGAGCAGGTAAAAAGCTTCTTGCCCCGCAGAAGGAATGTGCAGTTATCACCACAGGTGTGAACAGAGTGTCATCTCTGGCCGGGTCAAAGGTAAAGATGAAAAGGCTTACTCTTTCCTGGGATAAGGCAGAGGGCACTTCGGGCTACAGAGTTTATATTTTAAAAGACGGCAGCTGGGAAAAGGTGGCTGATACCAAAGCATGTACTTATACTGTCACAGGTCTTAAGGGAGGTACATGTTATGCTTTCGGAATCAGAGCAAAGGAAAAGGCAAATGGAAAAATTTATTGGTCTGATATTGAATTTATCAGTGTGAAAACCCGTCCGGCGCAGGTGAAGAGTCTGAAAGCAGAAAGGCTTCAGAAAAAAGAGGCAACACTTTATTGGGGTGAGGTCAAGGGTGCAGACGGTTACACCGTTTACCGCAAAACAGAAAACGGCGGGTGGAAAGCTGTGCGTGAGCATACAGCTAAAGAAAGCTACACTGTTAAAAATCTTAAGCCCGGTACGGAATATACCTTTGCAGTAAGGTCTTATACCAAACCTTTCACCAATAATTACAAAGTAAAAAACTATACGGAAAATTATACTGAAATAACCGTTGTCACCAGAAAATAAACGGACCGTTTGTACGGATAAGGGGAAAGAATTATAATAAGCAAAGGCAGAACTGCTTCGGCGGCTCTGCCTTTTTCCGTGTGTAAATTCTTAAGATTTGACTCAATGTATTGACAGAAAACAGTATAAATGCTATAAAAATAAAAATACGTGTTTTTTTACAGGAGCTTTTATGAAAAGAAAAATGATATTGCTTTCTTTCATATTTGTTGCCGTTATCGGTTTTTCCGCCTTTTCTCTGAGCAAGGCTGAAATGAGAAAATATGAAGAAAGTGGCACCCTTAAAATAAAAGACGGAGTGGTGTATGCTCTCGACGAAGAGAAAAAAGCCTATTATGTAAAAGATTATTTCGCCACCGACGAGTTGGCAGAGAATGCTACGGAAATTGTAATTGCCGGTGAAATCGACGGTGTTCCCGTTAAAGCAGTGTCACCCGATTATCTTTTTAATGAATCCTATCCGGGGGTAGACCTGATTACTGTCGGTGAGGGTGTGGAATATATCGGTGAAAAAGCCTTTTCCGCATTGGACGGTGTCAAAAAAATCAGACTGCCGGAAACGGTTACGGAAATCGGAAAGGGTGCTTTTTCCGAGATGGAAAGCCTCACGGAAGTTACCTTGCCTTCGGCTGTGACGGTGATTTCCGACGATATGTTTCTTTCGTGTCCGAGACTGCTTACGGTAAATATCGGCGGAAAAATCACATCGGTGGGTGCTTATGCTTTTGCGGGCTGTCACAGACTCGCTTCCTTTGAAATACCCGAAAGCATCAACTTTATCGGAGAAGCAGCCTTCAGAAGCGCCGGTCTTATAAATTTGTATATCCCCGCGGGCGTAAGCTTTTCCGGGGACCGGAGAATGTATTCCTGCTTCAAGGGCTGCACATCTTTGAAAAGGGTGGAGTTTGAGAACAGGAAGGACGAAAGCTTTGTCGTAAATGAATATTTCTTTTCAGGCTGTTCAGCTTTGGAAGAGGTGGTCCTTCCCGATGCCAAAGAAATAATCATCTGTGAGGGTGCATTTGAAAATTGCGAGGATCTGAAAACTCTTACCAATACCGAAAGGATAACCGGTATCGGTTCCCGTGCTTTTTATAATTGCGGATTTGAAAAGATGTTTCTGCCTGCCGATATTCTCTTTGAAAACAAAGAAAGCGGTGATGCGTCTGTATCTGTTTTCGAAAATTGTCATAAGCTTAAAACTGTGATTTTTGAAACACGGGAAAAAACAGAAAACTTTATCCTGCCCGAAAAAATGTTTAAGGATTGCACCGTTCTTTCACGTGTGATGCTTCCCCTGACAGAGGGGGAAATCATTATATCAGCCGGAGCCTTTGACGGCTGCAACGCCTTTCTCGGTGCATATAATACGGCGCCGGTCAGCTTTATCGGAGAGGGCGCTTTTTCAGGCTGCAGCTCACTTGAGGTTTTTGTTTTGCCCGAAAAAGTTACCGTGCTTCCGGATAATGCTTTTGACGGATGCCGACGTCTCATTAATGTTTATCTTCACGAAAATATAACTGAGATCGGAAAGGGCGCCTTCAACAAATGCGAAAAGCTGACGGATATATATTATGAGGGCACGGCCGAGCAGTATGCCGCACTGAAAAAAAGCGGTATGGGTCAGCATAAAAGCAAGGTAAGACCGGACAGCAGCTATTATCCGCTGCTCAGAAATGTAAAAGCAGAGACCTCGCATACCCGTGCCCGCCTTATATGGGACGAAGACAGCAAAGCCGACGGCTACAGGGTTTACACCATTGACGGCACATTACTGAAAAAAGAGGCTGACATAACAGCCACGGAATATACCTTCACCGGACTCACTCCGGGACAAGAGTATTCTTTTTCTGTCCGCTCTTATTATATGGAAAAGGGCAAAAAGGTTCTTGGTCCTCAGAAGGAGATAGTGACGGTTACTGCGGAATAAATGTGCATATATAATAGAAAAGACAGACTTTCGGGCAAGAGAGTCTGTCTTTTAGTTTGACAGGAGAGGCAGGAAGGTGTATTATGATAGTATAAAAAATATAGGGAGAGATTTGAATGAAGACGACGTTAAAAAAGATTTCTTTTCTTGTGGCTCTTATCGCAGCGGCTGTGGTCTGTTTTGCTTTTTTTGCGAGTGCTGTACCGATTAGACAATGGGATGGCGATTTTTGGTATGAGTTTGATGGAGAAAAAGTTGCGGTCATAGGTTATAGAGGTAATGGAGGTGCGGTTGTTGTACCTGATGAGTTTAATGGGTATCCTATTACTGTTATAGGAAAAGAAGCTTTCAGTGGATACTATAATGGAGAAACCCCTGCTAATAATATAAAAGTTTTAATATTGCCTGATACAATAAAAGTTATTGAAAAACATGCTTTTTATCGTGTTAATGCATCAGAGGGTGTAGAGGCGGTTTTTAATGATGATACACTTGTTGCGAATGGTTCTGATTTAGAGATTTATATTTCTGCGGGAGTGGAAGATATAGATTTATCTGCTTTTATTTGTGATGAAATAATAATGGATTCTGAAAAATTTAGCGGCTTAAAAATAAACATTTCTTTTGGTGGAACTGAAACTCAATGGGAAAAAGCAATAAATAAGCAAAAATGGCAAGAATATGTGGAAACCTTGCCGATAGTAGGCAATGTTCGGATTGATGGGTATAAATTCAGTCATACATATAAGAAGGGGGATTTTTGTTCTAACTCGTATAATGATAAGAATGTCATAAGATATAATACTGATTCCATTGAACATGAATGGTTAATAGAATCTCGTACATATAATGAATGCAAAGAGGGGAATACGTTTTGTTATATATGTAAGATTTGCGGTCAAGCAAAAACAGAAACCTTTATGCCGGGGGATCATGCAGGATTTGTTGAAAAAGAACGAAAAGAGCCTGATTGTGCCCGGGAGGGATATGTGATATATGAGTGCTTTGCGTGTCTTGAACAAAAAAAGGAAATCTTTCCGGCTACAGAAAATCATGAGATGTCTTGGTATTCGAATTGTGATGCAACGTGTATCAAAGATGGCACAAAAACTTTGAAATGTTTAAAGTGCGGAGGTGGAAAAAAACAAACAGTAACAGATGAATATACGGCAATGGGGCATAGATACAGTGAGTGGAAGATTATCCAAAAAGCAACTTGTACAGAGAAAGAAGTTAGCAGGAGAGTTTGTAGTCGATGTGGTGAGATGGATTATAAAATAAATAAAAAATTGGAACATGATTATAATGCATGGAAGATAATCTCTTTTGCTACTTGTGCGGAAAAAGGAATCAGCATAAGAACTTGCAAACGTTGTGCGGATATTGATTCAAAAACAGTAAACTCATACGAGCACACCTACCAAACAATTACAACCAAAGCCACCCTCAAAAAGAACGGAAAGACCGAAATAAAATGTTCTGTATGTGGTAGTGTTTCGAAAACAACAACCATCTATTATCCTAAAACAATCAAGCTTTCCGCAACAACATACACATATAACAACAAAACAAAAACACCCTCTGTAACCGTCAAAGACAGTAAGGGGAAAACTCTTAAGAAGGGTACTGACTATACAGTAACCTATCCGAAAAAGAGAAAGGCCATCGGTAAATACACCGTAACTGTTACATTCAAGGGTAACTACAGCGGAACAAAGAAGCTGACCTTTGAAATAGTACCCGCCAAGGTTACGCTGTCTAAATTAACTGCAGGCAGTAAGCAATTAACAGCCGCCTGGAAAACAGTCAGTGGTGCTACAGGCTACGAGGTAGTATATTCCACATCTAAGAAGTTCACCAAGAAAACAACCAAGAAGGTAACAATCAAAAAAGCAAAGACCAAAAAGACTGTAATCAAAAAGCTTAAGAAGGGGAAAAAGTATTATGTAAAGGTCAGAGCATACAAGACAGTTGGCAAAGCAAAGATTTACGGTGCATACAGTAAAGTAAAGAGTGTAAAGGTAAAATAATTAATGGTAGGGGCGGATAATATCCGCCTCTGCTTTTTGTCTATATATAGAAGTTACTAAACTAAAGTGAATTCAAACACAATATATAGTGCTAAAAAGCAGTCGGCACCCAAAAACGCCCGGCGAGGAGTACAAAAAGGTAGACACATCGGCAAAATATCCAAAAAAACTTTGCAAAAACTGTTGACAAAGACGGAAAAGGGTGATAGAATAACGCTACTGTTTCGGCAGAAGCTGAAGCGGTGGCGAAAAAAGTCGATACGAAAAAGCTTGAAAAAAGTTTAGAAAAAGTATTGACAAGCGGTAAAGAGTGTGA
>JAFQHU010000023.1 GCA_017397845.1 Clostridia bacterium
GGTTGATAGGTTGCATGTGTAAGTGCAGTGATGCATTCAGCTAGGCAATACTAATAGGTCGAGGGCTTGACCATATTAACTTGGTTCAATCTACTACATTTCTTCTTTCTTTCCTTCCTTTGTTTAGTTTTGAAGGTACATCAGACAGTCTACGAAAGTAGGCTGTTTTTTTTTTTTCTTGACCAAAAAAAATTAAGCCGGGCATAATGCTCGGCTTTTAGTTTTATTGCGGATAAGGTTCTTTTATATCAGTTCTGTCCAAAAGATAATCCACGCTGACTTCATAATAGTCTGCCAGCTTTATGAGAACTTGGTCAGTAAATGCTATAACACCGTTTTCATACTGTGAATAAGTATTCTGTGACACTCCAAGATATTCAGCAATTTCTCTTTGTTTTATATCTCTGTCCTCTCTTAAGGCACGGATATTTCTAAAAATCATATTTCATCACCTGAAAATATTATAAATATCTCGAATACAGATATTTATTTTTATCTGTAATACAGATAAATTTTATGTACACTTTCAACAAACTTTGTTTTTATCGATTGATTTCTTTTTTTTGTTATGTTAGTATGAAGTCAGGGATAAGATATTCTTTTGTCAAGTATATTTATTTTTAGCTTTTTTATTATAAAAGGAGGATATGTTATGAGTAGAAGAAGATTTATTATGATTACAATGTGTATTTTTACCTTTTTATGTATGTTTGCTGTTCTGTCTTATGCAGCGGAAGAGACGGAGTATTCAAAGGGTTCTTTGAATTACATCATTTTAGATGATAACACATTAAAAATTACCAAGTATCACGGTGAAGAGAAAAATTACACCATCCCTTCGAAAATCGGCGGCAAATCCGTAAGCGTGATTGAATTTCGCGCCTTTATGTATGCCGACAACCTGAAAAAACTTGTAATTCCCGGATCGGTTAAGGAAATCGAACGTGGCGCCATTTACGGTTGCTACAACCTTAGTTCTATAGTTATCGAAAAAGGTAAACTAAAGACTATTTATGGTACATCTATTGAAAATTGTCCAAGTTTGAAAACCGTTAGTTTACCGAAAAATGTAAAAACAATCGGAGCTTTTACAGAATGTTCAGGCTTGGAAGAAATTAATGTTGATGTGAGTAATCCCTACATATGTAGTGTAGACGGAGTGGTTTTCAGTAAAGATAAAACATCTCTACTTAAATTTCCACAAGGTAAAGAAGTCAAAAAATATGTAATTCCTTCAACTGTTAAGGTTGTTGCAGGTTGGGCTTTTTATGATGCTTCTCTGCCAGCGGTTTTTGTTCCGAAAACTGTGGATGAATTAGAAGAGCACGCGTTCGGCTTTTGTATGTCTGAAATTTATACCGATGCTTCTAAAACTCCGTCAAAATGGAAAGATGCACTTGTGGGCAGAATAGTTCATTATAATCAGTCAGCTAAAGCTGAAATTACAGTAGGCACTATCAAAAAGCTTTCAGCTACACAAACTACAACAACTATTACACTAAAATGGAATAAAGTAGCCGATGCGGAAGGTTACAGAGTATATAAATATAACTCAAAGACAAAGAAGTACGAAAAACTTAAGGATGTAACAAAGACAAGTCTTAAGATCAGTAAGCTTAAAGCGGGTACGGCTTATAAGTTCAAAGTCAGAGCTTTTAAAAAGGATGGCAAAAAGACCATATGGGGCAAGTACTCTTCTGTTCTGGAAACAGCTACAAAGACAAAGGCTCCCATACTTTCCAAGTTCTCCGCAGGCAAAAAACAGCTCACCGCCACATGGAAAATCGTCAGCGGTGCCACGGGCTACGAGGTAGCATACTCAACCTCAAAGAAGTTCACCAAAAAGACAACAAAGAAAGTAACAGTTAAAAAGGCAAAGACCAAAAAGACCACAATCAAAAAGCTCAAAAAAGGCAAGAAATATTACGTAAAGGTCAGAGCATATAAGACGGTCAGCAGTAAGAAAATCTACGGCGCATACAGCTCGGTAAAGAGTGTAAAGGTTAAATAGACAGTTTTGTTGAAATGGCCTGTTTTAATCAAAAAGGAGGATAAAAAATGAAGAAAAATAAAATATCGCTTTTGCTTGTTGTTTTAGCAATTTTAATATTTTCTTTTACAGTGTCATCGCAAGCAGCAGGTGCAAATGATTTTAATTATTCCGTTGTAGACGGAAGTGCGGTTATTACCGGTTATGTCGGAACAGGCGGGAAGGTTATTGTGCCGTCTGAAATTGACGGATATGCAGTTACTGCAATAGGAGAGATGGCATTTGAAAACTGTGAAACAATTACGGAACTCACAGTTTCCGACGGTATAAGTAGAATAGAAGAAAGAGCTTTTTCGGGTATGAAAGCGACGCGGATAACTTTTTCTGATTCTGTTACATATATTGGTGACTATGTTTTTGCAAGATGTGCATCTTTGGAAAATGTAACTCTTTCTGCTAATCTTGAATATATCGGACACAGTGCTTTCCGGGGCACAATTAAACTGAAGAAAATAGCTTTACCTGATTCTCTGACGAAAATGGGCGGAGGAGTTTTTAGTGGGAGTGGGATAAAAACAATTAAAATACCTGCAGGTTTGACAGAAATACCCGGATTAACTTTTGATTTTTCGGAGCTTACTGAAATTACTATACCCGCAACTGTTAAGGAAATTGGCGGCGGAGCCTTTAGCGGTTGTCTAAAATTAAAAAAAATAACTTTTGAAGGGAATATAGAAAAAATCGGGAATCAAGTGTTTTTTAGTTGCAACAGACTCGAAAACATTAACATTCCGGACAGCGTGACAGAAATCGGAGAAAGTGCTTTTGCCCATTGCTCTGCATTAAAGCTTTCAAAATTACCTTTAAATCTCAGGTCTATAGGTAACAATGCTTTTGAAGGATGTGGTGCAATAACAGAAATTGTTATTCCCGATGGTGTTGAAAAATTGGGGTATAGGACATTCGGTTCTTGCAAAGCTCTTGAAAGAGTGGATTTAAATAATGTTACGGAAATTGGCGAAGAAGCTTTTGTCGGATGCAAAAATTTGAAGCAGGTTATTTTTGGAAAGTCTTTAAAAAACATTAAGAAAAAAGCTTTCAGTTTGGGTATGGGCACAGAAGATATTTATGTGTGTTACAGAGGCACAGAATCGCAGTGGAAAAATGTGAAACTTAACAGTAACAACCACTTGAATAATGATCCGGTACATTTTAACTATACACAGGAGCATCAGGTTGAAAGTGTTATAAAAAAGGCTACTTTGAGTCGCATAGGTGAAGTAAGAAGAAAGTGTAAAGTTTGTGACTATGAGTGTGTTGTTGAATATATTACCGTGCCACAGGAGTTCAAGCTGTCAAAGAGCAGTTATACGTACGACGGGAAAGAGAAAAATCCTAAAGTAATTATTAAAAACAGAGAAGGAAAAATCTTTACAGAAGGAACAGATTATACTGTTTCTTACGAAAAAGGACGTATACTTCCCGGTAAATATACTGTCAAAATTACATTTAACGGTAAATATACAGGCGTTGTAAAGCGCTATTTCACAATCAAGCCGAAAGCAACAAGTAAGCTTACTGCTTTACAGACAACCTCAACCATTACTCTTAAATGGAGTAAGGTAACAGGAGCCGACGGTTATGCAGTGTATATGTACGATACAAAAACGAAGAAGTATAAAAAAGTAAACAGCACTACTTCTTCAAAATATAAGATAACGGGTCTTGAAGCAGGTAAGGTATATAAGTTTAAGGTCAGAGCATACACTAAAGACGGCGGTACGATATGGGGCAGTTATTCTGATGTTCTGCAAACGGCAACCAAGACGAAGGCTCCTACCCTTTCCAAGCTCACATCCGGCACAAAACAGCTCACCGCCACCTGGAAAACCGTCAGCGGAGCCACAGGCTATGAGGTAGTATATTCCACCTCAAAGAAGTTCACAAAGAAAACCACCAAAACCGTTACAATCAAGAAGGCAAAGACCAAAAAGACAACAATCAAAAAGCTCAAAAAGGGCAAGAAGTATTATGTAAAGGTCAGAGCCTATAAGACAGTAAACGGTAAGAAAATCTACGGTGCCTACAGCTCGGTAAAGAGCGTAAAGGTTAAATAATCATTAAAAGGACAGGGCGACCTGTCCTTTTTTGTAACCTCTCCGTCGGTTTCACCGACACCTCTCCTTTCAGGCGAGGCAGATACAGGCTCTCCTGAAAGGTAATTCCCCTGTGAGGGAAAACGTACCAAAGGGACAAAAGGGTGCTCGTCTCCCGGAGGAAAATCTGTCACTAAGTGACTGAGGGTATTTATTAAAATTAATAATATATCTTGACAACAGAATAAAGTGCAGTATAATCATTATGTTTTATTTTATTATGGAAAGTGAAAAAATGAAAAAACACAATGTCAATATGCTCACGGGAAGTCCTCTGAAAAGCGTTATACGTTTCGCTTTGCCTATTATGGCTTCCTCGATGCTCCAGTATAATTACAGCCTTGTAGACAATATAATAGTGGGCAGATATGTCTCTTCGGATGCTTTGGCGGCGGTGGGCTCTGTGGGCCCCATCGGCTCATTTATCGTCGGTGCGGCATTAGGTCTTACCAGCGGCTTTTCCATTCCCGTGGCTCACGCATTCGGTGAGGGAGACCGTAAAAAGCTTTCTCATTATGCCGGAGGCAGTATCAGCTTAGCCTTTATTATCGGTCTTGTTTTAGTGGTTACATCTCATATACTGTCTTTTCCTCTTCTTCGTTTAATCGGTACACCGGATGAAATTATCGGTCTTGCTTCGTCGTACATCAATATTCTTTATTACGGCATACCCTTTCAGATGCTGTCGAATAATTTCACCGCTATTTCCCGCAGTGTCGGCGAAAGTAAAAAGCCGCTGTATTTCTTTTCTGTCAGCGTGGTGGTCAATTTCTTTCTTGATCTGCTTTTCGTCAAAGAGCTTCAGTGGGGAGTGGAGGGTGCCGCCGTGGCTACGCTGATTTCCCATATGGTCGCCTGCACGCTCAACGGAGCTTACGTCCTTCGTTTTAACCGTCAAGTCAGCATATCGAGGCAAGATTTACGGATAGACAGACGCACGGCATGGAGGCAGATCAAGCTTGGCATTCCCGTTTCTTTGCAGTTTACGGTCACTTCCATCGGCTCCATGTGTCTGCAAAGTGTGGTGAATTCCTTCGGTACTTCGGTTATTGCCGGCTTTACTGCGGCGGGCAGAGTGGAACAGCTGACGAATATTCCTATGTCGGGTCTCGGTGTGGCTAATCAGACCTTTGTGGGTCAGAATTACGGTGCGAAAAATTATGGGAGGATTCTCTCGTCGGTAAAGAAAATCTTCCTTTTGGATATAGGTATTTCCGTTATTATGAGCATTACTCTTTACGCTGTCAGCGGGCCTGTGGTGTCTCTTTTTCTCACGGAAGAAAATCCGGAAATCATGGCGGCGGCGTCAAGATATATCCTTGCCATCGCGCAGTGCTACAGCCTGGTTGCTGTACTTTTTGTGATGCGAAATACCTTGCAGGGTCTCGGCTTTACCTATGCCAATTCTGTGGCGGGTGTCGGTGAGCTTTTGGGCAGACTTTCCATCGCCTTTATTCTTACTCCGATTTTCGGCTTTGATGCTGTTTGTTATGCAGGTCCTGCGGCATGGCTTTTGGCTGATATACCTCTCATAATCATTTATCTTAATAAGGCAAGACAGTTCCGAAAGCTTTTAACTGAAAAATCGTAAACTGTGTTAACAGTTAACAAAATATTAATAATTCAACTCCTTTTTTGTGCTAAAATTGTAGCGTAAATATACAAAAAAGGAGTTATTTTTATGAGCTTACAAAGCATTATTGACAAAAAAGAAAAATATGCCCAGTTTATGGTTGATGAAATCACCCATATCTGTACTAAACTTCCGAAACGCGGTCCCGGTTCTGAGGGCGAAAAGCTTTCCTGTGAGTATATAGGCGAGACAATGAAGGAGCTCGGCTGTGAAAGAGTAGAGGTTGAAGGTTTCAAAGAAAATCCCGGTTCCTTCTACGGCTGGATTTATTTTACTATCACTTGCTGTTTCCTCGCGCTCGTTTCCTATTTCTTTATGCCTGTTCTTTCTATCGTTTTCATCGCCGTAGGTCTTATCCTTTGCGTGCTTCAGTTCGGTCTTTACAAAAAGACTGTGGACAAAATTTTCAAAGAAGAAACCGGTCACAATGTTCACGGCTTTAAAAAGCCTACAGGCGAGGTTAAACGCCGCATCATTTTTAACGGTCACCCCGACGGCGCATGGGAATGGCCCTTTAAGTATAAGTTTACATATCTCGGCTTTGACATTCATATGATCGTATGCTTCATCGGTGCTTTCTATACTCTTGCCATCGCTATCGCAAAGCTTGCAGGTGCATTTGAAAGCAATTCTGAAATTGCAAAAACCCTCGGTCTTGTTGCTCTTGTTTTCACTCCTTTCTGGTTCGGACTTTATTTTATGTGGAATAAAAAGAGAATTGTTGACGGAGCTAATGACAATCTTTCGGGCTGTTATATCGGTCTTGCCATCCTCAAAGCTCTCAAGGATGAGGGTATTGAGCTGGAAAACACGGAAATCGGTGTAGTTTGCACCGGCTCTGAGGAAGCAGGTCTGCGCGGTGCTAAGGCATGGGCAGCAAAGCATAAGGACGAAATGAGAGATGTTCCTACCTTCGTTTACTCTTATGACACTATTGCGCAGTGTGAACATCTTATGGTTAACTACCGTGACCTTAACTCCACCGTTAAGACAGACAAGGACGTTGGTGACCTCTTTATGGAAGCTTGCGAAGAGTTGGGCATTCCCTGTAAAAAAGGCTTCGTTCCTCCTCTCGGCGGCGCAACAGACTCAGCAGCCTTTGCTCAGGAGGGTATGCGAGCTACAGGTGTCACAGCTCTTAACCACGCACTCCCCGATTTTTACCACACAAGACTTGACACTCCCGAAGCACTTAATCCCAAATGTCTTGCAGATTGTTTTGCAGCAAGCGTGAAGGTGCTCGAAAAGTTCGATAAGGGTGCCAAACAGTAATTTAAGACACATAACGGAATCAACCTCCCTGTAAAAATGCAGGGAGGTTTTTTGATACGGATAAGTTATGATATCAGGTTAATTTTACGGAAATATAAAATGAAAGCTTAAAAAGCAAAAGCGAAAAAACAAATCCCAAGTCCGTTAAGACTTGGGATTTCTGGTGGGCAGGGATGGATTCGAACCATCGAAGTCGTTGACGGCAGATTTACAGTCTGCTCCCTTTGGCCACTCGGGAACCTACCCATATTAAATTGGAGCTGGTGGACGGACTCGAACCCCCGACCTGCTGATTACAAATCAGCTGCTCTACCAACTGAGCTACACCAGCGAATTGTTTGTGCGTTCAACGCTCGAATATAATACCACAAGTTTAACTGTTAGTCAAGAGTTTTTTATCAAAATTTTTATTTTTTTTGAAAAAGTATGCATCGTGATATGAAGGTGTTTTTTACCTTAGTGCTTTTGCATATGTTTTTTTGTTTTATGCTGAAAGTTTTTGAGCGAGTGACAGAATTTGATTTTAATTTTTGTAAAAACTATTGATAAGTTTGTCAAATATTGTTATTATTTTTAAGGTGAATTTTTTTTCGCGTTAATTTATGGATAAAAAAGAAAGAGGTATTGATTATGACTTTGTTCGATGTGCTATCACTTGTCGGAGGACTTTCACTTTTTCTTTTCGGTATGAATCTTATGGGTAATTCGCTGGAAAAGAAGGCAGGCGGTCAGCTTAAAGCCATTCTCAGTAAAATGACTGACAGTCCGGTAAAGGGATTCCTTCTCGGCATGGCGGTTACGGCCATTATCCAATCCTCATCTGCTACTACGGTTATGGTTGTCGGTTTCGTTAATTCAGGTATTATGACTCTCCATCAGGCTGTCGGTCCCATTATGGGTGCAAATGTGGGTACAACTATTACCGGCTGGATTCTTTCTCTTGCCGATATAAAGGGCGGCGGCTTCATGGATTTGTTCAAGCCCGATTCTTTCGTTCCCGTTCTTGCACTTATCGGTATTTATCTCCTGATGTTTTCAAAAAAGAACAAAAGCAAAGATACGGCGATGATTCTTTTGGGCTTCGCTACTCTTATGACAGGTATGTCGGCTATGTCTGATGCCGTTTCCGGACTCAAGGATGATCCTGAATTTACCAAAATACTCACTCTTTTCTCAAATCCCGTTTTGGGTGTTCTTGCCGGTACGGTTCTTACGGCTATTATTCAGTCTTCTTCAGCTTCCGTCGGTATTCTTCAGGCTCTGTCTACCACGGGTACAATCTCTTTCGGTACCGCAATACCTATCGTTATGGGTATGGCTATCGGTACCTGTATTACCGCTGTTCTTTCCTCCATCGGTGCCAATAAGAATGCAAAGAGGGCTACTTTGGTCCATCTGTATTTCAATATTTTCGGTACTATAGCTGCCCTCGCTCTTTTCTACGGTGCGAATGCTATTTTCAAATTCGACTTTGTAGATAATACCGCTACCTCTGTCGGTATCGCTGTCGTGAATACTCTTTATAAAGTTTTCTGCGTGCTTATGTGGTCACCGATGATTGGTGTTTTGGAAAAAATGGCAATCAAAAGCATCAAGGACACGGACGAAAAAGAAAAATATGAGATGCTTGATGAAAGACTTCTTGCCACTCCTGCTGTTGCCGTTGAGCGTTGCCGCAGTGTAACGGAGTCTATGGCGGATATCGCTACAGAATGCTTCAGACGTGCTGTTAAGTTTTTGGACGGTCATAATGATGAAGATTACGATTTCGTTATTAAGGCTGAAAAGAAAACCGACAAATATGAGGATATCCTCGGAAGCTATCTTGTCAAAGTTACCGCTCTTGAGCTGACGGATCAGGACGGTGCCGAAGCTGCAAAGCTGCTTCATATTATCGGAGATTTTGAAAGAATTTCCGATCACGCCGCAAGTATTCTTAAATCCGCTGAAGAGTTGGACGACAAGAAAATGAGGTTTTCGGGAGAGGCAGCCAAAGAGCTTAAGACTATGGTAAATGCTGTTCTGGAAATTATGGATCTTGCTTACAGATGCTTTACCGAAAATGACAAAGAAGCAATCAAATGTGTTGAGCCTCTCGAACAGGTGGTTGACGATCTGAAAGCTGAGCTTAAAAGTCAGCATATCCGCCGTCTGACAAAGGGCGAATGTACTATTGAGCAGGGCTTCGTATTCGGTGACATCATCACTAACCTTGAAAGAGTTGCTGACCATTGCTCAAACATTGCCGGCTGTGTAAAGGAAACGGCACAGCAAGAAATGGATATGCACTCTTATGCCAAAAAGGTCAGAAGAGAAAATGTCAGCCATTATAACGAAAGATATGAGGAGTATAAAGAAAAGTACTCCGTATAAAAAACATAAAGTATTACAATTCTCTTAAAATAAGAAAATCAATATAACAATAACCATTGTAAAGGCCGAAAAGTTTTAGCGGATACAATGGTTTTTTTCATATTTCATTCGGTCTACATTGAGCCTGTGCTTCATATAAAGGTCGAACTCTTTCTCTAAGCCCGACTGTGTAACCGTGTCATAAATGTCCTTCAGGCTCTTTCCTGTGCCGTCTCCCTTTTCCATAAAATATTGTGCTTTGGCTTCGGAGCGGTCTTTTCACATCTTGTACTTGTCCTCTACAGCTCTATTCTTGCCTTTTAACGCATAGGTTTCCACCTCAGCACCTTTGGAGACGAAGTTTCTTAAGAATGACTTCCATGCGGCACGGATATTATTTTTCTTCGGCTCTGCAGTGCGAAGCTGAGACTCACCGAGGATTTGCTCGGATTCCTTATCCTCACTATTGACATTCTCATCAGCATTTGATATACTTTCAGTAGAGTCGATGTGTTCGTTAGCCCGTTTTAACACTCTTGAAGTGTCAGCGGGTAAACCATCGACTTTTTCTTTTATATAAACACTATGCACCCAGAATTTGTTTTTCTGCGGTGATTTTTTTATGTCAATTTTTACCGATACCGGCTGTCCTTCTACATGTACTTCCGCTTCAATATAAGCGAATTTATTACTACTTTCACTATTGTGATAATTATCTACATCATCACTCACTAATTTTCCGTTCTCTATAATTTGAGGAAGCATGCGGACCGTAGCAAGCTTCATTACCTTTTTTCTTATTCCTTGCTTTCCGTAATTATCATAATTGAAGGTCTCTTTTATACCTTTCTTATTGATTTCCACCTGCATAGAGCTGCCACTGTTGGTTACTGTCCTGCTGCGGCTTCCTTCATCACTGAAAAAGCCTTCTTTTTCGAGTGTATCAAAAACCTGTCTCTGCACCTGTACATAATCACCGGGCTTTGTTATACCGAACGATTCAGCACTACGGCTCAATAAGTCATTTTTCACATCCGCCCTCATCGGTGCCCCGGTAATTGCTTTTTTCTTTCCTTCAGCGATGCTTTCCCGTGTAGGTGCCGTGAACTCTCTTTTGCCTGTCGGCTTCGCCTCACCCTCCAGCATTACATCCTCACCGTATACGTTGTAATCACCGTATTTTTTCGGGGCAGTGTCCTTTGAGGAAAGAGAAAAATCACCTTTCTGCTTGACATTTTCGGCAGAATCGGATATACTATTAGCAGAAGATTTGTCGTTAACAGTTGCCAACCATTCATGCAGTTGGTGATTAACTTGCGATAAATCTTCTTTTTTGTATTCAATTTTTACCCCATTTTCAGCAAGTTTGTTTTTTATATAATTATCTTTAGCTGAAAACACTGTAACAACAAGATTATATTTATCATTTTTAGAGTTGATATCTTTAACAGCGTTCATTTCCATCGAAATGATACCATTGTTGCCCTTGGGTGTTTTTATAGTTGTGTAAAGATTTAATCTACCGTCATTCATCCTAACTATCGCATCAGGATCCTCAATGAATTCAGGTAACTTTGTTATTATATCCTTACCTAAATTATGATAATTTCCTTTTAAAACGCCCTCTTTTCTTGAAGCTAAATATAAAGCATCAAATCTTATGATAACTTCATAATCTCCTGCATCTTTTACATTTTCAAGTATAACCGAAGGTGTTTTATTCATAACTCTGATAAAATTACCTTGTTCTTTATTTTTCAAAGCAACCTCATCAGTCATATTTACAATATCTTTAACGTTATCTTCAAACGGTACATCATTCATCAAAGAATACTTTATAACACCGCCCTCAGCGGTGTTTTTTTCTGTCTTACTCTCCCTGTAAAGCTCCTCGAAGGTCTTCTTTACCTTCTCCAGCTCCTTCTGTTCCTTGCTTCCTGCAGTAGCCACTCTGCACAGGTACTTGATTTCATCAAAGATTTTCTTAAAAACACCGGGCTTTTCCGCTGAAAGTCTGCTGATGAATTCCCTGTCCGTAAAAAGGTAATCACCTACCAAGTCAGCCGTCAGCTCCTGCTCGATGTTCGCACCCTCTACGCCCTCATAGAGCTTCGATATTTCATCATATCTCGACTGATATTCACCTTTGCTTGAGTGAAAGTTTTTATAAAAAAACAGTTGCGACGGCGGGATTTCACCGACGATCGCAACTGTTCATAATTCAACTATAAAATTTATTTCCATAACGGTGACGGATAAATTCCTTTATCTGTCTTTTCCTCGAGGGCATCCATAACGGATTGCTTATCCTCCTTGTAGGTTACGCCGTACCATTTTTCGGGAGTGGTGAGAGCTGTTACCTTTGCCTTGCCTTCTTTGACGAGCTCGTCAACTACGAAGGGAATATAGTATTCGCATTTGAGGGGATTGGTGTCAATATTTTTTCTGAGGAATGCCGAAAAACGTTTTTCGATTTCCGTGATGATGGCGGGGGTGAAGCCCCAAAGATTCATTGAAACGGGGGTGCCGACCGAAATTTCTTCCCAATTTTCTTCGTCTTCTGTGAACATAATCTTTCCGTCGCGGAACATAATTTTGGTTCTTTCCACGATGTCGGTCATATAGCCGTTTTCTATTTTGCAAACACCGCGTGCAACATGGCCGTTTTCGGTGAGAGTGTTTTCGATTTTAAAGCCTACCATAGAGAAATCGTAAACTCCTGTATCTTCCTTTTCTCTCGTAAGTTCATCATAAATTACTTTGAAGGTATCTACTCCGTAGTAATCGTCGGCGTTGATGACGGCAAAGGGACCGTCTATGACGTCCTTACAGGAATAGATGGCATGAGCTGTACCCCAAGGCTTTACTCTGCCTTCGGGAACGGTGAAGCCTTCGGGGAGATTGTTCAGTTCCTGATAAGCATAGTCGATTTTGATTTTACCGTCATATCTGCCGTCGGTAATTATGCGGAAATCCTCTTCTATTTCTTTTTTTATGAGGAATACAACCTTATCAAAACCGGCACGGGCAGCGTCATAAACGGAATAGTCGAGGATGATTTCTCCGTCGGGACCTACAGGCTCAATTTGCTTGAGACCGCCGAAACGGCTGCCCATACCTGCAGCCATAATAATCAAAGTTGCACTTTTATTCATTTTTTTGTTCTCCTTTTTTTGATTTTTTTTGAGAATCTGATTTTATTTTACCACTATCCGCAATAAATATCAAGGGGGTAAAAAGTTTGTTGTTTTTTGTCTGTTTTTGTTGACATGAAAAAGATGAAAAGCTTATAATGAAGATGACGAAAAAAGGAGGTAATGTAAATGAAAGGACGATTAAAGCTTATGTCGGTTTTTCTGCTGATCTGTCTCGGAGTCGTTATGCTTTCGGGCGTATCCGGTGCACAGGAAAAGACAGAGCTTCAGCTGAAAATAAAAGCTGACAGTATAGTGCTGCAGTGGAACGGCAGTAAAAAGGAAAGCTATCATATATATAAAAGAACAGGGAAGGGCAAATTTGCCGTAATTGACACTGTAAAAGGTAAAAAATATACGGACACAGATGTTAAAAGCGGTGAAACCTACAGCTATTGCATAAAGCTTAAAGGGAACAAAAAGATAAAAAGCGAACATAAGGAAGCTCTTTATCTCGCTTCTCCGGTTATGAAAAAGCCGGCGGTAAGCGGTTCAGGCATCACCCTAAAATGGAAGGGGGTACCGGGTGCGGAGGATTATGTGATTTACCGCAGAGAAAGCGGTGTCAAAGCAAAGAGATTGGGCCGTACAGACAACACGACTTTTTTTGACAATACTGCTCAGACCGGGAAAAATTATACCTATACGGTGAAGGGCGCCAAGGGAAAGACGGTAGGTGCTGTGTCAAAGGTAACCGTGGGAAGACTGTCTTCACCGGCTTTACATTCTCTTAAAAGAAGTGCTGACGGGCTTTTGCTCAGTTGGGACAGAGTCGAAACAGCGGAGGAATATCTCATATACAGAAAGAAATACGGCTCCGCCAAATGGAAAAAGGCGGGAACAGTCGATGCTTCACAGCTTTCTTTTGAGGATAAAAAAGCAGCAAGCGGTGTGAAATATTCTTATTTTGTAAAGGCGGTATCGGGAAACAGCATCAGTGTTTATGAGGGCAAAAATCTCAGTGCTGTGTGTCTGAAAGCGCCCGCAGATTTTTCTCTGAAAAAGGACGGTAAAAAAATTACGCTCAGTTGGAAAAAGACAGAAGGAGCAGAAAAATATCAGGTTTATAAAAAGACAGGCAACGGCAAATGGAAAAAGCTCAGGGAAACGAAAAAGCTCACCTGTACCGATACTCTGAAAAACACCAAAGCACGTGTTACTTATAAGGTAAGAGCCGTGGCAGTCAAAACCAAGGGCGCATTTTCCCTTGAGTTAAAAAATTCCCGCGTTGATCCTTCAAAGCCTATGGTGGCTCTTACATATGATGACGGACCTCATCCCGTTAATACACACAGAATACTTGATACTTTGGAAAAGCACGGGGCGAGAGCAACATTTTTCGTTGTCGGCTCCAGAATAAGTGAATACAGTGACTGTGTCGAAAGGCAGGGAAAGCTCGGCTGTGAGGTGGCAAACCATTCATTTTCTCATGACACACTGAGTGTTATCTCTGAAAAAAAGGTAATAGAGGAGATAGAAAAAACCGATGCACTTATAAAAAAATATTCGGGACAAACGCCGGTGCTGTGCCGTGCTCCGGGCGGCTCAGTCGGTAAGGCGGCAAAGCTTTTGGACAGACCGTTTATTCATTGGTCGGTCGATACTCTCGATTGGCAAAGCCGCTCAAGCTCCAAGGTCGTTTCACACATAAAGAAAACCGTACGTGACGGATCCATTATTTTGATGCATGACCTTTACGGTTCGACTGCCGAAGCCTCTGAAATTATTATTCCGTGGTTGATTTCACAGGGATATCAGTTGGTTACTGTGTCGGAGATGCTTGAAGCTAAGGGTATAAATGTCGAAGGCGGAAAAATCTATTACAACGGTTATGCGTAAAATTTAAAAAATATTAAGGATATCTTAAAAAGATTGACTTTGCAAATATTAACAAATATAATATAGACATCACAGATGTTAACTGTTTATTCACAAAGTTTACATTTGCGAAAAAAGAAATTTAAGAAAAGAGGTAAGAAAATGAAAACAAGAAAACTTTTATCCGTATTAATGGCAGTTATGATGCTTTTCGGTTGTCTCGGACTTAATGCATTTGCTATTGACTGGCCTGCAGAGCTTGGTCAGGGTGTGGCGGACTTCAGAGGTCTTACAACGATTTCAAGTGTAGAAATCCCTGTAGGTGCAGAATATACCGAGTTGGCTTCTGAGGCGGTATTTACCGTTTATTACTCATCAGAAAAGGAAGAGAACATCTTTGATACCTTCAACCGTGTGGAGAAGGCAACCGTCGGTTCAAGTGATGCTTATCTCGCTGATGGCGTTCTTCATATCAATCTTAAGGGTTGCAACCTTACAGATGAAGGCTACTACTATATCACTGTAGGCGGTGGCTCTCTCAGATATGAAAAGGACGATGTTTCTTACACAAATGTTACTGCAACCACAGAGGGTGTTCAGTATCAGTTCGAATCACTCGAAATCGGTGAGAAGATTTCTGCTATCTTTGATTTCATCTTCGGTATGATCGGTAATCTTTTTGCTAACGGTAAGATCTATTGATTTGATTGAGAAACATATATAAACTCCGGCGAACGCCGGAGTTTTGTTTTTTAGGACGGTTAATCTTGACTTAAACTTTCTGATGTAATATAATATAGTATCAAAAGCAAAAAACTTTAATGACAATATAAAAGAAAAGAGGATGATTACAGTGAGTGATTATAAAATTGCCACCAAATGTATCCATTCGGGATATACACCGAAAAACGGTGAGCCCAGACAGATTCCCATCTGTCAGAGCACCACATACAAATACGATTCGAGCGTGGAGATGGGTAAGCTTTTCGACCTTGAGGCCAGCGGTTATTTTTATACCCGACTTCAGAATCCCACCAATGATGCAGTGGCCGCCAGAATTGCAGATCTTGAGGGCGGTGTGGCTGCTGTGCTTACATCATCGGGACAGGCAGCAAACTTTTTTGCCATTTTCAATATCTGCTCGGCAGGTGACCATGTGGTAGCGTCCACAGCCATTTACGGCGGCACCTTCAATCTTTTCAATGTCACGATGAGAAAGCTCGGTATTGAATTTACCTTTGTGACACCCGACTGTACAGAGGAAGAGCTCAATGCCGCATTCCGTGAAAATACAAAGGCTGTTTTCGGCGAAACACTTTCAAACCCCTCTCTTCAGGTGCTTGACATCGAAAAATTCGCCAAAGCCGCTCACTCTCACGGTGTGCCGCTTATCGTAGATAATACCTTCCCCACACCCATCAAATGTCAGGCCTTTAAATACGGAGTTGATATCATTACTCACTCTACCACCAAGTATATGGACGGCCACGCCACACAGGTGGGCGGTGTAATCGTTGACAGCGGTAATTTCGATTGGACAAAGAGTGACAAATATCCCGGTCTCACCACTCCCGACGATTCCTATCACGGAGTTACTTATACCGAACGTTTCGGTAAGGGTGCATACATCACAAAGTGTGTGGTTCAGCTTATGCGTGATCTTGGCTCCATTCCCGGTCCTCAGAACGCGTTCCTTTTGGGTCTTGGTCTCGAAACACTTGCTCTGAGAATGGAAAGACATTGTGAAAACGCTCTCAGGGTAGCTGAATATCTCGAAAAGAGCGACCTTGTTTCCTGGGTATCTTATCCGGGACTTGAAAGCGATCCTCAATATGAATTGGCTAAAAAATATATGCCGGACGGCACCTGCGGTGTTATTTCCTTCGGCGTAAAGGGCGGCAGAGAAGCGGCTACGAAATTTATGGACTCTCTCCGTCTTGCCTCCATCGTTACTCATGTGGCAGACAGCAAGACTTGCGTCCTTCATCCTGCCTCCACCACACACCGTCAGCTTACGGACAAACAGTTGGAGGAAGCGGGCGTAAGAAGTGACCTTATACGTCTTTCAGTAGGTATCGAGGATGTTGAAGACATCATCGCAGATATCGAGCAGGCACTTATTTCAGCTACCGCTGAATAAATGCAAAATGCAGAATGGCGGTAAAGATTTTCGGTAACATGAAAAGATATTCCGTCAAATTTACAGGTTGTAACCGTAGGGGCGACTATTGGTTGTCCGCAGAAATAAAACAAAAATACTTCGCTGTGCGGAGAAATACTGAATGTAAGAAGGGGCTTCAACGCAATTTCGCATTCCGAATTCCGCATTCCGGATTTTCAAAGAGGTAAAAAAATGAAATTAGGTATAGTAGGCTTACCGAATGTAGGCAAAAGTACACTTTTTAATGCAATTACCAATGCGGGTGCGCAGAGTGCGAACTACGCCTTTTGCACCATCGAGCCCAATGTGGGTGTGGTTGCCGTTCCTGATTACAGACTCGACAAATTAAAAGAGATGTATAATCCCGTAAAATTCACCCCTGCCACCATCGAATTTGTGGATATTGCAGGTCTTGTAAGAGGCGCATCAAAGGGTGAGGGTCTCGGAAACAAATTCCTTTCACATATCCGTGAGGTTGACGCCGTTATCCACGTGGTACGTTGCTTCGAGGATGATGATATTATCCACGTTGACGGCTCAATTGATGCAAAGAGAGATATGGAAACGATAAATCTTGAGCTTATTCTCTCTGACCTTGAAATGATAGACAGGAGAATTGACCGTGTATCCAAGGCTATGAAGGGAGACAAGAGCTTGGCCTCAGAGCTTGATTTCCTTAAGAGAGTCAAAGAGGCTCTCGAAAACGAACAGCCGGCGAGAAGCGTGGAATGCACCGACGAAGAAAAAGCTATCCTCGACAATGCGGCACTTCTTACCTCGAAGCCTGTTATTTACGCCTGTAATATGAGCGAAGCGGACTTCGTTTCGGGCATCGACACCAATGAAAATTACAAGGCCGTTTGCGAGGTAGCAAAGGCAGAGGGCTCGGAGGTTCTTCCCATCTGTGCCGGTTTGGAGGCGGAGATTTCCTCTCTCTCCAAAGAGGATAAGGAAATGTTCCTTACGGATTTAGGTATAGAGACAAGCGGTCTTGACCTTCTCATTCAGAGAAGCTATAACCTTTTAGGACTCATTTCTTATCTTACTGCAGGTCAGCCTGAGGTAAGAGCATGGACTATCAAAAAGGGCACCAAGGCACCCCAGGCGGCAGGTAAGATTCATTCGGATTTCGAGCGCGGATTTATCCGTGCCGAGGTTGTTTCCTTTGACACTCTTATGGAGCTCGGCTCTCTCGCAGCAGCGAAGGAAAAAGGTTTGGTCAAGAGTGAAGGCAAGGAATATGTTATGAAGGACGGAGATATAGTACATTTCCTTTTCAATGTCTGATTAATAAGGACGGATTGGGAACAAACTGCCATGTTTTTCAGTTGCGAAAAATAAATAAAGCAGATGTTCGTTGACATTTATGGAACATCTGCTTTGTTTATTTACATATCGTCTATATCTGCAATAGACTCATATTCCGTGCCTATCATATCTATAATCGGATCTCCTGTTCTGTCGAGAGGAGCGGGGAGCAGATCAAAGAGGTTGAGCATTATGTCAAAGTGAAAAAAAGCAATAACGAACATCACACCACCGCAGGCACATTTTATATACAGGGGTACATTCGGCTCATCACCCATCATAAACGGGAAGGCGGCCAAAACAGCTACGGCAATTCCGCCGATGACGGCAACAATACCGCAGATGAACAGCCGTAAAAGACCTTCATTAAAATCTCCACCGAAAACAAAGTTTAAAATCAACATAAAGATTGCGGCGGATAGAATCCATAAAACTATGAGACCTTCAAAAAAATTTCCTTTTGTGGTTTTGAGATTACATAAAAGAAAAATCGAAAAAATATAAAAAGATATGGAAATGATTAAAAAGAATTTGCCCTTTCTTTTCATGAAAATAAAAAAAATGCTCATCACGCAGGATAGAATAAAAACAGCAATAAAACAGCTTTCAAACCATCGTAATCCCTCAGAGAAAACTTTGAAATGCGGAGCTATATAGGAAAGAAAACCAAAATCTTTCAAGCTTTCGTTTAAGTTTTTTATCATTTGCTTTCCAATATTTATCCATGCGATATCAAAAGGATTTACAGAAACAAAAACGCCTGAAAACAGTAGCAAAAGGACAAAAAAACAAATCAATCCTCCGTGATAGCAATGGAAAAAGTTATAAATGCGATGTGACATAATACTTTTTGAATACAGACGTTTTTTCATATATCTTTCCCCTTTTTAGTTAAATCTGCTCATAGCCTTATCGATATCACCCGTAACCATAATTTCCAATGCGTCGATTACATTTTCGGCGCATTTTTTTATTTCATCAGCTTCCTTTTTCGTAAAGCGGGACAGCACCCAATCCGCAAGGTCGTATTCGGGGTTGGGTTTGGCACCGACACCTACTCTTATGCGGGGAAATTCGTTGCTTTTGAGGTGGTAGATGATGTTTTTCAAACCGTTCTGTCCGCCGTCGCTGCCCTTTCTTCTGATGCGCATTTTGCCGGGGTCGAGACTTATATCGTCAGAAATAACTATAATTCTTTCGGTCGGAATTTTGTAAAATTCCGCCGCATCACGTACGGCTTCACCGCTTAAATTCATAAAGGTCTGAGGCTTGAGAATGAGACAGCGCTTGCCCTCAATTCTGCACTCGCACATGAGGGATTTGAATTTGAGCTTGTTTATTTTGAGAGAGTATTTTTCGGCTAAAGCATCGATACAGATAAAGCCTGCATTATGTCTCGTTCCTTCGTACTGTCTGCCGGGATTGCCGAGCCCGACTATCATATATTCGAATGTACCCGTATATTCCTTATTTTTTTTAAATATCATTTTTTTCACCTGTTTTTATATTTTACGTGGATTTTATTATGCCAATTTTTTGATTAATAATCAAGTCTTTTTAAGTAATTTTAGTTTTTTATGAAAAAATATATTGAAGTAAGTATGTGAGAATAAAATAATTCTATTTTAGAAATAACATTTTTGCCGTTTGTGTTATAATTAACCGATTATAGATATTGGAGTATTATGCTTTCTTTAGGGTGACGAATATAATCCGAACACGCCTGAAAGTGTGACTTTCAGCGGCTTTTCGGCGATTCGGATTCGAAAGGCGTCAGCCTAACGTCATCCTCATCATCCAAAAATCCTACTAAAATTCGCACTTTCAGGTTGTAAATTTTTTGCAGTAGAGATTTTTGGCAAATCAAGGCACAAAACGCAGCAAATCCTTGCCGGATTTGCGAGTATTTTAACAAAGAGTTGACGAAAATCTACCTGCAAAATACGGGTTCGGATTATATTCGTCACCCTAACGGAGGTTTAACTTATGGAAAAAGAAAATGAAAGACAGAATAATGACCTGATAATAGGCAGAAACGCTGTGTCCGAAGCTCTCAGAAGTGAGAGAGCCATTGATACCCTTTTGGTGGTTAAGGGTGAAAGAAACGGCTCTGTCGGCAGAATTATCGCCGAATGCAGAGAAAAGAAAATCGTAATCAAAGAGGTAGATAAAAAAAAGCTTGACTTCATGTGCGGTCAGGGCAATCATCAGGGCGTAGCCGCCTATGCCGCCGCTCATGAATATGCAGAGGTCGAGGATATTCTCTCTTTGGCTGCTGACAGAGGGGAGGATCCCTTTATTATAGTCTGTGACGGTATTGAGGATCCTCATAATCTGGGAGCCATTATACGCACTGCTGAAACTGCGGGTGCCCACGGTATCATAATTCCGAAAAGACGAAATGCTTCTCTCACTTGGGCGGTGGGAAAAGCTTCTGCAGGTGCCGTGGAATATATGCCTGTAGCCCGTGTGGGCAATCTTGCCTCAACTCTTGATGAACTCAAAGAAAAAGGAATATGGGTCTATTCGGCGGATATGGACGGTAAAAATTGGTGCGAAACAGATTTTTCGGGCGGTGTGGCTTTGGTTGTCGGCTCCGAGGGTAACGGCGTCAGCCGTCTTATCAGAGAAAAGAGCGACTTTATCGTGTCTTTGCCCATGAAAGGAAAAATAACATCTCTTAATGCTTCTGTGGCTGCAGGAATACTTATGTATGAGGTTTCCAGACAGAGGTCAGGATTCAAAGCGAAATAAACAATTCGGATTTTTTACAGAAAGGACTGAAATAAATGTCAGATAAAAATAATCCTTCCGATCTTTATGATGAAGAATTTTTGAAAAAAAAGGAAGAGTTTTATTTAAAAATGGAAGATATAAATGCATCTGCATCTGATATTCAGCAAGATGACGGAAGCTTTGAGGAGCTTATAGACGATTTCGCTGACAGCGACCTTATGTCAAAGCTCGGCTCAAATAAAAGTAAAAAGGAAAAGAAAAATAAAAAGGAAAAAAGCAGAAAAAAGGCAAAGGTGGTCGATACGCCTGAACCGGAATATGATATTTTTGATTTGGGTGAAGAGTTTGCATTAAAGGAAGAAAAAAAGCCTAAAAAGTCAAAGGAAAAAAAGCCTAAAAAGGAGAAAAAGGCTCCCGCAAAGCCGAGAGAGCCCCTCAAACCCTTTACACCTCATAAGCCTGTGGAAAAAATACAGGCCGAGGTTTATGTAAAGGATGAAAGTCTTTATGAGGAGCAGAGCGTTGATATTGATGAGCTTCTCAAAAATTGGGGCATTCCGACTGCAGAGGAAGCCGAAAAAGAGCAGCAGGAAAAGGACGGGGAAGTTGTTTACAGTGTGAGAGACGATATGGAGGATATATCCTCGGTGTCGGAGGACGGTCCCTCCTTTGACGATGATGTTAAAACTTATAAAAGCAAAGAGTCCGACGACATTTCGGGTACCCGGTATTTCAGCACCGAAACGCTCAAAGAAGAAAAAAGTGACGTAGGTGCCACAAAATATTTCAATCTGAAAAATTATATCCGTTCGGCAGGCCAGAATATACAGGAGTCTCAGAAAAAGAAGGGCTCCCTTACTCAGCATTTCCGTTTTCTGAAAAATAAAGAATCCGACGAAACCATTCTCGAAACCGCACCCACGGGTAAGGGTAAGGACAGCATGATGGATTCCGTCAAAGCCGACGAGGGTGAGGACATTTTCTCCGCTGTGGAAAAGGCTCAAAAAAAGAAAAAGAGAGCCCATCTTAACTCGAAACAGAATTTTATTTCGCTTAATGATTATGATGAAAAGCTCACCGTAAAAATGAAAAAGGCAAAGAGAAGCATCATTCTTTCCTCGGTTCTGTTTGTTCTCAGCGCAGTGCTGACTGTTCCTTTTTCTGCCTACGGTTTGCAAGGTGCACATCACGGCCTTATTTACGGGCTTTTGCATATCGTATTGACGGTTATTGCGTGTGTGATTGCAAAAAATCATATTGTTTTGGGCTTTAATAATATCCGCTATTTGAGTCCCGATGAAAATTCCGTTACCTTTATGGTGGCTGTATTTGTAATGCTTTATAATATTATAACCACTGCCTTCGGAGCTGTGGGGGTAAACGGTGTTAAACCGTACACTCTTTGTCTGGCTTTTGCGGTGATTGTACGCTTTTGCGGCGCTTATATGGATGACATTACGGCAAAAAAGGGCGTAAAGGCTCTCTCTGAAAAGGGTGAATATGAGGGTATTCATTACATCTCAAGTAAAAACGATGCTTTGGCAGTTGCACACGGTTTGAGCGAAAAGAAGGTTCCCACGGTGATTTACGGTGCGGAAAGTCGGGTTGACGCAGGCATAAGAGAGGACAAGGCACCCCATAAGGACGAGGAAAAGTTTTATTCTTTTACGTCTGTTGCTGTGCTTGTTGTAGGCTTTGTGGCAGGTATCATATTGTTTACGAGAAATAAGGACGCAGTTTCCTTTATGACTCCTCTCGTGTCGGCTGTATGCTTCTGTCTTCCCGTGATGAATGATTTTATAAGCAGCGTTATTTTCTGTACCACAGCTTCACGTCTTTCGGAAAAGAGTGTGGCAATAAGCGACATAGAATCTTTGGAAATCCTTTCACAGGCAAAGGCTGTTTCAGTTGATGCGAAGGATTTATTCACCTGTGAGGTTTCCTCTTTCAGAAAAGTAAGGGGTGCTTCCGTTTCAAAAAGCGATGCGGCCGTTTTTGCCGCCGCTGCACTTAAGGCGGGCGGTTCGATGACAGGGGAATGCTTTACGGACTTTATCGATGCTTTGGGCATAGAGCTTCCCGAAGCGAGCGATTTACAGTATGAAGAGAAGTTGGGCTTTTCCTGTTGGGTAGCAGACAGAAGAGTTTTGGTAGGCAACAGACAAATGCTCACTGAGCACAGCATAGAAGCTCCCACTCAGTCACAGGAAAAAGCCTATGCTGGGAAAAAGTGTGTTATGTATGTGGCAGTGGAGGGTGAGCTTGTGGCATCCTTCCTCGTAAAATACAAAACGGTGCCGTCTTTCAGAAAAATTGCCGCTGATTTTGAGAAAACAGGCTTTGTGCTCCTTATCGGAAGCAAAGAGCCCTGCATGGATGAAAACGCCTGTGCCGAAAAGCTTTCTTTGGATGTTATGTCGGTAAAGCTTATGTCACAGAAGGCATCGGATATAGTGGACTCTTACAGAAAAGACAGCGAAAAGGGTAAGGCAACCACACTTTTATGCCTCAAGGATAAATGCACTTTGACTGAGCTTGCAGTAAATGCTTACGGACTTTATCACAGCGACCGTATTGCATCAAACCTTATGCTTTCGGGACAGGCTGTGGCATTGGTTCTTGTTTTCCTTTCAGTATTTCTTAATATGCCTGTTTTCTGTAATCCGGCAATTATAATTGTTTTCCAGGCATTGGGCACATTCGCATGCTATATCGCGGTATCTGCCTATTTCAGGAAAAAGATTAAAAATACAGTATTAAATCTTATCGGGAAAGTGAGAAAAGGTAAATGAGCATTATTCATGTTTCTTCGCTGAAAAAATCCTACGGCAGAAAAACCGTGCTGGAGGATATAAACTTTGAAATTGCCGAAGGCTCCATAGTCGGCTTGCTCGGTCCCAACGGCTGCGGAAAGACGACACTCATAAAAATTCTTACAGGTCTTATAAAGGATCATACGGGTACGGTCAGAATAAACAATGAGGAGCCGGGACCTTATACGAAAAGCATCGTTGCATATCTTCCCGACAAATCTTATCTTCCCGATTGGATGAAGCCGGGAGATGCAATCGGTTATTTCAATGATTTTTATGCTGATTTTGACAGAGAAAAGGCGGAAAAAATGGTTCGTGATTTCGGTCTTGATCCGTCTCAGCGACTCAAAACTATGTCAAAGGGTCAGCAGGAAAAGCTGAATCTTATCCTTGTTATGTGCCGCAGAGCAAAGCTGTATATTCTCGATGAGCCTTTGGGAGGTTTGGACCCGGCGGCGAGAAGCTTTGTTTTGGACCTGATTATGAATAATTATGCCAAGGATGCCACCGTTCTTATTTCCACTCATCTTATCGGAGATGTGGAAAGAATTTTCGACCGTGTGCTTATGATAAACGGAGGCAGACTGATAGTCAATTCTCATGTGGATGAAATCAGAGAAAAGGGCAAAAGCGTCGAAGAGGTTTTCAAGGAGGTGTTCAGCTATGCTTGGTAAACTCATAAAGCACGAATTGAGACATTCCGCACGGTATACGATATCGATTTATACCGCAGTTATCGTTATTTCTGCGGTTATGGGTCTTTCTTTGCTGTCCTCAGCCACATGGCTCGGTGTTATGAGCTGTTTCGCACTTTATGCGGCGGGCTTTATGGCGGTGATAATCACTCTCGTTTCCGTAATTAAAAATTTTTACGATACTCTTTTCGGCAGACAGGGATATCTTACCCTTACTCTCCCCGTCAAATGCAGTAATCTGCTTATATCAAAGGTGATTGTTTCCTTTATATGGATTGTTGCTTCCTTTATGCTTATGGTACTCACCTTTGTGATGATTTTCTTTTATGCCAAAGAGCGAAGCTCAGGCTATTTTACTATCGTTTCTGATGCAATAAGTCTGAGCGGTATTTTAGAAATGCTTCCCTCTGCTTCTACGGTTATAAAGCTTTTGCTTGTAGCGGCGGTGTGGGCAATTATTACCATTTTTACTTATGTTTCCTTTGTATACTTTACCGTGACCTTAGCTAATACCAGAGCCTTACAATCTCATCCGAAAATACTCGGCGGACTTATTTTTCTCGGTATTTTTTCACTGAACAATACAGTCGGAAATCTTCTCACCCAATACATGCCCTTTACCTTTAATGTGGGCAGCGACAGAGTTTTCTTTGCCTTTGAGCAAATGGGCAAAGCGGAGGAGGCTCTTCTTTCCTACGGAGTAGGTGGAACCTTATTCAGCGGGCTTTTTGCCTTCGGCCTTTTATGGCTGACCGGTTACATACTCGAATATAAGGTTAATCTTAAATAAGCGAGGAATTAAATATGAAAGAAATCAACGGCTTTACCGAATGGCACAGTGACCCTACGGTGACAGGGATAAACAGATTACCTTCAAAAGCTACATTTATGCCCTATGAAAGTTTGGATGAGGCAAAAAAAGGAGAAAGATATCTTTCCGAAAGATATTTTGACCTTTGCGGCGAATGGAAATTCAGACTTTTCGATACATATAAGGAAAAAGAGGAGGGCTTTTTTGCTGCGGACTTCGACTGTACGGAATGGGACACCATTCCCGTGCCCTCGTCATGGCAGACGGAAGGCTACGATTATCCAATTTATTCGAATACGCAGTATCCGTGGGAAAAGGTTCAGGAGCCTGAGCCGCCCTTTGCACCGGTGGAATACAATCCTGTAGGCTGTTATATTAAAAAATTTACTCTTCCCGACGGCTTTAAAAAGGAAAGAGTGATAATCACCTTTGAGGGTGTCGAAAGTGCCTTTTATCTTTACATAAACGGTGTCAGATGCGGTTACAGTGAGGGTACCTTCAGACACAGTGAGTTTGATATTACGGATTTACTCACTGAGGGCGAAAACACTCTTGCGGCGGAGGTTTACCGTTGGAGTACAGCCAGCTGGTTGGAGGATCAGGACTTTTTCCGTCTCGCAGGTATTTTCAGAGAGGTTTACCTTTACACCACGGGTAAGCAGTATATTGCTGACTTTAAGATAGAGGCTTTGCCGGAGGTTTCCGATTATAAAAACGGAACCGTGAAAGCAAAGGTGCTTTTGGGTGAAAGGGCAAATTATACAGAGGCAGAGCTTACCGTTTATGATATGAACGGGGACATTGTGGCCACGGACTCTGTATCAGTGGAAAATGATGATAAAGCTATTCTTAAAGCTACTCTTCCTTATGTAACTTTGTGGAGTGCGGAGAAGCCTTATCTTTATAACGTGATAATTTCCATAAGAGACCGTGACGGCGTATATATGGAATATGTCAGTGCCAAAACCGGCTTCAGGCATATCGAAATAAAGGACAGCGTATTTTATTTAAACGGAAAAAGACTCCTTTTAAAGGGTGTAAACAGACACGAATTCTGCTTTGACAAAGGCAGAGCCGTTTCGAAAGAGCTTATGATAAAGGACATCCTTATCATGAAGCAGCACAATATAAATGCGGTACGCACCTCCCATTATCCGAATCACCCCTTATGGTATGATCTTTGCGACGAATACGGTCTTTATGTTATCGATGAAAATAATTTGGAATCTCACGGCACTCGCTTTATGACTGCGGGAGCGGAGACGCCTTTGCTTCCGGACGGCAGAGAGGAGTGGCTTCCTTCCTGTATGGACAGAATAGAGTCGCTTTATGAAAGAGATAAAAACCATCCGTCGGTTATTATCTGGTCTTTGGGTAATGAATGCAGCGGCGGTGAAAATTTCCTGAAAATGCACGATTATCTGAATGAGGTTGACCCCTCAAGACCTGTTCATTATGAATCAATATGGGCAAAGGAAACCTTTGATTTTGATAAAAATGTTACCGACATTTATTCACAGATGTACCCATATCCGTGGAATTTGGAAAAGGATATTATTGCTCATCCCGAAAAGCCTTGGATGCTTTGTGAGTTTTCACATTCTATGGGTAATTCCTGCGGCGGCAACGAAAAATATTTCGAGCTTACGGAAAAATATCCCCAATTTTTCGGTGTCTTTGTGTGGGATTTCGTGGATCAGGGCATCAGAATAAAAAGGGATGACGGAACCTCCTTTATCGGCTACGGCGGAGACAGCGGTGAAATCACTCATGACGGTCACTTTTGCGGTAACGGTCTCGTTTTTGCAGACAGAGAGCTAAAGCCCGCCATAAAAGAAATGAAGTATCTTTATCAGAATGTATCCTTTAAAGCAATTGATGTTGAAAAGGGTTGCTTTGAAGTGAAAAATAATTTCCTTTTCACTAACCTTAATGAATATAACCTTCATTGGCAGTTAGTAAGTGAAAACCGTGTCAATGCCAGCGGAGACCTGTCTGTTGATCTTGAGCCGGGAGAAAGCACCGTAGTGGAGCTTGCCTTTGAAAAACTACCTGCCAACGAATGCTATCTCAATGTTATGTTTGAGCTGAAAAGAGGCACTGTTTGGGCGAAGGCGGGACATATTGTGGCCAAAGAGCAGTTCATCATAAATGAACATTGCTTCCCGAAAGCGGAAATCGAAGGGGAAGAGATGAACGTAAAAATCAATTACGGTACCGTCAAAATTTACGGCGGCGACACAGAGGTTTGCTTTTCGCGCAGAAATCACAAGCTTTACTCCGTAAAATACAAAGGAACGGAGCTTCTTAAGGGCGATGTGGAGCTGAATTTTTGGCGTGCCGTTACCGACAACGACAGAGGCAATAAACAGGCCGTACGCTGCGGTTGCTGGAAGCAGGCGGGAAAATTGGCGGGAACAGGCATCGGTGAAATAAAAAATAACGGAAAAAATGTAACCGTGGAAATGAACTTTTCAGTATATACCGTTCCCGAATGTAAGGGTAAGATTATCTTTACCGTAGGCAGCAAGGGTATTCATGCGGATTATAGCTTCAAAGCGGAAGAGGGACTTCCGGAAATACCGGAAATTTCTCTGGTTTTCCCCATCTCTGCCGAACATGAAATATTGGAATATTTGGGCAGAGGCCCTCACGAGAATTATATTGACAGAAACAAGGGAGCTTATATCGGTCTTTACAAAGCATCTGTGAGAGAGCTTTTCGTTCCTTATCAGAAGCCACAGGAACACGGGGAAAGAACAGCCGTAAGAAGAGCGACTGTGAAAAAGGGTAACGGTACTGCGCCGATAACCTTTACTGCGGATACAGAGATGGAAATTAATCTTTCTCCTTATACAGCGGATGATTTGGAAAATGCTCCCCATATCCACGAGCTTCCCGAAAGCGACACTCTTTATTTCCGGGCCGTTGCACGGCAGATGGGTGTGGGCGGATATGACAGTTGGGGTGCGCATACTCTTCAGAAATACAAAAATCTTTCAGGAAAAGAATATAAATACGGATTTACAATGACGTTTTAAAAGGTTTCTTAAAGAAAGGCGGAAGTCAAAATGAAAAAGAATTCAGAACCTCTGGCAACCTTTATGGCATTTACCACTTTGGTGATAGTCGGTGCATCAGCCAAACACTGTATGAAAAAATATACAGGCGGAGGCAGAAAGCATCCTCTCAGAGTTATTTTCAGGAGATAAACGGTGAAAAACAGTAAAACGACACAGAAAAGGGGTAAGGGTAACTCCTGTCCCTTTTATAAAAAATGCGGAGGCTGTCAGCTTCAGAATATGACCTATGAAGAACAGCTCAGCTTCAAAATGGCTAAAACAATAAAAAACCTCGGCCGATTCGGTCATGTGGAAGAGATTATAGGCATGGAAAGGCCTTACCATTACCGCAATAAGGTACAAGCGGCTTTCGGCTATACGAGAGGCAGAATTATTTCAGGTGTTTATCAGTCCTCAAGCCATAATATTGTTCCCGTAGAGAAATGTATGATAGAGGATGAAAAGGCAGATGAGATAATAAGAGACATAAGGAATCTTTTGCCGAAGTTCAAACTTACCTCTTATAATGAGGATACGGGCAAAGGCTTTCTCCGTCATGTGTTGGTTAAAAGAGGCTTTGCCACGAATGAGACAATGGTGGTGCTTGTCACGGGTACGAATATTTTCCCGAAAAAGGATGATTTTGTAAAAGCTGTTTTGGAAAAACACAAGGATATAACTACCGTCATATGGAACATAAACGGCGGTAAAACAAGTCTTGTTCTCGGCGAAAAAGAAACGGTGCTTTACGGCAAAGGCTATATTACAGACATTCTCTGCGGTAAAAGCTTCCGTATTTCAGCCAAATCCTTTTATCAGATTAACCCTGTTCAGACGGAAAAGCTTTACGGCAAGGCAATAGAGTTCGCCCGCCTCACGGGCAAAGAGAGAGTTTTCGATGCTTACTGCGGTATCGGAACCATCGGTATCGTAGCCTCGGACAAGGCGAAAGAGGTTATCGGTGTGGAGCTGAACGCTCAGGCTGTGAAGGACGCAAAAAACAATGCAAAGCTCAATGGGGTGGAAAATATATCCTTTTACTGCGACGATGCAGGCGACTTTATGGTGGCGATGGCTGAAGAGAGGGAAAGGGCAGATGTACTTTTTATGGACCCGCCCAGAGCAGGAAGTGACATAAAATTTCTGAAAAGTGCAGTAACCTTAGCACCGAAAAAGATAGTATACATTTCATGTAATGTGGAGACCCAGGCGAGAGATCTCGCTTATTTGTGTAAAAACGGATACAAAGTGGAAAAAATTCAGCCTGTGGATATGTTTCCGCATACAAACCATACAGAGACGGTTGTTCTTTTGTCCCAACGCAGACCGGACACACATATCGACATAAAACTCGACCTTTCAGAGCTTGATATTACTGCCGCTGAAACTAAGGCCACATATCAGGAAATCAAGGATTATGTGCTTGAGAAGCACGGCCTTAAAGTGTCAACTCTTTATATATCACAGGTTAAGGCTAAGTGCGGTATTATTGAGCGAGAAAAC
>JAFQHU010000024.1 GCA_017397845.1 Clostridia bacterium
CTGTAAAAGATTTTGAGCTTGTGAGGGGAGAAGCGGCAAAGGTTAAGGATCCTGCGGCAGATGCAGGAAGCCTCTGAACAGCGTAGCGGTCAAAGTTCATAGGCGCTCCAAGCCGTAATGAACTTTGGGTACCGCAAGTCGAGGGTGTCACAGGTTTCTGTTATTTTTATGCCTAAAAATTATGTTTACAGTACGTGTCATCTCTTTTAGGGCTTGTTGGAGTCGAACTTGTGATTTGACTTTTATAAAATTGATAAGTATAATGGTAATATAAGAGGTGATTTCAATGAAAACAAAAGAAATGGATAAACTCATAAAACATTTTGATACCTATTTCGAGCAAGATGATTCAACTGTACTTCATCCTATTGTTGATGACGGACTGCATATTGATGTTTTAATGTATGCTCCTAATGAAAAGTACCCATTTTGGAAATTAGTTACAATGGGTGCAAGCGATTATAAAATGCCACCTATACAAAACACAGTTGGTCTTAATAATGAATATATTATGTTTATAGATTCGGAAATAGATTTAACTGATAAAGAGGTTTTAATGTGGTATTATGAAAAATTGCTTTCAGTAGCAACTTTTGCATATTACAATAAAACACACATAACTTTTGCACATAGCTTTGAGTGGGAAAATGAAGACCCCGATGATGAAATGATTGCGGCTTTTATTGAGTTCCCGCAAATTATTGAAACAACTGAAATTTTGAGATGTAAGCTAGGGTTTATAAAAACGGTTGTTTGTTTACAAGTAGTTTTGCTTAATAAAGAAGAATTGGAAAGACTTATGGAAATTGGTCCTATGTCATTCAGTGATTATTTGTATCCTGAAAATAGTTCTGATGCTCATTTTCTTACGGAAAGACACAGAAGTGAAAAATTCTGATTTTACGGGGTGTCATTCCGTCCTGTAAACACAAAATTAAGAAGCTACTCTTTTGAGTGGCTTCTTAATTTTTTCTCTTTAAATATGATTTGTGCTTTTGATGTCGTGTATGCTAATAGTCGTGCGGCTGTTAACTGGTTCACAGGTTCCCGCCGCCGGTGGCGGATGCAGGGAGCCTTTGAACAGCGTAGCGGTCAAAATTTTGGTGCCGCTCCAAGGCACAACAAAATTTTGGGTACCGCAAGTCGAGGGTGTACAGGTTTAAAATCGTTTTTTACTTTTTTAAATCTACAAATAGTGCTGTTGTAATAAAAATATTTTTATGTATAATATAAGTATGATTACAATTTCATTTATCTGTGAGGTGTTAAGCATGAAAAAGTGTGTATGCACAATGCTTTCTCTTATACTACTGTTCAGCTTGTGTGCTTGTGGTAAAGAGGTTTCAGAGCAAGGAGTTTTTGAAGATGCATCAATAATATTGAATGAATACGATAAAATTTCGGATGAAGAATGGAAAGAAGTATTAAGTATTGTTGAAGCCGAGTTTGAAACTTGGCCGGGATTTGTTATGCATTACATAGAAGATGTTTATGTAGGAAATGACACATCTTACTGTGAAATGTTAAGTGACGATACTGAGTTTGATAAGAGTATAACCCTAAAATCTTCTTTTACAACAGGTGAAGAGGATTGGAGCGGGTTTTCCGCAAACACGACATATGATGAATGGAATTGGTATCTTGCAAGAACAAAAGACGGTGAGTGGCGGTTAGTTGAATATGGCGTATGCTGAAATCCCTCTCTTGACTTTTCAAAAAAAATCAGTATAATATCCTAAACCAACAAACGGAGGAAACGGTATGTTCTTTATCTCTATTCGACGCAGACGAAGATAGCTTGTATCTTATTCGGGTACAGGCTTAAATGCTGTGTGCCTGAAAGAGTGATAAAGAAAAGTTTACCTTTTATATTACTGTTAATGGCATATAGCTGTTAACAGTTTTTTTATTGTGAAACAACAAAGTTTCGGTAAACCCACACAAATCTTTGATTTCGTCGTGGGTCGGGTTCTTATTATTTTTTGGAGGTTATTTATAATGAATGAAATTAAATTGTCAACATTAAACAAAGCAATTTTCGAACAAATAGATTTACCTGACAATGCAGTAATTGCAGATTTAGGTTGCCGTGATGCCGGCTTTCTTTTAGGTTTTCAACAGGCCTTTCCAAACAAAATTAAGTCAGCTGTCGGAGTAGATATCAATGATAAAGGCTTTAAAAATATTAAATATAAAAAGCCGATTAAGCTAATGGTTATGGATTGCTCAAAGAAGCTTGAATTCGAGGATAACACCTTTGATTTTGTTTTTTCAAAGGATATGTTTGAATGTGTTACGGATAAAGATTTTTTGGTAAGTGAAATTCACAGAATTTTAAAGCCGGGCGGAATTGTAATCTGCGTAAACTGTGATTGGGACAGTGTCGCATATAACGGAGAAAACAAAGAACTGATTTCAAAAGCCATTCATGCTTACGCAGTAACAAAGCAGCCTTGGATGGATGATCTTGACAGCTGGATAGGCAGAAGAATGTACGGCTTTTTTAATGGGAGCAATCTGTTTGAAAGCTCGGTAACTGTTCACAATGTGGTTGAAACCGAATACAAAGAAGGTTATTTTGGCTATGATTTCAGCAAACATATTGCATGGCTTTTTGAAGAAAACACGGGTGCATTTAGTAAAAAAGAATACGATGAGTTTATAGATAATCTGAAATCGGCACAACAAGAAGGGAACTATATTTTCTCAAAGCCGTATTATATTTATAAGGGTATAAAAAAATAATTCCGGTACACCCTTGATTTTAAGGGAGAAGTGTTTCCTGCTATGAAAAAAAGAAAAAGCGAAAGGAAAAGCGGTTATCGCCTTGCGTCGGATGCTGTTTAGGCACTGTGTGTCCGTGAGGGAAAGGTGTGCTGTTCAGGCTTATCTTGACAAACCGGCTCAAACTTGCTATTATAAAATCAAAAATGAACGTTTTACCGTTCTGTGACAGGAGGAGAAATTATGTCAGAATTGCAAACTGTGAAATATGAAACAAAAAAGAAAAATCTATACCTCAGAGTGGCAACGGGTCATTTCGTGACGGGAAGCACCCACAGTAATTATTACATCGATGTGGTGGCTCAGAAAAGCCGTCTTTCCGAGGCAAGAGCAGTGGCAGAGGAGCTTTGCTCATATTATTATGCGGATACTGTGGTAGACACAATTCTGTGTCTCGACGGAACAGAGGTTATCGGTGCATGCTTTGCCGACTGTCTTTCCGAAGCAAATTTCGTCAATATGAATGCACATAAATCAATTTATGTGGTCTCTCCGGAAATCATCGGCGGAAGTCAGATTATTTTCCGTGACAATATCGTTCCGATGATAAAAGGAAAAAATGTAATGATTCTCGCTGTTTCCGTGGCTTCGGGTAAAACTGCACAGTCTGCCATCGATGCCGTGAAATATTACGGAGGTACCGTTTCGGGAGTATCTGCCATTTTCTCCACAGCCAAAGAGTGCGGCGGTTTCCCCGTGCGTTCGGTTTTCGACCCTAATGATCTGGATAATTATCAGATTTATCCTTCCTATGATTGTCCGCTGTGCAAATCGGGAATGAAAATAGATGCACTCATTAACAGTCACGGCTTTTCAAAGCTTTGATAACTGAGCGGATAAGCTTTAACCTCTTTGCGGAGTGTCGCTCAAAGGCTTCTTCGGCTTAAATTACCGGAGAAGCCTTTTTTATTTATTGAAAATTTTTTTAGTTCCGCTTTTTTCTTTTACTTGAATTATAAGCTTTTATATGTTAAAATATTTTCGGGAAAATGAAAAAAACAGAGGTAAGGATAATGCATAATATGATCCTCATAGCCGCAGCATTATTTCCTGCGGTGTTTTTATGTATATATGTTTTTAAAAAAGACAGAGCAGAAAAGGAGCCCTGGTGGCTTTTGGTTATGCTTTTTTGCTCCGGAGTTATTATCTGCTTTCCTGCGGCACAGATGAGCGAATGGCTTCGCAGGGTGGAAACAGACATTTTTCTGCCCTTTACCACACAGTTAGACGGCGGCAATTATTTGGACGGATGGCTTTTCGATCTTTATAACGCTATGGATAAATTTATAGCGGTGGCCATGGTGGAGGAAGGCTTTAAATGGATAGTGCTTTTGGCCTTCACCAAAAAGAACAGGCATTTTAACAGCCTTTTTGACGGAATAATTTATTCTGTGTTTATCTCTCTCGGTTTTGCAGCCTTCGAAAATTTGCTGTATACCTTTAAATTCGGTATGGAAACAGCTCTCATCAGAATGCTAACTGCTGTACCCATTCATCTTTTCTGCGGAGTAAGTATGGGCTATTATCTTACTTGGTATTACATAAAGCACGAGGCAAAGATAAACGAAAAAAGACTTGCTGAACTGGGCGCGATTACTGAAAAGTCAAAGCATTTGTCTGCACGGCGTTTCTTTGTTATGAGTGTGGTTATGCCCTCTCTTGCACACGGCTTTTATAATTTCAGCTACAGTATAAGCAAGGCATGGTCCACGGCAGTTTTTTGTATTTTTTTGGCTTTTCTTTATGCCTTTTGCATGGGCAGGGTAAAAAGAATGTCAAACGGAGACATGCTCAACCATAAGGCGGTTCTTCTCGTCCTTTACGAAAAGCACAGCTGTGTTCAGCGGGCGGTGGGAAATATTTTGGAGGAGAGAGCGGCTCAGGGTGACGAAAATCATGATGTAAGCTTTGAAGAAATATTTGAAACGGTAAAAAAACATCGGTTTAAGGGAGACGCTTCATAAGGAAGTTGTCTCCTTTCGATTTTTTTATCATTCGAAAGACAGATTTGTGCGAAAAATCAATCAAGGAACTCTAATTTTTCAAGATAGAAAGCTTCCGGATAACGGAAATACTTTATTGCGTGACGGGCATAACAAATAAATCTCACTTTGATCAAACCCTTATCGTGAATGATCTCTTCAACCTCACCTAAACCGAAATCTTTGTGGATTACGTTGATGCCCTCTTCGACATGAATAGCGGGAAATTTGTAATTTTTCAAAGGTTCAAAGACTATTTCTTTCCCCGCTTCACAATGAAGAATTTTATTTAAATCAATGTGATTATCAAAAGCTTTGAATCCTACACTCAACTTTGTTGTCCCTAAAACATTCACTCTATCCAAATAAGTAGTACTATGGAACAATTCACTTGGGATATAGCTTACGTCGGGTCCTATATTTACTGTTTTTAATGATGTACATCCCGAAAATACCGGTTCGATATCATCATAAAAATTACCATAGTCCGAATATGTGTAAAAATCATAATTGCCGTCAGAAGAAATATTTTTACATTTTTTAGCATTATAATCTACAGTGCTAAGACTGATGCAATCCAAAAAGGCGGAACAGCCTATCTTTTTTACGTTTTCGGGTATTTTTATTTTTTTTAGTGAAGAACATCTCGCAAATGCACCCATACCGATTTTAGTCAAACTGTCAGGTAATTTTATTTCAGCAATATTTCTGCATCTGTTAAAAGCGCCAACATCAATACAATTGACGCCCTCTGTAATTTCAACAGAAACTATGTTTATATTATCTTGAAATACGTTATCACAAATTCTCTGTACATTCGCCGGAATCACAATTCGGCTTTCTGTTCCATTATATTCTACAAGCATACCATTTTTGATAACGAACCCATTTGAATTATCCATAATTCAGCATCTCCTTTAGTTATTATGAAATTATCAGCTTGTTTTAAAAACTCTTTTTGTCATATCTTACAGCCAATTAATTCAATTCCACTTTTCGATAATAACATATCTGATAACAAAAAGCAACATATTGCAGCCAAGGTTCCTTTGTGCTATGGAGCATAAAACAAATAGATTATTTCATCTCCATCGATTGAGTTCGCTTTCTTGCGGTAAAGAGTAAAAGCATCCCAACCGATGTTTTTTATTTGATACTGTGAGTTTTTTCGTTTTCAGTTGTTTAATTAGTGAAAGATGCGCGTCTTAAATAAAATCACGGAAAGGAGGGCTTTAATGGATAAGGGTGCACAGTATTATGAAAGATTTCTTCACGGAGACAAAAACGCTATCGCAGACATAATAGAGGAGTACCGTGCAGGGCTTGAGCTTTATCTTTATTCTGTGGTGGGGGATATCAGTGCCGCCGAAGAAATCACACAGGAAACCTTCGTAAAGCTTTTTACGAAAAAGCCGCCTTTCAGAGCGAGGGCGAGCTTTAAAACCTGGCTTTATACCGTCGGTAAAAATTCTGCGCTCAATTACATAAAAAAGCACAGCAGAAACGTAAGCTTAGACTGTGAAAACGGAGCCTTTTTTCATAGTGATGTGGAAACCTTGGAGGAAATTTATCTCGCCGACGAAAGAAAAAAGGCAGTCCATAAGGCTCTCGGTAAGCTGAAAAAGGAGTACAGGGAAATTTTATGGCTTACATATTTCGAAGGAATGAGCAATAAAGAAAGTGCCGACGTGATGAATAAAAAGGTGCACAATATTCACACTCTGCTCACACGGGCGAGACAGGCACTAAAAAAACAGTTAGAGGAGGACGGTTTTGATTATGAAATCTGACAGAGAAATGATAGCCTCGGTTATGCACGAGGTGGATGAATATGAAAAGAGAAACAGAATGTTCAAAAAGAGAACAGTATTGAGTTTAGTGGCAGTTATCTGTATTTTGGTATGCTTAGGTACTGCAGTAGGTGCAGTTACGGGTTATTTTACCTTCGGCGGAATAAAAACCCCTACAGATATAAAAGAAAATATTCTTAATGCGGGAAGTGCTGAGGGCGTGGAAGAGTTCGACAAAGAATACGAGAAATCCACTGACCCCTTTTCTGTGGTCGCCCGTGAGACAGGTGCAGGTGCACACATTATGCTCGATTATGATGACAGTATAGTATATACTGATGTAGCCGATGAGGATGAAGGCTACCGTTTTGAGCTGAAAAGCATAACTAAAGCAACGCAGAAGAAAAATGTGATGACAGGAGGAAGTCTTTCCGACGGTTCGGCTACTTATGAGTGGCAAATCAGCGACGGTTATTATGCACTGATAGACATTACGAGATGTGACGGTGAAAAGCTTACAGAAGAGGATGAGGGAAAGCTGCAGTTTTATTGGAATTATCTTCTGGCAGGCTATGACCCGTGGACAACCAATCTTCATTTCAGAGGACATACAGTGCATGCTTACAGCGATGATTATGCAGTTCATTATGCTTTGGAAATAACTGAAATGATGCCATTTGCAGAAACGGATTTTGCTCTTGTAGCCTTCGGTATTGAATTTGACGGAGAGCGTGGCCCTATTGATCCGGATATCAACACGGTTTATGCTGACGAAGAGGGAAAGATGGAGCTTGTAAACAGGGATGAATATTTCGGAGCATTGTTGAGATTTTCTGTTCCCGAAAAATTTGCTTCAAATGACGAGCATTATGCGGAAGAATATTTCGATATGTCTTACGAAAGACTTCACGGTTGGTTTGAAGGCTATCTTTCACCTACATGGGAATAAATCTTTAGGCTTTTAGGGCGGATGTTACGTGTTCGCCCTGTTTTTTGTCCGATAAAATAATCGCACAGCAAGCATGAGTACGGAATTTTAACTCAAAGTAAAAGTGTTCGGAAAAACGATAAGTTTTTCCGAACACTTTGTTATTATTTTTGTGTCGTTCTTATGCTTTTGGCATCTGACCAATCTGAATAGTAGGTTGTGTCATCCTTTTCTGTAAAGGTACGCACACGGACATACCATTTCGTGTCAGGTGCAAGGTTTCTGATTGCTTTGGCAGTTTTTCTGACTCCGTCCATCAAAAGAGTTACCGTTTCTTCCGCAGAAAAATCCGAATTCGTGCTGTATTGTATCGCATAGCCTGTGGTTTTTTGTGCTTGCCTTTTGAATTTTACGGTAATTTTTTCGTCATCTGAAACAAGGCTTGTGATTTTAGTGCTGCGGGGAAGGATGGTAAAAAAGAGCGTATCCTTACCGCTGAACTTTTCTTTATAGCTGACCGTTACTTTGTATCTGCCGGGATTTTTTCTGCCCTTTGAATAAGAAAGGGTATAATCTTTGCCCTCTCTGAGAATATTTCCGTTGGTGTCCGTTACGGTAACCGAGGGAGTTTTTACCTTGCCGTTATAGGTATACTTTCTCTTAGAAAGCTTTACCTTTTCTGTTTCATATTCTTTATTTCTCTCCCACACGGCATAAAGAGTGGTGTTTTCTTTTAATTTTACTGTTTCGCCGGGAAGATAATCAGGCTGTCCGGCATTCTTTTTTTTCGCCCAACCGATAAATTTACAGCCGAGTCTGAAAGGTATCTCGGAGGAAATTTTGCACTCACCGTTCATATCCGCTTTGGTTTTAAACGGAGCATTCCAACCGCCTGTAGCCTTATAGGTAAGGACAATATCCGTCGTGAGAGTCCATTTCTGATTGCTTGCACCCTGATAGGTTTTCACTGTAAGCTTGCCGCTTTTTTTATCGGCAGTGAGACAAAGAGAGGGGTTAAAAACGTTTCTTATTATGTAATAGCTTCCCTTTTTCTGAAATCTCCATCTGCGAGAATCGTCTGTCCTTCCGCCGTAAAGATTAACGGATACACCGCTTCGTGTTTTGCTGTCCGTGAAGGCCGCACCTACCGTTTTCACAGAGGATAAAGGAGAAATCTCATATCCCGTTTCGGATTTGTCGAAAGTAAAAACCTGTCTTTTCGATTCGGGAGAAACAAGCGAATCTACATATATTTCCGACATTTTCCCGGCAGTAAGTACTTTTCCGCTGTAGCTGTTTGTCAGTCTGTAATTTTCATCGGGCATTTTTTCAAACATTGACTCACTACGGAAATTCGGACGGATTACACCCCAATAACGGGCAAAGGAACCTGAGCGTCTGATAGGAAAGCCGTCGAGATAGGCTTTGCCGATGATTTCCACATACATACCTGACCATTTCTGATGGTAATATTTTACGTCTCCGCCGTAAATAGCTGCATGACCCATGCCGCCGGTACCGCCGGTCCATATGAGTATGTCACCCTTTTTGAGGTTTCTTTCACCTTTGATGCGTTTCCAACCGAAGCCTTCGGGTAAGGTGTTGTGAGCATATTCGCAGGCATTTCCTGAGGGGATATAGCCTGTAAGGATCTGATAGTAATCCTTTATGAAAGCGATGCAGTGACCGTCTCCTCTTTTTTCTCCGACGGTGGAATCGAGCCATTGAGCCGCCTCGTCTGCAGTAAGATAAGATTTCTTTACTGCCGCATCAGCCGAGAAAACCGACACGGAAAAAAGCACCGCAAAGGCAGCAAGAAGAAAAAAAGCTTTCAGAACTGATTTTTTCATTTTTACCTCCGTTATAAATTCCGTATATAAATAAATATTTTTCTTATAAAACAGCGTTTATACAAAAACCACTTAATTATATTGAAATATGAGAAAAAAGTAAAGGTCAAAGATGTATAAACTTTCGCTCTGAAACCGGGGTAAACTATGAAAAAGTCCCGAAAAAAGCTCTTTTCCGGGTAATATATACAATATAACACTCTGTGACAGAGTAAAACCGCTGTTTCGGCATTTGCACTGACAGCGGTCATTTTTTATTTTACTTTAACCTTTATTACCTTTGAATAGCTTCCGTAAACTCTTTCACCGCTTACGGTTTTATAAGCCCGTACTCTGATGCTGTAATTTTTCTTCGATTTTAAGCCTTTGAGTGTAGCGGAGGTTTTACTGCCTTTTTTCACGGTCACCTTTTTATTGTTTATCATGTCGCTGTTCCGTGCATATGCTACCACATAGCCTTTGGCACCGCTTATTCTGTTCCAACTTACGGTAATTTTACCCTTTGATGCCTTTGCACTGACTGTGGGCTTTGCCATCAGAGTTGTTATTGCTTTTTTACTGCTGTAGCTGCCCTTTCCGCCGTCACTTATTGCTCTCACGCGGAAATAATATTTTTTATTGGCAGAGAGATTTTTCACCGTAAGGGAATTCTTTTTCACTTTGGCCTGTGTTTTCCATTTTTTGCCGTCGGTGCTTATCTGAACTTCGTATTTGTCTGCCACATCCATAGCTGTCCATTTCAGCTTCAGAGAGCTGTCTGTAACTGTGGTTGCTTTCAGATTTTTAACCTTTCCGGGCAGGGTGTACAAAGTAACGGAGCTGTTACTGCCTCTGTAAATATTTCCGTTTTCGGACACATAGGGTCTTACGGCGAGCTTGTATTTTTTACCTGCCGTCAGATTCTTTACGGTGCAGGATGTGCCCTTTACCTTTGAAAGATCCTCATATTCGTCGGTTTTATAGTTATACATTCTGACTATATAGCCGTCAACACCCGATACAGCCTTCCATGAAAGCGACACAGAGGTTTTTCCGGGCTCGGCACTAAGCTTAACCTTTGGCAGATTAATTTTAAAGGAGAGGGTTTTCTTTCCTCTGTAGCCGTTTTCTTCTATACCCTCGACGGTTATTTTTCCCGTTCCCGGATAAATGTTGCTTGAATAAGTGACCTTGTAGTCCGTTCCGGCTCTGAGTGCTTTTCCGCCGAATTTTACCGAAACAGAGGGCTTTATGCTTTTACCCGTATAGCTGTGTGAATTGTCGTAGCTGAAAGAGCAGGCAGCCACATTTACCGTGTCCTTATATTTAAAGCTTTCCGCATAGGCTTTTTTATGCTTTTCCACAAAATCACTGTAATCTGCGGAAAGGTCGGGATCTGTGAACAAATAGCCCTCATATGTACCGCTTTTTGATTTTACCACATTACAAAGATCTGCCGTGTACCATATTCCGTCCACATAAACCTGGCTCCAAGCGTGTTTAGCCTCCATATTGACAGGAACTATGGCAGGTATTCCGGCCGCATTACATAAATCCTTGAAAGCATTGGCATATCCGCCGCAGACGGTTCTTCCCATCAGAAGTGCAAGTGCCGGGTCATTGCTTGTTCCCGTATTGATGTCATACTCAGCATTTTCATCGAGCCACCTGAGGAAAAACTGTACCTTTTCCATATCGTCTTCACATTCCTGCTGAGCCTGATTAACCAGACTGAGGATTCTCTCATTATACTCCTCACCGCGGAATTTAAATGTCTTCATTGTCACAAGTGGCAAATACGGATTAGCGTATTTAATTTCAATATCGCCGTTCTCATTTCCATTTAAATAAAGTTTAAAATTGGCACTGAAATAATCTCCACCGCTGTATCCGACAATACCTACCAACATTTTATTGTATCGGCTCCACTCCGAAAAAAAACTACCGAATTTATCCTTAACAAGGCAAAGCCCGTCATAAAAACTCTCATAATCATCACCGTAAGGACCGTGAGTAAAGAAAAATTTGACGTTTACTCTGCAGTAATCCTCCACAGCCTCACCCATAAGAGATTCGGCCATACCGCTTATAACCGCATACATTTCCTCTTCGGAGGCATCCCATTTTTCGTATTCGTAATAAGCTACACCTTTATCGGTTTTTACATATGAATCCGAATAGGCCGAAAGTCTGCTTTTTACCTCGCTGTCAGTCAATACAGCCTGTGTATCAAAGGTGAGACACAAAGTGAAAATCACAAAAGTAAAAAGAGTAAGCAATATTTTTTTCATTTTTTGTCACTTCCTTTCATAGCTTTCCTATGATTAGTCTATTTCCATTCCCGCATAAGCATTAAGCTCAGGTCCGGCCGTATTGCCGCTTAGGTATTCGTAATAGCCCTGTGCACCCACCATAGCCGCATTATCTCCGCAAAGAGAAAGCTCAGGAAGATACAGCTTCCATCCGTTTCTTCTGCACATTTCTTCAATATCTGCTCTTAAAACAGAATTTGCCGAAACACCTCCGGCAAGCACCAGGGTCTTATGACCGAAGCCCTTCATGGCCTTTTCTGTGTTTTTGCACAGACATGAGCTTACGCTTTTCATAAAGGATGCTCCGAGATCCTTTTCGTTTATCTCCTCGCCCTTCTGCTTTGCATTATGTATTATATTGATTACAGAGGTTTTAAGTCCCGAAAAGCTGAAATCATAGGGGGCATTTTCCACTTTTGGTGTGGGAAATTTGTATGCGGTGCTGTCTCCGCCTTTTGCAATTCTGTCCAGATTAAGACCGCCGGGATATGGTATACCCATGGTTCTGGCAGCCTTATCCAAAGCTTCGCCCGCCGCATCGTCCCTCGTTCTGCCTATAACATTGAAGTCCGTATAATCCTTTACCTCAGCCATGAGGGTATTGCCTCCGCTTACCACCAAACAGAAAAAGGGCGGCTTAAGCTCTTTGTGGGTGATATAATTGGCCGCTATATGTGAGCGCAGATGATGAACGGGCACCAGAGGTATATTGGCGGAATAAGCAAGACTTTTGGCATAGTTCACACCTACCAGCAGTGCCCCGATAAGTCCCGGAGCGTAAGTGACTGCTATGGCATCAATATCTGAAAGTGAACACCCTGCATCCTCCATAGCCTTTTTTGTAACCGAAGATATTACCTCTGCGTGTCTGCGTGATGCTATTTCAGGCACCACGCCTCCGTAAATTTTATGCTCTGCCACCTGTGAAGCCACCACATTCGACAGAACCTCTCTGCCGTTTTCGACCACACTTGCGGCAGTTTCGTCACAGGAGGATTCGATTGCTAAAATTTTCATACCATCATTCCTATTATAAATATTTCGTCATTATAAGTGCATTTTCCGTGGGACCGGAATAAAAGTTTTTTCTTTCTCCCATTTTTTCATAGCCCTCGGATGTGTAAAGAGCTATGGCACCCACATTACTCACCCTTACCTCTAAACTTATGAAAGAGCAATTTCTTTCTTTCGCTTTCTTTTCAGCATAACGCAGTAGCCTTTTTCCGACGCCCTGACGTCTTGCGTTTTCGCTTACGGCGACATTAGCTATATAGCATTCATCCAAAATGCAGTGCATACCCATATAGCCTACCGTTTTACCGACACTTTTCGCCGTAAAAAAGACTGCATTTTCATTTGTCAGCTCTTCTCTGAGACCTTTTTCCGTCCAGGGCGAAGAGAAACATTCCCGTTCAAGCTCAGCGATAAAGGTTATGTCCTGCGCTGTCATCGGTGCCAACGTTATTTCCATATCTGAATCTCTCTTTTTCTTTTTTATGCATATCTCTCTATTATATATAATACTGTTTTTTAATATAAAAGTAAATATTATTTATTGCCAAATTATTACTTTTTTATTTACATATCGCTTAACAGACAATAAAATCATTTATTTTTCTTTTTTGTAATTAAAACATAAAATCTATGATATATAATAATTCTGTACCTATAAAAAGGAGGTAAAAATTATGAAAAAACTTTTAGCAATTATTCTTTCGGTTATCTGCGTGTTCTCTTGCTTCGCTTTGCCCTCATCCGCAATAAGCGGCGGTGGCGTGATAGGCGAGTTGGCGGGCACATTCTTTGAGGGCTTTTTCGACATCGAAATCGAAGAGGACACCCCCATCGGCTACGGCGTTATCTATGATATGGAATCCTTTTCGGGTGTAAGCATCGTATATAAGCCAAGTCCGTCAATAAGCTTCAGCAACCCCGGAATTTACACCATCACAAACGATACACCTCTTTCCATCGACTATGAATTTGTACGTTGGGAGGACAGCAAGGGTAACCCCTACTATGCCGGTGATAAAATCTTTGTGGACGGTACAATAACTCTTTATGCCGTTTGGGTAGAAAAAAATGACAACGATGTAAGAGTGGCAAGAATTATAAAGACCACCTTTGAAGCACTCAAAAGACTTATCGGTAAATTCTTCGGCATTTTTGACATTATGGTAAACTTTGAGCCCACCCTCACCGAGCCCGGTGTATATGATCTCACTCTCAATGAGATTTATTATGACGATGCTGACTTTACCGTAAAGGAAGGTAACGAAAGAGTACTGTTTTATATCGACTCCTACGGCTTCCAAAATACCGGTCTCGTACGTATCGACAAAACGTCGGCCGAATTAAATAACGTCACCGTAAGTCTTTGCACAGGTTGGAGTCTCGAAACCACTTTGCCTCTCAATGAAACCGTATACGAAGGTCTTACCTACAGCTTTGCAGAGCTTAAGGGTCCCGACGGCGAGGATGTGCTGGTTATTCCCACCGTCAAAGACGGCGCAGACATCGTAAGCGAATATTTCAGCGCTAACCCCACTGCAGATAAAGTTTATATGACAGTCACGGTTAACGATTCGCTTTACAGCTCTTCAAAGGCTGATACCGGTTTGGAATATGACGAAAAATGCAACCCTGTATCAGTGGTATTTACACTCGTAAAATAATTACCTGTAAAATAATGACTCCCGTCCGAAATGGCGGGAGTTTTTTTCAATCAAAGAGCCGACAAACCATTGTAAAATAAAGGTTTATCGGCTCTTTTCTGGCACCCTCTGCGGGAATCGAACCCACATCTAACCCTTAGGAGGGGTTTATTCTATCCATTGAACTAAGAAGGCATGTATTCGTTTCAAATCAATTAATTTTAACATCCTTTACTTTCAAAGTCAACCTTTTCTATGGACTTTATACGTTATATATGATAAAATAAATCCGGAAAAAGGAGGCTCCGTAAAATGAATGACAGCAGCTCTTATAATATTCTCAGACAGTATATAACCCCCGATGAAACTCTTCTTTGGCAAGGCAGACCCGAAAAAAGAGGGAACCTTGTAACCAAGCGTGATCTTTTTCTGATCCCCTTCGGTTTTCTGTGGACATGCTTTACCGTTTTTTGGGAGGTGTCTGCACTCAGAAGCGGTGCGGGTCTTTTCTTCGCACTTTGGGGAGTGCCTTTTATCGGTGCAGGGGTATATATGCTGGCGGGCAGATTTATCCATACGGCATATCTGCGGGATAAAACATTTTATGCCGTAACAAATAAAAAAATTATCATCAAAGCCGGTAATAAGCTGAAAATCCTCGACGGGAAATCATTACCTCCGATGGATATCGAAATACATAAAAACGGTAACGGCTCCATTGTTTTCACCGAAGAAATTTTTTATAACCGTCGTCGGAGCTATACTTATGTTTCTTTGGAAAATCTCAGTGATTATGTTCAGGCACAAAACGCCATAAGCTCTATGGACAGATAAGCAAAAAATCAGGGACAGTTGCATTTAAACTGCAAATGTCCCTTTTTATTTTTTTAGTAATATTCCTTACCGTTAAGGTATCTCCAAGCTGCAATATACTTTGTGGAGGCTCTGGGTACCTGACTTCTGATGTCCAAAAACATTTTATCATCTACAAGGAAAAGCGTTTCCTTTGAAGCCAATGAGGATTGCTTGACTTTATTTACGGGCATTACTATGGTTTTATTTTCCATAGCTATTTCAAATCTGTCCTTATAAAGACTGAGAGTAGCATTTTCGGAAAGGATTTCGTCCTCATCCTCTTTTACCAAACGGACAATCTGACCGCCCTCGGAGAAGATAAGCTCGCCGTCTGCAGCTGAAAGAAGTCTTTCCTTCCATTGACCTCTCTGCCACATATCCCAATCGTAAACATTGTCATAAACCACATCATCACCGTGGAAAAAGCCGTCAGCTTTCATAGTGAAAACAGCACCGCAATCACATTTGAGGTCGTCGCCTTTGCTGTGAAGAGTACCCACCTGTCCGCATTTAGGACACATATAAAGGATTCTTTCCACACATTCAGCTAAATTTTCGCCGTCATAGGAATGAGGCTCTTTTTTCTGTTCCTCGTACACATTAACACGGATATCACGACGGATAAGCTCGTTGATTTCCTCTACGGTCATTTTCGAAAGCTCTTCGGGAGAATATTCTCCCACGAAATGACCGATTATGGGTCCTTTTCTCGATTTGTTTGCCCAACGGGGACTTCTGAGATAACCGCCGACAAATTTATATGTTATGAGAGCTGCGCCCGATTCTTTGACCAACTTACCGGTATTATCGGAAAAATAACCTGTCTGTCCGTTGAGCGACATGGCTCCCTCGGCATGAAGACCGACGGGGATACCTGCCTTAAGATTAGCTTTGATGTCGTCCATCAAAGCATCTGAGGGTTTGTCTCTGTATTTGATGATGACTCCTCCGAAAAGCTTGAATGCCCATCCGAGGCTCATTCTGAGAGTGTGGTCGCTTGCGATAAATCTTACGTATTTTCTGAGAGCTGCCATCTCATATCCGGGGTCGGCAGCCTCTGTATGGTTACATATAAGGATAAAGGTTTTGTGCTTTGGCTTGTAATATTCGAGATGAACATTGTTTTCCTCGATAACCTTATTTTTAAGAAGTGCTATGATAGTTTTCATGGCAAAGCAGTTAAAATAATAACCGCTGCCGAGCTTAGTTACCTTTTTACTCATTTTGCCATAGCCTCCTCTTCTGCGGCTGCTTCCTCTTCGAGAGTATGGTATGCTACCTTTCCGACAAGAGTTTTCGGAAGCTCATCCTTAAAGATAATCTCTTTCGGTCTTTCGAATACGTCGAGGTACTCTTTACAGTATGCGAGAATTTTTTCTTTTGTTTCGTCGTTGGCTTCGAAACCGTCTCTGAGAGCGATGTATGCTCTGACTCTCTGCATTTTATAGGGATCTTTGACGCCGATGACGCAGGAGCAATCGACAGCTTCATGCTTATCGAGAATGTTTTCGATATGTGAGGGATATACATTATAGCCGCTCGTTACGATAAGTCTTTTCATTCTCTGTTTGAAGTAAACGAAGCCCTCTTCGTCAATAAAGCCCATATCGCCCGTAAAGAGCCAGGTTGTACCGTTTTCGTCCTTACGCAGGGTCTTTGCGTTTTCTTCGTCAGCTTTCATGTATCCGAGCATGAGGGTAGGACCCGTGAGAATGATTTCGCCCATCTCACCTGCAGGGAGATAATTGAAGGTTCCGGGCTCTACTATTCTGTATTCCGTATCACGCAAAGGAACACCTATACTTCCCACCTTTGAACGGTCAACGGGAGTTACGCAGGAGGCGGTAACACATTCCGTAAGGCCGTAGCCCTCTCTTATCTGGAGATTTGCATTGTGCTCTTTAAAAAAGGCATCCGCTCTCTTTTTGAGTTCGGGGCTGAGGGCATCTCCGCCGCTGAATACACCGATGAGGAATGAAAGATCTGCGCCCTTGAACACATCAACTTTGAGAAGTGCCTCATAAAGAGTGGGAACGCCGGCTATGAAGTTCGGTTTGTTTTTAAGTACAGACTTTGCATAGCTTTCCTTTGTGAATTGGGGAATGAGGATGGAGAGTGCTCCGTTTTCGAGTACGGTGTGAATACCGATACCAAGACCGAAGCCGTGAAAAACAGGCATAACAGACAGGAATTTACAGCCATAATCGAGATTGCAGCCCGAAATTTCAGCTACTTGCATACCCAATGCATTGAAATTAAAATCAGAAAGCTGAATACCTTTGGGAGTGCCGCTCGTGCCTCCGCTGTATAGAATAACTGCGGTTTTTTCTTTGCTGAACTGAACAGGAGGAAGCTTTACATCCTTGCCTGTTTTTACGAAATCTGCCCACACGATATCCTTTTCACGGGTGGGGAATTTGAGATTTTCTTTATTTTTGAAATATTTATAGGCAAAACTTTTAATCAAAGGAAGCTCATTCTGTATTCTTGCCGTAAGAATAACCACATCCTTTTCTGCCTCGTCCACAGCCTTGAGTACCTTATCGTAAAATTGGTCCAAAGTGAGAATCATTTTACTTTCAGAATAATCGAGGTAAAACGTGATGTTTTTCTGAGATGAAAGAGGGTGAACCATATTTGCGACGGCACCGATTCTGTTAAGTGCATAAAGGCAAACGATTGCCTGAGGGGTATTGGGCATACAGATGGTTACGACATCATCCTTTTTGATGCCGTAGCTTATAAATGCTTTTGCGGCATTCTCTATTTTTTTTACTAAATTTTCATATGTAGTGATTTTTCCCATAAAGTCGAGAGCCGGTGCCTGAGGAACCCTTTTGGCTGAAAGCTCTATTGCACCGAACATGGTGGTTTCGGGGTAAGGATGACTTACGGGAGTAAAGTCTATTTCAGGTAATTTCATTTTAATTTCCTTCCGAATTCGAATTTATATATATAAAGTAATTGTTAGGTCATAATTATATGCGGTTATTCCGCCCTTCTCTTTGCTTTCTTGCCTCCTCTGTGCTAAATTTTTCGTTGACGGTTTACAGAAATCAAAGAGAAAAAGCTTCCTGCAAAAGCGCCCTTTCTTCACAGAAAGCGCACAAACCCATCTTATAACACAAATGTAAGTTTAACATTTATAAATGTTAATGTCAAACAAAAAAATTAAAGTTTATTAACTTTTACATATATGTAAAATTATATAAGTATTTACTGTATTTTTTGTTAACTATTTTGTTACAAAGGAATTACTTTTAGACTTTGTCTATTGTTTTTAAAGCGGGATAGTGGTATAATTTTATAAATTCTCAAATCGAAGGAGAAAAACGATGACACCGAAAAAACGTAAAAATAAAATATTGCCTACGGTATTTCTGGCAGTATTATGTGCCGTATTGGTATGCTCAACAGCTTTCGTTCTCATACTTTCCGCGGGAAAAATAGAGGGTACATCACCCGTTCCCACAACAGTCACCACCACCGAGGCCGTTCCTCAGGGGCCCTTTAAGGTGAGCACGGTAACATTGGGCTCGGCAGGCGATGTACTGTTGCATGTTCCCATTCTTAATAATTCCAAAAAAAGTGACGGAACCTATAATTTTGATAAACTTTTCACCTATGTTTCCTCTCAGATAAAAAGCTGTGACTACTTTGTGGCAAATCTTGAAACCACATTGGCGGGAACGGAAAACGGCAGAAAATATACAGGCTTTCCCTGCTTCAATTCCCCGGATGCCATTCTCTCTTCTCTCAAAAAGGCGGGTGTTGACTGTTTGCTGACCGCCAATAACCACACCTATGATACGGGTGCTCACGGTGTTAAGCGTACGCTTGCCAAGGTAAAGGAAAACGGCTTTGACAGCGTGGGAACAAGACAGACGGAAACGGACAAAAAATATTTGGTCAAAGACGTCAAGGGTATAAAGCTCGGCATAGCCTGCTACACCTATGAAACGGAAAATGCAAACGGTAAAGCCCTCAACGGCATACTCGTAGGAAGCGAAACGGCAAAGCTCATAAACTCCTTTGATTATACAAAAATCGACAAATTTTACGAAGAAATAGCTGCCGACCTCACTGCCATGAAATCAGAGGGGGCCGAGGTTACCGTGGTATATTTACATTGGGGCAACGAATATCAGCTTACACCCGACCACCATCAGAAAAACATAGCACAGAAGCTGTGCGATATGGGTGTGGACGTGATAATCGGCGGTCATCCCCATGTGGTGCAGCCTGTTGACCTTATCACCTCCTCGGACGGCACACACAGCACCGTATGTGTTTATTCGGTGGGTAATATGGTATCAAACCAAAGAAGAAACCTTATGGGTCTCAAAACCGGTCATACAGAGGACGGCCTTATTTTTAAGGTTACCGTTTCCAAATACAGCGACGGCACCGTTACCGTGGATAAGGTTAAAGCCGTACCCACATGGGTGCATCTCTATTCGGGAACATATAATATCGTACCGCTTTCAAAAAATCTCGACGGGAAAGCCTCTGATTTGGGTCTCAATAAAAGCGGCACAGGTCTTTCTTTGGCCAAAGGCTCCTATGAAAGAACAATGGAGTTGGTAAAAAGCGGCACAAGCAAATGCAATAAATATCTTTCGTCATTACCGAAGCCCGATGAGGTACTGACACCGGTAACGAAATAACCGCAGTAACGTTATGCGGTACATAAAAATGTCTGATACGGAGAAAAAGCCAATGAACACAATACAGAAAAGGACAAAAAACGACAAAACAGTGCCGCTTACTCTGGCACTGTCCTTTACTGTGCCCGCCACTGTGCTTCTCATTTGTTTTGCAGTATGTGAAATTGCACCCTTCGGTGACCGCACACTGTGCTCCATGGACGGATATTCCCAATATTATCCTATGCTTATGACCATGACCGAGGCAGTGAAAAACGGAGAGCCTTTTTATTCATGGAACGGTGCCCTCGGCTTTAATCTGTGGGCACAGAGCGGTTATTATACAAACAGTCCTTTGTGGCTTCCGCTGTATTTTATTCCTCATTCCTTTCAACTAAGCTATATCAATCTTTCCGTGCTTTTCCGTCTTTCTCTCGGAGGTCTTTTTTTCTGCCTTTACCTTATCAGAACTCATAAGGGTGTTTCCTATAAAAAATCAATCAGAATTTTCCCTGCTCTTTCTCTCGCGTGGGCATTGAGCGGATATATGACAGCTTTTATGAATCAGCTTATGTGGACGGATGTGGTGGTGCTTTTGCCTCTCGTCATACTCGGAATACATCATATAAAAGAAAACGGAAGTCCGCTTCTTTACATTTTTACGCTTTTTATATCCATAGCCTCATGCTTTTACATTTCCTTTATGGTGTGTATTTTTGTTGTGCTTTGGTTTTTCTTTCTTATGTTCAAAGAGCATGTTCCGTGGAAAAGCAGATTTAAATGTGCCGTAAATTTCGGTGTATCCTCTCTTTTAGCGGGAGGAATGAGTGCCGCGGTTATCCTTCCCGTTTACAAGGCACTCTCTCTTACGAAGGCAAGCGATTTAGGCTTTGAGGGCGTTTTGGAGGCGAATTATTCACTAAAGGAATTCCTTTTGCGTATACTTCCTTTTCAAAAAACCTCTTTGGAATACGACCTTCCGAATATTTACTGCACTTTGACGGTTTTTATACTTTTCTTTTTCTTCCTTTTTTCTAAAAAAATTACCCGCCGTCATAAAATCTCCGCTTTTATTTTCGTCACCTTTATGTTTCTTTCGATGTGCATTAACCTCGGCGAATTTGTGTGGCACGGCTTTCATTATCCGAATCAGCTCCCGGCGAGACAAAGCTTTCTCGTCATTTTCCTTATGCTCACCTTAGCCGGTGAATATCTTGTTCTCAGCAATATGAAAAAGAAACATTTTTACACCGTCATCGGCTTTATCTTTGCGGGAGCTTTGCTTAATTTTTCCGTTCAGTTTTCCCGTGATGTTTGGACCTCAAAAGTAAATTCTTTGCAGAAATACGAATCGGTTATGGAAAATTTCACCGCATCGGACGACGATGACATTTTCGCCCGTATGGAGTGGACGGACGTGAAAAAAAACAACTATCCCCAGCAGTATAATTATAAGGGTATAAGCTATTATTCCTCCACCATGTCGGGCGATGCTTACGATTTTTTCCAACAAACAGGAATGGACAGATATGCAAAAAATGTCAGTGTTCGCTATAAGCAGTCTGATATTCTGAATGCTCTTTTCTCCGTCAGGTATATTATGTCCGGTGAGCACGGCGGTAAAATAACCGAAAATGAAAACGTCCTTTCTCTCGGCTTTGTCTGTGCTGAGTCGGTTTATGTTTTTGAACCGTCACGGATTAAAAAGCCTGAGCTCGGACAACAGCTTTTATGGGACTGTCTGTGCGACAAAAGCTTTACCTCCTTCAGCGAAGGATATTCGCTTCTCTCACAAAATCAGCTGCAGCTCACTGTCTTTGACACAGATTATATAGAAGGCACTCTCGAAAGCAACCGCAGCGGTGTTTTCTTTACCTCCGTTCCCTATGACGAAGGATGGGAAATTTTTATTGACGGAGAAAAGCAGCAGACAAAAAAAGCAGCAGGCTATTTTCTTTCCTGTCCGATAAAAAAGGGAAACCACGAAATCACGATGAAATATACGGTGCCGGGAATCAAAATCGGTGCGGTTATATCTGTGATTTCGTTTATGGCGGCAATATGTTGGATTTTTATTGAACAGAGAATAAAAATGCGAAATGGGAAATACGGAAACGAAGTTCGCTGAGCCTCAGAATTATTCATCACTTTTTTCCACAAAGATATTGCAAAACTGATATAAAATCTGTTAAAATATACCTATAAACATAAAAGGAGTGTTAATATGAGTAACATACCAAAGACCTACCAGAGCTATATAAACTGGAAGGAAAAATCGAAGCAAAGGGAATACACCGAGGAAACACCTCTTCTTGCACCCAACGGTGATTTGCTTGCTGCAGGTTGGGCGAAACGAAATGTTTTCGACTATAACCGCAGCTTCGTAAAGCCCGGCAGTCCCATGAGTCAGAAGGAATGGGATTTTTATCAGGTTTCAAACGGCAAATATATGGTTCAGCTCAGCTTCGCAAACATATCCATCGGCGGATACATCGCAGGTAAGCTCATTGACCTTGTAAACGGCAAAGTGATTGCCGATGCCACACAGCTTTTCCTCGGCGGTAAAAACAAATATGTTCCCCCGAAAAAGGGTGACGTGCCCAACCGCTTCGCTTTTAAAATAGGCAAAGCCGAATTTGACTTTGACACCCGTGAGGACAGCAGAACACTTTGGTTCAAAATGCCTCTTAAAGACAAAATGGTAGAATGTAAGTTCGACGCCGATATTATGCCCGGTCTCGAAAACATTACCACAGTTCTTCCCTTTGCCGGTGATGAAAAGAAATACTTCATGACCACCAAACAGAACTGTATGCCCTGTGAAGGCTATTACAAATTCGGTGACGATGTTTATGAATTTTCGAAAGAGGACACCTTCCTTACTCTTGACTGGGGCCGTGTAAACACACCTCATAAGATGGTATGGTATTGGGGTAACGGCTCCACCTATCTCACCGATGAAAAGGGTGAAAAGCATCTTTTCGGCTTCGAAATCACTTGGGCCATCGGTGACGAAAGCAACGCCACTGAAACAGCCCTCTTTTATGACGGCAAAGTGCATAAATTCGGCGCTGTTGACGTTGAGGTTTTCCCGAAGCCCGACAAATATATGCAGGATTGGAAATTTATCTCTGAGGACGGCCGCTTCAATCTTACGATGAAGCCCACCTTCGACCATCACAGCGATATGAACCTCGGCATCGCCAGAATGCATACCCATCAGGTGCACGGTCTGTGGAGCGGTGACGTAACCTTAGACGACGGCACAAAGCTGGAAATCAAGGATATGTACGCTTTCTGCGAATATGTAGAGAATAAATGGTAAAAACTTAAAAGCAGTCCTGCGGGACTGCTTTTTTATTTACAATATTCAATTCGCAATGCGCTCAAGCTTTTTCTTCAAGTATAGCAACTATCTCCCTGAATTCGGGAGCATCTTTGAATTCGTCGGAAAAACCGTAATCGTTCAATATACTGTCTCTGAGATGCTTTATTGCAATAAAATCTCTGTCCTTAGCATCCTTATCGAATATATGACCCTCAAACAAAGGCGAATGCATAGTGGAAAATCTGTCAAGAGAATCGAATTTTACGGCAAGCTCAGCCGATTTTCTGAGGCTCCTGAGAGCATTGTCATAATCACCCTTACGGTAATAAAATACAGAATTAACTCCGTAGCAGGATGAAATCACGGCTTTCCACATAATGCCGTAGTTTCCGTCGCTGTAAATGAAATTAAGGAAATTTATGAATTTTTCCTGTATTTCTATCTGATAGTCAAGAGAAAATTTTTTGGACTGCAAATACCAACCTGACATCACATCAAAAAGGGCATGAATTAAAACTTCCAAAGCTTCATGTACTTTTTCGTCTGAACCGGTGTGATATTGATAACTGAAGCAGTTCAGCTCTCTTGCATATCTTACGGATGGGAGTGTTTGTATGATTTTGTCGGCATCCTCAAAGGTTATACCGCTGTTTTCAATGCAGGCCATTCTTTCGAGATAACCGATATAATACTGTTTGGCTTCCATGCGTATGGCATCGTCCGTACAGCTGCGCTGAATATTTTCATACATAGCGGTTATTTTTGAACCGTGCTTGTCAATGTCCTTCCAGCAATCGAAAATGAACTTGGCCATATATCTTACCTGAACACGAAAGTCTGAGGGATATTTTTCCCGAAGAGTGTCAAGAGCTTTCCATTTCCGTTCCACATCCCAACGCAGACCGTCGTATTCCTCAAGCAGTTCAGTCAGTTCGGCTTCGTCACTATTCCTGTTCACACCCATAAGCTCGTCTATGCTCACACCGAAAAAGTTTGAAATAGAGGGCAGCAAAGTTATATCAGGGTAGCTTTCTCCTCTTTCCCATCGGCTGACGCTCTGAAAGGAAACAGAGAGATAATCAGCTAATGTTTCCTGTGTTATGCCCTTTTCACGCCGTAAGCGTTTTATGTTTTCACCCAAATAAATCGTCATATTTTCTACACCTACCGTTAAAATTTTACCGACCGGTCAATTACATAATAAACCTTTGCAGAAATAAATACAATAACTTATTTTTTGAATATTTTTCCCGCAGGGCGAGAATTTTTAACGGATAAGAAAAGACCGTTTGTACGGTTTGAGTACATACGGTCTTTTTATGTTATTCCGTTTTCTGCGGCTCAAATATTTCCTTTGTCACATCGACACCCACTGAGCCGATACCGTTTCCGCTGAGTTCGTTTCTCATAAGTCTGTAAGCTGTGGCGGCGATGGGGACACTGATAAGCATACCCAAAATGCCGAAAACGCCTGCACCGATGGTAACCGCCGTAAACACCCATACACCGGGAAGACCGATGGAGGTGCCGACTACCTTCGGATAAATAAGGTCACCCTCTAACTGCTGAAGAACGACGATGAAAATAATAAATATGAGTGCTTTGACGGGGGATTCGACGAAGATAAGTACTGCACCGATGGCGCCGCCGATAAGAGCACCGACCACAGGAATCAGAGCCGTAAAAGCTGTTACCGCACCCATCATCACCGCATAAGGAAGGCGGAGAATAAGCATACCCACCGTACACAGACCGCCCAAAATAAGAGCCTCTGTGCACTGACCGACGATAAATTTTTTAAAGGAATAGTCAGCCACGGAAAGGATATATCTTGCCTTATCATAGATGCTTTTTTTGATGTAATGCTTTGCCACTCTGTCTACCTGAGCGGTAAGCTTTTCTTTGCTGAGGAGAAGATAAACGGCAAAGATAACGGCTAAAACAGTGCTGGTAACACCTGAAACCACAGAGGACACCGTGGAAACCACGACACTTGCCGCACTGCCAAGACCTGTGGTCACAGTGGTAATAATCTCACCGATTTTCGACTTCCAGTCAATGGCATAAATCATTTCAAAAATATCGTCGGGAATAAAATCAAACTGCGAAACATAGTCCGTTACTATCTTTATAGCACCGGGCACCTTATCTATAAGGAGCTTTACACAGTTTACCAGCTGAGGCACTACCATGGCGATAACAAAGGTGATTATGGCGACCAAGGTAAGCAAAGTAAGTGCAAGACAAATACCGTTTTTACAGCGGAGAAGAGCTTTGTTCTCTGTCTTTTTAAATATATGTCTGCCGTAAAAATTCATCAGTATGCTTAGGGGGTATGCTATAACAGCGCCGACCAAAAGCGGCAAAACGGCTCCGATAAAGGTCTTTATTATCGATGCTGTGGATGCCCAATAATGAATACACAGAAAAATCAGAAATACACTTATTCCCACTCTGAAGCAGGTTTTCCACTCTATTTTTATTTTCATTTCGTTTTTCATAGCTTATTTCCTTTCCTCATATCATGAAAATACTTTATCATAAAAGAAAAGGAATTTCAAGGGGATTTTATATTGAATGTATGTATGATGAGAAGAATGACCTTCTGTCTGCACACCATGGCAGATGTGCAGACAGATAATAAGAGGGCGGTTATTTTGCGTATTCATCCAATCCTTTGAACACATATCCCTCTGCTCTTGCTTTGTCTATTATTTCACCGAGTGCAGCAGCGTTATCCTTTGATACGCTGTGCAGAAGTATTACGGCACCGGGGTGAAGTCTTGACATAACCTTTTCCACAGCGTAGTTTTTACCTCTTACGTTTTCTGTGTTCCAATCATCGTAGGCAACAGACCAAAAAACGCTCATATAACCCATGCTTTTTACGGCATCCAGTGCGTTTTCGGTGTACTCACCTGCGGGGAAACGGAAAAATTTCGCCGCATAACCGAAATTTTCACGCAAATAATTCTCTGTTTCCTCTATTTCCTTTATCATCTGCTGACGCGAAATTTCCGAAAAGGAGGGATGGGTGGCGGAATGATTGCCCACGATGTGTCCCTCTTTGATCATTCGGCCGATGAGCTCTTTTTCCTTTTCGATATGGTCGAGTGTGCAGAAAAATGCGGCGGGTACCTGTTTTTCTTTCAGCACGTCAAGTACGCGTGCCGTCAGATTTTCGTATTCATATCCGCAGTCAAAGGTGAGATAGAGAACTTTTTCGGTGCTTTTTCTGTCTAAAGTCAGCGCACCGTATCGATCAAAGGTATCCTGAAATTCATTTACTGTAAAATGAGCCTTGCCGCCCGAAGCCGGACCGTGGGAGTGAGACAGTTTTTTATCTGAAATACCCTGCGGAGCGTCGGAGACAGGATAGCTGACCTTTTTTAAAGGTGCATAGCCCGACAAAGTATTGCCGCCGTTTTTACCCGTGATTATCATTACGGATTCTGTCGATAAGTTTTTTTCGTCGAGGACGGTGGATGAGTTTATCTTCGGTGCCGCCTCCTGTGAGGCAGATTCCTGCCGGGAAGAGGAGCTTTCCTGAGACGACGGTTCCGCTGCGGAGGTCAGATCGTTATCCTCCATGGCACAGCCGCACAGGGTAAAAGAAAATATCAGTAACAAAGCAAAATAAATGTATTTTTTCATAAATATCCCCCTTTATGTAAATGCAGAAATTTTCGTTCTGCATCCGGATTTGAGCTTTTTTATCTGAACATATAGCCGATATCGGAAATCAGACCTTCCGCTGTTTTCATGGCCTTGTTCATATTCTTTTTTACGCTGCGCTTCATACCGCTGCCTTTCCACATACCGCGCATAAATGCTGTGGCACCGCCCACAGCCATACCGATGCCGATACCTGTCATAAGACTGTTCTTTTTCATTATATCCCTCTTTTTAAATAATGTTCGCTGTCCTTTCCGATGGAACAAATCATCCTGAGGACATATATATTTTTTCACGGATGAAGATATATATTAATTGAAAAATTTTCTTTCGTTGTTTATTTTTTAAGTAAAGTATGATATAATCTCAAAAGAATTTATTTAAGGAGTATCCTATGACAGATATAAATATTGTACTTGTGGAGCCTCAGATTCCGCAAAACACGGGCAATATCGCCCGCACCTGTGCCGCTACGGGTGCATCGTTGCATCTTGTGAAGCCTATGGGGTTTACTGTAGATGACAAAAAATTAAAAAGAGCAGGTCTCGATTATTGGCATATGCTTGATATAACCTATTATGAAGGACTTGAGGATTTTTTTGAAAAGAACAAAGGGGGAAATTTTTTCTTTCTTACAACAAAGGGCAGACATATTTTTACGGAAGTGACCTTTCCGAAAAACACCTTTATTGTTTTCGGCAGAGAGGATGCCGGACTTCCTGAGGAATTGCTTAAGCAGCACGATGAAACGTCCTTGCGTATCCCTATGGTGGATGATGCGCGCAGTCTTAATCTTTCAAACACCGCTGCCATTGTCACCTATGAAATTTTGCGTCAGTGGAATTATCCCGGACTTTTGTGTGAGGGACAGCTGACAAAATACAAATGGTAAGGAGAAAAGCTATGAATAAAAACTTTACTCAAGAGGATATAATAAAAAAACATGAAACCAACGTTAAATCCGCATTTACCGGATTTTCTTTGGCCGGTGTGCTGGGCATTATTTATGTGGTCCGTTATTTAATTACAGGAAATTTCAATTTCCATTTCAGCCTTTCACTTCCTGAAATGATGCTGAAGCTTGGTCACGGCGGAGCTGTGTCTCATACGGCTGCTTACGGTGTCACGGCGGTATTTTTCGTTCTGTATCTTACGGTTGTGGTTTTGATGCTGAAAAATCCCGGCTTTCTTAAAGTGGGTCTGGCACTGTACAGTTTTGATTTTCTCTGTCTTCTCTTTTTTATCTTTACGGTTTTGAGGCAGTTCCCGGAGTCCTTTTCAAATGATCTTTATATCGAGGTAATACTTCATATATTTAATATTCTTTTCCTTTCGGTGGGCGTTTATTCTCACGGTAAGCTGAAAAAAATCAGATAACAAAAAATCCGTTATAAAGGTTTGTCAGAGACTTTTATAACGGATTAACTTTTTACTTTTATAATATATGGCAATAAAACATCAAGGGTTTTCACGCTCAGGGCGCTTGCCCTTTACTTTTGCACATTCGAGCGCAAAAGTAAACAAAACGCCCTTTTGCCTCGTAAAATACTTTCCTTGGTGACCGCCTTCGCCGGCTTGGCGGAGATAAAAAACTGCCGTGGATTTTTATGTTTTTGTTTGCTTTTATTGCCTGCTATAGTTGTGTTGTACTTTTTATCTTTCAGTACCTCCATACAAACCGTTTTACTTGGGTTGCCCCGTGGCATCGTCACCGAAGCGCACCCGGTGGGTGATGAAGCGAGGTGAGGATGGCGCAGCGGTCAAAGCTCATAGACGCTACAAGCCGTAATGAGCTTTGGGAACCGCAAGAGGTAGTGTGCAGACAAACGATGAGGTTTCGGATTTACGGTTAAGCTTCCGCTAACTTTATTATTTACAAACACATAAAATCATAGATTTACGGAGCTGACCGCAGAGCTTTTCGGAAAAGCAGACAGAGCGGGAAGCGAATGTCGGAGCGGAGGTACCTGAGGAGACGAAGCATGAAGTGACGTCAGTCACTTTCTTACCAGACAAAATATATGTGCATTGAGGGAGAAAGGCAGCGATTTTCCTGTACAGGTGTGAGTGATGCACTCTGTACGATCCATCTGTCGACAAAGCAGAGCACAGAACTCTAGAAAACGGAAAGACCAACATTAAATTATACTTCAACGTTGGTTCGGGTTGTTTTTTTAATAATTAATAAAGCCTTTATACCGTTTTCGGGTTCGGATTGTTTCCGCTGAAAGGGCGCTTTGCATACTTTGCCGACCGGGGCAAAGTATGAGCCGGAGCGGCTTGAGCGGAAAAACTTTATTATTTGCAATTTATATTTCTGTAAATATCGAGCTTTCAATACTCGGATTGCATTGTTGTCAAAGCGTACCTGTTAAAATAAAAATCCATAACAGTTAGATTTTCTTTTAATATTTTCGTCTCAACGAAACATCAACGTTTTCACGCTCAGGGCGCTTGCCCTTTACTTTTGCACATTCGAGCGCAAAAGTAAACAAAACGCCCTTTTGCCTCGGAAAATACTTTCCTCGGTGACCGCCTTCGCCGGCTCGGCGGAGATAAGAAACTGCCGTGGATTTTTATGCTTTTGTTTACTTTTATTGCCATCTTTAGCTGTGCTGTACTTTTTATCTTTCAGTACCTCCATACAAGCCGTTTTACATGGGTTGCCCCGTGGCAGGGGCAAAGACAACTTATTAGATTTTATCTTTACTGAAAGGTTTAATTTTACGGAGCTGACCGCAGAGCTTTTCGGAAAAGCAGACAGAGCGGGAAGCGAATGTCGGAGCGGAGGTACCTGAGGAGACGAAGCGTGAAGTGACGTCAGTCACTTTCTTACCAGACAAAATATATGTGCGTTGAGGGAGAAAGGCAGCGATTTTCCTGTACAGGTGCGAGTGATGCACTCTGTACGATCCATCCGTCGGCAAAGCAGAGCACAGAACTCTAGAAAACGGAAAGACCAACGTTAAATTACATTTTAACGTTGGTTTGGGCTGTTCTTTTAATAATTAATAAAGCCTTTATACAGTTTTCGGGTTCGGATTGTTTTCGCTGAAAGGGCGCTTTGCATACTTTGCCGACCGGGGCAAAGTATGAGCCGGAGCGGCTTGAGCGAAAAAACTTTATTATTTGCGTTTTATTTTTCTGTAAATATCAAGCTTTAAATACTCAGATTACATTGTTATCAAAGCGTACCTGTTAAAATAAAAATCCATAACAGTTAGATTTTCTTTTAATATTTTCGTCTCAACGAAACATCGACGTTCCTCACGCTCAAGCCGCTAAGGCCTTTACTTTTGCACATTCGAGCGCAAAAGTAAACAAAACGCCCTCTTTGCCTCGGAAAATACTTTCCTCGGTGACCGCCTTCGCTCGCTCGGCGGAGATAAAAAACTGCCGTGGATTTTTATGTTTTGGTTTGCTTTTATTGCCATCTTTAGCTGTGCTGTACTTTTTATCTTTCAGTACCTCCATACAAACCGTTTTACAGGAGGGCACACCGTGGCAGGTGTGCAGACAAACGGTAAGATTTAATCTTTACTGAAAGGTTTATTTTTGCGGACTTTTATCCTTGGATTTTAATAAAAAAACAACCACCGTGGGGTGGTTGTTTGATAGGCTTATTCTATGGTAGAGAAGATATCCTCGAAATCTTCTTCGCTTTCTTCTGAAAGCTCCTGATCGTTTTCGGACTCATCACCGTCATTTTTCTTTTCTTTTTTCGTTCTGAGAGCCAAAGCAAAAACAAGAACTATCACAAGCGCGGCAACAGCCGAAGCGGAGATGATCACGATGTAATTATCCGTGAGAAAATCTACGGCTTTTCCGTATCCGTCAAAGGTGAGGTGAATAACTCCTCTGCAATCGCTTTGTGAAACGAGAGTACGGTCACCGTCTCTTTCGGTGATGTAAACGGTTTCTCCGTCGAGTTTGCTTATGGTATCGACACATGTTCCGAATTCAAAGCTTTTATTCACATGATCCACATAGGCAAATATCTCGCTCGACTGAACGTCCTTTTTTTCGGTTACAACGAGAGTGCCGTCGCTTATTGCTGCATTGGTGTAATCCTGCTGAGCGGTAAATACATAATATTTATCGGCAAAAAGTTTGCCTGTATTTACTGCGGCGACAGCTTTGAACACTGTGGCAACAGCACTGATGCCGACAAGGATAACGAGAATGAGGCTGAGAAGAATTTTGACGGGGGTATGCTTGCCTGCTTTGCTTTTATTAGGAGCTGATTCTGCCGTTTCATGGGACTCCGCTTCCTCTTCCTTCATCCATTCGGGTGTGTAGTTTTCGGGAAAATCGAAATCATCGCTTTCCTCTGACGGAATTTCTTCAGCGGGTGCTTCTTCCGCAATCTCCTCTGTAGGGGTATCCTCGGTTATTTCGGGAGAGGACTCTTCCGCCGCTGCGGATTCAGCCTTCTCTTTTTTTTTGAGTCTTTTTTTCTCTTTTCTGGACAGCTTTTTTTCGGCGGGGAAATCGTCCTCGTCGTCGGACATCATAATACGTGCATAGTCATTGAAAAGCTCATCACGGCTGGGTTTTTCTGTTTCGGCGGCGGCTTCTTCGGTGTTTGCTTGCGCAGCGGTTTCTTCCGGCCTTTCTTCGCGCTTCGGTGCGGTTTCGGGGGAAAGCACCGTCATCTGAGGCTTTGCCTTTACAGGCTCTGCTTCTGTTTGTGCGGAAAATTTAGCGATAAATTCGCTGACACTGTCGCTGATTTCCTCTGAGGGCTTTACTTCAGCGTTTGCCCCGTTTGTTTCAGGCTCCTGATCATCTTTGTCCGCTGTGTCGGGAACAAAGGCGGAAAAGCTGTCATCGCCCTGCTCCAACAGAGAGGAGCTTTTTTTGATGGCTTTTTCTGCTGCCATGGTTTTGTCAAAAATGCTGTTGAGTTCATCCAGACTTTTTGGTCTGTAGCCTGCCATTATGTCACATCCTTACCTTGTTTTATCAAATTCCCTTTTTATCAATATGCATTCTTTTCGAGTATAACATTTATCATATCATTGATGCTTTTGAGATTTTTCATAACTGTCGTGTTATCGGTTCTCAGCTCGACGGATTTCTCCATAGCCTGACGGACAATGCCCTTTGATTTTTCGTGGGCGGCTTCAATGATTTCGTTGGCTCTTTTGTCTGCATCGACTTTTATTTTTGCCACAGTTTTGCTCAGCTCCTCGAAAACCTTTTCGATAACCTCACTGTGGTTGTTTTCTTCGATGGTGAAATATATGCCGAGCTCCTGCATATCTTTTTTGAGCTGTTCGAATTTCTTTTCGTTTTCTTCGCCCCAGGCGATGGCGTTTGCGTATTCCTGCTGTATCATTGCAATATATTTATCGACTTCTTCAATGCTGTAGCCGTTTGCTTCGGTGGTAAAATTAACTGCCATTGTTTTTTCTCCTTAATTTTAAATTAATCTTATTCAGTATTAATTATACTCTAAGAAAAAGCAAATTTCAACACAGTTAACATAATATTTATATTAAAAATTTTATTCCACCGTTACACTTTTTGCCAAATTTTTCGGTTTGTCAATATCACACCCTCTTTTTTCTGCGGTGTAATAGCTTATGAGCTGTAAAGCCACCGCCTGTAAAAGGCAGGCAAATTCGTCTGCGGTGTCGGGCAGAAGAAAAACATTTTCTTCGTCAGTAAGGGAGGGGGCGAAGCTTTCTTTGGCCAAAATGAGCACTTTTGCACCTCTTGCCTTTACCTCTTTTATATTTGCAAAGGTTTTCGGGAAAAGCCTCTCCTCACAGCACAGCGTCACCACCGGTGTCCCTTTGTCGAGTAAAGAAATTGTGCCGTGCTTAAGCTCGCCGGCCGGATAAGCGCCCGTATTTATATAGCTTATCTCCTTCATTTTGAGGCTTCCCTCCATAGCTGCCGCAAAATCGTTTCCTCTGCCGATGAACCATCCCTCATTTTTTCCGTCAAAAAGGGTGCTGAACAGCTCGGCTTTGTCTTTTTGTCCGATGATTTTACGGACCTTTTCGGGGAGTGTACGAAGCTCACGCAAAAGCAGATCACGCTCACTTCGCTTGATTTGCCATCTTTCGTGGGCGAAGCACAGGGCAAAAAGATAAAGGGAAATGAGCTGTGCCGTATAAGCTTTGGTGGTTGCCACGGCGATTTCCGGTCCCGCTTTGGTGTAAATAACGCTGTCGCTTTCTCTGGCTATGGAGCTTTCGGGTACGTTTATAACGGAAAGAGTTTTTGCTTTTTTCTCCTTCGCCTTTAAAAGAGCCGCCAAGGTGTCGGCAGTTTCACCGCTCTGACTGATAAAAATGCATAGGGTTTTGCTGTCGAGGGGAATATTGCCGTAGCGGAATTCCGAAGCTGTTTCCGCTATACAGGTGATGTTGCCGAGCTTTTGCGTGAGTATTCCGGCGGCAAGACCCGCATGATAGGCAGATCCGCATCCCACGAAGCATATTTTCTGCAACGCAAAGAAGCTTTTTTTCAGCTCGCTGAGTTCGGGGAAAAGCTCTTCGCCAGATATGAGGGAGTCGAGGGTTTCTTTGAGTACACGGGGCTGTTCAAATATTTCCTTGAGCATAAAATGAGGAAAATCGCCCTTTTCTGCCGATTGACGGGGGAGCTCGATTTTTTCTGATGTCTTTTCTGCTTTTTTTCCTTCGGAATCATAAAAGCATATTTTTTCTTTTTCTATTACGGCTGTTTCATTTTCGCCGAGTGTGAAAATATTTTCGGTATAGGGAATGAGGGCGGGTATGTCCGAAGAGAAAAAACTGCCCTGACGGTCTTTGCCGCATAAAAGGGGACTGCCCTTTCGCGTGCCGAAAATCACATCGGGAAAATCTTTGCACAGTATGCATATAGCATAGGAGCCTTCGAGGATATTACGGCATTTTTTGACGGCAGAGAGAACATCGCCCTCATAGTATTTTTCCAACAGGTTTGCTATAACCTCTGTATCCGTACTGCTTTTAAAGGTGAAGCCCTCACTTATAAGCTCCTTTTTCAGCGGAAGATAATTTTCTATAATGCCGTTATGGACTATAGTGAAAAGACCGCTCATGCTGCTGTGTGGATGGGAATTGATATCGTCCGGCTCTCCGTGGGTAGCCCAGCGTGTGTGGCCTATACCGCATTTAGCTCTGAGCTCTATTCCTGAAAGCTTGTTTTTCAGCTCTTTTATTCTGCCTGAGGTTTTAACCGTTATTATCTCGCCGTTTTCCGAAACGGCTATACCCGAAGAATCATAGCCTCTGTATTCCAAATGCTCCAAGCCTCTGATAAGATAGGGCACGGCTTTGTTTCTGCCCGTGTAACCGATTATTCCGCACATAAAAAAACTCCTTTCGGTAAAAATCCTTTTACTTTTTATTATTTTATGTTATAATAGCCATAAATATTGATTGAGTTTATTTTTACGGAGGAAAATATGGAATATTTTTTATATGCCGTGTTTGCTTTGCTCCTTTTGGCGGTGGCTGCCTTTATAACTGCCGAAATAAAAAGCTGCAGGGGGAACGCAGAGGGAGAAAAGGATTTTTTGCTTATTTTGGGATGCAGAGTGAGAGGCGACGAAGCCGAAGAAACGCTGCGTATGCGTGCGGTGAAGGCGGCGGAATATATGAGGGAGCATCCCCATACCGTGGCAATCGCCTGCGGAGGCATCGTCCATGAGGACCAAAATATAAGCGAAGCACAGGCTATAGAAGAAATTCTTATCTCCGAGGGAACAGAAAAGGAAAGAATTATCAGAGAAGACAAATCCACGACCACTGTGGAAAATTTCAAAAATGCGAAAAAGATAATCGGTGACCCGGAAGGGCAAAGGATTGCTTTGCTTTCCAGTGATTTCCATCTTATGAGGGCAAAGCTTATAGCCAAAAAGGCGGGTCTTGACTGTCAGACGGTTTCTGCACCGTCACCGAAAAAAGAAAAAGCCAAAAACTATGTCAGAGAGTTTTTTGCTTTTGTTATCTTTATCATAGGAGGTAAATAATATGCCAAACGTAAATATGCAGGCTTATAAGGTAAGCGAAATAGTGTTCAATAACAAAGTGAACGGCAAAGTACAGCTCAAGCTCAGCAACAAAATTTCACATAATGTCAAATACAGCAGCAACGGTACCTGCGAGGCGGTTATGACTGTGGAGGCTTTCGACAAAGAGCATAAGGATGTGCTTTACTGCAAAGTAACCGTAAACGGAGTGTTTACCTTTACCGGTGAAACAGAAAAGGAATTCATTCATGTGGAAACCTTTAAAGAGCTTTTTCCTTTTGCAAAAGCTACGGTTACCACCGTATCCGCAAATGCGGGCGTGCCGCCCATTATCATAAAGAATATAGATATAGAAAAGCAGGAAATTTACCGCTTTGAAATGAATAACAGAGACGAATGAGGTGAAAAAACATGTCAGAGCTGCTTAATCAGCTTAAGGATGATGAGCTCGATTTTACCGTGCGCTTTACGGATACAGACGGTGTAAGCGGTGTTTATGAATTTTTGGACATCGTCCTTTATAAAGAAAACGAATATGTAATTGCGGAGCCTGAGGACGGTGACGGATATGTGGATATTTTCCGCATAGTATTCAGGGACGGACGGGAAGAATACGAGAGAGAAACAGACGACACCGCTTTGGAGAAAATATTTGAAATATTCCGAAGAAAAAATGAGGACGAGTTTGATTTTGAATAAATGCATAAATAAAAAATGTGACTGTCTAGTAAAAGACAGTCACATTTTTTTCGGTTATTTTACCTCATAAACATAAACATCATCGTAATTCATATCTGCACAAAGGCTCAATGAAGGATTTGTAAGGTCGTAAAGTGAAGACCATTGAGTGGAATAAACTCTGCCCTTTTCGTCGGGGTCGGTACCTGTAATTCTTACGTCGTGAAGAAGTCTCATTCCTTCTTCCGGGGTGAGAAGGGATTTCTTTTCTGTGAGAGTTTTTTCCAATATCTCATAGCGGTCCGTTCCCTGCATCTCATAGTTAAAGGGAACATCGTGCAGATAAAAGTTCGTGGCGGCGATAAAGCCCTTCTCTGACTGTTCGGTGATGACCATTTCGTTTTCTGCATATGACACTACCACGCTTTTGCCTGTTGCATCGGCTATATGGAAATGATAACAGCCTTTGGCGGCGGCAAACATATCCACACCTTTAAGGAACTCAATTGCTTCGTCTGCGGTGGCGCATTTGTCGAGCATTGCTCTTATTGCGACGGTGGTACCTACGTCGGGCTTTCCGCTGTCTTGGGCAGTTGCGGGAGCCTGAAGTTGGAGTACACCCACGGCAAGACCTTTTTCGTTAACGCCGTCGAGAGGGAAGTAGGCTGTGGCGAGAGTGTTTATTCTGTCCATGAGCTTATCGGGGGTGTAGCTTTCGTTATAGCCCAAAAAGCTGAGGTTTACCACTGAAACGGAGCTGTAGGCATCTTTGGGATTAGTTCGGATAACGGCTAAATCCGTGGTCTGATTGTCCAAATTTCTGCCGAAGATATAACCCTTTTCCGGGGTTTCGGCATAAAAGGTGGAGCAGGCGAGATTCGGAATTTCATAGGGTACCTCTATGGGCAGACCTTTGAGCATGGTTTTGATTATGTACTGTACCAATTCTTCTTCTGTCGCAGCACCGCCCGATTCTAAAAGCTCGTCAAGCTTATAGTCGGCGGCGTAGGTGATGTCATAAATGCCCGTGTCACCCTTTTCCTTTACGGAAAGGAGTGTTCTTGCCTCGCCCTGAAATACCGCTAAAGCACCAAGCAGTAACACAAAAATTACAGCAAGGACTGCGGTGAGAATTTTTTTGCTTTTCTTCATGTTTATAACTCCTTTACAGCTTTATTTCTGTAATGCAATTATAAAACGGATTTAATTTTTGTGTCAAGAAAATAGACAAATATTTATATTTTGTTTATAAACTATACAATGCGGAAATAATCTTTTCTTGAATGTTTTCTTTTAGGGTGATATACTTTTTTTACAGTTAGTTGAAAAGTGAGGTATTATTATGGATACGGAGCTTTTAATAAAAGCAACAGTGAAAGAAAATCTCGGTTTGACGGTCGAGGGTCTTTCAACTGCCGGCAAGGGTGCAAGCGGGAGAGTTTACCGCGCGGCATGTCGGGAAGAAAACAAAATAATTGCACTGAAAATAAGCGACCATCCGGAGCTTATGAAGCAGGAATATGAGATGCTCTCTTTTCTCAGAGAAAAAACCGAAAGCAAAATCCCTCAGGTATATTTTTTCGCTGAAAAAGAAAACATGGGTATTATAGCGATGGAATACATAAACGGTGTCAGCGGAGCTGATCCGTCGCTTAAATTCAGCCTGCGCAAAAAGCATTTAGCCGAAAGCATAGTGGATAATCTGCTGACACTACAGAAGGTAAAGGGTGAAAAATTCGGTCCCTATAATAACGCTGTTTATGACACATGGCAGGAATACTACAGAGAGTTTGCCGATGAAATTTACGGCTTTTCTCTCAGCAAGTATGCAGACAAAGCTCTCGACAGTACGGTTATGAAAGCCGTTGAGCTGTCTTATAAAAGCTTTGACGGTATTTTCGGTGAAAAAATTTTTCCGCCAACTCTCATTCACGGAGATTATTGGATGCCGAATTTCATAATAGATAAAAAGTCAATGGAGCTTGTTTCTGTGGTGGATCCCTTTAACGTTATGTGGGCAGACCCGGAATATGAGCTTTTTGCCATGACTGTGGGTTTCGGTGAAAAATTGCATTTATACGATATGTATAAAAGCAAGGTAAAAGTTTCGAAGCATTGCGATATGAAGCTGGAATTGTATGCTCTTTATTCGGAGCTTTTATGGTACAAAAAGCTCGGCACCATAGATCATTCTTATCTAAAAATGAGGGCAAAAAGATTGATAAGAGAGATGAAAAAGGCAGGCATAATATAAAAAGCAGACCGAAGTAAGACGGTCCGCTTTTTGTCAAATTTTTCAGTTTTTCATCAGTGTAACAATTATCTCAACCATCTTTTCCATTGACTGAACGGGAATGAATTCGTGAATTCCGTGGAAGTTTGCCCCGCCGGTGGAGAGATTCGGACAGGGCAAGCCCATAAAGGACAATCTTGCTCCGTCGGTGCCGCCTCTTATGGGAACAATCAGCGGCTTCACTCCGGCAGTTTCCATAGCCTTTACGGCGTTATCGATAATGTGCATATGGGGCAGTATTTTTTCTTTCATATTATAATAGCTGTCCTTTATTTCCGCTTCAAAGGTTCCCTCGCCGTAAACGCTGTTAAGATAAGAGACAAGGTTTGACATAAACTTTTTTCTTTTAAGAAAGATTTCCTCGGAGTGGTCACGGATGATGTAGTTAAGAACGGCAAAAGTTTCGTCTCCCTCCATACCGCACAGGTGATAAAAGCCCTCGTAACCCTCGGTGGTTGCGGGGGTTTCCGCTTTGGGCATCATGTTCATAAATTCCGCAGCAAGCAGAGAGGCATTTTTCATTTTATTTTTTGCACTGCCCGGATGTATGTTTACTCCGTGAATTCTGATTTCAGCCGAAGCGGCATTGAAATTTTCGTATTCGATTTCACCGAGCTCACCGCCATCGACGGTATATGCCCAATCGCAGGAAAATCTTTTGACATCGAATCTGTCTGCACCTCTGCCGATTTCCTCGTCGGGTGTAATTCCTACAGCTATTCTGCCGTGACTTATTTCCGGGTGGCTGACAAGATATTCGCAGGCGGTGAAAATCTCAGCTATGCCTGCTTTGTCATCCGCACCGAGCAAGGTGGTGCCGTCGGTGGTGATAATGTCGCAGCCTGTATATTTTTCTAAATAAGGGAAATCCTTTGCCCTGATGCTGACGCTGTCATTGAGCTTTATGTCTCCGCCTTCGTAGTGTACCGTACATGGCTTTATTCCGTCGCCCTTTACGGCGGGACTTGTGTCCATATGTGCTATAAAGCCGATTGACGGGTCAGCTTCTCTGCCCTTTGTAGCGGGAAGCACGCCGTAAACATAGCCGTTTTCGTCAAGCACGACCTCGCTCAGTCCTATCCTTTTCAATTCATCGGCCAAATATCTGCCAAGCTCAAGCTGACATGCTGTGGAGGGACAGCTTGAGCTGCTTTCGTCTGAATTTGTACCGAAGGAAATATATTTTAAAAATCTTTCGCTTACTGTCATTTCTTTTCTCCTCTCAGATAAATTTACACAATGATATCACAAACTGGTTTGACTTTTCTGTATGAATACCATGCCCACAGTCAAATTGCTTGATTTTCATGTTTTCAATCAAGGTATTGACCCGCTGCAAATCTTCATCAGACAATGCGCCTTGCAACAACCCATTCTCACCAATCGTTGTTTTTGCTTTCATAAACAGAGTGTCGCATTTGATTTTAGAAAGAAGGTCATTGTAATCAACAGTGTCATTGAATGAATCGTTATAAAAGGCTTCTCCAAAATGAGGGTCATAATATTGCAGGCCGTTAAAACCTTCTAAAAACTTTTTAGGCCAAAAGAGAACTTTCAGATTTTTGTCGGGATGTTTGGTTCGGTATTTCAATGCAAAACCGCTCAGTTTTTCTCTGACAGTTTCTCTGGATTCATCGGGAAAGAAATTCCAACAATATTGATTTTTGAAATAATAATAGACGAAATCCTTTTCCACATCCTGTAAAAGGAAATTATGGCAGACAGAGGACAAATCCATGTAATTGTATGTATTATATCTTCTTTCGCCGCAGCTTGAGAAGAACGGAGGGTCTTCCAGTATTAATTTGGTGCATCTGGGAGATTGTGCTGCAATGTATGCTGCAATCAGTCCACCTGACGAATGACCCAACACAGCAACAGAATCACAAATCACATTTTCAATAAAGTCTATGATGTCGTTGCCGATACTGACCAGATTGTATTTCTCTGGATTGCGGGAACTCTTTCCGTGTCCGTAATAATCTACCATGTACACATGGTAGTACTTTGCAAGTTTTGTAACAACATTATCGAAGCTACAAGAGTTTGTCCCCTGGGCATGAAGCAGTAATAATTTGTTTTTTGCGGTTCCGACCTCATAGTAGTTCAAAATACTGTTATCATCAATTTTATACTGTGCATTATTAATCTTCATGTTGTATACTCACCTCGTCAAATTCTTATTTGGTCGAACAGATTATATCACACACAATCTGAAATTACAATCGGGTGCGGGTGTCCCGCCCTAACTTATTCGCTATTCCTTCTTACCTATTACGAGCTTGCGAGTAACAAGGTTCTCCGAAACAAAGAAATCTTTGATTTCGTCTTGTTTCGTGAGATTCTTATTACTTCGCCAAAAATCGCCCCAAAGATTAGTGAAGAGTGAATAGTGAAGAAGTAAGAAGTAAAAATCGACAACCTTCCAAAGAAGATTGTCGATTTATGTGTTTACAGCGCAAAATAGCAACATCTCGACAAATTGGAATTTATCATCTCAAAAAGACAAGTTGGATAATGATAAAAATCAACATTCCAATAATCCCACTCAATACTGCAAATTTCAATCTTAATCGCTTTCCATATTTTTCTCTGAAATACAAACGAAGATTCTGTTCGGAAAGCCGCTCGAAATCCATATCTGTCTTTTTTTCACCGTAATAAAATTCATTTACAGAAATTCCCAGGGCTTTGCATAAAGAATCCAAAACAGTATAGTCAGGCAAAGTTATTCCGTTTTCCCATCTACTAATAGATTTTGATGATACCCCTAAAATTTCACTCAGTTGTTCTTGTGTTAGATTTTTTTGTTTTCTGCATTCTGCAATGAATTTACCTGTTTTTTCTTGATTCATAATCGGTCTCCTTTCTTGATTCCTAAGAACCATTATACGGAAACTACTCCACATTAACAGGACATAAACTGAGAATCGTCAAATTCTTATCGAGTTAATTATATCACACATACTATCAATTTGCAATGCTAACGGTTTCGTCAATCCGTTTGCCCGTAAGGCAACATCATTGTGCCGTAGGTACACTTCATTGCGTAAGCACTTCATTTGCCACAAGGCAACTTCATTCGTTTATGTCCGCAAAATGAAGTACGGCTTGACAGCCGTAATGAAGTCAGCGGCTGGGATGCCGCTGAATGAAGTTATGTCCTGCGGACATAAATGAAAAATCCAAGTCCGAAGACTTGGATTTTTGGTCGAGCGGGTGGAGATGAATCCGAACCTTCAGTTAAAAAATTATTCTCTTTTTTAAAAGGTATTCTTTTTGTACCGTCCTTGTAATTAAGCGTAAGTTCAATACAGTCATCAAAAACAACCACACGGTTAACAAAAGAATCAATGAGTCTTCGTCTGTATTCAAAAAAATCAGTATCGTAGCTTCTCATTTTATCAAACCAATCACGCAGTTGCATTTCTGTTAATTGCGGTCTGCCGATTTTCTCACGGGCGAGCATTATTTCAATTTCTTCTTTTCTACTCTCTAGCTCTTCTAATCTTTGTCTTGTAGAAGAAGTATAAATGCCGTCTTGAATGGCGTTTAGCATATTATTGATTTGCTTTTCAATGTGGGATAGGTCTTTTTCTAATCTTGGTATGTTAGTATTTTCTTTTGAATATTCTTCAAGTATTATTCTGATAAGCTTCTCTATTTTAAGATTATCATTAAGGAAAGCCTTAACCTCCAACAGAACAGTATCTTCAATCCAATCTTTTTTAACTGCCTTTTTCTTGCATCCTTTACGCTTCTTTGCACTGGCACATTTATAATAATGGTACTTTTTCATTGTGTGGCTCGTACCGCTTTCACCAACCATAAAGGATTCACAATCTCCGCAATAGAGCTTTGTGGTAAGCAGATAATCCTCTTCGGCCTTGTGCATTGCAGGAGCTCTTTTGTTTGTTTTCAGCCTTTCCTGCACCGCATCAAATAACTCCTTTGATATAAGTGCCGGCATACCGTCAGGCGTGATAATATTTTTGTAACGGTACTCACCGATATAACGGCGATTCTGAAGAAGTCTTGATATGCAGTTGAGATTCATCTTGCCGCCTAAACTATTTTTTAGTCCCTTTGAGTCAAGATATTCTACAATGTTTTTCATCGTTTCACCGTCCCTATATTTATTAAATGCTTCAATAACAAGCGGAGCAGTCAGCGGGTCAATCTCATAATACTTGTCCTTGCTTATTTTGTACCCGACCGGTACAGTACCACCGTTATACTTGCATTTAAGTGCGTTTTCTGTCATGCCTCTTACAATTTTCTCCGCAAGCTCTGCCGAATAATATTCAGCCATACCCTCAAGAACAGATTCAAGGATAATACCTTCTGCACCTTGAGATATAGCTTCGGTGGCGGAGATTACTTTTACATTGTTTTTCTTAAGCAAGTGCTTATAGTAGGCACTGTCGTATCTGTTTCGTGCAAAGCGGTCAAGCTTCCATACAATGATAACATCAAACATATTTTTAGAACTGTCTGCAACCATTCGCTGAAAGTCTGGTCTGTTATCCGTTTTAGCGGATAATGCTCTGTCAATATAGGAACCGAGAACAGTAATTCCGTTCCTTTCTGCATAAGCTGTACACTCTCTTATCTGCCCTTCGATAGATTCTTCTTTTTGATTTTCACTTGAATATCTTGCATATATTACACCTTTCATTTTATCAACCTCCAATTATGATTATATATTTTTATTCATTCAACACAAATGTGTGAGCTTGCAGTGCCTCTGATTTTCTCAAAGGCACTGCTTACTAATTAAATAGCTTTTTGAAGTTTTAAATCTGTTTTAGATTCTTTTTCCGCACCCTGTGATTTTTCTGTTTCTAAATCTTTTAGAATTTCAGGGAGAAGTACCCTTGCTAAAGAGTAGTAAACTGAATCAGGTATATTTACTTCTGCTAAGGTACTTTTCAATACCCTTAAACACAGAACTTTAATCACTTTGAAAACTAATTTAATTTGTTTCATCTCATCACCTCGCATCCCTATCCCTCTGCTTAATCAGATACTTCCTGTAATACTCACAAGCCTTTAGTACAAAATCTTCAAGTTCTTTTTTATCTGCCCTTGGTGAAAACTGCTGTAGCTGTTCAAGAGGGAACTTTATAGTTTCTCTTTGGTTTGCTTTGTCCTCTTGCATGATAGTTTCAATCTGCTCTGTGTCCAATTCATTACTCTGACTCAACTTCTTGAAACGGACTGCCTGCGAAAATGACGGCGTGCGTTCTTCTTCCTCTATTGTGCCAAGAAGATCATATTGATGTTCATCTGTTAAATAAGAAAGTTCAACAGCAGGTGTAAGAGCTATTTTCCCCTCATCAACAAGGTCGAGCAGTTCAGGTATAAGATTTGTCAGGCGGATATATCTCTGTATTTGATTACGGCTTTCACCGGCTTGTTCAGCAATAATCTCGTCTGTTCTTAACTTCGTCCCAACTTGGGACGAAGTTTTTCCCTGATGTTTCAAAGCCTCCATTTTCAGTTTATACGCAAAGGCCTTCTCGCTCGGTAAAATATGTTCTCTGTGCAGATTGCTGTCAACAAGCATAATCGCCGCATCATCTCTGCTTATGGCGTAAATTAAAGCAGGGACTGTTTTCATCCCCGCCTTTACTGCCGCGTGTAAGCGTCTGTGTCCGCTTATCACCTCGTATTCTTTTTCTGCTTCTTCAATAGGTCTGACAATTATGGGAGATAGTATCCCTTGTTCCTTTATGCTTTCTGTCAGCAGTACCATCTCCTCGTTGTCTAATACTTTATAGGGGTGTCCCTCAAATGAATGAATTTTTTCAGTCGGTATATTTACCGGTGCCTTTAATTTTTTACTTGCCATTTTTAATAGCCTCCTTTTTAATTTTTCTGATTTGATTTTTAAGCTTATTGTCATAGTGTACATAGTGCATACGGTGTAAGCTTCTGTCTGTTTCGTACATTAGTTTCTTTACGGCTTCAAGTTCTTCACCTATCGGTGTATTCTTTAAATCATATTTCAGACAGAGATTTCCGATTATAGAGCCGACCTTTCTGAATACCATGAGAAATTTTATGGCCTCTTTGGTAGGCTTCTCTTGTATCGGGTAGCCTGCGATAATGTACCGCAGAAGTACTTCCTTCGGGAAGAAGCTCCTTTTCGCATATTCCTGTAATTTTTCATAGTCCTCATTTGTTATGCGTACCGCTATTCTGTTGGTTCTTGTTCGCATTGTTTCAACTCCTTTTCAATTTTTGGCATCAGCTCTTCAATGTCCCTTAATGCTTCCCGCAGCATCGGAACATCAAAAACTACTTTGTGCCACAGTCGGTCTGCGACACTTTTCACTCGGTCAAGAATTGATTTCAATGTTAGAGTGTATGTGGCATAGTTCATTTTCGGTGTAGGTATCATTTTACTTTCTCTGATTTGTTTTCGCACAAATTCTGACCGTGTTAACCTTAACGATGCGGCATCCGAATCAAGCTCTTTTAATTCTTCATCGTCAAGGTAACAGTACAAGGTTTTTGTTAATTTCATTTCTATCCTCCTTTCTTCGGGTGTTAGGGTGTCCTTAACAAGCGGAGTTGTATGCACAAATCCATTGCTTGCTAAGACTAATGCCATCTTTTCTGTGTTTAAAATTACCCTTCACCTATATACGACATAAGCGCATACAAAATGTTCCAAGGAGTTAGAAAAAGTTGAAAAATATTTTTGAACATAAAAACACACCTGCTACTTTGGGGGTAACAGATGTTCAAGCCGGTTAGTGTATTAAATTTTGTAAATCCTTGATTATTTCGATTTGCAGATATGAAAATTTGGGAATTATTGAATTTGAAAAAATCTTATGATAATATTTAAATTAGAAAGTCAGGTGGTAAACGAATAAGCATAAGGAGGATATATAATGAAAATTCTTGATAATAGTGACAAGCATTTATCGTCAATCTTACCGAATATTATTTCCGAGAAGCTTAACAAGAAGCTTGAGAGTTTCAAATTCATTGGTGGTGGCAGTTATGGAAGAGTTTATAAGACTCTTATTTCTGACGGTGAAATTATTGCCGTTAAAGGCTATAAACTTCAGGAAATGCAACACGAGGAAGCCCAACAACTTAAATTCTTGTATGAGCACACAAGTGTTAAAATGCCTGAAGTGCTTTTTACATATGAGGATGATGATACCGCAATTTTGGCAATGAGCTTTGTTGAGGGCCAGAATGTATTGAATCCTTTGTTTTTGTTAAAGAGTAAAAGTCAGAAGCAGAGGTTTGCTGATGAGGTTATTTCAGGTATGCTTGAATGGCACAGTGTTACAAATGACAAATTTGGTTCTTTATCTAATCCTGTTTATGATAGTTGGTATGAGTATTATAAAACAGAAAGGCAGGAGCCGTGGCTCAAAGCGTTGAAAGAATTATCAGATAACGAAAAATTCAGTAAGAAAAAAATGAAACTGCTTTTTGAAGCAACAGAGATTTTCAACAATCTACCTCAAGAAAATACAAAGCCTGTACTTATCCACGCAGACCTTAATATAATGAATATAATGGCTGACCCTAAAACTTTGAAACTTATTGCTTTCATAGATCCCTGCGGCAGCATATGGGCAGACAGAGAATACGATTTGTTTCAGCTTCGTAATATGTGGGGAGATGCTTACGGATTGTATGAAACATATAAAAGAAAATGCGAAACATCTGAATTTACTGATTTCAGAGTAGCTTATTACGGTGCTATGCTCGAAGCATCAATGAGACTTAAAGGCGGTCATATTGTACCACTTTGGGAAGACTTGAATTTTGCCCGACTGAAAAAAGAAATTAAAAAGCTAAAAGAAAAGATGTGATTTGATGAATATAGGCGAACTTGTAACGGTTAAAACAATCGAGCGTAAAAATGCTCTTGATGAAAAACCAACACCTTACAGTGCTGAAATAAGACTGCTTTCTTGTATTCAGCAAGGTGATGTCGAATCACTGATAACTCAGATTAAAAATTTAGATTCTCTCATTATTATGGGTAGAATGTCTGATGATGAATTAACGCAATATAAGTATATGGCTTTAAGTATAATTACTCTCGCAACTCGCTATGCTATTCAAGGCGGACTTAGTGAAAAGAAGGCTTATGAATTTTCTGACAGGGTAATAAAAACAATTGATAAACTTGCAAACAAAGATGAAATATTGCAGTGTACAGGAGTTGAAATTATAAAGCTTACTGAAGATGTAAAAAAGAATAAGAAACAACCCGAATTTTCTCCGCATATTAGAAACTGCATAAAATATATAAATGAAAATCTTTCTCAAAAAATCAGCGTTTCTTCTGTTGCCGACTATTGCGGAATTTCAGCGGATTATTTATCCCAAATATTCAAGAAAGAAATAGGCGAAAATCTTAGCACATATATTTTGAGGCAAAAACTTGAAAAAGCTAAAATCCTGCTTCTCAAAGAAAAGACTGCGAAAGAAATATGTGTTGAAGCCGGCTTTTCATCACAGGCATATTTTGTAACAGTCTTTAAAAGGTTTTATAAGATGACACCATCTGAATATATCAAAATAACAAGAAATAATGACCAACACTTTCAACTGCTCTCCTCGTGAGGGCAGTTTTTCTTTGTGCAACGAAAAATCTCCACCGACATTCAACATCGGTGGAGAAATCTTATATGGTAGTTTTTAATTGTGCTTTTATCTTTTTCAGTTTCTTGCCAACAGCACTGTGAGTTTTATAACCTAACTTTTTCGCAATTTCCTCTTGAGTGTAGCCTTGAATGTGCAACAGAAGTATTTTTCTGTCCTCATCAGGTAAAGCTCCGATTACCGCTTTTGCTTCGGCAATATCAAAGGCATCCTCTGCAGGATATTTCTCATCAACATCAGACATTGACACAACCTGTGTCTTTGTTCGGGTATGATTCCACTTGCGGTCAAAGTCTTGTTTTGGATAATTCTGCCTGCGGTTTGAAAAATCCTCGTGAGTAAGATTGCTGTCAACGGTTTCTGCGACTTCACTAAAAGCCATCGCATCCATAAGGTCGCTAATTCTTTGATTCAGAAACTCATCTGCCGCACCCGGCTCAAGAAATAATTCAGGTCTATGCTCAAATGCACCTGCAAGAATCTCTTCGATAGCATCAGGATTCTGCTCGGCAAGGTCATATATTATCTCTGAAACATATATGCCGTTATTATCACGAAGCACCGACAAGGGGCTATCTTTTCCGTAAGCGGCAGGGTCATATTTTTGCCCTTTTTCTCTTGCCAAACCGTTCCAAGCCGCACCGTGAATTTCTCGCACTCTACCCATTTGCTCCTGGTCTTCCAGTGAGATTGTGCCGTTTTCATAATCTTTATCACTGTGCCGCCGACGAGCCGAAAAATCATCTTTCAAAAAGTTCTGACGGTACTCTTCTGCAGTATGTTCCTTGCCGACCCCGAGAAGCTCAAGCAAAATTTCTTTGTCCATAGTTTTACCTTTCTTTCATTATTCCTATATAAAATGATTATATTCTTAAGCAATGTCGAAAAAAAGAGAAAAATACAAATAATATAACCTTAATTATATAATTTTGCTGTTTATAAATTCACAACCACAATCACAAGTGTATTTCAATTCTTCTTGATCAAAACCTATATTCATTGGATGTTTACAGCTTTTGCAAACTGGCACTGCTTGGAATTTTCTATATGGCCTGTACTTTGGTGCAACAAGTTGTTCTTCATGATCTATCATTTTTTCACTGATTATATCAATGACTTCGTCTACAGTGAAATCTTTCTCTATGCCTACAATTTTTACTATACGAATTAATTCTTTTGATAAATCTTTTCTTGCTTCTTCATCCATATTTAAAAGAAAAGAACCCTTTTGACCCTTATTTATAGGTTCAGAAATATCGCCAAATCCCATGTCAATGACAAAATTTGTGTATGTTCTGTTTGTTCCCCAAGCGGCACCAGCCTCAGCTAAACATATATTTGAATCATAGTACGATCTGCTAAACAAAAAAATGACATGGATATCTTCTCTAAAGCATTCATTTAAATAAGAACAAATATCATAGCCTGCAGGAACACCAAAATCAGAATTAGATGTAAAAATAATATTTGGGCGTAATTCAGGACACATTTTCAGCAAAATATCTATCAAAAAATTACCGAAATTCTCGCAATCCTTTTTGTGACTTATTAAAATTCTTTTAGTAGGATTAGAAATATTTGCTGCTCTTGTAAACTGGAAAAAATCATCTTCAAAAGCTTGTTGATGTTCAATTGGAAGATTATCTAAAACTTCTTTAGATTTTATAGCACCTTTTTTAAATCTGCTTTTGATTTCTCTGCGTTCTTCTTCTTTCGCTAAATCTTCCATTAATTGTCTATGGGTCTTCATATCGTCAGCAATTTTTTGTCTTTTCGCTACAAGCTTGCTAACTATTCCTTTACAAAGAGCTATTAACAATTGCACTCTTTCATCTTGTACCGAAAAATTATCTCGCCCAGCTGTGGCTATATCTTCCAATCCTTCTACATCTAAAACATCGAAAGATATTTCTCCTTCTATATAGTTTATAAAAGTAGCCGTCATTCCTAAGTAGTTCAAAAAAGATGATGTAGCCAATTTGTTTCTAACATAAATGCGCAACTGATTTGGATTATAGTGCATATTTTTTTTGAAGTTTTCACAGTTTAACTTGGCATCACTTTGTTCGATAGTTGAATGTATACCAATCCAACCCTCTAAAACATACTGATATTTTTTATCGTCTATTTCTATTTCACCGGAAATTGACTTTGAAAATTTTTGGCTTTTTCCTGTTTCATCCTTTAATGTTGTATCGATTAATTTTGGAATAGGCAATACTTCACGTTTTGTTTGATAGGTTTGTTCTTTAGTGTTTAAAGATTTGTCTCTAAAATATATGGTCTCATTGTTCAAGTCAGCAAACTTAGTCTCATCTGTTGTGTAAATTATGGCCATGTTTTTATGAGCAATACTTTTAGTTACAGGTTTAAATTTGACCTCATCGCTATCCTTTTTTAAAATGCAAAGTTTTATGTTTTGTGATAAATTTGTTGTCAAAAAATAATTAGCAAGTTTATGTTCTAACGCATCTTCTGCGGCTTCTCCAAAATTACTAATTTTAACATTCTTTAACAGAATAATTGTTCCCTTTTTTGATTCGATTAAATCTTTGCCAAAAACATCCTCCATCTGCAATGGATATGCAACCTCAATTAGTTGAGGCTTTTTATCATCTTTTTGTTCTTTTGAAATTTCAAGCATCCATGCTCTCGGAACATTCATAAATGCTGTCTTCGTAATTATGTAATATTGGTTAGATAAATATAATGCAGCTAATTTTCCAATGCCTTTTCGTCCCATTATTTTAACTGCTTCTTCAGGGTTAAGATTCTCTCGTTTATTTCTTCCGACTACAGCATAGTTGGATTCTAATGTTTCTTCATTCATTCCTTCGCCATCATCATAAATTGCTATGGTTGCAGAATTTCTATCTCTAATATCCATATAAATATATACATTTTCTGCTTTTGCATCCAGCCCATTAGCTACTAATTCTGCAATAGCTGCACTAATGTTTGCATACAACTGTTTTCCAAACATTTTTAAAGCAAGATATGTCATACTAAAATCAATGTTCTTCATTTTTTACCTCCTGCATATTAATAGCAATTTGTTTTGAGATTTCTTGAATCACGTTAACAACCACGCTGTTTCCGAATTGTGAATAACATTCGGAATCCAAACTAGAAATTTTGAAATCATCGGGGAAACCCATAGCTCGTGCACATTCTCGTGGGGATAATCGCCTAACCTTATTGTCTATTAAGTACATTCCAGTTTTGCCGGCTAATCCACCGCCTTGTGAAGACAATGTAATCGCTTGACCTTTAATTGAATATATTCTCTCTCCTTGTCTACCTAATCCTACTTGCCCTATCCTTGTTATCTTATTTGTTATTTCTATAGATTTATTCTTTTCTGCATCTATTTCATATTCTCGATTTATATAGTATTTACTTGAAACACTCTTTTCTAATATAGATTCTAATGCAATTGTTCTGTGCATAGGCTCAGGAAAAATAAATTTTTTGATTTTTAGACTTTTTTTAAAAGCTACAATATATATTCTTTTACGAGATTGAGGAACACCGTAATCAGCTGAGTTTAACACCTTACAAAATACCCTATATCCCACTTTATCAAGTTTATCAATAATTGTTTTTAATGTTTCACCATCATCGTGTTTTTCAAGATTTTTTACATTTTCCAAAAGTATTACTTTAGGCTTGTGAAATCTAGCAATACGAATTATATCAAAAAACAACTTCCCGTTTGGATCATTGAATCCTTTTTTTGAGCCAGAGATACTAAATGGTTGACACGGAAATCCTGCACATAGTATATCATGAGAAGGTATTTCGGCACATGTGATCTTTTTGATATCACCTTGAGGTTTTATTCCGAAATTATTATAATACACTTCTGACGCTGCCTTATTTATGTCTGAAGCAAAAACACACTTGGCACCTAATGAAGAAAGAGCCAAATGGAATCCTCCTATCCCACAAAACAGATCGATAAAAGTATAGCCTTCAAACAATTTATCAGAATCATTTACTTTAAACATCTAATCAACCTCAATAAGAATAAAAATATTTTTATTTATTCTATCACAAACTAGGAATTTGAACAAGATATTGTTTATATCTTTATATAATAAGTGTGTTGTTTGCATAAAAGTAACACTATTTTCTCGAAAAATATCGAACTTTGTCGAACCTCACAATTCACACCCACCTAATTTGTACAACTATCCCAACAAAACACCAACCGCCTTACCTGCAAAACACAAGTAAGGCGGTCTTTCATATTCACTTTTACAATATTAAATCAAAACATTACACCTTATAATACTGAGCCTGAGCATTCCACAGCTCGCTATATTTCTTGCCCGATTTCAGCAACTGCTCGTGTGTACCTTCTTCCACAAGCCTTGCCTTATCAAATACAGCTATCCTGTCACAGAAAATACAACTTGAAAGTCTGTGGGAAATATAGATAGCAGTCTTGTTTTCCGTAAAGGAGTTGAAACGGCTGTAAATTTCATTCTCCGCCACGGGGTCAAGAGCCGCCGTAGGCTCGTCAAGAATAACAAGCGGACTGTCCTTGTAAAGAGCTCTTGCAAGAGCTAACTTTTGAGCCTCACCACCTGAAATGTCAACACCGTTTTTATCAAGGTTTTTGTAAAGATAGGTGTTCTCTTTTTCGGTCATTCTCTCAACTCTGTCCTTGATGTTTGCCTGGTCAAGTGTGCGGTAAAGATTGTCCTTGTCATATTCCTTATCAGCAGAAATATTGTCACAAAGAGGTACGGCAAAGAGCTTGAAATCCTGAAATACAACGGAATAAAGCTTCATCAGACTTTCTTTTGAATACTCTTTGATGTTAGTACCGTTTATCAGTATCTCACCGCTATCCACATCATAAAGTCTGCACATAAGCTTAATGAAAGTTGTCTTACCGCTGCCGTTTCTGCCCACAACTGCAAGATGCTCTCCGTTATGTATGGTAAGGTTGATGTTTTCCAAAGCATAGGTTTCACTGCCCGGATACTTAAAGGAAACATCTTTAAATTCAATCTCAAACGCTGAGGTGAGATTTATTTCCTTTTCACCGTAAACCATATCGTCCTCGGTGTGCATTATCTCATAGTAATAGTTTACAAGAGGTACCATTTCCTCGGTTTTGCCGAAGGTTACAGCCATTTTCATAACACCGCTGATTATCTGCATAAAGGAGCCACAGTAGAGGACAAGCGAACCGATACCGAAAAGGCCGTAAAGACCCTTTACGCCGATAAACAGATAAACGCCGAAGCCAACAACCGAGCCGAGAATGGCAATAAATGAGCTTGACTTTGCAGAGTTCATAGAGGCTTTTTTCAGCACCTGCTCACCCTCGGTAAGAATCTTGTGAGTGGCAGTCTTTTCGATAATATCCTGCTCCTTGTAAAGACGGATTTCCTTGCCGGTCTTGTAGTCGGAGAACATATCAAGAAAATAGTAAAAAATCTTATCAAGACGGGAGTATTCGTCTGATGCTTTGAAATATTCCTTGTTCATCTTTGTTGCTACAATGAGCATAATGACAACCATAACCCCGATTGCACCAAAAATGCTCAGCAGAAAAGCAGGTCTTTCAAAGAAGGTGTCACCTGTTTTCTGAAATCCGATTTTAAAAAGAGGTAAGATTAACACTGCAGAAATAATAACCGTCAATGCGCCTGAAACAAAATCCCTGAACATCCAAGAAAACTGTACAAAGGCTGAAAAAACTCTGTCCTGTGCTTCTGAGTGTTTGTGGATAAGCTCTTTAAAATTGCTGTCCTCAAGCTTTTTGAACTCGACAGAGAAAAGCTTTGAAGCAATGCTTTTAAGCTCTCTGTTATAGAGCATTGAGCGAAGCATATAGTAAATGTCATTCAGATACCTGTTAAGGAAAAACAGAACAAAGTTTATACCGACCGCAAGGCAGATATAGCCTATTAGCTTTTTGGCATCTGCACCCGTATCAAGCAAGTCGATAATCTTTGCCGAAAACCATATGTTGATAAATGGCATTACACCGGTGACTACTGCCGCAGTTATGGTTGTGGGCATAAGCTTACTTTCAAGGTTGTGCATTTCTTTGAACGCATAAGTAATAGACTTAAACTTTTTCACTTTGTGCCACCTGCCCTTCCTTGTAATAGTAGCTCTGAAGCTGATACATTCTGTAATATCCGCCCCCCAGATTCATCAACTCCTCGTGCGTACCGCTTTCTGTGATTTTACCGTCAGAAACAAAGAGTATGCGGTCACAAAAGAGTGTCGAGGAAAGCCTATGTGAGATGAAAAAGGATATTTTGTTCTGTGTCAGTTCATTGTATTTGAGATACAGTTCATTTTCTGCGATAGGGTCAAGTGCCGCTGTAGGCTCGTCGAGAATAAGTACGGGAGCATTTTTGTAAACGGCCTTTGCAAGAAGTAGCTTCTGCTTCTCACCACCCGAGAAATCTGCCGCATCCTTGTAAACATCTTTTACCATAAAGGTATTTTCTTTTTCTTGGAGACTTTCTATCTTCTCTCTGATTCCCGCCTTTTCAAATGCACTGAAAAGTTTTTCCTTGTCATAGTCAGAGGTGAGACAGATATTCTCCGCAATAGTCATGGGCATAAAGGTGTAATCCTGAAATACTGGCGCAAAAAGGTCAAAGAAATCGCTCTTTGAAATATCCTTACTACTCACTCCGTTTACAAGAATTTCACCCTCACTCGGGTAGTACAAGCCGCAAAGAAGTTTAACAGCGGTAGTTTTGCCTGCACCATTTTCACCAACGATTGCAATATTTTCACCTGCGTTGACTTTAAAGGACATATTCTTTATTGTGCTTTCTTCGGCAGAAGGGTATGTGAAGGAAACATTTTTGAACTCGATTGATATAACATCACTGAGTTTGTGTACTGCCTTGCCGTTATCATTTTCGTCCTTAGCCTCGGTAAAGTCACGGAAGGCCTGACAGTCATTGCAGCAACGCTCCAAATCCGAAACGCAGATTACAAGGTTCATAATCCAGTTGGAAAAGCCCGTAATGATACCGAAATAGAAGATGAAATCAGAAACGCTCAGTTCGTTTTTGTAAACGAGATAAACAAGATAGGCATAGGCAACAAGCTCTCTTATCATATTAAGAAAAGCTCTTGTACCGCTGACATTGAAGCTCTGCCGCATATACTTGCCCGTTATCTTCTGAAGCTCATAAACAAACTTGGCATAAGCAGAAATGAAGTAGTCTGAAAAGCCGTAAAGTCTGATATCCTTTGCGGCTGTGTTATCCTTGCTCAGCTCGTAATAATAATCAAGCTTTACAAAGATACTGCCTCTTGCCTTTTTGACGTTCTTCTCCTTTTCGTTGAGATAACGAAGCAGGAAAAACTCTCCCACACAGGTAAGAAGGATGAGCAAAATCATAATAATGTTGATTTTGTAAATGAGTGTAAGAGAAGTTATTACGCCGAGAACGCAAACGAGAAAGGCGTTGCAAAGAGTAATAAAGTATGCCGAGGAGGACCAATGGCTTCGGTAAAATTCCATGGCTATTTTATTCTTTTCTCTGCCCTCAAGGCTTTCAATGTTTATGTAGTCTGTGTGTATGTTTTTCTTAAAAGCCATAACCGCATAACGCATACGGATTACTCTTGCACTGCCCTGTAAAAGCTCATTAAGAAACGGGTCAAGCCAGGTAGTAACCGTAACTAGTACGCTCAAGAGAGCAACTATCAAGGTAAGCTTACCGACGGTAACGCCCTCGTTTATGCAGTCAATCATTGCTTTAGGGATAAAGGCTGTTATGATAGGAAGAAAAACCATTGCGGGAACTCTTAAACAAAAGTACAGAAGGCTTTTCTTGTCCCACTCTATCCAGTTTTTAATCATATACTTTAAGTTGTCTTTCATCTATTCAACTCCTTATTTTGAAATTCGTGTTGATAAGAATTAACGGCCACTTCCGTTTCACGGGTGCGATAATTCTGACACGGCCAAGCAGAACACGGATGGGTTATTCCCTGTTCTGCCGTCACCCTGAAACAAAAAAAGTGTGTGCAAACCGAAGTTTTACACACACGAAAAATGCAAAGCTTCGTTTTGCTACCACACAAACTTTCGGACAAATCTCACAGAGAACGCCAAAATAGAAGCCTGCATTTTTACCGAAATAAAAACACGACTCCGCAAAA
>JAFQHU010000025.1 GCA_017397845.1 Clostridia bacterium
AGTCTAAGTTGGTTATTGTCTCTTAACATTTTCATCATCCACCCTGTATTTTATGATTAAATTATATCACAAAATACGAAAAAAATCTACGCTTTATGCAGTACTTATGCATTGCGTAGACTTTTTCAGTGCCCTTGTAAATAAAGGGTTTCGGGATTTTGAAAAAATTTATGGTTTTCTCTTGACATTTACCCCTGCTGCTTGTAAAACCCTTGCCGAATTTTTTCGTGACACCAAAACCTCACCTGATGACTACGATGCAATTTTTACGGGTGACCTTGGCTTCGTCGGCTCTGAGCTTCTGAAAGAGCTGATGAAAAAAGAGTGCGGTATATCTCTCGACAAAAACTATTTTGATTGCGGTCTTATGATTTATGACAGAGAAAATCAGGATGTCCATTCGGGAGGCTCAGGCTGCGGCTGCAGTGCAAGTGTGCTCTGTTCCCACATTCTTAACAGTATGAAAAACGGTAAATACAGTAATATTCTATTTATGGCTACGGGAGCTCTTATGTCACCTGTATCCTCAAAAGAGGGAGAAAGTATTCCCGGCATAGCACATTTGGTCAATATCAGAAGGGGTGAAAGAAAATGAATATGCTTTCTGCACTGAAATGCCTTTTATATCTTATCAAATGCAGCAAATATCTTTACTATATAAAAAAGGCAGTCTGTATCACATTCATAGCAATAGCGGTATTTGCCGGTATTACTCTGTTTTCAGGCAACGGCAGTCCCCTAAAAAAGCTTAAGGAGATGATGTAATGGAGCTTTTTCTCACTCTTCTTAAGGCCTTTGCCGTGGGCGGTCTAATTTGTACCGTGGGTCAGCTTCTTATCGACCTTACACGGCTTACCCCCGCCAAAATTTTAGTTTCCTTTGTTATAATCGGTGTGATTTTGGGCGGTCTTGGGATCTATGAGCCTTTGGCGGAATGGGCCGGTGCAGGTGCTACTCTGCCTCTTACGGGCTTCGGATATAATTTAGCCAAGGGCACACGGGAGGCAATAGCTGAAAAGGGAATGATGGGAATACTCAGCGGTCCCCTCTCCTCTGCCTCTGTGGGTATTATGGCGGCGATAATCTGTGGTCTGGTGGTATCGGTATTCGCCAAAAGTAAGGATAAACAGTAAATAAAGTCGGCAAATGCCGGCTTTTTTAATTAATTATATTGCATATTTATAAAAATGATGTTAAAATACCTCAAAAGGAGGTATAAATATGAACCTGAATTTCATTGACTGGCCGTCATTCAAGGATATAGTTCTTGACGGTGGCACCACTCTGGCAGAGTATTGTGCTCAATATGCAGCCGTACAAACCAATTGGGTTTATACTCTTGCCGCATTCATAGCCATTGCCATTTTGTTAATCAAAAAAAATAAAAAATGGTATTGGTACATATTCATTCTGCTGTATATGATTATGTCTGTCACATCTGTCGGTATGCACACAGCAAACTACGGTGAATTCCAACCCGGTGTGCTTACGACAAAGCTTCTTGCAAGCTATATTGACATGTCGTTTACAGAGCTTGTTGCCTGGTCAGGTGTATGTTGCTTTGCCTTGGAATTTTATCAATCTGCAAGCGAAAGAAAAAAAAGAAACATTTTCCTCATCGGTGTTACAGCTATTATGGTCGTTGTTCTCTCTGTTCTCACCTATGAAGTATTTGTTCTTCATGACAGACCACTTTATATCGGCGGTGGCGGAGCTCCCATGGACGGAAAAACAGGCGGTCTTTCTCTGGCTGAATTTGGCTGCTTCCTGACAGCATTACCTATACTTTACCTTCTCGTTTCTAACTTCAAAAAGATGACTTCAACAGAGAAATTTCTTTTTGTTCTTATAATTTTTACATTCCTTGTTGCTTTTATAATTACATCTCTTTGGGGTGACAATGAAATCAATACATTTATTCTCGGCAATATTCACGGCCATTCGATTTGGCACATTCTTACGGCACTTGCCATTATGGAGGTTGTTGTTTGGGTTGACCAGCGTGATGTAAACGAAAAACTCAGAGCAGCCGGTGCAAAGGCTATTTGATCAGATTTTAACAGAATAGCAAACTGCAGTACTTCTATAGGTGCTGCAGTTTTTTTGACTTTTTGCACTTATTGCTCTTTTCTTTTTTGTGTAAAAAAGGTATAATATAATACACAAAATGAATAAGGAGGAGTAAAAATGCTTACCAAAGAACAAAAGACCGTACTTTCGGTAATTTTCGGAATAACAGGCTCCGTATTATCTGTCTGTCTCTACGGTTTTGCCGTGGGCGGAGAATATCTTTGTTTCAAATATCTGCTTTACTGTGTTGTGACGGCTTTTGTGATGACGAGCCTTGCTTTTCTGTTCATTTTCGGAAAGAAAACACCCAAGAAGCTCTTTTGGAAGGAGCTGTATATAGTTATTATATTGGTTGTATCCGCTTTACAGCTTCTTATGTATCAGCCTTTAAATCTGCTAACTTCGGAGGATAAAGGGAAAGAATATGAGGTTGAAATAACTGAATTTTACAGCACCAGGGGTTCCACCGCAGTATACTTCACAGATGAAAACGGCATACCGAGAAAAAAAGATATAACATTAAATTTTATGATTATGGATTCAGGCGAATTATATCCTCAAACAGGAGGAAGAATGATTGTAAAGGAAACCAACGGCGGATTTAACTGTAAGCATTTTGAAATAGTAAAGGTTACCTATGAACCTGAGGTATTTTATTAACAGGAGACTAACATGAACAACCGTAAAAAGCTTTTTATAATAAGTGACATCCATGGCTTTTACACAGAAATGAAAGCTGCTCTTGACAATGCGGGTTTTTGTGAAAATGATGACGGACATCTGCTTATATGCTGCGGAGATTATTTTGACCGCGGCAAAGAAAACCGCAAGGTTTTTGAATATTTAGAAAAAGTAAACAACAAAATTCTTATCCGCGGAAATCACGAGGATGTGCTTTCATACATACTTGAAAGCGGTCTTTTTCACCCTAAAATCTATATCAGCAATGCTTCAGAAACCCTGAAAGAGTTTTTCGGTGAGGATTGTCTTGATGAAAAGGAAGAGACGGTCAGCTTTTCCGCAGACCCTGATGTCAGGCAGAGACTTCTCTGCCACATCCGCTCCTGTGTGAATTACTATGAAACGGAAAAATATATCTTTACCCACGGCTGGCTCCCCTTTGAAGAAAACGACGGAAAACTTTTCATACTGAAAAATCCTTCCTCGGCCTCGGATGAGCAGTGGCATATTGCCCGAAAGACAAAATGGACAGATGCATATAATCTCTCAGACAGACCGTCGAAAACATTAGTCTGCGGACATTATCCCACATTTTATGCGAATACCGTAGATTCCCGGCGAAAAGGCGATGACAGCTCTGTTTACTGCGGTAAAGGACTAATAGCAATCGATGCCGGAACCGACACAAGTAAGAGGGTCAACGTGCTTGTTCTGAAAGACAGTATATTATAAAGGAGAAACAAAATGAATAACAATACATACAAAGACAAATACTTTTCCGTCGTCGGCGACTCCATAAGCACTCTTGAAGGCTACAACCCCGACGGCTACAAGGTTTTTTATCACGGTGAAAGACAGGAGCTTTCCGATGTACACTCCCCTGATGATACTTGGTGGGGCAAGGTTGTTTCCCGTCTTGGCGGTAAGCTTTTGGTCAACGGCTCCTGGTCGGGAAGTTGGGTGGCAAAACTGCCTGACCGTGATGAGCTTTTCCCCTCAGGCTGCAGCGATGAAAGAACATCCCGCCTCCACAGAGACGGAATAATGCCTGACGTCATAATAGTTTATCTTGGCACAAATGACTTTATGTTCGGTGTTTCACCCGTCTATAACGGTGACATTCAGATACTTAAAGAGCAGTCATTTACATACGCCTATGACCTTATGCTGGACAAAATAAAAAAGAACTATCCTGATGCAGAAATTTTCTGCTGCACCCTCTGCACTGCATATATGGAAAAAGACCCTTCCTTTTTCTTCAGCGAAAAAAGATGGAACAGCACTATGGAAGAATTCAACGCTATCATCCGAAGTATCGCCGAGGAAAAGAGTGTTCATTTAATTGACCTTTACACCCACGGCACAGCCTACGATTCTATGGAGGGATGTCACCCTACAGCAAAGGGTATGGAAACCTTGGCAGAACTAATGATTAAGGAGATGGGAAAATGAAAATAATATTCTTGGACTTCGACGGCGTACTCAATTCTGACAGGTACATAAGAGATTGCGGTCACACAGGTGTGGTGCTTGACCCGTCAAAGATGAAGCTACTGAAAAAAATAACCGACAGCACCGGTGCAAAAATTGTTCTCACCACCTCATGGAAGGAGCATTGGGACAAAGACAATACAAAATGCGACCCCACAGGTGAACAGATAAACAGTATTTTTAAGCAGTACGGTCTGGAAATATATGATAAAACGCCTGTTATAAGACCTGACCGTGAAAACGAGATCAAAAAATGGCTTGAGGATAATCCTGAAACGGAGAATTTTGCAGTTCTCGATGATATGAGACTTGTGGCGGATTTTCTCACGGGACACACCGTAAAAACCTCAGCCTTCAGCGACGCTCTAACGGAAAAAGACGCAGAGGATACCATCCGTATCCTCAAAGGATAAAGCTGTCCTGCCGTCTCCTCTTCCACGTCCAAAAACTTGAACTTTTTCCCGAAAACCACTTGACATTACCGCAACAATATGGTAATATCATTAGGCAAATACGGAGAGATACCGAAGTGGTTATAACGGAACGGTCTTGAAAACCGTCGTACGTTTGCGCGTACCGTGGGTTCGAATCCCACTCTCTCCGCCATCTTTTTTTATTTAAAGGCACTGAATGGAGTAGTACTCAAGTTGGTGACGAGGCGCCCCTGCTAAGGGCGTAGGTCGGGTAACCGGCGCGAGAGTTCGAGTCTCTCCTACTCCGCCAAGGTAAAGGTAACTGTAAAGGTTACCTTTATTTTTTTACTTTCAGCAAAGAGCTCGAACTTGAGCGCCGTTGGTGCGGGCATATTCGCCGAAGCGCTCCCTGCGGGAGATGAAGCGAGGCGAGTATGGCGCAGCGGTCAAAATCGCTCGGCGCTCCAAGCCGATAAAGCGATTTTGGGCACCGCAAGAGGGGCGAGTCTCTCCTACTCCGCCAAGGTAAAGGTAACCGTAAAGGTTACCTTTATTTTTTTACTTTCGGCAAAGAGCTCGAACTTGAGCGACGAAGGCGCGGGCATATTCGCCGAAGCGCTCCCTGCGGGAGATGAAGCGAGGCAAGTATGGCGCAGCGGTCAAAATCGCTCGGCGCTCCAAGCCGATAAAGCGATTTTGGGCACCGCAAGAGGGGCTAGTCTCTCCTACTCCGCCAAGGTAAAGTAACCGTAAAGACGATACACAGTAATGTAGCTATCAACCTTGGATTTTGTAATCAGCGAAGAGGTTTAATTAACAAAAACGGCACGAATGAATATGCTGTTTATAAAATACATAATCAACTGTATTACTATTGCATTTATTGATATTCCATGATATAATGGCCACAAATTATAACTCTGACTGCCACCGGGTAGTGAAATGCAAAAGCATTCGTTTACACATCGTTAGGTCTTTGAAGATGTGTATGCGGATGTTTATTTTTTAGGAGTGTTTTAATTGAAAAACTATTTTTCGAAATCAGAAATTGCTTTGTGGAGCTTTTCCGTGCTGCTGATAATCGGCTCTTTCTGCATATTTGACAGAGAAAATTATCTTACATTGACCGCTTCGTTAATCGGGGTAACCTCGCTGATTTTCAATGCAAAGGGAAATCCCTTCGGTCAGCTGTTGATGGTGATTTTCAGCCTTTTGTACGGAATTATATCTTATACATTTGATTATTACGGTGAGATGATTACGTACATCGGCATGACGATGCCGATGGCGGTTTTTGCCCTGATATCCTGGTTAAAAAATCCTTATGAGAATAATAAGGCGGAGGTCAAAGTTAACAGCATAAAGAAAACAGAAGCTCTCTTTATGTGTGTTGCCGCCGGAATAATCACCTTTTTGTTTTATTTCATACTGTCATATTTCGATACCGCTAACATCATACCGAGCACGCTGTCCGTTACTACGAGCTTTGCGGCCGTATACCTTACTTTCAGAAGGAGTCCGCTCTTTGCCTTAGCTTATGCTTCAAATGATATTGTGCTGATCGTTTTATGGACTATGGCAAGCGTTTATGATATCCGTTACATTTCAGTTGTTGTTTGCTTTGCCGCATTTTTGGTCAATGACATATACGGATATATCAATTGGCAAAAAATGAAAAAAAGGCAGAAAAAATCGGCACTGAAACAGGAATTTATTCTCTGATTTCCTTGTGCAGTACCGTTCAAAGGGTGCCTATTAAATAAAAAGAGGATGTAAAAAGTACAGACCGTATAAATCAATATAAACCAAGGGGTTCAACAGGTATTTTTCCTGTTGAACCCCATAAATTTATAAAAAATCACAAAAAGTTGAAAAAGTAATGTTTTTTGCAACTCCTTTTATTACCAACCGAAGCCGAAATAATCATTGAAAAAGTCTTCAAAATCACTTGCACCGCCGTAATAATAACCGCCGTCGCCATATACCTCTGTGGTGGTTTCCTCTTCAGCTGAGGAGCCCTTATCTTCGACGAGAGTAATGGTTACATCAAAGGTAGAGGTTTTGTAGGTTCTGCTCTCAATACGGCAGAGAGTGAGGGTAAGAGTGTCGCCGACGGCACCCGTTTCAATAAGATCGAGAAGTACACTTGAATCTTTCATATCCTTACCGTTTACACCGATTATAAGGTCACCAACCTCTGCTTCTGTGTTTGCAAGTGAGCTGTCAGCGGAAATACCGGCGATAACCAAAGAGCCCTTCGGGAGTCCTTTAATGGAAACAACCATGCTGTAAAGCTGATAAGAGCTTACAGATGCATATTCTATACCGAGCTTGGGTCTGTTGGGAACATATTTATACTGAACGAGAGACTGTGCCACAGGAAGAGCGATGGACATGGGAACTGCGAAGCCCATACCCTCATATTCCGTGTCGGCGATTTTTGAAGAGTTGATGCCTACTACCTGACCGGAAGTGTTTACCAAAGCACCGCCTGAGTTACCGGGGTTAATGGCAGCACTGTGCTGAATAACGGTCATAGTGTAAGTGGAGGAAATGGAACGGTCAATAGAAGAAATTATACCGTCAGTTACTGAACCGAAAAATGCGCTTCCGCCGGGATTACCGATAGCATAGATAGGCTCACCGATTTTCAAAGTGGCAGAATTACCTATTTCGGCAAGAGGAAGACCCGTCGCTTCAACTTTAAGAACACCGATATCAGTTCTTGTATCGGCGGCCACCATTTCAGCCTCATAGGTTTTGCCGTCCTCAAGCATAACTCCATAGGTTACACCCTTGGAGTTAATAACATGGGCACAGGTGATAACATAGGTAAAGCCGCTTTCTTCTTTCCATAAAACACCTGAGCCTTCGCCTTCGAGCTGTCCCTGTTTGTAAGTCATAACACCTACCACACCGGGTCTTGCCTTTTCGGCAACAATTACGGAATTGAACTGATCTACCGCACCGGACTGTGTGGTGGCATAAACAGTGTCAGCTGTAGTGGGAGCTTCGGCCTGAGCTGTGGTATCATTCAATGACGGGTTAACCGAGCTGCCCCGGTCAGACAAACTCAACGCCATGGCAACGGCACCGGCGATAAGACAGAGAACGACGATAACAGCAGCGATTTTTTTACCCCTTCCCTTCTTTTTCGGCTCTTCGGGAGCAGGCCGGTAAGAAGGTTGAGTACCGAAATTATAGTCACTTTGCGGCTGATAGGTTCTGTGTGGAGGCTGCTGCGAATTTGCAGACTCTTCTCTGTAGGGCATATTTGCCGAGCTATAATTATATGTGCTTCCCGGTGCTGCGTACGGATTAAAGACTGTATCCGTTTTTTCGGGCTGCTGAGCCGAAGAATAAATATCCTCGGTTTTTTCTTCCGGTGCAGAATACACGGGAGGTTTCGGAAAATCAAAAGAGAAATAAGGGTTCGCATTTTCCTGTTCATTTATTTGGTTTTCTGTGTCGGCCTCTTCTCTGAAGCCGTCAAATCTGTTTTCATTGTCATTCATAAGTGATTGCTCCTTTTTTGTTTTTGCCTTATTATTTAATGAATAGAGAATAACTGTTTACATTAAAAGCAAGTTTAAATATTCCGAATTATTCATCAATATACGGTATTTCAAAGGCAAATTCCGTATATTCGCCCTGCTTACTGGTAGCGTAAATCTCACCGTCATGCATATTTATAATGGTTTTTACTATATAAAGACCCAATCCGACACCCTTGGTATCATAGGAGCGGGATTTATCGACTTTGTAAAACCGCTCAAAAATTCGTGCGATTTCCTCTTCGGATATACCCGGTCCCGAATTCCTGATTGAAACTTTGGTGATTTCTCCGTCGTTTTCTGCAAAGACGGTTATTGTTCCTTTCTCAGGGGTAAATTTTACGGCATTATCAATGAGATTATAAATAACCTGCTGAACAAGGTCTTTGTCAGCACGCATCATCACGGACCCGATTTCCTCAAAGCCTTCAATCTCTATATGCTTATCATTTATAATCTTTTCAAAAGAAAGAAGAGTTTCAAAAACCTGGGCACTTACGTCGTAAATGATGGGAGAAAGCTCTATTTCTCCTGCTTCAATTTTCGAAAGATTGAGCATGGAAACCACCATACGTGAAAGTCTTTTAACCTCATTCGACACTATGCCGAGATATTTTTTTTCTTCATTTGGCGGAATTGTCCCGTCCATAATACCGTCAATAAAGCCGCCGATGGAGGTCATAGGTGTTTTAAGCTCATGAGAAACATTGGCAACGAAGCTCTTTCTTGAATCTTCGTTTATTTTAAGCTCGTAGCCCATTTTATTAAGTGCCTTTGCGAAATCGTTGAGCTCACGGTTTTTATAATTTTCCTTTGCCTTATGGTCAAAATCCCCTTTAGCATAATGATCGGTGATTTTTTGCATATCAGAGAGAGGAACAGCGACATCGCGGGTAATAACGAACAGCGCCACAAACACAGCTATAAGAGCGATAATAAGTGAATAAAAGAAGGATTCGATAATCCGCACACTGTAAGGCACCAAACCGGTAATGGCGTCCTCCACACCGAATACAATGGCCACAGGCGTATCTCCGTCCATTATGGGAGCTACCACCACAAAAGACCCTATTTCAAAATCCTCATCGCCTATATAGTCGGAAAACTTTCCCTTAAGCGCTCTGTTTATATGCTCTTCGGCTACGTGATAATTACGGTGGTTTTCACAGCCGTGGGTTTTTCCCGCCTCACAGTCACTGCAGTAAACAACGTCACCCTTTATGTCCGTAATAAAATATTCGGAAAGAGTAGCCTTACCCATTGTGTTCAGAACATTATGCAGCGTTGTTTCTGCCGCTACTGCCTCTGCCTTGCTTTTCTGTGAATTTTTATGAATGGATAGGGATATATATGCTTCGCTTATATTATTAACGTTACGGTTAAGAGAAATATTTTTTTCGTCCCACCACTGACTGCCGATGAAAAACATCATTATAAAGCACAGAGCAATAAAGCCCGCAACAACCGTTACTGCAGAACGGAAAAAGTATTTTCTCAATATGCCCGCTTTTTTTCTTCGTCTTATTCTTTTTCTTTTTGCCATTTTCTGCCCTCTTTTCAAGAAAACGCCTGAAAAATCAGGCGTTACTTTTTGGTAGGTTTATTCTTTTGTTTCAAATTTATAGCCTACACCCCATACGGTGCGAAGCTCCCATTTGTCGGAGGCACCCTCTAATTTTTCACGGAGTCGCTTAACATGAACGTCCACAGTACGTGAATCGCCGTAATAATCGTAGCCCCAAACCTCGTCAAGGAGCTGATCACGGGTGAATACTCTGTTGGGATTTTTGGCAAGATGGAAAATAAGCTCCATTTCTTTGGGAGGAGTATCAATCTGCACACCGCCTACCTTAAGCTCATAATTTGTGAGATTTATAGAGAGCTTATCATAGTGCACCTCTTTGATTTCTTCTGTAGCGGAGGATGCACTGCGGCGGAGAACAGCTTTGATTCTTGCCACTATTTCTTTGGTATCAAAGGGCTTTATAACGTAGTCATCGGCGCCTAATTCCAAACCTAAAACACGGTCAAAAACCTCACCCTTTGCAGTGAGCATAATAATAGGTGCTTCGGAAAATTTTCTGATTTCTCTGCAAACCTGCCAACCGTCAAGTTTGGGAAGCATGATGTCAAGAAGTACAAGGGAGGGACTTTCCTCCTGGAAGGTAGTGACGGCACTTTGTCCGTCATTGGCTATAACTACGTTGTAGCCCTCCTTTGTAAGATAAAGTCTCAGAAGCTCGCAGATGTTAAGGTCGTCGTCAACAACGAGAATTTTTTCGGGATTCATAATATTTTCTCTCTTTCTTTATAGTTTCTTTTATTATGGATTACTCGGTTAAAAATTACTTTACTTTTTTAGTATTTTATCAAACTGCAATAAAAATACATTACATTCTTTCCGGAGAGTCAACCTTCAGCATAGTAAGAATACTCTTCATGGTATCTCTCACACATATGCAAAGGAAAAGTCTGGCCTGCATAAGACTTTCATCCTCCACGCTTACACGGCACGCACTGTAAAATTTATGGAAAAGGGTAGCAAGTTCAACAGCATAATGAGTGACCTTTGCGGGGTCATAATTTTTTGCTGCACCGATAATGGTGTCGCCGAGAGTGGAAAGGAAGCGGATAAGCTCTCTCTCTTCGGGGCAGGTAAGCTGCTGCAGCTCTTCACTTGTGCAGCTTCTCGTCTTTTTGCCTTCACCCTCAAGCTTTGAAAGTATACTGCAGATTCGTGCATGTGCATACTGACAATAATAGACGGGATTCTGTGAGCTTTGCTCAACAGCAAGATCGAGGTCAAAATCCATCAGCGAGCCCGGCTCTCTGATATTGAAAAGAAAACGTACTGCGTCGATGGGCACTTCGTTGAGCAAATCAACAAGAGTGATTGCCTTGCCGGTTCTCTTTGACATTCTCACCACTTCACCGTCACGGACAAGACGTACAAACTGCATGAGAAGAATATCGAGCCTGCTTGAATCTATGCCCACAGCCTCCATAGCACCCTTCATACGGGCAACGTGGCCGTGATGGTCGGCACCCCATACGTCGATAGCTTTGTCAAAGCCTCTTTTTTCAAGCTTGTTTCTGTGATAGGCAATATCAGCGGCAAAATAAGTTGGGTTGCCGTTGGCACGGATAAGCACGTCATCCTTAAGCTCCAATTTATCAATATACTCCTGTGTTTTACCCTCGCGCAGAAGCATTTTGGTCTGTACCTCTTTATTTTTATACCAAAGAGCCCCGTCCTTTTCATAGGTATAACCGCCCTTTGTCAGAATATCTATAGTTTCCTGAAGCTCGCCGCCCTTATGAAGGGTCAGCTCACTGAACCAAAGATCATAATCGATGCGGTATTTTTTCATGGCATTTTTCATATTTTCGAGGTTTTTCGGAAGAGCAAACTCAACGAGAGCCTTTCTCCTTTCTTCCTCACTCTTTGCCATAAAGCCGTCACCGTAAACGGATCTGAACTCCCCTGCTCTTTCGGTTATATCCTCTCCGTGGTAGCTGTCTTCGGGCAGCTCAACCTCTTCTCCGCAAAGTTGGCGATATCTGATATCGAGAGAAAGACCGAATTTATCAATCTGATTGCCGGCATCATTTACATAAAACTCTCTGGACACCTCATAACCGGCATAATCCAAAACACCGGCAAGACAGTCACCGAGCGCTCCGCCGCGGGCATTACCCATGTGCATGGGTCCCGTAGGATTGGCGGAAACAAACTCTACATTGATTTTTTTACCTTCGCCGTAATTACTTCTGCCGTAGCTCTCTCCTGCTTCTTTGATTTCGAAAAGAATGTCCGCATAGTAAACATCGGAAAGGTAAAAGTTAATGAAACCGGGGCCTGCAATTTTTATCTCTTTGAAGTATGTACCTTCAAGGTCAGCATTTTCCATTATTGCCTGTGCAATTTTTACAGGCGGAAGACGGAATGCTTTGGCATTTACCATAGCGGCATTTGTGGAATAATCACCGTTGTTTCTGTCTGCGGGTACCTCCACGGAAAAGGCGTTAGCTTCACCTTCGGGTAAAAGGCCCTTGCTCTGTGCCCTTAAAACGGCATCCTTTACGGTCTGTCTTATCTGTTGCTGTGCTTTATCTACTGTAACGGACATTAAATTTCCTCCTGTTCTGACGTGTAAATCTTTTTTCTTTTTACTGTGATATCAAATTCAATTATACCCAAAGGATTTTTTTCAATATCCGTTGCATAGCTGAAACGGAGCTTTCCGCCCTCATAATTCATGTCGGACATAATTTCTTTTCCGCACACACCCATGGAAAAGCTCCCGTAGGGTGTAACATGATGGGATAAATGACGTACTTCATTTTCAATAATCATATAGGTGCTGATACTGCCCTCACGGTTCACCGTAACGCTTCTGTCTTTTTCTACCTGAAGCTTTGTAGTGCTTTCGGTGCCGTCCTCTTCCTGCTCAGTATAATAAAGAATATAGCTGTCACCCTCACCCTCTAAATGTCCGTGAGTAGTAACCTCCAAAAGCTCACGCTCACCCTCTATTTCCTGACGGGTAACGATGGTTACAAGATAATCCTCTTTCATTAAAATAACCTTTCTCGTCTGAATTATAAATATACATAATATATGATAACACAGTTTAATTCAAAAATCAATTTTTTTCGTATCTTTTGTGATATTTTATATTTTATTTTTTACAGTTGACATCTGCACGAAAAAAAAGATATAATAAATAAAATGTGCAACCGGAAATAAACATTCCGAATTGAACCAAGAGGTGTTATTTATGTATTTATGCTATAAAGAGCCTGCCCATATGAGCTATTACGGTTGGGAAAACGAAGCTTTGCCCTTAGGCAACGGCAAAATCGGAGCCAAAATTTTCGGCGGTATCAAAACCGAGCTTATCCACTTCAATGAAAAAACCTTATGGTCAGGCGGCATGACCGCAGAAGGCTTTGACGGCGGAACAGGTAAAAAGGATAAAGGCGAAGCTTACAGAAAAATTCAGTCTCTGTTGGCAAAGGGTGACAATAAAGCCGCCACAGCTGACATGAAAAATTTGCAGGGTGATATGACCGGCTTCGGCGCTTATCAATCCTTTGGCAACCTTTACTTCAACTTCGACGGAAGTGAAACGGCCGACAAATATGTCCGCGACCTTGACCTTGACACTGCGTCAGCTATGGTGTCATATAAAAATGAAAAGGTATCCTACACCAGACACTATTTCATCTCTTATCCGGACAATGTTTTCGTAGGAAGATTTCAATGCGAGGGCGGCGATGAAGAAAGTGCGGAAATTCCGACCTTCGGTTTCGAAGCTTATGTGGTTTCCGAGCAAAAGGGCACCGTAAAAGCGGACGAAAACGGCATTTCTCTTTTCGGTACGGTAAAAGCAAATATCGGTCTCGACGGTAAAGACGGAGCAGATGCCAACGGCATGAAATACGGCGGCTTTGTAAAAATTACAAGTGACGGTGATATTGAAATCAAAGAAGACCGTATTTCAGTAAAAAACGCCACCGAAGCAGTGGTAATAATGAGCCTTGCCACAAACTACATAAATAATTATCCGTGCTTTTTCAGTGATGTTGACCCTCTCACAAAAGCAAAGGAAACAGTAGAGAAAGCGGCCGCAAAGACCTTCGGAGACCTTTACAGAGCACATATAAAGGATTATACGGATATTTATAACCGTGTGACCTTTACTCTCGGTCAAGAGGAAACTCCTCTTACCACCGATTTTATGCTCAAACGCTTCGGCAAAAAGGGCGAGTACAAAAGAAGTCTTATCACCACTCTTTTCCAATACGGCAGATATTTGCTCATAGCCTCATCACGTGACGGATCTCTCCCCGCCAATCTGCAGGGTATATGGAACGCTAAAAACAATCCTCCCTGGTGCTGTGATTATCACTTTAATGTAAATGTACAAATGAACTATTGGCCCGCCTATACGGCCAATTTATCGGAAACAGCACTCCCTTATATAGATTTTGTCAACTCGCTTAAAAAGCCCGGCAGAATAGTGGCCAATAAAAGTCTCGGCATCGGAGAGGACAAAGAAGACGGTACTCCCGATTATGAAAAGCCTACAGGCTTTATGTTCCACACAATGGTGACTCCTCTCGGCTATGTGGGAATGGGCTCCGAATGGCAGTGGGGCTGGGCACCCACAAACGGTGCATGGGCTTTACAGGGAATGTACGATTATTACCGCTTTACTCTCGACATCGAAAAGCTGAAAAATGACATTTATCCCGCCATGGAGGAATGTGCCCTTATGTGGACCAAGCTCCTTATCGAAGATGAAAGAAGCGGCAGATTGGTGGTATCTCCCGGTTATTCCCCCGAACACGGACCCGTTGCCGCCGGCAACACTTATGACCAATGCATCATTTATAATCTTTACTCCGATGTGCTTCATGCCGCAAAGGAGCTTTCGGATAAGGGCTACGGCGATAAGGTAAACGAAGAAATTATCGGCACCGTAAAAAATCAGATTACCCGTCTCAAACCACTTCAGGTAGGCAAATGGGGACAGATTAAGGAATGGTATGACGAAGACTCATTCTTTATGCGTGGCTACAGAACGAAGGGTGTACAAAGAAAGCACCGCCATATTTCCCATCTTCTCTCACTTTATCCCTTCTCTCAAATTTCACCCGACGACGAAAAGCTGAAAAAAGCCGCTCTCACGACCCTCGAAGACAGAGGACACAAAAGCACCGGTTGGGGACTTGCCATCCGCTTGCTCTCATATGCACGCTTAGGCGAAGGTGATAAATGCAATCTTATCGTAGAAAACATCATGAAAAGTGCCATTCTCAAAAATCTTTTCGGCACTCATCCCCCCTTCCAAATCGACGGAAATTTCGGATTTACTGCCGGCGTGTGCGAAATGCTTATGCAAAGTCACGGCGACTACATCGCCCTTTTGCCGGCTCTCCCCTCCTCTTGGCATGAGGGTGAAATCAAAGGTCTGATGGCAAGAGGCAACTTCGAGGTAAGCATCAAATGGGAAAACGACAAGCTAAAATCCGCTACGGTAAAATCAAATGAGGGCGGAAAATGCTCGCTTAAATATGACGGCAAAATTATGCTCGTTTACGACGAAGAAGGCGAAGAAATCGAAACCGAATTTGAAAACGGCGTAACGACATTTATGACAGAAAAGGGCAGGATATATTCATTCAGTTAAAAGCAGACAACAGAAAACCCACAGAGACTATTAAATCTCTGTGGGTTTTTCCGTTTGTTCAATTATGAATTTCACAGGGCGGACTTTCTCTTTATTATCCCGCAAAGCCGCCCGCGATTACGAATTGCGCATTTATCAAAGCACCTTTGAAAGGAATTCCTTTGCTCTTTCACTTTTCGGATTAGCAAAGAATTCTTCGGGAGCGGCTTCTTCCACAAATCTGCCCTCATCCATAAAGACGATTCGTGTGCCTACTTCCTTGGCAAAGCCCATTTCATGGGTAACAACTACCATAGTCATTCCCTGATTTGCCAACTCCTTCATAAGCTCCAATACCTCTCCTACCATTTCGGGGTCAAGTGCTGAGGTAGGCTCATCGAAAAGGATAACATCCGGCTCCATAGCAAGTGAACGTACGATAGCAACTCTCTGCTTCTGTCCGCCTGAAAGAGAAGAAGGATAAGCATCAGCCTTCTCTTCGAGACCGATTCTTTTAAGAAGCTCGACAGCCTTTTCCTTAGCCTGTTTTTTGATTTCAGGCATAGAGGCGGTAACGGGAGTTATTTCACCTTTTTTGAGGTGAAGCTTTATGAGAAGGTTATCTCTTTTCTGCTTTTTAATGTTTTTCTTCGCCACATAAACAGGCGCCATCATAATGTTTTCGATAACGGTCTTGTTAGCAAAAAGATTGAAATGTTGGAAAACCATGCCCATTTTCTGTCGGTGAACATTGATATCCACGGACATATCGGCGATATTTTCACCGCCGAAGATAATTTTACCTGCCGTAGGATCCTCCATACAGTTGAGGCAACGTAAAAAGGTGCTTTTGCCTGAGCCTGAGGGTCCGATAACTACCACCTTTTCGCCTTTTTTGATGGTGGTACTGATGTCTTTGAGAACCTTATTGTCGCCGAAATCCTTACAGAGTCCGTCAACCACGATAAGGTCTTTATTTTTACTGTCTGTCACCTTTCCTCAGCCTCCTTTCCATCATCTTTATACCGAAACTTATGATGCAAACGATTGCAATATACATGATAGCCATCACGAGATAGGGCACCATAAATTCGTAGCTGTTTGAGCCGATATAGTTGAATGCCACATAAAGATCCGTGGCACCGATAAAGGATACGACGGAGGTTTCCTTAACCAAAGCAATAAACTCATTACCGAGAGTGGGCAAAATGTTTTTGATCGCCTGAGGAATAACGATTTTCATCATCGTAGCACCGTAGGACATACCCACACTTCTGCCGCCCTCCATCTGACCGGGGTCAACAGAAAGAATACCCGCTCTCATCATTTCTGAAATGTAAGCACCGCTGTTAAGACCGAAAACACAGATAGCCACACTCACAGATGTCATTTTTACACCGATAAGAGGAAGCATTACATAATAAAAAACGAGAAGCTGAGCTACCATGGGAGTACCTCTGAAAAGTCCCACATAAAAGGTACAGAATTTATCGAGTGCTCTGGATAATCTGCTGTATTTGGGAAGAACACGCACGGTAGCAATAAGAGTGCCGATAACGATACCGATAATAAGACCCGATACGGCGATAAGAATAGTGTTTTTAAGTCCGCCGAGGACTTCATTGTAGCCGCCCTGATTAATAAATATATCAATAAAGCGCTCTACCTTTACCAAAAAACCGTTCATAGAAAATTTTCCTTTACACATTTGAATACCCCACTTGACAAGTGAGGTATTCTGCAAAATATTTTATTTGTTATTTATTATGCAACTTCGTTGATTGACTCTGCGATGCAAGCTGCAGGAGCGGCATCGATAACAACATAGTTAATATTGCCGTGTACGAGATCCTGAACTGCAAGAGCACCGTTTTTGTAACCTACACATTCTGTTGCAAAGCCGTCAAAGCCCCAGTCTGCGTCACCCTTTACATAGAAGTTACCTGTGGTACCGTTCTGAACACCGATCTTTGTGGTGTTGTCGAAGCCTTTAAGGATTGCTTCTACTGATGCTGCATCTGTGCATGCATCAAATGTGGTATCATCAGCTTTAACGATAAGCTTCTGAGATGCCTGATAGTATGTAGATGTGAAATCAACGTGTTCTTTTCTGTCTTCCTTAACGGTAAGACCTGCCATAGCGATATCACATTTGTGCTGACCTACTGAAAGACAAACAGCGTCAAAGTCCATATTGCTGATAACAAGCTCTTTTCCGAGTTCCTGAGCAAGAAGGGCAGCGATTTCCATATCGATACCGTAGTATTTGTCACCCTGAGTGTATTCAAAGGGCTCAAAGGCAGCATTTGTGGCAACAACGAGTTGATCCTTTGTATTGTCAAGCTCAGCAGATGTTACTGCCGTAGGTTCGCCGTCACCGAAATATTTGTTACATATTTCATCAAAGGTGCCGTCTTTCATGATCTTTTCGATGAAAGCGTTGGTCTTTTCGAGAAGCTCAGGCTGTGCCTTATCTACGCCGAAAGCGTATTCTTCTTCTGTAAGGTTGATGTCGATAACCTTAACGACGTCTTTGTTTTCTGATGTTCCGCCGCAGGCTGCGAGAGCAAAAAGCATGATAGCAGCAAGAGCGATTGCTAAGAATTTTTTCATTGGTAATTACCTCCGTTAATTTTATGATGCGGATATTCTATCATTAAAAAACACCTTTGTCAACGGTTTTATGCAAAAAATATGCAGAATAATGTATATTTATGAAACCGCGCTGTTTACAGTGACATTTTTCACAAAGGGAGCTTCGGACATCAGAGAGGCGAAGCTGTATTCACCGGAATTGGTGAAGGCTATTTCATTTTCACCCTTTTCGAGAGTGAGATTGAAAGTCATCGTCTTATATGTATAATCGCTGTAGGTATTTCTGAAGAAAACATCTCTGCCCTCACCGCCGTTTACACTGACAGTGAGATATCTTTCTATAAGATCAACATTATAATCATGATAACCGCCCTCGGAATTATTTGAATAAAGAACAGTTACACGGTAATCTCCCTTTTCGGGAACAGTAATCCTAAAGGTGCCCTTACCCTGTCCGCCGGTAATACCGCCGAGATAGGTGTTTCCGTATTTATCGGTAAAAATCTCTGCACCGTCGCTTACGGTGATATCCTTCGCTTCAATCGCTGCCACGGGTACCTTCGGCTCTGCTTTGGTAAGCTCAAGAGAAGACGCCGAGGAAAGTGCAATTTCATTCAGACCTCTTCTGAGATAAACCACACTGCCGTTTTCAGCCTTTGCTTTTGCTCCGTCAATGCTTATGTCATAGCTGCCCTCATCTATACCTATATAATAGTATCCGTCTTCGGGTGCCACAGCAAGATACTTTGTGCCGTCGTCGGAGTCATCGAGCACGGCAGCTGAATCATCCTCCACAGCCTTTGACATAAGAAGACTGTCAAGAACGAAGGTTCCCTCATTATGCGTAAATTCGATGGTATGTATGCCCATACAAAGATCAGCATAAAGCGTTTTTACCGTCGTATACTCACTCTTTATGGTGTTTTCAAACATCACTTCGGTGGTTTTTCCGTCCAAAGTGAAATTTGCCACACCGTAATCTCTGCCGCTTTTTACCCCTGAGTCATTATGCTTTCCGTAAATTATGTCAAATCTGTAACGGCCTTTCTCTTTGGCATTGACGGTGATTTTCACCCCATCGCCCTCATTTTCGAAGCCTCCGCACATACCCTTTACCTCACCTGTGGTGGCGTAGGCACTGTCGTAGGTGTAAGCTTTACCGAGGAGCTTTCCGTCCTCAAATTCGTATCTTACGGGGAGATTTGTATTTCTTACTGCATCAAATTCCTCTGTATGCTCCTTTACGGAAATGAAATAAACGGTGTCCGTATCAGTGCCGGGAATGTTTATGTTAAGACTGTCACCCAAAACCTTTGTCTTATACTTTCTTACGGTATAAGGCTCGCTGACTATACCCGAAATACCCGTAAAATAAACACATTCCACGGTAACATCGACTATTTTGCCCATTTCGGTTTCATCGATATTTTTTATTCTGACTGCCTTTTTATTGTCACTGCCGTTGCAGATAACATTAATCTCCTTTCCGTCGGGCGTAAGAGAGGCGAGTCCTGTATAATGATACCACCAATCGTGATCAAAAAGTCTGTCGCTGTTAAGAGCAGAGGTGCTTACGGCAAGTGTTTCACCCTCCATTTCGGCATACTTTCTGTAAAGCCACCAGTTTGAATTAGGAGAATTATCATCGGCACAGGTATCGTTGAGGTTATTTGAAAGTCTCCAGAATGCCATATCACCGTAGGTATTGGTCTTTTCCATCGAAACGATATATCTTACCATAGCAGCCGGGTTGCCGCATTCATCCATGGTGCCGTATTCGGTTACGATAATGGGAAGTTCGGAAACGCCCTTTTCTTTTTCTATTCTGCGGTAATCCTCAACATGCTTAGGCCATTCCACACTGCACCAGAAGCTGAGTTCATGGTAAATCATAATTTCCGGAACACAGTCGTTCTCTGTCACATAGGACATAAAGCCTTCCATTTTTTCCGTAACATAATCGCAGAAACCGGGACCGCCGATTTTGGCATCGGGAACAATGCTTTTTACAAGATCGTACGTGATTTCCCAAGCTTTATAAAAATTAGCCTTGCCTACTTCATCATAATGAACATTACCGTCAACATAATTACCGAACCATACAGCGTTGTCACATTCGTTGAAAATACAGTAAACTATATCGTCGGCATAATCCTTTTGCGAAAGCTCTCTCACCTTTTCTTCCACAATGGGTAAATATCTTTCATTAAGGAATTTTTCCCAATCATAGGTGCCGTTCTTTCTCATTTCCATGATTTCGTTATAGCAGTAATACCAGGTATCAAAGGAATCCTGAAGATAAACCACTCTGTAATCGCAATTTTTCAGCTGATCAGCCACACGGTCCACATCACCCGTTGGATGCTGAAGACCGTCAATTACCTTTTGTGAAACCGTGGAAATATCAAGGCTGTTTGTTATGGCTTCACTGGGGACGCCGGGTTCGGCAAGACCGTAAAGGAAGCCTGTGGCATAATTGGAAACCTCGTCTCCTCTGTCACCCGCATCCACCGTAAGCACGGGAACCCAGGCAATGGGAACCGACTCCAAAAGCATTATGACCGTGATAATAAGAGATATTAATTTAGCCATTATTTATTCTCCTTTACATTAATATTAAAAAGCTCAGGCAGCTTTTTAAGAGCAGGAATAAGACCTGAAAAAAGCTTCATCATGGCAGCGGCTGAACCCTCCTCATTGAGAAGCATAAGCAAACCCTCAGCCATTTTCTCCGTAAATACACCCTGACCGAAAGAATACAGACCTCTTATGGGACTTTCCAGAGTAATTTCTCTCACAGGGTCACCGCCGGGGGCATTGGGATCGGGCTTCCTTCCGCCTGTAATAAGTGTGATTATTCTTTTTCCCCATTTGGTATGCTCTGCATCCATAAGACAGCTCTCCGCGGTAAATTTATCATTCACATCAAGATACTGTGGCGGTATGTCTCTGCCCAAAAGCGCTCTGTACTGCCTGTCGGGTACATTCTTTACGTCTGCACCGTAATAACAGGGTGCCGATTCTCTGTAGTCAGGCACGGACACATCGGGCTGAGAAGAGATAATCTCTGCCACGGCGCTGAGCCTTATGTCACGGGACGAGGCACCGATAAGTATTTCAAACTTACCCGATTCCACATGCCAGTCACTTATGTTAATATTATAGTATGCAAATGCTCTTTTTGAAAGAGTGAAGGACACTTCCTTTTCTTCGCCCTTTTCAAGATAAATTTTAGCAAAATCACGCAGCTCCTTTTCCGGTCTGAACACCGTGCTTTCACAATCCTTCACATAAAGCTGAACTGCCTCTGCACCGTCTCTGTCTCCGATATTTTTAATCTTACAGGTAACGGTAAGGGTGTCCGTATCCTTTATGCTTTCAGCGGAAAGCTTCATATCCGAATACTCAAAGGATGTATAAGAAAGTCCGTGACCGAAGGGGAAAAGGACATTTTTACGGGCGGTATCATAATAACGGTAGCCGATGTAAACGCCCTCTCTGTGCTCAGCTGTAAGACCCGTACCGGGATAATAATTACTGCAGGGTACATCACCTTCGCTGAGAGAATAGGTTTCTGCCAGCTTACCGGATGGGTTCACCTTTCCGGAAATTATCTCAGCCAAAGCCTTTCCGCTTGCCTGGCCTCCGAGATAACCGTTAAGTATTGCCTTTACCTTTTTCGCCCAAGGCATTATAACAGGAGAACCTCCGGAAAGAACCACGGTGACATTTTCGTTTACCTTTAAAATTTCTTCCGCAAGTCTGTTATGTGAAGCGGGAAGCTTCATTGTCTTTCTGTCATAGCCTTCGCTTTCATACTCTTCCGTAAGACCGATAAACAAAAGCACTGCATCAGCTTTGGCCGCCACATTACATGCATCCTTTACCATAACCTCATTGAGTGAATCCTGTTTTTTGAAATAACCGGGTGCAAAGGTAACCTTATACCCCTCTGCCATAAGACTCTCAAAGGCATCGGTGACCTTTGTGGGCACAATGATCGAGCTTCCCGCTCCCTGATATCGGGGTGCTCTGGCCATTTCACCGATAACGGCTACTGTCTTATCCTTTGAAAGAGGCAACGTGTTTTCTTCATTTTTAAGCAGAACTGCAGATTCCGCACATATTTCTGCAGCAAGCTTGTGATGAGCCTCTTCGTCATATGTAAATTCACCTGAGGCTTTTTTGGATTTTTCTATCAGTGTCAGTATTCTGTCAGCGGCGATGTCAAGATATTTCTCATCTAAAGTACCGTTCCTTACGGCATCACAGATTTTCTTAGTGTTATATCCGTGGGAGGACGGCATTTCCAGATCACAGCCGTCTGTGAGACCCTTTACACGGTTATTTACTGCGCCCCAATCAGACATAACCACGCCTTCAAAGCCCCACTCATCACGCAGAATTTTATTCTGCAGATATCCGTTTTCAGTGCAGTAGTCACCGCCCACACGGTTATAGGCACTCATCACCGTCCAAGGCTGTGCCTTTTTCACCGCAATTTCAAAGGCAGTGAGATATATTTCACGCAATGCCCTTTCATCAACCACACTGTCAATAATCAGCCTTCGCTTTTCCTGACTGTTTACGGCAAAGTGTTTGAGCGATGTGCCCACTCCCTTTGACTGAATTCCGTTAATAAGACCGGCTGCAAGCTCACCGGCTAAAAGCGGATCTTCTGAAAAGTATTCAAAGTTTCTGCCGCAAAGAGGTGAACGCTTCATATTTACACCGGGCCCCAGAATGACACTTACCTTTTCTTTCAGACATTCTTCACCCATGGCCTGTCCCATTCTGTAAAGAAGCTCTCTGTCCCATGAGCAGGCAGTGGTTACCGCAGAAGGGAAGCAGGTAGCTGTCACAGACTCTCTCAGGTCACCGTCGGGCTTTCTGAGGCTCAGACCGTGAGGTCCGTCGGTAACCGTAACGGACGGCAGACCCAAACGCTCCACTCCGTTCAGACGCCAGAAATCCTTTCCTGTACAGAGAGTGGCTTTTTCTTCGAGAGTAAGCTTTCCGAGAATTTCTTTATTTTTCATATTTTCCTCCGTAAATTGCTTATGGTTATTTCCATTATATAACCAAATTATGGCAAGGTCAATAAAAAAGAGTAAAAAAGGCGGACGACCTACGGCCGTCCTCACAATTTGCAATATTATTTTTTCGGCAAGGGATTTGCCTCATTTGTAAAGCCTAAAATGTAATCAGCAGAAACATCATAATAACGGCATAATGTAATGAGATGCTCCACAGGTAAAGGGCGTGTTCCCCTCTCATATTCTCCGTAATAATTTCTCGCAGTTTTCAATACAGAAGCAATATCCTGCTGAGTTAAGTCTTTATCCTCTCTTAGATCTCTTATTCTTTGTTTATAAGACATAAAATCATATCCCCTGTTTTGTAGTATATGCTGATTTTACCACGTCTTATATATGATACTATTGACAAGTCTCACATCTGAGACTATAATATTATTGGTCGCCGGACTAACTCAACTCAGTGTGTTCACCCGCAAAGCAAGGATGACTGCACGATACACTTTTACAGCAGAAAGGGCAGGGAGCTTCTCTGTCCTTTCTGCTGTTTTTACGACGGTGTAACGGAAAAATTACCGGACAACCTTACACGGATATAATCGGAGCGCAGCGACCTTCAATTCCGAATTCCGAAATTTTCTCACCCGAAAAGCCCTTCGAAAATTCTCTTTTTATCCTTTTCCCTCGCACAGCAGCAGTTACACTCGTCCACACACACAAGAACCGTCTCTTCACCGATAACCTGTATATCCTTCCAGGGTATGCGTATATCCTCGCACTTTCCCGCAAAATCGAAAAGCTTCCCCCTGCCCCATATGATTATGGCACAAAGCTGTCCGTTTTCGCAGCATATTTCCACATCGCTCACACATCCGAGCCTGTGGCCGTTTTTTGTATTGATAACCTCTTTATTGCGAAGGTCCGTAACGCAGCAATTCATAATATAACACTCCCTCGCTTCATTATATTCGGCAAAAAACGCTTTGTGCCATGCTTTATATCTTTTTTACCAAAAAATTTCACCTTTCAATCTTTTATTTTTATATGAATACCCTTTACAATTTGACATTAAAGTGATAGAATATCAGGTGGTAAATTATTTTGCTAAATATAATGTAAAAATACAAGGAGGACAAATCCAATGGCCAGAAAAATGAAAACCATGGATGGTAACAATGCCGCCGCTCATGTGTCCTATGCGTTCACAGAAGTCGCAGGTATTTACCCCATCACACCCTCAAGCCCCATGGCAGACTACGTAGATCAGTGGTCCGCACAGGGTCTGAAAAACATTTTCGGCACAAAAGTAAATGTTGTTGAAATGCAGTCTGAAGCAGGTGCCGCAGGTACTGTTCACGGCTCACTCGCAGCAGGTGCTCTCACAACTACCTACACAGCTTCACAGGGTCTTCTTCTCATGATCCCCAACATGTACAAAATCGCCGGTGAGCTTCTTCCCTGCGTATTCCATGTTTCCGCACGTTGTGTAGCATCTCACGCTCTTAACATCTTCGGTGACCATTCCGACGTTTATGCCTGCCGTCAGACAGGTTTCGCAATGCTCGCCGAAACAAATACCCAGGAGGTTATGGACCTTGGTGCTGTAGCACACATGGCTTCCATCGAATCCCGTGTTCCCTTCCTTAACTTCTTCGACGGTTTCCGTACATCTCATGAGCTTCAGAAAATCGAAGTGTGGGATTTCGAAGATCTCAAGGAAATGACAAATATGGACGCCGTTGAAGCTTTCCGCAAAAGAGCTCTCAACCCCGAAAGACCCGTTATGCGCGGCTCTCACGAAAACGACGACATCTTCTTCCAGAACAGAGAAGCATGTAACAAATATTACGATGCAGTTCCCGCTATCGTAGAAGAATACATGGGCAAGGTTAACGCTAAGCTCGGTACAGATTATCAGCTCTTCAACTATTACGGTGCTCCCGATGCTGAAAGAGTTATCGTTGCTATGGGTTCATTCAATGACGTAGCTGAAGAAGTTGTTGATTACCTCACAGCAGCAGGCGAAAAGGTTGGTCTTATCAAAGTTCGTCTCTACAGACCCTTCTCCGCTAAGCACCTTATCGCAGCTATCCCCGCAACATGTAAGAAAATCGCTGTTCTCGACAGAACAAAGGAACCCGGCTCTCTCGGTGAGCCTCTCTATCTTGACGTTGTTACCGCTCTCGCTACAAACGGCAAAGCTGACATCAAGGTTGTAGGCGGCCGTTACGGTCTCGGTTCAAAGGATACACCTCCCTCATCCGTTTTCGCAGTTTACAATGAACTTGCAAAGGATGAACCCAAAAACGGCTTCACAATCGGTATCGTTGATGACCTTACAGGTCTTTCACTCGAAGAAACAGAAGCTCCCAACACCGCAGCAGAAGGCACCATCGAATGTAAGTTCTGGGGTCTCGGCGGCGACGGTACAGTCGGTGCCAACAAAAACTCCATCAAAATCATCGGTGACCACACTGACAAATATGTACAGGCTTACTTCCAGTACGACTCAAAGAAAACAGGCGGTATCACCATTTCTCACCTGCGTTTCGGTGACAAGCCCATCAAGAGCCCCTACTATATCAATAAAGCTGACTTCGTCGCATGTCACAACCCCTCTTATGTAGAAAAAGGCTTCAAGATGGTTAACGACGTTAAACCCGGCGGTGTTTACCTCATCAACTGCCAGTGGTCTGACGAAGAGCTCGATGCACATATGCCCGCAGATGCAAAGAGATATATCGCAAAGAACAATATCCAGCTTTACACAGTTAACGCTATCGACCTGGCTCAGAAGGTTGGTATGGGTAAAAGAACAAACACAGTTCTTCAGTCTGCATTCTTTGCTCTTGCAAATGTTATGCCCTCTGCAGAAGCTATCCAGTATATGAAGGACGCTGCAACAAAATCCTACTCAAAGAAGGGTCAGGATATTGTTGACGCTAACCATAACGCTATCGACGCCGGTGCCACAGCATTCCATAAGGTAGAAGTTCCCGCCGCATGGGCAGATGCTACCGACGATGCAGCAGCAGCCAAGAGCGAAGGCAAAGAAAAGCTTGTCAAAATGGTTGACGGTATTCTTAAACCCATCTCAGTTATGGGCGGTTACTCACTTCCCGTTTCTGCTTTCGCAGATCATGCCGACGGTACCTTCGAGCACGGTGCTTCCGCTTACGAAAAGAGAGGCGTTGCAGTTCTCGTTCCCGAATGGGATGCAGCTACCTGCGCAAAATGTAACCAGTGTGCTTATGTATGTCCCCACGCTACTATCCGTCCCTTCGCTATGAGTGAAGAAGAAGTAGCAGCAGCTCCCGCAGCTCTTAAGAAGGCTGAAAAGCCCATCATCAAAACAAACTACACCTACACCCTCGCTGTTTCTCCCATGGACTGTATGGGTTGCGGCGTATGTATCGGTGTTTGTAAGACAAATTCACTCAAGATGGTTGCCCGTGAATCACAGATGGCTCAGCAGGAAGTATTTGATTACTGCGTAGCTAATGTTACTGAAAAGCCCGAAACAACAGCTACCATCAACGTTGTTTCCAGCCAGTACAAAAAGCCTCTCCTCGAGTTCTCCGGTTCATGCGCAGGCTGTGCCGAAACTGCTTATGCACGTCTCGTAACACAGCTCTTCGGTGACAGAATGTATATTTCAAACGCTACAGGCTGTTCCTCAATCTGGGGCGGTCCCGCAGCAACATCCCCCTACACAGTTAACGAAAAGGGCCACGGTCCCGCTTGGGCTAACTCCCTGTTCGAAGACAATGCTGAGCACGGTCTCGGTATGTACTACGGCCAGAAGGCTCTCAGAGACAGACTTATCGGCGAAGTTAAGGAAATGGTAGCTTCCGATTCCTGCAAAGCTGAAGTCAAAGCCGCTGCTGAAGCTTATCTTGCAACAATCGATGACGGTGAAAAGAACACAGCTGCTGCTGATGCTCTCGTTGCCGCTATCAAAGAAGCAGGTGCTACCTGCGACCTTTGCAAGGATGTTCTCGAAAACAGCGAATACCTTTCCAAGAAATCCGTATGGATCTTCGGTGGTGACGGTTGGGCATACGATATCGGTTACGGCGGTCTTGACCACGTTATTGCTTCAGGTGAAGACGTAAACATCTTCGTATTCGACACAGAAGTTTACTCCAACACCGGCGGTCAGGCTTCAAAGGCTTCCAACATCGGTCAGGTTGCACAGTTCGCAGCTGCCGGTAAGGAAATCAATAAGAAGAGCCTCGCTGAGATTGCTATGAGCTACGGTTATGTTTATGTAGCACAGATCGCTATGGGTGCTAACATGAATCAGACACTCAAAGCTATCCAGGAAGCCGAAGCTTACAAAGGTCCCTCAATCATCATCGGTTACTCACCCTGTGAAATGCACTCCATCAAGGGCGGCATGATGAACTGCCAGGCAGAAATGAAGAAGGCTGTCGAATGCGGCTATTGGAACCTCTTCCGCTTCAATCCTGCTCTCAAGGCAGAAGGCAAAAATCCCTTCACTCTCGACTCTAAGGAACCCAACGCAGAGTATCAGGCATTCATTAAGAACGAAGCCCGTTACACCAGACTCATGCGTGAATTCCCCGACAGAGCTGAAGCACTCTTTGCAAAGAGCGAAAAGGTTGCTCTCGACAGATATGCACACCTTCTCAAGCTCAAGGACCTCTACGCTCCCGACGCTGAATAATTTTCATTCAGAAATGAAATTTCCCTCCGAAGAAATTCGGAGGGATTTTTATGTAAGAAATAATTTACCTACTTTTTGTAGGATTTTGAACCGTTTCAGTTTTTATGTGTTATTATAACTATAGCAGCTCCGATTGTCGTCGAACTAAACAAACAGAAAGGGCAGAGAGTAATTCTCCGCCTTTTTTGTTTATATTAATCATAACGGACACGGCATAGCCTGTCCCTGCGATATACACAAAAAAACGGCGGGATGAGTCATCCCGCCCTGCATTATATATATTGTTGATTCGGCACAGCATCATCACGGGATGTCGAGGGCGCCATCCCCTACGGGGCGGTGCATCATTATTTTGTTTCCCGAAGTTTAACCCGCGATTGCGCATTCCGAATTCCGCATTCCGCATTATCTCTTCGCTATATCCGCAATAATATCCACGCACTCATCGTGACCGATTACACTGCTGTCGAGGCAGATATGGTAATTGCTTACTTCGCCCCAATTTCTGCCCGTGAAATATTTGTAATTAACCTTTCTGCGGGCATCCTTATCCTCTATTCTTTTTTCCGGAGAAGCGTCTCTTTCACCGTAAAGCTCCACTATTCTGTGTGCTCTGAACTCATCGTTGGCATAAATGAAAACGTTAAGACAATCTTCTCTGTCCTTCAGAATATAATCCGCACAGCGACCAACAATTACGCAGTTACCTTTGTCAGCGATTTCGTTAATCATTTTACACTGAGTGCTCCACAGATAGTCAGAGGCATTCATATGTCTCGGAGCACCGTGAGGGAAAGCAGAAGTAAAGGCATAAGAAAGAATGCTTTTGCCCGGCGCATACTCACCCACATCCGCGATAAAGGACGGGTCGAAGCCCGTTTCCTCGGCAACCATACTGACAAGCTCTGTGTCGTAGCATTTGTATCCCAATTTTTCCGCAAGTGCTTTGCCGATGGTTCTGCCGCCCGAACCGAACTGACGGCTGATGGTGATTATTTTCTTCATGTTATCATCTCCTTATCTTTTCTTTAATTATATTATACACATTTATTTTTTATCATACAATATAAAAAATAAACAAAAGGAAGCATCCGATTTTTGTTACCGGATACTTCCCGTTATTTTCCGTCAAAATACGAGCTTATGTAGCTGCCGACTTCATCTTCTTTAATTCCCAAAGCAAAAGCAAACTCTTCATTTAAAAGCTTTTCTGCCAAAGAAAAAATATTTTCGTCCGTGGTTGAAAGTCTTTTCCCTTTTTGCAAAAGCTCCTTTTTCCGACAGTATATACATTTTACGAGCGATACCAGCTCCGGCGTAATCCCACGGTAAAGCACAGAACGGAAAGTGTCACTCCTGAGCTGCCGGTTTTCGATCCACTGATAATTTTCTTCTTTTACCTGAGACAAAATTTTGTCCAGCTCTCTTTTCGAAAAGGGTCTGCGAAGTTTCGACGCTGCCCGCTCATTTTCTACAGGAAGATAATACAGCGAAGACGCCTTTGCCAACGGCTCAAGCACATAATAATCCCTGACGGGTTCATTTTTATCAAAGGTTATCCTTTTGATTTCCTTTACCCTGCAAAGACCGTAAACATCATAAACGAGCACTTCACCGACTCGGAAAGTTTCCATTTTACCACCTCTGAAATATTATACCTTTTTCACCGCCGCGATTTCAAAGGTCATATTATACAAAGTTATATCCCTTATGATTTGTGCAGTATTCCCAAGCATATCACACAGCAAGAATAAATAAAGCAACATATACACATCTTCTGTGGCAGGACAAACATCAGTTATGTGAAGTTTCTGTGAAATTTATGTGCAAATTAACGAAAATTTAATTTGTTAAAAAAAATTGTTGACAACAGGGTTTTATAGTAGTACAATACATATGAACCTTAAATGGGGCTTTGCCCTGTAGCGATAATGAAATATGTTGAAAGGAGAAAACACTATGAACTTAGATAGACTTGAGCAGGTTTGGAATGATTTCCTTGCTTTCCTTGACAGAACATTCCAGTGGCTTATGTATCTCTTCACAGGTGAAGGTGATTGGCCTCCCGTTGACTACCCCGATTTCAACGAACCCTCAAAAGACGCATAATTTTATTAAAGAAAGAAAACCGAAAGGAGACAAGCTATGGATTGGGATTTTATGCAGCAGCTTTATCTTGCTTTCACAAGAATTTTTGATGGTTTAATTACATTCCTCATCAAAACATTCAAAGGTGAAGAAGCATAATTTTAGCTTAGACCTTATAGTGCCCTTGCTCAAAAGCAAGGGCGCTGTTTTTTTGTTTTTATTAAAACTTTTATCCCTAAAACTATTGATATTTTCTGCGAAATTTGAGATAATAAAATGAAATATACCCATTTGATTGGAGGACTTTATTTGACTGATAATTTTAAGCTTGCAGATTTACTCTTTCCCGATATAAAGGATACTCCCGAAGCATTGGAAGAACGATTTCCCGAAAGAAAGCTTAAGGAAGGCTCAAAGGTTACCCGCCTCGCCCCCTCACCCACAGGCTTTCTGCATTTCGGAAACCTTTTCACCGGCACCGTCGCCTATAAAACCGCAAAAACCACCGATGACGGTGTTTTCTTCGTAAGAGTAGAGGACACAGACCAAAAAAGAAAAATTGAAGGAGCCGTGGAGGTTATGCTCGGCGGTCTCCAAGCTTTCGACGTAATTGCTGACGAAGGTGTTATCGGCGAAAACAAAGAAAAGGGATGCTACGGCCCCTACTACCAAAGCCACAGAAAAGAGATTTATCACACAGTGGCTAAAAAGTTGGTTCAGGACGGATATGCATACCCCTGCTTCTGCTCAGAGGAGGAGCTTACTGCCCTCAGAGAAAAGCAGGAGGAGGAAAAATGCGACAACAAAGGCTATTACGGCAAATGGGCAAAATGCCGTGATTTATCCTTTGACGAGCAAAAAGCTCTCATTGAAAGCGGCAAAACCTATACTCTCCGTCTCCGTTCTCCCGGCAGCACAGATAAAAGAATAACCTTTGAGGACATGATTAAAGGAAAAATCGAAATGCCCGAAAATATTCAGGATGTGGTTTTACTAAAAACTGACGGTATTCCTACATACCACTTTGCTCACGCTGTCGATGACCACTTCATGAGAACCACTCACGTTATCCGCGGTGATGAATGGATTTCCTCCGTTCCTCTCCATATTCAGCTTTTCAAGCTCTGCGGCTATAAGGTTCCGAAATTTGCCCACGTCGCTCCCATTATGAAGGAAGAGAACGGCGGTAAAAGGAAGCTTTCCAAAAGAAAGGATCCGGAGGCAGCCGTTACCTTTTATCAGCAGGAGGGCTATCCGAAAGAAAGCGTTAACGAATACATTATGACATTGGCCAACTCTAACTTCGAGGATTGGCGTAAAACTAACAAGGATGCGGACATCTCTGCCTTCCCCTTCAACCTCAAAAAAATGAGCGTTTCAGGTGCTCTGTTTGATATGGTGAAGCTCCAGGACGTAAGCAAGAATGTTATCTCTCTTATGTCTGCCGAAACAGTATATAACTATACTGTTGCCTGGGCACAGAAATACGACAGTGACTTTGCAGCCGTTCTCAGCCGTGACGCTTCCTACGGTAAAGCAATCCTTAATATCGACCGTGAAACACCAAAGCCGAGAAAAGATATTGCTTGCTGGAGTGAGGTAAAGGATTATATCAGTTATTTCTTTGCGGAATATTTCGACGGTAACTTTGTACTTCCCGAAAATATAAGTGCCGACGATGCAAAAGCAATCCTTGAGGCCTATCTCAAGGTCTTTGATGCCGCCGACGATAAAGATACATGGTTCAGCAAAATCAAAGAGCTTTGCGAACCTTTGGGCTTTACACCCAATGTAAAGGAATACAAAAAGAACCCCGAAGCCTTCAAAGGTCATGTGGGTGACATTTCCACCGTTATCAGACTCGCCGTAACAGGCAGAAAAAATACACCCGACCTTCACGCTATTATGGCTCTTTTGGGTCAGGAAACAATTACAGAAAGACTTACCGGTGCTATTGCAAAGATTTGATGCACCGAGAGAAAGGATACAGTTATGGAAGAAGAAATCAAAGTTTCCAATTTTATTCACGATTTCATTGATGAAGATTTGGAAAAAGGTGTTTATAACCACGTACAGACCCGTTTTCCGCCCGAACCAAACGGCTATCTTCATATCGGCCATGCCAAGGCTATACAGATAGATTTCAGCACCGCTGAAAAATACGGCGGTGTATGCAATCTCCGTCTCGACGACACAAACCCTTCAAAGGAAGATGTAGAATACGTCGATGCTATCAAAGAGGATATCCAATGGCTCGGCTACAAATGGGACAAGGTGCTTTACGCTTCAAGCTATTTCGATTTCATTTATGAATGTGCCGTAAAGCTTATCGAAATGGGTAAAGCTTATGTATGCGACCTGACCGCCGATGAAATCAGAGAGTACCGCGGCACTCTCACAGAGCCCGGCAAAAACAGTCCCTACCGAGAAAGAAGCATCGAAGAAAATCTTGACCTTTTCAAAAGAATGACCGACGGCGAATTCCCCGACGGCGCGAGAGTTTTACGTGCAAAAATCGATATGGCATCGCCAAACATAAACATGCGTGACCCCGTTATTTACCGAATCGCACACATCAGCCATCACCAGACGGGTGACAAATGGTGCGTTTATCCCATGTATGATTTCGCTCATCCCATTTCCGATACAAAAGAAGGCGTTACTCACTCTCTTTGCTCTCTCGAATTCGAAAACCACAGACCTCTTTACGATTGGTTCCTTAAAGAATTAGGCTTCGAAACGCCCTCCAGACAGATCGAATTTGCCCGTCTTAATCTTAACTACTGTCTCACAAGTAAAAGAAAATGCCTCGCTTTGGTAAACGAGGGCATCGTAGACGGTTGGAACGATCCGCGTATGGTTACCATCAGCGGTATGAGAAGACGCGGCTATCCCGCAGAGGCAATCAGAGATTTCATCACCCGTGTCGGTGTTTCAAAGGCTTACAGCGTAGTGGACTACGGACTTCTTGAGGCTTGCGTGAGAGATAATCTTAATCAGAATGCTCCCAGAGCTATGGCTGTACTTCGTCCCCTTAAGGTAATCATTGACAATTATCCCGAAGGTCAGAGCGAAGAAATCGAGCTCCCGATAAATCAGGACAAACCTGAAATGGGTACAAGAAAGATTTATTTTTCAAAGGAACTTTATGTAGAAAAAGAGGACTTTATGATAGAGCCTCCTAAAAAATACTTCCGTCTTTTCCCCGGCAACGAGGTTCGCTTCAGAGGCGCATACTTTGTTAAATGCGTCGGCTACGACACCGATGAAAACGGCGAAGTTACCGCGGTTCACTGTACCTACGACCCGGAAAGCAAGGGCGGCAATTCACCCGACGGCAGAAAGGTAAAGGGCACCCTTCATTGGGTCAGCGCAAACCACTGCACTGACTTTGAGGCAAAGCTTTATGACCGTTTGTTCAAGGTTTCCAACCCCTCCGATGAATCCGAAGGCTCCTTTAAGGATAATCTTAATCCGGACTCTCTCTCAGTTTTAGAGGGCTGCAAATTAGAGGGTGAAATAAAAGATCTGAAGCCGGGCGACACTTTCCAATTTATGCGTCAGGGCTATTTCTGTGTAGACATCACAAGCACAGAGGATAAGACAGTATTTAACAGAACCGTTGACCTCAAATCATCTTGGAAATAAAAGGAGATATAAAAATGAAAATTGCTTACCGTATAATCACTCCGATTTTAGCAATAGGAGCAGTTGTAATGGGCTTTTTCCTTAAGCTCTTCTACTTTGCTTTAGGCGGACTTACCGACGAAATCAGCTCGATCGTTACACTCGCTTCTCAGTTCGGTGTGTCCACAAAATACGAATTTTCCGCTTTCGAAATCATAAAGCTTTTGCTTACCACTGACCTTTCAGGCGCAGCAACCGATGCCTCAAAGGAGAGTGCAAGCTTTATGACCATCATTCAGCCCGTCCTCCCTCATATTATTGCTTTCATCGTTTTCTTTGTACTTACCATGCTTCTCTTCCTTGCTTTGGGTGCGGTTGCAGCGGCTACAGGCAAAAGAAAGACTGTTATGATTATGTCAGCCGGCGGTCTTGTTCTCTGCTTTATTTGCATTATTATTTCGAGACTCGCCTTCAATAAAATCATCGGCGGAGAAATCCCTCTTACGGATTTGGTAAGTATGTTCTCCGACAGCACCTGGATGCAGCTTCTCACGGCAGTGGTAACCGTTTCTTCAGCCACACTTTCTGCAGGCTTCTATGCAGTATTCGGTATGCACATCCTCGTTATTCTTTGGACTGTACTGACAAATATGCTCATCAATACCCCCATCGAAATCCACAGAAAGCACAGAAGAAAAAAGCCCATGAAGAAACTTTCAGCAGTGTTCAGAAAATAATTCGCAATTGCGGTGTAAATTTCAAATAACTGAAAGTTATACACCGCCTCTAAAATTTGTTTTATAAACATTGAACAGACACGGTAAATTCGTGTCTGTTTTTTTGTATCAATCAGTATCTTTAAAGGTGTCGTATGTAATTTTTGCACTGATACGGAAGCCTGCAATAAATTTCTCTATATTGCTTAAATGCACATAATCACTATAAACATCGGCATGTTCAGCAAACAGTTTTTCACTTCATCCGGCAGAAGCTTTTTAATATTTTCTTCTCTTTCGATTAATTCTCTAAATTTGTGTTTTGCTTTTGGCGTGAAAGCATTTGATGCTTCTTGCATATCAATATTACTATAATATAATTTCTCGATAAATTTTGACATTAAAAGCTCCTCTTAAAAATGATTAATGCAGAGACCTTTTTCAGTCTCTGCATTAATCATTTTATGTTTGCTATGACGGACAACCGGTGGTCGCCCCTACGATTCCATACCGTTAATTCAGCGGTGTATCACCCTAGGGGTCCCGAAACTTCACCCGCAATTCTGCATTTATCAAACACCGCCGCCTACTGAGCCGTCCCATGTATCTACGGTGGTAGCCTTCATTTCTTCTTCGTCAAACCAACGTGTTGTAACAGCTTTGGTTTCAGTGAAGAAACGGAAAGCATCCTTACCTAAGCAGTGAAGGTTTCCGAAGAAGGAAAGCTTATGGCCTGTGAAGGGGAACACACCGACAGGTACGGGAATACCTACGTTTACACCTACCATACCGCCGTCTGTTCTCTTTGCAAACTCACGTGCATAATAGCCGTTTTGTGTAAAGATAACGGAGCCGTTGGCGTAAGGGTTACGGTTCATAAGTGCAAGACCCTCTTCAAAACTCTTTACTCTCTTTATGCAAAGAACAGGTCCGAAAATTTCCTGTGTGCCTACTGTCATTTCCTCTGTAACATTATCGAGAATGGTGGGACCCACATAAAAGCCCTTTTCACAGCCGGGAACCACAGCGTTTCTGCCGTCAAGGACAACAGTTGCGCCCTCTTCGATACCCTTGTTTATCCAATTGATTACGGATTCTTTATGGGCAGCGGTAACGACAGGGCCGAGAGTTGATTCGGGAAGATATGCGGGGCCGAGCTTAAGTTCTTCAGCGTACTGTTTGAGAAGAGCAACCAATTTGTCGGCGATGCTTTCCTGAGCAACAACAACAGGAAGAGCCATACATCTTTCACCTGCACAGCCGAAAGCTGAATTGATGATACCTCTGGCACTTCTTTCGAGTGCGGCATCTTCGAGAACGAGTGCATGATTTTTCGCTTCGCAGAGAGCCTGTACTCTTTTACCTGTGGCGGCAGCCTCCTTATAAACATGAAGACCTACTTTGGTGGAACCAACGAAGGTGATACCCTTTACATCGGGATGCTTAAGGAAAATATCAGCCTCTACTCTGGAGCAGGTTACAAGATTAACAACACCTTTGGGAAGACCTGCTTCGCAAAGAAGCTCATTAAGCTTCATAGCAGTCATGGGTGTCATAGATGCGAGCTTGAGAACGATGGTGTTACCGGAAGCGATGCAGCAGGGAACCATCCAACCCATGGGAATCATACCGGGGAAATTAAAGGGAACAATACCTGCAAAAACACCCACGGGCTCATAATAAAGAGTGGTATCATAGCCGTTTGAGGTATCTCTCATAGCATCACCTAAAAGTGACATAGGAGCGGTGATGGCAAGCTCAACAGGCTCCTTAACCTTAAGAATGTCACCCTTTGCTTCGGAAAGCACCTTACCGTGTTCGAGAGCACAAAGCTGTGAAAGTTCATCGAGATGTTCAATAAGCAGCTCACGGAATTTATAAAGCACCTGCACTCTTTTCATAACGGGTGTATTTGACCATGAGGGAAATGCCGCCTTTGCTGAGGCAATTGCCTGTTCTACTTCTTCTGCTGTGCAACAGGGTGTTTCAGCGATAACGTCACCTGTACTGGGATTGTAAACGGGCATATATTTTTCGGTTTTTGATTCCAACCACTGACCGTCAACAAAATAGCGCAATCTTTTTATCTGTTCCATTTTTATGTAACTCCTTTTTATATTTTATATCACCTTATATTAAGCCACAAAATTTAAAATAAATCAAGTCGAAAAGAGAAATTTTTCCCATAAACAATAAAAATCAACCCATAAGCTCACTTATGCTGTCAATCACTCTCGCCCCTGTATCGGTTAAAGCCTTTTTGCTGTTATGCCCGCGGGCAATAAGAACACATTCGCAGCCTATGCTCTGAGCTACCTCAAAATCATGGGTGGTGTCGCCGACGAAAAGAACCTCATCCCCGGATACCCCCTTTTCCTCCATCCATTTTTTCGCTATATCCACCTTACTGCGGGCATAGATATCACCGGTGCCCAAAATGTCAGCAAAAAGATGGTCAATACCGTGAAAAGCAACTTGGGAGAAAAGCCATTTGCTTTCCGTCATAGAAAGAATTATCTGCTCCACTCCCGCTGTGCGGAAATACCTTATCACTCTCTCCGCATCCTCGAAAATTTCAGCTTCATGAAAGCGCTGTTCATATTCATAAACATAATCTCTCGCTATATCTTCAAACCTTTCGTTTTCCAAATCAAAGCCCATTTTTTCATAAAACCTGATGATAGGAAAAGTTAAAACCTGATGATATTTTTCGATGCTTTCCATCTCTCTGAGACCTCTTGTGCGAAGGAGTGTATTTTCTATTTCGAAATTTATCTGCAGATCATCCAGAATAGTACCGTTCCAATCCCACATTATATATCTTATATTTTCCATTTTCCACATCCCTTTTTATTTACCGTTTTTCACTCTTACAATTTCTACGAGCTCGCCCAAGGTACTGATGCCCTGAAGCTCCGCATCCTCGATTCTGATGTCTAAGGTGTCCTCTATTTGCATAATACACTCCACCACATCCAAACTGTCAAGCTCCATTTCCCCGAAGGTCATTTCTTCGGTAAAGTCAACATCCTCATCGAAGCCCATATTTTCTCTTATTATATCACAAATTATGTCAAATGTATCCATTATGTTTCTCCTTTTTATCAAATTTCATAATATCTTGTTATCTATAATACCCCTGTATAATAAAACTAAAAAACAAATTACATTCCTTTTTTTGGTAATCGGAATATTTTACCAAATACCCTCCAATAATTTACACATCTTAAAGGATAAATGCAAAATGCATTCCGTAAACGGAGGTTTAATTATGAAACTGAAAGCTATCGAAATATCCTCTCTGATTGCTCTGATTTTCACGGTGATTTCCGCACTTTCCTTCGAAAACAGCTGCGAAGGAATAAGAGAAAAGGTTTTACGTCTGCATGTTATAGCCGCCTCGGATTCCGTAGCTGACCAAAGTCTGAAATATGCTGTAAGAGATGAGCTTTTACGTGACGGCGAAAGTATTTTCCGCGGCAGTGAAACCGTAATTCAGGCCGAAGAAAAGATTTCCGACTCTCTCGACTTTCTTAAAAAAAGTGCGGAGAATACCTTAAAAAAATCCGGCTGTGATTATCCCGTAAATGTGATTTTGGAAAGAACATACTTCCCTACCAGACAATACGAAAACATTACCCTGCCCGCAGGCTACTACAAAGCGGTGAAGGTAATAATCGGTGAAGGCAAGGGCAAAAATTGGTGGTGCGTCATGTTTCCGCCCATGTGCCTCCCCGCCGCCGCTAAAGACAGCCCGGACCTTTCCTCTATCCTTTCCGAAAAAGAAAAGGAAATAGTAAACGACGGCAAAAAATACGAAATCAAATTTTGGTTTGTGGAAAAGTACTATGAACTGAAAGAGAAATTTATACACTAACACCAAAAGTAACTTCAGTGAAAATGTTGTCAATTCTTTAAAATAATGTTATGATTAATATTGATAAAATATTATTTTAAGGAGTGTTAAAATATGAAGAATTGCGATATTTTAATTGCAGGTGCATCTACCACCGGCTCATGGTTTGCTTACCAGATGGCTAAAAGAGGCTTCAAAGTGGTGGTAATCGAAAAGCAAAAAAAAGAAAATATTTCCCGTGAGTATGATATTTTCCATATGGGCAAAGAGGATATGATAAAGTTCGACCTTGAAATCCCCGAAAAAGACAACTCAAAGGTTTACGGTTTTGAGTTTGCCTCCACTGCCGTTGTTTCTCCCTACGGCAACTACCCCAAAAGAACACATGAAGCGGTGGTAGGCATGCACAAGCACGAATACATAATGACCATGATCGACCGTGCAGAAAAGGCAGGTGCCGAATATATATGCGATGCACCCTTTAAGGATTTCATCTACGACGAAAAGGGAAAGATCTCCGGTGCAAAATACGAAACCAAGGACGGTATTCAGGAAATCTCCGCTAAGCTCGTAGCCGACTGTACCGGTATCCCCGCCGCCGCCAGAACGAAGCTTCCCGACTCCTCCTTCGTGGAAAATTTCAAACTTACACCAAAGGATATTTTCTACGTCGTTCTCTATTATGCAAAATACAAGGATGCATCCGTTGATCCTACAAAGCTTCACGGCTCTTTCTTACAGTATAAAACATGGTCCGCTCCCTCAGGCGATGACCACGGTGCTATTCTCGGTGTAGGCGGTAACTTCTCTTATGACTACGCAGAGGAGATTTTCAAAGATTTCCGTAAAAATGTCCCCTGGCCCGAATACACCGTTGACAAGGTTGAAAAAGGTATGACCCCCTACCACAGAGGCATTTATTGCTTCACAGAGGACGGCTTTATCGCTCTCGGTGACACAGCCTGTCTTACCAAGCCCAATTGCGGCGAGGGCTGTACCTCCTCCCTTTATCAGGCGGAAATCGCAGTGGATGTTATTTCCAAGCTCCTTAATGAAGGTAAAGAGCTTAGCCAGAGAAATATGTGGTCGATAAACAAGCGTTACATCGATGTTCAGGGCAAAGCCTTCGACTCAATGCGTCCTCTGCTTACAGGAATCGTTCAGGCCTCATACGACGAAGCAGAGTATCTTTTCAGAAAGGATATCATCTTCAGTCAGAAAATCCTCGGCGGTATGGGTCAGGATCTTGCCTTAAGTCCCAAGGATATCGCAGAGCTCGTTTCAGGCATCGCATCGGGTCTCGTCACAAAGAAAATAAGACCCTCTACTCTCAAGAAAATTGTAAAAGGTCTGCTCGACAGCGACAAGGTAGGTAAGCATTATGACGCTTATCCCGAAACGCCCGACGGCTTCCCCGAATGGAAGAAAAAGGCAGACGAAATATGGGCAGGTACCACCTTTATGTATGAAACTGCGGATAAGGATTTAATGAGAAAATTAGGCATAGGATAATTCGGAAACCTCTCAGCCACTTCGTGACAGCTCTCCTTTCAGGAGAGCCTGTTTTTGCCTTAAAGGAGAGGTGGCAGCCGATAGGCTGACGGAGAGGTTATCCCCCCCCGACACCTTGTAATAAGATTGGACTTAATTAAATATCGTAGCAGAAAGTTGTGTGCTCCACCTATGACTATACAAAAAATCTGTATCGTTTTATTGATTATTTCTCCTATATTGTTGTTGCATTTTCTTACAAAAGCAAATTTTTTATTTGTAAGGACAAAAAAAATATAAAAAAATACTGAAAATTTACAAAGAAACCTTCAACACTACAGAAAGATTCTTTCTTATCTTTTTATATAAAACCAAAGGCTATCGTAAACTGTTCTTTATGAACTATATTTTAGCATTTAGTATGCTTATTACCATTTTTTTGTTTTTGCTTTCCGAAGAATTTTGGGTGCGTTCTTTTGTTGTACATACCATTTTCAGTGTTCTTTTTAACCTTTATGTTATGGCAGATGCTTATTTCGAATAACAAAAAAACCACAGAGACCCCGGAAATCTCTGTGGTTAAATTATATATTTCGTAAACACTATAAGCCTTGGTCTTTGCCTCGCTCTCTTAATGCGTCTTCCAATTCTTTATCCCGTTACCCCACTCAAGGATATAAATATCCACATTACGTCTGCCGAAGCTGCGGCAGGTGCTGTAACCGCGCATATAAAGGTCTACGACAGTACTGCTGTTATAGATAAATCCGCCTGTATCACTTGCTATACAGTAGCCGTAATTCCACTTTCCGTCGGAGGAAACGATGTACATTTTAGTGCCGTAGGGGATTTCTCTCGGATCAACCGCTACTCGTCCCGGCATAGCGGGAGCGCCTGTGGAGCAGGTAGTGCCGGTGCAGTAGGCTGTAGCCTTGCCGGTAATTACCTTTTTATATTTAACCGGTCTGCCGTTTTTATTAAGAGGGATTTCAAAGGGGGGCTTAAGCTCGGAAATAACCCTGCCCGATTTCACTGTCGCGCCCGTAAAGCCTGTAGAGCGCACCTTGGTACCTCTGATGAGCACTTGAGTGACTGGCTCCTTTACCACCTTACTGCTGAGAACCTCCGTTTCGGTAACCTTGCCGTCAACATATGTATATTTATATTCATTGACGCTTTTGCCCTTGACGCCCTTTTTCTTAATCTTTCTTTGGTCCTCATACATTGAATCATCGTATTCAACCTTGGTTTTAAAGTCTGTTTTAACGGTTTTTGTCTCCGTACGGTAAGCTATTCTTTTAACGGTAAGAGATGTTGCTTTTTTGATTTCTTTGGTCATTTTCTTTGAAATTTCATCAAACTGACCGAGATTTATACCCGCCTGCTTAATAACGCTCTCTACGGTACCGCCGGTAATATTTACGGTCTTTTCTTTGCCGTCCACATTGATTTTAACCGGAAAGGCACGGGTGATCTCTATTTTCATATCCTCCGTAATGCCCACTTCCTCGTCGAAATTAAGGCTGTCTCCGTCCTTCAGCTTCACTCCCGCTTTATCAAGAGCAGACCTTACGGTACCTGCCACAGTAAGCTCAGCTACCTGTTTGCCCTCATCGTAAATAACCACATTATGCGGCTCTGCTACGACAATAACCTTTTTTCCCTCATCGGGATGATAATAATCGAGCACCAAACTGTTTTTATCATTAAGAGTGATTCCGGCTTTGGCAACTATTTCCTCCGGGCTTTCAGAAAAGGTCATCACCTTATGCTGAACGCTGTCACAGAAAACATAAGTAACTCCGATATCGGATTTATAAACGAGAAAACCAATCAGCAGACAGAGAAGTATCACTACCGTCGCAATAAGTTTTTTTATGTTTATGCGCCTGATAAATGCTGTGGCATTGATAAACCGCATCATATATCTGCCCATAGACCGCATCTCTCCTTTTAACAATATTTAACGAAATCCTACGTATTATACAGATTTCAGCCTTTTTTGTCAAATTCAGACAGTTTTTTTCTTTGGTCAAGAAAAACAAAAAAAGCTCGGTTTTTTTGTCTAATAAAAACAATAACAGAATAAAAACGCCTTAACATCAGCTATTTTCTTATCTTTCTTTCGTCAAAAGAAACAAAAATTTCAAAGTGCTTGACAAACGGCGTTTTTTCCTCTAAAATTATATATAGTGGTTCCGCAAGCCGCTTTAAATCGAATAAAAAGCTCACAGTTTTACTGTGAGATATCAGGCTGCTGTTTTCCTTCAACGGGAAAAGGGCGGTTTTTCTTTTTTAAGAAAAACCGCCACGAAAGGAGAACTGATAATGAAAAACTATCTTATATACCCCTGTAAATCCATGAGAATCACTCAGAGTTACACCGGAACAACATCACATCTGCCTCACACTACAGGCACACCGAAGGATTATCCCATCGACGAGGGCTGCAGTGATACAGGCAGAGATTATATCTGCTGTCCCTGTGACGGAATGAAAATAAAACGCATATACGGTGTGGGGACAGGCGGCACCAACACTATTTGGCTTGAGAGTACGGAAAAGGTGCTTTTTGCCGACGGAACAAAGAACTACTGTACACTTCTTATCACCCACCCCGACGATGCAGATCTGAAAAAGCTTGCCGTGGGTCAGCTTTTTACCCGTAAAGAAAAAATATGCCGCGAGGGCAAAGACGGCGCCACAGCTTACCATTTGCACATCTCAGCCGGCAAAGGAAAATTCAAAGGCAACGGTTGGACAAAAAATTCAAAAAATAAATATGTTCTCACCTGCTCAAAGGGTGCATATAAGCCCGAAGAACTCTTTTTTATTGATAAAAGCTTTACTGAGACAATTGATGCAAAGAGCCTTGTATTTAAGGTGCTGCCCTCATACACTTCAGGCAAATACAAAGTTAACACCGCAGTGCTGAACGTAAGAAAAAGCGCTGATGTTTATGCAAAAAAGGCGGGCACTGTTCTTTTCGGGCAGAAAATCACTGTGGATAAAATCAAAGATAATTGGGGCCGAATCGGTAAATACCGTTGGGTATGCCTTGACTACTGTAAGAAGGTGACAGGATGAGTGACGCTGTTACAGTTGCCGTCATCAGCCTTTTCGGCACACTCGGCGGCAGTCTTTTGGGTATTCTTGCCTCAAACAGACTCACGGCGTACCGCATCGAACAGTTAGAAAAAAAGGTAGAAAAGCATAACAGGCTGGTCGAGCGTACCTATAAAATCGAAGAAGAGCAGGAAGTGGAAAAAGAAAAGCTCAAAGTTATCAATCACAGACTTGATGACCTCGAAGAATACCATAAAACTAAATAAACGAAAGAAGGATTATTAATGAAAAATATTGATTTAACACCGCTTATTGAAGCGTTTATCGCACTCATCTCCGCCGTTTTTACTCTCTTTGTTCTGCCTGAGCTTACACGGCTTCTGAAAAGAAAGCTTTCGGCAGAACAAATGTCCTCACTCAGAGAATGGGTAAAAATTGCCGTCGCTGCGGCAGAACAGCTTTACGGAAGCAAAACGGGACAGCAGAAAAAAGAATATGTTGTGTCCTTTCTGTTGTCAAAGGGCATCGTATTTGATGTGGACGAGGTTACGGCACTTATCGAAAGTGAAGTATATAAACTAACCGCCGAAAAGTAAGCATAATTTTAGGGGGCATCGACGATGCCCCCATTGATTTTATCTTAGTCTTTTTATTTTCTGAACATCCGCTATTACTATCAGCTTCGTTCCCTTTTCCAAAGGGGACGTAGGCTCAATTTCAGTAACCACAGCCTCTCCCTTTTTTATAGCAACAACATTTACGGAATATTTTTTACGTAAACTCAGCTCTACCAGATTTTTTCCAACCCATTCATCCTTTACATCGAGTTCAATCATAGAAATGTCCTCAGAAAGTTCCATCATTTCTGCAAAACCCGACGAAAGCAGATTTCTGGCAAGTCTTATACCCGATTCCTTTTCAGGGAATATTACCCTGTCTGCACCCACACGCAAGAAAATTTTGCGATGCATTTCCGTGCTGCATTTTACAATAACCTCTTTTACTCCCGCTTCCTTGCATAAAGTAATCGCCATAACCGTAGCCTCAAGACTGTTTGACATAGCAATAATTGCAGTATCCACATCTGCCATCCCAAGCTGTTCAAAGGCATCCGCATCCGTAACATCAGCACATTTACACAAAGGCAGCACATTTATAAGTGAACTGATAACATTCATGTCATCATCCACCGCCAAAACCTCTGCACCGCTTTTGACAAGCTCCTGTGCCACTGCTATACCGTATCTTCCCATTCCTAAAACCGCATAGGTTTTTTGTATACTCATAATTTTTTCTCCTTTCGGTATATCCCGATTAGCCAACACTTATTTCTTCTTCGGGACATCTGACCGTATTAAGATTTTCTTTTCTTAAATTAAAAGCAACAGCCAGCGAAATAGGTCCGACTCTGCCGAGATACATGGTTATCATAATTATAATTTTGCCTACAGTGTCTAAAGCTGAAGTAAGATTCCTCGTAAGACCTACAGTTGCGGTGGCACTTACTGTTTCGTAAACCACATCCAAAGCATCCGCATCCGTAACTGCAGAAAGAAGCACAGTGGAAACAGCCATAATTCCGAAAGACATAACAGTCACCGAAAGGGCCTTTCTCACGGTACGGACAGAAATTGCCCGCGAAAAAATCTCCGTACTGTTTTTATTGCGTATTGCCGAAAAAGCAGCAATTAACAGCACCGCAAAAGTCACTGTCTTTATGCCGCCTGCAGTTCCTACGGGTGAGCCACCTATAAACATAAGAAGCAAACAAACCATTGCGGAAGAATCCGTAAGGTTTTCCTGAGGTACTGTGGCAAAGCCCGCCGTTCTGGTGGTAACGGACTGGAAAAGCGAAAACTGTATTTTTTCAAATATATTAAAGCTTCCCACCGTAGAATTATTGCTGTATTCAAAAATGAAAATAAGCACTGCCCCCGAAAAAATAAGTACCGCTGTGGAGACGATGGCAAGTTTACTTTGAAGAGTAAGAAAACGGAAAAGCTTTCTTCCTCGGTGTTTTTTCAGAACTCGGATAACATCCCACCATACTATATAACCTATACCACCCATAATAATAAGTGCACAGGTGACCAAATTAATAACAGGATTTGTAACATACGAACAAAGGCTTTCGCTTCCGATAATATCTATACCTGCATTACAAAAGGCTGAAACAGAATTAAAAACCGAAATCCATATACCTCTCACTCCGTATTCGGGAACAAAAACTGTCATATATAAAAGCGCACCTATACCCTCAATAACAGCCGTACCCGCAAAAACTCTCCTCACAAAAGCCGAAAGCCCCGAAAGAGTATTCAGATTAAAAGCATCCTGAATAAGCACACTGTCATTTAAACCGAACCTTTTATTTATTATAAGCATAATGCCTGACATTACCGTAATAATACCAAGACCGCCCGCCTGTATAAGCAAAAGGATTACTGTCTGACCGAAAACGCTCCAGGTATCTGCAGTTGTCACGGTGACGAGACCTGTAACACAGGTAGAAGTAACGGCGGTAAAAAGTGCGTCAATATAAGGCACAGCCTCACCGGTAGCACTGCTTAAGGGTAAAGAGAGAAGTATACTTCCCACGATAACAGCGCAAATGAAGCTAAGCATTATGATATGGGTTGTAGAAAGAGTTATTTTCTTTGACTGTTTCATATAAGACACCTTTTTATTTCTTTGCCCAGGTTGATGCAGAAAGAGTAAGAATGATGGGATAAATCTCAAGTCTTCCGAAAAGCATAGACATTGAAAGAACGATCTTTGAAAAAGCAGAAAAATCCGCATAGCTTCCTGCGGGACCCGCAATACCGAAAGCGGGACCTATATTATTGAAGCAGGCAGAAACTGCCGAAACGGTAGTTTCTATATCAAAACCGTTGAATCCTATTATAAACACAAATGCACAGAAAAGCATGGTATATACAGCAAGGTAAGAATTGACAGAGGTAAGAGTACTGCTGTCGAGACTTTTACCCTCAAAACGGCTGACCTTGACACTTCTGGGATGAAGCAGTCTTTGGAGCTCTGTTTTTATAATTTTGTACAGCATTACCACTCTTGCCACTTTGATACCGCCGGCAGTAGAGCCGGCACAGCCGCCGATAAACATAAGCAACAGAAGAATCAGCTTTGAGAAATTCGGCCAAAGATTAAAGTCCGCCGTAGCATAGCCTGTGGTGGTAATAATGGACGAAACCTGAAAGAAAGCCTGTCTCAGCGTTTCTGATAGGCTGTCATAAAAAGGAGCGATATTTATTCCTATGAGAATTACAGAAACAGCCACTATAGAAACATAAACCCACAGTTCAGAGCTTTTCAGCACAGATTTTATCTTTTTAAGTAAAATGAGGTAATACAGATTGAAATTTACACCGAAAGCGAGCATAAATATGCCCACTACCCACTGTATATACGGATTATATGCGCCTATGCTGAGTGCACGCGAAGAAAAGCCACCGGTACCCGCCGTGCCAAAAGCGTGAACCAAAGCTTCAAAAAGATTCATACCGCCGAAAAGAAGGAAAACTGTCTCAGCCAAAGTGAGAACTATATAAATGACATAAAGTATACGGGTTGTCTGCCTTATTTTCGGCACAAGCTTTCCGACAACCGGACCCGGCACCTCCGCTCTCAAAATGTGAATCGATCTGTCCGAAAGGGAGGGAATAATCGCCATTACAAAAACAAGAACACCCATACCGCCTACCCAATGAGTAAAGGAGCGCCACATCAAAAGACCTTTGCTCATGCTTTCCACATCGGTCAGAATTGATGCACCTGTAGTGGTAAAACCACTCACAGTTTCAAAAAAAGCATCAATATATGAGGGGATCTCTCTGCTGAGGAAAAAAGGTAAAGCACCCACAGCCGAAAGAGCAAGCCAGGAAAGTGCAGTTATAACGAAGCCCTCTTTAGCATAGATAGTTTTCAGTCCGGGTTTAAAAATTTTCGTAAGCAAAAAGCCCGAAAGAAGTGCGATCGCGATGGAAACACCTATACTCACAGCTACCGCTTCTCCGTAAATAAGTGCGGTTACGAGAGGCAAAAGCATCAGCCCAGCCTCAACCATTACCACCTTACCTACCACATATAATACCATTCGTCTGTTCATTATCTTTACCGAACCTTATCTTAAAATATCCGACAAATCTCCAAGTCTGTGAGCCGCCGAAGCGAGAACAATCACTCTGTCGCCCTCATTTATGATATCATCACCCGTAGGAATAATAGCGGTTTTTCTTTCACGGATTATGCCCGCGATAAGAATCCCCTGTTTGAGGGAAAGAGCTTTAATGGGTGTGCCGACAATCCTTGCACCCTTTCTTACATTGAATTCTATGGCCTCGGCTTTGCCCTCCATAAACTTATAAAGGGTTTCTATATTGCTTCCTGCCGAATTTTCCAAAGCACGTGCGTAGCGGATAATAATGTCCGCTGTAATGCTTTTGGTGGAAATAACACTGTCGAGGCCCAATTTTTCGCCCATTTTTGTCAGCTCATCACTGTTGATTTTGGTGACAATTTTAGGCACATTGAACTCTCCGGCAAAAAGTGAGGTGAGAATGTTTTCTTCATCCATACCTGTCAAAGCCACAAAGGCATCGATGGTACGCAAGCCCTCTTCCATTAGAACATCATGATGCGAGCCGTCACCGTGAATAAGAACTGTTTTCGGCAAAAGCTCACCGAGCTTTATGCAGTTTTCTCTGTTCTTTTCGATTATTTTAACATTAGTTCCCGTGGCGGAAAGTATTTTTGCCAAATAAAATGCCGTTTTGCTGCCGCCGATAATCATTACATCCTTAACTGCCTTTTTAATCATATCGAGACTTTTAAGCAGCTTCTGCATATCCGCAGGAGAAGCAACAATGCTAACAATATCCCCTTCACACAGTTCAAAATTACCGTCGGGAATATAAAGCTGACCGCCTCTGAGCACGGCACCTATAAGAAAATGCTGTTTTTCTCTGTCACGTATTTTGCTGATTTTTTTTCCGACGAGAGCTGAATCTTTTTTCAGTCTTACCTCGATCATTTCGAGATTACGTCTGGAAAAATATTCCACCTTGAACGCCGAAGGGATTTTAAGCAGATTGTAAAGCTCCTGTGCCATCGAAAGCTCAGGATTTATGGACATTGACAATTCAAACTGTTGACGCATAAAGGAAAGCGAGCGGTCATTATATTCCGGATTTCTGATTCGAGCCACAGTATGCCCTGCGCCCATTTTTTTGGCAATAAAGCACGAAAGCATATTAAGCTCGTCGGAGCCCGTAACCGCCACAAATATATCACATTCCCCTATTCTCGCTTCTTCCAATGTTTCACAGTCGGCACCGTTACCGCATACCGCCATTATATCATATACATTGGTTATTTCGTTTATAACATCGGGGTTTTCATCCATCGCCGTAACGTCATGTCCTTCACTTACGAGAGCAGATATCACAGCCGTACCGATTTTACCGCAGCCTACAACAATAACATTCATTTCAAAAAGCCCGACACGGATAATGTCTTCCTTTCATATATAATTATAATGATTTTAACTCATTTGTACGGTTTTTGCAATAGGTTTTTACAAAAAGAAAACGGCACAGTTTTTCAACTGTACCGTCCGTATTCTTTTTCTTAGTCAGCTGTATAAGCCATAAGTGCAACCTGACGTGCACGCTTGATAGCTGTGGTGAGTTCACGCTGATGACGTGCGCAGGTGCCTGTTACTCTGCGGGGAAGGATCTTAGCTCTGTCAGAAGTGAACTTACGGAGCTTCTGAACATCCTTGTAGTCGATTTCTTCAACCTTTTCTACGCAGAATGCACAAACCTTTTTGCGTGACTTTCTATTAGGGCGATTAGCGCCTTTTTCGTATGCCATGAGTATTTTCCTCCTGTTATATTTTAATTAAAAGGGTAAATCATCATCGTCTGTGATTTCTTCGAAATCAGAGGGAACAGCGGTCTGATATGCGGGAGCGGGAGCAGCTGCAGAAACTGCAGGAGCCTGTGTTCCGGTCTCGGCCTTTGAACCGCAAAAGCTTACTTCTCTGGCAAGAACTTCAAAGGCTGTTCTGTTGTTACCGTTAGTATCCTGATAACTGCGGGTCTGAATAGAACCCTGCACGGCAATCATAGAACCCTTTGCAAAATATCTGCTGACGAAATTTGCGGTGCTTTCCCATGCTACGATGGTGATGAAGTCTGCCTGTCTTTGTTCACCCTGTTTTTGGTATGAACGGTCAACAGCAATACGGAAAGTACATACATTCTTTCCTGTGGTGGTGGTGCGAAGTTCAGGGTCCGCAACGAGACGGCCCATAAGTGTTACGCAGTTAAGCATTTTCGCTCCTCCTTACTTTCTGATGGTGAGAACACGGAGAACGCCTTCTGTGATACCGGCAATACGCTCGATTTCAGCAGGAAGAGATGCTGCACCTTCATATTTGAAGATCATATATGCGCCCTGTGTTTCGTCATTGATTTCGTAAGCAAGTGTGCGAACGCCACCGTTGCTGCCGAAAGCTTCAGCAGAAGTGAGAGTGCCGTTTGCTTCAACGAGTGCCTTGAACTTTTCGGTAAGTGCACTTACGCCTTCTTCACCCTTTGCAGTAGAAAATACGAACATAGTCTCATATTTGTTCATGTCTTTTTACCTCCTTATGGTCTCTGGCCCCGGCTCTCGTCCGGAGCAAGGAATGTCATAATATGCTTTCGCATACCACGACAATTAAGCATTATATCAGTAAAAGAGAGCCTTGTCAATAGCTTTAACTTAAAATCTTTTGTAGACAAGAAAGCAAAAATAGTGTATAATAACCAAAAGATAAACTTTATATCAATGATAAAAGGATGGCTGACACACAATGAAAAAGCTTATCGCCCTTTTCGGGGCAGCGCTGATACTCTTTTCTTTCGTCTCATGCGGTAAAGAAAAGTATCTCCTCACTTTCGGAGAGCATATAGTAACCAACGGTCTGTATAACTATTATAAATCCGTTGCTTACGCAGAAAAAAGCGAAAATGCCGATGAAACCGCCCGTCAGTACTGCCGTGAATATTTGGCAGCAATAAAGCTCATGGAGGACGAAAAAATCACTCTCGGCAGCGAATACAAGCGTCTCGCAGCAGAGAACACGGAAAATATTTGGGGTATTTTTTCCGAATATTATAGTAGTATAGGTGTAACCAAGCAGGACATCACCCGTATGCAAACCCACGAAAGCCGCAAACTGCAGCTCTTGGAGCATTTTTACGGCTCCGCAGGCAAAGATCCGGTAAAGGAAATCGACCTCAAAGAAAGATTCGTGGATATGTATGTGGGATTTAAAGCCATCGAAGGCAACCTTACGAGAACGAATGATAAGGGAGAAACAGTTCCTCTTACCGAAAAAGAAATCAAAGAAACAGAAAAGCTTTTTGCCTCCATGGCAAAACAAATTAACGAAGGCACAGCAACCATAGACGAGCTGAATATACAATACAATGATTCTTTGGGAATAATTGTCACCTCTCCCCTCTCCGTGCTTTTAACCAAAAATAAGGATCCCATGTACGACGACGGTTTTTTTGCCGATGTGAGTAATATAAACCACGGTAAAGCCGGAGTCATAAAATCCGGTGATTCTGTTTATGTGATAGAAAGGCAGACCATTGCCACCGACGACGAGGATGCTTTTATGAATTACCGCACTGAGATTTTAAAGGACATGCGCATGGAAAAAATAGAAAAAAAGCTGAAAAACCTCATCGGTAAAATGAATATCACAGAAAATTTCTAAAAGCAAAAAACTGCCCCGATGAACAATCAGAAATCACATCGGGTGCCGAGCACTGCTGTTTAAAAAATCAAAAGGCTGTTACGTTTCGCGTAACAGCCTGATTTAATTTTCAGATTATTCTGTTTCCTCTTCAGTATTATCCTCATTTTTGAAGAGTGCAACCAACTTCATTATAAAATTTATAAGAGCTTTTATATAATCCATGAAATCCAAAGTCGTTCCTCCTCACTTTAATCTGTTTACAAATACAGTATACTCTATAATTTTTTAATTGTCAACAATTTATTAAAAAATAGTTTACAAAAATATACCATTTGTCTATCACAAAAAACATTATACACTATATTATGTGCATAATCAATGGCTTTTTGTTTAAATATCTGTTATGGAAGAATTTTTAATTAATAATTTTAATCAGACCTTGGTTTCATCTTTGATTTCTTCGATTTCCTCAGCCACTTCCTCCGTTATCTCCTCCAAAGCATCTTCGATTGCTTCACCGATTTTTGATGCTTTGCGCTTTTTGAAAAACTTTTTTTCCTTTGCCTCTTCCTTATCCTCCGAATGGGAAAGAGCAGGTGTGAATTCAGGAATTTCATGTTTTTCAAAAAGAGGATTTTCGCCCGAACAAATATGTACCGCACCGTTAAGAACATGTACCATAACGTTTTTGTGTCTTCCGCCGTATTCACCGTCCAACGTCCAGTCAACTTCACCGTCAAGGCTGGTAACCTTCAGCTTTTTGGTATGAAGGAAAATGAGAGGCTCACCGTCAAATTTACGCTTTTTAACCTTTAAAAGAGAAGGTATTACTGAAGCGAAATTGATGTTTCTGCACAAAAGCAGCTCAAACACACCGTCATTAAGCTTGATTTCATCCGTATCAAAATCGATAAATCCGCCTACAGATGTGGAGTTTGAAATGGCGCCGAAAACGAAAGAATCCTCTATAACGCCGCCGTCATATTCAACTCTCATCCTATAGCTTTTGATATTGAATGCATCAGGAATTGCCGTAGGAAGATAAGCCAGATATCCGAACTTATTTTTCATCTTCTGACTTGTGGCATAAGAGGAGCGCGTAAATGCACCGAAGGATGCCACATAGGTAAAGTATCTGTTATTAAAAAGGCCTACGTCATAATCGTTAAGCTGACCGCTCATGATAAGATCTGTCGCATCCTTTATATCCTTCGGAATACCCAAAGTAGTGGCAAGGTCGTTTGTGGAGCCTGAGGGAATGTATCCGATAGGAACACGGCGCGGCATATCCATGACACCGTTTACCGTTTCGTTAAGAGTGCCGTCACCGCCGCAGCATACTACCATATCATGCTCGTCCAGCTCTCTTTTTACGATGTTTGCGGCATCACCCTGACAGGTGGTGGTGCGCACGGTAAATTCATAATCATTCTTTGAAAACTTATCTACAATCTCAAATGTACCTGCTCTGGATTTTGTTCTGCCCGCACAGGGGTTTACAATAAGTAAAACCTTTTTTCTTTCGTCACTCATACTATAACCTTCTTCTTTTAGCAAAAATAAAAAATTATTAATTTCTTTAAATGATTTTATCACTTTATTTTTGTAATGTCAAATAAATATTCAAAAGATAATCAAATCTTGTTATTTATGAAATATAGTTAACAGTTTGTTGATTTTTAGAGCAGGGTAACGCAAAAAAAGAAGGGTCTGCTGCTCATCTTAGCACAACAGACCCTTCACTTTTAACTGAAATTATACTTCTGCGGATTCGCCGCCTTCTGTATCCTCCTTCTTTTCAAAAAGAGGTGCAAGAAAAGCGAAAAGCTCAGTGAAAATCATTGTAAGCAATTCAATAACTTCTCTGATAGTCATCATAATATTTTACTCCTTTCTTAAAAAATCAATTTTTCCGTAATCATAATATCACATATTTTTAATACTTGTCAATCAATAACATTGATCTGACACATTTTCATGCTTTCCAAAGCATTACGGTGGCTGGCAGGGGTGACTCCCGCTGAGGCAGTGCCGTCCACGGTGACCGGTGTTTCATAAACTTTGGCCTTTATGAGCATGGCATTTGAAATAACACATATATCCGTGCACAGACCGACAAGCTCAACCTCTTCAAGATTTTCAGCTTCTGCCACTCTTTCCGCCAACTCATAGGAGCCGAAGGTGGGCTTATCTATAATCTCACAGTCCTTCGTGTCAAGCTCAGATGAGATCTGCCAACCCTCACTACCTTTTATACAGTGGGGCACGGGAAGCTTTTTACCCTCGGCAGTGGAAAGATAGTCCTCTCCGTGGGTGTCTCTGGTAAAAATTATCCTGTCGCCGTTTTTACGGTAAAGAGCAATTTTTTCTTTTACCTTATCGACGATTGCCTCTGCTTCCTTTGTGCCGAGTGCACCGTCGATAAAATCATTTTGCATATCAATAACACACAGTATTTTCATATCATGCCTCCGCTGTTATATCTTCTGCAGCCGCTGCCTTTCTTTTTTCTCTGAGACGGCTTTCCACCTCTGCCATATGCGCTGCGTCGTCATTGTCGAGGAAGCATATAACAATAAGATAAAGAAGTGAACCGATAGCAGGACCGAGTATAAAGGAATGCCAACGGTATTTGAGGAAACGGGGAGCTGTCTGAGCATTGATAACCGTCTGATTTGAGGCAACCTTCACATTCGGGTCAAAGCCAAGGAATTTAAGGAAGTAGCCCTGGATAAATTTCGGTATGGCACCTGTAAGCTTAGAAACGAAATTTTGCATAGAAAATACTATACCCTCAGTTCTCTTACCCGTTTCAAGCTCAACCTCGTCAATAGAGTTTGTAAGAAGGGAGCGGTGAGCAATATCCTTCATATTGGTGAAAATTTGTGCTGTACCCAAAAGAACCATTACTACGGCAAGAGAGCCGATATTAAGGAAACGGTCATTGGCGCCCACAAAGAAAGCAAGAATACGGGCAACCACCGTTATTCCCTCGGAGAAAACCAAAAGTCTTTTGTTTCCGCCGAGTCTGTTGATAAGCTTAACGGCAAAGAACATAGCAAAAGCTCCGGGTATACCCATAACAAAGCCGTAAACCACCTGAGCTGTGCCTCCCGAAATCTCGGTACCTCCGAACTTATAGGAAACGCCCTGGGTTTCGAAGAAATATTCCCACGGAAGTGCCAAAGAAATACTCTGCACTATTCGGGCAAGACAGACTATGATCATTGTTTTATTATGTCTTAAATCGAGGATGTCCTTTATAAGGCTGTCCTTTTTTTCCTCCTCGGCAGGATCAACCTTTTCCTTCATTCTGTAAGCAAGCATAGCAATAAGCATACCGATAAAGCCGAAAATAACGGCACCCAACAGATAGGTGTTCTTTTCGGACATTATCTCCTGCTTTACAAAGATATCCTTCATGGTGGGGAACAAACTGGCTATGGTTCCGCCAAAACCGGCAGCAATGCTTATCCACTGAATTACTCTCCTTCGTTCGGCAGCATCCGGGCTGGACATGGCACTTATGCCCCATATGGCGATGTCCTGTAAAGAATAAAAGACATCAAAAAGTATGTAAAGAGCGAGCACAAACGCGATGGTCTGACTTTGAGAAAATCCGAAGTCAATGAACATCAACACCACAAGAGCACCGATAATGGCAGGGGTCCACAGCAAAAACGGGCGGAGCTTCTGACCGGGCTTATGCTTTCTGCGGTCAAGAAAGGCACCTACAAGCGGGTCATTAATAGCATCCCATAAGGTGCTGACGCCTGTGATGATACCTGTTTTTTCCGACGGTATTTTAAGGATGGTGTTCAGATACACGAAAAGTCGGCTCGAAACAAAGCTGTAGGTCATATTCTGACCTGTAAGGCCTGCCGCATAGGAAAGCAGACGGCTGTTGGCTACTTTGGTATCCGATTCCTCTTTAGAAAAAAGAAAAAATGTCTTCATACAATCTCTCCTTCGTAATTCGGTTGTAAGAATTATACAATAATATGAACTCAATTGCAATAAAAACTATGTTAATTTTTAAATTAAAAATATTGTCAACAAATGTCTTTTATGCTAAAATGGACAGGCATTTACAAATAAAGAAAGAAGTGACTCCCATGATAGGTGTGCTCATAAACGTTTGTACGGTAATCGTCGGCAGCTCCTTAGGTTTGCTTTTCAAAAAAAGCATAAGCAAAAAATACAGCGATGCAGTTATGACCGGAATCGGTCTGTGTGTAATTCTGATAGGTATTCAGGGTATGCTGAAGGGCGAAAATGTCCTTGTGACCATTATCTCAATGGTTATCGGTGCATTAATCGGCACTGCTTTGGATATTGACGGAAAACTGAACGGTGTCGGCGATTGGCTTTCCGGCAAAATAAAAAATAAAAACGGCGAAAAAAATTCGCTTGCAGAGGGCTTTGTCACGGCAAGTCTCGTTTTCTGTATCGGTGCCATGACCATTTTAGGCTCACTGGATGCGGGACTCAAAGGAGACAACACTACCCTTATCACCAAAAGCATACTCGATCTTTTTTCTTCGATGATGCTCTCTGCATCATTAGGTGTCGGTGTTATTTTCGCTGCCACTTTCGTTTTCGTTTTTCAGGGCGGTATAGTTCTTTTGGCGGGAGTGCTTGAACCTTTTCTTGATGCCTTTGCCATAGGAGAAATTACCTGCGTGGGTTCTCTTATGATTATGGCATTGGGTCTGAATTTGTCGGGAATAGCAAAAATAAAGGTTGCAAATTATTTCCCTGCTCTTATACTCGTACCCTTTATGTGTTTCGTTTTTGATTATTTGGGACAGTTCATTCCTGCTTTGGGCTGAGGTATAAATTTATGGAAAAGCAAAGAAAAGAAAATCTTTACGGCTCATTTCTGCTGATGCTGTGTGCCGTTATATGGGGCAGCTCATTTGTGGCACAGACCACGGGAGCGGAATTTGTGGGTCCCTTCACGTTTATTTCAATGCGAAGTCTTTTAGGCGCCGTCACACTTTTACCTGTTATAGGAATAACGGGAGCCGTAAAGAGAAAAAAGGGAAACGGCGAAAAAATGACCGCTGACGAAAAAAAGTATCTTATCAAAGGCGGTGCCGCATGCGGCATAGTTCTCTTTTTCGCCTCAAATTTACAGCAGTTAGGCATAGACGGCGGCACCGAGCCGGGAAAAGCAGCGTTCATAACCGCACTTTATATTCTTCTCGTCCCCGTTTTTTCACTCTTTCTCGGCAAAAAAATCAGAGCTCTTATATGGCCCTGTGTAGCAGTGTCCATCCTCGCTCTTTATCTTCTGTGTGTAAAAGAAGGCGGAAAAATACAGCCCTCCGACTTTTATGTTCTGGCCTGTGCTGTATGTTATACCGTGCATATTCTCGTCATAGACCGTGTTTCACCAAAGGTGAACGGTGTTATGCTCTCCATGGTTCAATTCCTTGTGGCGGGAGCCGTTTCAGCGGTGCCGATGCTGCTTTTCGAGGATGTCAGTGCGGAAAATATCCTTCGTGCCGTACCCTCCATAGCCTATTCGGGCATCATGTCCAGCGGTGTTGCTTACACTCTGCAGATATTGGGACAGCAAAAAACAGAGCCTACCATCGCCACGATGATTATGAGTCTCGAATCGGTTTTCGGCGTACTGACAGCTATGATTATTCTCCATCAGGTGCCGACTTTCCGTGAGGGTATGGGATGTGTGCTGATGTTTGCCGCAATAATTGTCGCTCAGCTGCCTGAAAAGAAAAAATGTTAAATAAAAAAGCGGTCGCATAAAATATTTCAGCATTACCGGCTGACAGAAATGCGTCCGCTTTATGCTTTTCGGCATGTATAAAAAAAATAAAACTAAAGTTTTCAAAAAAGGAGGAAACCATGAAAAGAGAAAAAATGAAAAAGCTTTATCTTGCCCGATGGGCTGTTTTCAAAAAAAACACATTCGGAGATTTGATGGTAATTAATACCACAACCAACAAGCCCAAATTTGTCAGCAGGGAAGAAATCAGATTTCTCAGACTTATGGACGGAAAAACGGATCCCTTTGAGATAGACTCCGTTCTTTCCGCAGATATGAGAGAGGATCTTATAGAGCGGATGTATTATCACGGTATACTCAGAGAAAAGCGTTTTGCCGAAAAATCTCTTTTCAACTGTCTGCTGACATTATGGGAGCCCGAAAACACTGTCGATTTGCGTGTGACCTCATACATAATAAATAAACTCCTGTGCTTTACCTGGTTGCCCGTATTATTGTTGGGAGGATTTTTCTTTTCACGTACCATATTGCTGAGTGATTTCCGGTTCGGTGCCTTTATTGCCGGAAATATATTCGGAGTGGCAGCAGGTTTGTTTCTTCATGAAATGGGTCATATGTTCGCCTGCCTCGCCTATAAGGGAAAAGTATATGAGGTGGGAGTCATGACAATGTTTTCCGTGATACCCGGAGCATACGTAATTATGGCTACGGGCAGCATAAAAAACAGATTACAGCGCATACAGATAAGCGCAGCGGGTATAGAAATGAATTTTCTTCTTTCAGGCATCGGTCTGTTTTTTTGCGGATTTACGGATGCACTCAGCAATTTTGTTTTAGGCTTTGTAATAACAAACCTTTTTATCGGTCTGCTGAACCTTGTTTTTGTCAGAGGCTTTGACGGAACGGCGATAATGAGCGAGCTTTTGGGAGTCGAGGATGTGGCAGGCAAAGCAGCTAATATTACAGGCTCGCACCTGATGAGAAAGCTTCTCATTAAAAACTACGGTATGACAGGAAGGGCGACGGTTTTTCTGTGCTTCGTCATAAGATTTTTTCAGTTGGCTTTGCCTGTACTGATAATTATTAACATATCAGAGGTGATAAGATGGCTTACATAAGAAAAAAGAACTGCGGTGCACTTTTATTTCTTATTCCCCCGATTTTTTCCGTTGCCTGTGTTATAACCGAAAGACTGTGGCTGATAATTCCGTGCATTATTTCTCTTTTTGTCATCGTAGCAACTTTGCCCTTATGCCGCAAAAGAGAAAGTCTGTGGATATTCGTAGGCTTCGTTCCGGCAAGCGCTCCCGTTAATTTTGTTCTCGCTCTGTATTTCAGTTTAGATTTTATGGACTCTTATTCACGGTTTCAGCAAATTTTATGGTTTATTCTCGCCTTAAGCGTTCTGCTCAGTATAGAGGAAATTATTTTCGGAATAATAACCCGGCTCATTTGGAAAGAGCAATACCGCATAAGACTGTGAGCAGACTGTATGAAAAAATATAAAATTCGATCGGAGTGATATTATGATTTATGTAACCTCGGACCTTCACGGCTACTGCTTCGAAAAATTTCTCGATTTTCTGAAAGACACAGGCTTCAGCGACAAAGATTATCTGTACATACTGGGCGATGTTATCGACCGAGGAAAAGACGGTATAAAATATCTTAAATGGCTTATGCTTCAAAGTAATGTTTTTTTCATTATGGGAAACCATGAGGCTATGATGCTTTCATGCGATTTTTTGTGTAATGAAATCACCGAGGAATCAATAAATGACTTTGATGAAAAGAAAGTGAGTATTTATACTACCTGGCTTTCCTCAGGCGGTCAGGCCACAGTAAATGCTTTGGCAAAAGAGGACAAAGATACTGTCTGCGACATTTTTGATTTTTTGCGTGAAACTCCCCTGTATGAGATTGTAAGCATCGGCGAAAAGGATTTCATTCTCACCCACAGCGGTCTCGGCTCCTTCAGAGAGGATAAAAAGCTGCGGGAATACACTCCCACTGACTTACTTTGGTCAAGGCCGTCACTCAACAGAAAGTATTTCGAAAACATCACAACCGTTTTCGGTCATACACCCACCTTCTGCTACGGAGAACAGTACAGAGGAAAGCCGCTGTTTACGGATACATGGATAAATATTGATGCAGGCGCGGCCGCAGGTATAGATCCCGTGATTTTGAGACTCGACGATATGAAGGTCTTTTATATGAGCGGTTCCGCAAACACAGATTAATTATTACTTTTTTGCTATTGCTTTTTATCCATCTTTTATGTATAATTAAATAATATAGTTTATCCTGTCAGGGATAAGTTAATAATTTATATCAATGTTAAGAAAAGGAGTTGCTCTCAATGGACCCTATAAAGGTTGACTTCACAGGCGGCAAGGGTGAAAGCAAGGGCAGCGGTAAGGCCGCTTATCTTGTTCCCAAAAAAGCCGGATTAAAATTAATCATCAGCATCGTCGGAACTGTTATCGGTGCAGTAATTGCGTATTATTTTATGCTTCCTCCCATGAATTTCAAAAGCACAGATACTTATATGTATTTCGGCGTTGTTGCTGCTATCTTTGTAGCATTGCTCAACATCACCTCAGGCGCTATGATGAAGCCCGAATACACCGAATACGTTAAAAGAAAATCTATCATTCCCGGTATTTTTATCGGTATTCTCGTGGCTGTGGTAGCCATCGGCATGGCGGTTTCCTCTGTATTTTTAAGAGCAAAAACCTACAGTCAGATTATCGATGTAAACGAAAACACCAACTTTGCCGAAGAAATTCAGGAAGCGGACTTTTCCTCGGTTCCCGTCCTCGACACAGCGGCAGCAAGCGTTCTTGCCAACAGAACTCTCGGTGACCTTTCAAAAATCGACAAGGTTTCACAGTTCGAAATTTCCACAGCATTTACACAGATTAACTATAAGAACTCTCCCGTTAAATTAACCACTCTTTCCTACGGTGATGTTTTCAAATGGCTCAAAAACACCAAAGAAGGTCTTCCCGGCTATGTTATAGTAAACATGGTTACTCAGAAAAGTGAGCTTGTTCTTCTTCCCGAAGGTCAGTACATCAGATATGCCACAACAGAGCATTTCTCCAAATATCTTATGAGACATGTCCGCTTTGCATATCCCACTTACATTTTTGATACTCCACGTTTTGAAATTGACGAAAAGGGCGACCCCTATTGGCTCTGCCCCGTACTTGACAAAACTATCGGTCTTTTCGGCGGTACAGATGTAAAGGGTGTAGTTATCGTAAATGCAGTTACGGGTGAAATGACCGAATACACCGTAGCCGAGGTAAGAGACAGTAAAGAGCTTCAGTGGATTGACGGTATTTACTCCGATGCACTTTTAGTTGAACAGTTCAATTACTACGGTCAGTATCAGAAAGGCTTCATCAATTCCGTTCTCGGTCAGGACGGCGTAAGAGTAGCCACAGAGGGCTCCAATTATCTCGCCCAGAATGATGACGTTTATATGTATACCGGTGTCACCTCTGCCGGTCACGACCAAGCTATCATCGGCTTTGTTCTCGTAAACATGAGAACAAAGGATGCTTCCTTCTATGCCGTATCGGGTGCTAAGGAATATTCCGCCATGTCCTCTGCACAGGGTGACGTTCAGGACTACTCCTATAACGCTACCTTCCCCATTCTTCTCAATATCAGCGGTCAGCCCACTTACTTTATGTCTCTTAAGGATGCCGACAGCCTCGTTAAGCGTTATGCAATGGTTAACGTGCAGAACTATCAGGTTGCCGTTACGGGTGTGACTATTGCAGAATGTATGGAAGAATATGTCGATAAGCTTGAGCACAATAATATTAAGATCGATGTAGATATCGAAGGAATTATCGATGCCACAGACACAGAAAACCAGCAAGGCGACGCAGCTGCTCCCGAAAAGAAAAATGTTACCGTAAAGGGTTCTGTAACCGACATCAGAACAGCAGTTATGGGCGGCGAAAGCGTTTACTATATCGAGCTTGATGAAAACGGCATTTATTATACAATAAGTGCCTCCGATGAGCCCGGCGTAGTTATTATGAATAAGGGACAGAATATAAAAATCACATATACCGTAACCGATAGCGACAAAAAGCCGGTTAAGGGTGATATTGTCAAAGCAGAAAGTGTGAAATAATAAATCGATACCGGCTGCTGCATTGTGCAGTCGGTATCCGTTTAATCAAATCATTCTCTCAAGGAGATGATAAAATGAAATTATCATTAGTAATACCCTGCTATAACGAAGAGGGAAATGTCGAAAAGTTCTTTGACCTTGTAACCGAGGTGTTCGAGGGCAAGGTTGAAGATTATGAATTTGTCTTTGTCAACGACGGAAGTAAAGATGACACACGGAAAAAGCTAAAGGAGCTTTATTACAATAAAAACAGCCGGAACAATATACAGGTGCTTTCCTTCAGCCGTAATTTCGGTAAAGAGGCAGCAATTTATGCAGGGCTTTCAAAGGTAAAAGGCGATGTTGTCTGCCTTATTGATGCCGACTTACAGCAAAGACCTGAGGTTGTACTTGAAATGTTGGAGGTTATGAACAGCGATGACGATATCGACTGCGTTACCGCCTATCAGGAAAAGAGAAAAGAAGGCAAGGCTATTTCCGCTGTCAAATCAGTATTTTACAAAATCATAAATAAAGTATCCGATGTTGAATTCGTAAACGGCGCCTCAGATTTCAGACTTATGAAAAGAAGTGTGGTTGACGCCCTTTTACAGATGACCGAATACCACCGCTTTTCAAAGGGTATGTTCAGCTATGTGGGCTTCCGCACAGAATACATTCCTTATGTGGTTGCCGAAAGAGAAAGCGGAGAAAGCAAATGGGGCGTAAAAAAGCTTATAAAGTATGCCCTTGAGGGTATCTTTGCTTTTTCAACAATGCCTTTGAAAATCTCAATGCTTATAGGTATTCTCTTTGCACTTTTATCTGTATGCGGTTTTATTGGTTCCGTCTTCCTTTCCTCTGCTCTTGCGGTAAGCACCCTGCTGATAATTTCTTCCCTTTTCTTCGTAGGCGGCATCCTTCTTATCTGCCTCGGAATTATTGGCGAATATCTGTCAAAAATGTATGTACAAGGCAAGGATAGACCCGTATATATTTTAAAGGAATATTTAAGCTATGAAAAAACTGACTGAATTATTTTCGAAATATAAAGAGCTTATTATTTATGTGCTTTTCGGTGCACTGACAACGGCGGTAAATTTCGTAACCTTTTGGCTTTTCGGTAAAATTTTAGGCGAAGATTTATATTATATAAGCAACGCAATAGCATGGTTTGTATCCGTGGTTTTCGCTTATATAACAAACAAGCTTTTCGTTTTCGAATCAAAAAGCTTCGCACCCAAAGTACTTATTAAAGAAATCTCTGCATTTTTCAGTGCCCGGATTTTCAGCTTCGGTGTGGAAGAAGGCGGAATGTGGCTTTTCGTTGACCTTTTGAAATTCGGTGAGTTTTCCCTCTCACTTTTCAGCTTTGAAATCAACGGCCAGCTTATCGCAAAGCTCATTCTTGCAGTTACCGTGGTTATACTTAACTATTTCGCAAGTAAGTTCGTAATATTCAGAAAGAAAAACAAATAATAAAAAATGTACGGAGCAGCTCACACCGAACTGCCCCGTTTCTTTTATTCAATTGTCTCTGAAAACTTTTATCAATCTGAACGCCTGCTCGACACAGTCAGCCATATTTGAAAAAGCCGTATCTCTGTCCATAGCCTTTTCGAGGGTGGTAACACCACGTATAACAGGGAAGAAGGCATCTATCCCCTTTTCGTTACAGTAAACGGCATCCTCAGTCACGGCACCCGAAAAAGCAAGAACGGGTTTGCCGTATTTTTTTGCCTTTTCCGCCACACCGCCGGGAGCTTTGCCCATAACTGTCTGACTGTCAATTCTGCCCTCACCGGTAATGACAATGTCTGCCTCTCTGATTTTCTCTTCGATATGTATTTCCCGGAGTATCAGGTCAATACCCCTTAAAAGCTTAGCATCAAGATAATATTTAAAAGCAAAGCCCAAACCTCCCGCTGCACCTGAGCCGGGATAAGCCTTATCCGCATCAGTTCTGATTTTTCTCGTTTTTTCTGCGAAATCAAAAAGATATCTGTCCATTTTGCGTACCGTGTCAGCCGTTGCACCCTTCTGAGGTCCGAACACGGCGCTGCAGCCCTTTTCACCGCAAAGAGGATTCGTCACATCGCAGGCTATACTGAAGCTGCATTCTGAAAGCTCCTTCATAACCTTTTCATCACTTATGCGGTCAAGACATGAAAGTCCCTTTGCACCAAAAGCTATTTCCTTACCGTCTTTATCGAGAAGGCTGAAGCCAAGAGCCTGAAGCATGCCTGCACCGCCATCATTAGTGGCACTTCCGCCTATACCTATTATAAAATTGCGACAGCCTCTGCCGATGGCATTCCGTATCATTTCACCCACTCCGTAGGTGGTGGTATTCATAGGATTCAGCTCTTCCTTTTTAAGTAGCGTTATCCCTGCCGCCGCTGACATTTCCATCAGTGCTGTTCCATCAGGGGTAATTGTGTAGCTACAGGTGATTTTTCTGCCCAAAGGATCAGACACCTCAGCCGTAACAGCCTTACCCTCAAGTGCTGATGTAAGTGCTGCCACTGTACCCTCGCCGCCGTCAGCCACGGAAAGCACCTCACACTCTGCATCCGGATACACTTTTTTTATTCCCTTTTCAGCAGCCATACCCGCCTCAAGGGAGGTAAGACTGCCCTTGAAGGAGTCAATTGCGATTAAAGCCTTCATATTTATTACCGTCCGAAATAAGTTTTTAATCCGTAATAAACCGAATTTCCTTTATCATATACAAATACTTCTCCGTTATCAAAAACGGACGTTTCGCTGTAATGAAAAGGTCTTTGATAACCGGTATAAGAAGATACATATACCTCGTCTGAAAGGTCGAAATCTTTGTTCCATACTCTGCCGCCGAGATGTGAAGCGTAAAAAAAGTCACGAACGAAATATTGTTTATCCTCACCGTCAATTTTCACCCAAAAGCCGTTATCCAATTCTTTTTCAATTTCTGAAATTTCTTCGCTTTCCAACCTGTATTCATATATTTCCCAATCCTGAAATAATGAGACGGCAAGCTCTTTATATCTGTCAGCTCTGCCTTCGGGCACAAAAACCTCTGTGTCATAGTTTTTCAGTCTGTCATTGAAATCTTTGGTATTTACACGGATAGTATGAAGCACAGCTGAAGCGAAGAGAAAAAAAGCACAAACAATCAGAACAATTCCTGTCTTTCTTTTCAAAGCAAATCATCCTTTCCTGTCACTAAGCTGACATTCAATGTCAGTTCCGATAATACCACCTGCAAAATCTTTTGTCAATAAACGGATTTATACATGTGCAGCGTATATCCCGTTCATAAACTCAACAAATTCACAGAAACGGCCTGCTTCATCACTTTCCATGCGGCAGAAATTGGCGGTAATATCTCCGTTTATCTGATATTCTTTACCTATTACATCCTTATAGGTGTCGTAGTAGCTTCCTAAATTCTCTGAGCCGAAAGAAAACTTAATGTCGAAATCCGTGGGAAGAACATCCTTTTCGCCCGTGTCTGTTTCGCCCGTGATATAGTAGCCTCGTGTGGTCGGCACTTTATTAATATTGTCAGGAAGTTCTGAATGAAGATAAATGGCGAAGACATCATTAAGCTGTGCAGGGTAGCTTTCCATTATCACTCCGTCATAGATTATGCGCACCTTGGTGCCCTTCTTTATATCCGTTCTGCCCTCTAAATCTGTACCGACGGTAGAAACATGAATTTTATCTGAAGAGTTTCTTTCAGCCGTACCGTCCAAGGGGGTTACAAGAAGCCAGTCACCGTTTTTACTCACATCCAGAACCTCTGCATCAAAGGTATGCGCATCCGTAAGCACCTGTGCAGGGTTGTCGCCGCTGCCGTCAAGAATTTCAACAGCATACAGCTCACTTATCAAAGCGGTAGAGGTCGGGGACGGAGAATCATTTATCCTCAAAGAGCTGAAGCTGTAAAACACACGGATTTTCGCACCCACATGTATATTTCTGAAATCGATGCTTACGGGACTGATAATTATATTATCACCGTATTCTTTTAATATTTCTTCATCAATAGGCTTTACACCCAAAGAATTACCGGGTACATCAACCATAATAACCTCTGCCGTAAAGCTATCACTGTACTGCGGCGAATTAAAAGCCGATATTACATTACCCGTACGTGAATCAACCTCTATTTTTTCTTTTATTTCCCCTGTACCGTAAACCTCTTTGGTATAGGCTATCAGATTGTTTTCAGGAAAATAAGAGGTGCGGTATATGTATCTCACATCATCTTCTACCGTTTCAAAATAGCCGATTTTTCCGGTGTCATAATTCACCCTGAGACCGAGAAGCTTATTTGAAACATCGACGGAAACGCCCACATCCGTAAGCAGAACCGTATTAAGATCCGAATATGTGCCTATAGGCTCTGTTCTGCCGATGGAGTCAAGGTATGCCTTTGCGTAAGAGCGAAGCTGCGCATTCATTTGTTCATTGTCCTTTTCGGTAGGATGTATGGCTCTGCTCTCATAAATTTTCGGGAACATACGCTTGATGGATTTTGTATATTCGGAGCCGTCCCTGGCGTATTCCGTATCAAGGTATATGTACTCTCCGTCCTTTTCTTCAAATCTCATAACTGCAGGTACGCTGTGACCGCTTTGTTCGATAAACCATCCGTCCTCAAAGCCGTAAACGGAATACCTTTCTATCATATAAACTGAAACTATGCCGCCTTTTTCCTTTGTACCGAAAATCACATGACCCTCGGCGGGACATTCACCGAGCCATCTTCCGGAAACATTCTGCTCCAAAATCGCCTTTGATACGGCTTTGTCAAGGTCGGTGGGGTCTGTCTTTTCTGCCTCGTGAAGCTCATAGTATGCCCAACCTTTATTTACCGCTATACAGTTTACAGGCTCTATTTTAAACTTTCTGCCTCTCATTTCGTCTTTCTTTTCCTGACCGATTACCTTTACGTTAAAGGAAACCTCCTGACCTTTTCTGAGAGCGTTTACGGTTATCTCATAGCTTTCATCTGTTAAATAAGAGGAAAAGTCAGGTGACCAACGGATGTGCTTTTCACCGTCGGGCTCATGATAATATTTACCCTCAATTTCTGCCTTACCCTTTGAGCAGTCAGCAGAAACAAGCTTATATTCCGTGGGAAGCGAAAAGCTTATGGAGCCGTAAGCCGTATGGCTTAAATTCGGATTGCAGTACCATTCGTTTTCCTCACCCACAGAAGTCGGCTTTGAAAGATGGTATTCATAATTATTTCCCCAACTGCCGATAACCGTATCCTCAGCGGAGACAAGATAATAGGTAGACAAATTATCGTTTTGTCCTACCTTGGCAATTTCAACAGTAAAGGCTACTTCTTCGCCGTACATAACACCCTTGAATTTTACGACAGCATTTTCACCGACACCCGCATCTGTAATTTCAGGTGTCCACATATATCCGTCACCGTGTTCATCAGAGGTATAAGGTGACAGTCTTCCGCCCTCTGCAACAGGTTCTTCCGTAAGCTCGCAAAGCTCATCCACATAAAAGTTTATCCATCCGTGACCCATGGCACTGCTTGCCAAGTTGCACTCCCATATATTACCCTGCTTTATGTATTTTTCTTCCTCAAAAAAGGCTTTTGCCTTTTCCGCATTGACCGCATAAAGGGTACTTTCCGTAAGGGTGCTTCCCTCTGTGCTGAGTATGAACATCTTTGAAAATCCGTCACAGAAAACCACATCAATGTTTCCGTCGGAGTTTGCCACCTCGATTTTACCGCTTTGTGTAAGCCCTTCCGCACTCATTTCGGGCAGTCTTTCCAAAGCAAGAGAGGAAAGGAAGTTCAGTACCGTGCTTCTGCCGTTTCCGGGAGTAGCTTTAAAATAAGAGTTTTTACCCTTATGAACGGTGAAATATTCGGAATATTCTATAACCTCATCGAAGCGGAACATTTCGGTTCCCTTTTCAGTGAGAATCATATATTTATTTTCAGGATCGTTGCTCTCTGCCTTTGGACTTGTAGCCAAGCACACGGCAAGAACAATACCTGTAATCACCGCAACAATAATCAGCCACAGTGCAGGCTTTTTGTAGCTGAGGACTGCCTTGATTCTTTTTTTGACCCCGGTTTCACCAAAAGCAACGGGACAGGCCGTTATCATCCTTTTCGGAACGGAGCAATTAATCAGAGCCATTGAATAGGGCTTTTTGATGTCAGCACCCATTTCCTTTATTACCTTTTCATCACAGGCAAGCTCTATATCCCTGCAAAGAAGAACATAAGAAAGCCAGATAACGGGATTGAACCAATAAACCGTAAGAATGAGAAAACCCAAAGGCTTCCAAAGGTGATCCCTTCTTTTCAGATGTGCATTTTCGTGGGCGAGAACATAGGTCATATCGTCTCCGTCCATGGCCGAGGGCAGAAAAATTTTCGGTCGGATTATACCGAAAATAAACGGAGTGTTTATCCTGTCACAAAGGTAAATATTATCCCTGAGCTTCATACTCTGTCTTACCTTTAAATAAACATACAGATAACTGAAAACGGCATAAAGCAGCATAGCTCCCGCTCCGTAAACCCAACCGAGACCGCCCAAAACCGCATCCCACTGAAAGCTTTCCACATCCACGGGTACAGAAGAATCCACATAGTCGGAATAAACGGGATTGTTTATGATTTCCACAGTGGTGCTTTCCACACCCTTATGTGGGTCTATATTCAGAAGCTCCGTCGGCAAAGGCTCAGCGGTAGGTACCAAACTAAAGCTGCTTTCGATGGGTACGGGGCAAAGAAGTCTCACAGCGACAATTGCCCACAGTACCACATTCAGCCATTTGGGTGCCTTTCTGAAAATGAGGCGGAATAAAACGACTCCGCCCACTAACCAACATGCGCTTATACTCGCATTGAGCAAATTTATAAAAATGCTGTCAAAGGCAAAGATTTTTTCTAATATATTTTCAAAGCTCATGATCATTCCTCCTCATAATTTTCAACCATTCTTTTCAGCTCCTCTACTTCCTTTGATGTCAGCTTTTTTCGTGAAGTAAAGGCAGCAAGAAAAGCAGGCAGAGAGCCGCCGAAGGTTTCTTCGACAAATTTTTCACTTTTCACGGAATAAAACTCCTCTTTTGAAATAAGAGAGGTTACGACGCCTTTTTCGTTCCGGAAAATACCTTTTTCGCAAAGTCTTTTAAGCACCGTGTATGTAGTAGATTTTTTCCAATTAAGTGCTTCTTCGCTTTTTTTTACCAGCTCTGCCGAGGAAATAGGTTCATTTGTCCATATAATGTCGGCAAAGCGTGACTCCACAGCACCCATCTGATAATCGTTCATATGATCACTCCTTCTGTTGGTTTACATGTTGTAGACTGATTTTAGTTTACACTATGTAGACCAATTTGTCAATATATTTTTTATTTCTTAAGAATTTCGTAAGAATTTAATCTTTTTTAATCAAACCCGTTGCATTTTTGTTTTATCTATAGTATAATTATCCGGCAATCCCGATAAGTGGTGGAGTCTGTCATAAAATGTAATAGCATTTTATTTATTCGGGGTGTACCTGCTTTTTTCGCAGGTCTTTGATGTCCGCCACGGGTGGATTTATTTTTTTGCACGTAAACATGCAGAAAATATTTAATTAAAAGGAGATGTAAATATGAGTCCAATTACCATCACCGCTCTGATTATCTTCGCCGTTACATACATTCTTATGTTGGCATTTCAGAAAATCAGACCCTATGTCACCGTCGGCTCCGCTTTGGTGTTCGTTGCACTCGGCGTTATTGCTTCGGTGAATCCCTCTCTTTTCGGCGAAGGCTTTTTCGCACTTTCGTCCGGAACCTATAATTATTCTTTAGGTGCCGCTCTTTCGGAAATTGACTGGAATGTCATTATGATGATTGCAGGTACCATGGGTACCGTATATCTTTTCATCGAATCAAAAATGCCTCAGCTTATGTCCGATATCCTCATTTCAAAAATGCCCAATATGAAATGGGTTGTAGTGGCACTTTCGCTTTTCGCAGGTATCGTTTCAGCTTTCGTTGATAATGTGGCTACCGTACTTATGATAGCCCCCGTGGCACTGGCCTTCTGCAAAAAGATAAACATCTCACCCGTTCCCGCCATTATCTGCATCGCTGTTTCCTCTAATTTACAGGGTGCTGCTACTCTCGTAGGCGACACAACCTCCATCCTTTTGGCCAAGGCAGCTAACCTTGACTTTTCTGACTTTTTCGTTCACGACGGTCATGTGGGTATGTTTTGGGTAGTCCAGGCAGGCGCAATAATGAGTGCTTTGATAATCGTTTGGATGTTCCGTAAAGATAATGACAAAATTTCCTTTGAGGGCAGAACCGTCGTCGAGGATAAATTCCCCACCTACCTTCTCGTGGGTACGGTTCTTTCTCTTATTGCCGTTTCCTTTATCCCCTATAAGGATGCAGCTGCCGAAGGTCAGCTTTGGAAGCCCGATATCACAAACGGTATCATCTGTATCGCATTCTTCCTTGTGGGCATTATCCGTGAGCTTTTCATAAAGAAAAACAAAGAAATCGTCAAAAATGCCTTTAAAGAAATCGACTATTACACCATCGTTCTCCTTACCGGTCTTTTCGTAGTAATCGGCGGCATCAAAAATGCAGGCGTTATCGACGTTATCGGCTCAGCCATCGCCTCTCTCGGTTCCGGCTCAACATTTATGGTTTATACCATTATCGTGTGGATGAGCGTTATCCTCTCCGCCTTTATCGACAATATTCCCTACACGGCAACCATGCTTTCCATCGTTCCCGTTATCGCCGGTGACCTTGGCATCGAGCCCACTCTTCTTTACTACGGTCTTCTTTGCGGTGCCACTCTCGGCGGCAACCTCACTCCCATCGGTGCCAGTGCAAACATCACCGGTATCGGTATTTTGCGCAAAGAAGGTCACGAGGTAAAGGCTACCACCTTTATGAAATACGGTATACCCTTCACTCTCGCCGCAGTTACCACAGGCTACATACTTCTGTGGCTCATATGGAATTAAAATTCGCTTTATTAATTTTCATTTTTAATAAAACCGGACATAAACCGTTATACAGCCCTTCGGCAGTATAACGGTTTATGCTTTTCTTTATAAAACTATTGATTATTTTTTTATTAAGAGTTATACTGAAATAAGTATATCCAAAAAGGGGACGGTAAAATGAATTTCGTAAAAAAATATTTCAAACGTTATTTTGTCGATGCCATGAGCTATATGGCGTTGGGCCTTTTTTCCTCTCTGATAGTGGGACTTATCATAAGTCAGTTGGCAAAAATCCCTCACCTTGATGTTTTGGCCTCCTTTTCCGGGGTTCTTTCCGCCTCGTCTCCCGTCGTAGGCGGTGCCATCGGTGCTGCTATCGCTTACGGACTTAAAAGTAAACCTCTGGTTGTCTTTTCCTGTATAGCAGTCGGTGCCTTCGGCTATGAGCTGGGCGGTCCCGTGGGCGCTTATGTTTCCGCCCTTATCGCAAATGAGATTGCCTCTTTGGTTGCGGGTAAAACAAAAATCGACATCGTTATCACCCCCATTGTTACCATCGTTATGGGCGGTTTCGTCAGCACCTTTGTCGGACCCTATCTTTCAGATTTTATGACGGGTTTGGGTGATATAATAAACAGTGCCACTCAGCTTCATCCCTTCCCAATGGGCATAAGCGTGTCGGTTCTCGTGGGACTTGCTCTGACGGCTCCCATTTCCTCGGCGGCACTGTGTATAATGTTGGGAATAGACGGTATTGCGGCGGGTGCGGCAGCTGTGGGCTGTGCGGCACAGATGGTGGGCTTTGCCGTAACCTCCTTTAAAACAAACGGCGTCGGCGGTCTTATTTCACAGGGATTGGGCACAAGCATGCTCCAATTCGGCAACATTATGCGCCATCCACAAATTATTCTTGCCCCCACCTTAGCCGGTGCGGTTTTAGGTCCCGTTTCTACCTGTATACTCGGAATGACCAATACCTCCTCAGGCGCAGGCATGGGTACCAGCGGGCTTGTGGGTCAGTTCGGCGCTTTATCAGCTATGGGAAGCACCGCAGAAAACATAATTATTATAGCCGTCATGCACTTTATCGCTCCCGCTGCGCTCTCACTGGTATTCCATTTTGTTTTCAAAAAGCTCGGCATCGTAAAGGATGAATATTTGTCTTTACAAAAGCCTGAATAAGAAAGGAACGCTTATGAACGTTTACGATTTTGACGATACTATTTACAAAGGCGACTCTTCTTTGCACTTTTTTCTCTTTTATCTCAAAAAGGAGCCGGCTTTGGTAAAATATCTCCCTTTTGTGCTTAAAACGCTGTATAATTATCATAAAGAAAAGATCCTTTTTGACGATATCATCGATTCTTTCGGTCATGTTTTCGAAGAATATTTCACTACTCACAATGTAGACTTCGACGAAGTAGTAAAAGAATTTTGGGATAAGCATGAGCACAGAGTAAAGCCCTTTTATAAAGAAATACAAAAGGATGACGATTTGGTTATTACTGCCTGCCCTAACTTTATGGCACAGGAAATATGCCGCCGTCTCGGCATAAAGCACTGTCTCGGCACTGAGTTTGACCTCAAAACAGGTAAATTCATCCGAGGCTGCTTCCGTGAAAGAAAGATTGACTTTTTCCGTGAGGCGTATCCCGACGGAGTTATCGATGATTTTTATACCGACTCCATGAACGATAAATTCCTTTTCCCTTATGCCAAAAGAGTTTTCTTCGTCAAAGGCGAGAAAATCACAAGGATAAAATAATATGGAAAGACTCGACAAAATTATAGCCTCCCAAGGCAAATACTCCCGCTCCGAGGTAAAAAAGCTGATAAAAGCGGGTCTTGTCACACTGAACGGCGAAAAGGTAAAAAGCGGCGACGTCAAAGCCGATGCCGAAAGGGACACCATCACCGTAAACGGAGAAGGAATATGCTACAAAAAGCATATCTATATTATGCTCAATAAGCCTCAGGGTGTGGTTTCGGCCACCGACGACCCTTTTCACAAAACAGTTATCGATCTTGTTCCGCCCTCTCTTTTCAGACAGGGCCTTTTTCCCGCAGGCAGATTAGACGGAGATACCACAGGATTTGTGCTTATCACCGATGACGGTGATTTCGCCCACCGTATACTCTCACCTAAAAACCATATAATAAAAACCTATCACGCCACTCTCGAACATTCCCTCACCCAGGAGGATATAAAAAAATTCACGGAGGGCATTGAGCTTAAGGACGGCACTCTTTGTCTCGAAGCACAGGTAAAAATGCTCACGGAAGAGCCGCCCGTGGCTGAGGTTAAAATCCATGAGGGTAAATACCACCAGGTAAAAAGAATGTTTGCCGCTCTCGGAAACAGGGTTGTCGCCCTCAGAAGAGTTAAAATGGGAGGTCTTGACCTCGATGAAAATCTCAGAGAGGGCGAATGCAGAGAGCTGACGGTAAAAGAGTTTGAAGCAATCTGCGATAATTAAGGGTTATTTAAACTTGTTTTTCTATAATTAAACGACAAATCCAAAAAGAGGTAATTTTTATGCTCAATAAATTCAGACAGTTTATGTACGGACGCTACGGCGGTAACGATGCACTGAATGTTTTTCTGATAATACTCGGTGCTGTTGTCACTCTTGTCCTTTCCCTTTTCTTTTACAGAACACCCTTCACCAGACTCATAGGTCTCATCCCCTACGGTATCGCCCTGTTCAGAGCACTTTCAAAAAATTACGAGGCAAGAATTAAGGAAAACCGTAATTTTCTCAATTTTGCGGAGCCGTGGATAGCCTTCATAAAAAAGAAAATAAATCAGTATAAAGACAAAGAGCATAAATATTATGCCTGTCCCCAATGCCACAGAACTCTCCGTGTCCCAAAGGGCAGAGGAAAGATTAAAATCAACTGTCCCCACTGCGGTAAAGAGTTTGTAAAAAAAACCTGATTAATCTGATATGCGAAATCGCGGGACAGTTTTTAATGAAAAAGGGGACCAATATTCCGCCGTCTTACAGATAAATAATTTATAACAGAACACAGTTATCAGTTCATTACACAAATCAAAACAGTCTGTCAAATCGTCAATCTGATTAGGCAGGCTGCATTTTTTATTACATTATTGTTCACGCTCGTTTTCGAACTTCGCTTTCCGCATTATACTTTAGTCAAATTCACCAAAGAAAAAACATTTATTTTGTTCTACCTTTTAACCTCTTACTATTGCAAAATTTGTCATAGTTTGTTAAAATACTTGTGTTGACTTATTTGACGGAGGGTAAAAGGAAATGAAGCTTCTCGAAGAAAGAATCGCAAAGGACGGAAAGGTATTTCCCGGTAATATTCTCAAGGTTGATTCTTTCCTCAACCACCAAATCGATGTATCCTTGCTCTGCGAAATGGGCAAAGAAATAAAACGCTTATACTCTGACTGCGAAATAAATAAGGTGCTCACCATCGAAGCCTCAGGTATCGGTGTAGCCTGTATTATTGCGCAGTTTTTTGATTGTCCCGTACTTTTCGCCAAAAAGACAAAAACAAAAAATATAGCAAATGCCGTCTATAAAACACAGGTCGCTTCCTTCACCCACGGCACAACCTACGACGTTATCGTCTCAAAGGATTTTCTTTCGGAAAAGGATAAAGTGCTTATCGTGGATGATTTTCTCGCCGAGGGTAACGCCCTCATCGGTCTCATCGACTTGTGCAATCAGGCAGGTGCAGAGGTGAAGGGCTGTGCCATCGCCGTGGAAAAAGGCTTCCAGCAGGGCGGCAAAAGAATCCGTGACATGGGAATCAGAGTGGAATCACTCGCCATCGTAGACTCGATGAGTGATGACTCCCTCGCCTTCCGCAGTCAGGAATAATCCGGAATTTACCGAGTAATCGGTAAAAATAAAAAATTTTCCCAAAGGGAGGAAGAAAAAATGAAAAAAATTCTTGCAGTTCTTCTTGCAGCTCTTATGCTCTTTGCTCTCGCAGCATGCGGCGGTAACGGCGGCAACGAAGACAACGAAAAGCTCGGCATGAGTGAATCTCCTATCGCAGCAGTTGAGCTCAAGGTTGATTACGAAGTTCCCGCAGACTTCAAAATCGGTTTCATCTGTCTCCACGATGAAAACTCCACCTATGACCTCAACTTCCTTAACGCAGTAGACAGAATTCAGGAAGCTTTGAAGCTCACAGACGAACAGGTTATCGTTAAGGTAAATGTTCCCGAAGGTAACGAATGTTATGTAGCAGCAAAAGACCTTGTAGGCGAAGGCTGTAAAATCGTTTTCGCTAACTCTTTCGGTCACGAAGACTTCATGATCCAGGCTGCAAAGGAATTCCCCGAAGTTGAATTCTGCCATGCCACAGGTACAAAGGCTCACACAGAAGGTCTTGACAACTACCACAACGCTTTTGCATCCATTTATGAAGGCCGTTTCCTCGCAGGTGTTGCTGCAGGTCTCAAGCTCAACGAAATGATCGAAGCAGGCAAATTCACCGCTGAAGAAGCAAAGATGGGTTATGTAGGTGCTTACACCTATGCTGAAGTTATCTCCGGCTACACATCCTTCTATCTCGGTGCAAAGAGCGTATGCCCCACAGTTACTATGGACGTTCAGTTCACAGGCTCATGGTATGACGCTACAGAAGAAAAGAATGCTGCTGAAGCTCTCATCGCAGCTGACTGTAAGCTTATCAGCCAGCACGCTGACTCAATGGGTGCCCCCGGTGCCTGCGAAGCAAAGGGTATCCCCAATGTTTCTTACAACGGCTCAACTTATGATTCATGCTACGAAACCTTCATCGTTTCTTCAGCTATCAACTGGACTCCCTATTACAACTACATCATCGGTCAGGTTGTAAAGGGCGAAAAGATCGCTGCTGACTGGTGCGGCGGTATCGCAGAAGGCTCTGTAGTTCTTACAGGCATCAACCAGGATGTAGCCGCAAAGGGCACATTCGAAAAAATTCAGACTCTCGTTGAAGACATCAAAGCAGGCAAGGTTAAAGTATTTGACACCACAACATTCACTGTTGGCGGCGAAGCACTCGAAACCTACAAAGCCGATGTTGACACAGACGCTGCTTACACACCTGATACAGAAGCTATCGCTGACGGTTACTTCCACGAATCAGAATCACGTTCAGCTCCCTACTTCGACCTCAGAATCGACGGCATCAACCTTCTCAACGAAAAGTTCTGATTTTAAAGGAACTTAACTTAATAAGCGGGACACTCGTCTGTCCCGCTTACTGTTGTTTTTAAGTCACCAAAAGACCGTCCCGAAAGGGGCTGTGTTTTGATAACTTAAAGCATAGCAAAGCTTTGATTATTAATTCAAAAAGGAGGAATCAGGTTTGGAAAATCCTGCAGCAATTGAACTCAAAGGCATCAGTAAATCCTTCGCCGGCAAGATCGCAAACAACAATGTTAATCTTACGGTAAACCGTGGTGAAATTCTCTCCATTCTCGGTGAAAACGGAAGCGGAAAGACCACTCTTATGAATATGATAGCCGGTATCTATTTCCCCGACGAGGGTCAAATTTTTATCGATGGTAAAGAGGTCGTTATCCGTTCCCCTAAGGATGCTTTCAAATATAAAATCGGTATGATTCATCAGCACTTCAAATTGGTTGATGTTTTTTCCGCTACGGAAAATATTATTCTCGGACTTGACGAAAAGGGTGCCTTCAACATAAAAGAGGCAGTCAAAAAGGTAAAAGAAATCAGCGACAAATACGGTTTTGAAATCGATCCGATGAAAAAAATTCACGAAATGTCCGTTTCTGAAAAGCAGACCGTGGAAATCATCAAAGTGCTTTACAGAGGCGCAGATATTCTTATCCTCGACGAGCCCACCGCTGTTCTTACCCCCCAGGAAACACAAAAGCTTTTTGCCGTTTTGCGCAAAATGAGAGAGCACGGAAAATCCATTATCATCATCACCCATAAGCTCCATGAGGTGCTCTCCCTTTCGGATAAGGTGGCAGTTTTACGTAAGGGTGAATATGTGGGCACCGTGGAAACGGCAAAAACCAATGAAGCAGAGCTTACGGAAATGATGGTGGGCAAAAAAATAAGCCTCAACATCGACCGAAGCGAACCCAAAGACTGCACAGAAAGACTTACGGTAAAAGGTCTTAACTGCATCGACCGTGAGGGTGTAAAGGTGCTCAACAACATCTCCTTCACCGCTTATTCGGGCGAAATTCTCGGCATCGCAGGCATCGCAGGCTCAGGACAGAGAGAGCTTTTGGAGGCCATAGCAGGACTCCAGAAGGTCAACGAAGGCGAAATAATATATAATAATCCGAAAACAGGTACGCAGGACAATCTCCGTGATAAAACACCCATGCAGATAAGAGATTTGGGTGTACGTCTTTCCTTCGTTCCCGAAGACAGACTCGGAATGGGTCTTGTCGGTAATATGGACATTATAGACAATATGATGCTCCGCTCTTACCGTAAAGGAAAATCCGTGTTTCTCGAAAGAAAGGCTCCGAAGGATCTTGCAGAAAAAATAATCAAAGATCTTGAGGTCGTAACACCCGATGCCCACACTCCCGTCAGAAGACTTTCGGGCGGCAACATACAAAAGGTCCTCGTCGGCAGAGAAATCGCCGCAGCACCCACCGTGCTTATGGCAGCATATCCCGTAAGAGGTCTCGACATCGGCGCTTCCTATACTATATATAATCTGCTCAACAAGCAGAAGGAAAAGGGTGTAGCCGTCATATTTGTGGGAGAAGACCTTGATGTACTTATTGAGCTGTGCGACAGAATACTCGTTATCGGCTCCGGCTCCGTCACAGGTGTCGTAGATGCACGAAGCACAACCAAAGAAGAAATCGGTCTTCTTATGACCAAAGCAAAGGATTCACAGGGAGGTGGAAAGGATGAATAAAATGAATATTCATATCGTCAAACGTGATGCTGTAATATGGTATAAAGGCTTCGCCGTACGTGCCGCAGCGATTATCGCATCTCTGCTCGTTTCCGCTGTAGTAATAACCTTGCTTACAGGTAAAAATCCCATAGAGGTTTACTCCTCCATGATATCGGGCGCCTTCGGTTCCTCTCTGCGTATATGGTCTCTTTTGCAGAATGTGGCGGTGCTTCTGTGTATAGCTTTGGCACTTACTCCCGCTTTTAAAATGAAATTTTGGAACTGCGGCGGTGAGGGTCAGGTTCTCGTGGGCGGTCTTGCCACCGTTTCCGTCATGATGTTTTTGGGTGACAGTCTTCCCTACCCCGTTCTGCTCCTCGTTATGATAGCTGCCTCCGTTCTGGCGGGCATTATATGGGCTGTTCTTCCCGCATTTTTTAAAGCAAAATGGAACACCAACGAAACACTTTTCACTCTTATGATGAACTATGTGGCTATTCAGCTTGTAGCCTTCTTCCTGAAATATTTCGTAAAAAGCGGTTCGGGTATTCTCACCCCTATGCCCGAACACGGTCTGCCCGTTATATTTAATCAGCCTTATCTGCTGAACATAATCACAGTAGCTGTGCTTACCGTGCTTGTTTATATTTATCTCAAAAAGACAAAGCACGGCTATGAAATTTCCGTCGTAGGCGAAAGCGAAAACACAGCAAGATACATCGGAATTAATGTGCCTAAGGTTATTGTGAGAACATTGGTGGTTTCCGGTGCTCTTTGCGGTATAGCAGGTCTTATCCTCGTCGGCGGCACCAACCATACCATCAGCACCACCACCGCAGGAGGAAGAGGCTTCACCGCCATTATGGTTTCCTGGCTTGCAAAATTCAATCCCATATATATGGTAATGACCTCCTTCCTTATCGTATTTTTAGAAAAGGGCGCGGGCCAAATTTCCACAGATTTCCGTCTTCCGGTGGCTATTTCCGATATAGTTACGGGTATCATCCTGTTTTTCATTATCGGCTGTGAATTTTTCCTTCAGTATAAAATACTCGTTTCAAAGGGCAGAAAGGAGAATGACTGATGTTAGCATTTTTAGTAAGCTCAATAAGACTCGGTATGACCTTCCTTTTCGGCTCCACCGGTGAAACAATTACCGAAAAATCAGGTCATTTGAATTTGGGTATTCCCGGCGTAATGTGCGTAGGCGCTTCCTGCGGATGCTTTGCTGAATATCTTTATCTCACAGCGGCAAAAGCCAATGCCAACTATTTCCTTGCCGTTTTTATCCCTATCATTGCCACTCTGTTCGGTGGTGCGGTTATGGGCTTCATTTTCAGCTTTCTTACCGTTACTCTCCGTGCAAATCAGAATGTTACAGGTCTCGCCCTCACCACCTTCGGCGTAGGCGTTTCCGATTACATGATAGCAGAGACAGGCTCCATTTACAGCAAAGGTAGCCGCTATTTCACTACTTCGCTTCCCTTCGCAGACGACCTTGGTGCCATAGGCGAAATCTTTTTCTCCCACGGTATACTCATTTATCTCGCCATAATCATCGCATTGGTTTCTGCCTTTGTGCTTAACAAAACAAGAATAGGTCTGAATCTCCGTGCCGTAGGCGAAAACCCTGCCACAGCTGATGCGGCGGGCATAAACGTTTCACGGTACAGATATGCCTCCACCTGTATTGGCTGCGCCATAGCGGGTCTGGGCGGACTTTCCTTCATTATGGATTACCTTAACGGTAACTGGGAATACTGCATCGATGCCATCGGTTGGCTGACAATCGCATTGGTTATCTTTACCGTGTGGAAGCCGCATCTCGCCATATTCGGCTCACTTATCTTCGGTGCTCTTTACATCGCAAGCAGCTATATTACAGGCGTAAGCTTCGCAAGCAAAGAAATTTTCAAAATGCTGCCCTATGTAGTAACGGTGATCGTTCTCATTTTCACCAGCATCCGTGACCGCAAAGAAAATCAGCCACCGCAGGCTCTCGGTCTTCCTTATTTCAGAGAAGAACGATAAGTTTTCTTTTGTGCAAAGTATATACAAAATCTCTGCTTTTTTAAGCAAAAGGAACAAAAGCGGAGATTTGTGTAAATCTTTAGCTTAAAAAGGTTAAAAAAGACTTGACTTTTTTACAAAAATAATGTAATTTTATAGAGTAAATGACTACGTGTTGAATTTGACCAAGACGAGCCATTATTACTTAAATCATGCGTGTAAACGCGAATTTTTGAAAGGGGTTTAATAACCATGAAAAAAGAAATTAAGGTTGTTGCTATTGTTCTTGTGGCCCTTATCGTTTTCTTAGCAGGCTTCGGACTTGGCGCAACAAAAGGCATCAACATCAACATCGGTTCTGAAAGCGGTATCAACGTTAACGTAAACGGCGGCTCCGCAGGCTCAGCTCAGGTAGTTGCTCCTCAGACAACTGTTCCCACCACAGCTGCTCCTACAGCTCCTCCCACCACAGCAGCTCCCGCTCCCTCAGATGCACCTGCAGCTGATACTACAGCAGCTCCTGCAGGCGACACAACTACAGCAGCTCCCGCTCCCTCCGGTAACGCATCCGTTCCCTCATCAAAGGCTGAAATCGCTGCAGCATACAACAAGGCTGTTAACGATGCTAAGCACTATACAGGTAAGGTAACTCTCAAAAAACACGACATCATCGATGTTCAGCTTAAGGACCTTCCCGCTATCGCTGAAAAGATTATCACTCCCGTTATCGCTAACCTTACAAAGACAGAACCCAAAGAGGCTGTATTTGAAAATGCTGTTGGTGTAGACGATAACACAAGAGAGCTTACAAAGTGGATAATTCCCGGCGGCGGCAGAGATGCAGCTCTCCAGGAAGCAGGTATCGCATCAGCTACAGCTACAGCTAACGCTGACGGCGGCTACACTATGGTTATCACTCTCATAGCTGAAACCTCCACCTTCGACGGCACAAGCACAACTTCAGAGCCCACACATCATAAGTCAATTATGGATCCCCTTGAGCTCGGCTCTCTTGATCTCGGTCCTATCACCATTTCAAATGCTGACCTCAAATATCCCGGCGCTACAATGACAGCAACCGTTGACAGCCAGGGCAGACTTACTTACCTCAAGCAGCAGCTTCCTCTCGAAGGTTCAGGTACAGGTAAGGCAGGTATCTCTCTTACTCTTAACCTTGCAGGTTCAATGGACGGTACTTACGAATTCATTTATGCATAATTAATTAAATAAAAATGGGGCTGTCTTATGACGGCCCTTTTTTGATTCAGAAAGGAAGATATATATGAAGAAAGCAGGTGCAGCTATGGCACTCGGTGCTGCTGTTGTCGGTGCCGGTATTTATAAATTCCACGAGGGTGTTTTTCGTGCTCTTATCGAGCGCGATTTCACCATCCCCTCAGCCATCGGAAAAATCATCACACAGGATGACGGAAACGATGACGATTTGAAAGAAAGGGTTTATAAAACCAACATGAAATGGCTTATGGAGCACGGTATCGAAAGATACACCATGGTAAACAGCAGAGGTCAAAAGCTTCGCGGCTACCTTATGAAGCCTGAAAAGGAAAGCAAGGTTTATGTTTTCGGCTCCCACGGTTACAGAAGTGACGGCAAGGGTGAGTGGTGCCACTATGCCAAGCATTGGGTGGAGGAGCTCGGATACAATATGTTTTTCGTGGACCATCAGGCTGCCGGCGAAAGTGAGGGAAGGTATATCGGCTTTTCTTCTTACGAGTCAAAGGATGCCATGGAGTGGCTTGACTTTATGGTAAAAGAATTCGGAAGTGATATACAGATTATTCTCCACGGCATCTCCATGGGCAGCGCTACTGTAATGCTTATGACAGGAAGCGGTAATCTCCCCGAAAACGTTAAATTCACCGTTGCCGATTGCGGGTTCACCAGTGCTTATGATGAATTTGCCTGTAAGCTTGAAGCACTGCATATGCCTGAGCTGTCACTCTCCTTTGTAAACTTCATTAACCGTAAAAAAGCCGGCTATGATTTCAAAAAGGATACAAATGCACTTGAGGCAGTGGCAAAAGCGAAAATTCCTATGCTTTTCATCCACGGCGGTAAGGATGACTTTGTTCCCACCTATATGGTTTATCAGCTTCATGATGCTTGCAGCTCCGAATATAAGGATTTACTTATCGTTCCCGAAGCAGACCACGCACGCAGCTATTATTTCGGCAAAAAAGAATATGATGAAAAAATTGACGATTTTATCGAAAGATTTATAAAATAAACTACGGAGGTATTATTATGATTGACTTGATTCTCAGTATTGTTAACACAATTATCGGTCTTATCAAAGCCTTTATTTCCTCAGGTATGCTTGAAAATTTCGGTTAATTTAAAATCAAATACTAAAGGACAGGTCAAACGCCTGTCCTTTGTGTTTATACGCGAAATTAACTGTCTAAAAATTCAACTGCCTTCGTCGCCGCCACTGTACCGTCTGCTGTGGCAGTAGTAAGCTGTCTGATGTCTTTTTTCCGGCAATCACCGCATACATAAATGCCGTCCTTCACTGTGCAATCCTCTCCAACCTCCACATATCCGTAGGAATCGAGAGGTAAAACGGAGCTGAATTCAGCCGTAAGCGGTGTTTGCCCTATCGCCATAAACAGACCGTTCACGGCAAGCTCGCTCTTTTCACCGCTGATTTTGTTTTCGACTGCAATACTCTTTATTACCGGTGATGCCTCAGCGGAAAGAAGCACACTGTTCATCACAAGCTCTATATTCTCTTTTTTCTCCGCTCTTTGCACGAGATTTTTCTCAGCTCTGAAACTATCGCGTCGGTGAACAATATAAACCTTTTTACATATATCACTCAGATATAAAGCATCCTGGAGAGCAGTATTTCCTCCGCCGATAACGGCCACATCCTTACCGCGGAAAAAGTTCCCGTCACAGGTTGCACAGTAGGAAAGACCTTTACCTATAAGACTGTCCTCCCCCTCTATTCCCGACTTTTTCGGCTCTGTACCGAGAGCAAAAATAACTGCTTTGGCTGTATATTCCTTATCTGCAGTTACGGTAAAAAATCCTTCATTTTCTGTGACGGAGATTACCTTGGCTGAAATACTTTCCGCTCCGAAAAGCTCCGCCTGGTTTTTAAGCTTCACGGAAAGCTCAAAGCCGCTTATTTCTTCAAAGCCGGGATAATTTTCCACCTTGTGACTTTTGCTTATCTGTCCTCCGTAAGCTTTACCCTCAAAAAGCAAAACACTTTTACCGCTTCTTGCACCGTATATTGCCGCCGTAAGACCTGCGGGACCGCCGCCGATAACAATTATATCTTTCATTTCTGCACCTCTTTTCTTATATTTACATAGTATATTTTAACACAATGAAAAGAAGATTACCACAGAAGTTGGAAAATTTTTATAAAAATCAAAAAATATTGCTTTATTATGGAAATTCACTGTAATGTGTGATATAATAATCAAGACTATGTGTTGTCGGAAGGAAGGATTCTTTTGATAAAGACAGTTAAAGGTTTGAAAATAAATTATATAGAAGAAGGTCAGGGTGACCTTGTAGTTCTTTTGCACGGTTGGGGCTCAAATATAAAGCTCTTTCAGGCAAGTGTGGAGCTTTTGAAAAAGGGTTATAAAGTTGTAACCATGGATATGCCCGGCTTCGGTGAAAGCGAAGAGCCTGAAGAGCCTTGGAGCGTGGATGATTACGTGGATTTTGTTCTCGAATTTCTCAAAGATTATGATTTCACAAAGGTTACTCTTTTGGGACATTCCTTCGGCGGAAGAGTTATAATTAAGCTTTGCTCCCGCAAAAATCCTTTTGAGGTGGAAAAGGTTATTCTCGTCGATGCTGCAGGTGTCAAGCCCAAGAAAACTTTGAAGCAAAAAATTAAACAGCGCATTTATAAAATGACCAAATGGATTTTCTCACTTAAAATAGTAATGCTCCTTTTCCCGGATGCTTTGGAAAAATTACGCAAAAAGAACGGCTCTGCCGACTATAATGCTGCCTCACCCATTATGAGACAAACCTTGGTAAAGGTTGTAAATGAAGATCTTACTCACCTTATGCCGAATGTAAAATGTCCCACTTTGCTCATATGGGGTACAGCCGACGATGCCACACCGCTGAGTGATGCCCGAATAATGGAAAAGCTTATGCCCGAAGCGGGTCTTGTAACCTTCGAGGGAGCGGGTCATTACTCCTTTTTAGAGCGACAGGGTCAGTATTTAAGAGTACTTGCCTCATTTATGAAAATTGATATCTGATCAGAAGGGATTTAATTATGATTTTTACGGTTTCAGTTATTGTCTGCACTGTGCTTTTTATTATCAGCACAGCCATGAGTCTCATAGACTCAATGCATTTTTTTCAGCTTAATTCCTACCGCTTTGATACCCACACCAAATGGATAAAGGAAAACACGAAAAAATATTATCTTCATGCTGTTCTGTCCGTTTTGGCACTTATTACTGTTTTTCTCGAAATTCCCGGTCAGTTCAAGCTTTACGCCTGTGCGGTGATATTTGCTTTTGCCTGTCCCGCGGAAAAGCCGAAAAAGGCAAAGAAGCCTTTGGTTTATACAGCCAGAGTAAAAAGAATGCTCGTCACACTCTCTCTTATTGTTCTGATACTTATGGGCGTAGGAGCCGCTTTCGTGAACACCTCACACATTACTGTTTATCTTCTTATACTTACTGTCGTTTACACGCTCTCTCCCGTACTTGTCCTTTTGGCTAATCTTATCAACAAGCCGATGGAGCTTTCCATCAATAACGGTTACACAAAGGATGCAAAAAGAATTCTTGCCTCCTGTCCCGACCTTAAAATTATCGGAATTACGGGCAGCTACGGCAAAACCAGCGTAAAATATTATCTTACTACTCTTTTAAGAGCGAAATACAATGTACTTATGACCCCCGAAAGCTATAACACTCCCATGGGCGTCGTAAAAACCATTCGAGGATCTCTGAAAGCCACCCATGAAATTTTTGTATGTGAGATGGGTGCCAAATGGGTAGGTGACATTAAAGAGCTTTGCGACATCGTTCATCCTCACCACGGTGTTATCACTTCTGTCGGCCCTCAGCATCTTGAATCCTTTAAAACATTGGATGCGGTAAAAAGCACCAAATTCGAGCTTTCAGATGCCCTTCCCGAAAACGGTATGCTCTTTCTTAACGCAGATGACGAAAATATAAAGGCCCACGGCAGTAACCGCCCCTTTATTTCCTACAGTATTGATGCTGACGCAGATTACAAAGCTTATGATATCTCCGTCAGTGAAAGAGGCACAACTTTCTCCGTGAAAGCACCTGACGGTGAAAGCGAACAATTTTCCACCAAGCTTATCGGCAGACATAATGTTCTGAACATCGTCGGCGCCATCGCCATCAGCCATAAAATGGGCATCTCACTTAAAGAACTCAAAGGTCAGGTCCGCCGACTGGAGGGTGTTCCCCACCGTCTCCAGCTCTCTGACAGGGGTAACATAACCATTATCGACGATGCCTACAACTCAAACCCCAGCGGAACTAAGGCAGCCTTGGAAGCTCTCAGCCTTTTCGACGGCTATAAAATTCTCGTAACTCCCGGTATGGTTGAGCTCGGCGCAAAGCAAAATGAGCTTAACCGTGAATTCGGCAGAAATGCTGCCAAGGTATGCGATTATGTGGTTTTAGTCGGTCAGAAGCAGGCTGTCCCCATTCAGGCGGGCTTACTTGACGAAAAATATGCTGAAAGTAAAATCTTTATAGCAAACACTATCGAAGAAGCTCTTTCCCACGTATACTCTATAAACAGCGAAGGCAGAAGGAAGATAGTTCTTTTGGAAAATGATCTTCCCGACAACTATTAATCTTTTGAGGTGATTAAAATGAAAACTAAGGTTGGCGTTTTTTTCGGCGGTAAAACCACCGAACACGAAATCTCCGTCATTTCCGCCATTCAGGCCATCGGTTATCTTGACAGAGAAAAATACGATGTTATCCCCGTTTACATAAGCAAAAACAATGAGTTTTATGTAGGCGAAAAAATAGGCGACATCAGCTCTTATACTGACATCCCTGCTCTTTTGAAGGAAAGTCAGCGTGTTATTATGGTTAATGACGAGGGCAAAGCTAAGCTAATAAAATACCCTCAGAAAATGTTCGGTAAGCCTCTTTATGATTATATCGACATAGCATTTCCCATCGTTCACGGCACCAATGTGGAGGACGGTACCCTTCAGGGCTTTTTGCAGATGATGGGTGTTCCCTATGTCGGCTGTGACGTTCTCTCTTCTGCAGTAGGTATGGATAAATATGTGATGAAGACCGTGCTCAAAGATAACGGCATCCCCGTACTCGACTGCAAATGCTACACATCAAATCAATACGATGACGACGTTGATGTCCTCGTTAACGAAATCGAAAAGGAAATCGGCTATCCCGTTATCGTAAAGCCCGTAAATCTCGGCTCCTCCATCGGCATTTCAAAGGCTGACGACAGAAACGAGCTTTACGATTCTCTCGAAACCGCCTTCGCCTATGCTTCAAAGGTGCTAATCGAAAGAGCCGTACAGAACCTCAAGGAAATCAACTGCTCCGTTTTAGGTGACTACAGCAGCGCAGAAGCTTCCGAATGCGAAGAACCTGTATCCTCAGACAAAATTCTCACCTTCGCTGAAAAATACATCGGTGACGGTGCTTCAAAGGGAGCAAAGGGTGCCAAGGGCGGAGTAAAGTCCTCTCCCTCAGGCAGTAAGGGTATGGCTACTCTTAAAAGAAAAATCCCCGCTGAAATCACATCCGAGCAGAGAGACACTATCCGTAAAATGGCTGTGGATGCCTTCAAGGTACTCGGCTGCAGCGGTGTTTCCCGTATCGACTTTATGATGGACACGGCAACAGGCGAAATATGGCTCAACGAAATCAACACCATTCCCGGCTCTCTCTCCTTCTATCTTTGGGAGCCCATCGGTGTGAAATATACAGAGCTTCTCAATAAAATGATAGCTCTCTCACTCAAAAGAGAAAGAGAGCAGGAAAACATCACCTTCTCCTTCGATTCAAATGTTCTCCAGGGTATAAAGCTCGGTAATGGGACAAAGGGTGCTAAAGGAAGCAAGATGTAAGCAATTCGCAAACCTCTCCGTCCGCTTCGCATCCACCTCTCCTTTCAGGAGAGGCAAATCGCGGGAAAGGGTTCGGAAAAAGAAGCAATTGACCGCCTCTTTTATGTTACATCGTAGGGACATGGCGTGCCATGTCCGCAAAAAAGTTCAACATTAATAATGTAGGGCGGGATGAGTCTCCCGCCTTGTTTTTTATTTCGTTTGATTATCATACAATTCAATGATTTTTTTACCTTTATTTACTGCTAAGGCTTTGTACTTGTATGCGGAGCCCTCACTGTTTGTCACATAGGTAACCACATAATCAGAGCAATTAATCATATATTTATTCACTCTATCAGGCGTAATGCTTTTTTCACCGAAAAATCCTCCGAAGGGACATATATTCTCATGCCAAAAATCTTCTTCTGTCAACTCTGTATAAGGAATATTACATATTAATACAGAAAACCGTATATGCTCATATACCGTAGAAAATAATTTAAGCTCTGTTCTTACCATTTTATCAAAGTTTCCTTCATCACCAACATAAAAAAGGCTGACCCCTTCATTTTCTATAAGGTCAATAAGTACCTGCTTTAAATCATATCTGATATCTGTAGCGGCATCAGTCTCACCAAAAAATGTACATGCTTTCATAATATCATCCTCCATAAAATTTAGTATACTTAAATCAAGTATACTTTGCACATTATAACACAAAATAATCTTAAAATATACTAAAAATAAGATTTTTGGTGATATTTATGAGAAATAAAAATAATAAACATCTTGGAATAGAAGTTGAACCTGACCTTCACGGAAAGCTGCATTATATTGCTAAGTATGAGGGTCGTTCAGCAAACGGGCAAATACTTTATCTCATCAGACAATGTATAAGGGATTTCGAGGAAAAACACGGTGAAATAATTTTAGAAAAGAAAACAGACAATTGACAACAAGAAAAGGTGATGTAAAATTTTTACATCACCTTAATTTTATGCTTTCTGCGGACAAGTCGCATCGTGCCCCTATGTTAATTACCGTAAAGGTGGCGGACTATCATTTTTTCATTTCTGAAACTATGCCCGCGATTATGCATTGTGAATTATCCCCAAAAGCATTCTCTTTCCACCTTACCCTCTAAGTCGAAAGTAACACCCTCACCCTCTAAAAGGGCTCTCTGCACCCCTTCACCGCCGAAGGCAAAGCCCTTAGAGAGTCTGCCGTCAGAAAATACAACTCTGTGACAGGGGATTTCTCCCGGAGCGGGATTAGAATGAAGTGCGTAACCGACCACTCTCGACCAACGGGGATTCCCTGCCATCAAAGCTACCTGTCCGTAGGAGGCTACCTTGCCTTTAGGAATCTGCTTTACCACAGCATAAATTTTATCAAAGGTATTCATGCTCAATGGTTTCCGCAGCCGTGTTCACCGCAGGTATGACCTTCACCGTGCTCGTGGTCATGATGGTCACATTTTACGTCGGGATTATAACGGAGAGAGCCTGCGATAAAGCTTACCACAGCCATATCCGCTGCACCCTGTACACCGCCGTACACCTTGATTCCCGCCTCACCGAGAGCTGTCTGTGCTCCGCCGCCGATACCGCCGCATATAAGCACATCCACACCCTGTGCGGAAAGGAAGCCCGCTAAAGCACCGTGACCGCTTCCGTTTGTGTCAACCACATCAGCGGATTTAACGGTGTCGTTTTCTATCTCATAAATTTTGAACTGACTTGTGTGACCGAAATGCTGAAAAACCTGTCCGTTTTCATAAGTTACTGCTATTTTCATTTTTATCTACTCCTTTGTTAATTATTATTGGTCTTATTTTTCAATATCATACTTTTTTGACATCATGCTCAGAGCCTCTTCTTTGGTAATTTTGCCTGTATTACATTCAATCATCACCTGAACATCCTTATCCTTGAGGTCATAAAACAGCCACGCAATATATGCCAGAAGACCGCCTATTGCCGGAATAAGCATAAAGATAAGCCAAAGCATATTAAGGGCATGGGGAGTTTGTGTCACTCCGCTTTGCTCAAGCTCCTGAAACGAACCAACCTCCACCATTTTCCAACCTACTGATTTGAGTCCGAGTATAAACAGACCGAGAGAGCCTGAGATGGAGCCGGTAAGCTTTGCCATAAAGGTCTGTACGGCAAAGGTAATACCTTTGGCCTCAGTACCGCTTTTGAAGCGTCCGTACTCCGCACAGTCCGGTGTAAACATAAACATTTCAAGCGAAACCACAGCAAGAGGAACGGAGCGGACAGTAAACATAATAATGTAAATAACTACGTTTCCGTAACCTACCAGCCAGGTAATAACACTGAGTATTACATAAAGCAGCAGGCACACTCTGTTCACCTTCATTTTGTCGTATTTACGGATAATTTTCGGAAGCAGTAAGGCAATCAGAAGCTGCGGTACCGTTCCGATGGCACCTACAACCAAAGAAAACAGTGCACTGTGGAACAGATAATAGGAAACGTAAAGATTAAATGCGTTGCCGATACTCAATGACGAATAAAAGAAAATGCCGAGATAATAAATCAGCAGATATTTGTTTTTGAATAGATAGGAAAACATTCGTCTGATGGTAAAGGTTTCCTCACTCTCAGCATGATAACGTTCTTTGAGCTTAAAGGATGCGGGAAGCATCAATGCAAACGCCATAACACATATTATCACCGTAATCATACTGTAATTCATGCCGACCTTTTCACTGATGAGTACCGTAGTCAAAGTGGAGGTTATGCCTACGCCGGCATATGTGGCGATGCTTTTATAGGACTGAATGGTATTACGTTCATCGATACTTTGGCTCATAGAGGTAAGTATGCCGAATATGGGCACATCACATAAAGTGTAAGCCGTATCCCAAAGCATATATGCCACAGCAAACCATACGAGCTTAACCGCCTGAGATGAATCCGGCGGAATAACGAAGGTGAGTATGGTAGCGACAGGAATAAGCATGGTGGAAATGCGTATCCAGGGCAGATACTTTTTTCCACTTCTGAATCTGATGGAGTCAAATATCACGCCGAACAAGGTATCGTTAACGGCGTCCCAAACCTTTACTATAAGCATAACCGTTGCCGATTTCATAGGGTCGATACCTAAAAACATAAGATATGTGGTCAGACACACGTTGAAAAGAGTGTAAATCATATTCTGTCCCGCAAAGTACGAATAATAGCTCACTCTTTCACCGGGCTCTGTTGACCACTCCGGTCTGCCGGCAAAAACATTTTTTACCTTTGTAATGAGTTCCATATTTTATCCCCCTTGGCACAAATTAATTATACCGTCTTTTTCCACAGATACACTCTCGTCTCATAAGGTCTGAGAGTCAGATTGTCTGTATCGCTGTAATTGCAAAGACTCAGCTCTGCCTTTTTTATATCAAAGTTTTTCGGCACATTCCATTTTACGTTTTTGTCAGAGAATGAGCATACAACCAAAATTTTCTGCTTTTCATCCTCTCTGGAATAGGTATAAAGCTTTGACGAATGCTTACCGTACTCTTTATAATCTCCGTAGCGCACGCAGGATAACTCTTTGCGCAAAGCTATTGCTCTGCGGTAAAAGTTCAACACGGAGTTTTCGTCTTTTTCCTGAGAAGCTACATTTATTTCTTTATAATTTTCGTTCACATAAAACCAGGGAGTACCTGCGGTGAAGCCTGCATTTTCACTGCTGTCCCACTGTACGGGCGTACGTGCAGAATCACGGGAGCCGTGCCATAAACGCTGAAGTCTCTTTTCGGAAGATTTCTTTGTTCCGACATTTTCATACTGCCAACGGGTCTGCACATCCTCATACATTGACGGATCTTTCGGATACCAATTACTCATGCCGATTTCCTGCCCCTGATAAATAAAGGGGGTACCCTTCAGGAAAAGATAAGAAACAGCCAACATCTTTGCACTTTCAGCATGGTATTTCTCACTGCCATAGCGTGAAACGATTCTGGGATGGTCGTGATTTTCCATATAAAGCATATTCCATCCCCTGCCCTCCAAACCGTTCTGCCATTGAGAAAAGGCACGCTTTAACTTGCGCAGCGAAAAGGGCATATGCACGAAATCTGTAAACATACAGTCTGCCTCCTGAGTGGAGAACTGTATCATCATATCAAGCACAGGATCAGCCGTCTCATCAATATATTTCAGCGCTTTCCCCGGCTTTATCATCGGTGCCTCTGCCAAGGTCATACAGTCGTAATGCGAGAACACATCATCCTTGAATTCTTTGAGATATTCGTGAAGATGCGGGCCGTGATTGAAATAACCGAAGCCCTTTGCTGCGGGCATAATATGATCATCGGGTAGACCTTCCTTTTTAGAGATAAATGTGATTACATCCTCACGGAACCCGTCTACACCCATATCGAGCCAGAATTTAAGCACCTTTTTTACCTCTTCACGCACCAAAGGATTATCCATATTAAGGTCAGCTTGCTGAATTGCAAACAAATGCAGATAATATTCCTGTCTTACCTCATCCCAAGCCCAGGCCTTACCCTCAAAGAGAGAATCCCAATTATTTGGAAGCTTTCCGTTTTCCTTTGCCGGACGCCAGATATAGTAATCGGTATAGGGCTCTATTCTCTGACGGCTTTTCTGAAACCATTCGTGCTGATCGCTGGTGTGATTTACCACAAGGTCCATAATGACCTTCATGCCTCTTTCGTGAGCACCGTCAAGAACCTTTTTAAAAGCTTCCATGCCGCCGAATTCCTCAGCTATATCAAAATAATCGGAAATATCATATCCGCAATCCACACCGGGAGAGGGATAAAGCGGTGAAAACCATATGCCGTCACAGCCCAATGATTTTATGTAATCCAGCTTTTCGTATACGCCCAAAAGATCGCCCATGCCGTCACCGTTTCCGTCCTTAAAGGAGCGGGGCCATATCTGATAGAAGACCTTATCCTTGTACCATTGATTGCCGTTCATAGCCTGTACCCTCTTTCTTTTTTAATACTATATATTTTTCCGTGTAAGCGATACGATACATTCGACTGTTGTTTCACTGTCCCAACAGATATGTGTCACATTCTCATCCCCGTCATAAAAGACGGGGAATTTGAAATTGATACACTTTAACAGTCTGCCGTCGGGCTGTTCTTCTTTGAATATCTCAATGCTTTCAATAAAGGTATTAAGAAACCTCTTTTTCTCAGCATCGGTAAACTCTTTGTACATTGTACCATAATAATGCAGAAAAAGATAGACATTTTCACCTGATATTTTTTCTTCTTTGATATTTGCTATACGGGACTGTAATTCTGTTATTTGCTCCTCTACAACCTCTATCTCATCATAGAAATCATAAAGTCTGTTCTGCATATCCTGATACTTTTTATCATAATGTCTGTCAGTAACATCAAGAGTATCTATCTGAGATGCAAGCTTTCTCTTTGACATAACAAGCTGATTAAGTTGTTTCTTGAATACTGCAAGCTCTTCTTCAAGACCTTCTGTACTTACTCTTGTGTTTATCTTTTCGCACAAGGCTTTTTCAAACTCAGGATTAGATACAAGCCTTTCAATTACCTCTTCAACAGCACCGTTAACAACAGTCTGATTCCATTGCCTGTGATAATCGCACTTGTGTCCGTCAACCTTCATTCGGTGCTTACAGGCATAATAAAAGTGGTCTTTGTAGATTGTACCGTCAGGCTTTTTCTTACGGTTTATGTTACCGTACATTACCGCACCGCATACAGGACAGCGAAGCAACCCTGATAATAAATGCTCGTGTTCAAGATTATAAATCTTCTCCCTTTTAACACCTAACTTCTTAAACTTTTGCTGAGCTAATTCCCAATCTTCAACAGATACAATTGCTTCATGAATACCGTCATAAATAGGATATTGTTCTTGCTTGACTATATGATATTCATTTCGGGTACCGTTAATCTTTTCAGTTTTACGCCTGCCGAATGCTATCTTTCCGCAATGGACAGGATTCTGTATAACCAACTTTATAAAATGTGAAGAAAAGGTATTTAATGTTCCGTTCTGCCTTGGCTTTTTAGCGATACCACGTTGGTTGAGATATTTAGCAATACCGTTTGCACCCATATTTGTATTTATATATTTATCAAATATGATTCGTATAGTTTCAGCCTCATCTTCTGCAATCTTTAATTCACCCTTTTCAAGATAATATCCGTAAGGTGCAAAACCGCCGTTCCACTTACCCTCTCTTGCCTTTTGTTTTCTGCCTTCCATAGTTTGAACAAGAATATTCTCACGCTCAATTTCGGCAACGGCAGATAAAACAGAAATCATTAGCTTACCGCTGTCCTTTGAGCTGTCTATACCGTCTTCGACACAAATAAGATTGGCTCCGTAGTCCTGCATAATCTGTAAAGACGAGAGCACATCAGCAGCATTTCTGCCAAAACGGGACAGTTTAAAAACAAGCACATAATCTATATTATCTTTACCGCTTGCAATATCAGATAACATTCGCTGAAATTCAAGCCTTCCGCCAATATTTTTACCTGATTTACCTTCGTCACTGTATTCACCTGCAATATGCATTTCCTGATATTCGGCATATTTACGGAGCTTTTCTCTCTGTGCATCAAGACTGAAGCCTTCAACCTGCATTGATGTTGAAACACGGGTGTAGATATAGCAATTTAATCGTTTCATATATTTTCAACTCCTTGTAATTTTTCATTGTGATTATATTTTTCTTTAGCATATTCGACAAATGTGTGAGGCAGGATTAACCTGCCCCACAACGATTTATGCTGTTTTCTTATTTGGTGGTTTTATAGCTTCAGCTTCGCCCTTTGTAATCTTGTCACCGTATTTCTCAATCATATCTGCAAGGAAATCTATCATCTGGTCAAACGCTATTTTTTGTTCTTTGGTGAAGGTCGAAACATCAGGAATATTAAACGTACATTCTCCTTTTATATCGCTGATAGTTTTTACAAAACTCTCCCTTATGCTCTCATATAAAACTATAATTCTACTAATCAATACTCATCACCTCGCATCCCTGTTACGCTGTCGCTGAAGGTATCTGTAATAGTGCTCACAAGCTTTCATAACAAAGTTTTCAAGATCACTTTCTTTTACCTTCGGAGCAACCTTTTGTAAGCGTTCAACGGAGAATTTTACTGTAGGTCTTTGATTAGCCTTTTCCTCTGCTAAGATTTCACCTATATGCTCAGGTGTAAGACCTTCTTCTCTGCTGATAGCACGAAGCCTCTGTGCCTGAGATAAATTAGGTGTAGCATCACAAGCAGAGATTTCTTCAACCAAATCAGCCTGCTCCACCTCATTGAGATATGAAAGCTCTACCGCAGGTGTAAATGCAATTCGCTTTTCATCAACAAGGTCAAGCAATTCGGGGATAAGATAAGTCAAACGGATATACCTTTTAACTGTATCTTTACTGATGTTTTCTGTTTCGCCTATCTGTTCAGTTGCTAACTTCGGTGCAACTTGCACCGAAGTTAAGTCTGAGCGTTTACCCTGATGCTTCAAAGCCTCTGATTTCAACTTGTAAGCAAACGCCTTCTCCGACGGAAGAATATGCTCTCTGTGCAGATTACTGTCAACGAGCATAATAGCCGCTTCATCACGGGTAACGGCATAAATAAAAGCAGGTACTGTTTCCAGCCCTGCCTTCACTGATGCTCTCATTCGTCGGTGCCCTGAGATTACCTCATATTCGTCTTTTGTGTTTTCAAGCGGTCTTACAACAACAGGGGAAATGATACCTTGTTGCTGTATGCTTTCAATGAGAAAGTTCATCTCCTCATTGTCAAGCACCTTATAAGGATTTCCCTCAAAGGGATGAATTTTTGATACCGGGATATTTACCGGTAATTTGATATTTTTGTTTAACATAAATTACCTCCATAAAATTAATAATTTCTTTTATACTTTTTCTGTTCAGCTCTGATAATCTGTAAGTGTTTTCTGACAGAGTACCAAGGTGTACCCGAATACTTGGAATAATATTCGCTTGATGACATTTCTTCCTCATAACAATTTTCATTATCATCCTTTTTCTCTTCCTGCATTTTCTTGCAAAGCTCTTCAGCATTCATAGCATCTACCTCCCTTCATAATGTTTTTCTTTGACCTGAGCTCTTTCGGGGAAGTACCATTCACGGATAAGTGCTTTCTCCGCTTCAAGACTTTCCTCAAGCCCCGGTCTGTCCTTGATTATTCTTTTTGCAATGTTAATCTTTTCTCGCAATGCACCAATTTCTGACGTAAGAAAATCCCGACGGTCAATAAGGTCAACCTTCGCCGTCGGGTCTTTGCATCTTCTTATCTGATTGTAAATTTTGTTACGCTGAGTTTTAAGCTCCTCCATACGGATTTCTGTCCTTGAAATGAATTTGTCAACCTCTGCAAAGTCATAAAGCTTTTCGTTGATTGCAAGCTCAATCTGCTTATGCATAAACTCAATCCTCGGTGCAGAATATTTCATTTTCGGTGAGAACGGATGTGGATTGCAGTTGTTCTTTTCTGCTATTGCTCCCACAAACAAGAGAGCAAGAAAGAAAAGTGATATAACTGGTGCACCGAGCACGGCACCGCCCACAATCAGTTTTGAAAAATCAGAAACAGTTCTGCTGAAGGTTTTAGGGTGACGGTAGCTTTCTGCCGACTCTTTAAACTCATAACCCTTGTAACAATAAATAAAGGTTTGGTTACGCAGATAATTATTTGCACAGGTGTAGTTATAAAATTTTTCATCTACTTCATAAAGACTCTGATGGTTAATCCTAGCCTGATTCAATAACGCAGTTGATACCCCAATGCTCCTGCGCCCAATCGAGCTGTGCAAAATTTTTCAAGGGTACTGTGATTTTTCTAAGGTCCTTTCCCTTATCATCTGTACCGACAATAGAAAGGAATCTTTCATTCTCGGCTCCGTTGGTGCAGGTAATATCTTCGGTTATCCTTGCAAGAAAAATACTGAGCTTGATATTGACCGGCTTGCCGTTTATCGTCTTTTCTATATACAGTGAGTTGTTATATGTAAAGAACGGGTCTGAATAGTATAAATAGTTTTCCAAATTTTTACCTCTTTCATAGAATTATTTTCCGAACATCCGTACAAGACGTACATCAGGCAACAGTACAAAGTTTTTATCTGTTCGGGTTTTATCCGTACAGTGTGACACAGTGTTCGCTACAAAACCGAACGCCACAAGGCAGTAGCATAGGGCTTTGTAGTGGTTTGTTCGTTTGTTCGGGTTTAAGATTTTTGTTGTAAAATGTTTGCCAATTGTGTGTGGATGTTTTAAAACGCAATAACATAAAAGTATATTGCCTCATCACTTCCACCGTTTTTGAGCCTTTATTTTGGCGGCTTCAAGGCATCATAAACATCCACCCGTGACCTTTTTGCAGACATATATTCTGCATTTCTCTGTCGCTGTTTCTCCTTTGCACAGTCGGGACAGAATTTCTGATTTCTGCCCGTTCTCTCTGTTTTACTGCCGCATAAAGCACAGATAACTGTTTCGTCAGGTGTCTGACCCGTGACGCTTTTCATAAGAGTGTTATCGCTCGGCAGCACACAGTCAAGAAAATATCTGCAGATAATATGGCTCGGTGTTATGAGCTGCGGACAGGTGTGGCTGTCACCGTCATCAAGTAACAGACAGTTGCCCTGATAACAGTTACAGCAACGGCTTTTAATCATTGTCTTGATTTCTGCAAATTGCTTAAGGGTAAGGTTGATTGTTTGCATAATGGGTACCTCCTTTCTTGAAATTTTTAGTTGTACTGCAAAAAATGTGACGCAGTATTCATATACCCAAAATCACGGTTTTGGGCATAAAAAAAGCACCTGATACTTTTGGGGTAACAGGTGTATGTAACGGATTGAAATTTGTGGTGTGGTTGTGGTATAATGGGTTCGACAAACCTGTTACTGTTTGTCAAGTCATTTTAAAAAATTTTTATGTAATAAAAAGAGCATAACAATAAAGCCGAAAAACACAAATTTTTTCAGCTTAAAGGTATTAAAACAACAATTGT
>JAFQHU010000003.1 GCA_017397845.1 Clostridia bacterium
ATAATGCAGATGAGTTAAATATGCCTCATTCAGAAGAAATTGATTTTATGATTTGGGCTGTATATGGTGAATTACATACAAAAAGTATAGAAAATTTTAAAAAAGGCATTAAAACGGTTGGTTTATCGGAATTAAGTCATACTGAAATAAGCAGAAGATATATTAAGTCTTGTTTGGAAGCTGACTTGTGATAATAAAAATCAATTGTTGCTAGATTAAGCCATAAACACAAAAATCTACAATTTTTACATAAGTTCGTCGATTTCTGAAACAGTTTGACAAAAGGATAATTCAGTTATATAATTAATCTGCTGAATTGATCAGGCTTAATTGCCGGAAAAGGAGAAAAACTTTTATGAAAAAGCATAAAAAAAGGAAAAAATTTATTATTATTTTAATCGCTGCGGTGCTGGTTATTGCCGCAGTTACAGCGGGAGTCAACTATATGGCGTTCCGCAATCTGCTGGAAAAAGGAAATACATACGACAAGATAGAATATGAAAAACAGCTTGTTCCCGAAAAGGATGAAAACGGTAACTGGTATTTTACTACTGACGGTGATTTTAAGGTAATGCATCTTACGGATATTCATATCGGCGGCGGTTTTCTTTCAAAGGCTATGGATGAAAAAGCTCTCAATGCCGTTGCGGCAATGGTGACAAAAGAAAAGCCCGATCTTGTTATCGCCACGGGGGATATTGCTTTTCCTGTACCTTATACGGCGGGTACTTTTAACAATTACAGCGGTGCAAAGGCCTTTGGAAATCTTATGGAAAGTCTTGGCGTATATTGGGACGTCACCTTCGGAAATCACGATGCTGAGGCCTACTCGTATTTTGACAGAAAAGCTGTGTCAGAGATTTATTCTGATGAAGACTTTAATTTTTGTCTTTTCCAGCCGGGACCCGAAGATGTGGACGGATACGGAAATCATGTTATAGAAGTGAAAAATTCTGACGGAATAATTACTCAGGCTATGGTGCTGATTGACTCTCTGGATTACGTGAAAAGTAATATTATCGAAAGCATTAAGGGTAATTATGATAATATTCACGCCAATCAGGTGGAGTGGTACGAATCCGAAATCGAAAGAATGAATAACGAAAACCAAAAAATCAACAAATCATCGGTACCTGTAAAGACTATGGCGTTTTTTCATATTCCCTTGGTTGAAATGGATGATGCATGGAATGAGTTCCGTGAAAACGGTTATAATGATACGGAAAATTTCACATATGTGGAAGGTATAATAGGCGAACAGGGCAGACAGGTTTGCTGCGGTTTGGGCGAGGATGACCTTTTTGAAAAAATGCTTGAGCTCGGTTCGACCAAAGCGATATTCAATGGTCATGACCATGTTAATAATACAACCTTTGAATACAAGGGAATTACTTTCAGTTATGGCTACAGTATCGACTATTTTGCCTATTCCGGAATAGATAAGCTCGGCTCACAGAGAGGCTGTACCGTGATTTCATGTAAACCCGACACAACCTTCACTATCGATAAATACAACTATTATTCAGACAGGTATGAACTTGAGGGATTTGAGCGTGAAGATGTTACCATGCAGTTTGAGGACGTAACATATCAGGTTCTTCCCGAATAATTTAAATAAAAAGTTACTGCATCTGCAGTGACTTTTTATTTTAAGATTATTATGATTGTTGACATATTTTGTTCGTAATGGTAAAATATTTATCAAACAGAAAAAGGAGATGTGTCTATGAAGAAAATCAAAAAAATACTTTCTTTACTTTTAAACCTTATTATAATTCTTTCCTGCTGCAATCTTTTTTCTTTTGCTCAGGATAATACGGCAAAGAGTAACAATTATCCCTTTGTTCTTGTGCACGGACTCGGCGGATGGGGACAGTATGATGCCATCACCGAAAGCTATCCCTATTGGGGAGCCGGTGCAGGTATGAGTGAAGGGGAAGGCGATTTCGTAAAATTTCTTTCCGAAAACGGTTATGAGGCTTATGCTGTTTCTGTGGGTCCCGTAAACAGTGCTTGGGACAGAGCGTGTGAAATTTATGCTCAGCTGACGGGTACTGTGGTCGATTACGGCAAAGCACATTCAGAAGCCCACAATCACGCACGATACGGCAGAAGCTTTGAAGGTAAGCCTTTGATGGGAAGGGTTTGGTCACCGGACGAACCGATTAATCTTGTCGGCCATTCCTTCGGCGGTCCGGCAAGCAGACTTTTTGCTTCTCTTATGGCTTTTGGGGATGAAGCTGAAATCGCTGCCACAGGCAGTGACACATCACCTCTTTTCACCGGAGGACACAGCAAAACCGTACACAGCGTAATTACACTTTCCGGATGTCACAACGGTTCTCAGATTGCTAACCTTATAGTTGACCCTATTGTACCGCTTTTCTTTATCGCTGTTATAGTTAACCTTATGTCTGTTTTTAATAATAAATCCGCAGGAATGAATTCTGACCTCGGTCTTTCTCATTTCGGCCTTTCACCCGATGAAAAATCAGAGACGGTTGATTTCGACCTGAGAAAAGTTATCAATTATGTAAGGTCCGGTGATAATGCGGGGGTAGATCTTACGGTGGGCGGCTCACAGGAGCTTAACCAAAAAATCAAAATGAGCCCCGATACTTATTATTATTCGGTTTCGGGTACGGTTACAGAGGTAAACAAATGGGGAAGACAGGAGAAGACCCATGAGACAGCCCCTATTTTTAACTCTACAGCACAGCTTATTACATTGAGCCAGGGACTTGTGATTGACGGTATAAAGATGGATAAGGAATGGGCAAATAATGACGGTATGGTACCGCTTAAAAGTGCACTTTATCCTCTTGACGAAAAGGATAATGCGTTCTCTTATGTAGAGGCGTTGAGCCGAAACAGCGTAAAACCCGGTTCATGGTATTATATGAATCCGATTTACGGTATGGATCATGGAGATTATTGCGGTACGACCGATGATTATCCCGAAGGTTATGAAAAATTCTGGTTAGGTCTTGCCGAGATGGCGACAGCAAGATAATTATTTGCGGATTAAAGGGACAGGAAAAAATGACTAATGAAAAATTAAGCAAAAAGAATTGGTTTATAATCACCTTGTTTTGTTTTATGGGAGGTATTGCATGGAATACTGAAAACATGTATTTCAATACCTTTATCACCAATGAAATATATGCAGATGTGTCTCAGGCGGCAATCTTAGGCTCTATGGAAGCAACTACTGCCGTAGCGAGGATGGTAGCGCTTTCTGCGATTGCGGCAGTTCTCACCACATTTGTAATGGGTGCACTCAGTGATAAGCTTAAAAACCGGAAAATGTTTATATCTGTAGGTTATATTCTTTGGGGTATGGTTACCGCTATGTTCGGATTCATCAGCAAAGAAAACGTAGCTGGTCTTTTAAATCTTACCGATGAGGCAAAAATTCTCGGATGCACGGTGTGGTTTGTTATCCTGATGGATATTGTTATGACCTTTATGGGTTCAACAAGTAATGACGCAGCATTTCAGGCTTGGGTTACGGATGTTACTGTGCCAAGACAAAGAGCGGCCGTTGAGACGGTATTGTCCGTTGTCGGCACCGTATCGTCTTTTGCGGTAACGGGTGTGGGCAGCTTTGCACAAGCCGGTACCATCACCTATAAGCTTTTCTTCGGTGTGCTCGGTCTTGTGGTGACTTTGTGCGGTGTGCTCGGACTTTTCCTTATCAAAGATCCGCCGCGTACATTGCAGATTGAAAGCTCATCAAATTATTGGGCTGATCTTTTCTACGGCTTCAGACCTTCTGTAATAAAAGAGAACGCAAGGCTTTATCTTTCTCTTGTATCCTTTTGTGTTGCCATCATTTCTTTCCAGGTTTTCTATCCCTATCTCCTTACATATGTTCAGTATGTGGTTATTCCCGATAACGGCGGTGTGAGTAATATCCTTAGGCCTTCGGTTATAATTGTGGCTGTTATTGTGGTGGCTTTACTTCTGGCATGTATCGTAACTCTTCTCAAAATGTCTGCAACCAAAAAAGGCGTTTGTCTCGTTTTGGGCGTTATTGTGATGACATTGGGATTTTTCCTTATGTCAACAAGTACGGGTATTTATGTCATTCTTGTCAGCCTGTTACCCGTTGTGCTCGGTAACGCATTGGTAAATATTTTGTTTGGTGCCGCAGTTAAGGACTTCATTCCCGAAGGCAAGGCAGGTCTTTTCCAGGGCATAAGAATGATATTTACCGTGCTTATTCCCATGGTAGTCGGCCCGGTTATCGGTGACATGGCTTGCCGGAGTGCGGCGCAAACCATCATAAATGAGGCAGGAGCAGAAGTAATCGTGCCCGCAAAGAATATGTTCCTTTGGGCGGGTGTTGTGTGCGTATTTGCGCTGATTCCTCTTTGGTTCCTTATAAAAAAAGGCTTTGATATCAAAGGAGAAAGGAAAGAGAAATCTGAAAACATTGCTTGAGGTGAAGGATTATGAGCAAATGGAGCTTTTATACATCAAAAGAATTAAAGCCTGAGGGCTGGCTTCGCCGTCAGTTGGAAATTCAGGCGGAAGGTTTAAGCGGAAATCTCCATAAAATATGGCCCGATATCCGTGACAGTGCGTGGATCGGCGGAAACCGTGAGGGTTGGGAAAGGGTACCCTATTGGCTTGACGGTTTCATTCCTCTTGCGTATCTTTTAGAAAATGAAGAAATGATTGCCACCGTAAAAAAATACATCGATGCCATCCTTTCTGCCCAAGAGGACGACGGGTGGATTTGTCCGTGCAAAAAAGAGGAAAGGGCAAAATATGACACGTGGGCAGTTCAGCTTATATGCAAAACACTTAAGGTTTATTATGATTGCTCATCAGATGAAAGAATTCCTGACGTAATTTATAAAGTGCTCAGAAATTACTATGAAATGCTGAAAAGCGGTGAAACGAAGCTCTTTAAGTGGGCAAAGTACAGGTGGTTTGAATCTTTCATTTCGCTTAATTTCCTGTATGAAAAATACCGTGAGGAGTGGATAAAGGACCTTGCAAAAATAATTAAAGAGCAAGGCTTTGATTATAATACCGTAACTGAAAAATGGAAAAAGCCGAGACACGCATGGAAAATGAATACACACATTGTAAATATGTGTATGATGCTTAAAAGTGAAGCGGTTTCACATGAGCTTCTCGATGAAAAATATACGGACAATGCAGAAAGGCTTCGCAGTATTCTGGACAAATATAACGGAACTGCTTTTGAGGGCTTCACGGGAGACGAGGTGCTTTCCGGACTTGATCCGACGAGAGGTACCGAATGCTGTGCGGTTGTTGAGCAGATGTATTCCTATGAGGAATTGTTTGCCGTTACGGGTGACAATAAATGGGCGGAACGTCTTGAAATTCTCGGCTTTAACGCTCTTCCCGCCACACTTAGTGAGGATATGTGGACTCATCAGTATGTTCAGCAGGTCAACCAGATTGCCTGTCAGAAAACTATGATTATGGCTCCGTGGAGTACAAACGGACCTTATGCACATACCTTCGGACTCGAACCTAATTTCGGATGCTGTACCGCAAATTTCAATCAGGGTTGGCCTAAATTTGCTCTTTCATCCTTTATGCATAAAGGCGACACCGTAATTAATTCGATTATGATGCCTTCCGTTCTTAAGGATAATGATGTAACAATAAAGCTTGAAACAGATTATCCCTTTAATAATAAGATGCACTATTACATAGATGCTCAAAAGGACTTTGAATTTTTGATTCGTATTCCTTCCTTTGCCGTAGAATTAAAAATGAACGGTGAAGCTGTTGAAGCAAAAGATCTTAAAATTGCCGTAAATAAGGGTAAAACGGAAATCGAATTGGAAATTACAGCGAAGCCCTTCCTTAAAAAAAGACCTCGCAATCTTTATGTGCTGCAGATGGGCTCACTGCTTTTTTCGGTGCCTGTTGCTTATGAAAAGAAAATGAGAGAATATACCCAAAAGGGTGTAGAGCGCAAATTCCCTTATTGCGATTATCAATTCATACCGAAAACTCCCTGGAATTACGGTTATGCTGATACTGATTTTGAAATTGAATATAACGGGGTAGGGGATATTCCTTTTTCACAGGAAAACCCGCCGATAACCGTTCAAGCAAAAATGCAAAAAATCAATTGGGGACTCAAATTTCCCTATCAGTCAATTTGCAGAAAAAGCCCGAAATCGGTAAATCCGATTTCTGAGGTAGAAAAAATTGAACTTTGTCCTTATGGATGTGCACGATTACGAATGACAGAGATGCCCGTTCTGGACAAAGTAAATACATAATGGAGGTAGTGTATTATGGAAAATAAAGAAAAAAGCGGTTTAGTTTCAAAAGCAAAGAGCGTTATTTCTACTGCTAAAGAATATTGGACTGAGCCACCGAAGGGTAATTATATTCCTTATAAGGAGGTAGCAAGCTTAAGCTGTGCCGGATTTGGCGTGCATTGGATGACCTTGCTTTCGGGTGTTATCAGTCTTGATGCATCCAGCTTTCTCGTGGGTGCAAGTATCGGTCTTAAACCGACAGATTTACAGATTATGGCCATCGTCGCAAACATCATAGGCATACCCATCGGTATTTTCCGCGCATGGTATTTTGATAACCATAATCTCAAGGGTGGTAAGTTTTTACCGTTTCTGAAAATGTGCGGTTTTCCGATCGTTTTAATTGCGACAGTTTTCGTTTGGCTTCCTTATGAAAATATGGACTACATCACAAAAGCTGTGGTTGTTTGGCTTATGAATTTTATGCTGAGTCTGTTTGCCGGATTTTTCAATGAAAGCTATACTTATTTTCAGCAAATTATAACGCCGAACTCTCAGGAAAGAGCCAATGTAATGAGTATTTCTCAGGTGATTTATTCTCTTGCACCTACCATTACGGGACTTATAGTTCCTTTGGTTGCGGGTCTTACTTGGGGTCTTAATAACATATGGACATACAGAATAATTTATCCTCCGTTTACAGTTTTCGGACTTATACTTTGTGCGGTATTTTTCCGAAAGGTAAAAGAGAGACTTATACTTCCGAAAAAGAAGCCTGAGCCTGTCAGAATGTTTGATGCTCTCAGAGAGGTTGCAAAAAATAAATATTATTGGATTATACAGGCTGCGGGTTGGGTTGTATTTCTTGAATCCGGTTACGGTGTGATTTTAGGTTGGTCCTTTGTTTACGGCCACGGCGGTGAGTATCAGGCATCTCTCGGTTTGGCAAATACAGTTATCGGTAACGCTGCATTATGGTCCATGCTTCTTTGCCCTGTGGTAATTAAAGCTATCGGTAAGAGAAATCTTCTCATTACAGCTAATACAATCAATATTTTCATCCTGCTTATACTGTATTTCGTATATGAAAACCTGATTATGATTTGCGTAATATGGTACATAAATACTTTTATAAACACCTTCTGGAATATAGTTCAGCATCAGATAAGTGCCGACATGAGGGATTATCATCAATGGAAAACCGGAGTAAGAGTTGACGGCCTTTTCGGACCTTTGGGAATGATAGGTACATTCATCGGCTTCTTTACGGGTATGGTTTATCCTGCGATTTATGAAAAGATGGGACTTTTGGAGGATTATAATGTTCTTTACGATGATGCAGTAAGAAATAATCTTTTCGAGGTGCTTATATTATGCTCAGCTTTCGGCGCACTTCTGAACCTCATTCCTTATTGCTTCTATGACCTTACGGAAAACAAGCACAAAGCTTATGTCGGAGTTCTTAAAATCCGTGCCATGTTTGAAAATCACGCAATGGGTGTTTTGGAAGACGGCGAGTTAGAGGGAGCTATGTCCGTTATTATCGAGGCAAGAGAAAATTTCGGCAAAGAAAAAACAACTGTAAATAAAACCTATGACAAAACACAGCGAAAAGAGATAAAGGAAAAAAATCTTGCTATTGAAAGAGCAGCCATCATTATGAAGGATCTCGAAAAATTCAGCACAGAAGCAGGAAAAGCCAGACTCGTTCAGGCTAAAGCAGATACTTCAAAGGGTAAGATGTATTTTTATGAAAATGCTGATGAAGAGCTTAAAGCTGCAAAAAAATTGCCTAAGTCAACCGAAGCCGAAAAAGAAATACGTTCCGATGCTATAAAAAATGCACGAATTAAAAAAGAATCGGCATCGCTGATAAGAAAATACGGAAAAGATAATCTGATTGCTCCCGATGAGGCTGTCAAAGAGGAAATTATAAACAGAGAAGCAAAGAGCTTCCTTGACAGTATAAAAATCAAACGTGAACTCAACGCTTGGCTCAAAGCAGCTTCCGTTTATGACAGAGCAATAAAGCCTTTTACTGACGCAGAAATCCTTATCAGACAAGCGGAAAGCTACACTCATTATGAGGAGCTCGAAGAAAAATACCGTCTTATTAAAAATATGTAAAATACATGAAAGAAAAGTCCATGGAAAACACTTCGTCTGACTTATTTACGGAGTGCATCCCTTCGGACTTTTCTTTTTTTATGTGTTTACTCAAAAAATATGTAACATACCGTATTTATTCATACTTTTATAATATTTTTTGACTATATTAAACGTGATTGAGATAATTCAGTAACGTCAGAATACGGAGGAAAAAATGAAAAAATATATTATTTTTACGGTATTGATATTTACATTTTTGTTTTCTTCTTTTCATTTAGGTGCATATGCAGCAGAGGATGCTTCGGATTTGGCAGAAACGGAAGTTTTTAGTGAAAGTGAAGAAAACAAGACGGTTACAGACGGTGAAGAGACTGAGGCTCCCGAATATGAAGAACCGCCGTGCCGTACTGAAGAGGTGGTTTCCTTAGACGGTAAAACCGTAATGATGGTCGGAAACTCTATGCTCTATTACGGTAATTGTGTTATATACGGAGATACAGGAAAAGAAGACAAGGGATATTTTTATCAGCTCATAGCCGCCAACGGTGAAGAAGCGAAGGTTATCGATCATACATACAGCGGCAGAACGCTTGAGTATATTTACAGCAACCATCTCGTAAATATAAGTGCGGATAAGCTCAAAAAGGTTGATTATGTTGTTGTGGCGGAGGCAAATAAGCCCAATAAGCATCTTGCGGAAACCTGCAAAAAGATTAAAGCTCTTTTCCCGGAAAATACTGAATTGATTTTTATGTGTAATCCCATGATGTATTATAATAATATTGAAAGTCTTCTCGACGGTGTAAAGGATTTAAGAGGAGAAGGCATAGAAATTGTTGATTGGGGCAGATTGGTCGTTGATATTTATACCGGTAAAATTAATGTTTCGGGCGGAAAGCATAAATATGATTTTTGCAGCTTTATCAAGGATAATCTTTATGTAAAGGACGATAAAGGTAACATATTGGAAAATCCAAAGGGCGGTGATAACAAGCATCCTAATCCTCTTTCGGGATATATCTCTGCTCAGATGCTTTATTCATCCATCACAAACCGATCCGCTCTTTATACGGATTATTCCTTCTGTAATGATTCAGACCTTAACAGTGCCTTTGATATCGATGCATTTGCGCTTAAGCATTATACCGGTGTCAAGACTACCAATTTTACGGATATTTTCCGCAGCCCCGCCGATATGTTCGGTATCCAAAAGCTTATTGATGCTTATCTTTCCGAGGAGGGAAAGCATCTCCTTTATGTTTCCGATGCAGTTGAGCCTACCTGTACCGCGGGTGGACTGAGCCAAGGATATTTCTGCTCCGTATGCGGAGAAACAGTAAGGGAGCCGGAGTATATTCAAAGCAAGGGCGGACACAAAATAGTGTACGCTAATGCAGTAGCACCCACATGCACCAAAGCCGGTAAATCGGGCAGTGCATACTGTTCGGTTTGTAAAGAATATCTCATAAAGGCTGAAACCATAAGTGCTACAGGACATTCCGATACTGTGGTTATCAAACCCGCAACCATAGGAAAGGACGGCAGAAAAATTGTAAACTGCACAGTTTGCAAAGCTGTTATTTCAGATACAAAAATTGCAAAGATATCATCAGTGGAATTATCAAAAAAAGAATATGTCTACGACGGAAAAAGCAAAAAGCCAAAGATTACAGTAAAAAACTCAGAGGGTAAAATTCTCGAAAAGGATAAAGATTATACTGTCAGTTATCCGTCCGGAAGAACGGCTATAGGTAATTATAAGGTGGAGATTAAATTTAAAGGTAAATACAGCGGAAAGGAGACACTGACCTTTAAAATAAGAGCCGGTGTAACATCGTCTGTAAGCACCAAAAGCTACCTTAATGCAGTGAAGCTCACTTGGAAGAGGGTACCCGATGCTACAGGATACAGAATCTATCTGTATAATTCCAAAACAAAAAAATATGAAAAATACGCTGATACAAAAAAGACGGCAATCAATGTTAAAAAACTCAAATCGGGAACCAAATATAAATTCAGAGTAAAGGCTTACACCGTTTCCGGCGGAAAAACCTATTATTCAGGTGATTATAAATTCATTTCTGCCGTAACCAAACCAAAAAAGGTTACTTTGAAATCTGCTGTTTCGGAAAAAACAGGAGAAATCAAGCTCAGTTGGAAAATTGTCAGCGGAGCAAACGGATATCAGGTGGTTTACAGTGAAAGTCCAAAATTCAAATCTGCCGTAAAGCTTTTAAAGAGCGGCAGTAAAGAAAAAAATACGGTTATTGAAAAGCTTGTATCGGGTAAAAAATATTATTTTAAAGTAAGGGCATATAAATCCTTGAACGGTAAAAAGGTTTACGGACCTTATTCCGTGATACAAAAAACGGTAATAAAATAACGAAAGAGGGGTTTTTATGAAGGAAAACAAAAAAACGATTCTCAGAGAACAGAGACAGCTCGAAAAATTGACACGTATGCAATCAAAAGGAGCTTGGGCAGGTTATTTCGGTATGCTGCTTTTCCTTGTCGGTTTTGTAAATATTATCGATGAGGTAACCAGTAATCTGTCTGTTTCGGTTCAGTCCTCGTTTGTTACGGAATTTTTCGTAAATAACGGCTTTTTGGGAAAGGCGTATACCTTTGAGGAAGGTCTTTCATTACATACGTCCATAAGTGTAATCAGCTATGTTTTCGGTATCATTACGCCGTTTTATAAGGCTTTGGCGGACAAATGGGGCAGAAAACCTCTTTTTGCTTTGTCAACCTTTGGTATGAGCGTCGGTCTTTTAATTATTTATTTTTCTCCCAATTATCTCATGTTCCTTCTCGGTTACGGAATAATCGGTTTTTTCTACAGCCACGATATACAGATTATCTATATCCTCGAAGAAGCTCCGGATAAGCAAAGAGCGATGATTTACAGCCTGCTTAAAAGTCTCGGCATTTTCGGTGTCGTATGTATTCCCGTTCTGCGTAATTTTCTCATGGGTAATGACCCGACTCAGTGGAGAAGAATTTTTATGTTTCCTGCCGTCTGCGGTCTGATTGCTACAGTGCTCATCCTGATTTTTGCTAAAGATACAAAGGTATTTCTTAAAGAAAGAACCGCTTATCTTTCTGTTCCTTATGAGGTAAGACAGGCCGAAAAGCAAAGAGTTAAAGCGGAAAAGAAGGCTCAGAGAAATCAGGCAGGCGTTTTTAACGGCGTAAAATATATCTTTTCCGACAAAGATACGAAAAGTCTTATTATATCGCATATTATTTTTGATGCGGGTATGCCTGCCATAGCTCTTTATTATGAATCGTCGATGCATATAGCCGGTATGACCACAGCAGATATAACTAAATCACTTTTGGTTCTTCCGATGGTTTATGCTGTTCTTACTCTGTGTTCGGGCTTTGTTGCTGATTTTATCGGCAGAAAGAAAACCGTTACTGTTGCCGGTGTGCTTTGTGTTGTCGGCTTTATTCTCTTTGCCGTGGGCATAAATCAGCTTTGGAATCCCTATCTTATCGGCGGTCTTTGCGGTCTTTATCAGGGCTGCTATTGGATAGGACGTGATTATATGAATATAATGATGACTGAAAAGGTTCCCACAGACATCAGAGCTTCTGTGGTCGGTGCTGAAGGTTTATTGCTTATCATCGGTCTCGCAGTCGGTTATATTCTTACCATTATCGGTATGCTTGTAATGGAAGTATGGCTTACTTGTCTTGTTGTAGCGATTCCCTGTGTTGTTATTTCCGTTATTATGCTTATCCGCAAGGTAAACGAAACCAAAGGTGCAAATATGGATGAAGTGGGGGTAAGTGCATGATTAGACATATTGTTATGTGGAAGTTTAAGGATTGTGCACAGGGACTTTCACGTGAGGAAAACATTCAAAAGGTTAAAACGATGCTCGAAGCACTTCCGGATAAGATTGATTTCATTAGAGAAATGCAGGTACAGGTCAACGTAAATCCTAAAGAGGGAATGTTCGATGCTGTTCTTATCAGTACATTTGACAGTCTTGAGGATGTCGGACGATACCGTGTTCATCCGGAACACAAAAAAATATCTTCATATGTTGCTCTTATAAAAGAAAACAGGGCAAGTGTTGATTATGAGTTTTAATCTTATATTAATTGGTTAACATTTTGTTTAAAGAGTGTGTCTCTTTTTAAACTTTTATTGAACATTCATAAAAAAACTCGACTATTTTAAAGTTTTGTGTTAGTATTACTAAGACAATTTAAAGATGGTTAACAGACAAAAATGTGCTAACTGTCTATCAAGGAGGAATAAATATGAAAGCTGCAGAGAGTGTTCAGAACTATGCATCTTCTGTAAGGATGTATACGAATTACACTGTCAGAGCAATCAAAAAAATCTGTAAAGAAATCGGTCCCCGAATCGCCGGCAGCGATGCAGAGCATGAGGCACATAAATACATAGCCGGTGAAATGAAAACCTGCTGTGATGAGGTTGAAATCGAAGAATTCAAGCTCGCCCCCGAAGCATTTATGAGTTGGGTTCGAATTGATGGTGCACTCATTATTATCGGTGTTATTTTTTCGTTGCTCGGTCTTCCCGCAGTAGCCATCGCTCTTACGGCTGTTGCACTTGTTCTTTTGTTCTGCGAATTTCTTATGTATTGGGAATTTTATGATTTTCTTTTCCCGAAAAAAATATCACATAACACCGCCGGTGTAAGAAAAGCAAGCGGTGAAACAAAACAAAGAATCATTTTTTCGGGTCATGTTGACTCGTCGCACGAATGGACATATACCCGTCTTGGCGGTAAGGTTCTTCTTTTCGCAGTCGGTGGCTACGGTGTGGTCAGTATGTTCTATCTTCTCATTTCTTCTATTCTTATTGTAGCAAAAGCGGCTTCTCCCGAAGTGCTTGAAATCATCAAATGGACACAGATAGCCTGTATTCCCGGTGCTATTCTGGTAATGTTCTTTGTTAATTTCAATATTACCGTTGAAGGTGCAAATGACAACCTTACAGGTACCATGTCTTCTGTTGCGATTATGAAATATCTCGAAGATAATAATATCCGTTTTGAAAATACTGAGGTTGTTGCTCTTGCGGCCGGATCTGAGGAGTCAGGTCTCCGCGGTTCGAAAGCCTATGTGAAGCGTCATATGGATGAGCTTAAGGCTATTCCTACGATTTTTGTCGGTCTTGAAACCTTCAGAGATTATGAAAGCATGGCTATTTATGCCCGTGATATGACAGGTACCGTAAAAATGGATCCCAGAGTTTGCTCTTTGGTCAAAAAGGGCGGTGAGCTTGCCGGTGTGGACCTTCCCTACAGCTCCGTATATGTTGGCGCATCGGACGGTGCCGCTGTTCAAAAGCTCGGTATACCTGCCGTTACTCTCGCTTCCATGGATCCCGGCCCGCCGAGATATTACCATACAAGAGGTGACACGGCTGACAATATGAATATGAAGACTATCGAAAAATGTCTTGATATCGCACTTCAGACTCTTTTCATTTATGATGAGGAAGGTCTCAAGGACAGTTATTAATTAAATTACAGGTATTGCTTCGGCAGTACCTGTTTTTTTAGGTTGTTTTAATTGACTTGATAAATACTTGATGTTATAATTATTAAAAATAATACAGGCAGTGAAAATATATGAAAAAGAAGAATGATAATAGAAGAAAAATAATTTCGGTTTGTCTTTTTAGTGCCGTTGCGGCGGTTTTGTTTTTTGTGGCTGCGGTTATATGCTTCTCCGATTTGTCGGAGCATCCCTTCGGGGATGAAAAAATCACCGCAGAAGCTACTGTCGGTGAGGCGGATAAAACAGAAAGCAACACGTCTAAAAATAATACCGAAGAAACAACAGCGGAAAAGGTAACGGAACATATCACGGAAACGTCCCGAATAAATGAGGAAACAGGCAGAATAATTGTCAATCCGGAGCAGGAGCTGTGGAATTTAGTGGTGGTCAATATGGGCAGAGAGATGCCTTCGGGCTATAAGCCTGAGCTTGCCGAAATACTTTCTACGGGTATTTATATGGATAAAAGGGTAGTACCCTTCTATGAGCAAATGTATCTTGACGCGAAAAAGGACGGAATCATACTTACTCCTTACTCAGGCTACCGCTCCTATGAAAGACAGGAAAGAAACTATAAAAACTTAACGGAAACATATATGTCAGATTATGGTTTATCCCGTAAGGAAGCGGCGAAAAAAGCTGCTATGGTTATTCTGCCGCCCGGAACGAGTGAGCATAATTTGGGTCTCGCCATGGATATATGCAATACCAAAGATTCCTTTGCTTTTACTGAAGAATACAAATGGCTTACGGAAAATGCTCATAAATACGGCTTCATTCTCAGATATACTGAGGAAAAGATTGATATAACGGGAATTGTTGACGAGCCGTGGCATTGGAGATATGTGGGCACGGAGTATGCCGAGGATATAAAAAACAGCGGTCTTTGTCTGGAGGAATATCTCCAGATGAAGGGGATAGATTTCTGATAAAATTTTTTGAAAAAACTATTGACAAAAAACGCACTGTATGATAATATATCTCCACAACAAAGCAGAGCAGTGCGTTCTCACCTTCGGAATTTTGTTTCCGCTTGGTCAATAAACTTCTTTAATGTAGTGTATTGGTGCGTGAACGGCTTGCTGTTCACGCTTTGATTTTATTCGGTAAAACCGATAAATATTTTTGGAGGTGTATGAACATCGCTATCAAAGAAATGCAAATCAATGAAGAGATTAATGACAAAGAGCTCCGTGTCATCCTTGGTGACGGTGAGGTTCTTGGCATTATGTCAGCAGAGGAAGCTTTAAAAATTGCTGAAGAAAAAAATCTTGATCTTGTCAAGATCGCTCCTCAGGCTGTTCCGCCGGTTTGTAAAATCATGGACTACGGAAAGTACCGTTTTGAGCAAACTAAGCGCGAAAAAGAAGCAAAGAAAAATCAACATGTTGTTGAAGTAAAAGAAATCAGACTTTCGCTTAACATTGACACGCATGACTTCGAAACCAAGGTAAACCATGCAAGACGTTTCCTTACAAGCGGTAACAAGGTAAAGGTATCCATCCGTTTCAGAGGCCGTGAAATGGCTCACACGGAACACGGTATCACCACCATGCAGCAATTCGCTGAGGCCTGTCAGGAATTCGGTAATCTTGAAAAGGCACCCAAGCTTGAAGGTAAATCGATGATGATGTTCCTGGCGCCAAAGCCAAAAAAGTAATAACAGGAGGAATTAACAATGCCTAAAATTAAAACACACAGCGGTGCAAAGAAACGTTTTAAGCTTTCCAAAAACGGCAAGCCTATCCGTTATCATGCAAACAAATCACACATCCTTACAAAGAAGAACACAAAGCGTAAGAGAGGTCTTCGTCAGACAACTGTAGCTGATAAGACAAACGAGAAGCAGATTAAGCGTCTTATTCCTTACAAATAATTTTCAAAAACAACTTAATTTTATAACTAACGGAGGTACTTAATCATGGCTCGTATTAAAGGCGCAATGATGACTCGTAAGAGAAGAAATAAAGTATTAAAGCTTGCTAAGGGCTACTATGGCTCAAAGCACAGCCTTTTTAAAACAGCTAAACAGGCTGTTATGAAGTCAGGCAACTATGCATACATCGGCAGAAAGCAGAAGAAAAGAGATTTCCGCCGCCTTTGGATCACCAGAATTTCTGCTGCTTGTAAGGCTAACGGCATGAATTATTCGACATTCATGAACGGTCTTAAAAAGGCAGACATCACTCTCAACAGAAAGATGCTTTCAGAAATCGCTATCGCAGATCCTGCAGCTTTTACAGCACTTGTTGAGAAAGCAAAGGCAGCTCTCTAATTTCAAAATTTTACGTCCGAGATTATTTTTCTCGGGCGTATTTGTGTTTTTAAAAGGAACAAATTTTCACTGAAAAAGGAGTAAAAAATGAACAGACTTGACAGTGTTTCAAATGAAAAAATTAAAATGGCGGTAAAAATCGCCTCATCCTCCAAAGCGAGAAAAGAAACAGGTCTGTTCTTTTTGGAGGGACTTCGTCTTTGCCGTGACAGTGCCCTGACAGGAACACAGATAAGATATGCCTTTATAACCGATAAAGCTTATGAAAGGTTCACTTCCGATGCCGAATTGATCTTTTCAAAGGCAAACGAGGCATTTCTGATTTCGCAGGCTGTGGCGGATAAGCTTTCTTTAACACAGACATCTCAGGGCTTTTTCTGCCTTTGTGCAAAAGAGCCGTCTTTATCTGTTTCTTCCGTTGACTTCGGCGGCAAATATATAGCATTGGAAAATATTCAGGATCCCGCAAATTTGGGAGCTATATGCCGTACTGCGGAGGCTTTGGGTATAAAGGGCGCCATTCTTTACGGCTGTTGTGACCGTTATTCTCCCAAAAGCCAGCGTGCTGCCATGGGTTCACTTCTCAGACTTCCCGTCTTTGACAGTGCTGATCTTTGCAAAGATATCGAGTTTCTCAAAAAAAAGGGGATGAGCGTCTATGCAACTTCTCCTGATTCTTCCTGTGAAAAAATCACCGGAGTTTCCATGGACGGCGGAGTTGTCTGCGTTATCGGTAATGAGGGTAACGGTGTAAGCGAAGATGTTTTTTCTCTTTGCCGTAAGCTTACCATTCCTATGCAGGGTAATGCAGAATCGCTCAATGCTTCTATGGCGGCGGCTATAACCATGTGGGAGATGATGAGATAAAATGGAAAATGAAATCTATTGGCTTTGGCTTCAGGGTGCATACGGCTATGCCAAGCCCGTTAAAAAGCTGATAAGTTCTTTCGGCGATGCCAAAGGAGTTTATAATGCATCGGCATCTGAGCTCAGAGACGTGCGTATTTTACCGAAGGTTATAGATATGCTGAAAAATGAGGACATAGAAAAGTATTATGACACCTTTGATTTTTGCCGTCAGCATAAAATACACATTATTACTCCTGACAGTGAATTTTATCCGAAAAGACTCCTTGAAATTGAAAATTTTCCTCTCGCTCTTTATGTAAGAGGCGACTACAGATGCATGAATGCCGAAAATGCTCTCGGTGTTATCGGCAGCAGAACACCCTCGAAATACGGTGAGGAGGCAACTCAAACTATCGTCAGTCAGCTTTGCCGTAACGATGTGCTTATTGTCAGCGGCGGTGCTCTCGGTATCGATTCTATTGCACACAGAACTGCCGTCGAATGCGGCGGAAAAACCGTATTGGTTATGGGGTGCGGACACGGTACGGGATACTTGCCCGAAAACAGTGCACTCAGAAAAAGTGTCGCTGAACACGGAGCGCTGATAACTGAATACCCGCCGTATTTTAATGTTACACCGGGTACTTTTCCTCAGCGCAACCGGATAATTTCGGGTATGACCGGCGGTGTGGTAATTGCCGAAGCCGCCAAATTCAGCGGTACATTCAGTACAGCCAGACATGCAATAAAGCAGGGCAGAGAACTGTTTGTTCTGCCCGGTGATATAAAAAGCGGAAATTATGAAGGCTCAAATCAGCTTATAACCGAGGGTGCCAAACCGGTTTTTTCAGCCAAGGATATTCTTCCTTGGGCGAAAATAAATACAAACATTGTATTAAAAACAGGGAATCCCTTTCCTGATATTGATCTTGAAGCATCTTCTTACAAAAAGAGAGGAAGGAAAAAATCTTCCGATACAGAAAAAACACAGGAAATAATAATCAAAGAGGATGAAAATATACAAAAAAATAAAAAAATTAAGCCGGAAACTATTTCTAAAAACGCAGAAATAGTGTATAATATAATGTCCGACGGCAAATGTGACTCAGACAGTATAATCCGCGAGTCGGGTTTAGAGGTGAGAAAGGTTCTTTCAGCTCTCACAGAGCTGGAAATGAACGGTATTATCCTGAAATTAAGTGCTGACACTTACCGTCTTAATCAATAAAATTATGAAAAGGTGAAAATACATGGCAGATTTAATCATTGTTGAGTCTCCCTCAAAGGCGAAAACTCTTAAAAATTATCTTGGCGGCGGTTATAATATCGTGGCTTCCAAAGGACATATAAGAGATTTACCGGCGGCAAGACTCAGTGTTGACGTAAAAAATGACTTTGCTCCAAAATACAGCATAGTTAAAGGAAAAGAAAAGCTCGTCAAAGAGCTGAAAACAGCCGTTGCTGAAAGTGACGAAGTATATCTTGCAACTGACCCTGACCGTGAGGGAGAAGCAATTTCCTGGCATCTTGCTGAAATTTTGGGACTTGATCTCAATAAACTGAACAGAGTTACTTTTAACGAAATAACCAAAACGGGCGTAAAAAACGGTATGGCTAATCCCCGCAAAGTTGACCTTGATTTGGTTAATGCACAGCAAGCAAGACGAATACTCGACCGCCTTGTAGGCTATAAGCTCAGTCCCTTTGTTTCCCAAAAAATCAGAAGAGGTCTTTCTGCCGGTCGTGTTCAGAGCGTTGCCGTCAGAATGATTGTTGACAGAGAAAATGAAATCCGTGCTTTTGTACCGGAAGAATATTGGTCACTTGAGGCGAAATTCAATGTGTCAAGAAAAACTCTCACCGCATCCTTTTACGGTGATGAGACCGGTAAGGTTGAGCTTAAAACCTGCGAGCAGACTGAGGAGATTATTTCACGTCTTGACGGAGCGAAATATGTCATAAGCTCGCTTAAAAACGGTACACGAAAGAAAAATCCCGCCCCTCCCTTTATTACTTCCACTCTTCAGCAGGAGGCCTCGAAAAAGCTCGGCTTCAGAGCGGAAAGAACGATGAAAATTGCTCAGGAGCTTTATGAAGGCGTTACAGTACCCGGATACGGCTCAATCGGTCTTATAACCTATATGAGAACGGACTCTTTGCGAATTTCCGAAGAGGCGAGACAGGCTACCGAAGAGTTTATCAGAGATAATTTCGGAGCCAAATATCTTCCTGAAAAGCCCAGATATTATAAATCAAGAAGTAATGCTCAGGACGGTCACGAAGCTATCAGACCTTCTACCGTTTCTCTTACTCCTGCTATGGTAAAGGACAGTCTTACACCTGAACAGCTTAAGCTTTATACTCTCATATGGAATCGTTTTGTTGCTTCTCTTATGGCTTCTTGCGTACAAAATACGCAGAAAATTGAAATTAAGGGTATAAAAGATACTGAAGACAAATTCTGCCTTTTCACTGCAAGCGGCTATTCAGTCAAATTTGACGGATTTACCGTTCTTTATGACCTCGGTGATAAGGATGAAGACAAATCGAAGCTTCCTGACGGTCTTTCCGGCGGCGATGATCTCAAGCTTAAATCTCTCGAAAAAGAACAGCATTTTACTCAGCCGCCTGCAAGATATACCGAAGAATCTCTCATCAAAACCCTCGAAGAAAACGGCGTGGGAAGGCCGAGTACTTATGCTACCATAATTTCAACTATCGTAAAGCGTGAATATGTGGTTAGAAAAGCAAAACAGCTTGTTCCCACAGAGCTCGGAGAAGCTATAGTTAATCTTTTAAAAGAGAAATTTAAAAATATAGTAAACATTAAATTTACAGCACAGCTTGAAAGTGATCTTGACCGTGTCGGTGAAGGTACACAGGATTATATAAAGATGCTTCACGAATTTTACGGTGACTTTGAAGAAACTTTGCAGAAAGCAAAAGCAGAAATGGACGGCGTAAAAATTCAGCTTAAGGAAGACGAAACGGACATTCCCTGCGAAAAGTGCGGCAGAATGATGGTAATTAAAGTCGGCAGATTCGGTAAATTCCTTGCCTGTCCCGCTTATCCCGAATGTAAGACAACCAAACCTTATGTTGTTGAGACCGATGCGACCTGTCCGGTGTGTGGCGGCAAGGTTATATCCAAAAAATCAAAAAAAGGCTACACCTTCTTCGGCTGTGACAAATGGCCTGATTGTAATTTCATGACATGGGATAAGCCCACAAACGAAAAATGTCCCAAATGCGGTAAATCGCTCTTTAAGGCTAAGGGTGGTATTATCAACTGTCTGGACGAAAAGTGCGGATATTCCGCAAAGGCCACCCGAAAGAAAAAGGGTGAATAAATAATAAAAGGCGGTGAACAGATGAACAGTAAAAAAGTAAAGGTAATCGGTGCAGGTCTTGCAGGCGTTGAAGCGGCATGGCATCTTGCAAACTCGGGAATAAAAACGGAGCTTTATGAAATGAAGCCGCTGAAGTATTCTCCCGCTCATAAAAAGCCGACCTTTGCTGAGCTCGTCTGTTCAAATTCGCTCAAAGCTGAAAGAACAGAGTCTGCTGCAGGTTTGCTTAAAGAAGAAATGCGCCGCCTCGGTTCACTTTGTATCGAGTGTGCCTATAAATGTAAGGTTCCCGCGGGCGGTGCTTTAGCTGTGGACAGGGATGAATTTTCCCGTCTTATTACGGAAAAAATTACAGCACATCCGAATATTACGGTTATAAATGAAGAAGTTATCTCCATCCCTGACGGTAATGTAATTATTGCCGCCGGGCCTTTGGCGAGTTATACTCTGAGTGAAAAAATTTCGGATTTATGCGGAAACGGACTTCACTTTTTTGATGCGGCAGCACCTATTGTCACCCTCGAAAGCATTGATATGGACAGTGCGTTCTGTGCCTCAAGATATGAAAGAGGCGGTGAGGATGATTACATCAACTGCCCGATGAATAAGGAAGAATATGAGGCCTTTTACGAGGTGCTGATTAATGCGGAAAGTGCCGAAACCCATTCCTTTGACAAAAGAAAGGATGTTTATGAAGGCTGCATGCCCATAGAGGTTATGGCTTCCAGAGGCAAAGATACAATGCGCTTTGGTCCGTTGAAGCCTGTAGGATTGCGTGATCCGAAAACAGGGCACCGTCCCTGGGCGGTTCTTCAGCTCAGAAAAGAAAACAGTAAGGGTACACTTTTCAATCTTGTCGGATTTCAAACTAATCTTAAATTCGGAGAGCAAAAAAGAGTTTTTTCCATGATTCCCGCTCTCAAAAATGCTGAATTTGTGCGCTATGGTGTAATGCACAGAAATACATTTATTGATTCACCGAGACTTCTTGACGGGGATTTCAGCTTCAGAGAAAGACCTTCACTTTTCTTCGCCGGACAAATTACAGGAGTGGAAGGCTATATGGAATCAGCGGCATCGGGAATAATGGCAGGTATGAATATGGTTCGGAGGCTTAGAGGGGAAGAAACCGTCGTTTTTCCCGAAACCACTATGATTGGTGCTTTGAGCAGATACATAAGCGACCCGTCGGTGATAAATTTTCAGCCTATGGGTGCAAATTTCGGCGTTTTGCCGCCTATTGAGCCTAAAATAAGAGATAAAAAGGAACGGTACAAGGCTCTTTCTGAAAGAGGTCTTGTTGATTTTGAAAATTGCCTGAACGGAGGGGAGAAAAAATGAGTTCGGAAAATTTTGAAAAGGTTATAGGTTACGAATTTAAAAATAAAAAGCTGCTTGAAACGGCTCTGACACATTCGTCTTATGCCAATGAAAGGCATATGTCTTTGGAATGTAATGAAAGACTTGAGTTTTTGGGAGATTCAGTTCTCGGTATTATAACCGCTGAATATTTTTATCATAATCTTAATCATCTTCCCGAAGGGGAAATGACAAAGAAAAGAGCTGCCTGTGCCTGTGAAAAATCACTTCACGGTTTTGCAAAAGAAATCAATCTCGGCAGCTACATATATTTGGGCAGAGGCGAAGAAAGAATGGGCGGAAGAAAACGTGCCTCAATTCTTGCTGATGCCTTTGAAGCTGTAATCGGTGCCATATATCTTGACGGCGGGTTGGAAAATGCCAGAAAATTTGTGCTTGATTTTGTGAAAAGAGCCGCCGATGAGCAAATGTCATTTATTGACCATAAAACAATGCTGCAGGAAATTATACAGAAAAATCCCGATGAGCATCTTTCTTATGCTGTGGTTGCTGAAAGCGGCCCCGATCACGATAAACGTTTCGAGGTGGAGGTATATCTGAACAGCAACACGATAGGATACGGTAAGGGAAAAAGCAAAAAAATCGCCGAACAGCAGGCGGCAAAGCAGGCTCTTGAGCTTATGGGAGTAAAGCTTTGAAGCATATAAATGTGGCTTTGTTTGTTCCGGATGAGGGTTGTCCGCACAGATGCAGCTTTTGTAATCAGAAAACTATTTCGGGCAAAAGCAAACCTTTGACTGTCGAAGATATCGAAAATGCAGTCGAGACCGCACTTTCCGCATCTGATTGCGGTGACGGCGAAATAGCTTTCTTTGGAGGCAGCTTTACCGCCATTGAGAGAAATTATATGCTTTCTCTTTTAAAAAAAGCCAAAGAATATGTGGACAGAGGACTGTTTAAGGGTATAAGAATATCCACCCGTCCTGATTGTATAGACAGAGAAATACTTGACATTTTAAAGGAATATAAGGTAACCTCCGTCGAACTCGGCTGTCAGAGCATGGATGATGAAGTGCTTTCTCTTAATGAGAGGGGTCATACATCCGATGATGTGATTAAATCAGCATCCTTAATCAAAGAATACGGCTTTGAATTTGGTGTACAGATGATGACGGGACTTTACGGTGATACGAACGAAAAAGCTTTAAAAACCGCAAAAAAACTTATTTCTTTAAAGCCTGACACAGCACGTATTTATCCTACTGTTGTTCTCGAAAACACTGCATTGGCTGCCCTTTATGAAAAAGGGGTGTATGTTCCTCAAAGCACAGAGGAGGCAGTCAGCCTTTGTGCTGAGCTTTTATTGATGTTTCACGAGGCCGGCATAAGAGTAATCAGACTCGGACTCCATTCGGGCGGCAACGTGGAAGATGGCTTCGTAGCCGGCGCTTATCATCCGGCTTTCAGAGAAATGGCCGAAAGCTCAATTTATCTCCGGAGAATAAAAGATGAAATAGTAAAAGAAAAAATTTCTAACGGAAAAATTGAAATTACTGTTGGAAGCTCCTATGTTTCGATGGCAACCGGTCAGAAAAAATCGAACATAAACGAGCTTTTACTTATGGGATATACAGCAAAAATTAAAGCAAACAGCGAATATAAAAAATATGAAGTAAGTGTGAGGTTAACTCAATGATATTAACATCACTTGAAATGCAGGGATTCAAATCATTCCCTGAAAAAACTGTTCTGACCTTCGGTAAGGGTATTACGGCGGTAGTCGGCCCTAACGGAAGCGGTAAAAGTAATATTTCGGATGCCGTCAGATGGGTACTCGGTGAGCAGTCGAGTAAATCACTTCGCGGTTCAAAGATGGAAGATGTTATCTTTGACGGCACGAAAATCCGCAAAGCTCACGGCTTTGCCCAAGTTACACTTCGTCTCGATAATAAGGACAGATCCATAAAAGGTGCCGACACCGATGAAGTGGCGGTAACCAGAAGATATTACCGTTCAGGTGAAAGTGAGTATAAAATAAACGGTGTTAATGTACGTCTTAAGGATGTACATGAGCTGTTTATGGATACAGGTCTCGGCAGAGACGGTTATTCTATGGTGAGCCAAGGTAAAATTGCCGACATGGTCAGCGGCAAGGGTAAGGAATGCCGTGAAATGTTTGAAGAAGCGGCGGGTATTTCCTCTTACCGTTACAGGAGAAATGATTCACTTAAAAAACTCGGACAGGCTGAAGAAAACCTTGTCCGTTTGAGGGATATACTTACTGAGCTTGAAGGCAGAGTAGGACCTTTGAAGCATCAAAGCGAAAAGGCAGAAAAATTCTTGGTTTTGGCGGGAGAGAAAAAAGAACTTGAAATCGGATTATGGTTGCATAATATCGATAAAATCCGTGATGAGCTCCGTAAACAGGAGGATAATATTGCTATTGCATCGGGTCATTATACTCAGACCGAGGAAGAGCTTTCCGAAATTGAGCGTATGATCGAAAAAAGTATAGCTGATACGCAGAATATAAACATTAAAATCGATGAAATACGTCAGAGTATTTCTGCTTTGGAAGAAAAAGCTGCAAATGCGGGCAGTGAGCAGGCAGTTCTGAGAAATTCTATCGAGCACAATAATGATACCATTAACAGAATCTCACGTGACCGTTATGATTCCGAAAGCAGTCAGAATCAGCTGCTTAAGGAAATCGAAAATGAAGAAAAGCTTATTCAGCAGATTAAAAATATCCGTGAGAAAAAAAATGCTGAGCTCGAAAAGGTGAACATGAGCCTTGACAGAATGCAAAGCGAGGGCGGTTCACTCCTCGATGAATCAAATGAAATTGCACGTACGGTGGCTCTTCTCACAAAAGAGCTTGCCGATTGCCGTGTTTCCGTTTCCACAGCTCTTTCTTCTATCGGTGAAATCAGGGCAAGAGTTGAGGTTATTGACTCTATGATTGCTCAGAGACAGGAAATGTTGGACAATTTAAGCGCAGAAAAAGCCGGAAGCGAAAAAACACTTACGGACTGCGAAAAGGAAATAGAAGAGCTTGGCAATTCAGTTGAAGGCTATACTTTGAGATTTAAAAATAAGGATGCCAAGGCCGATGCTCTGAAAAAAGAGCTTGATGAAAAGTCCTTTGAGCTTCAGCGCATAACATCTAAAATAAAAATGCTCGAAGAGCTCGAAAAGAGTATGGAGGGCTATTCGGGTGCCGTAAAAAAGGTAATCAAGGAAAGCGAAAAAGGTGCTCTCCGCGGCATTCACGGCACACTTTCACAGCTGATTTCCGTAAGGGAAGAATATGCTGTTGCCATTGAAACCGCTTTGGGTAACGCAGTACAGAACATCGTTACGGAAACTGAAAACGATGCGAAAGCAGCCATAAATTACCTTAAAAGCTCAAATGCCGGCAGAGCAACCTTTCAGCCTGTATCCTCTGTTAAGGGTAAAAGCCTGCAAGAGGACGGACTTGAGGATTGCTACGGTTATATTGACATAGCGACAAATCTTCTTTCATATGACGGCAAGTATGCGGAAATTATATCATCTCTTTTAGGAAAAACCGTAATTGCCGAGGATTTGAGCTGTGCCATAGCCATCGGAAAGAAGTATTCTCATCGTTTTAAAATCGTCACTCTCGACGGTCAGGTGGTAAATCCCGGCGGCTCCATGACCGGTGGTTCAGCCATACAAAACATCGGAATTCTTTCCAGAGGTAATGAAATCGAAAAATTAAAGGAAAAGGCAAATTCTTTCACAAAAACGGTCGCTGAGCTTCAGAGTCAGTATGATAAAACCGATGAAGAATTGGCACATATCAGCCGTGAGCTTGAAACAGAAAAGGAAAGCTTACTCGCCGCTCAGGAAGAAAAAATCCGCCTTGAGGGTCAGTTCAATCTGATTTGTGAACAGTTCTATACAGCAAAAAGCGGTGTGGATGAGCTTACGGGTGAAAAGAACAGCGCCGACGAAAGGATCGCCCGCATTCAGTCTTCCTGCGATGAAGCGTCTGAAAAGGTAAAAGAGCTCACCAAAGCTATTGAGGAAAAAGAAGCAGAGGGCGAATCTCTCGGCAGAAAGAGAAGCGAGCTTTCCGATAAAAGAGAGAAAATCACATCGGAAATTTCGAAACTCAATATGGATATTCACGGTGCCGATAAGGATCTTGCCGCACGTACACAGGCTCTTAATTTCCTGAAGGCGAGACTTATCGATCACGAAGACAGAGATAAGCAGCTTGACAGTGAAATAGAAAAAATAAAAGAAAGAAATGCTCAGATAGAAAAAGAAATTGAATCACTTTCGCTTCTTTCTGAAAGCTTTCATCTCGAAATCGAAAAGGCAAAGCAGGATATTGTTTCTCTCCACCATATGAGAGGCGAAGAAGAAAAACGTTCATCAAAGCTTCGTACCGACGAAAGAGCAAAGAGTGCCGAAAGAGAAAAAATCAGCGGTGAGCTTGCCCGTCTCGAAGAAAGAAAAGAGACGATGAACAAAGATTACGAAGACACACTCGGCAAGCTCTATGACGAATATCAGCTCACAAAGCGTGAGGCAGAAGCAATTGCTGAGCGCCCGGAAGACCCGAAGAGTACACAAAAGCGTCTTCACGAAATCAAAGGTGCTATCAGAGCTTTAGGTTCAGTTAATGTGGGAGCAATAGAGGAATATAAGGAAGTAAGTCAGCGATATGAGTTTATGTCCAACCAAGTGGGCGATGTGGAAAAAAGCAAAAAAGAGCTTATCCGTCTTATAAGTGAGCTTACAGACAAAATGTCCTCACAATTCAGAGAGCAATTTACAAAAATCAATGCTAATTTCAATGAAACCTTCTGTGAGCTTTTCGGCGGCGGCAAAGCGGAGCTCATTTTGGAGGATCCGACTGACGTTTTGGAAAGTAATATTGACATAAAATTACAGCCGCCGGGTAAAAACGTAAAACGTCTCGATTCTCTTTCCGGCGGTGAAAAAGGTCTTTCGGCAATTGCACTTCTTTTTGCCATAATGAAGGTTAACCCCGCACCCTTCTGTATTTTTGATGAGGTTGAGGCGGCTCTTGATGATGTAAATGTAACGAGATACGCTCAGTATGTAAGAAGAATGACAGAAAACACTCAGTTTATTCTTATTACTCACCGTCGCGGTACAATGGAAGAGGCGGATATGCTTTACGGTATCACAATGCAGGAACAGGGCGTGTCAAAGCTTCTCGAGCTTAAGACGGCTGAGCTTGCAAAATCGCTTGGTATTACCGAATAAGGAGGTATTTAAATGGGTATTTTTAAAAAGTTCGGTTTCGGACTTAAAAAGACAAGAGAAGGTATGACGGGCAGAATCGAAGATGTTCTCGGTGCATACGAGGAAATTACGGACGATTTATTTGACGACCTTGAAGAGGCACTCATTATGGGTGACGTAGGCGTTAAAACTGCTACTGATATAGTTGAGGAGCTTCGCAAGAGAGTAAATAAAAACGAGGTGCGCAATCCGAAGCACGCAAAAATGATTATTGCCGATATTGTCGCCGATATGATTGACGGCGGTGAGGATATGGGTCTTATTACCATTCCCTCCGTTATTCTCGTAATCGGTGTTAACGGTGTGGGCAAAACCACCACCATCGGTAAATTAGCCGCTATGTATAAAAAAGAAGGTAAAAAGGTAATCTTGGGTGCAGCAGATACCTTCCGTGCCGCCGCTATTGAACAGCTTGAGGTTTGGGCTGACAGGGCAGGTGTGGATATCGTTAAGCACAAAGAGGGTGCAGACCCTGCCGCAGTTGTTTACGATACAATCAGCGCAGGTATTTCCCGTGACTGTGACATTATTATCTGCGATACGGCAGGCAGACTTCATAACAAAAAAAATCTTATGGACGAGCTGGCAAAGATTTACCGTGTAGTTGAAAAAGAGCTTCCCTACGCTGACCGTGAAATCTTGCTCGTATTGGATGCTACCACGGGTCAGAATGCCGTAAGTCAGGCTAAAGAATTCATGAATGTAGCTGAGCTTACGGGTATCGCACTTACGAAGCTTGACGGTACCGCACGTGGCGGTGTTGTTCTCGCTATTAAAAATGAGCTTAAGCTCCCCGTTAAATTCATCGGTGTCGGTGAACAGATTGACGATTTGCAGCCCTTTAACCCGAAAGTTTTTGCAAAGGCACTCTTTGAAGATACATCAAGTGTGGAGGAGGAATGAGAATGAAAATTCTTATAGCCACCCATAATAAGCATAAGCTTACTGAAATGGCACGTATTCTCTCACCTATGGGTTACGAGGTTGTTACGGATACAGATATCGGTATTGAGCTTACAGATGTGGAAGAAACAGGCACAACCTTTATGGAAAATGCCCGTATCAAAGCCGAAAGCGGATGCAAGGAAAGCGGACTTATCTGTATTGCCGATGACAGCGGTCTTTGTGTTGATGCACTTGGCGGTGAGCCGGGAGTTTATTCGGCACGCTACAGCGGTGTGCACGGCGATGATGAAGGTAATATAGTAAAGCTTCTTCAAAATCTTGAAGGTGTACCCGACGAAAAAAGAACGGCATATTTTGCCTGCGCTATCTGTGTCAGCTTCCCCGATGGTAAAGAGATTACTGCCGAGGGAAAATGCCACGGTAAAATCGGCTATGAAAAAAGAGGCGAAAACGGTTTTGGATATGACCCCGTCTTTATGGTAGGGGATAAGAGTTTGGCTGAAATGTCCGCCAAGGAAAAGGATGCCATCAGCCACAGAGGTAATGCACTTGAAGCGTTAAAAGAAAAATTAAAGGAGCAAATTTAATGACAGGTAAAGAAAGAGCAGCATTCAGAGCACAGGCTAACCACCTTGAGCCTCTTTTTCAGGTAGGTAAGGGCGGTATGTCCGATTCTTTAATAAAACAGACAGACGATGCTTTAAGAGCCAGAGAGCTTATCAAGGTAAAGGTACTTTTAGAGTCGTCACCCATAACACCGAGACAGACGGCCGATGAGCTTGCCGCCGCCACAGGTGCCGAGGTTATTCAGGTTATAGGCGGTGTAATCGTTCTTTACAGAGAGAGCCCCGAGCTTAAAGAAAAAGCTCTAAAAAAAGAACAGAATAAAAAGAAGGCCGCAAAATTACAAAGAGAAAAGCAAATTGCTTTAAGAAAAGAGAAAAACAAAAAGTTCGCATTCAAGGGTGCAAAGAAAGGCTGATAATAATGCGTATCGGTATTTTCGGCGGTACCTTTAATCCGCCCCATAAGGGTCATAAGAATTTAGCACTTGAAATTAAAGAGAAGGCTAGGCTTGACAGAATTTATATAATTCCTACCTTTACTCCTCCGCATAAAGAGGGGAAAGAGCTTGCGAGCGGTGAGCACAGAATAAAAATGTGCGAAATGATGTTCACTGAGGATTTTTTCACTGTAAGCGATATGGAAATAAACCGTCAGGGCAAAAGCTACACCTATGACACTTTACTTGAACTTAAAAAGACTAATGCTGAGGATGAATTATTTCTTATTATCGGTTCTGATATGCTTCTCAGCTTTCATACATGGTTTCGCTATAAGGATATTCTTTCGATGGTTACTCTGTGTGTAGCGACCAGAGAAGATAAGGTGGATTACAAAGAGCTTCTTACTTATTCACAAAATACGCTCGGACTCGCTGAAGACAGGATAATAATTGCCGACATTGAGCCTTATGAATGCAGTTCTACAGATGTGCGAAAGCAACTTTCGCTTGGCTTCGATGCTGCTTTTATGACAGGTACGGAGATTTTTGATTATGTGAGACTTAACCTTCTATATGAAAGTCCTTTTATGGAATATAAGAGGCTTCTGAGAGAAAAACTCGATGATTATCGCTTTCTTCATTCTCTTAATGTTGCGGAAAGCGCGGCAGCTCTTGCATGTATGTACGGTGCGGATGAAGAAAAAGCATATTTTGCAGGCCTTCTTCACGACATAATGAAAAATGAAAATGATGAAGAAATGTTGAAATGTATCGGAAAAGGTGGTATAATATTAAGCCGTACCGAAAAATTTAATCCGAAGCTGTGGCATGCCATAGCAGGAGAGTGCTATCTGAGAACGGAGCTCGGTATCGCGGATAAAGAAATACTGTCCTCCGTCCGCTATCATACTACAGGAAAAGCTGACATGACGCTTTTCGAAAAAATCATATATGTGGCTGATTACATTTCTGCTGAAAGAAATTATCCGGATGTGGGCACAATGAGATATTTATCCGCAGAAAAAGGACTTGATGAAGCTTGCCTCTATTCTTTGCAGTACACACTCAAAAACCTTTCTGCAAAGGAGACGGTCATTCATCCCGACAGCCTTGCTTTTTACAATGATTTGATTATAAAAATGAAACAATAAAAAGGAGATTTTTTATGACAGAGCTTGAACTTTCAAAAGAAATAGTTAAAGTGCTCGATAAGAAAAAGGCAATTGATATCAAGGTTATCGAAATAACAGAGCATTCAATTGTTGCCGATTACTTTGTAATTGCATCGGGTACATCAAATACTCACGTAAAATCTCTCGCCGATGAAGTAGAATACGAGCTCGGTCAGCAGGGTGTGGAGCCCCATCACATCGAGGGCAGAGCCACGGGTTGGATTTTACTTGATTACACCGGTGTGCTTGTACATGTATTCACAGGTGAAAGCAGAGATTATTATAACCTTGAACGCTTATGGCAGGATGCAAAAACAGTCGATATTTCCGAAATTATTACGGAAGACTGATTTTTTTAAATAGAGAAATTAATTAAACGGAGTGATAAATTTGTATTACGATTTTAAAAATGCCGAAACAAAATGGCAAAAAAAATGGGAAGATGCAGGCGTATTTGAAGCACAGGATAACTCAGATAAAAAGAAATTCTATGCTCTCGTCGAATTTCCTTATCCCAGCGGTGCAGGTATGCACGTCGGTCACATAAAGGCTTATTCGGGACTTGAGGTAATTTCCAGAAAGCGCAGAATGGAAGGCTACAACGTACTTTTCCCCATCGGTTTCGATGCTTACGGTCTTCCCACAGAAAATTACGCTATCAAAAACGGTATCCATCCCCGTCAGGTTACTGACACAAATATCGCAAAGTTCACAAGTCAGCTTAAAAGAGTAGGCTTCTCCTTCGATTGGAACAGAGTTGTTGACACCACCGAAGAAGGCTATTATAAATGGACACAGTGGATTTTCCTTAAAATGTTCGAAAACGGTCTTGCTTTCAGAGATAAAACGCTCGTTAACTACTGTCCTTCCTGTAAGGTTGTTCTTTCCAATGAAGACTCACAGGGCGGTAAGTGTGACATCTGCCACAGCGATATCGTTCAGAAGTCAAAGGACGTTTGGTATCTCCGCATTACCGAATATGCAGACAAGCTTCTTGACGGTCTTAAGGAAGTTGATTATCTTCCCAATGTAAAGCTTCAGCAGGAAAATTGGATCGGTAAATCTACAGGTGCCTTCGTTAACTTCACAGTAAAGGATACAGAGGAAACCTTACGTATTTACACCACCCGTCCCGATACTCTTTTCGGTGTAACCTTTATGGTTATGGCTCCCGAACATCCCTTACTTGACAAGTACAAGGATATGATTAAAAACTTCGGGGATGTAGAAAATTACAGAACTGAATGTGCCAAAAAGACAGAATTTGAAAGAACTCAGCTCGTTAAGGATAAGACAGGTGTAAAGCTTGACGGCTTCGTAGCAATCAATCCCGTTAACGGTAAGGAAATTCCTATCTTTATTTCTGACTACGTAATGATGGGCTACGGTACAGGCGCTATTATGGCTGTTCCCGCACATGACCAAAGAGACTATGACTTCGCAAAGAAATTCGGTGTAGATATCATCGAGGTTATCAAAGGCGGTGACATGGCTGTTGAAGCCTACACAGGCGACGGCGAGATGGTTAACTCTGACTACCTTAACGGTTATACAGATAAGAAATCCTCAATTGCCCGTATTCTCGAAGAACTCGAAAAGAAGGGTATCGGTGAAAGAGGCGTTCAGTACAAAATGAAGGATTGGGCATTCAACCGTCAGCGTTATTGGGGTGAACCCATTCCCATCGTTCACTGTGAAAAGTGCGGTATGGTTGCTGTTCCTTATTCTGAGCTTCCACTCAAACTTCCTGAGGTTGAAAATTTTGAGCCCGGTCAGGACGGTGAAAGTCCTCTCGCAAAAATCGACTCTTTTGTTAATTGTACCTGTCCCAAATGCGGCGGTGCAGCCAAAAGAGAAACCGATACCATGCCTCAGTGGGCAGGCTCGTCATGGTACTTCCTCCGTTATATTGATCCTCATAACGATAATGAGCTTGCCAATATGGATAAGCTTAAGTATTGGATGCCCGTTGATTGGTATAACGGCGGTATGGAGCATGTTACCCGTCACCTTATCTATTCACGCTTCTGGCATAAGTTCCTTTATGACATCGGTGCCGTTCCCTGTGCTGAACCCTATGCAAAGAGAACAGCCCAAGGCCTTATTCTCGGTCCTGACGGCGTAAAGATGAGTAAGTCACGCGGTAATGTTATCGACCCGAATGAAGTTGTTGATGTTTACGGTGCAGACGTATTACGTACATATGTACTGTTTATGGGTGACTATGAGCAGGCGGCACCTTGGTCAGAAAGCTCCGTTAAGGGATGTAAGCGTTTTGTTGACCGTATCTGGAATTTACAGGAAATTCTCACTGACGGTGACGAATATTCAGCAGAGCTTTCTTCATCCTTCCATAAAACTGTGAAAAAGGTTACCGAAGACATCGAAGCTCTCAAATATAACACGGCAATCGCAGCTCTTATGACGCTTCTTAACGGTATTTATAATAAAGGTGCAATCAATAAAGCTGAGCTTAAAACCCTTCTTCTTCTCGTTAATCCCTTTGCACCTCACGTTACTGAAGAGCTTAATTCTGTCGTGTTCGCTGACAGCAAAATGCTCGCTGAAACACAGTGGCCTGATTATGATGAGGCAAAGTGTGTAGACGACGAAATCGAAATCGTTGTTCAGATTAACGGTAAGGTTAAGGTTAAAATTAATGTTGCCGCCGATATTGAAGCCGCAGATGCTATTGCACTTGCCAAAGCTGACGAAAAGATTGCTTTCGAAATCGCAGGCAAAACTATCGTAAAAGAGCTTTATGTAAAGGGCAGACTTGTAAACATTGTGGTAAAATAAGTGCTTTTTAAGGAATTTTTTAAAAAATTCTCAAAAACACAGAAAATATCTTATGTTTGTTAGAATTTTTCTCTTGACAACAGCTAATCAATAATGTATAATATTTTTCGTATCCTTAACGGAAATATACCCCTGCTAACAGGTAAGGGAGGGAAATATAAATGAGTCAGGTAAAAGTTAAAGAGAACGAGTCACTCGACAGCGCTCTCAGACGTTTTAAGAGACAGACTTCACGTGATGGTATCATTCAGGAAGTTCGTAAAAGAGAACACTATGAAAAGCCTTCAGTAGCAAGAAAAAAGAAGTCTGAAGCTGCTCGTAAGCGTAAATTTAAGTAATTTAATTGCAAAAATCACCCGAGGGCTTAATACCTTTGGGTGATTTTTTTAATCTTTATAAGGGTGATATTATGATTAGTAAATTAAAAGCATATCTTAAGGAAAAGGGCAGTGCCGCACTTATTATGAGCGAGGAAAATATTTGTTATTTCACTGCCTTTCATTCATCAAACGGCTATCTTTTAGTGACAGGGGATAAGGCTGTCTTTTTGACTGACTCCCGATATATAGAGGCAGCACAGAATAAAATCACTGCTTGTGACGAAATTTTGCAGATTAAATCTATGGAATCTGACCTTATGCCTCTTATTGAAGCTCTTCAAATTAAAGAGCTTGAGCTCGAAAGTGAAAGAATCACCGTTTCGAGATATCAGAAAATCAAAGAACTTGTGCCCATGGTTTGCGTTACCTGTAACGGGGATCTTGACAATGCAATCGATGACATAAGAATTAAGAAAAACGAAACTGAGGTTGCCAAAATAATAAAAGCACAGCGTATTGCTGAAAGAGCCTTCGATTATATCTTATCCTTTATTTCCACTGAAAAGACAGAAGAGGAGATCGCATTGGAGCTTGAATATTTCATGCTTAAAAACGGTGCAGACGGTCTTTCCTTTGAAACTATATGTGTCAGCGGTAAAAACAGTTCACTTCCTCACGGCGTTCCTACGGATAAAAAAATTGAAAACGGGGATTTTATTACCATGGACTACGGTGCAACCACAGAGTTTTATCACTCTGATATGACGAGAACCGTTGCAGTCGGTGAGGTTTCTTCGAAGCAGATCGAAGTATATGAAACTGTTCTTAAATCACAAATGGCCGGTCTTGAAGCTGTAAAGGCAGGCGTAAGTTGCAAAGATGTTGATGCCGTATCGAGAAAGATTATATCCGATGCCGGCTACGGTGAATATTTCGGTCACGGTCTCGGTCATGGCGTGGGAGTCGAAATTCATGAACTTCCTACTCTCAATCCTTCAAGCAAACATATTTTGGAGGAAGGCCAGATTGTAACTGTAGAGCCGGGCATATATCTTCCCGGTGAGTTCGGTGTCAGAATAGAAGATATGGCTTTTGTGACCGCTGACGGTTGTAAAAACCTCACAGAATGTGAAAAGAAGCTGATCGTTTTATAATTATAATTAAGGTGGTATTTTATGCCGATGTATGAGAACAAAACCGAACAGGAAAAAGCTCTTTTAGTGAGTGTAGATACCGGAGAATTTGATGCTGAAGCCTCCATTGACGAGCTTGAAGAGTTGGCACATACCGCCGGTGCAGAGGTTGTGGGCAAAATCATTCAGAAAAAGGAAGCCCCCGAAAAGGCTACCTTTGTAGGTGTGGGCAAGCTCGCAGAGATTATCGCTTTTTGTCAGAATTATGATGTTGACCTTCTTATTTTCGACAGTGAGCTTTCACCTTCACAGCAAAGAAATCTTGAAAAGCTGACAAATATAAGAGTTATTGACCGCACTATGCTCATTCTCGACATTTTCGCTATGAGAGCTAGAACGAGTGAAGGTAAATTACAGGTTGAGCTGGCACAGCTTAAATATCAGCTTCCGCGACTTGCGGGTCAGGGTACTGCGCTTTCGCGACTCGGCGGCGGTATCGGTACACGAGGTCCCGGTGAAACCAAGCTTGAAAGTGACAAAAGACATATAAGACGAAGAATACAGAAACTGCAGGAAGAGCTCACTCAACTCGAAAAACGACGCAATCAGATGCGTAAGAGAAGAGAAAAGGATGGAGTGCAGACAGTTGCCATCGTCGGTTATACGAATGCAGGCAAATCCACTCTTATGAATGCTCTGACTGATGCGGGTGTACTTGCAGAAAATAAGCTTTTTGCCACTCTTGACCCTACATCACGCGGACTTACTCTGCCCGACGGCAGACAGGTGATGCTCGTTGATACCGTCGGTCTTATCCGCCGTCTTCCTCATAAACTTGTTGAGGCATTCAAATCCACTCTCGAAGAAGCTGCACAGGCCACGGTAATATTGAATGTATGCGATGCATCTGATGAACACAGCGCTGAGCACCTTGAGGTTACCAAAAATCTTCTCGAAGAGCTCGGCTGTGCAGGTAAACCCATTATTTCCGTGATGAATAAATGTGACCTTGTGGGCGACATTTATTCTATGCCGACCTTCGGTAAAACAGTTATGATTTCCGCTCTTGAGGGAAAAGGCTTTGACGAGCTTTTAAACGCAGTTTTGAGAGAGCTTCCGCCTACACGAAAAAAAGCTGAGTTTCTTCTTCCTTTTTCTGCCGGAGCCATAGCGGCCAGAATAAGAAAAGAAGGAGTAGTTGATTTTGAAGAATACCGTGAAGACGGTCTTTATATGAAAGCTACAGTGGAAATCAGTCTTATAAACGAAATCAGGGATTATCTTCTGTAGGAAGTGAGAATGTGTGCATAAAACCTCCAAGTTCGTTTGAGCATATATCTCCGCCTATGACTATACCCTCATATACTAATATATTTCCCCGTATTATGCCGTCTGTGTTTTCGTAGCCGGGGTAATTGAGTATATTGTAGCTCCACATTTTTACTCTTGTGCCTTTATATTTTTCCAAATCAAGATTTTGCTGACGCTGAATGTCATTATAATCCTCATAGGTTTCATCAAACTCTTCGGGGATGATAACTTCTTTGACAGTAACGGGATTTTCATCAATTTCCCAGCCGAACTGTGAAAAAAAGGTCATCCTTTCCTCGTGAGTCTCGGCACGCATGGTAATTCCGCCGATAGTGCTTGCGGGTAAGGCTTTATTTTTAACTACGGATATTATTCCGCCTATGGAAAGGGCACATACTAATAAAAAACACAGTGCAAATTTAATTGCTTTATCGGATTTTACAGAAAGAACAAACATATTTTTATCCACCAATCATTATTTCTTTGATAAATTTATATGTTTGATTTATAAAGTTAGAACTTACAACTCATCTAAAGGATGTGCTTTATGGATTTTATTCCTTATAATTCGCGAAACACTCTTCATAAAAGTAAATTCGGAGCCTTGAAACAAGGCGAAACAGTTATTTTCAAGGTGATTATGCCTCGTTCCTTCGGTGTCAGTCGTGTTGACCTTGTTATAAAAAGTGACAAAGGAAGCTATGAACAGATACCCATGAAATGGCTTTCCATGGAAGGTGAGAATGAGGAATGGTGGGCTTTGGGCTACACCGCTGAAGAGCCGGATATTTATTTTTATCATTTTGAATATGAGACCGTATGGGGCAGAAGCTTCATAAAACACAGCGGTAGCTGTCTCGGCAGAATATCTGCCGGTGAAGAGGATTGGCAGCTGTCGGTTTATTCCAAAGATTTTACTACTCCCGATTGGCTTAAGGGCGGTTTGTTTTACCAAATTTTTCCTGACCGTTTCTATTTTTCGGGAACAGAAAAAACAGGCGTACCCTTTGACAGAAAGCTCAGGAATGATATATTCTGTGAGCCGGAATGGAAGCCTACGGCTGACGGAAGAGTATTAAACAATGACTATTTTCAGGGTGACCTCAAAGGTATCGAGGAAAAGTTGGATTACATAGCCTCGTTAGGTGTAACCTGTCTTTATTTAAACCCGATTTTTGAGGCACAAAGCAATCACAGATACGACACCTCGGATTACAGTAAAATTGATCCGCTTTTAGGAACGGAAAAGGATCTTGTCTCATTATGCGAAAAAGCTGAACAGAGAGGTATATCTGTCATACTTGACGGTGTTTTCAGTCACACCGGTGATGACAGCATATATTTTAATAAATACGGCAGATATAACAGTATAGGAGCATATCAGTCAGAGAAATCTCCTTATTACGGTTGGTATAAGTTTATTAATCATCCTGAGCAGTACCATTCCTGGTGGGGAATAAGTATCCTTCCGGAAGTAATCGAGGAATCGGAGGGCTTTCTTGATTTCATCACCGGGGAAAACGGTATTGCAAAGAAATGGTTACGTTCAGGCGTCAGAGGCTGGAGATTGGATGTTGCGGATGAGCTGCCCGATATTTTTCTTGACCGTTTCAGAAAAGCGGTAAAAGAAGAAAATCCCGATGCGCTCGTACTCGGTGAGGTATGGGAGGATGCTTCAAATAAGTTCAGCTATGGACAAAGGAGACGTTATTTCGGCGGAAAGCAGCTCGATTCCGTTATGAATTATCCCTTTGCCGACGCGATTATTTCTTTTATACGTACCGGCAGAGTAGAGGGCTTTTCTGATAAGATTTTAACCATACTTGAGAATTATCCGAAATGTGTAATTGATGTTTTGATGAACCATATCGGTACACATGATACCATGAGAGCCATTACTCAGCTTGCGGGTGAAAGCTGTGAATACAGAGACAGAGCCTGGCAAAGCAGAACCCGACTCACTGACGAGCAGTATGAAATGGGTGTCAAGCTTCTCAGACTTGCAGCAGTGATTCAATATACACTTCCCGGTGTCCCTTCTCTTTATTACGGTGACGAAGCGGGTATGCAGGGCTATAAGGATCCATTTAACCGTTTTTGTTATCCTTGGGGAAAAGAAAATAAAAAGCTGACAGATTTTTACCGTGCTTTGGGCAAGGTAAGAAAGGAATGCTCATGTCTGAGAGAAGGCGAGTATGCGACTGTTTCTGAAATGCTTGGCTGTCTTGCCTTTGAAAGGAAGGACAAAAAAGACAGTATATTGGTAATCGTAAACCGAAATGAGCACGAAATTGATTATTATTTGCCTAATCAATGGCAGAATACAAAGGCAATTTTTGGCGGTGTTATGCAGGGTCACAGTGTAAGACTTGCTGCTCTTGATGCCGTGATATTGAAAAAGGAGAATTAATATGAGTGATTGGACCGAAGTTAAAATCAGCGTTAATGCACATGATATAGAAAAAGCAGGGGATATTGCTTCGATGGTCGTTCCTTACGGCATTTATATCGAGGATTACCGTGACCTTGAAGCTGAAGCGTGGGAGATTGCACACATTGATCTTATTGACGAAGAGCTTTTGAAAAAAGACCGGACAAAAGCAATTGTACATATTTATATTTCTCCCGAAGAAAATCCTGCTGAGGCTGTTGCTTTCCTTCGTGAGCGCTTTACGGCTGAAGGCATAGAGAATGAGATAATTCTTAACGAGTGTAAAAACGAGGATTGGGAGAATAACTGGAAGCAGTATTTTCATCCGATTCCTGTAGGTGAAAAGCTTCTTATCAGACCGACATGGGAGGATGATTTTGACGCAGGGGACAGAAAGGTTCTTAATATCGAACCGGGCCTTGCTTTCGGCACAGGTACCCATGAAACCACCCGTCTCTGCCTTGAAACATTAGAAAAGCATATAAATGAAACCACCACAGTTCTCGATATCGGCTGCGGCAGCGGAATTCTTTCCATAGCTGCACTTCTTTTGGGTGCCAAGGAGGTAACAGGTGTTGATATTGATGCACTTGCCGTAAAAACTGCAGTTGAAAACGGCGAAGCAAATAATTTTTATCCGCCAAAATATAATATTCTTCAGGGTAATCTTACCGATAAGGTGAGCGGTAAATTCGATGTTGTCGTAGCTAACATAGTCGCTGATGTCATCATTCTTTTCTGTAAGGATGTTGCCTCATTTATGAAGGACGGGGCAGTGTTTATCACATCAGGCATCATCGATACAAGAGAGCAGGATGTTATCGATGCTTTCACAAAATACGGCTTTAAGATAAAGGCAAGGCACACCGAAGGCGGTTGGGTATGCTTTGAGTGTGAAAAAGAATAAGGTTATAATCAGGTGTTCTGCGGAGCACCTGATTTTTATATAAAAAGAGAACCGACTGATTCGTCGGCTCTCTTTCCGTTTTATAACATTTTCTGCACTTCTTCGATAGGTCCTCTGAAGCATTCTTCCTTTACGGGGATTTCGCCCATTACGTCATTAAGGAAGGAATTGTATTTCATTCTTTTAAGATTTACTGAAAGCTGATATTTGGTGACAAGCTCGATTACCAATTCTTTTTTATCACGGTTAGCTCTTGCAGTGAAGTTATCAAAGACGATTTCTGCTGATGCTTTGGGTGAAATACCTTTTAGGGTGATTTCGGTTCGGCCTTTAGTCTTTTTAATTTCTGCGTTTGTTTCTTTTCCGTTTATCCTGACTGTGATATTTTCTGCATCCTTCACATCTTCAAAAACCAAAGTATAGTTTCTGCGTGAGGGTACGGTAGAGCAGTTGCCTTCTGCGGGACAAATATTAAATGTGAGGGTTTTATCTTTTTCTGCGATCCGGTATTTTGTGATTGCAAAGTTGCCCTTTTTAAATTCGTTGCTGAAGCCGTCATCCTCATAAAGCTCAAAGGTGTTGTTACCTCTGTAAATACGGAGAACCATATCCTTCGGATTATCGCTTGAGTTGTCTTTGTCATTGGCTGAATAAGGTATTATTGCACCTTCTTTTGCCAAAACAGGTATACTTTCGACTCCTCGGTACATAGTAATTTTCTGACCGCCGTTATAAATGGCACCTGTATAAATATCGGTCCATCTGCCTTCGGGAAGCCATACCTCGGTGGAGGCAAGATATGTTTTGGGATTGGTTTTGCGGGTAATCGGAGCCACGATAAGCTCTGAACCGAAGAAATACTGATTTTTAACGCTGTAAGCCTCTGCGCAGTCCGGATATTCGTAATACATAGGCTCGCACAGTGCAATACAATGTTTATGTGTACGGTAATTCATTGAGTAAAGATAAGGAATCATCGCCTGTCTTTGACGCAGACACTTCGTTGCTATGGCTTCAGCCTGGAAATTATGCTTCCATGGCTCCTTACCCATAAATTCATTGCTCGTGGAATGAAGTCTCATTATGGGATTATAAAGTCCGTATTGAACCCAGCGTATGTATAATTCATCATCCTTGCTTCCCATTTGATGACCGCCTATATCGTGACTCCACCATGTATATCCGATATTTGTTGCGGTATTGGTAAAGTACGGTTGGAAATCCAAACTCTCCCAATTTATAAAGGTATCGCCCGAAAAGCCCAAAGGATATCTGTGTGAGCCGACTTCAGCGAAGCGGGAAAGGATAAGAGGTCTTTTGTCGCCGCTTTCGTTAGCGAGAGTGTGATAATGGTTGAGTGCCCACAGCGGATCAAGATTTTTCAGCTTGGTATTCTTTCCCTGCTGCCAATCGATCCACCAGAAATCTACACCGTCATCCTCGTAGGGTTTGTGAACAAGATTAAAATATGCATCCACATATTGCGGATCGGTTATGTCAAATTCAATTCTTTTTTTTGTAGCAGGGTCAACACCCATAGCTTTTGCCACATCCCCATACATATTCTCAAAAAAGCGTATGCCCTGTGCAGGATGCAGATTGACGGTTATTCTGAGATTTTTTTCTTTGAGCCATTTCAAAAAGCCTTTATAATCGGGGAATAATTCAGTGTTCCAGCTGTAGCCGGTCCAACCGTCTCCCTGAAAAATAAAATCGGTGGTATTTGGTATAAGTGATTTTTTACTGTTTATGTTTCCGAAACGTTCTTTGACATTTACCCAATGCCAATCCATGTCTATGGTAGCCACAGTGAGGGGAATTTCCTTTTCGATGAACTTTTCCATAAGGTCAATATATTCCTGCTGAGTGTAGGCTTTATATCTGCTCCACCAATTGCCGAGGCAGTAACGTGGAACGAGAGGCACCTGACCGCAAAGACTGAAAAAATCTTTGAGACATCCGCGGTAATCATGACCGTAAGCGAAGTAATATTCATCCTTTGTCTTTTTCCTTTCGCTTATGGTGCCATCCTCATTTAAAATCAAACTTTTACTGTCGTCGATGACGGAAACACCGTTTGTTGACATAAGTCCGTTGCCGATTTCTCTCTCTCCGTTAGCCATATCGAGAGTACGGTATGTGCCTTTCAGATTTCCGCTTTCATATTCTGTCAGATTTTTGCCGCCTTTAAGAGAAATACCTGTCATTTTTCTTTGTGCGGTATCATATTTGAAAATGGTCTTTGTCGTGATGATAATAATCTTATCACCGTCTTCGACTATATTAAAAGCCGGCTTGTCGAAGTTTCTGTTTATAACAGATTGTGTAGGTTCGTCAGTAAAAAGCCCCTTTCTGTTATATTCGACTCTTAAAAGACGGGAAGTGAGGAGTGAAAATCTGACATTGTTTTTTATGAAGACGAACCGTTCATCGGTTTTGCTGTCGGATTTCCAACCGAAGGTTTTTACGAAATACTCCGTTGTGTTACTCATTAATCTTGCCCCTTTCAGTTTAATCTCTTATATGATACAGTAATTTTAATTTCATTTCAATCTACTTTAAAAACTTTAGTCAAAAGCTACAAAAACGTGCATCAAAATTCTACATCGTCAGATGAAAGATAATTCATTTAAATGTTAAAAAAATTGTAAAAATATGCTATAATTATTAAAATTTATACACATCGGAGGATATTATGGACCAGAAAAAATATGTTCCAAAAAAGGAAGTCACTGCCTACGCCGTAGCGGCATTGGGTCAGGGACTCGTTTACAGCTGTATGTCGAGCTACATAACCGACTACTATATGAGTGTTCTTAAGCTCAATGCCATGTTCGTTATTCTTCTTATGCTCTTTGCCAGAGTATGGGATGCCATTAACGACCCTATGATGGGTATGATTATGGACAGAGTTTCATTCAAAAAGGGCAGAATGAAGCCCTATCCCGTGATTACGGCTATTCCTATAGCTATTCTTACCATTCTGATGTTTGTTAATCCCGGCTTTGACACTAACAATAAGTCGATATGGCTTTATGTGTTCACAGCGGTGATTTATGTAGTATGGGGTATGGTTTATACCTCCAGTGACGTTCCCTTCTGGAGTATGCCTAATGTTATGACTCCCGACCCGAAGGAAAGAGGTAACCTTATTTCCTACGGTAAAACAGTCGGCGGCATCGGATCAGCCGTAACAGTTGCTCTTCCCATTATCGTTGGCTTTGTGGTTGCTGATATGGACGTCGAAAAGGCAGGTATCGTAAAATATGCCATTATGGCCATTTCCATGTCACTTATCGGTATGCCTCTTTTCGCTATGTCCTCCTTTAAGGTAAAGGAAAGAATTCAGCTTCCGAATGCTACCAAAAGAGCACCCGGTGAACCTTCCGCCATTAAGAGAATTTTTACCTGTAAGCCTCTTGTACTCGTGGTTGTTTCGGGCATGCTTTCCTTCGGCAGATATATGCTTCAGGCTGCAGCACCTCACGTAGCTCGTTATTCTGGCTTCTACATCGGTGCTAAGCCCGAAACCGTAGAGCAATACAATTCAAACATTTCTACCGTTGCTCTCGTTATTCAGGTATGTGCCGCAGTAGGTATGTTCGGTGCTATGCTTTTCCTTCCCAAGCTTTACAAAAAGTTCGAATATAAGCAGATTATGATCGTTTCCTGCATCGGCGGATTTGTTGCCAGCTGCTTCACTCTTATCATCGGCTGGACTACCAAAAATCTTTTGCTTTGCATTCCCTTTATGCTTATTTCAAGCATTCCTCTCGGTGTTATCAATAACGTCTCCTTTGCTATGGTTTGCGACTGTCTCGACTTTATGGAGTGGAAGACAGGCTTCAGAGATACAGGTCTCGGCTCTGCCTGTCAGTCATTCGTTAACAAGATCGGTAATGCCTTCGCTACTGTTATGATCATCGTTATGTACATAATAGTAAATATCGATGTAAATCAGCTTAACGTTGGCTCAGGTCAGCAGGTTGTTGACGCCATCAACAGTATGTCAAGCACACAGAACTTTGCTATGTTCTCCCTTGTTACCATCATTCCCGGTATCAGCCTTCTTCTCTGTGCCATTCCTCTCTTCTTCTATGACCTTACAGGTGCGAAGAAGCAGAAGGTATTTGACGAGCTTGCCGTTTCCAGAAAAGAACGCGGTATCGAAATCGCAGAATAAATAATTATTAAAATCGGAGGGTTGTTTATGTTAACTTATTTATCAATAGGCTTAGGCTTGGTTTCTCTTATCGCTTTTATGGCTAAATGTAATAAGCAGAGAAGTGTGGGCGGTGTTTTCATTAAGAATATAGCAAGCCTTTTCTTCCTTTTCACCACTGCTACAGCTATTTATTATAACCAGGACTTCTGGAAATACGGTGTACTCATTCTCATCGGTGGCGTTTTCGGTATGCTCGGTGACATTTATCTTGACCAAAAATGGGTTTATCCTCAGCATAACGATAATTATCTTAATGCCGGATTTATCTCCTTCGGTGTCGGTCATTTCTTCTATATCGGTGCTATCTTCCTTCATATGGGCTTTGGCTTGAAGGATTTCCTTGTACCCGTTATCGTAGGTATAGTTGTTGCCGCATTTACGCTTATCACCGAAAAGCCTACCAAATGCCACTTTGGCAAATTCAAGGCTATCGTTACTGTTTACTGTCTCGTAATCGGTATGATGACAGGTACCGCTCTCTGGGCTATGATTCAGACAGGCTTCTCAGTACAGTACATAGTATTCGTGGTAGCTGCGGCTCTCTTCCTTCTTTCTGACATTATTCTTTCTTCCATGTACTTCGGAACAAAGAACACTCCCTTTAATTTCGTTATCAACCATACATCCTATTATTTTGCACAGTTCCTTATTGCGTTTACCGTTTTCCTTATCAAATAAGAGCACGAAAAACATTGACCTGCCCGATTAAATTCGGACAGGTCTTTTTATATGTAAAAATAATTATCTTCCCCAAAATTTTCTGTCAAGCGAGCGGTATTGAACAGCCTCTGTAATATGCTCGACTTCAATTCTGTCGTTGCCTTCAAGGTCAGCTATCGTTCTTGCGATTCTCAAAATTTTATCGTAAGCCCTTGCCGAAAGTCCCATTTTTTCAAAACAGTTTTCTAGAAGGCTTTTACTTGCTGCGTCAATTCTGCAATATTCTCTGGTCATAGAAGGAGTCATTTTTGCGTTACAGGTGACAGGAGTTTCTGCAAACCGTTTATTCTGAATACTCCTTGCTTTGTCCACTCGCTTTTTGATGTCGGCACTGCTTTCGCTTTTTTCATCTCCCGAAAGCTTTTCAAAATCAACATGAGGCACCTCGATATGAATATCAAGCCTGTCGAGCAGGGGACCGCTTACTCTTGAAAGATATTTCGCGGGCGCTCCTTTGCTGCATGTACATTCTTTGGTGGGGTGGCCGTAGTAACCGCAAGGACAAGGATTCATGGCACACACAAGCATAACCTGACTCGGATATGTGAGTGAGCCGGAAACCCGTGAAATAGTAATTTTCCCGTCTTCTATCGGCTGCCGCATCGCTTCCATTGAAAGTCTTGAAAATTCGGGAAGCTCATCCAAAAAGAGAACACCGTGGTTTGCAAGACTTATTTCTCCCGGTCGGGGAACACGTCCGCCGCCTGTGAGGCCTGCCGTAGAAATTGAATGATGGGGAGAACGGAACGGTCGAGCTGTTATCAGAGAAACATTTTGCTCTAAAAGACCCGCCACGGAAAACATTTTTGTTACATCCAAACTTTCCTCAAAGGTCATATCGGGTAATATTGACGGGAGCCTTTGCGCAAGCATGCTTTTACCCGAACCGGGAGGGCCTATCATAAGGACATTATGACCGCCGGCAGCCGCAACCTCCAAAGCTCTTTTTACCTGGTACTGGCCCTTCACATCAGCAAAATCCGGCAAAAAAGCGAAATCGTAGCTGTCTTCTCTGAAAGATTCGGTATCGACGACGGAAAGTCTTTTTTTACCGGTGAGATGTTCGAAAAGCTCATTGATATTATCGGGGGAGTAAACATCGATTCCTTTTACTACACACCCCTCATTTGCATTCTCTTTAGGTACATAAATATCTTTGTATCCGAGCTCTTTGGCTTTGATAACCATCGGAAGTGTTCCGTTGATTCTTCTTATTTTACCGTTGAGAGACAACTCACCTATAAATGCACTTTTATCTATGTCGCAACGAAGCTGACCTGACGCCATAAGCAAAGCAATCAAAACAGGCAGGTCATAAACGGGTCCTTCCTTTTTTATGTCTGCAGGAGTCAAATTTACGGTTATTCTGGAGCCGGGAAAAGAAAAATGACTGTTTTTCATGGCGGAACGTACACGGTCTCTCGATTCACTTACGGCTGCATCAGGCAAACCTACAATATCAAATCTCGGCAAACCGTTATCGACGGATGCTTCGACACCCACACCGAAACTGTTCATGCCGAGCAAGCCTATGCTGTTAACCTTTGCAAACATTTTACCAATCCTTTGTCTTTTTTTGACATTATACTACTCTTTTCTCCGTTTGTAAACACTGTTCACTGTGTTTTAAGCTCGGTACCTTTATAAAAGTGAGCAAGAATTTCATCATAAGTACTTCCTTGTCTTGCCATATAGTCGGCACTGTATTGACTCATACCGACTCCGTGTCCTTTTCCGTAAACAGTGAAAAGGACGTTACTTTTGTTACTCTCAATTTTTAAAAAAGGACTTTTCAGATTATACGCAGACCTAAGGTCGGCAGAGGATAGTTTTTGTTTTTTATATGTAATTTCGTTAACATAACCTTCGTCAGAGGTTTTGATGCCTTTTAAAATTTCTTCGGTGTTTTCCGCTTTTGCACCGTCGAAATGCTTTACGAAATCCTCTTTGCTTATACTCAACTCCGTGGTAATATCCGGCGAAAGCTTGTCACCGGGGGCGGTAACTGAGGAAAGATAGGGTATTTCATTTCCCCATGCTGCTTGTGCACTTACTGTTTTTCCCGGAGATATTCCGTGAAAGACAGTCATTGCTGTTTTTTTCTCGTAGGCAAGATATTCATATAAAACGCTTTTTACGGCTTCTTTTACCTTTTCGGAATAAATATCGTAACTGCTTCCCCATCTTTTTTGCAGTTCTTCGTCTGAAATATAGGCTTGATGAATCTCCGGGTTATCGGTTATATCCGCTTTTATCTGAGAAGGATTGTCGGCGTTTTCCTTCAACCATTTCATATATGTATATGAGGCTACAGCCTGTGCTTTCAGCGCCTCTTTGTGAAAAGAAGCGGGCATCTCTGCACATACTGCACCGTATAAATATTCCTCTGCACTCATTTCCGTGAGCTTTCCGGTGGAAGAAACCATGAGTGTAACCGTTTCATGTGAAGATGATTCCTCTGTTCTTTCCGTTTTTCCGGCGGCGGTGCTTATCGTGGCTGTCGGCTCAGCATTATCTGCTTTATCGATAAGAGTTACAAGCGGAGAAACCACCATTATTAAAAAGAGTAACAAGGTCATTAAAAGGTAATCTTTCATTTGTTTTCTCCCGTAATTTTAATAATTTTTTGGTAAAGTGAACAATTTTTTATTGACAATATTATTACTATGTTATAAAATAAAAGTTAATTACATTATTATGAAGTATTTAAAATTTTTTCGGGAGGATACGCAAATGAAAAACAGTATAAACCCAATCTCGCCCGAATTGCTTGAGGTAATGAGCGATAAGATTGAAAAGAAAAGTCAGATTGACCTTGATGCTTTCTGGAAATACGGTGTTAAAAGAGGACTCCGTAATCCTGACGGTACAGGCGTTATGGCCGGACTTACAAATATTTGTTCCGTTGACGGTTATTACATTGAAGACGGTGAAAGAGTACCAAAGCACGGTGTACTGAAATACAGAGGAATTAACATAAACGATATCATTGAAGCATGTGAAAAAGAGGATCGTTTCGGTTTTGAGGAGGTTGTGTACCTTCTTTTATTCGGTTCACTTCCCACACATAGCCAGCTTGAGCTTTTCAAAGAAATTTTGGGAACCTGTCGTCAGCTTCCGAGTACATATATTGAGGACGTTCTCATGACCAATGCATCAATGGATATTATGAATAAGCTCGCCCGCTGTGTGCTTACATCATACTCTTTTGATGAAAATCCCGATGATACTTCCATCGAAAATGTTCTTCGTCAGTCGGTTCAGATTATTGCGCAGCTTCCGGTTATGATGTGCTACGCATATCAGGTCAAAAGAATGAAGTATTACGGTAAAAGCATGTATGTTCATCCGGAAAAAAAGGAGCTTTCCACCGCTGAAAGCATACTTCGTTCGATACGACCCGACCGCAAATATACAGACGATGAGGCGAAACTGCTCGATATTTGTCTTATTCTTCATGCTGAGCACGGCGGCGGTAACAATTCCACCTTTGCGACACGCGTGCTTACTTCCAGCGGTACCGACACTTATTCGTCTGTAGCGGCATCCATCGGTGCACTCAAGGGCGGCAAGCACGGCGGAGCCAATATAAAGGTAAGTCATATGGTTGAAGAGCTTAAAAATAATGTCGATGATTTTACAGATGAAAAACAGGTTTTTGATTATCTTGAAAAAATCGTCAGAAAGCAGGCGGGAGACGGAACAGGCCTCATTTACGGTATGGGGCACGCTGTTTATCTTCTTTCCGATCCGAGAGCAGTAATTCTAAAGAGAAAAGCAAGGGAGTTTGCATATAAAAACGGATTCGAAAAAGATTTCGAGCTTCTGTCTAACATTGAAAAGCTAACACCTGAGGTTTTTCGCAAAGTCAAGGGCAGAAACAAGATTATGTGCGCAAACGTAGATTTATATTCCGGTCTCATTTACAAAATGCTCGGTATACCGGAGGATTTGTTTACTCCGATTTTTGCATCGGCCAGAATAGCCGGTTGGTCAGCTCATCGTTTGGAAGAGCTCATCACGGGCGGTAAAATTATCAGACCCGCATATAAGAGCATTGCCCTTCCTAAAAAGTATGTTCCCATGGATGAGCGAATTGAGAATTATAATACGAAAAATGAATATATACCATCCGATCAAAGAATTTACAAGGAGGACTGAAGTGATGAAATTTAAAGAAAAGAAAGATATTTCTTTTTACGGTAAAATGATTTTAATTTTCTTTTTATGTTGTTCTGTTACAATCATTATCAGAACAGTGCAAACCTTCTTGTATATCGACCGTGAAACAGGCTTCAGCACAGGCGGAACAGCGCTCAGTGTTATGCTCTGTCTTTTGATTGTCGGTTCAACTCTTTTCTTTATGGCGGTAGCCTTCTCAAGCAAGAAAACTGCAAATATATCTCTTGATATAGAGAAAAACAGCCTTATGTCTGTAATTTCCGTAATGCTTTCTTTGAGCTTTATATATGATTCTATGTCGGCATTTTTAAGCTCATTTGACTCTGTGGGAAATGTTCCTTACGGTGTTCCTGTTTTTCAGTCAATGATGCTCTCAGGGACGATTCCCAAATTTTTTCAAAGTGTCTTTGCTCTTTTATCTGCTGTGTACTTTATCTTTTTTGCTAAAGCTGCAATAAAAGGAAATAACGCTTTTAATAAGCATAAAATTCTCGCTGTTTCTCCTGTTTGTTGGGCAGGCTTCAGACTTATCCATCGCTTTGTTGAACAGATAAGCTATATTCGTGTTTCTGAGCTTCTTTATGAACTTGTCTTACTTGCTTTTTTGGTAATGTTTTTTATGGCCTTTGCTCAGCTGTCATCGGGTGTATATATAAAAAATGCTCGTTGGCGCATATTGGGTCTCGGACTTCCTACGGCTTTGATTTCGCTTACACTCAATATACCCCGACTGATTTATGTGCTTTCTGCGGGAGCAGATGAGCTTTACGGGAAATATCCTTTCAAGGTGTGCGATTTTGTAATTGCTTTGTTTATTGTTGTGCTTGCAGTTAATATTATCGGTGAAAAAACAAAAGCCGTTGAGGCTTGATTTCGGGTGGATTTATGGATACTGTTTTAGTTAAATTTGCGGGAATTGACGCGGAGTTTACTGTTTCAAAGGTTCTCGATCTCGGATTTACAGAAGTCAGATGGTACGGAGCAATTATAGCTTTCGGATTTCTTCTCGCTGTTCTTCTCGGCGGAAGAATTGCACATTTGTGGAAAATCAATTTGGATAAAATGATCGATATACTTCTCGTCGGTACCGTTGGAGGTATCATAGGTGCCAGAGCCTATTACGTAGCTTTTGAATGGGATTATTATTCTCAGCATCTTTCAGAAATTTTCAAAATCTGGGAAGGCGGTCTCGCCATATACGGAGGAATTATAGGCGGTATTCTCGGTGCTTTTGTAGTTTGCAAGCTTGAAAAAATTAATTTTTATAATCTTCTCGATATGGGTGGTATAAGTCTGCTTGTCGGCCAGGGAATAGGCAGATGGGGGAATTATGCTAACCAGGAAGCCTTTGGAGGCTTTACTTACAAAAATTTCGGTATGATGAGCGACAGCGTTGCCGCATATATTCAAAGGCCTGATGTTGCTGTGCAGTACGGCTTGGAAAATGTTACAGACATTCCGCAGTATATTGCCAAGAACAACCTTTATGTACATCCGACATTTTTCTATGAATCCGTGTGGTGCCTTCTGGGTGTTCTCGTGCTTTACATTGTTATGAAAAAATGCCGTAAATTCAGCGGCGAAATGTTTTTGATTTACGGTTTGTGGTACGGCATTGAAAGAGCCTTTGTTGAGGGATTACGCTCCGACAGTCTGTATATTGGTAATACCGGACTGAGAGTTTCTCAGCTGCTTTCTGTGATTATAGTTGTTGTTTGCGGTATTTTATTGATTATGAATCTTATTAAATACAATAAAAATCCCCGTGAGGTTGAGGGTACGGATTATATTGCTGTGTCGAGCGATAAAGAATATAAACGTATAACGAAAGCGCTTGATAAACGGGCGAAACGCAAAAAATATAAATTTGAATACAGTTGTGTCGGCGACAGACTTTATGTGTCAACGACAACAGACAAAGGATACAAAACTAATAAAATAATCTGATATAAGGATTTGATAAAATGTATAAGATAATTGACGGAAAAGAAGTTTCATCCTTTATTAAAAGCCGAGTAAAGGAAGAGGTTGCCGTACTTGGTGAGAAAGGCATAAAATCTACACTCGCTGTTATTATTGTCGGTGATGACCCTGCATCGAGAGTTTATGTAAATAATAAAAAAAGAGCATGTGAGGCTACGGGTATCGTGTCCAGAGAATATGCTATGACGCAGGAAACTACAGAGGCTGAACTTTTGGAGCTTATTTCACGGTTGAATGAGGAAAAGGAAGTAAACGGAATACTTTGTCAGCTTCCTTTACCACGGCATATTGATGAAAAAAAGGTGATTGATGCTATCAATCCCGAAAAGGATGTTGACGTTTTTTCTGAAGTCAATGTAGGAAAAATGTGGATAGGGGATTATGATGTTGCTTCTTGTACTCCTAAGGGTGTCATAGAGCTTCTCGATTACTACGGTATAGCCCTCGAAGGTAAAAACTGCGTTATTATCGGCAGAAGCAATATTGTAGGTAAGCCTATGGCTTCGCTTTTACTCGAAAAAAATGCCACGGTAACCATATGCCATTCCCGTACAGCTGATCTTTCTTTCTTCACACGTAATGCTGATGTTATAATTGCCGCTGTCGGCAGAAAGCGATTTGTAACAGCTGACATGGTAAAAGACGGAGCAGTTGTGATTGACGTCGGTATCAACAGGGATGAAAACGGTAAGCTTTGCGGAGATGTTGATTTCGAAAATGTGAAAGAAAAATGCTCCTTTATTACTCCTGTACCGGGCGGTTGCGGTCCCATGACTATCGCTGTTCTTATGAAAAACACTCTCGCTGTAACCAAAAAGCAGAATAATGTTTAAAATATATATGAGGATGATGAAATATGAAAAAGCTTTATCTTGGCAGAGATAAAAAATTATGCGGTCTTTGCGCAGGTTTGGGAAATTATTTTAATCTTGACCCTACTCTTATCCGTATAGCTTTAACGTTCATTTCTATCATGACCGTTATTTTTCCCGCTTTGATTATTTATTTTATTGCGTCTCTTGTGATGCCTCATGCACCTGACGATTATGTCGAGGTTAATACCGGAAAAATACTTACCCGCGGTTATAATAAAAAAATCAGCGGTGTATGCAGTGGATATGCGGAATATTTCGGTGTGGATGTTACGGTTGTCAGATTGATTTTTGCCATCCTGCTTCTCTTTGTCGGCGGAGGATTTTGGCTTTATCTTATCAGCTTGCTGTTTATGCCTACATTCCACACACCTGAGGAGTATTTCAGGTAATATAAAAAACATCAGGGGTTTAATAAAAAGCCCCTGATTTATCATAGGGGGAAAATATGATTTACGTATTATTTACTCAGCTCTTTGATAAAGAGCTCACAGATAGAATCGTGAATGCGGAAAAAAAGATTTTTTTCACAGAAAAAGAAAAAAGAGGAAAAGAGCTTACGCTTATCGGCAGAACTCTTCTCGGATATATTCTTGAAAAGCATTACGGCATCAAAGGCTTTTCTTACAAATACAGTGAAAACGGAAAGCCGTATATCGAAAATTCCGATGTTTTTTTCAGCATAAGTCACAGCGGGGAAATGGTTACTTGCTGTGTTTCGGACCGTGAAATCGGATGTGATATTCAGAAAATAGAAGAATTTAATCCCAAAATACCCGAAAGATTTTTTACTGCCAAAGAAGCGGAGATTATAAAAAATCATGAGTCAAAGGCACGTGTTTTTACGAGAATTTGGACTTTGAAAGAGAGTATCTTGAAAAAAAGGGGTATTGGTATAAGTGGCGGACTTGATACCTATTGCTTTGCTGACAATTGTTTTTCGGATGCTTTTACCGATTACGGCTGCAATTTTGTTTCTTGTTCCTTCTGTGAATATGAGTTTTCGGTGTGCTCAGAGGAAAAATATGATTTTGAAGACATCTTGCTTGTGGATGAAGAGGATTTTAAGAAATATATTGATGGTTTAAATTAAGAAAATGCTTGATTTATCCGGCTGTATTCTGTATTATAGTATGGTAGAAAAAACTGAAAGGAGTTTTTTATGGAAACTTTAAAATACATAAAGGGAAAAATCGGTTACGGCATAGGTGCTGTAGGTCTTGACCTGAGCTACGGTATGTTTTATTCTTTTCTCGCTAAATATCTTACTGACGTTTTAGGACTCGGTGCGTCTTTTCTTCTCATTCTTACGGCTGTAGCGAGAATATGGGACGGTGTAAATGACCCGATGATGGGTACAATCGTCGATAATACGCACACTAAAATGGGTAAATACAGACCTTGGATTCTCAGAGGCTCCGTATGTAATGCATTGGTTCTTGTTCTTTTATTCAGCAACCCCTTCGGGCTTAAGGGAGCAGCACTTTGTGCTTATGTGGCTGTTGCATATATTGCGTGGGGTATGACAAATACGATGGCTGACATTCCTTATTGGTCGATGGTTCCGTCATTCACAAGTGATCCGAAAGAACGCAATCTTGTTTCTACCATAGCACGTACCTTCTCAGGTTTAGGTCAGGGTATCGTCTCCATCGGCGCCCCTCTTCTTATGACCGCCGTCAGCGTTACGACTTCTCTCGATGAAGCGGGAAATGCTGTTAAGGTTCATGATGCACGCAGCTACCTCGTTTGTGCAATCGTATGTGCCGTTTGCCTTATTTTCTTCTCTTCCGTTTCTGTTGCTTCGACAAAGGAAACCGTTGCACCTAAGGCACCCGAAAAATTCTCCTTCAAGAGAACCTTTGAAATTATTAAATCTAATGATCAGCTTTTGGTATTTATGCTGTTTGCCATGATTTCAAATGCAGGTTGGTATCTGACCTCCGGTGTTGCAACATATTATTTCGATGTTGTTGTCGGTGATCCGAACAAACAGTCAACCTTCTCTCTGTTCCAGGGTGCAGGCTCTGTTCTCGGACTTCTTTTCCACCCGATTATTACCAAAATATTCTCAAAACGCAGAGCTTATCAGTTCTCACTGGTTTTTGCAGGCTTGGGTTATGTGGGCATTTCCGTCGGTGCTTTCACGGGCGTATTTATGCTTATGAATATTTCTTACTTTATCTGTGCGGTCGGAATGGCATCAATGTTTATTTCTCAGACCATATTCCTTGCTGATGTTGTTGACTACGGCGAAGTAAAAATGGGCTTCAGAGCTGAATCAATCACTTTCTCTATGAAAGGATTCCTTCAGAAGATGGCTTACACATTCCAAACGGTTATTCTTTTCGGCTCTCTTGGCATTTCAAATTATAACGGAGAGCTTCATAACCAAAATCCCGCCAGTGCGAAAACAGCAATTACGCTTATGCTTTCGGTAATACCTGCTGTTCTTTTCTTTGTTTCTCTTATCGTATTCTCTACCAAATTCAAGCTTCACGGAAAATATATGGATGAAATTACTGCTGTGGTTTCCGAAAACAGAGCTAAAAGAGAAGCCGCTCAGGGTGAATAAAATTTTTAAAGCTTATAAACGGGCTGTAAAAAACTAATCGTTTTTTACAGCCCGTTTTTTTTGTTGACAGGAAAATACAAAACGTATAAACTTCGCCAAAATAAGGATGTATCCTTGTTTTGCCTTCTGCGTTTTTTTCACCGTATACTTTTTATCGACATAATAATCGGTGCTTTTGCCATATAATAGACAGGGTGATGTGATGAATCAGACGATATATGTTGATGTATTGGTTATAATAAATATTTATATAAATTACGGCCTTTTACTGTTGACTTGTTTTTGCGGGAAATTTACGGCTGAAAGAATGAAGATACTGTTGTCTTCATTATTCGGAGGCATATATTCACTTGTTATTCTTGTCCCGTATGTAAACGATTGGCTTGTTTCAATTTCGCGAATTCCTGCGCTGCTTGTAATGACTTTGACAGCCTTCGGTTACGGCGGCAAAAGAGCTTTTATCAAAAAGATGCTTACATTTATTTTTGTTAATCTTCTTTTTGGGGGAGCGATGTTTATTCTTTGGTTTCTTGTTTGTCCTGAAAATATGTATTATAACAGCGGTGTTGTTTATTTTGACATAGATGCCTTTACGCTTGTGGTTTTTACAATATGTGCTTACGCGGTCATAAAGATAATCATATTTTTTACGGGAAACAAGGTTCCGGACAGTTGTATATATAACGTATATATTTATATTTCGGGCGAAAAGTTTTCATGTAAAGCTTTTTACGATTCCGGAAACTGTCTTTATGACCCGTTCAGCGGTGAAGCAGTAACTATCGTAAATGTCGATATTCTCAAAGGAATCATAAGTGAAGATATCTTTGAAAGCTTTGAAAAGTGCAGCGACAGATTAAAAGTGAAACTTATTCCCGTATCGACTGTTTCGGGAAACGGACTTCTTCCGTCATTCAGGGCGGACAAAATGCAAATTAAGGGAATCGACTGTGATATAACAATCGAAAAGCCTATAATAGCTGTATATTCCGAAAAGATACACGGCGGTGAATACGGTGCGATATTGCATTCATTTATTTTCGAAAACATAAAGAAAGAAAACGGTGATAATCATGTTTTACATACTTAAAAGGATTATTGAGCAAATCAAAAAAATTTTTTCCGGAAGAAATTGCGAAAGCTATTACATAAACGGCTCTGAAAATCTTCCGGCACCGCTTACCAAAGAGCGCGAAGAAGAGATACTCAGCGAGTTTATGAATAAGGATTACTCACATAAAGAGCTGTTGATAACCCATAATCTCAGATTGGTCGTGTATATTGCTCGGAAATTTGAAAACACGGGAATTAATATTGAAGATCTGGTTTCGATAGGAACGATTGGTCTTATAAAAGCCGTGAATACTTTTTCTCCGGGAAAAAAGATTAAACTTGCCACCTATGCTTCAAGGTGCATTGAAAATGAAATTTTAATGTATTTGCGCAAAACGGCAAATCTGAAAAATGAGATGTCTATTGACGAGCCTCTTAATGTTGATTGGGACGGTAACGAATTACTTTTGTCCGATGTACTCGGCAGCGACAATGATGAGGTTAACCGGAATATCGAAATTGAGGACGAAAAAAATCAGCTTTTAAAAATAGTTTCATCTCTCGAAGAAAGAGAGAGATTAATAATGACCATGAGATTCGGTCTTTTCGGTTCGAAAGAGTATACTCAAAAGGAGGTCGCCGACCTGCTTGGAATTTCGCAAAGCTACATATCAAGATTGGAAAAGAGAATTATAGAAAAAATCAAGGTTCAATTGATAAAAGATCTCTGATTTATTGACAAAATATAATAAAATGATATAAAATGTTAAAAAAAACAGGAGGTAGGAATATGAGCTTTGCGGCAGGATACGGAAAAACAAACGTAGATTTACTTTTTGAAAATATGCCCCGACTTCCGCAGGAGGGCGAAGAAATTTTTACTGACGGGTTCTCTCTCTGTATCGGCGGGGGTGTGCCCGGAACGATGATAACTTTGGGCAGACTTGGCGTTGAATGTAAAACGGTTACGGAGCTATCCGATGATATGTTTTCTCGGTTTGCCTTGGATGAATTCAGAAAAGCGGGAGTTGAGCCGGTGAATGTTTTTCACGGCAATAAGGTTGCGGTGAATATCACTGCTGCGGCTATAACGAAAAACGACCGTACCTTTTGGTCTTACGGAAATACGGAAAATTCGGCGAAGGAAGATGAAATTTATTCGGCTCTCAGGGGAGCAAAGGCAGTCGCCATGCATGAAAGCTATACGGAGGTTTACCGGAGGCTCAAAGAAGAGGGGACGACCGTTATTCTTGATACGGGCTTTATTGAGGGTATGTCACTTGAAAGCTTCAGAGACAGATTGCTTATCGCGGATTATTATCTGCCTAACCGAAAAGAGGCTTCTCTTATTACGGGAGAAAGTGATCCGAAAAAAGCCGCTGCGGTATTGAGAGAATATCTTCAAACTCCGATTGTTAAGCTGGATAAGGACGGTTGTCTTATTTACCATAATGACAGCTACATTTATGTTAAAAGCATCGATGAATTTATTCATGTTGATTCTACCGGAGCCGGTGATGCATTTTTTGCAGGCTTCATGTTTGGGATAATGAATGAAGAGCCTATCGAAAGATGTGTTCTTTTCGGTAATATCACGGGCGGTAAATGCGTTACGGCTGTCGGCTGTACCACAGCGTATGTAACCAAAGAAGAATTATATGCTTATGCAGAAAAATATAAGGATAATGTGATTTATAATTATTAACTGTTATAATATTAAAGGGTTTCTTTCAGTGGCTTGTAAACTGAAAGAAACCCTTAATTTATATACTTTGTGCTACGGGAGGAGCTTTGTGGAGTTTTATTTGAGGATTTTTTTGCCGAAGATACATGCTGCAGCCGTTATTCCTATGACGACTCCGGCTTTTTTTGCAATCTTTATTGCCTCGTCAAGAGATGATGGCATATGTGTAAAGATGAATTCTTTGACAGGCTTTGAAGGCTTATACACACAAAGCTGTTCCATTGTTACGGTATAGCTTTTGTAGCTTCTGATGTTATTTTCGTAAAGAGTATAAATTCTGACACCGCGTTTTGAGCCGGGACCGTAGGTGTTGAAGCCTGCACCCTGACAGTATCCGAGGTCGATGCCGTCTTTGTTTTTTATAAAGCTGTTTATATGGTCATGACCTGCAAAAAGACCTATTACGTCGCCTTTTTCTTTCAAAGCATCAAATTCACCGGTGTTTATTTCGGGTACGGCAGGTGATTCGTGCATAAATCCGCCGTTTGCCATTGTTTCGCTGTCAAGCTTCCAAAAGGTGTTTTTTCTGCTTTTAAAAGCTTCTACTGCACCTTTTTCTTTTTTTGCACATTTTATGAGAATATCATAAAATTCGGGTACAGGTATGTGCTGAAAAACAAAAGAGGGAAGGTAGTTGCCTGTTTTGTTCCTTAATCTTTCTCTTTCGTTTCTGTACCATTCTATCTGTTCTTTCTTTACGGGAGAATATGCACCGTCCGGCTCTTTTTTATTGGAGTCGATGAGGTAAATATTGAAAATTTCTTTTTCTTTGGCTGAATCAAATATCTGCAGAGAATAGGTACCTTTATCGCTACTGCTTCTCGGTGTACCGAATCTCGAACATGAATAAGAAGCATATATTTCAATTTGTGAGGCTTTATCTAAAGGTCCGTCATCATCGTGATTACCGAAGGTTATACAGAAGGGAATATTTCTTTCTTCGATGGGTGTGATAAAAGCGTTGATTACTTCTCTGATTTTTCTCTCTCCGTCTTTAAAATAACATGAAGAGTATGCTTGTATCTGATCACCGGTCAATACCACGAGATCGGGCTTTTCTTTTTCGAGAGAAAGAGTTATTAATTTTATCGTATCGGGATTTACGGGATAATCCTCCTGTATATCCGCTATCTGCATTATTTTAAAAGTGCCGTTATTGAAATGTAACATTTATTATGTCTCCTCAAAATTATTGTAAACAGTATAACTCTTTTTGTCTTAAAGGTCAATACGGCACAGGTAACAACAGATTATTATGGTTCATATAATAAAATGATAAAGGGAGGTAATTACTTTGATTTATACCTATATAAAGTTTGAAAGTCAGACTCAGGGTGAAAAAGCAAAAAGTCTGCTTATTAAAAACAATATAAAATCGCATTTGAGAAGAAATCCGAATCCTGACCGCAAACAGGGGTGTAATTTTGCCCTGTTTGTTGACGGAAATATATGGAAGGCGTACGAAATAATTACTGTTTCAGGGATAAAAAGCTCAGGGGTAGAAACCTACCGTGAGAGATTATGATATATCTTGATAACGGTGCCACTTCCTTTCCGAAGCCTGCGTCGGTAACGGAAAGTGTGAGAAATGCCATGCGCTATTCCGGCGGAAGTCCGGGCAGAGGCGGACATAAAAACACGCTGAAAGCAGGAGAGACTGTTTTTAAAACGAGAGAATTGCTCGGTGAAATGTTTTCATGTGAAAGTGAAGGTGTTATTTTTACCGACAACTGCACTACGGCTATTAATATGGCTGTTAAGGGTGTGTGCCGCAAAGGTGACATAATTTTGACGTCAACCTTAGAGCACAATTCTGTTCTCAGACCGTTGGTAAAGTTGGAGGAAAAGGGGATAATATCTTTTGAAACAGTGAGGATAAATCCGCTGAACGATGACGATACTGTAAATAATTTCCGCAAAGCCATGAGTAAAAATGTGCGTGCTGTGGTTTGCACCTTTGCCTCAAATGTTTTCGGTACCGTGTTACCTATACAAAGAATCGGAAGGCTTTGCAAAGAGCAGGGAGTAATTTTTATTGTAGACGGAGCTCAGGCGGCAGGAGCATTGAGCATTGATATGAAAAGAATGAATATCGATATACTGTGTCTTCCCGGTCATAAAGGACTTTACGGTCCCATGGGAACCGGGCTTATGCTTTTATCGGGCAGAGTGATGCCTGAAGAGCTTACTCAGGGCGGAACAGGCAGCTTTTCAATGGAGAAGGAGCAGCCGTTGGTAATTCCGGACAGATATGAAAGCGGGACACTTAATTATCCCGGTATAGCGGGCTTATGTTCGGGCGTCGAGTTTATACGTGCATGCGGAGGGGAAAAGACGATACATCAGTGGGAGACGGAGCTTGTAAAAGTTCTCGAAAATGATTTGTCGGTTATAAAAGGAGTAAAGCTGTTTCCACACATGAAATCGTCTGTGTGCGCACCGATATTATCATTTAATATCGGACACCGCCACAGTGAGGAGGTTTCCGCTCTTCTTGATAAACATAATTTTGCGGTAAGGGCAGGATACCACTGTGCAAGACTTGCTCACGAAAACTACGGAACCGCCGAAAAAGGATGTGTGAGGGTAACTCCGGGTTTTTTCAACAGCAAAAAAGATATAAAAAACTTTGTTTTTTGCTGTAATAAAATTGCATTGGGTAAAAAAATGTGATATAATTATCGTGAAAAATATGTGTTGTTTTTCCGGAGGATATTATGTTGCATTTTATTGAAGAGTTTTTTGATGGTGCTGTTAAGCTGTTGCGGTCTGTTGTCTGGTACGATGTGGTCGATATATTGTTTGTCGCAGTAGCTTTTTACTATGTTATAAAATTATTAAGGCAGACGAGAGCATTTCATCTTGTTAAGGGTATTGTTCTTATGGGTCTTATTTATTTCGTCGTGTCTTCGCTCAATATGAGTGCAAGCAGCTATTTATTCAAACAGCTTTTCAGTAATATTGTTATAGTCATGCTTCTTCTTTTCCAACCGGAGTTGCGTCATGCCATCGAAAGTTTCGGCAGAGGAGATTTCAAAAAATTATCGCTGTTCGGATCTAAAAACGGCGGATTTTATGAAGAAGAAAGCGAAAATGTCGCTCAGGATATATCAAAAGCAATTTCAAATATGAGAGACAGCAGAACAGGTGCTCTTATCGTTGTTGAAGGCAAAACTCCTCTCGGTGAAATAATTGCCACAGGCTGTAATGTGGATGCAGCGGTAAGCTCTATGATAATAGAAAATATCTTTTTCCCGAAATCACCGCTACACGACGGAGCTGTTATAATACGTGACAACCGTGTGTATGCGGCGGGGTGCATATTGCCTCTCACTCAAAACGAGGTAAGTGCCGAGCTCGGCACACGGCACAGAGCCGCAATCGGTATGAGCGAGCACAGCGATGCGCTTGTGATTGTCGTATCAGAGGAGACAGGTGATGTTTCCGTTGCTAATGCAGGTACTCTCGAAAGAAATATTTCTGTAGGAGAAGTGCATGAGGCAATCAGTACATTCCTTAAAAGCGACGGTACGGAAAACGGCAAAGGCTTTAATTTTCTTCGGAGGAAAAAATAATGAGTAAAAACAACAAAAGCATTATTGAAAAAATCATATATAACAATAAGCTGCTGATGGTTTTCTGTCTCGTTATTTCGGTAATTCTTTGGGCTGCGGTTAAAATTAATTACAGTGCAGAAACCACACGGACGATCAGCGATGTTAAAATAACAATTCCGAATAACGACGGCTCTGATCTCGTTCCCTTTGTCGGAACCGAGGATTTATATGCCGAAGTTGTTGTCAGCGGCAAAGCTTATAATATCAATTCATATGCTTTAACGAAGGATGATGTGGTTGTTGAAGCTTCGGGCGGATTTATTGATTCGGCCGGATTCAAAGTGCTTAATCTCACCGTTAAAGCATCCGAAACGGGAGATTTATCTGATGTGGAAATTACATCTGTCACTCCGTCTACAATTTCCGTATATTATGACCGCAAAATAACACGTACCTTCGATGTTGAAGCGAAAATTACAAATGCTCTCGACAGCTTGTCTGAGGGAGAGTTTACCGTCGGACAGCCGGTTCCTTCCCTGAGTAATGTCGAAGTTACGGGACCTGCTACGGTACTTAATAAAATGACCAAGGTATATTTCGAGGGCTCCGTGATTGAGGATGAGCTTCCTTTGACCCAAGCAAAGGTTATACCGGCTGATATTTCTTATGAGCTGGAAAGTAAACGTTACGAAAAATATCTTGTGTGTGAAAGTGTAAACGATGAATCAAATCCGGCAACGGTTACTATTCCTGTTTATGTGACAAAAAATGTACCTGCACAGGTCAAGTTCATCAATCAGCCCGCATTTTACACTGAAAATCCCCCTAAAGTTAAAATTACTCCTTCTGAATTGAATGTTACTTATAATCCCGCCGAAAGTGAAGAATATAAATTCATTCATGTCGGCACAGTCGATTTTTGTGCCCTCGATAATGAAGTGAATATATTTGAATTCGAAATTGATGAAAAGCTTTTGAATTCGGGTACGGACACATCCTTCGGTAATTTTAAGGTAAAAGTTGATATGTCATCGATGAGTAAAAGAGAAATTGATATTACAGGCGGTAAAGTGGTTCTTCTCAATCAGGTTGACGGTTACAGTTATTCTGTCGATACATCAGAGAGTAATCTCGACAGCGTTGTGGTCATCGGACCCGAAGAAAGCCTCAAAAAAATTACCGTTGACGATATACAGGTCGAGATAAATGTATCGGGTCTTTTGCTTAATTCGAGAATAAAACAAATGATAGAGATTTCCAATATATCGATCGTTAATGACGAAATCGATGATTGTTGGGTTTACGGTAAATATGATGCCGTTATCGGTGTTTCAACGGATTGATTCAGAAAAAGGAGAGGCAAAGCTCTCCTTTTTTTGATTTATCTCTTGTTAATTTTTTAGTGTTATGTTATAATAAAATGTGATTAAAAGTTTTAAACGATTATGTTGCCTTTAAATAAACGGAGGTATAAAATGATTGAATACATTAAAGCAATAATTATTTCTCTTATCAGCGGTGTCACATTTGCTTTGCCTGTTTCTTCTGCCGCTCATTTTTCTTTTACAAACAGTGTTGTAAAATTTTCTGAGGATACAAAATCTCTCGGATTATACTATTCTGTAATGGCTGTTGCATTTTCGGCTGTAATAATGATTCTTTTGCGTAAGATTTATTCTCTTTGCGTACAGTCTGTTTTCGATAAAAGCAAAAAACTTGAAAACTACAGAAGGGTTATGAAAAAGCTTTTGATTTCTCTTGTGCCCTCGATTGTGCTTTTTGTTCCTGTCAGCAAAGAAAGACTTCTTTGTGACCTTTTTGATAATTTTTTGGCGTCGAGCAATCTGCTGATGGTTGCGATCGCATGTGTAATCGGAGCGTTGGTGACGGTTGTATCGGTATGGTACACCAAACAAAGCTATTCGGTTACCAAAAGAAGTGCAGATACAAAAACCGTAATACGCTCCTCTTTATATCAGATTGTTTCCTATGTGATACCCGGCTTTTCCCATGTTACTTCTGCCGGCACAAATATGCTCATATGTGATGTGGAGTCAAAGGTGATTGTGCGTGAAATTTATCTGTATATCGCTCCGCAGATGTTGCTTGTAAACATTATAAAGATAATACGATATGTTCTTTCCGATATGATAATCAATCCGGTGATGCTCATTATATGCTTTGCTGTCGCTGCTCTTATGAGTGCGTTTGTTGTGACTGCAATGAGCAAAATAAATATAAGACGTCTGCTTCCGTTCTTTGCCGGATATTCCGCGTTCACCGGCGTTATTTTTGCGATTATGTCATTCGTTCTGAAATAATTTGAGAGGAAAGGTTAAACTATGGCAAACAGTAAGACTACAACTAATAAAAAAAAGTCTTCCTCTGCGAAAAAGGGGAAGACAGGAAATAAATCAAAATCAAAATATGTGGGTAAAAATAAGAATTATTCATTACCCTTTTCCGAAAGACATCACAATGCTATTATGCTTTCATACATAATCGGCGGAATTTTTCTCGGTTGTATAGCTTTTATTCCCGGATATAATCTTTGGGAAAAGCTTCGCGGATTACTTTTTTCGGTTTTCGGACTCAGCTTATATCTTCTTGTGATTCAGATGCTTGTCATCGGTATAAGACTTTCTCTGCGTAGTCTGAGAAGAAGTTTGCTCGTTACCAATATTTCGGGATTTTTGGCGGTGTCTACATTATGTTCGATTATTCACCTTATTAATTTTTCGATTTCACAGGGCGGATTTGATGAATGGAAAGCGCAGCTTTTCGAAACGGCAGGAATAGCATGGAATATCGGCGCAGGTGATTTCAGCTTCAGCGGAGGTATACTCGGTGCTCTTTTTGGCGGTACAGCTCTTTTCTCCTGCGGTAAGCCGGGAGCGTTTGTGATAGTTATTGCTGTATTTATTGTAAGTCTTTTCTTCCATCTGAATATTGATATAAACACGTTCGGTGATTCCGTTTCAGCCACTATTAACGGGGGAAAAGATAAATTTGATTCTTCAAAAGAAGAGATTAAGGCTAAAAGAGACGAAAGAGCGGTTATCCGCGCCGAAAGGAAACAGCAAAGACTCGCCGAGCTCGAAGAAAAAAAGAGACATGAGCAGGAATTGGCGGAGCAGAATAATGAAAATGAAAATGAACAGCCGTCGGATATTCCTGAAAGCTTTGATTTCAATGAGACAAAGATAGAATATGATCCCATCGGAAGTCATAAAACCGTATCTTCTGCACCGCTAAAAAAGTATGTTCCTAAAGATCAGCTTTTCACTTATGCTGACGGTGAGACGGCTAACTCTACACCGGAAGAGGAAAAATTTGACCTTGATTTGATATCTTCTCCCCGTAGAAACAGGACGTCTTCTGTTACGCCGGTGGCAGAGATTAAAAAAGAAGAAAAGGATATACCTCTCAGTGAACTGACTGAAGAGAATATCGATGAATTCGTGGTTGATGATGATACGCTTTCGGCTGATGCATCGGAGATAGTTAAAGATGCGATAAAGACAGCAAACGCGAAATTAAAAAAGAACATGGATGATGTTTCATCATATAGAGAGGAGAAAAAGAAAGTGAAAAAAGAATACAGATTACCACCGATAGAATGTCTTAACGAACCTGTGTTCGGCAACGATGATGACTTTGCCGGTGAAATGCGCGTTACTGCGAAAAAGCTTGTTGAGGTTCTCCAATCATTCGGTGTGGAAACTACTCTTATCGGTGTTTCCAGAGGTCCCTCCGTAACAAGATACGAGCTGTCACCGGCACCGGGAGTTAAAATCAGTAAAATACTGAATCTTATCGATGATATAGCACTCGGACTTGCTGCTTCCGGCGTAAGAATTGAAGCACCAATTCCGGGTAAATCTGCCGTCGGTATTGAGGTGCCGAATAAAACACGCTCAACCGTAACTTTGCGTGAGATAATTTCTTCTGCCGAATACAAAAAGCATAAAGGTAAACTTCTCACTGTAGCTTTGGGTAAGGACATAGCCGGTAACATTAACTGTGCTGACCTTTCGAAGATGCCTCATCTTCTGATTGCAGGTACCACCGGTTCAGGTAAATCTGTTTGCCTGAACGGTATGATTGCGAGTATACTTTATAATGCTGCGCCTTCAGAGGTCAAACTTCTCATGATTGATCCCAAGCAGGTTGAATTTACCGTTTATAACGGCATACCTCATCTTCTTGTTCCTGTTATCACCGATGCAAGAAAGGCGGCAGGCTCTCTTGCGTGGGCGGTGAGTGAAATGGATAACCGCTATAAAACCTTTGCTCAGTGCGGTGTGCGTGATATAGGTGCTTTCAACAAATATATCAAAGACCATCCTGAGCTTCAGTATATGCCTCAGATTGTTATCTTTATCGATGAGCTTAATGACCTTATGATGGTTTCGCCTAAAGAGGTTGAGGATTCTATCTGCCGTCTTGCTCAGAAGGCAAGAGCAGCGGGTATGCATCTTGTTGTTGCTACACAGAGACCTTCCGTTGACGTTATCACAGGTCTTATTAAAGCTAACATACCTTCCCGTCTCTCTCTTTCCGTTTCATCACAGGTTGACTCACGTACCGTGCTTGATTGTATCGGTGCTGAAAAGCTTCTCGGTAACGGTGATATGCTTTTCAGTCCCATGGGTATTTCCAAACCTGTAAGAATCCAGGGAGCATACCTTTCTGACGAGGAAATAGAAAAGATAGTTGATTTCATCAAAGAGCAGGGAAATGCCGAATACGATGATGAGATTATGGATGAAATCGAGCGTAATGCTGTAGCTGACAAGAAAAAAGGCGGCTCGTCAGGCGGAAGTATGATCGATGATTCCGACGGAGAGTATGACGATATGTTAGATGATGCCGTAAATGTCATAACTGAGCTTAATTCCGCATCGACTACAGTTTTACAAAGAAAACTCCGTGTAGGCTATGCCCGTGCGGCGAGAATTATGGACGAGCTTGAACAGCTCGGTTATGTTAGTGCCGCCGAAGGTAATAAGCCGCGTAAGGTGCTTGTTAGCCGCAGTCAGTATCTCGAAATGAAAGCGGGCGCCGATGTTGGCGGAGATGACTTTGATATTTTATCGGATTGATTTACAGGTGATTTATGACCGGATTTTTACCATTATCTAAAAAAGAAGCACTTGAAAGAGGATGGGACGAAGTTGACTTTGTTTATGTTACGGGTGATGCCTATGTTGACCACCCTTCCTTTGGTCCTGCCATAATTACGAGAGTACTTGAATATAACGGTTTTACAGTAGGTATAATTTCACAGCCTGATTGGCATAGTGCAGAGGACTTCCGTGAATACGGGCGTCCTCGCCTTGGCTTTATGGTGTCTTCGGGAAACATTGATTCCATGGTTGCTCATTATACTGCTGCCAAAAAGAGACGAAGCGACGATGCGTATACACCGGGAGGAAAATCCGGTGCCAGACCCGACAGAGCTGTGATTGTTTACTGTAACCGTATCCGTGAGGCCTATGGCGATGTGCCTATTATCATTGGCGGACTTGAGGCTTCACTTCGTCGTTTTGCCCATTATGATTATTGGGACGATAAAATAAGACGCTCTATTATTTTTGATTCACAGGCTGATCTTATTTCATACGGAATGGGAGAGAAGCAGACTGTCGAAATCGCCGAAAGACTTCGGAGCGGTGAAAGCATTTCGACTATTACGGATGTAAAAGGTACATGTTATGTGTGTGATGTAAAGGACACCCCTTTAACCGGTGCTGAATGTCCCTCTTTTGAAAATGTTTGCTCAAGTAAAAAAGAATACGCTGTTTCCTGCCGTATTCAGCAGGATGAACAGGACCACATCAGAGGCAAGCTAATAAAACAGCGTCACGGTAATAAAATGCTCGTTCAGAATCCTCCCATGCCGCCGCTGACTACGGCTGAGCTCGATGAGGTATACAGCCTTCCTTTTATGAGAGCGTATCATCCTTCTTATGAAGAAAAGGGCGGTGTGCCGGGCATCGAAGAAGTGAGGTTTTCCATAACTCATAACCGTGGTTGCTTCGGCGGCTGTAATTTTTGTTCGATAGCCTTTCACCAAGGCCGATATGTTACCTCGCGCAGCAAAGAATCCATCCTTCGTGAAGCTGAGCTTTTGACAAAAATGCCTGATTTCAAAGGATATATCCATGATATTGGCGGACCGACAGCAAATTTCCGTGACACTTCCTGTGAAAAACAGAAAACTGCAGGACTTTGTAAGGGTAAAAAATGTCTTGCACCTAAGGTGTGTCCCGCTTTGAAGGCGGATCACAGTGAATATGTCTATATACTGAGAAGTGTGCGAAATATAAAGGGTGTAAAAAAGGTCTTTATCCGTTCGGGAATCCGCTATGATTATATGCTTAAGGATGAGGACGAAACATTCTTTAAAGAGCTGATAAAATATCATGTCAGCGGTCAGTTAAAGGTTGCTCCGGAACACTGTTCGGCTATGGTGCTGGAAAAAATGGGTAAACCGTATATCGATGCCTATGTGAATTTTTCGAAACGTTATTTCGAACTTACAAAGAGTGTAGGTAAAGAGCAGTATCTTGTTCCGTATCTTATGTCTTCACATCCGGGGTCAAGATTAGAAGAGGCAGTGGAACTTGCCCTATTCCTTAAAAAAAGGAATATAAGACCCGAACAGGTGCAGGATTTTTATCCCACTCCCGGTACTGTTTCGACATGTATGTTCTATACGGGATTAGATCCCTACACTATGAAAGAGGTCTATGTGGCAAAGACGGCAGAAGAAAAAGCCATGCAAAGAGCGCTTTTGCAGTATTATAATCCACAAAACCGGGACATTATTCTTAAGGCTTTGAAAAAATGCGGAAGATATGACCTTATTGGTGAGGGTGACAGGTGTTTGGTAAAAGCAGACAAAGGTTATTCAGGCAAATCTCATTATGTTAAGAATAAATATAAGGGAGTGAACAAGAGAAATGGCCAAAAAAAGACGAAAAGGTAAAAAGAGCAAAAACAGTCTTTTGACTCTTATTATAGCCGTTGTTGTTATCGCTTTTTCTTTCTTTTTCGGAGAAGCAGAGCCGGGAAAAGTCACTAACGCTTTTTTAGGTGACGGTGAGACTCATGTTCACATAATCGATGTAGGGCAGGGCAGTGCTACGCTCATCCAGGAAGGTAACAAGGGTATCCTTATTGATACGGGTGAAGATGATTACGGTGATTATCTCATATCATATATTAATTCCTGCGGTGTCGATAGGCTCGAATATGTTGTTGCTTCCCATCCGCATTCCGACCATATAGGTGCTATAGTTGATGTGTTTAAAGCTTTTGATGTAGGTGCAGTGGTAATGCCTGAGCTATCTGAAAAAAATATCCCTACAACCCGTGTGTATGAGAAAATGATGGAGTATATTTTTGATAAAGATATGGACGTGATTTTTCCCAGTGTGGGTGAGACAATACATCTCGTAAATACGTCTCTTTCTTTTCTGGGACCTGTTAAGCAGACGGATGATTTGAATAATATGTCTCTCATATGCAGAGTCAATACCATCGGTGGCACCAAGGTTATGATTTTGGGTGATGCCGAAAAGGAAGAGCTTTCATCGGTATACGAAACTGTATCTGGTGTGTATAAATCCGATATTTTGGTTATGGGTCACCACGGAAGCAGAACCTCTGTATATAAGCCGCTTTTAAATGCTGTTGATGCTTCTGTGGCTGTTATTTCCTGCGGCAGAGACAATGATTACGGCCACCCGCATAAGGAAGCGCTTAATTATGTATCTCAGGAAGGTCTTACTCTTTACCGCACAGATAAAGACGGAGATATTGTTTTCAAATGCACGGCCGAAGGCTTTGAAAAGGTGAACTAATATGGAAAAATTGATTGTAGACAGAATAGAGGAAGGCTATGCAGTGGTTGAAAAAGAAGATTTAAGCCATATAACTCTGCCTGTTTCTCAGTTTACTTTTCCTGTGGCAGAAGGAGATATACTTCTTTTTGACGGAGAAAAATATATGAAATCCGAAACAGAAAAGGATGAGAGAAAACAGAAACTTCTTCTTATACAGCAAAAACTAAAAGAAAAGAGTAAAAATAAGTAAAAAATTTTAAAATTTTACTTGCAATTTGCTTTTTCTTGTGATATACTCTTCGAGATAACGCACGCATAGGGATTGGTATGCCCGTTTCGCCCGTTCGGGTGTTGCGTACTTTTGAACTTGCGGTGGTTAAAAAAACAAAAGGAGGACATAACAATGTCAGTAGTATCAATGAAACAGCTTCTTGAAGCAGGTGTACATTTCGGTCACCAGACAAGAAGATGGAATCCGAAAATGGGTGAGTACATTTTCGCAGAAAGAAACGGAATTTACATCATTGACCTTCAAAAGACTGTAAAGAAGCTCGAAGAAGCTTACTCTTTCATCCGTGAAGTATCAATGAACGGTGGCGAAGTTCTCTTCGTCGGCACAAAGAAGCAGGCTATGGATTCTATCCGTGAGGAAGCTATCCGTGCAGGTATGCCCTATGTTAATGCTCGTTGGCTCGGCGGTATGCTTACAAACTTCGGCACAATCCAGAAGAGAATCAAAAGACTTGCTCAGCTTAAGGTTATGGAGCAGGACGGTACATTCGCACTTCTTCCCAAAAAGGAAGTTATCAAGCTTAACCTTGAAATCGAAAAGCTTGAAAAGTTCATGGGCGGTATCACAGAAATGAAAAAGCAGCCCGCAGCACTTTTCATCGTTGACCCCAGAAAAGAAAGAATCGCAGTTGCTGAAGCTCACAAGCTCGGTATCCCCATCGTTGCTATCGTTGACACAAACTGTGATCCCGATGAGGTTGATTATGTAATTCCCGGTAACGATGACGCTATCAGAGCCGTAAGACTTATTGCAGGTGCTATGGCTGATGCAGTTATCGAAGGCAGACAGGGTGAATCAAACGCTCCCGTCGCAGAAGAAGCAGCAGAAGAAGTTGCTGAATAATTTTAGTATAAATTAAACCCCGTAAATAAAACGGGGTTTCTTTGAAAAAATTACAAATCGTAGGAGGAATTTTATTATGGCATTTACAGCTAAAGACGTACAGGCTCTTCGTGAAAAGACCGGCGTTGGTATGATGGACTGCAAAAAGGCTCTTGTTGAAGCTGACGGCGATATCGACAAGGCTGTTGATATTCTCAGAGAAAAGGGTCTCGCTTCTGCTGCTAAGAAAGCAAGCAGAGTTGCTGCTGAAGGCGTAGTTGCCGCTTATAACGATGCTAATGCAGGTGCTCTTGTTGAAATTAACTGTGAAACTGACTTCGTTGCAAAGGGTGCTCCCTTTGTAAATCTTGCTGCCAAGGTTGTTAAGACTGTTGTTGCTGCAAAGCCTGCTGATCTTGAAGCTCTTCTTGCTACAAAGGCAGTTGACTCTGACAAAACAGTTGACGAAGAAGTTCAGGAGGTATTCCTTGCTCTTCGTGAAAATATGAAAGTCCGCAGATTTGCTCTTATCGAAGGACACACCACATCATACATTCATGCAGGCGGTACTGTAGGTGTTCTTGCTGCATTTGATGTAGACGACGCTACAGCAGCCAAGGATGAATTTGTTGCAATGAGCAAAAACGTAGCAATGCAGATCGCTGCTATGAGCCCCGAATACTTAAGCAAGGCTGACATCTCTGACGAAGAACTCGCAAAGATGAAGTCAATCACCATCGACAGCGCTCTCAATAAGCCCGAAACACTTCCCGTTCCCGTTCTTAACAGCCTTATCGAAGAAGTAACAGCTGATAAGAAGTGGAGCGACGAGGATATCGCAATCTACAAAGGTCTTGATCAGAAGCAGAGAAAGAATTTCGTAAACTTCATTTCCAAGGAAGCTCTTGCTACTCTTGCTGAGGTTGCAGTTTCTCACAAGGCTGAGATTTCTGAAAATAAGATCTTTGTTGGTCTTGTTCAGGGTCGTCTTTCAAAGCAGATCAAGGAAGTTTGCCTTCTTGAGCAGACATTCGTACGTTCAGACCTCTTTGACGGCGATGTTAACGGCTATGTAAATTCAGTAGCTAAGGCACTCGGTGCAGACATCAAGGTTAAGGAATTCGTACGCTTCGCAAAGGGCGAAGGTATCGAAAAGAAGGTTGACGATTTCGCAGCAGAAATCGCATCAATGGTTAAATAATTAACTTTCGGTTTTGAATCCACTCCTTCGGGGGTGGATTTTCTATATATCATTATTGACTTTAGCTTTCAATAATGATATAGTATCTTATACTGAAAAATGAGGTGAATAATATGAAAAAAGCTTTATCTTTTATTCTTTCGGTGATTCTTTTGTTTTCCTGCTTTGCTTTAAGTGTATCTGCGGCTGAAACATCAAAAGATTTCCGCTATGAAAACCGTTTTAATGCTGCACTTTTGGCTTTCAACGACCTTTCGCTTATTTCGGAAGATTACTATGCGATTCCCGGACTTGAAAATACTGCCCTCGGCGGTGAAAAAAATTGCACTGCTATGACACCGCAAGGTCTTTGTGTAAGTGATGAATTCATTTTCATTTCTGCTTATTGCGGAATAAAAAGATATAAAACTGATCTTGAGGAGAATATTAACTTCGGCAAAAATAAAGATAAGCTTGCCGCTGAAGAAAATCATGAGGTACATAATTCGGTAATATATATTCTCGACAGAGAAACAGGTGCTTATCTTAAAACTCTTGTTCTTCCCGATGCTAACCATGTAGGCGGTCTTGCTACAGACGGTAAAAATCTTTTTATCGCCAAAAGCAATGATAAGCAGGTGAGTGTTATCTCTGCCTCACAAATTACTCTTGCGATGCAGACAAAATCCTTTACCGTAAAAGCTGTTTACGAATATAGTTTTGATTGCGGATGCACTGCATCCTTTGTAACATACCATAATGACATTTTATGGGTTGGTGTGTTTGATGAAAAAGCAGAGGGTGAGCTTAACGGCTACGAAATCGATCTCTTCGGACTTGAAAAGGTTGCTTCCGTTAAAATTCCCGCCAAAGCAAACGGAGCCGCTTTCTACGACTTTGAAGGTGAGACATGTCTCGTTGTCGGTTCGTCCTACGGCAGAAAAAATCTTTCTAAAGCACATCTTTATACAGTTGATTCATACGGCACAGAAAATATGTTGCTGAAAAAGAAGGATGACTATACTCTTCCGCCTACGGTGCAAAATTTTGCGTTTTACGGCGACAGAGTTTACCATATCTATGAATCGGCCGCTACCTGTTACAGTCAGGTCGAATCCTTATTTGAAACAAAATCCACTTCTTTTCCCGTTGACCGTGTTTGTATCGGTCAGGCAGATAACTTGTTCAATTGGCACAACGAAAATTTTTTCCTCGCACGCATATCAGCTTTCGTAAGAGCAGTAAAAACAGTAGTAGAAAATATTTTTTAAACGTCAAATACGGAGAAAGTTCGGATGAATATTTCTCCGTATTTATTTGTCTCGAATTAAATAAATATGCAAAAACATATTGACAAACGTCATAATTAATGTATAATATTTAGAAAATATTCAAAATTTATGTATAAATATATAAATAAGAGGTAGTTTATGGCAAAGGTATTTATTGACGGACAGGCAGGCACCACGGGTCTCCAGCTTAAAGCTAAGCTTCAAAAGCATCCTTTTGTGGAATTAATTGAAATTGATGAAAACAAACGTAAGGATGTTTCTGAAAGACAAAAGCTGATGAATGAGAGTGACGTTGTGTTTTTATGTCTTCCTGATGATGCGGCAAAGGAAGCGGTAAAGCTTGTTACAAATCCTGATACGGTAATAATTGATGCCAGCACAGCACACAGAACTGACGATAATTGGACTTACGGTTTTCCTGAGCTTTCGGAAAAGCATTATAATGATATAAAATTTTCGAAGAGAATAGCAAATCCCGGATGTCACGCAACAGGATTCATTTCAGTTGTATATCCTTTAGTGACAGACGGTATAATTTCTCCCGATTATCCCGTTACGTGCCACAGTATAACAGGCTACAGCGGCGGCGGTAAAAAAATGATAGCCGACTATGAAAATCCGGAAAGAGAAGAAGAACTCGGAACACCCCGTCAGTACGGTCTTTCTCAGGTGCATAAGCACATTCCTGAGATGAAAAAAATAACGGGACTTACGGATTATCCCGTGTTTTCACCGATAGTCAGCGATTATTACAGCGGAATGGCTGTAACTGTGCCGTTATTTACGAAAGCATTTAAAAAGAAAATGACTTTGGACAGTTTATATGATTTTTACTGTGAATTTTATAAGGGAAGCACTTTCATTTCGGTTCATAAAGCAGTAGCACCGATGCTTTCACCTTTAGGACTCGAAGGAACCAATAAAATGGAAATTTACCTTTGCGGCAATGACGAAAGAATCACTGTCACATCGGTTTTTGATAATCTTGGAAAAGGTGCATCATCGGCGGCGATAGAGAATATGAATATAGCTCTCGGATTTCCGCCTGAAACGGCACTTTTATAACGGAGGTAATGATATGGAATTTATAAATGGCGGTGTTACCGCAGCTAAAGGCTTTACAGCCTCAGGTATTCATTGCGGTATCAGAAAAAATCAGACAAAAAAAGACCTTGCAATGATAAAAAGTGAGATAAGGTGTCCCGCTGCAGCTGTATATACACAAAACAAAGTTTACGGAGCACCCATTACGGTAACGAGACAAAACCTTGCTGACGGTATGGCTCAGGCAGTTATCGTAAACAGCGGTAATGCAAACACCTGTAATCATGATGGTGTAGAAAAAGCAGAGCTTATGTGTAAGATAGCAGCCGATGCGATGAACGTTCAAAAGCAGGATATCATCGTGGCATCTACCGGTGTTATCGGCATGAGTCTTGATGTGACGCCCATCGCAGAAAGTGCTGTAAATCTTGCGTCACATATGACAGCGCAAGGAGGTCATGATGCAGCTGAGGCTATTATGACCACCGATACTGTGGCCAAGGAGTGCGCGGTGTCCCTTACTCTTGGCGGCAAGACAGTAACTCTCGGTGCCTGCTGCAAGGGCTCAGGTATGATTCATCCGAATATGGCGACCATGCTTTGCTTTATGACGACTGACTGTGCCATATCGCCGGCTATGCTTCAGAAGGCATTGTCCGATACAGTAAAAGATACTTTTAACATGATTTCAGTTGACGGTGATACTTCGACAAATGATATGGTTTGTATTATGGCAAACGGAAAAGCGGAGAATACCTTAATTGACTGTGAAAATGAGGATTATTTTGCTTTTAAAGAAGCACTTATGGCTGTTTCGGTAAAACTTTCGCGTCTTATTGCCGGTGACGGTGAGGGAGCACAGAGGCTCCTTGAATGTAATGTTACATCCTGTATCGATGAAAAAACAGCTAAAAATATAGCAAAGAGTGTTATTTGCTCTTCACTCGTAAAAACCGCTATGTTCGGTGCCGATGCCAATTGGGGCAGAATTCTGTGTGCTATCGGATATACGGAGGGTGATTTCTCTGTTGATAAAACAGATGTTTATATCTCATCGTGTAAAGGTAAGATTAAGGTATGCGAAAACGGATTCGGTGTCGAGTTTTCCGAGGAAAAGGCAAAGGAAATTTTGCTTGAGGATGAAATAATTATCGATATAGAGATGAATCACGGTGAATTCTCGGCCACTGCCTGGGGTTGTGACCTTACCTATGACTATGTTAAAATTAACGGTGATTACCGTACCTGAGGTGTTAAAATGGATATTAACGATGCTACAAGGGCAAAAATACTGACCGATGCCCTTCCTTACATACAGAAATATTACGGAAAAACGGTAGTAGTAAAATATGGCGGAAACGCGATGATTAATCCTGAGCTCAAAAAGGCTGTTATGAGTGATATCATCCTTCTTTCTCTTGTTGGTGTAAAAATTGTTCTTGTACATGGCGGAGGACCGGAAATCAGCGGTATGCTCACCAAACTCGGAATTGAATCAAAGTTTGTGGGAGGGCTCAGATATACTGATTCCGACACTGCGGAGGTTGTGCAGATGGTTCTTGCCGGCAAAACCAACAAAGACCTTGTTTCGCTTATAGGTGTTTGCGGAGGAAGGGCAATAGGACTTTGCGGTATTGACGGAGGAATGATTAAAGCAGAAAAGCTAAACGATGACAGCTTTGATTACGGTTATGTCGGTGAAATAGTTTCAGTGGACCCGAACCCGATTATCAAGGTTTTAGAGGAGGATTATATTCCCGTTATTGCGACTGTCGGTGTTGACGGTGACGGTCAGGTATATAATATAAATGCTGATACTGCTGCTGCCGAAATAGCCGCAGCTTTGGGGGCCGAGAATATAATCACTCTTTCCGATATTCCGGGTCTTATGCATGATGTAAACGATAAAAATTCTCTTATACCTGAAATTCATATTGATGAAATCGACTCCCTTATTGAAAGCGGAGTGATTTACGGGGGGATGATACCGAAAATCAAAAGCTGTGAAAAGGCCATCCGTTCAGGGGTAAAAAAGGCAGTTATGATAGACGGCAGAATACCGCACTCCATTATAATTGAGATGTTTTCAAAAGAGGGTATAGGCACGCTTATGCAGGGGAGTGAAGAAAATGAGTAATTTTGATATAATTAAAGATGCCGATGAAAGCTATGTGGCAGGTACATACGGCAGGTTTCCTGTCGCTGTTGAAAAAGGAAAAAATGCCACTTGTTATGATTTTGACGGTAAAAAATATATTGACTTTTCCAGCGGTATCGGTGTTAACTCGCTTGGATTTTGTGATGAAGGTTGGATTGAAGCCGTGACAGCTCAGTTGAGTACATTACAGCACATTTCAAATTTATATTATACGAAACCGTGCATTGATGCCGCAAAGATACTGTGCGAAAGAACAGGAATGAAAAAGGTTTTCTTTTCAAACAGCGGTGCAGAAAGCAACGAAGGTGCGATTAAGTGTGCGCGTAAATACAGCTATGATAAATATGGTGCCGGCAGAGAAAAGGTGCTGACGCTTTTGAATTCCTTTCACGGCAGAACCGTAACAACTCTTTCGGCCACAGGACAGGATGTATTTCATAAATATTTTCATCCTTTTACGGAAGGCTTTGATTATGTTCCTGCCAATGATATCGAAGCTCTCAGGCAATCTCTTGACGGAACAGTTTGTGCTGTCATGATTGAACTTATTCAGGGAGAAGGCGGCGTTATGCCGCTCGACAAAGAATATGTAAAAGAGGTCGAAAATGTTTGCAGAGAGTATGACTTGGTTTTTATTGTTGATGAGGTTCAAACGGGTGTCGGAAGAACGGGAGAACTTTTTGCTTTCCGGCATTACGGTGTAAATCCGGACATCGTTACGATTGCCAAGGGCATCGGCGGAGGTCTTCCGTTGGGTTGTGTTGTTTTCGGTGAAAAGACAGAAAAGGTTTTCTCAAAAGGTGACCACGCCACTACCTTCGGCGGCAATCCCGCAGCAACAGCAGGAGCTGTGCATATTCTTAACCGACTCGACAGAAGCTTTCTCGATGATGTAAAGGAAAAAGGGGAGTATATGCGTGAAAAAATAATGTCTATGCCCCATGTTGTCGGTATAGACGGACTTGGACTCATGATGGGTATCCGTCTTGATGACACCGTAAAAAGTGCCGATGTCGTAAAAAAGGCGATTGAAAAAGGTGCTCTTCTCCTGACAGCAAAATCAAAGGTTCGCCTTTTGCCGCCGCTTACGATCACTTACGAAGAAATTGATGCGGGTCTTGCTTCAATGGAAGCGGCTCTCAACGAATTATAAAATTTGCCGCAGTTTTTCTGCGGCTTTTCTATTGTAAAAACGGAGTATTTGTGTTAATATCATTTTATAGAATTTTTTGGGAGAAAATTATGGTAAAAATTAAAATGGATAAAAAAACACTGAAAAAAATGGCTTTGATGGCTGGAGAGGCTTTTTCTGATGATCCTGTCCACTCTTATGCCACTAAAATACCTTTTTTGAGAAAAAGATATATTTATCATTTAATGATGGAAAGATTTTCCGCATCAAACGGTAAGGATATAATCTATCTCGATAAAGAAAACAAAGGCATGTGTATTTGGCGGGATGCAAAAAACGATTACACCGCTCTTGAATTTCTGAAGTGTCCTCATTGGATTTTTCTTGTAATTTATTGGCTTCCGTCGCTTCGCACTCTTTTTACTTATGCCAAAAGAGATTTGTCTGTGTTTCCTGACAATACTCTCCTGATTGAGCCGGTTTTTGTCGGTAGGGAATATCAGGGGAAAGGAATTGCTTCCTCACTTATAAAGCAAGGAATAAATGATTTGGTGCCTCTCGGATATAATCTGGGCCTTGAGACGCAGAACCCTGATAATATATCTCTTTATGAAAAGTTAGGCTTTAAGCTTATTTCGAAGCAGACTCTGAAAAAGAACCGTATTTACAATTTTTCCATGATTTATACAGGTGAAAAAACTGAATAAGCTGCTGCAACCTCTGTTAAATCAGAGGTTGTTTCACTGAAATTACACAATTCCTGTGTAGCATATAATTGGAATTTTATATTTATTTTGGTGGTGCAAAGATGAAAAGAAAAATTCTCGTTGTTGATGATGATAAAAGAATCAACGAATTACTTAAAGATATTTTTTCTATCGAAGGGTACGATGTGATATGTGCCTTCGACGGTGAGCAGGCAATCAGAATTCTCGAAAATTATGATGATATACCGTTGATGATTCTTGATGTTATGCTTCCCGAAATTGATGGGTGGGAGGTGCTCGATTATGTAAAGGAGCATTTCAACACAAAAATTATTATGCTGACTGCGATAACAGATGAATTCAGCGAAGCCAAAGGTTTGCGCCGGGGTGCTGATGATTATGTTGTTAAACCTTTCAAAAGAGCAGCTCTCGTTGAAAGGGCTAAACGTCTGATTGGTTATTCACTTGATGAAAATACCTGTGAGCTCGTCAGTGATGAGCTTAAAATATCACAAAAAGAAATGAAAGTGTATATTTGCGGCGAAGAAATTAAAATTACGCCGAAAGAGTATCAGCTTCTCCTCCTTCTTATTAAAAATTCACCTAATGTTCTGAACAGGGATAAAATACTTGAAAAGGTGTGGGGGTTTGACTATGACGGCAACGACCGAACCATTGACACCCATATTAAAATGCTAAGACACTCTTTGGGCTGCTGCGGAGATAAAATAAGAACAGTAAGAGGCACCGGCTACAGCTTTGAAGGTGAGGTAGAAAAAATATGAAAAAAAGCTTTCGGTTTAAAGTGCTCGGAGTTTTTCTTACAGGAATAATTCTTTCAATGTTTGCACTTACTTTTCTTTCAAATGTTCTTCTGAGACCTGTATTTATTCAAAATTCAAAGAATACCATGGAAAAATACGCATCCGAAATTAAAATCTGTCTCAGTAATACGCCCGATAAAACTGAGTCACTTCTCGAAGAGATAAATACGTCTTACGGTATTACAACTCATGTTACCGACAAAAACGGTCGTGTTGTGTATTCTTATACAAAATTAAAAATTAACAGGCTGAATTCCGTAAAATATAAAAAATGGATTGAATCATATAAATTGAGAGACGATAAGGAAGGTCTTTATTTTAAGCAGCGTACCGATGAAAGTGATATGATCAAAAAAATAGTGTACATATCAGATGCTGATAATGACAAATATATTATAATGAACAAATCCATAAAGGGTATTGATCAGGATACACGGATAGTAACGATTTTTATTTTGATAACCGGATTTACCCTTGCATTTTTGGGAACGGCAGTCTGGGGCCTTTTTACGAAGAACTTTACCGACAACATAAAAAAAATGAGTGACATTACCCGAAAAATGTCCGAGCTTGATTTCAGTGAAAAAATTAATCTGCATGCAGATGATGAGGTAGGTGTTCTTGCACGCTCGATTGATATGCTTTCCGGCGAGCTTGAATCGAGCATTGACGGACTAAAAGAGGATGTAGACAGACAAAAACGTCTGATAAGGGATATTTCACATGAACTTAAAACACCCGTTACCACAGTGAAGGGTTATCTTGAAAATATTGAAGCTTTGTCCGACGGGAATAAATTGTTGGAAAAATATTGTAAAATTGCCGTTGAAGAGTGTGATGATATTGATAACCTCATTGAAGAGATGCTTGAAATGTCACGTCTTGAAAGCCAGGGTTATGTGTGTGATATGGAAAAAATCCCTGTCGGTTTGATTGAAGAAAACATAAAAGGAAAATTGAGCGCAGAGTTTAATTCTCACCGTTTCAATCTTTCTTTTGAAAAATCAGAGTTGCTTTGTAATTTGGTATTGGTTACCAGAGCTGTTATGAATTACGTGAAAAATGCAGTTAAGTACGGAGACGGCAAATCTGTAATTGAAATTACAGGCACAGCAAGTAAAGACGGCTATGTTTTTGCGGTATCTAATACAGGTAAAGCTATTTCTGATGAAGAAAAAGAGAATATATGGGATTTATTTTATAAAAACGATAAATCGAGGCAGAGAAACGAAAGTCACGGTATAGGTCTTTCTATGGTGAGACAGATTGCGGTATTGCATAACGGTTCAGTAAATTTGGAAAGTAAAGACGGAAAAAATATTTTCAGTATAGTGATTCCGTTTTAACGCCATAGGAGTAATTGAATTAAATACTTGATTTTTACATTTGTTTTTCACAGAGTTTAATTAATATCTTACCGATAATTGATTATTACGGAGGATAGCATGAAAAGCAAGGTAAAAAAATTTTCGGCAATTGTGCTGTATCTTTCGATAGTTACGGTCACAATTGCCTTTATTCAGGAAATGTTTGTGAGTGTTTATGAGTCAGCTGACGAGGCGAGGATAGATACTTTCTTCACTCAGGAGGAGGACAGTCTCGATGCAGTATTTCTCGGCCCGAGTACAACTTATGCATCTTGGGTGGCACCGATTGCCTTTCAGGAGTACGGTATAACTGTATACTCGGTTGCCAGTGCGGCACAGCCTCTTTTTGCCTCAAAGTATATGATTGAGGATATGAGAAAAAAACAGCCCGATGCACTGTATATAATAAATGTGACTCATTATCTGAAAAAATATGAAAAATATGTTCCGAATTTTATTGAAACTTATCCTTTACGTACAAATAAATTCATGATGACAGCCTATCTCAGCGATTTGGGAAATATTCCGATTGAGGAGACGGTAAAAATGTATCTTCCGGTTCTTAAATATCACAGCAGATGGTCGGAGCTCAGTGTGAAAGACTTGTTTTATAAAAAAGATAAATACAAATCGGCAAGCTACTATAAGTCCTTTTTGAATAAGGCAAAAAACGTAGGTTCTGTTCAGACGGATTTTGAAACTCAGGAAGCTCTTGGTGAAAGAGACATGACGGGTCTTACGGATTTGATTAATTATTGTAAAAAAGAAAAACTTAAGGTTCTCTTTGTTATAATACCTCAGGGTGAGGAATGCAGTGACAGAGCAGGCAAACAGAATACAACAGTTTCTGTTCTTAAATCAAGGGGATTTGATGTTCTTGATTTGCGCAGGTATGTATCTGATATGAGCATTGATCCGGAAAAAGACTTTTATAACGCTCAGCATATGAACATAAACGGAGCATCTAAGGTTACGAAATTTATATCCGAATATCTTGTCGAAAAACATGGTTTTACAGATAAAAGGAACGATGAAAGATATGCGGATTGGATCGAAGCGGCAAAGGAATACAATAAACTTGTCGCTGACGGTAAGCTTGCTTCTGCGAAATAAATGAAGAAATAAAAAAATGCTGTAAAATTCGTTTTTTTACAGCATTTTTTATATTATCAGGTATTATCTGTGAGTCCTAAAAGGTAGTCGGCTGAAACATTAAAAAATTTGCACAGAGCGATTATATCGCTGAGGCTCGGTTCATAATTCCCGCATTCTATATAAGATATTTTTCTCTGGGTTGTATTTATTGCCGCGCCTAATTCCTTTTGACTCATTTCTGCATCTTCACGAAGATTGCGGATTTTTTCACCGAATGTTATATTCATTTTTATCACCGATATAATTTTACATTAGATATAAACTTTCTATTGACATATAGACGCAAAACGTCTATAATATTCGTAAAAAGACAATGTTTTTTGTAATTTTATGAGTATATTTTGCGTTTATGATTATGTAAGAAAAATTAAATCATGCGGAGGTGTTAAACTTAAGAAAAACTTAATATTCATAATGTTGAAAAATGCTATTCTTCGTGTTAAAATACAGATACGGAGAAAATTAACAGGAGGAACAAATTATGGAAAACAAATCAAAAAAATTAACAGTAAAAATCATTTCGACTCTAATGGTACTTTTGCTTACCTTCAGTGCGGTGCCCTTTGTCGGCGGAGAAATTTTAACTGTATCTGCGGCGGAGGATACCGAGTATACCAAAGGTAATTATATCTATACGGTCGATAATAAGAAAGCCACAATCGTATCAACTGACGGTGAGCTGCGCGGAAGTGTGAAAATTCCCTCGAAGCTTGGCGGTTATCCTGTAACTGCAATCGGCGATATGGCTTTTATGCTCAATACATACATAACTGATGTTGTTATACCTGATTCAGTTGAATCGATCGGTGCAAGTGCCTTTGATTCATGCTTTCTTCTCAGAAGCGTTAAGATTGGCAAAGGGGTAAAAGATATTATCGGTAATCCCTTCACAGATTGTGAGCTTCTTTCAAAGCTTGAAGTCAGTGCCGAAAATAAATATTTTTCTTCTGACAAATTCGGGGTTTTATTTAATAAAAGACGTACAGCTTTAATCTCTTTTCCGTCAGGTATTTCTGTTGCAGAATATACGGTTCCTGATGGTGTAGAAAAAATTGGCGCTTCTTCTTTTGCAAACAATACAAAGATAACTGCGGTGCATTTACCTTCGTCTGTTAATGAGATAGGAAGCATGGCGTTTAGCTCATGTCTTTCCCTCAAAAATATAACCGGCCCCGATACCCTTTATAAAATAGGTCTTGATGCATTTTCCGAAACACCTTGGTTCACTGCTGAACCTAATTCGCTTGTTTATTTCGGCAAGGTTCTTTGCGGTTTTAACGGTGACGGTCTTTCACCTCTTAAAATTGAAATTGCAGAGGGTACTTTAGGTATAGCTGACGGAGCATTGGCCGCTGTTACCGATACACAGGAGCTTATCATTCCCTCATCGCTGATTTATATCGGTGAAGGCTCTGTGGTTTCTGCGGGACTTAAAAAGATAACCGTAAATCCGGCGAATGCAAAATTTGCAGCTGATGCTTCGGGTGTTCTTTATACCAAAGATATGAAAAAGCTTGTGGCGTACCCGTCTTCTGCTCCTTTATCTGTTTACAGCGTTTCGGGTAAAACTGAAACAATCGGTACAGGTGCTTTTGGTGCGGCTATGTATCTGCTTGAGTTAAGACTTCCTGCTTCTGTAAAAAAGATCGAAGATGCAGCTTTTGCAGCGGCTATGAGCTTGGAAAAAATCAAAATGAGTAAAAACATAACCGAAATAGGGGAAGGCGCTTTTACTTTCTGTATGTCTCTAAAAAGCATTACAATTCCTGACGGCGTTAAAAAGATCAAGGACGGTACCTTTATGTTCTGCACAGGTCTTACTTCTGTCAAATTCGGTAAAAATATTGTATCGATAGGTGATATGGCTTTCAGCGGCTGTTCCGCACTCAAAAAAATAACACTCGGCGGTAAGATTAAAACAATTGGTGAGGATGCGTTCAGCTCTTGTTCGGGCTTGACTTCTGTCACCTTGGGTAAAAATGTAAAAACCTTAAAAGGCAATCCTTTCAGCGGATGCGAAAAGCTTAAAAGCTTTTCAGTTGATACAAACAATAAATATTTTTCAGCAGACGGATACGGTGTGTTGTTCAATAAAAAGGCTACAAAGCTTTTAGCATATCCTGTCGGAAGAAAGGATAGCACATATTCAGTTCCTAAAACCGTGACAGCAATCGGTGCTTATGCCTTCAGATCGGCTGAAAAACTCAAAAATATTTCTCTTTCCGAAAAGACAAAGACAATAGGCGATTATGCCTTTGCTGACTGTTTAAAACTTAAGTCTGTCAATCTTATCAATGTCAGAAGTATAGGTGAATATGCTTTTGATTATTGTGAAAATCTTGAAAATGTGTATTTCTCTGCTAAAATTACTTCGATAGGTGCCGGAGCATTCGAAGGCTGTGAAGAGCTTTCAGATGTATATTATGCGGGAACCAAAAAAGAGTGGAAAAAAGTAAAAATTGCCAAATACGAAAGCTTGTTCGGCGAAGATAATCCTCTCGATGAGGCGGAAAAGCATTTCTCTCATAAGCATACCTATGGAAAGGGTAAAACAACTGCCAAGTCCACTTATGTGCGTAACGGCTTTAAAACATACACTTGCAGTAAATGCGGTTGCATAAAGTCAACTGATATTTCAAAGCTTAAGCTTAAAAAAACCGAGGCAAAGACCCTCAAATCCAATAAGAAAAAACAGATAACACTTACTTGGTCACCTGTCAATGATGCTTCCGGTTATTTGGTTAAATATTCTTCTTCAGAAAAGTTCAGCGAAAAAACCACCAAAAGCACGACAATCGCAAAGCAGAATACCACCAAGAAGACCGTAAAGAACCTTAAGAGCGGTAAGAAATATTTTGTTAAAATCAGAGCTTATAAAACTGTAAGTGGCTCCAAGGTTTACGGCCCGTACAGCAAGGTTTTAAGCGTGAAAGTTAAATAAAATGAACAAAATTAAACCTTTTATAATCAGTGAAGTAAGTGAGCTGAAAAGAGAGATTTGTGTTTATGAGTATGCATTATGGTGGGTTATCCGTGCCATGCAGATTTTCGCTTTAGTGAGACTTGCTTTACGGGATCCTGCAAATAATAATGTTGCTTTGCTTTCACTCAATCTTCTTGCCACATTTACCGTACCTTTGGTGAGACTGTTACTGCTTCCGAAACGGATTTATAAAAAGCTTACATTTCATTGTCAGACATGGCTTAATATTATGATATTTTTTGGCTCTTTTCTTGCTCAGGGACTTGAATGGAATCATAAAATTACGAGTTGGGACAAGATTCTTCATCTGATTGCGGGTGCGATCGCAGTTTTTATCGGTGACGGTATTGCGGGAATGTTCCTCAGTAAAAAAAATAAAATTTCTCCTTTGTTTCGCACTTATGCAAGCGTAGGCTTTTCCTTTATTGCTATCGTTATATGGGAGGTTTTTGAGTTCTTTGCTGATTATTACATAGTGGATTCTTCGAATCAGGCATACAGCATAACACCCGACCGGGATGCGTGGTTCTTTGTGATTTTCGGTTACGGTGTGCAGAATGAAAATCAGTGGAGAGTTTTTGATACGAATGTAGACATGCTTTGCGCTGTAGCTGGATGTATACCTGCAGCGGTTGCTCTTTGGTGGTGGCATAAAAGAAAAGAGAAATTGAATACACATGATAATTCCCTGAAAACAGCTTCGTCATTATAGAATTACAGGTTCCGCTTTCAAAAATTGTTTGCGGAACCTGTTTTTTATTTATTGAGAGAAGAAATAATTTTTTTACAAAACAGTTGATTTTTCGTTTTTCATCGTGTATAATACACTAAGCACTTCGGGGTGTGGCGAAGTTTGGTATCGCGCTTGGTTCGGGACCAAGAGGCCATGGGTTCAAGTCCCGTCACTCCGACCAAATTGAGTATTCATAAGGGATTTGACCTGTGGATACTCAATTTTTATTTTTACATCAAAATATGTAACCCACTATGACACTTTCAGTTTTACTGAAAAGAAGTCAAGTGGGATTTTTTTATTAAAGTATTGAAATATTGCAAACTATTGTGATATACTAATCTTGCCAAACAAAACCAAATAAATGTAACGGGGATGGTATTTTCTTTTATGGGGATACCATATCTATTCGTACACTTTTTTGAATTTTGCAAAACTGCAAATTCCACGGATAGTGTGCGATGATTTGTCATTCCCATTTATCTGGTTTTGTTTGGCGACAATCGGAGTTTGCGTTTTCGGTGCGTTAACTTCGGTTGGCGCACTTTTTTATTTTACCGAAAAACAAATAGCAATTAAAATTGAAGAATATTAGTGTATATATTTTTTCAGTTAAAGAATTAACATAAATGGAGGTCTATAAGAATTATGAATTATGAAAAAAAAGAAACATCAACTATAATTGTTAGCGATGTTTGTCCTGTATGCAAGCGTAAAGTCAGTTCTTTTACGGAAGTTTGCCCTAATTGTGGTTTTCCGCATCTTAAGGGATATGGTGTTCAGTCATCAAAAATTACTTTGATTTTAAAAAAGGACACCGAAATAAAAGGGGTATATGGTATTAATATTTATTCTAAAAAAGATTTACCGATATCTATAGAAAACAGATGGTTAAAAAATTCTAGCGATGATGTAGATATTGCTGCACCTGATAATGGTTCAGCTTGTGTACATTTGTCTTTTTTTAATGAGGATAAGATAGATATTAAAGCACATTACGTAGCGACTAAAACAGATGATGGTTATTGGTGGCATGTATTAGAGAAAGTTATAACAGAAACATCAATTCCGTATTTTACACCGAATGCCGTGTACGAAATTTATTTTAAGATGTATACATACGAAACTACACATATATTCGGAATAAAGAAACATCATAATGCTGTTAAGGCATTTATAACTAAAATTGGTTAATAGCTCAACATTTAGTTTTAAGCGAAATAAATAGATTTATCATTCAAATTCTGATTCACCTGTATTTTAAGTAAATCCCTTATGAGCACCCGCACCAAAAATCCTTGTTCTTCGGAATAAGGATTTTTTATTTAAGCCGTTAGGTTTGATATATCATCACGCTGATGACATACACGGTTTAACTTTGATTTAAAACCCGGTATTTATGCGGGTTTGTGCTTGATTACGATAGTGCTGCTCCGACCAATAGCTGAAGTCTTAAAGCTTGGAGTTCTTATTTTTATTATTACTTCTTAACTCTTCACCAAAAACTAATCCCTATGAACACCTCACCATATAAATATAGAGTACTGCTGAAAGGTGAGTACTTCTTTATTTTGTTCACATAAGTATAAAAAATTAACCTATCCACCTTGATTTATTAAAATATAAGTGTATAATATTTATAGTAGAAAATATGAAGGAAAGAGGAATATTCAAATGAACAGTAATGTAACCATTTTTACTCATCCGTTAATTCAGCATAAGCTTTCCATTCTCCGCAATAAAGAAACAAGCTCCAAGGATTTCAGAGCACTTGTTTCAGAAATTGCTACTCTCATGGGTTATGAAGCAACGAGAGATTTACCTTTGGAGGATGTTGAAATCGAAACTCCTATCTGCAAAATGACCGCTAAGCACATATGCGGTAAAAAGCTCGCTATTGTGCCCATTCTCCGTGCAGGTCTCGGTATGGTTGAGGGTATCCTTTCATTGGTTCCTTCTGCTCGTATCGGTCACATCGGCCTTTACAGAGATGAAGAAACACTTACTCCCGTCGAATATTACTGCAAATTACCGAAGGATATCGGCGAGAGAGATGTTTTCGTGGTTGATCCTATGCTCGCAACGGGCGGTTCAGGTATTGATGCGGTTTCGCAGATTAAGCTCAGAAATCCCCGCTCAATAAAGTTTATGTGTATTATCGCTGCACCTGAGGGGATAGAGGCTTTCACAAAAGCTCACCCCGATGTTCATATTTACTGTGCTGCTTTGGATGAAAAGCTCAATGAAAAGGGATATATCGTTCCAGGACTCGGTGACGCGGGAGACAGAATATTCGGTACAAAATAACCGCACAGAGCGTACTTTTTATGTGCGCTCTTTTTTGTATCAGCACTTTAAAAGGTTAAAGGATTTTTTTCGCAAAAACTATTGACAAATCCTTTTCTAAATGCTAAAATGCTTATCAATATCACAAATGCGTTGAAGAAATTATGAATTATCTTCCCATGCTTTCAGAGAGTCGGCGGTTGGTGAGAGTCGGCAGATGCGGATAATTCAGTCTCGTTTCAGAGCAGGACTGTTGAAGACCTATTTGGTTGTGTAGGCGGTCACGGATGCCCCGTTATCATGGCTAAAGGCTTGTCAGAGTCTTGAATGAGTGACTGTCACAGACAGTAAACAAGGTGGTACCGCGGATTTTATTCGCCCTTGAAGTTACTTTGTAATTTCAAGGGCATTTTTTCTTGTATATGTGATGAAAAAATTTAAAAAGGAGTCTTCATTATGGAAAGATTAACAGTGTCAGACGTAACATTGAAGGAGGTGTCGAAAACCTCTGAATTTTCGCTTTCGTTCAGAGAGAAAATCGAAATTTCAAAGCTTCTCGATAAAGTAAATGTGAATGTGATTGAACTTCCCGCCATAAAAAAAGAAAAGACAGATGTACTTCTCATCAAATCTATTGCCTCCTGTGTAAAAAACAGCGTTATTGCCGTCCCTGTATCTCTCGCCGAAGAGGATGTGGAAAGAGTGGCGGAGGCTCTCAAAAACGCTTCTAAGCCAAGAATACAGATTGTGGTCCCTACATCCACTGTCCAAATGGAATTTGTTTGCGGCAAAAAACCTCCGATGGTTCTTGAAATGATAGACAGACTTGTAAAAAAAGCTAAAGAACATACCTGTGATGTTGAGTTTGTGGCTGAGGATGCTACCAGAAGTGAGCCTGAGTTTCTCTCTAAAGCTATCAGTACTGCCATATCTTCGGGTGCATCAACGATAACTCTCAGTGATGCAGCGGGTACTATGCTTCCCGATGAAATCAGTGTATTCATCGACGACGTAAAAGCAAGTGTTCCTGAAAGTGAAAATGTGAATTTCGGTATACAGTGTATCGATACTCTCGGTATGGCTTGTGCATGTTCAGTTACTGCAGTAAAATCGGGTGTCAATGAAATCAAAACCTCCGTTTTAAGCTCTGCTGATGCTGCTTATCTTGATTCAATATGCAAAGTTATCGGTATTCACGGCGATGAGCTCGGCTGTATATGCGACGTAAAAACTACGGAGCTCGGCAGAGTTTCAAAACAGATAGAATGGATTATTTCTTCAAAGAATGAAAAGGGAACAGGACTCAGCTCAGTGGCTGATTTTTATGCTGATGATTTTATTCTCAATGAACATGATGATATAACAGAGGTAACCAAGGCGGTTAAAATGCTCGGTTATGATCTTTCTCAGGAGGATATCTCAAAAGTTTACGAGGAATTCAAAAGAATAAGCGGCAAAAAGAACGTAGGCGCCAAAGAGCTTGATGCCATTGTTGCTTCCGCCGCATTACAGGTTCCGGCTACATATGTTATTGACAGCTATGTTATAAACAGCGGTAATGTGATTACCGCCACAGCAAATATTACTCTTAATAAAAACGGAGAAAAGGTGAACGGTCTCAGTATCGGTGACGGTCCCATTGATGCTGCTTTTCTTGCCATAGAGCAGATAGTCGGTCATCATTATGAGCTTGACGATTTTCAGATTCAATCCGTAACTGAAGGTCGTGAGGCAATGGGCTCCGCTCTCGTTAAGCTCCGTTCAAACGGCAGACTTTATTCCGGAAAGGGAATTTCCACAGATATTATCGGTGCAAGCATCAGAGCATACCTCAATGCTCTCAATAAGATTGTTTACGAGGAGGCATAATCGATGACGAAACTTTCATTTTCCATTAACGGATGGAATGAATATTCATGGCAGGATTTTGTTACTCTTGCCGAAGAAAACAGCTTTGGCGGAATTGAACTTCACAATATAATCGGCTCATCTTTTTCAGAAAAAGACGGTCCTTTTCACAAATATAATTCCGCAGCTACTGTCCGTTCACTCAATGATAAAGGTATATGTATTCCTTGCGTAGATATAAGTGTCGATGTTTCTGACGATAAAATCAGCGATAATAAAGAGCATATCAAAAAATATATTGAATTTGCTTCTTCCATCCGTTCGCCCTATGTAAGAGTTTATGCTTCCGGCGAAAGTGATAATGCGAAAGAAAATGTTCTTGCATGTCTTGGCGGTCTTACAGAGTTTGCCAATGAGAAAAACGTTACTGTCCTTATCGAAACGACAGGTATGTTCAGAAATACAGCTGCACTTCGTGATATTCTTATCGAGTTTGCCTGTGATTCTGTGGCTGCCCTGTGGGATATGTATCACACCTTTTGCGAGGAAGGGGAGGACCCTGAAAAAACAATTACAAATCTTGGTGCATATATTAAGCATGTTCATATCAAAGATTCTGCAGTAATTGACGGTAAGCGTGAATACTGTCTTATCGGTGAGGGTGAACTTCCTACAGAGGTTATGATCAATGCTCTCGGCTCTGTAAACTATGACGGATTTATTTCTCTCGAATGGAATCCTGATTGGATGGATGATCTCAAGGAAATCGACGTTATTTATGCTCATTATTATCAATATATGCAGCAGTTTCAAACTCCCTCCAGAAAAAAAAGCCACCTTTATCGCAATAAAAGAGGTACAGGCAATTTTGTTTGGAAAAAGGAAGCACTTATACGCAAAACCTTTTCTCAGGTTCTTGACACAATGGTCGAGGAATTTCCTGATCAATATGCATTTAAATATACAACTCTTAATTACACCAGAACATATGCACAGTTCAGAGACGATGTCGATGAATGTTGCCGCGCCTTTCTGTCTCTCGGTGTAAAGCCCGGCTCGCATGTCGCAGTATGGGCAACCAATATCCCTCAGTGGTATATTGCTTTTTGGGCGGCTACAAAGCTCGGAGCTGTTCTGGTTACGATGAACACTGCCTACAAAATTCACGAAGCAGAATACCTTCTTAAGCAGTCTGACACACATACACTTATTCTCGTTGAGGGTTACCGTGATTCACATTATGCGGATATTATCGGTGAGCTTTGTCCGGAGCTTGAAACACTTGAAGCCGGTAAGCCTTTACACAGTAAAAGACTTCCTTTCCTTCGTAATGTCATTACAGTAGGCTTTAAGAAAAAAGGCTGTCTCGAATGGGATGAAGCTATAGCACGAAGCGTAAATGTACCCGTCGAAGAGGTTTACCGTATAGCAGCTACAGTTAATCCTGATGATGTATGTAATATGCAATACACCTCAGGTACCACCGGATTCCCGAAGGGTGTAATGCTTACACACTATAATGTTGTGAATAACGGCAAATGCATCGGTGACAGAATGGATCTTTCTACTGCAGACAGAATGATGATACAGGTGCCTATGTTCCATTGCTTCGGTATGGTTCTTTCCATGACAGCATCAATGACTCACGGTGTAACGCTTTCGCCCATTCCGTATTTCACTCCGAAGCCTGCTCTTGCGTGCATAAATCAGGAAAAGATTACCTGCTTCCACGGTGTACCTACTATGTTTATTGCACTTTTGGAGCATCCTGATTTTGAAAAGACTGACTTTTCTTATATGAGAACAGGTATTATGGCCGGCTCACCCTGTCCCATTTCTGTTATGCAGGATGTCGTCAATAAAATGAATATGAAGGAAATAACCATCGTTTACGGTCAGACAGAAGCTTCCCCCGGCTGTACTATGAGCTCCACTGACGATTCTTTGGAAGTACGTGTGAGCACTGTGGGCCGTGCACTTCCCGAAATTGAATGTAAAATAGTTGACCCTGAAACAGGTGAAGAAATGCCGATAGGGGAAACAGGTGAATTTGTCGCACGTGGCTACAATATAATGAAGGGATATTATAAAATGCCCAAAGCTACCGCTGCCGCTATTGATAAGCAAGGCTGGCTTCATACAGGCGACCTTGCCTGCAAAACCGAAGACGGCAACTATAAAATCACAGGCAGACTCAAGGATATGATCATCCGCGGCGGTGAAAATATTTATCCCAAAGAAATCGAAGAGTTTATATATACTCACGATAAAGTAAAGGATGTTCAGGTAATCGGTGTTCCCGATGAGCAGTACGGTGAAGAAATTGCCGCATGGATCGTTCTTAAAGACGGTGAAACCATGACTGAGGATGAAATGAGACAATATGTCCGTGATCATATGGCTAAGCATAAGGTGCCGAGATATATTGATTTTGTTGACGGATTCCCGATGAATGCCGCCGGTAAGATTCTCAAATACAAAATGCGTGAGGAAGCTGTAAAGAAATACGGCCTTCAGAAGGCTGATTCTGTTGTTACGGCATAAGGTGAATTACAGCATGAATTATCCTGTTATTGATTGCCACTGTCATGTTTATCCTGATAAAATTGCCGACAAAGCTGTTGAAAGTATACGTAGTTTCTATGATATTGATATGGGTTATGACGGTAGAGTATCGACACTTTTGGAGCGTGGCAGCAAAAACGGCATCAAGCATTATGTGGTTTTTTCTGTTGCCACCACTCCGAAACAGGTGCAGTCGATCAATTCCTTTATTGCGCACACTGTTTCCGGAAGTGAAGGAGCCATGACAGGGCTCGGATCATTGCATCCTGATTCCGAAAATACGGAAAGGGATTACAGCCATCTTAAATCTCTCGGACTCAAGGGAGTAAAGCTTCATCCGGATTTTCAAAAAATTCCCATTGATGATATGCGATGTGAAAAAATTTATGAGATGTGCAGCGGTGATTTGCCTGTGCTTTTACATACCGGTGATTACCGATATGATTACTCAAATCCTGACAGACTTGTACGCATTCTCGAAAAATATCCCGATCTCACGGTTATCGGTGCTCATTTCGGCGGTTGGTCTGTATGGGATGATGCTGTCAGTAAGCTGTCCGCTTATCCGAACTTTTATGTTGATTGCTCATCATCCTTCTATGCTTTATCTTCGGAAAAGGCCGCATCATTAGTTCGCAGATACGGTGCAGATCATGTTTTATTCGGAACTGATTTCCCTATGTGGTCATACGAAGATGAAATTGAAAGGTTTAATCTGATGGAGCTTACAGACGATGAAAAAGAGAAAATCCTTTATAAAAATGCTATGAAAATTTTTGATATTGATGAAAGTAAAATTTTCTGATTTTTTTAAAAAAAGTTTGATTTAAATATTGACAAAGGCGTTTTAAAGTGTTAAAATCATTTCAAATTAAATATAACGGCTGTGACGAAGACGGATGAATCGGAGCATTAACAGAGAGCCGACGGTGCTGGAATGTCGGTATTGTGAATTTTCAAATCCCATCACTTCTGAGCTGAAGGGGCGAACCTGCAGTAGTCCTTTCCGTGAATGCTACGTCAGTGCATAGAGCTTGTCAGAGCTTGAAGGGGCGGTTAATCCGCAATTTGAGTGGTACCGCGGGTATTGTTTTATACTCGTCTCAAAGTTTTCTTTGAGACGAGTTTTATTTTTTAAAAATAATTATTAAGGAGACTGATTTATGGAACTTAATAAAATGAATAATGAACTCAAAGAGGTTGCTTTCCGAATCAAGGAGATGCGCGAAATTGCAGGCTATACTGCAGAAGAAATGGCTGAAAAAGTCGATATAAGTACTGAGCAGTACATTTCTTATGAGCAGGGCACTGCTGACTTCCCTTTTTCCTTTATTCACAAATGTGCCAAGGTTTTCAATATAGGTAAAACAGATCTTCTTGAAGGCCGAAGCAGTAATCTTTCATCTTACACGGTGACGAGAAAAAATCAGGGTAAGATCACTTCAAAGGAAGACGGAATTGAAATTAATCATCTCGCACTGCTTTTCAGAAAGAAGCTTGCTGAGCCCTATCTTGCCAAATACGAATACAAAGAGGAGCTTCAGGATCAGCCTATCAAAACCATGACCCACAGCGGTCAGGAATTCGACTACGTGCTTTCCGGAAAGCTTAAGGTCAGAGTGGGAAATCATACAGAAATTCTCGAAGAGGGTGACAGCATTTATTATAACAGCTCGACACCTCACGGTATGATTGCTGTTGACGGTAAAGATTGCACTTTTATTGCTGTTGTCGTTGCCGGCGAAGAAAATACAGTCAACGCTCAGGTCGAAGAGTCTCTCAGTTCAAAAAAAGTTTCTCACGAGCTTGTGGTCAAAAAGTTTATTGAAACTGAGGAAAATGAAAAAGGTGTTCTTACCAAACTTGATTATAAAAACGAAGGTGATTTCAATTTTGCTTTCGATGTTGTTGATGCTGTTGCAGATAAATATCCCGACAAACTTGCAATGCTTCATATATCGGGAGACAAAACCGAAAGACGGTTCACATATAACGATATGAAGAAAGAGTCTGCACGTGCAGCAAACTATTTTGTCAGCCTTGGAATCAAAAAAGGCGACAGAATAATGCTTGTACTCAAGCGTCATTATCAGTTCTGGATATGTGCGCTTGCTCTCCACAAAATCGGAGCTATCATCATCCCTGCCACGAATCAGCTTGTTGAGCATGATTATGAATACAGATTTAAGGCTGCCGGCGTTTCCGGTATCGTGTGCACAAGTGACGGTGAAACTTCAGCGCAGATCGAAAGAGCGGCCGAAAAATATGATGGTCTCAAGCATAGAGTTATTGTTGGTTCTGACAGAGACGGATGGCGTAATTTCGATACCGAATATAAACTTTTCAGAAGTATATTCGAAAGAAACGCCGACAGTCCTTGCGGTGATGACACAATGCTTATGTTCTTTACTTCGGGAACCACAGGTTATCCGAAAATTGCCGCACATTCATATAAATATGCTCTCGGACACTTTATTACCGCTAAATATTGGCATTCAATAAAGCCTGACGATCTTCATCTTACAATTTCAGATACAGGATGGGGTAAAGCTTTATGGGGCAAATTTTACGGTCAGTGGATGTGTGAAGGTTCTGTTTTCACTTATGATTTTGACCGCTTTGATGCATCTGATATTCTTCCGATGTTTGCTAAATATAAGATTACTACCTTCTGTGCACCTCCTACAATGTACAGAATGCTTATTAAGGAAGATCTCACAAAATACGATCTTTCATCAATAAGATATGCTACTACTGCCGGTGAGGCTCTCAATCCTGAGGTATTCCATCAGTTCCACAAAGCTACCGGTCTCGTGATTATGGAGGGCTTCGGTCAGACTGAAACCACTCTTACTATTGCTAATCTTGTCGGTACCACACCGAAACCCGGTGCCATGGGTAAACCTGTTCCTTGCTATGATATAGCCATTGTTGATCCTGACGGTAATGAATGTGCTGTCGGTGAAACCGGTGAAATTGTAGTACGGACCGACAAAAAAATACCTTGCGGTCTGTTCAAAGGTTACTATAACGCTCAGGATAAAACCGATGAAGTGTGGTATGACGGAATGTACCATACGGGTGATACTGCCTGGTGCGATGAGGATGGTTACTATTGGTATGTAAGCCGAATCGATGATGTTATTAAATCATCAGGCTACAGAATCGGACCTTTTGAAATTGAAAATGTAATCATGGAGCTTCCTTATGTTCTCGAATGCGGTGTCTCCGCTGCACCTGATGAAATCAGAGGTCAGGTAGTTAAGGCAAGCATCGTTCTTACTAAGGGAACAGAGCCTACTGAGGAGCTGAAAAAGGAAATTCAAAATTACGTCAAAAAGAATACTGCTCCTTACAAATATCCTCGAATTGTTGTTTTCCGTGATGAGCTTCCAAAAACTATTAGCGGTAAAATTCAGAGAAATAAACTTTAATATTTTATTATAAATTATTGAAATATCGAAATTATTGTAATATAATAAAGGTTATGTTGTTATGACAGATAAAAGAATAGTACTTTTTGCGGGTCATTACGGCAGCGGTAAAACAAATATTGCTGTTAATTACGCCATTAAACTAAAAAATGACGGTTTTCCTGTATTGATTGCTGATCTTGATATAGTCAATCCGTATTTTCGTACTAAAGACAGTGAAAAAGAATTGGCTGATAAGGGCATAGAGCTGATTTGTTCGGAATTTGCCAACACAAACCTCGACATTCCTTCGTTGCCGCCGAATATGTACCGGGTAGTTAACGATAAAAGCTTCCGTGCTGTGATGGATATCGGCGGTGATGATGCCGGAGCTGTTGCTTTGGGCAGATTTGCTCCCTTCATAAGCGAAGAAAACAACTATGAAATGATTTTCGTAGCTAATTTTTTCCGACCGCTTACGAGAAAAGCGGAAGATGCTTATGATGTAATGAAGGAAATCGAAGCTGTGTCTTCACTTAAATTTACCGCTATCGTCAACAATTCAAATTTGGGTGCAGATACAGAAGCCGAAGATGTGATTTCTACCTTTTCTGAGGCTGAAAAGCTTTCGGCATTGTGCGGATTACCTGTTTTGTTTACGAGCTGTAAAAAGGAACTGTATGGTGAAATTAATATCAAAGGAAAAAAAGCTTTTCCTTTAGAATTACAAAGTAAATTATTTTAAATGGAGGTATTATTGTGCCTAAAGTTACGTTTAATACTGATATGTGTAAGGGCTGTGGCTTATGTGTGGTTGCCTGCCCGAAAAAAATTCTTGTTATTGCAAAAGACAAAATTAATGCAAAGGGTCATTCTCCTGCAGAAATGACAGACGAAACGAAGTGTATCGGCTGTGCCTTCTGCGCTACCATGTGTCCCGATTGCATTATCAAGGTAGAAAAGTGAGGTGCTGATAAATGTCTGAAAAAGTTTTAATGAAAGGTAATGAAGCTATTGCCGAAGCCGCTATCTTAGCCGGTTGCCGTCATTACTTCGGTTATCCCATTACTCCTCAAACAGAGATAGCTGCTTATATGGCAAAAAAAATGCCGAAAATCGGCGGTTGCTTCCTTCAGGCTGAAAGTGAAGTTGCTGCAATCAATATGGTTTACGGTGTAGCCGGCACAGGAAAAAGAGTAATGACATCCTCTTCGAGTCCCGGAATTTCTCTTAAAGCTGAAGGACTTTCTTATCTTGCCGGCAGTGACCTTCCTTCTCTTGTCGTAAATGTTCAGCGAGGCGGACCCGGTCTTGGCGGTATTCAGCCGTCACAGTCTGATTATTTTCAGGCTACCAAGGGCGGGGGACACGGTGATTTCAAAATGATTGTTCTCGCTCCTTCCTCGGTCCAGGAAATGGCTGATCTTACAATCAAAGGCTTTGACCTTGCAGAAAAATACAGAATGACAGCTATGATTTTGGCTGACGGTACCATGGGTCAGATGATGGAGCCTGTTACTCTCGAAGCGCCCTCAGTAAATGAATACGATAAATCTTGGGCAGTTACCGGTACCAAATGTGATAGAAAGAAAAACATCATTAATTCTCTTTCTCTTGTTCCCGAAGAGCTTGAAAAACTCAACTTTGCAAGATATGAAAGATATAAGGCTATCGAAGAAAACGAAGTTATGTATGAAGAGTACATGATGGAGGATGCTGAAATTTGCATCGCCGCCTTCGGTATTGCTGCCAGAGTTGCAAAAAATGCAATCAATGCAGCGAGAAAAGAAGGTATAAAAGCCGGTCTTATCAGACCTATAACACTTTGGCCTTTCCCGAACGAAGTTTTCAAAAAAGCGGCAGATAAGGTTGAATCCTTTATTTCCGTTGAGCTTTCGATGGGACAGATGATAGAAGATATCAGACTTGCTTCGGAATGTAAAAAGCCGGTATACCTTTGCAACAGAGTCGGCGGAATGATTCCTTCTCCGGAAATGGTACTCGAATCGATTAAAGCACATTACAAAGGAGGTACAAAATAATGGTAGTATTTGATAAACCCAAATCACTTGCTGATGTTCCTCTTCATTATTGTCCCGGATGTACACACGGTATTATTCACCGACTTGTAGCGGAGACTATCGACGAATTAGGGATTGAAGGTAAAACCATCGGCGTTGCACCTGTCGGATGCTCAGTTCTTGCTTATAACTATTTTACCTGTGATATGGTTGAGGCTGCTCACGGCAGAGCTCCCGCTGTTGCGACAGGTCTCAAGCGTTCTGACCCGGATAATCATATCGTCTTTACATATCAGGGTGACGGTGACCTTGCCTCCATCGGTATGGCTGAAACTGTTCATGCTGCAGCAAGAAATGAAAATATCACCATTATCTTCGTAAATAATGCTATTTACGGTATGACAGGCGGTCAGATGGCTCCCACTTCTCTTCCCGGTCAGGTTACGCAAACCTCTCCCTACGGCAGAGATACCAATCATTGCGGCTTCCCTGTTAAAGTTTCCGAAATGCTTTCGCAGCTTGACGGTGCAGGCTATATTGAAAGAGTTGCCGTAAATAATGTTAAGAATGTAAGAAACGCAAAGAAAGCTATTAAAAAGGCTTTCCAGAATCAGATAGATAAAAAAGGCTTCTCTCTTATTGAGGTTGTTTCAACTTGTCCCACAAACTGGGGCATGACACCCGAAAAAGCACTTGAATGGGTAGAGGAAAAAATGATTCCTTATTATCCTTTGGGTGTTTATAAGGACAGAGATGCTGACTCTAAGGCTGAATAAGGAGGGGACACAATGAGTACTACACAAATTTTAATTGCCGGCTTCGGCGGTCAGGGTGTCCTTTTTGCGGGTAAATTCCTTGCATATAAAGGTTTGCTTAAGGATAAACAGGTTTCGTGGCTTCCTTCATACGGACCCGAAATGCGTGGCGGTACAGCCAATTGCAGTGTAATTATCGGTGATGAGCCAATCGGTTCTCCGATCATTTCAAATCCCGACTGTCTCGTTGCCATGAATCTTCCTTCGCTCAAAAAGTATGAAAACGATGTTGTTCCGGGCGGTATTATTATCATTGACTCGTCTCTCATCGGTGAAATGCCCGAAAGAGATGATGTGACTGTTTTTGCTGTTCCTGCCACAAAAATGGCTAATGACGAAGGTTTTTCAACTCTCGCCAATATGATTCTTATGGGTAAGCTTATAAAGGAATGTGATGCTTTTTCCTTTGACGGCACGGAAGACGTTCTGAAAAAGGTTGTTCCTCCCAAAAAAGCAAATCTTACTGAAATTAATCTGAAAGCCCTTAAAACAGGCTACGAATATTGATTAAGAGGTGTATAAAATGGATATTAAAATTACCAAAACAGCATCACCCAAAGCAAAACCGGCCAAGGGTGAAAAGCTTGGATTCGGTCATATTTTTACTGACCATATGTTTATCATGAATTATACAGAAGGAAAAGGTTGGCATGATGCAAGAATTGAACCTTACGGCGATATTTCTCTTGCACCCAGCGCTATGGTATTCCATTATGGTCAGGAAATGTTTGAAGGTCTCAAGGCTTACCGCGGTGAAGACGATAAGATTTATCTTTTCCGTCCCGATATGAACGCCAAAAGAGCAAACGCTTCCAATGAAAGACTTTGCATTCCTGAAATTCCCGAGGATATTTTTGTCGATGCAGTTAAAGCTATCGTTGATATTGACAGAGATTGGGTTCCTTCTGATGAAGGTACATCCCTTTATATCCGTCCCTTTGTTATTGCCACAGATGAATTTCTCGGTGTTGCACCCTCAAAGACATATATGTTTATCATCGTTCTGTCTCCTTCAGGTGCATACTACGAAAGCGGTCTTGCTCCCGTGGGTATATGGATCGAGGATGAATATGTGCGTGCAGTAAAGGGCGGTATGGGCTTTGCTAAAACCGGCGGTAACTATGCAGCCTCTCTTATTGCTCAGGTTAAGGCGCATGACAGCGGTTATTCTCAGGTGCTTTGGCTTGACGGTGTGGAAAGAAAATACATCGAAGAAGTCGGTGCCATGAACATCATGTTCAAAATTAACGGTAAAGTTGTTACTCCTGCTCTTAACGGCAGTATCCTTCCCGGTATTACCCGCAACTCAATCATTAATGTGTGCAAAGCATGGGGATATGAGGTCGAGGAAAGAAAGATTTCTGTCGATGAAATTGTTGCTGCTGCTAAAGATGGCACTCTTGAAGAAGTATGGGGCACAGGTACAGCGGCAGTTGTTTCTCCTGTAGGCAAACTTCGCTATGTTGACGATGTAATGACCATCGGTAACGGCGGTATCGGTGAACTTACCCAAAAGCTTTATGACGAGCTTACCGGTATTCAGTGGGGTAAAAGAGAAGATCCCTACGGTTGGAGAGTTGAAGTGAAATAATTCATATTAAATTTAGGCTGTTAAACACCGAAATCCGGTAAGTCAGATGTCGGTGTTTACAGCCTTTTTTATTCTTGTATTGATTATTTACGGGTTTTATTGTAGAATAAATCTGTTATATATATTCTTAAATCACCATAGTATTAATTAGGTGATTTTATGAATAAAGGTTTTTATTTTTCATTCAGAATGAAAAACGCTTTGAGTTTTACCGTTACTTTAGTTTTATTTTTTTCACTTGCGGTAATGCTTAATTTTTCGGATGTACTGTTTGATTCGGTATCTGTAACTGCCGAAAATTTACCTGTAATAATTATTGACCCCGGTCATGGCGGTGAGGATGGAGGTACACAGTCCTCTGACGGTACATTGGAAAAGCAGATAAATCTTGAAATATCCGAAAAAATAAATGCTTTAATCAAAGATTACGGATTTAATACGGTCATGACCCGTGAGGGAGATTATATGATTTACGATGAATCTGCATCCACACAACGTGAAAAAAAGGTTTCCGACATACATAACAGACTGAATTTGGTCGAGGAAACCGGTGACTGTATTCTTTTGTCGGTTCACCAAAATTATTTCAGAGAAAGCAAGTATAGCGGAACACAGGTTTTTTATTCAAAAAATAATCCGGGCAGTAAAGCGTTGGCAGAAGAAATACAAAGCTCTGTCGTTTCGGCTTTGCAGCCTGATAATACACGTCAAATTAAAGAAAGCGGAATCGATATTTATTTACTTTATCATTCAGCTGTGCCGTCTGTGATGGTCGAATGTGGCTTTATGTCGAATGATGCTGAAGCCGAAAAGCTGAAGGATGAAGTTTATCAGCAAAAACTCTCTGAGGCAATAGTTGCCGGTCTTATAAGATATATTGAAATAAAAAACGAAGGAGAAACAGATAATGGCAATAAAGACGAAGAGCATTTACGTTTGCAATAGCTGTGGCTACGAAACTGCGAAATGGTTAGGTAAATGTCCTGAATGCGGTGAATGGGCAAGCTTTGAAGAAGAAATAAGACAAACAGAAGCATCAAAATCAAAGATATCAAATCCACTCAGAACCAAAAGCGTTACATCATACCGTTTAACCCAAATAGAGCATGATAACGAGCTTCGATATAAAACAGGTATGAGTGAGCTTGACCGTGTGCTCGGCGGAGGAATAGTGAAAGGCTCTTTGATACTTTTAAGCGGCGACCCCGGTATAGGTAAATCTACCATCCTTTTGCAGATTTGTCACAGTCTCGGTAAAAATCTCAAGATTCTTTACGTTTCCGGTGAAGAATCCTACAGCCAGATTAAGCTTCGCGCTGACAGATTAAAAGTCAAAACCGACAATTTGTTCATCCTTTGCGAAACCGATGTTCAGGCTATATGTGAGCATATACATGCCACAAGTCCTGACCTTGTGATTGTTGATTCAATACAAACCATGAATTTTACTGAATTTAATTCATCACCCGGCTGTGTTACCCAAGTAAGAGAATCATCAAATCTTCTTATGCATACTGCCAAATCGCTCGGCATACCTGTGATTTTGGTCGGACATGTAAATAAAGACGGAAATATTGCAGGACCTAAGGTGTTGGAGCATATTGTTGATGCCGTTCTTTATTTCGAAGGCGAAAGAAATCTGTCATTCAGAATTTTGCGGGCAGTAAAAAACCGTTACGGTTCAACTAATGAAATAGGTGTTTTCGAAATGCTTGATACAGGTCTGTGCGAGGTGGAGAACCCTTCCGAAATGCTGATTTCGGGCAGACCGAAAAACACACCGGGTTCCTGTGTTGCCTGTGTAATGGAGGGTAGCAGGCCGATTTTAGCTGAAATACAGGGTCTTGTAACTGCGACGGGCTTCGGTAATCCTCGCAGAATTTCTAACGGCTTTGATTTTAACCGTATGGCTATGCTTATAGCTGTTTTAGAAAAAAGAGGCGGATATTTTTTCGGTAATATGGATTCATATATTAATATTGTCGGCGGAATGAAGCTGGACGAGCCTGCACTTGATTTGACTATTGTAATGGCACTCGTTTCGTCGTTAAAGGATTATGCTTTGCGTGATGATGTACTTGCTTTCGGCGAGGTTGGTCTTGCAGGGGAAATAAGAGGGGTTTCACACTGCGAACAGAGAATCAAGGAAGCTGCAAGATTGGGATTCAACAAATGTATAATTCCTTATGCAAATTTAAAAAATATTTCAGCATCTTTGAAAAAAGAGATTGAAATAATCGGGGTGAAAACAATAAGACAGGCCTTTGAGGCAATAATATTATGAGCAGATTTATTGCGAAAAGTAATCTTCCCGAAAGTGATGTCAAAGCTCTTATCTGTGGCGGACTGAATAAAGAGCTTATAAAATATTTTACAGATATCGGAATAGAAATTTATCTTACACAGGTAAATAAAAATATTGATCCGTCTGTTTCTGAGCACTGCGATCTTTCAGCCTTGTATCTCGGAAACGGAAAAATTATAACGGATAAATGCCAGTTTGCTCTAATCGAAAGACTTCAATCTGACGGTTTTGATGTTATAAATACCGTAAAATTTGTAAGCGGCAGTTATTCGGGGGATTGTATATTGAACCATACTCTTATAGACAAATACATAATAGGCAACAGCAAAATTTTCGATGAAGCTGTTTTAAGAGAATGTAAAAATTTTAAATTGATTTCCACAAAGCAGGGTTATTGTAAATGCTCAGTACTTGTTATTGATGAAAAGTCGGTTATTACTGATGATGAATCTATTGCACGCAGCTGTCGTTTAAATGGCATAGAGAGCCTTTTAATTAGCAAGGGCGACATTAGGCTGAATGGGCATGAGTACGGCTTTATAGGCGGTGCAAGCGGAAAAATTTCGAAGGATAAGGTTGTTTTCTTTGGCGACATAACAAAACATCGGGATTATCTGAAAATAAATGAATTTATTTCCGAAAGAGGGATGAAAATTATCAGCTTTGATTTTCCGCTTACGGATTTCGGTGGAATAATTCCCGTAAAAGAAAACAATTTTTAAAATTTTTCTTTTATGTATTTTTAAAGTTGAAAAGATGTGATAAAATCATTTTTGAAAGGATGATTAAATGCAGATGGTTATGCTCACGGCGCTTGGTGTCGGCGGTGCTACGGTAATCGGCGCCGTTCTCGGATTTGTTTTTAAAAAAATAAGTCATAAATTCAGTGATATTGTTCTTTCTTTCGCGGCGGGTGTTATGCTTTCGGCGGCCGTTATCGGTCTTATTATTCCGTCTCTGGAATACGGCGGCAGGTGGAAGCTTTTGGTTACTGTTACCGGAGTTTTTTGCGGAGCTTTGTGTATAAATCTTATTGACAAGGTTGTGCCTCATTTGCACCGACTTTCCGGTGTTGATGCTGAAAGTCATCCGGGAAAACAGGAGCAACTGAACAAAGTCTTACTTTTTGTTATTGCGATAGCAATACACAATCTGCCTGAGGGTATTGCGGCGGGGGTAGGATTTGGTACGGACAATGTAGGCGATGCTTTGATGATTTCGGCGGGCATTGCACTTCAGAACATACCTGAAGGAATGGTAATTATAGCACCGATGCTGGCTGCGGGAATGAGTAATGCAAGAACATTTGTCGCTGCATCTTTTACGGGGATTATCGAGGTAATCGGTACTTTGCTCGGTTATTTTGCCGTAAGCATTTCGAATACTGTTTTGCCTTTTGCTCTTGCTTTTGCGGGCGGAACGATGATTTATGTAATAAGTGATGAAATGATTCCCGAAACACATTCGCACGGTAATGAAAGCGGTGCAACCTTTTCGCTTCTTGCGGGATTCTGTTTGATGCTTGTTTTTGATGTATTGTTGGGCTGAAATGAATTTTAATATAAAGGAGAATTAAAATGGTTACAAAAGATATTATATATGTAGGTGTAAATGATCGGTTAATAGATTTGTTTGAGGGTCAGTTTACGGTGCCGGAGGGTATGGCATATAATTCTTATATTGTTTTTGATGAAAAAATAGCTGTAATGGATACGGTGGACAAAAAATTCGGAGATGAATGGCTTACAAATATTAAGACTGCCATAGGCGACAGAAAACCCGATTATCTTATCGTTCAGCATATGGAGCCTGATCACTCTGCCAATATAGTTAAGTTTACGGATGCATATCCCGAAGCGGTTATAGTTTCCTCAGACAGAGCTTTTAAAATGATGCAGAACTACTTTGAAAGGGATTTTGCTGATAAGCGTATAGTTGTAAAAGAGGGTGATGCACTTTCGCTCGGAAAGCATACACTTAATTTTATTGCTGCTCCCATGGTTCATTGGCCTGAAGTAATTATGACCTATGACAGCTGTGATAAGGTTCTCTTTTCTGCTGACGCTTTCGGTAAATTCGGTGCACTTGATGCCGATGAGGATTGGGCGTGTGAGGCGAGAAGATATTATTTCGGTATCGTCGGCAAATTCGGTGCTCAGGTGCAAAATTTGCTTAAAAAAGCAGTAAACCTTGACATAGAAATTATTTGTCCTTTGCACGGTCCTGTTCTTAAAGAGAATCTCGGTTATTACATTGATCTTTATAATACGTGGTCTTCTTACGGTGTGGAAAGTGATGGCGTTGCTATATTCTACACCTCAGTTTACGGAAACACAAAAAATGCTGTCGGAATTCTTATGAATGAGCTTATTAAATCCGGCTGTACAAAAGTTGCAGTAACAGACCTTGCCCGCGATGATATGGCAGAGGCTGTGGAGGATGCTTTCCGTTACGGCAGAATTATCCTTGCAACTACAACCTACAACGGTGAAATATTCCCCTTTATGCGCACTTTCATTGAAGAGCTTACCGAAAGAGGATACAGAAACAGAAAAATCGGCCTTATGGAAAACGGAAGCTGGATGCCTGTTGCTGCAAAGACTATGAAAAAGATGCTCGAAAACAGTAAGGAAATTAATTTTACGGGTACTGTCGTCTCAATTCATTCAGCCGTCAAGAAAGAAAACGAAGAGCAAATAAAAGCGCTCGCCAAAGAAATTTTACAGTAAATATTTAACGGTGCGGAATTCCGCACCGTTTTAATTTTGCCTCATATTATGATTATAGCGTTATAATTTGAGGTGAATTACATGTTTCTAAAAGTCCTTGCAGGAATAATGATACCTTTTATAGGTACTATGATTGGTTCGTCAGTGATTTTTATAATAAAGAAAGAGGTATCATTCCATATTAAAAATATTCTTTCAGCATTGGCTGGCGGAATAATGCTTGCAGCGAGTGTGTGGAGTCTTATCATTCCTTCAGTGGAAATGAGTGGCGGAGAAGGCATAATGAAGGTATTGCAGACAGTGACCGGCTTTCTTGTGGGTGTGCTTTCCATGATATGGGCTGACAGAATAATAGACAGGTCCGTAAAAAAATGTGATAAATATACACCTTATGCCACAAAAACACTTATGCAGTTAATTGCAGTAACTGTTCATAACATCCCCGAAGGAATGGCTGTGGGAATGGTTTTTGCCTCACTTTTAGCACAGAATGTTACTCAGGACTTTACGTCGGCATTTTTACTCGCTTTCGGTATTGCTGTGCAGAATATTCCCGAAGGTGCCATAGTGACCATGCCTGTTATGGCTGAAAATAAAAGCAGGAAGAAGACATTTTTGTGGGGATTTATTTCGGGAGTAGTTGAGCCGATAGGTGCAGTTTTGGCAATTGCGGCATCAAAGATTATGGCTGTTACGCTTCCGTTCTTCTTATCCTATGCCGCAGGCGCTATGGTCTATGTAGTTGCAGAACAGCTTATACCTGATATGTATGATATGGAAAAGAAAAAGGGGAGTATAACCGTTATTTTTTCTCTCGGCTTTCTGCTGATGATGAGCCTGGATGTTATTTTCGGGTAAAAAGAAAGAAGCAACTAAAGTGGTTGCTTCTTTCTTTTTCTTATTTGATTTTGTTATGATTTTCATTAATAACAAACAACTTTTTGGCATTTTCAGCACACTTATCGATAAGCGCCTGAACATCAACACCCTTAATTTCAGCAATTTTCTCTGCAGTATACGCTATATGTGACGAATCACATCTTTTGCCTCTGAACGGAACAGGTGTCATATAAGGTGCATCGGTTTCGAGAAGAAGTCTGTCAAGCGGCAAAATCTCAACCACCTCGACGGGTTTTCGTGCATTTTTAAAGGTGACTGCACCGCCTATACCGACGTAAAGACCGAGCTTAAGAATTTCTTTTGCCATTTCGGCGCTCCCTGAAAAGCAGTGAACAACACCTTTCGGCTTTAGCTCCTTAAGGATGTTCATCGTATCCTCGTGGGCTTCTCTGTCGTGGATAATTACGGGAAGACCCAGTTCATTGGCTGTAATAATCTGCTTTCTGAAAACTTCAATCTGCTTTTTTCTTGGTGAGAAGTCGTAAAAGTAGTCAAGACCTATTTCACCGACTGCGATAATCTTTTCCTTTTTATAAAGCTCTTTGATTCTTTCAAGGTCTTCATCGGTGGTTTCCTCAGCTTCGTGAGGATGCACACCGACAGCACCGTAAAGGAAAGGATGCATTTCTGTAAGAGATACGGTTTCCAGTGAGGATTTCAGGTCACATCCGCAGTTAATAATACTGCTTACACTACCCTCGAAAAGAGAAGACAGAAGCTCAGTTCTGTCTTCATCAAAGCGGGAATCGTCATAGTGTGCGTGTGTGTCAAAAATATTACTGTACATTATCTTACCTTTGAGCCTTCGGGAATACCGTCAACGAAAATAACCTTAACATCATCTTCACTGCAGTCAGCGGCTAAAATCATGCCCTGACTTTCCACACCGCAGAGAACAGCAGGCTTGAGGTTGGAAACTACGATGATGCTTTTTCCGATGAGATCTTCGGGCTTGTACCATTTAGCTATACCTGAGGCAACAGTTCTGGGTGTGCCTGTGCCGTCATTGAGAGTGAGCTTTAAAAGCTTCTTTGCTCTTTTTACAGGTTCGCAGTCAGTGATTTTAGCTACTCTTAAATCAACCTTTGCGAAATCATCAATGCTAATTTGTGCGATGCCTTCGATTTCGCTGAATTTCTTTTCATTTGCCTGAGCGGCCTCCTGCTGTGCTTTGATTTCTTCCATCATCTTTTCAGCGTCAATACGGGCGAAAAGGGGAGTAGCAGTGCCCACATTATTGCCTGATTTGAGAGCACCGAAGGATGAAAGACTGTCATAATCGGCTATGTCACAATTAATTTGTGAAAGTATTGATTTGGCTGTTTCGGGCATAAATGAGGAAATAAGAATTGCAATAAATCTGATACCCTCAAGCAGATTATAAAGAACCGTGCCGAGTCTTTCTTTGTTTGCTTCGTCCTTGGCAAGCGTCCAGGGAGCAGTTTCATCGATGTATTTGTTGCAACGCTTTGCGAGGTTCATAACAGCTTCTACTGCATCAGCGATATGGTATGTTTCCATTTTCTTTTCAACCGTTTTGACGGTTTCGAGTGCAAAAGCTTTCAGCTCGTCATCGACGGCATCACCGCGGGAGGGAGCCATAACTGTACCGCCAAAGTATTTATTCGTCATAGCAACAGTTCTGTTAACGAGATTTCCGAGAGTGTTTGCAAGGTCGGAATTGAATCTTTCGATAATCGTGCTGTACGAAATGGAACCGTCATTCGCATGAGGCATTTCGGATAAAAGATAATATCTCACTGCGTCAACACCGATAAGCTTCGAGAGTTCATCAGCATAAATTACGTTGCCCTTTGATTTTGACATTTTATCTTCGCCGAAAAGAAGCCAAGGGTGACCGTAAACCTGCTTCGGAAGTTCCTCTCCCAAAGCCATAAGCATAATAGGCCAATAAATTGTATGGAATCGTACTATATCCTTACCGATAATGTGCACATCAGCAGGCCAATATTTTTTGTAAAGATCGGCAGAACCGTCGGGGTCATAACCCAAAGCGGTGATATAGTTAGAAAGTGCATCGATCCAAACGTAAATTACATGCTTATCGTCAAAAGATACAGGAATTCCCCATTTGAATGATGTTCTGGAAACACACAGATCCTGAAGTCCGGGCTTGATAAAATTGTTAAGCATTTCCTTTTTGCGGCTTTCGGGATAAATGAAGCTGTCGTTGTTTTCGATATAATCCTCCAACTGCTTCTGATATTTTGAAAGACGGAGGAAATAAGCTTCTTCCTTGGCTTTTTTTACTTCTCTGCCGCAGTCGGGACATTTACCGTCAACGAGCTGAGATTCAGTCCAGAAGGATTCACAGGGGGTGCAGTAGAGACCCTCATATTCACTTTTGTAAATATCATCCTGTTCATAAAGCTTTTTGAAAATTTTCTGTACGACCTTTTCGTGATAATCATCAGTGGTTCTGATAAATTTATCGTAGGTTGTATTAAGTGTATCACAAATACCTCTTATTTCTTCTGCGACATTGTCAACATATTCTTTGGGTGAAACACCGGCAGCTTTGGCGTATTCTTCGATTTTTTGACCGTGTTCATCGGTACCTGTAAGAAAATATACGTCGTAGCCCTGAAGTCTTTTATAACGCGCGATAGCATCGGTCAGAACTATTTCATAGCTGTTACCGATGTGTGGCTTTCTTGAAGTATATGCAATAGCAGTCGTTATATAAAATTTGCCTTTGTTCATACAATTACTTCCTTTCAGTAAACAAAATTACAACTTTCATTTTAACAGTATTGTCCTTATTTTGTCAATATTAAAAGCAAATAAAGAGCCCTAAAAGACTCTTTATCTTTTTATTTATCGTCAAAAATCAGAACATTTTTGTTTTTAATGATATAATCTATGAGCGAAACGACAGTGAGTACCACGGAAACATACATTACTATCTGGCCCAAAATATGAAACGCAGGGACTTTCATCAGTATAATAATTATCATCGCCATCTGTGCTATAGTTTTACTTTTACCCCACCAGGTGGCAGCGATAGCAACATTATTATCCGCCGCAACAAGTCTTATGCCGCTTATGGCAAATTCTCTGCCTATAATAAGTATGGTAACCCATGCGGGAACCTCTCCTGATGCCGTCAGACATATAAGTGCTGAGCATACCAAAAGCTTATCTGCAATAGGGTCCATAAATTTACCGAAATTTGTAACCATGTTGTACTTATGTGCTATTGTACCGTCAAGCTTGTCGGTAATTGTCGCAACAACGAAAATGCCGAAAGCGATCCATCTGTTGAAAGACCAAAAATCCGTAAGCATAAACAGGACAAAAAAAGGAACGAGAATTACTCGGAAAACTGTTAGTTTATTTGCAATATTCATTTTACACCTCTTTTTCATTTTTATTGATTATATCATAATATTCTTACTTTATCAATAACTTAAAAATTATAATTCTTTGAATATTTGATTTTATGTATTTAACTTTACTTTTTATGTGAAAATGTAGTATAATGATAAATAACGAATTCATGAAGGGAGAATAATATGGACTGCTTTAAGCTCGTTTCCGACTTTAAACCGACAGGTGATCAGCCTCAGGCGATTGAAGCACTTGTTGACGGTGTGAAAAAAGGCTATAAAGAACAGACTCTTATGGGTGTTACCGGCTCCGGTAAAACCTTTACGATGGCAAATATCATCGCACAACTAAACAGACCCACTCTTGTTCTTGCTCATAATAAAACACTCGCCGGACAGCTGTGCAGCGAGTTTAAAGAATTTTTCCCCGAAAATGCCGTGGAATATTTCGTTTCCTATTATGACTATTATCAGCCTGAGGCCTATATTCCCACCACGGATACTTACATTGAAAAGGATTCCGCAATTAATGATGAAATTGATAAGCTCCGACATTCGGCAACTTCGGCTCTTTCTGAGAGAAGAGACGTTATCATTGTTGCCAGTGTATCTTGTATTTACACTCTCGGTAATCCGATTGATTACCGAAATATGGTTATTTCTTTGCGCGTCGGCATGGAAAAAAGCAGAGAAGAATTGATTGAAAAGCTTGTCGAAATTCAATATGACAGAAATGATGTGAACTTTGTCAGAAATAAATTCCGTGTGCGCGGTGATGTTGTGGAAATATATCCTGTATATACTTCTGACACAGCCATACGTGTTGAGTTTTTTGGGGATGAGATTGACAGAATTTCAGAAATAAATCCACTTACGGGAGAGATAAAAAATAATGTCTCCCATGTTGCTGTTTATCCGGCTTCCCATTACGTTGTCGCACCTAATAAGCTTGAGAAAGCACTTGAGGATATCAAACAGGAAATGGAAGACAGAGTAACAGAATTTACTAAGGCAGGAAAACTGCTTGAGGCTGAAAGAATCAGGCAGAGAACTCTTTATGACCTTGAAATGCTTCGAGAGACCGGATTTTGCAAAGGTATAGAGAATTATTCACGGATTATGTCAGACAGACCTGCCGGTGCCGCACCGTTCACGTTGCTTAATTATTTCCCCGATGATTTTCTTCTGTTCGTTGACGAATCTCATGTAATGCTGCCTCAGGTTCGTGCTATGTACGGCGGAGACAGATCGAGAAAAGAATCGCTCATTGAATATGGTTTTCGGTTGCCTTCAGCTTATGATAACAGACCTCTGAAATTTGATGAATTTTACGGCATAGTGGGGCAGAAAATATTTGTAAGTGCCACCCCCGGAGCTTTCGAAAAAGAAAAAAGCAGTCAGATTGTCGAACAGGTTATCCGTCCCACCGGACTTCTTGACCCGATTATCAGTGTAAGACCCACGGAAGGTCAGATCGATGATATCGTCAGTGAAATTAATATCCGGATTCAAAGAAAAGAAAGAGTCCTTATAACCACACTTACCAAAAAAATGGCTGAATCTCTTACTGATTATCTCGATAATTTCGGAATCAAGGTAAGATACATGCATTATGATGTTGACACAATGGAACGCATGGAAATCATAAGAGATTTACGTTTGGGTGAATTTGATGTGCTTGTCGGTATTAATCTGCTGAGGGAAGGTCTTGATATACCGGAGGTTTCACTGGTTGTTATTCTCGACGCTGATAAAGAAGGCTTTTTACGTTCCGAAACCTCTTTGGTGCAGACTATAGGCAGAGCGGCACGTAATGCCAACGGTGAAGTAATAATGTATGCGGACAGAATTACTCCATCGATGAAATATGCTATAGACGAAACAAAAAGACGTCGGGAAATCCAGAATAAATACAATATTGACAACGGAATTGTTCCGAAAACCATCGTTAAACAGGTGCGCGATGTTATCGAAATTTCCGAAAAGAAGCTTGATACTGATAAAGCCTTTGCGAAGCTTTCGCGTGCTGAAAGAGAAAAGGTTATCAAACAGCTCACCGCTGAAATGAAAGAGGCGGCCAAAATACTTGAATTTGAACATGCTGCATTTTTACGTGATAAAATTGAAAAGTTCAGAAATATGATGAAATAAGAGGGATTTATGTCACAGAAAAATATTATTATAAAGGGTGCAAGAGAGCATAATCTTAAAAATATTGACCTGACCTTACCTAGAGATAAATTTATTGTTTTTACGGGTCTGTCCGGATCAGGTAAATCTTCTCTTGCCTTTGATACAATATACGCAGAGGGACAGAGAAGATATGTTGAGTCCCTTTCTTCTTATGCGAGACAGTTTTTAGGACAGATGGACAAACCTGATGTGGATTATATAGAGGGACTTTCACCTGCTATATCCATTGATCAGAAAACTACCTCAAAAAATCCTCGTTCAACTGTAGGTACAATAACCGAAATATATGATTACCTTCGTTTGCTTTATGCTCGTATAGGTATTCCGCACTGTACTGTTTGCGGTAAAGAAATCAAACAGCAGACAGTTGATCAGATAGTGGATAAAATTCTCGAAATGCCTGAGGGTACGAAAATTCAGCTTTTGTCTCCGATTGTCAGAGGCAGAAAAGGTGAGTATGTAAAAGAACTTGAAGGCATAAGAAAATCCGGCTTTGTCCGAGTAAGAATTGATTCAATAACTTATGACCTTTCGGAAAAGATAAAGATCGAAAAAAATAAAAAGCATAATATAGAGGTTGTAGTTGACCGTCTTGTAGTTAAAGAAAGTATAAAATCGAGACTTTCGGATTCTATCGAAACGGCGACAAAGCTTTCTGACGGTTTGCTGATCGTCGATGTTATCGGTGACAAAGAAACAGTATTTTCTCTTAACTATGCATGTCCCGAACACGGTGTCAGCTTTGGTGAGATAACGCCTCGCATGTTTTCTTTTAACAGCCCGTTCGGTTCATGTAAAAAGTGTTCGGGACTCGGCGTATTTATGGAAATATCGCCGTCAATGATTATTCCCGACAGAAAGCTTTCGATAAGACAGGGGGCTATTAAAGCTGCGGGCTGGCAATGTAAGGATGAAAACTCTATTTCGGGTATGTATTACACTGCTCTCGGAAAAAAATACGGCTTTGATCTCGACACCCCTATCGAAGATTTGTCATTTGAAGCTTATGAGGCTTTGCTATACGGCACAAAAGGCGAGAAATTGAAAATGGAAAGAACAACAAGCTACGGAAGCGGAACATATCTTGCAGAATTTGAGGGTGTTCTCAATAACCTTCAGCGCAGATATACTGACTCTACATCCGAGGCTTCTAAAAAAGAGATCGAATCACTAATGACGGTCACGGAGTGCAAAGAGTGTGGCGGCGCCCGTCTCAGCAAAGAAGCACTCAGTGTTACCGTAGACGGTAAAAATATTCATGAGGTATGCTCTTTATCTGTTTATGAATCCTTAGAATTTATAAAAAAGCTTCCCGAAAAGCTCAGTGAAAGAGAACTTACTATTGCGAAACTAATTATTAAAGAAATTACGGAACGGCTTTCGTTTCTTAACAGCGTCGGTCTCAGTTATCTGACCTTAGCACGTCAATCGGGCTCACTCTCCGGCGGTGAAAGCCAAAGAATCAGACTTGCCACACAAATCGGCTCTTCCCTTGTCGGGGTGCTTTATATTCTCGATGAGCCCAGTATAGGGCTTCATCAGCGCGATAACGGTAAGCTGATAAGCACTCTTAAGCATTTGCGGGATATAGGTAATACACTTATTGTAGTTGAGCATGACGAAGATACGATGCTCGAAGCAGATTATGTGGTTGATGTCGGTCCCGGAGCCGGTATTCATGGCGGTAATATTGTCGCTTGCGGAGAAATAAATGATATTCTTCAATGTGAAAACTCACTCACGGGACAGTATCTCAGCGGAAAAAAAATAATACCCGTGCCCGCTGAAAGACGAAAAGGAAACGGAAAAGCACTTAAAGTATACGGAGCTTCACAGAATAATCTTAAAAACATAGATGTCGAAATACCGTTGGGCGAGTTTGTTTGCGTTACGGGTGTTTCCGGTTCCGGTAAGTCGTCTCTCGTCAATGAAATCCTCAATAAGCACCTTTCAAATGAGCTAAACGGTGCAAAACAAATTCCCGGTAAATTCAGAAAGATGACGGGAATTGAGCATCTTGACAAAGTTATCAATATTGATCAGTCACCAATAGGCAGAACTCCGCGTTCAAATCCTGCCACATATACGGGTGTTTTCACTGACATCAGGGAGCTCTTTGCTTCTACTACCGATGCGAAGGCAAAAGGCTATACAGCAGGCAGATTTTCTTTTAATACTAAAGGCGGACGCTGTGAAGCTTGTGAGGGTGACGGTATTGTGAAAATCGAGATGCATTTTCTTGCCGATGTTTATGTTCCTTGTGAGGTTTGTAAGGGTAAAAGATATAATTCAGAAACCTTGGGTGTAAAATACAAAGGAAAATCTATTTACGATGTTCTTGAAATGACCATTGAAGAGGGGATGACGTTTTTTGAAAACATTCCCCGAATACACAAAAAATTAGAAACGCTTTATAATGTCGGTCTTGGTTATGTTAAAATAGGTCAGCCGGCTACTACTCTTTCCGGAGGCGAAGCGCAGAGGGTAAAATTATCTACTGAACTTGCCCGGTCCTCGACGGGAAAGACCGTTTATATACTCGATGAGCCCACAACAGGTCTTCATACAGCCGATGTACACAGGCTTATCAATGTTCTGCAGACTTTGGTTGATAAAGGCAACAGTGTTATTGTTATTGAACATAATCTTGATGTTATCAAATCTGCGGACTATGTTATTGATCTCGGTCCTGAGGGAGGAGATGGCGGAGGAACGGTTGTAGCTACGGGAACTCCTGAGGAAATCGCACACACAGATGCTTCATATACCGGACTGTATTTGAAAAAGCACCTTAATTTTAAATAAATTGTTAATTAGGCTAAAGGCAAGTGTTTTTAACTTGCCTTTAATTTTTAATTGTGATATAATCGTCAAGTTAAATGCACACATCGGGTGTATTTTAGTGAAATTATACATAAGAAAGGAAAAGGAAAACATGAAAGTAAATGAACTTTTACACAAAGTGTTCGGTACCACACCGGGCAAAGGTGTTCAGCCGAGGGAAGCAGTAGCCTACGGTGTTGCGGGCTTCGGTCAGAACTTCATCTGTACCATTATTGGTTCTTATATTACCGTATTTATGACGGATGCACTTCTTTTCGGTGCTGAAGGCGTAAAGGTTGGTGCTTTGGAGGGTGCGATTGCTGTTGCGTTCCTTATGCTCGGCACGAGAATTTTCGACGCATGTAATGACCCGATCATGGGATCAATTGTTGACAAAACCAGAACGAAGTGGGGTAAATGTCGTCCCTATCTTAAATGGATGGCAATTCCCATAGCTGTCAGCACAATTCTTTGCTTCCTTCCCATCTACGAAGCAAAAGCTATGTGGACATTTGCAACTATTTCTGTTCTTTATGTTATCTGGTCAGTGCTTTATACAGTTGCTGACGTTCCTTATTGGGGACTTGCTACCTGTCTTACAAATGATACAACCGTCAGAGGTAATATCCTTACAGTAGTACGTCTCGTTTGTACTGTAGGTGCCGGTATTGTTACTGTCGGTGTTCCCATCATCACAAATGCTGTTACAGCAAAGTTTAAGTACACTGAGGCTGATCTTGCTCTCATTATGACTGATAAAGCTGAGCAGATTGCATCCATTGTTGCTAATCAGGGTAAAACAGCTGAGGAGGCTGCACGTACATTTATCGGTACAGTAATGAACAGCGGTGTTGAGGCTAACGCAAATACACTTAAGTGGACTTATTTCATCTGTGCAGTTGTTTTTGTTGTTGCAGCTGTTCCCATGTTCTTCTATGGCTTTAAAAACACCCAAGAGCACATCACTGCCGATTATGATGAAGTTCCTTCATTCGGTCATAACCTCAAGCTCCTGTTTAAAAACAAAGAGCTTCTTCTTATCGTTCTTTCCGGTGTTTTCGGCGGCGCAAGAATGGTTTATTCATATACCGGCGGTCTTTATTTCGCAAAGTATGTTCTTAAAAATGAAGGTTTATACGGAATTATAACACTTCTTGTTATTCCCGGCGGCCTTGTTGCATCTTTGCTTGTTCCTTGGCTTACAAAGAAATTTACCAAAAAGTATACTTACATTCTTGTTCACCTCTTCGGCGGTGTCGTAATGGCAATTATGTACTTTGTCGGATATGACGCTCCCTGGAAGCTTATAGTTTCTGCAATCGGTCTCGTTCTTCTCGGTATTCCTCAGGGTGTTAATAACATAATGAGTTACGCCATGATCGGTGATACCGTTGATTACCTCGAATGGAAAACAGGTGAAAGAGGCGAAGGAATCTGCTTCGCAATGCAAACTCTTATCAATAAAATCGGTATGGCAGTCGGTGCATTCATCGGCGTTATGTCCATGAGTATTGCAGGTATCGATGCTGCTACAGGTCATGTTGCAAATCCTGATATGCTTTGGAATGTTCTGATTCTTTCCGGTGTAATCAGTATGTTTGCTTGTGCTGTTCCCATGTTCTTCTACACTCTTACTGAAAAGAGACAAAGAGAAATTGTCGCTGAAATTGAGGCAAGAAAGGCTTCCAAAGCGAAATAATATAACGAAATCAGATCATAACCACCGGTTCATTCAACCGGTGGTTTGTTTTGCTCTTACAGGGTTTAAGAAAGCCGGAACCGCATTATACGTTCCGCTGACCGTGAAGGGTCAGAGTATTTCAGTTATTGGTTAAAGATCATAGCTGTTATATTCGGATCGAATTACTCTCGTCGATTATATTTTTTCGGCAATATTCGTCCATTTGCCCTCAGTAGAACTACACATACAAAAATACCCTGCAAATTTACGGATTAGGCAAAATTGCAGGGCTGAATTTTTAATTTTTATCAATAACCTATGGCGGTTCCTAAAGCCATAATTCCTATACTTGCAGCAAATTCAGCTAAAAACAGCTTCCAAGAAATTTTGATATATTTGAAATAGGAAACATTAATTATTCCCAAAGCAATTATTAGAAGTCCGTTTGTCGGAAAAAGAACATTACAAAGACCGTCACTCAGACAAAAAGCAACAATTAGGTTTTGTCTTCCTATTGAAAGCATATCCACAATAGGAATAAGTATCGGCATAAGAAGAAATGCTTTAGCAGATCCGCTTCCTATAAAGAATTCAAAAACGCATATCACAAAGAAAATTATTATAATTGAAATGTAAGGATTAATTTCTTTAATCAGGCTATAAACCCAATAAAGGAGAGTATCAATAATCATACCCTGTTTAAGAATATATGTCACACATATTATGAGAATTATGACAGGAGCCACGGGAAGAATGGTTTTTGCACCGGAAATAAACCCTGACAGCAACTCTTTTTTATTTATCCCTGATATGTAACCTGCTCTCATTCCGCCTACAGTAAATAACATAGCCATCGAAACCAAAGGCAGATAACCGATGATATCTGATATGGTTCTGTCCTCGATAAAAGTGTTTGTGATAAGGCATATTACCGTAATAACGAGAACTGCAAGTAAAGCTTTAATAAAAGCTCCTGACGCCTTTTTCATCATCGGATTACTGAGAGCTTTCTCTGTTTCCGATTTATCGAGAAAACGTTCTCTCAGCTCATTGTCACTTTCGTAGCACAGAGATGATTCGGGATTTTTCTCGATTTTTTTTGCATAGTGTACGAGAAAAAATGTTAATATGGAATATATTACTGCAAAAACGAAGCATCTGAAAAGCACGCCGGAGAACATCGGAAGATTAGCCATGGACTGAACTATACCGACATTAAATGGATTGAAGGTGGCGGCGGAATAACCGAAAGCGACGGCAATGAGACTGAATCCGAGTCCTACAAATGAGTCCCATCCCAATGAAAGAGATATCGCAACGGCTAAGGGTACGAGAGTTACGGATTCTTCGAGTATGCCCGCAAAAGAGCTTAAAAGCATACAAAAGAAAATCATTACAGACAAAAGTACGTATTTTTTGTCGGAAAACTTATTTACCACGACATTCATCATATATTTCAGTACGCCGCTTTTATCAAGAATAAGAAAAGTACCGCCGATTAAAACGATTATCAGTATAATTGAGACGCCTGTGAGAGCATCGCCTGTTGAATAAATGAATGTTTCTACAGGGGATAGAAAAACTCGCCAAAAGCTGTAACCTACATCCTCGCGCGGTATTTCGTGATAAGTTCCGTTAATAATTGAGCCGTTTGAATCAGTATGGTACGCACCTGTGGGGATAACCTGTGTGAGTATGCCTGCGAATATCATGATCGCAAACAGTAAAACTGTAATTCCGATTATTGTCTTTTTTTCGATTCTGATACCGGAAGTTATTTTATCGTTTTTATCCATTTAACAAACCTCCTTATAATTTAATTTCCAAAGTTTCTCTGCTGACATAAAAAGTTATATTCTCAAAGCCGCATTCGCGGGCAATTTCCATACCTTTAATTATACCTTTACCGCAATCGTTGGCATTATGAGCATCAGAGCCGATCGTAAGCAGCTTTCCGCCGAGTTCGCGGTATCTTTTGATTATATTTATATCAGGCATAGTCAAACCGATTTTTTGTCTCAGCCCGGAGGTGTTGATTTCGAGAGCTTTATCGTAGGATATCATCGTTCTGAGTAATTCATCAGTTACAGCTTTGATTTTTGAATAATCGAAATCAATCTGATATTTCCCTTGAATTCGTCTCATGGGGCAGGTGATATGTGCCAAAGCATCACAACCGTCCCATTTCGCTGTTTCAGTTAGCTGAAGAAAATAATCCTCCATAAATTTGTAAACATCTATCTTATCATATTCTATTTCTTTAATGTCACAGTTAAAACCGTGCGGAGTGTGTATACTGCCTAAAATGAAATCGTAATTATGATGTCTGACAATTCTGTCCGCCAAAGCTTTGTTGCCGAGAGGCTGACCGATTTCCAACCCCAAAAGCACCAATAATTCTCCTTCAAAAGCGCTTCTTGCCTTACTGCATTCAAAAAATGAATGAAATATCATATTGTTGTACTTTTCCGTAAAAAATTTATCCACTTCACAGTGATCCGTGATTGCAATTGCACCGAGATTGTTTTTTACGGCACATTCGCATATATACATCGGTGAATGTATTCCGTCGGGGGAATTGTCGGAATGAACATGCATATCAATCAGTCTTTGGCTGCTCATTTTTATCTCTCCAAAAGAAAATTTTTAGTATTATACAGCAAAAAAGTAAATTATGCAAGTTTTTTGATAAAATATGCATAATTTTTTGATCCATTAACTTAATATACCAAATAATAGCACTAATATAATTGGCATATAAGCGTAAAATATATTTGCAAACGCAAAAAGTATTCAGAAGGAGAGTGAAATAAATGTCCAGAAGCGGTTCATCAAAGGGTATGGTACCCGAAGCAAGAGATGCTCTTGACAGATTCAAGATGGAAGCTGCTGCTGAAGTAGGTGTTGACCTTAAACAGGGTTATAACGGTCACCTCACTTCACGTGAAGCAGGTTCTGTTGGCGGTCAGATGGTTAAAAAGATGATCGAATCATATGAAAGAAACATGAAATAAATTTTTTTCATTAAAAAGTCCCTCACCTGTAACGGGTAAGGGACTTCGTTTTATATGTCTATCTGTTCGATTTCAATTGACTGTTCAGGCTCAAAAATTTCCTTTTTAACATAAGGCTCCGCAGGATAGAAAATTTCTTTTTTCGGCAGCTCTGACGATTCTGCTTTCCGGACGGTAATACATTCACTGTTGCTCTTTTCAGTGTTATTAGATTGCAGAAAAAGTTCTTCTGAATAACCGTAATCTATCGGAGTGAAAGAAGGCAGACGATTTATTTTGACGAATTTATTTTTAATCTTTTTTATTACAATCAGAAGCAAAATAATCGCTGCAGTGAAAAATGATACGGTAAAGCCGCCCTTTAAACCTTGCGCTTCAAAGATAAATTCGATATCGTGATTTCCTTTTTCGATTTTCGCTGCCAAAAGTCCTCCGCCGAAAGCGAAGATTTTTTCGTCACTGAGCTCCGTTCCGTCAATTACAATTTTCCATCCTTTGTCGTAAGGAATTGAAGTGTATAACAGACAGTCTTTTTTTGCTGTTACTCGGCCTTTAATATTGGTATCGTTGAATTCCTCTACCAACATTTGGGAATCTGAAAGAATCTCATATCCTTTATTAAATTTATCTTCATTAATGGTGTATGCATTAAATTTAAGTGTGCCGTTATTGTTTTCAAAGGGAATTGTAACGGTAATTGTCTCATTGACATCGAAATAACCAAGATCAAAAATACAATTTTGGTGTGCGTTCTGAGTTATTGTACCCAATGAAGATGTTATTGAAACACTCTTTTCCGAAGCACCCGTTACATCGAAATATATATATACATTGCCTTTCTTTTCTGTTGTAAGATAAAGCACCGCAGAACCGTCGGCATCTGGGGTTGTTTTCGAGTAATTGAAATTAGTTCCGTCGAGACTTTCTGTGAAAGGTGAAACATTTGAATATGTTACATAGGAAATGTCCATTTTTTCAAAAGGATTGTCAACACCGGTAGCTAATTTGAAATAATCTCCCTGAAGCATAAAGGGGTCAGAACCGGTATCGATTTTCCAAATATCCATATATTCTTCCGTTGCCCATTTTTCCGCTTTGCTGTCAATACAGTAAGCAATCGGTAAATGGTAATTGTTTTTATAGGCGGAGAATTTATCGGATTTAAGAGACGGTGAATAGAAGGGTGATTCAAGTGTGTTGGGAGAAGCGTTATTTACGATGTATTTAAGTGAAAACATCATATTGTAAACAGGTGTCTGCGGGTTATAGGTATAACTGTTTATACGGTTACTCATCATACCGAGATCATCCTGCAGATTTGAAAGCTTTTCGAAAGCCATAGATGAGAATACAGATGCACCGTTATAGCCGTACCAGCACGGATCCATTCTTGTTCTCAGATCGGTAAGCTCCATACGGTAAAATTCATCGTTTTCAGCCGTGTCGAGGGCATCCTTGAGCATTTTGAAATCATCATAATCCGATGCATAGGAATCCTTGGTTATTGTGATGTTTATACGGCTTGAGTCACACATAACCGCTTCGCTGCATATACACACGAGAAGCAATAAAGCTAAAGAGGAGGACTGGTATCGCTTATCTTTAAACAAAGCGAGGATAACAACATAAAGAACAATCAGCGCAAGAGTAAGAAGAACCGTAGCCGAGTTTACATTTTTTGAGGTAATATCTTCTACAATGAAAACAAACGCAACCAAACCGACACCTACGGCGCAAATTTGACCGGAAGTAAACTCATTGAGTCTGATGAAAACCTTATATGCCATGAGAAGCAGAATAAAAGAATATATAAATGACTGTCTGTACGGCAGATCATTCGGAAAATGGAAACCGTGCCATATATAATTAAGGAAGTTTACATTGAACGAGAAAAATAAAACAACGAGAAGTGCGAGAGTTGCAACCTTTTCTTTTTTGGAAATCGATTTTGTGAAAAAGAATAACGGAGCAAGAATAAGAGTTATTACACCGCAGTAAACATTGGGAAGTACGTCGTCTCCGCTGCTTCTGATGGTTGTTTCCAAACTGGCGAGATGATTTGCAAAGAAGTCAAAAAATGTAAAATAATTCTTTAACTCCTCAGGGAAGGAACCTGATGTGGCAGAGCTTGATTTGAGTACATTGTAAACCGGAAGCAGAACAAAGGCCATGAGACCTGCTGCAGCTAAAGAAGAAAAGGCAAAAATAATACCTGTTCTGAAAAAGCGGTGATTGGAAAGAAAAGAAATTATGCCTTTATTTTTTCTTTCAAACTTACGGCTAAGAACTGCACCGTTTTCGTAAGAGACGATATAGTAATAGCAGAAATATATAACAGAAAAAATGCAGATCATGTATGACATATAGTAATTCGAAAACATGGTAAGAGCGAGTCCGGTAATATATGTTGCCGGCTTACCGTGATCTATGATTCTTTCTATACCCAACAAAACAACCGGAAGCAGAATCATAGCATCAAGCCACATTATGTTCCAATAATAAGCAAGCATATATCCGCAAAAGGCATAGAGAACACCAAAGGAGACAGAAGCAAAGCTTTGTCTTTTCAGGGAGTTTTTCACATAATAGTTAAAAGCTGATGCTGATAAAGCAGCTTTAATAAGCACCATGGCGCCGATTGCTTCGGGAATGTTTTTATGACCGAAAAACATTATGATTGCACCTATGGGACTCGAAAGGTAATTGAAATAATTACCCAAAAAGCAGCTTCCGAGTCCTGATTTCCATGAATATAAAAAGCTTCCGCCTTCCTTTACAATATCATACAATTCGGCAAAAAGAGGACCGTATTGGTGATACAGATCCATTCTTAAAATTGTTTTGTCGCCGAAAGGTATCATCCCGTTGCACAAATAAACAGCGAGCATTGTTACGCTTGTGGCAAGAAAGGCAATAAAAATATACTGATTGTCCGCGAAAAAAGACTTTTTGTTTTTTAACATAGCAAACCTCACAAATTTATTTATATGTTACATAATACAATAAACCACGTTAATCTTCAAGATGTTTTTTGAAATTTGTAATAAAATCGGACACGCCGTCATAGTTTTGAAATGTAGAAAAAAACAAGGCGGTATTTACTATGAATTTTAAAGAAGAAAATTTTGACGGCGCAGTTAATATACTTTCGCCGCTTATCAGAAGTAAGCTGATAAACCTTAACTGTATCATTAAAAGTGACACTTATGAAATAAGGCTTCGTGTCGGTAAACCGATTGTCATGTACGGTAAATACGGTTACATGTTTATAAAAAAAGACGGAACCGTTTCTTCGTTTGTCGATGAAGAAAGCTACATATGTAAACCGGAGATAATCTCTGAGGCATTTAACCGTCTATGCTGTTATTCGGTATACAGTCATATAGAGAGTATAGTTAACGGCTTTATTACTTTCCAGGGCGGTCACAGAGCGGGAGTCGTGGGAACAGCTGTTATCGATTCTGACGGAAAAATAACATCGGTGAGAGATATTTCATCCGTTAATATACGAATTGCTCGTCAAATTAACGGAGCGGCGGATGCTATTTTCGAAAAAATCGGCTACGAAAACACCTCGTTGATTATTGCCGGTCCGCCCTCATCGGGAAAAACTACAGTTCTGAGAGACTATATAAGACAGCTGTCAGACAAAATGAATAAAATTTGTCTGATAGACGAACGTCAGGAAATTGCATGTATGAATGGAATGTTTTGTCAGAATGATGTAGGTGTAAATACGGATGTGCTGAACAATTATCCCAAAGCCAAAGGTATAATGATCGCAATTAAAACTATGTCTCCCGATATTATTGCTGTTGATGAAATAGGCGAAAAGAGTGAAATTGACGGAATTATTAAAGGTCTGAACAGCGGTGTAGGTTTCGTTGCCAGCGTGCATGCGGCTGATTATAACGATTTATTGAAAAGACCGCAGATAAAAGCTGTTCTCGACACAGGGGCTTTTACGAAAATTGCTTTGTTGGATAACAGGATGCCGGGTAAAATAGCGGGAATTTTCGATGTATCCGAGGTGCGTGATGAAATATACAGGTGCGGTTATGTTATGGATAGCATTTACAATGACAGGGATGAGGATATCATTATCGCTTAAAAAAAGGGTGAGGATTCTTGAAGAAACGGTTGTTTTCCTTAATGCACTGAGTTCTGAAATTAAATTTTCAAAAAATAACATAATTAAAATATTATCGGATTTGTCATCATATAAGTCGTTGAATAATCTTTTATATCTGGATTGTTTCGCATCAGTTACGGAATATGCGGATTTCAGAAATATGTGGATTGCTGCGTTAAAATCTTTTCCCTATTATAAGAGGGAGGAAAAAGAAAAAATGTTGCAATTGGGAAATCAGCTCGGCGTGACAGATACCGATAACCAGATTAATACCATAAAATTATTTATTGTTTTCTTTGAAAATTATTTAAATGTTGCCAAGGCTGAATATGAAAAATACGGAAAAACCGCATCTTTGTTCGGTTTGTTTACGGGGGCGTCAGCATTTATATTGCTTATATAAAAATGAAAGGCTAATTCTACATAAGATTTACTGAAATATAGGTATGGAACTGGATTTGATTTTCAAAATAGCAGCCATCGGTGTAATAATAGCAATTTTAAATCAGCTGTTAATGAAAAGTGACAAAGGCGAATATGCTACTCTTACTACAATTGCCGGAATTATTATTGTTTTACTGATGATAATTCCTCATATTGAAGAATTATTTGAAAGTATCAGAAGGATCATAGATTTTTGATGTTTATTAAAGTTATTGTTATAGGTTTAGCGGTATGTGCTGTAAACATATTCCTTAAAAAGCAGGCATCCGAATTTATTTTACCGATTGAAATTGTCTTTTTTGCTTTGACATCAGCGTTTTTGATTGACAGTTTAAAAAGCAGTATATCACCTTTATCGGAGATTATGAACGATATTCGGCACGGCGAAGAAATTTTATCTGCCGTAATAAAGGGCTCGGCTGTTTGTCTGGTCACAAAATTTTCAGCTGATATTTGTCAGGAAGGCGGTAATGGACTGATATCCGATGTGATAGAATTTTCCGGAAGGATCATGCTTTTCATTATTGCCTTGCCATATATCGAGTCGATAATGAAAACTGCACTGGCTTTTTTAAAATGAAAAAAATAATGTATTTTGCGTTCATATGCTTAATGTTTGTGACGACATGTTTATCTGTATCCGCCATATCTGATATTAAAAATGAATTGTCAGACAGGTTATTTTCCGGTATGGATGAAGAAATTACTGAAAGGCTCAGTGATTTCGGTATTGCATCATTGGATAGTGAGAGTATTTTCAATGTGTCTCTTAAAAGTATATTCTCATATTTTAAAAAGGGACTTTCCGATTATCTGGACAATTGCATGAGCCTGTTCACCAAAGTGTTGGGTATAATTATTTCTGGCGGCGCAGTTTCTCTTATTGTTAACGAAAAGAAGTATAAATCAATCCTGAATTCTCTGCTTGTTCCTGTCGTCACGCTGATTTTAGTTGAGGAAATCAACTTATGCATCAGTTCAGCTTTATCGTTACTTAAAGTAAACGGAAATTTTATGCTGACCTTTGTGCCGGTTTATGCAATATCAATTGCCGTTTCGGGAAATCCGGCAACAGCCGTAACATATAATACGCTCGTAATGGGCTTAGCACAGGCTTTGTCTGCGGTGATTAACTACGGATTCGTTGATTTGATAGGCTGCTTTTTCTGTTTGGCTATCGCATTTTCCGTTAACGATAATATAAATTATACACGTTTTTTCGGTGCAATAAACAGGTTTATAACATTCATTTTGGGATTAATTTCCACTACCTTTGCGTCGGTTTTATCCGTCAAAGGCATATTTTCAGCTGCTACAGATTCCGTAGCCGCTAAAAGTATAAGATTTGCAATCGGAAGCCTGATTCCTGTTATAGGATCATCCATCAGTGAATCGTATTCGACGCTTGTCGGCAGTATCGGAATATTGAAAAATTCCGTTGCGGTTTTGGGTCTTATTGCAATTGTATTGATAAATCTGCCTGTTATTACAGAGATTGCCATATTCAATATTTTACTTAACGTTTTAAGCTTTATTTCGGAAATTTTAGACTGCAAGGAGGTTTCCGATTTACTGCATGCTTTTGCCGGCGGTGTAAAAATCATTGGTCTGCTGATAATTTTCGAAGCCTTTATTCTGATTGTTTCAACTGCATTGATGCTGTCGTTGAAAGGAGGCTGAAATGGAAAAAATCAACCTGTGGTGTAAGCTTGTTTCTGCAGTTTCAATAATCTCATCTGTGTTTTTAGTGTTGGTGCCGGAGGGAAGAATAAAAAAATCCCTAAATACCTTGCTCTCAACAGTATTGATTTTTGCGTTTTTATTACCTTTCGGCGGAAATAAACATATCGATTTTGCTTCAATGTTTGATGAGCCGTTAAAAACTGAAGCTGAACTTGAAAATGAGTTTAAAAGTTATTCTTTAGATTCGTTAGTGTTATGCGCTGAAAAAGAAACAGAAGAATATGTCATGAACTTAGTATCTAATTATAATGTTTCGGCGGAATGCAAGGTTAAATGCGAATATGCCGATGAAAACATTATTATAGAAAAAATTGAATTGACAGGGGAGATTGATGGGAAAAATATGTCGGAGATTTATAGTGAAATAAGAAATATTTGTACCGAAAATACTTTAGTAATATTAAATGGTGACAAGTATGAATGAAACGAGTAAAGAAAAATTAAATTTAATTTTAGAAAGATTAAAGAAGGATAAAAAAACGGCGGTAATTATTATGCTTGCTTTTTTAGGTATACTGCTGATTTATGCCTCAGAATTTGTTCAGGATGATGAATACTTGCCTGAGAATAATAATTCACAAATCATGTATTCTGATAATGATTTAAAAGCCGAACTGGAAGCGCTTATCAGTAAAATTGACGGAGTCGGTAAGACCGCTGTGATGATTACCTATGATGGTACCGCAGAAAACATCTACGCATTGAATATGACGGAGCAAGCGGACGGAAATAATATAAAAAAGGATGAAGAATATCTTATTATTGACAGCGGCAGTTCGGAAGACGGTCTGTTGCTGAAAAAAGTTTATCCGCGTGTAACAGGTGTTGCCGTGGTGTGCGACGGAGGGAGCGACCCTGTTGTAAAAAATGAGATAACTCAGTTGTTAAAGGCACTATACAACATAAGCAGTAACAGTATAAGTATTTCAGAAATGAACAGTTAGGAGGAAAAAACATGCTTATAAAAAAGAGACAGGTACTCACAGCTACATTGATTATAGCTTTGTGTGCAGCAATTACGGTTAATTGGTATTTTACAAAGCCGGAAGGAACATCAGCTGAAACGACAGTTGCCGAAGAGGCTGTCACGGGAAATCTTGGTGATACGCTTTTTGTCGCCGGCACTACTTCCAAGAATGAAAACGACAAAGAAACGGATGTTGATGATTCCGAGCCCGCAAAGGATGAAGCATTGTCCGACGAAAATAATGTTGATGCTGAAAAGTATTTCACTTCTGCAAAATTAAAAAGAACACAGAGCTACGACGAAATAATAGATAATATTCAAAAAATCCTTGAAAATGATAGCCTTGACAAAGCTGAAAAGAACAAAATATCTGTTATACTTTCGGACTATCAAAACGACATTAAGGTACAAACCGATGCTGAAAATCTGATAAGTGCGAAAACCGGAAAAGAATGTCTGGTGGTTATTAACGGTGAAAATTGTCAGGTAATAACCGAGAAAAACACCTTAAATGATACGCTTATTCTTCAAATTACCGAAATTATTGAAAAAAATACAGATATTTTACCTGAAAAATTAACAATTATTGAGCTAAAATAGTTGTAGGATTTAAAATTTGTGGTATAATGGATATAATTGTATAAAGATGTAATCGTTTAAACTCTATATTCAGGAGGAATGTTAACATGACAAGACATGAAGCCAGAGAGCTGGCATTTGTATTAATTTTTGAAAAAAGCTTTCAGGATGATGTAACGATTGTCGAACTCATAGAAAATGCTTTGGAGCTTGAAATTTTTCCTACGAATGCTTTTGCTGAAAATTTGGCTAAAAAAGTTTATAAGAATTTGGAAGAAATAGACGGCATTATTGACGAAAACCTGGTGGGTTGGTCTGCCAAAAGAATCTCAAAGGTTTCAAGAGCAATATTGAGACTTGCAGTTTGTGAGCTTTTGTACAGTGAGAATATGCCTGTCGGTGTCGCTATAAACGAAGCGGTTGAAATTGCAAAAAAATACGCTACTACAGACGATGCCTCCTATGTAAACGGCGTTCTCGGTTCCGTTGCAAAGAAAATCAAAAAATAATATGGCTTTTTTAGGATTTGATACGAGCAACTATACAACCTCCGCTGCACTTTATTTTCCCGAAGAAAACAAAATTATTCACAAAAAAATGCTTTTACCTGTTAAAGCGGGAGAAAAAGGGCTTAGGCAAAGTGATGCTGTTTTTCACCATGTACAGCAGCTTCATTCCGTATGTGAAATGCTTTTTGCCGACTGCGAATTAAATATTGAATCAATAGGGGCTTCTGCTTTTCCGAGAATGGCGGAAGGCTCCTATATGCCTTGTTTCCTCGTCGGGTTAAACAGTGCAAAAATTATCAGCAGTCTTAATAGTATAAAATTACATATATCTTCGCATCAGATAGGTCATATACTTGCTGCTCTTTACGGCGCTGACAGACTTGAGCTGATCAATGAAAGATTTATCGCATTTCATTTGTCGGGCGGCACAACAGAAGCACTTTTGGTCGAACCTGATGAAAAAGAAATAATCAAATGCACCGTTATCGGTGAATCTTCTGATCTTAAAGCCGGACAAGCCATAGACCGTGTAGGAGTTATGCTGGGCATGAATTTTCCCTGCGGTGCAGAGCTTGATAAATTATCTCAAATAAGCCACGAAAATTATAAAATCAGACCGAGTGTAAAAGGTACAGATATCAGTCTGTCAGGTTTGGAAAATAAGTGCAAGGGTATGTTTGAAAGCGGAAACAAACACTGTGATATTGCGAAATATTGCATTCAGTATATTTGCGCCTCTGTCGAAAAAATGACTGAAAACATAATTTCACGTTACGGTAAATTACCGATAGTTTATTCAGGCGGCGTAATGTCAAACACATATATGAAAAAACACTTAACTGATAAATTCGACGGAATATTTGCTCCGCTCGAATTTTCGGGTGACAATGCAGCCGGAATCGCAATTATGGCATGTCTTAAGGAGAAAAAAATTAATGTCAACAATTTTAACTGTCAGTCAGATTAACACATACCTGAAATCAATAATTGATTCAGATTATAATTTAAAAAACATATATATAAGCGGTGAAATATCTAATTTTACAAACCATTACCGTACGGGTCACTTTTATTTTACACTGAAGGATGAAAATTCAGCTATAAAAGCTGTGATGTTTCGAACGGCAGCACAGAGAATTACTTTTGAACCTGAAAACGGTATGAAAGTTTTGGTTCGTGCAAACCTTTCTCTTTATGAGAGAGACGGTGTATATCAATTATACTGTGAGGACATAATTCCTGAGGGGATAGGTGAGTTTACTCTCGCTTTTGAGCAGCTTAAGGACAAGCTTGCAAAAAAGGGAATGTTCGATGAAAATGCGAAGAAAAGTCTGCCTGCTTATCCGGAAAAAATCGGTGTTATAACATCGCCCACAGGTGCAGCTCTCCAAGATATACTCTCTGTTCTTTCGAGAAGGTATCCTGCTGCAGAAATTGTTTTTGAGGGCGTACAGGTACAGGGTGACGATGCGTCGGGTCAGATAGCTGAAGCCATCAGAAAATTTAACCGTTTGAAAGCAGCTGATGTGATTATTGTCGGCAGAGGCGGCGGTTCAATAGAGGATTTATGGGCATTTAATGAAGAGGAGGTAGCCCAAGCTATTTTTGATTCCGAAATCCCGATTATTTCAGCTGTCGGTCATGAGACTGATTTTACAATTGCTGATTTTGTTAGTGATATGAGAGCTCCTACTCCGTCGGCGGCTGCAGAAATTGCTGTTCCGGATTACAGAGAATTATTGTATTCAGTAGATAAAATCTTTGACGGATTAACTGACTGTATCAAAAGAAAAATTGACAGGTATTCTATGGAGATTTTGTCTTATGAAAAGCTTTTTTCGGAGCATAGTCCCGAAAAAACACTTCTTCTCTATACTCAATGTGTCGAGGCTTTTGAAGATAAAATAAAGAGCTTTATTAACGCTAAATTGCAAAAAGCATCCGATGAGCTTGCTTTTTATGCGTCAAGACTCGAAAGTGTAAGTCCGCTTGCGGTTCTTTCGAGAGGCTATTCTTTTGCAAAGGATGAAAACGGTTTCAATATCAAAAGTGCCTCCACTGTAAAAAAAGAGGATAATATCACCGTCGTCCTTTCTGACGGAGAACTTGATTGCACCGTTACGGGTGTTCGTTAAAAACAATAATACTTTGAAAAATTCTGAAAGGATAAAATTTATGGAAATGTATACTCTTGATACTGCGATGATAAGGCTTAAGGAGATTGCCGAATGTCTTGAAAGCGGTGAATACGATCTCGAAATGTCAATAAAGCTATACGAAGAAGGAGTGAAAATTATCTCCTTTTGCAATAAAAATCTCACTTCAGCTAAACAGAGGATAACTTCACTCACTGAAGAACCCTTCGGAGAAAATGAAAATGAATAACGAAAGACTTAATAAATATATTTCTTTGATTAACAACAGACTGAAAGAGCTTATACCTGAATGTGATTTCGGTGAGGATGCGGTTCATGAGGCTATGAAATACAGTCTTTCCGTCGGCGGTAAAAGAATCAGACCTGTTTTGGTTCTTGAATTCTGTCGTATCTGCGGTGGCTGTATCGATAGTGCACTTGATTTTGCATGTGCTCTCGAAATGGTACACACATATTCTCTGATACATGATGATTTACCGTGTATGGACGATGATGATCTTCGCAGAGGCATGCCGTCATGTCATATTAAATTCGGAGAAGAATATGCTCTTCTTGCGGGTGACGGTTTGCTTACACGGGCTTTCGGTGTGATTGCGAACAGCTCGGTTGCAAAAAACAATCCGTTGATTGCCGTCAATGCTGTTTCTGCACTTTCTTATCTTGCGGGGTGTAACGGCATGATTGGCGGACAGGTTATCGATTTAAAAAACGAAGACAAGGAAGTTACGGTTGAAACGTTAGAAATCCTTGACAGACTTAAAACCGGTGCGTTGATCAGGTGTTCTGCGGTTTTGGGCTGTCTGTGTGCACAGGCAGACGAAAATCAAACCGATGCTTGCATCAGATATGCGGAAAAAATCGGCCATGCATTTCAGGTTATTGATGATATACTCGATGTCACAGGCGATGTAAAAGAGCTCGGCAAGCCAATAGGTAGTGATGTGTGTAATAAAAAAAGCACTTATGTTACATTACTCGGACTTGAAAAATCCGAAAAATTAGCTGATTCTTTAACGAATGAAGCAATTTCTTCTATTGAATATTTTGGCGATGATGCTAATTTCCTGAAAGAACTTGCCATTCAATTGATAAAGCGTTCAAATTGAAAGAAAAGATGAAAATGAATACTGAAATTTTATCGAAAATCAAATGTCCTTCTGATGTCAAAAAATTGAATTACGACAGTTTAGTTAAATTATGCGGCGAAATCAGAGGCAAGCTCATCGAAACAGTTTCGGCAAACGGTGGTCATCTTGCGCCCAATCTCGGTGTTGTTGAGCTTACTGTTGCCATGCATAAAGTGTTTAATTCGCCTAAAGATCAATTTGTTTTTGATGTGGGACATCAGTGTTATACACATAAGCTTCTTACCGGCAGATACGAAAAATTTTCCTCACTTCGTACCAAAGGCGGAATATCAGGCTTTTGCAGACCTACGGAAAGCGAGCATGATATTTTTTACAGCGGACACAGCGGTACTTCGGTTTCTGCAGGTCTCGGTCTCGCAGAAGCAAAAAAAATCAATAATGACCCGCACTATGTAATCAGCGTAATAGGCGACGGTTCATTTACCGGCGGTATGGTTTATGAAGCACTTAATAACGGCGGACGAAGTGATGCCAAACAGATAATTATTCTTAATGACAACAAAATGTCTATTTCGGAAAATGTCGGTGCTTTTGCAAAATATCTTGCTGTGATACGTTCTCGTCCCGGATATTATACATTTAAAGCCAATACCGAAAAGATTCTCAGCAAAATCCCTTTGGGTGAAGTAATTGCGAAAGAGATTTACAATATTAAGACTGATATAAAAAATAAAATATATAAGCAAAGTACATTTTTTGAAGACTTAGGTTACAGGTATATGGGACCTATAGACGGTCACAATATCGAAAACTTATGTGATGCTCTCGAAAGCGCAAAAAGCGTTAGAGGTCCTGTGCTTTTACATGTAATTACAGTTAAAGGAAAGGGTTACGGGCATGCCGAAAAAGCACCCAGCCAATTCCACGGTATTTCCAAATTTGATGTGGAGACAGGAGAACCGCTTTCATCTTCCGAAAGCTTCTCTTCAAAGGTAGGCGACTATCTGTGTCAACACGCAAACAGCGATAAAAGCATCTGTGCTATTACTGCGGCCATGGGTTTGGGCACCGGACTTGAAAAATTCAGTAAAGCTTTTCCTGAGCGTTTTTTTGATGTGGGTATTGCTGAAGAGCATGCGGTTACTTTTTCCTCCGGTCTTGCAAAAAACGGTATGAAGCCTGTTTATGCGGTGTATTCGACGTTTTTACAGCGTTGCTATGATCAGATTATTCATGACATATCCCTGCAAAAGCTTAAGGTTGTTTTTGCGATCGACCGTGCCGGCTTTGTCGGAGAAGACGGAGAAACACATCACGGGATTTATGACGTGGCTTTTCTGAATACTGTACCGGATATCAAAGTTTATTCTCCCTGCTGTTATAAATCATTATATGCGGATTTAAGCAGCGCTCTGTATGCTGATGAATATTCAGCAGTTGTACGCTATCCCCGAGGATGTGCTGCAGAGAATATAAATAAATTGAAATTCAATGAAATCGGATATTCATATTACGGCGAAGAAAATGCTGAAAAGGTGATTGTTACTTATGGCAGAATTTCGAGTAATGCCATAAGTGCTGCCGATGCTTTGACTGAAACGGCGTTGGTTGTGCTGAATCAGATAAAACCGATTCCCTCAAATGCATTTGAAATTATTTCTAAGAAAAAGGAAGTGTATTTCTTTGAAGAGGGAATCAAAAGCGGCGGCGTCGGAGAAAAGCTCGGATCAATGCTTTTGGAAAACGGTTTCAGCGGAAAATATAAGATAACAGCCGTTAATGATGAATTTGCCCGCCAGGCAAGCATTTCTGATTTGCTGAAGGAATATTCACTGGATACAGAATCTATTATTAAAACGGTAAGTGGTGAAACAAATTGAAAGAAAGAATAAGACTTGATGTTGCTTTGTTTGAAAGAGGCTTTGTTGACAGCCGTGAAAAGGGCAAAGCACTTATTATGGCCGGATTGGTCTATGTCAACGGACAGAAAGAAACCAAAGCCGGTGCATCGGTAAAAAGTGAAGATTGTATAGAGCTTCGCGGTGAAAAAATGCCATATGTGAGCCGCGGAGGATACAAGTTAGCAAAAGCAATCAATGAATTTAATCTTCGCCTTGACAACTGTATTTGTATGGATATCGGTGCATCCACGGGAGGCTTTACTGACTGTATGCTTATGAACGGGGCAGTCAAGGTTTATTCTATTGATGTCGGTTACGGTCAATTTGCCTGGAAGCTTCGTCAGGACGACAGAGTCGTAAATATGGAAAGAACCAATTTCCGTTATGTAACTCACGAGGATATCCCGGAAGAAATTGATTTCGCAAGTGTTGATGTGTCTTTTATATCCTTGAAGCTGATTATTCCCGTAATGCGCAATCTTCTCAAAGATAAGGGCAGAGCAGTATGTCTTATCAAACCTCAATTTGAGGCGGGTAAAGAAAAAATCGGAAAAAAAGGTGTCGTAAGAGATATTGAAACTCATTATGAAGTTGTGCAGATGATATTCGATTTTGTTCTTGAAAACGGATTTTCAGTGCTTAATCTCGATTTTTCTCCGATTAAGGGACCTCAGGGCAATATAGAATATTTAATTTTTATCGAAAAAAATGAAAACACGGCAGTTTATATTGACAAAACAGTAAAAGAAATTGTTGATGCTTCGCATTTAAAGCTTAACGGAGGTGAACAGCAGTGACTGTTGCTTTCCAAATAAATATTACCCGTGAAAACGCTTATGAGGTTGCCGTACGTGTTTATAAAAAGCTCGTTTCTTTAGGCGTGCAGGTTAAGGTAATCGATGATGTAAGAGATGTGTTTGACTGTGAAGGTGCAGAATTTTTACCTATTGACGAAGCGGTTTCTGCCTGTGATGTTCTTGTCGCTGTCGGCGGTGACGGAACCATCATTCATTCAGCACATATAGCTGCAATATATGATAAGCCGATTCTTGGCATAAATGCGGGTCGTTTGGGTTTTTTGGCCGGTATAGAAAAGGAAGAGCTCGATCTGCTTGAAAACCTTATCGACGGAAATTACCTTGTTGACAACCGTATGATGCTTTCGGTGAAAAAATTTGAAAACGGAAAATTTATAAAAGAATACCATTGTCTGAATGACGTCGTTGTTGCGCGCGGTGCATCGATGCACATGTGTGAAATTGAAGTGTCAAGCTCAGAAAAAAAGATCATGGATTATTATTCCGACGGTCTCATTGTTTCCACACCGACAGGCTCCACAGCTTATTCGCTTTCTGCCGGTGGTCCGGTAGTCGATACTGCCATCGAAGGGTTGATAATCACACCCGTGTGTCCGCACTCTCTGCTATCAAGATCAATGATATTTAAAGCGGATACTGAAATTGAAATAACAGTTAAAAATTCTGAGGTTTCTATGCCGGTTTTCAGTTGTGACGGCGAGGACGGTATTGACGTAAGCGGTAATACAAAGCTTTTGGTTACCGGGTCTGAAAAAGTAACCAAAATAATACGAATTAAATCTGACAGCTTTGCAGATATACTTACGAGAAAGTTAATCGAACGAAACGGATATTAATTTCAAAAAAGGAAAGGACAGCTGCTTTTTAACGAAAGCCTGCAGGTGAAAATATGAAAAAGAACAGACATGAAGCCATTCTTAATCTTATCAGCAAAGAGGATATCGGCACGCAGGAGGAATTAATGGTTAAATTAAAGGAGCTTGGCTTTAAGGTAACACAGGCCACTGTTTCCAGAGATATAAAATTTTTGAAGCTGATAAAAACCCCGGTAAGCAGCGGACAGTATAAGTATTCATATGTTAATAATGATTTCGAAGATTTTTCACGAAAATATTATTCTATACTTGCACATTCGGTGACAGGTATAAATTATGCCGGTAATATGGCTGTGGTTAAATGCTTTTCCGGCATGGCACAGGCGGCATGTGCTGCTATGGATAATCTTTCCATCGATAAAATAGTTGGTACTCTCGCCGGGGATGATACGATTTTCGTTCTGTGCAAAGATGAAAATGCTGCAAAAGAATTTAAGGATTGTATTGAAGATATCTTAAACAGCAGTGCGCAATAATTTTATTTGAAGGGAATTCTAAAGTGTATGCTTTCAAGTTTAAAAATTGAAAATGTTGCTGTTATAGAGCACGCAGAGATTATGTTCGACTCCGGTCTTAATATTCTTACCGGTGAGACCGGTGCCGGTAAATCAATAGTCATTGATGCCATAAATGCTGTTTTGGGTGAAAGAACGTCAAAGGATATTGTTCGAAGCACAGCGGATAAGGCAAAGGTAACTGCTTTTTTTGAAAACGTTCCAATGAAAGTTGTCGCAAAAATTGAGGAACTTGGTATCGATTGCGACGGAGACAACAGCTTACTTATCGTCAGAACCATTAACTCCGACGGAAGAAATGTATGCAGAATCAACGGCAGTAATGTCACTGTATCGATGCTCAAATCTATCGGCAGAGATCTTATAACTATCTGCGGTCAGCACGACAGTCAATATCTTTTACAAAAGGAGCATCATATTGATTTTATTGATGCGATGGCTGATTGTGATGAACTTTTGGAATCTTACCGTGAAACGTACAGAGAAACAAAATCGGTAAAAAAACAATTGAAAAAATTACTTGCAGCTGAGGATGAAAGAGAAAAGAGAATAGATTTCCTTAAATATCAGATCGACGAGCTTTCTGCGGCAAATTTAAAGGTGGGCGAGAAGGATGAGCTCGTTAAAGAACGAGAAATGCTTTTGAACCGTGAAGAGGTTATGAGATGTCTGAGCAGTGTTGACGGTCTTATAAACGGTAACGGTGACGGCGGCTCAGGATTGAATGACGGTATTTATAATTTGATAGATGTTTTGCAAAAGCTTACAAAATTTGATGAAAGCTTTGAGCCTTATATTCATACCTTTGAGGACATGAGATATAATCTTTCCGAATGTTCGTCACTCGCATCTGCCGCTGCGGATACTTTTGACAGCGGATACGGAAACATAAACGCCGTAGAGGAACGTCTTGATGAAATTTATAAACTTTCACGTAAATACGGAGATACTGAAGCGGATATGCTAAAATATCTTTCCGCTATTGTCGAGGAATATAATGTACTTGTCTCGTCTGATGAGCTCATCGATGAAATGCAGGACAAATATAATGAGCTTGCAAACGAGCTTTTCAAAAGAGGTTGTTATCTCTCTGATTGCAGAAAGCAAACTGCAATTGATTTCGAAGAAAAGGTTACAGCTGAGCTCAGATATCTCGATATGCCTGATTCACGATTTTGTGTCGAATTCAGAGAAGCCAACGCTTCAGAAAACGGCATGGACGAAATAGAATTTCTGTTTTCAGCTAATGCAGGTCAGGAGATGAGACCCCTCGTTAAAATTGCCTCAGGCGGTGAGCTTTCCCGCGTTATGTTGGCAATAAGATGTATTCTTTCTGACTGCGACAATGTCGGAACGATGATTTTTGATGAAATTGATACCGGTGTCAGCGGCAGAGCAGCTCATAAAATAGCCTATAAAATGCATGAGCTTTCGAAAATCAAACAGGTACTTTGTGTAACACATCTTGCTCAGATTGCCGCGCATGCCGACACTCATCTTTATATAGAAAAGAATACTTGTGGCGCCGAAACTTTCACGAAGGTAACGTCACTCGATGAAAATGAAAAAATACGGGAAATTGCCCGCATTATTGGTGGTGACATAATAACGGCAACTACTCTTGACTCCGCCAAAGAGCTCATAAACTATGCACACAGCAATTAATTTGTATTTACTCTTGACTTTATTTGTTTCTGTGTTAAAATATTAAGAAATGTAAATAATCTGAAAGGACGAACATAAAATGAAAATTTACGAAGAACTTGTGGCAAGAGGTCTTATTGCACAGGTTACAGATGAAGAACAGATTCGTGACCTTATAAACAACGGTAAAGCGAAGTTTTATATTGGCTTCGACTGCACCGCTGACAGCCTTACAGCGGGTCACTTTATGGCACTTACTCTTATGAAGCGTTTGCAAATGGCGGGTAATACTCCGATTGCACTCATCGGAGGAGGAACCACAATGATCGGTGACCCGTCAGGCAGAACCGATATGAGAAAGATGCTTACGAAGGAAGATATTGATCACAACGCTGAATGCTTTAAACGTCAGATGGAAAGATTTATTGAGTTTGGCGAAGGTAAGGCAATGATGATTAATAATGCTGATTGGCTGCTCAAGCTCAATTATGTTGATATGCTTCGCGAGGTTGGCTCCTGCTTTTCCGTTAACAATATGCTTCGTGCTGAGTGCTATAAGCAAAGAATGGAGAAAGGTCTTTCTTTCCTCGAATTTAACTATATGATAATGCAGTCTTATGACTTCTATTATCTTTTCAAAAACTATGATTGTAACCTTCAGTTCGGCGGTGACGACCAATGGAGCAACATGTTGGGCGGTACAGAGCTTATCCGTCGTAAGCTCGGCAAAGATGCCAACGCAATGACGATCACTCTTCTCACCGACTCGCAGGGCAAAAAGATGGGTAAAACAGCCGGTAATGCTGTTTGGCTTGATCCCAACAAAACCTCTCCGTTTGAATTTTATCAGTATTGGAGAAATGTCGCTGACTCCGACGTTCTCAAATGCATCAGAATGCTTACATTCCTTCCTATTGAAGAAATCCAGGCTATGGACAGCTGGGAGGGCAGTCAGCTTAATAAGGCAAAAGAAATTCTTGCTTTCGAGCTGACAAAGCTTGTTCACGGTGAAGAAGAAGCTAAAAAAGCAGATGAGGCTGCAAAGGCGCTTTTCGGAGGCGGTTCCAATACAGACAATATGCCCACAACAACTCTTTCTGCATCAGATTTTACTGACGGTGCTGTTTCACTCATTGATGTGCTCGCAAAAACCGGCATAATCAAATCAAGAGGTGAGGGCAGACGTCTTATTGAGCAGGGCGGCGTATCTGTTGATGACGAAAAAGCAAAGAGTTTCGCCGATGTAATCTCTCTCTCTGCCTTTGAAAAGGGATATGTTATAATTAAAAAGGGAAAGAAAATCTTTCATAAGATTGTCGTTGAATAATTAAAATAACAGCACCGGATTTCTTTTTGCGAAGTCCGGTGCTTAATGTATACAAAAATGTCACCTGTCAATAAAAATGACAGGTGACATTTTTATGATTTTTAAAATCAGACTTTTTTGAGCTTGAACATAATATGTGCTCCGAGCATCGAAAGAACGACACCGACAGGAATGAGAACACCGATACCGGGATCAACAAACAGAAGCAGAATTGTAACAGCAGCGATGGGGAATATAGAAATCTTCCAATGCTTTACAAAATATGTTGCAGCAAGTGAACCGAAAATGGTATATGTTACCTGCTGGAAGGCGGGAGCAAAAGCTTCACTCGACATAAGCTTTGAGAAATTCGGATTGAGAGCAAATATAACAACAAATACGGCTATAACGATGGTTGTTACTATGATTGAAGAACAAATTGCGATAGTTGTAATTATTTCACCCTCTTCGGTGTTAGCCTTAACCTTACAGTTTTCGAGAGCGTTAAGTGCGCAAGGCATTTTTAAATTCATTATGTTTCCCGTAACAAAGGAAAGGTATGTACCGCCTGCACCGAGCATAGGTGAGTAAGCAATAACCTCAATAATACCTGTAGCAAAAAAGAATGCTATTGAAGCAAGTCCTTTACCGACGACATCGGCTCTGGGAGTAACACCAAAATGAAGACAGATAGCAACGGGAATACATAGAAAGAAAATAAGAGCGGCAATTATCCATATTCTGCCCCATGTATGTACTTTATCCATATAGGTTTTCATAAATTCATTCTCCTTTCCTATTAGTAGCGCCATTCGATTGCGGCAAGCTCAGGTGCGAATTGGTTAACTAAAACGACAACAACCATGGCAAGAACCATGCTTAACGGCATCGAAAGAGCGTCAATCCAATTTTTCTTGAGTTTTTTATTTACCAAAGTGAAGAAAAGCATAAATCCTATCGACGAGATAAGTGCTGTAAGTGAAAGAACGCCTGCGCCGTCGCCGATAATTGTTTCTTTGCTTGAGCCTGTGCCTGCCAAACCTCTGCCGATAAATGCAGCTATGAGACCGATAAACGCTGCGGCAGTCATAACATCCATCCAAGCAGAATTTTTATTAGCTACCTCTGCGACACCTTTTTGAATTTTTTTGAGAACGATGGGAATAAGAATAAGAGGAAGACAGCTGCCGATAGTCATAACTATGGCTATTTCCGAGAAAATTTGCGGATCAGTAACGGGAGAGGCAATACCGCCGGTCATTCCTGCTGCTTCGAGTGCCGCGATTGCTGCTGTGGTTTCATACTGAATAGCACCGATAACCGTGAGTCTTATCCAGGGGAGAACATAGCCGAGTGCCACAGAAAGAGTTATGACTGTAACGGCTATGCCGATTGCAGGTGCAAAAGAAAAGATTGCACTTGATGTGATGGCGTTTTTAAGTTTTTCCTTTGTGATTCCGAGTTCAAGACCTCTTGTCCATGATTTTTTCATAAAGAAAAGAGCCTGTGCACATACAAAGATGATAACAGCCAGGATGATAAGGTACATAAAACCGTCTGATTTGAAATCTGAGAACATATATTTTCCTCCGTTTTATTATTATGTAACACTTTGTTTGGATTACATTAATGATATAATATCATTTAAAAGTAAAATAGTCAACAAAATATGTTTTAAAATCTTTGACATAACCTCAAAATGTGGTATAATATATAAGTTATAATCTGCGATAATATCTTCCCCATAAAATGCATATATTTTACGGGTGATATTTATGAGTGATAGAAAAGAGAAAGATTATTATTTCCCTGTTCTTTTATGCCAAATTATAATTTTCACCGTGTTGACGGTAATCATTTATTTTTTCGGTACGCAGGGTGATTTCAAAGAGAAATATCTCGACTTGATTGATTATAATTTGGATTCCGTCAAAATAAGTAACGCTGTTGAAACATTCAGAAAAAATCTTTATGCAGGTGAAATCTTTACTGTTCTCAATATTAAGGATGATTATCCCGTTAACGGAGATAAGATTACCAATGAAAATGAAGGAACAGGCGGAAGAGATATTGAATTAAACAAAGCTGCCGATAATGCCAGCTTTTCACCGGTTTTTGCCACAACAAAAATTCTCAATCCCGTAAAAAACGGAAGATATACCTCTTACTTCGGTTACAGAACTAATCCTATTTCAGGTAATTATGCTTTTCACGGCGGTTTGGATATAGCAGCACCGGAGGGCAGCATAATCAGAGCCGCTTTTAACGGTAAAGTAATTAAATCGGGCTTTGATTCACAGGCAGGAAATTATATTTATCTTTCTCATGATAACGGCTTTGTTACATTTTATTGCCATTGCAGTAAGCTGATAGCTGAAAAAGATGCTGTTGTACGTCAGGGTGAGACAATTGCACTCGTAGGTACTACCGGCTACTCAACGGGTCCTCATCTTCATTTTGAGGTGAGGCGGAACAATATCAGATATGATCCGCTATGGTTGCTTGAAAGATGATTTTTTATATCGGAAGCATTAAAATCAAGCTTTCGTTTTCCTTCGTAGCTCTGATTGTTCTTATGATTATAATGTGTGATGAAAGAACTGTTATTTGCTCGTTGCTATCTTCGGTAATTCATGAGTGCGGACATCTGTTTTTTATGTGTGTAACCACAGATATACCGAAATGTATCGACTTTACTTTGTTCGGAATGAGAATTGACAGAAACAGCAATACATGTATCTCTTATAAAAAAGAAGTTTTGGTGGCTCTCGGCGGTATTATTTTCAATATCACTTTTGCTGCAGCAGGTATTATACTTTATTATTTTTTTTCGGCGTCGTATTTTATAATTTTTTCGACAGTCAACATTATTGTCGCGGCCGTAAATTCCTTACCGGTTTCCGTGCTTGATTGCGGCAGGGCTGTAAAATATTTTATGCTGATATATAATGATGCGAGTACGGTTGAAAAAAATATGAAGCTAATTTCAGCGGGATTTTTAATCCTTTTCTGGAGCTTTTCAATATGCTATTATATTTTTTACGGCTTTAATATAAGCTTGTTTGCTTTAAATATATATTCAATACTAATCACTATCATAAAGAAATGGAGTTAAAAAATGATAAGCAAAGATGTAGAAAAAATACTTCCTCTCGTCCAAAAACCCGGAAGATACACGGGCGGAGAGTTAAACAGTATTGTAAAGGATAAAAACATGATTGCTCTGCGATATGCATTCTGTTTTCCGGACAGTTATGAAATCGGCATGTCGCATCTCGGAATTAAAATTCTTTATTCAGCTGCCAACAAAAGGGATGATGTGTGGTGCGAAAGAGTGTTTGCTCCGTGGACGGATATGGAAAAGGAAATGAGGGAAAGAAAGATTCCTTTGTATGCTCTGGAAAGCGGTGATTCCTTAACTGATTTCGATCTTATCGGTTTCACATTGCAATATGAGCTTTCGTATACAAATATTTTGAATATGCTTGATCTTGCAGGGATACCTGTCAGAGCTCAGGACAGAACTTCTCTTACTCCGATTATCGTTGGCGGCGGTCCCTGTGCATGCAATCCCGAGCCGATTGCCGATTTCTTTGATTTGTTTATGTTCGGTGACGGAGAAGAAGTCTCCGATGAGCTTTTCGATCTTCTTATTGCTTGTAAAAAAGAAAATACATCTAAATATGAGTTTTTAAAGCGTGCATCGCAGATCAAAGGTGTTTATGTACCTTCCATGTATGAGGTTGAATATAACGACGATAAGACAATTAAATCCGTGACTGCGTCAGATAATGCTCCCGAAAAGGTCACAAAAAGAATTATTTCTGATTTGAATACTGTTCATTATCCCGACAAATTTATTGTACCTTTCATCGAAGTTGTACATGACCGCGTTGTTCATGAAATTCTTCGTGGCTGCATCAGAGGATGTCGTTTTTGTCAGGCGGGATTTTTATACAGACCTATCAGAGAAAAATCTCCCGATACCATAAACGCCCAATGTAAAGCTCTCTGCGAGAGCACAGGCTATGACGAAATTTCTCTTTCCTCTTTGAGTACAAGTGACTATTCTCATCTTGAAGAGCTCATGGAAAAGCTGTTATCGTGGACAGAGGATTATAAGGTAAATATTGCTTTGCCTTCTCTTCGTGTGGATAATTTTTCTGAAAAGCTAATGGGTTATCTGAAAAAAGTACGCAGAAGCGGTCTTACCTTTGCCCCTGAAGCGGGTACACAAAGGTTGCGTGATGCTATCAATAAAAACGTTACCGAAGAGGAGCTTATGAATACGGCGCGACAGGCTTTTTCCGGCGGATGGACAGCTGTAAAGCTTTATTTTATGCTTGGTTTGCCTACGGAAACTTACGATGATGTAGCAGGAATTGCTGATTTGGCACAGAAGGTTGTTAATGAGTTTTATCGTAATCCGGACAAACCTAAGGGTAAAGGTGTTCAGGTAAGCATCAGCGTATCTTCATTTGTACCGAAACCTTTCACTCCTTTTCAGTGGGAAGCACAGGACACCATGGAGGAGTTGATAAATAAACAAAATCATCTGCTCTCATCTGTAAAAACAAAAAAGATCAATGTCAGCTACCATAAAGTAAACATCAGCTTTCTTGAGGGAGTCTTTGCGCGTGGTGACCGACGCCTTTCGGATGTTATTGAGTATGCTTGGAGACATGGATGTAAATTTGATTCATGGGATGATAACTTTTTATTTGATGTCTGGCTTGAAGCCTTTGAAAAGTGTGGTGTAGATCCTCTCTTCTATTCAAGCAGAAAGAGGGATTATAATGAGATTTTACCCTGGGATCATCTTGATTACGGAATAAGAAAGGAATTTCTGATTAAAGAAAGCGAAAAAGCTTATAAAAACGAAACAACTCCTCACTGTAAAATTAAATGTGCAGGTTGCGGTACAAATATGCTGAACGGAGGTAAATGCGATGCGTTGTGTAAGAGTATGGTTTAAAAAAATGGGCATGAGCCGTTATGTTTCTCATCTTGATCTGATGCGTGCCATGACCAGAGCTCTGAGACGTGCAAAGGTGCCTCTTTGGTATACTGAAGGATATAATCCGCATCCTTATATTACTTTTGCACTGCCCTTATCACTTGGTATGGAAAGCTTATGTGAAAGTATGGACATGCGCATAGAAGGGGACAGTACAAATGAAGAAATTTTTTCGATGCTGAAAGACAATATGCCTCCCGGAATTGAAATAATTAATGTTTCTGAGCCTGTTTTTGATCCTAAGAAAATCGTCTACGGTGAGTTCGATATTTTATTTGATTGCAAAAATAATGCAGAATATGTCGCAGAGCTTGTAAAAGATATTCTTTCGAAGGATGAACTGATCGTGCAGAAACTTGGAAAAAAAGGCAGACATAAGGTTTTGAAGGATATCAATCTTATTGAATTCATAAAAGAATATACTGTTTCACACTACGGCGAAAGAGTTAAACTAAGCATAATTCTTCCCGCAGGAAGTTCAACAAACATCAATCCATCGCTTTTGGCCGATGAAATCAAAAAAAGGGTTGAGGATACTTCTTATACGCTTATTAGAAAAAGACTTTTGACTGAAAATTTGGAACAGTTTTCGTGAATTAACTAAACTTGCAGAAAACTATTGATTTTTAAGATATTATCTGTTATAATTTTATAGTATTTTTAATTATTGGAGGAACCAAAAAAATGAATTTTTTAACTGCTACAACCGCACAGGGTGGCTCATCAAGCTCAATGATCATCATGCTCGTTGCAATGTTTGCGATTATGTACTTCCTTATGATCCGTCCTCAGAAAAAGAGACAAAAGGAAGAACAGGCAATGCGCGATGCAGTTGAGGTCGGTGACGAAATCACCACAATCGGGGGTATCTGCGGTAAAGTTGTAACCACAAAAGAAGATTCTCTTATTATTGAAACCGGTGCTGACAGAAACAGAATGATGATTAAGCGTTGGGCCGTTCAGATCAATAACACCGCAACCGAAAGAATGCAGGCTGAAAGAGAAGCTGCAAAAGCCGCCGCTATTAAAGCTAAGGAAGAAAAGAAGGCTGCAAAAGAAAAGAAAAATCTCGATTGATTGTCATAAGAAATCAACTCCTCTCATATTCATTAACTGTGAATATGAGAGGAGTTTTTCTATGCATAATAAAAAGATAAATAATAAAGCAAAAAGCTTTGTTAAGCTTCAGATAATTAATCTGATTATATATTTATTTGTGTTTGTAATTATTTCAATAATAGCAGTTTGTTCGGATATAGGTAAAGAAAAACTATTTTACGTTTCTCTCGGATATCTGTCGGTTTCTTCCTTTGCTTCAGGTTTCGTTGCCGGTTTTAAAGAAAGAAAAAAAGGTATAATCTGTGGTATGCTTAGTGCTTTACCGTTTTTATTGATAATTTGTATTTTATCTATTATTTTGAACAAATTTGATATAGATTATAATTTGATTATTTCTATAATAGCAGCTTTGATTTTTTCGGCTGTAGGCGGAATAGTAGCGGTAAATATAAAACTTAAATAAAGGTGATGAAATGAAATTCAGCGGCGTAATAACATCTGAAGCTAATAAAAGAAATACTTTTTTTAAAGATAAAATTCAGTTAATCAGCTTTGCTGTGATTGCGGTTTCTTTAATAATCGGGTCGGCTTTTTATTTGTTATCTGAAGAATATTTTAACGCTGAGATAAAAAAACTTTTTTCGGAATCTCTGTCTTTTATGACGACGGGTTCAGCTTTCGAAATTTTTTCCGGTATAATGGTTCTGCATGCTGTGTATTTTATAATAATGACAGTATTCGGAACGAGCTCTTTAGGTTATGTGTTTATTTTACTTATGACGTTTTTTAAAACCTTGAGCATAGGATTGATAAATGCTTTTCTTTATTCAAATTACGGCTTAAAGGGGATTGAATACTGTTGTTTGGTTTTCTTTCCCGGCAAATATTTAATATTATTAGTAATGCTGATGCTCACATATTTCTGTATAAAAAACTCTATGCATGTTAAAGAATGCATGAGAGGGGAATATAACAAAGAAAGAAAGGATAATACCTATCCTATCAGACTTTTTGTCATCGGAATTCTTTTATCAGTATCAATAGCAGTTGAATGTTTTTTGGTCAGAAATTTCTCGCAGTTATTCAGTTTCTGATTCATTGAATTCTTTGCTCAATGGATTTCTTTTTGCTGCCTCGCGTAATTGCTTGTTTTCTAAATGAGTATATATTTCGGTAGTTGCAATTGCTTCATGTCCAAGCATTTCTTTCAGAACTAAAACATCCACATTACCGTGCTGATACATAAGCGTAGCTGCAGTATGTCTCAGTTTATGACAGGAATAATGCTGACCATCCAGACCTATAACCTCAAGATAGTGATAAACCATCAATTGAACCGCCTGTCTGCCGATTCTTTTGTTAAGACGACTGATAAAAAGAGCGTTTCTGTCGTCGCCTTTAAGCCGGTCTTTAGGCCTGATTTCAAGATAAGCTTCCAAGGCATCGACGCATGCTTTATTAAGGTAAATTTTACGTTGCTTATTGCCTTTTCCTGTAACGATCATTGTCTTTTCGGATAAATTAATATCTCTTACATTGAGTCCGACCAACTCGGCCAATCTGAGGCCGCAATTCAGAAATAAAGTAAGTATACAATAGTCACGTGTTTTATTGGGGCCTTGGACGCTGTCAAGAAGCTTAATGCTTTCATCAAGTGTAAGATAACGGGGGAGTTCTTTCTTTTTTTTTGCAACCTCTAATTGAGAAACCGGGTTTGATGCTATGTAATGCATTTTATCGGCAACATATCTGAAAAAACCTCTGATGGATGAAGCTTTTCTGGATCTCGTTGTTGTGTTATTTGATCTGTCACTTGCGCAATAAATCAAAAATTCATTTACATCCTTTAAAGTAATTTCTGATATAAAATCCACTCCAATGTATGACATGTCGTAATTTTTTTCTAATTCATCGGGGGATTGGAGACTTTTCTTTTTTGAAACAAGAAATCTGAAAAACAATCTTAAATCAGAAAGATACTCATTAACCGTTTGACTGCTCCTGCCTTTAACAATGCTTAGCTCGCTGATGTATTCGTTAACAAGATCCGGCAATAATGTTCTGTCTATATAATCTGCCATATTTATACTCCTAAAACTTTAATTAGATTACATTTCAACTATACAAAATTTTCAGTTGTTTTGTCAAGACTTAATAAACTAAAAACTTACATTTAATTGAAATTCTTTTTATGATGCATTATCGATAAAAAGAATTCTATTTAATATAAAACCGTAATTTAAAATAATTAATTCTTTAATCTTTTTGTAAACAAATTAACTGTTTAAATGTTTTTCTTGATCATAATATATTTATACACTAATAGGTAAAGCTCGTATAAATGTAATTTTTATGATACTTATGAAATATAGATTTAGCTATCAAATTGACTGAGGTGTGCAATGTTTGCCATAACCTATGGGATAATATTTTTAATTGTCCCCTTTACTATATAAAATATTGATTTTGTATAGTTGATAGTAAATGTTACACAATACACTCACCTTTTAATCATAGGAAAAAATAAATAACAAATGCACAATCCAAAAATAAAAACTAAACAAATTACAACATTTTCCATAACATCACCTATCAAAATTATTTAAAAATCTGAGTACATCAAGAATATATGTACGAAAATAATCAAAACGAGCCTGAGCTTGAATGAGCTCGATTATAACATTGGCATCTGCGCCACGTTGCCACATACGGTACTCAATGTCACGCACAGCATTTTCAAGGCGTATTTCTTCATTAAAGAATACAGCGCATAATGCATTATAAATATCATCCTTACTCATTTAAAGCTTCTCCGGTTCTGCGGTCTACAGGATAAGGTAAAAGATTACCTTTATCATCAATACGCATAATAGAATTATTTACCTTATCATAATGGCGAGACTTAAGGAACTCACGAAGATATGTAGTGTTCTTATCAACAAGAATCCTAAACCAATCCTTACGATGAACGACAGCATACATAGAAAGCTCACTAAATGAAGTGATTTCATTTTCAATACAGAATTCCATTATTTCAGCAATATGAACATACTTTTCTTCAGGTAAATCAATTACAGTATAGTAATCGGCACCACCCAAAGAAATAACATCTTCAGGGCTGTAATGAGCTTTATCATCACCTTCATCAAGATGACAAAGATAACGGGCGTAAGCTCGTAGGCTTTGGATCTTCTCCAAACCAACACCACCGAAGGTCTGACAAAGCTCCCTGACCTGCTCTTCTGACTTCTTACCCTCAAACATCAGCATAACATGCCAATGAGCTTTTTTAAAACCGATACCATCATCCTTTAAATCCTTATCGTGGCAAGGTGAAATAAAACAAGGTATCTTTAACTCCCCTGCTTTACTCTGCCAGTTAGGCGGAGCTGAATCAATCCAAACTTCAGTGGCAAAATTTCTACCTCTTGTGTCTTTTGTTTTTGCTGCAGCCATTTTAAAACTCTCCTTTTTTGACCAATGACCAACGACCACGGTGGGCAGTTGTCGTAGTGCTGCCCACCTGACCGCTTCTCCCCTACCGTCTGGAAAAGCAAAGCCAGGTCAAAGGTAAATTAAATTTATATAACACCCTTTCATTCGTTTCGGTATTATAGTCGCAAAGTAATGAAGTCAAGGGGTATCTGTAAACTTTTTTCCGCTTTAGAAATATCTTCAGAAGCAAGTTGCAGCCGAGAAAAAACTTTACATACACTCCCCTGTGACATCATTCCTTAATACGACTTAACAGGAATTACCGAAAGAAAGGGATAGTTTACTCATCAACTATATCCAAGTCATAAAACTTATCAGGATTGCCGTTCTGAAGGCTCTCCGCCTGTTCTATGACTTCTTCAAGCTCAGCCTGTTCTTCTTGCTTTCTGTGATAAAAGCTCTTAATAGGCTCAGCTACGGCCGTATTAAGCCAATCTAATATATTAACCTTCTCAATAGGCTCTGACCAAAGCTCTGAAAGAAATTCAGGTCTAACAGACAAAACACCCTCTTCATAACTGTCAAAATACTTATAATATAATCTTCTGAAAACAATTTTTGAATTACTTACAAAGAGAGCTTCAAGAAAATTACAGAAACGGTATCCCATAGAAAGCTCTGAAGTATGTTCATTAATATTAATTTTACGGTATATGCGACGAGCAAAAGTAAACTCAGTAAGCAGAGGAACTACAGAACGAGACATATACCATAAATCATGAGTCAGATTACGGATTTTAGAATCAACCATATCATAAGCCTGGGTAGCGTAAATGATATCCATAAAAATATGACCATGAAGGATAAACAGATTACGGACTTCAGGAGAAAATGATTTAAAATTACGGTTATCAGCATCCATAGCGAGCTCATCTAATAACACAAGACTATACGGAAACTTATACTTAGATAAATCACTAAAATCTATCTTTTCGCATCCTTTACACGAAAAATTAGTATATACATGAAGATACTTACTTTTACCTTTACGAATTTTTTTAATTCCCTAACAGCAAATTTAGCAAGAAGCGTAGTTTTACCAACACGAGGAACACCAAAATAACAAGTTATCATAATTAAATCCCCTTATGAAAAATTAACTTACGAAGTAACAACATAATTCCAAACATAGCAAAAGCACCAAAAATATATATCATAAAATCAAGATGAACTATTTCAATAATCATCTCAAAAACATCTGAAAATAACATAAATTTACCTCCTATCAAGCGAAGCCCCACAATTCTGTGGGGCTTACGCTTATGTAGTTAGCGACCAATAAGACGAGACGCAAGACCGATAGCAGCACCAGCTACAAAAATTCCCACAGGAATAAGCATAATACCGTTACCTTCGGCGGTCATAGTAGATACAACCTCACCCATCTGGGTAAAAAGCTGACCAACAACTTCGATGACAGAACTCATACCATTAGCAACTCCTTCCATAGCAATCTCCTTTCGGGCAATTTATTAAAGTAATTACTTTTTAAACCAAGAAAGCACGGCAGAAAAAAACAAATGATAAAAATCATAAAAGACCATCCATAAAATACCGAGCATTATAGCAGCTACTTCGGTACCGTGCTCAAAAGATATATTTTCAATTAAGAAATCAACTAAATTAACCATTTTAATCTCTCCTTAATCTTGTAATCATAATCACAAATAGAAATGCAAGTATAAATATAAGTGATTTATTTACATTATCATTAAGCTTAAAAGTCTCATAAACTGAGGACCTGAAGCCGAAATTTTCAATATTAGAGGTACAAAGGTTATCAGGGTTAAGACCGAAAGAAACTTCAGTACCGTATTGATAAGTATATGAATTATAATTATCAGTTCGATAATAATGGATATACTCTACATCAGTACCGGACAAAATACCGTTATTATTTTCAAGCTCACCCCAAACAATATAATAGCTATACTGTACATCACAAAAAATAACAAAATCAGAGTCAATGAAGCTTTCAAAGTTAGCTGCATAGTTAACCAAGTTAACAGCTTGGGAAGATGTAGAAACTACATCTGAATAAGTATCAGACACGGTGAGAGCCGAAGCATGAAAGCTCATCAGCACGGTCAGACATAAAATAAATAACAAAACAGAGAATTTTTTCATATTACTCCCCTTTCGAACCATTAGAAGAATTAGAACGATTTCTTCTATTTCGTGACTCACGAATATAATAACGAGAAACAGCTTCAGAACGAACAAGAGTAAACACAATAGGAATAACAACACCTAAAAGAAATATGGTAACAGTAAAATTCAATAAATTAGTACCAAAAAATTCAATACCACGCATAAAATCAAATGAATACTCAAATACCTGAAGAATCAGATTAAGCACAGACTGTAATCCATTTGTAATATCAACACTAAATGTATTCATTCTTTCTGTCCTCCTGTAGAACGGCCAACAAGAAGATAAAGCACAGAAACCGTCAGAGTAATAATGCCGAATACCTGAAGCCAGGAAGGCATTAAATAAATCAGCTTAATTGAGGTAGACAAGGCAAAACCGATATACTTAAAAAACAGAATAAAACTATCAATTAAACCAGTTACAAAATTCCAAATAGACGTAAGTGTAGATACAAAGAAATCTATAAATTCAGTTATAAAAGCCATAAAATACCTACCTTCCGAGAATCAATGCTATAATACCTAAAGATAGAATAGATACGAACAAAGTAAAAACGGTATTATCAGCTGTAATAAAATCATCAACTAAATCCCAAACGAATTCTAATGATGAATTATCAAAATCAATATCTAAATCATCTTCAAGGTCATCAGGGTTATATTCATCAACCAAATCAGACTCAGCTTTATTATAATCTTCAAGAGCTTCACCGGGTAAAGTAGTTAAATCAGATTCACCTGAAGAACGAAATTCCTCGAGAAGCTCATCTAATATACCATTTTGCTTATCAAGAAGATTATTCTGCTCCTGCTGAAGTAACTCCTCTTCTGTAGGTGGAGTAAAAGAATCAAAATAAATATAAGGAAATAAAGAACTCTGACTTGTTACAAAAATACGACTTGCAAAACCTCGAGAATTAAAAGAGAAATTACAAGCAAGATTATTATTACTTGAATTATAAAGAACAGAATAAGATGAAAGAGAGCGAACAGTATCATCTTCAGCATCATATACATAAGGATAACGTACACCGTTTGCACCGTAACCGTAAATATCAAGAACAGAAGCATCATTAAAATAATAATTAAGCATACGATTAAGATTACCTTTATTACCGAATGTCTGAGGAGAATACTCAACCCAATCAGCTACAACACTATCATCAGAATAACTCCAAGATAAACGATAAAGACAACTGGAAGAAGAAATAGCAGAAAAATTAGGCAAAGACCAAATACCTAAAGAAATACTTGAATCGTTAAGCCAACCCCAACCTACATTAACACCAACAAAAATCTGAACAGTAGTTTGAGAAACAACAACTGCAGAAACAAAAGGAACATTAAAAGAACCTTCATACTTAGATAAATCAGAAGTGTCCATATAAACAATATCCTTTATATAGTCGGGAAAAGTAGACCAAGGAATATCTTTAACAGGGTTAAAATAAGGAAAATTTTTAGTAGAAGAACTGAAAAGACTGATTGAATCCCACCAATTATTTTCATCAAATAAAACAAGGTCTCCGTTTTCATCTTCTACATAGCCCATATCAAGCAAATCATCACGAGTAATAATAGGCTCAAATATACCGTCATCCACCGCATAACCAACCATAAAAGAAGACGAGAGGACTACAAAGCAGGCAACTAAACAAGTAAATTTTTTTAATAGTTCCATACGATGTACTCCCCTCTTTAGAAAGTTTTAAAATGGTGATGAATCAGTTAGTTAATAAGAGGTACGACAGAGCCGATAATAAACTGCTGCTCATTGTTAAGGAACACATCCATCTTGTACCCATTTTCAAAGATAAGAACAAGGACTTCATAATCTGTGCCCTTCTTTTCTGAATGACGCTTCTCACGGTAGCAAGAAACTAATACTTCTTTGTTTTCAGGCATTTTTAAATACTCCTTTCTTATGAGATACAACATATCTGTTGTTGAAACTATAATACAACACATTAGTTCAAATGTCAACAACAAATTTGTTGTAAATGATAAAATTTTATCCGAGGTGAAAATTATGTATTATAACGAAAGAATAGCCTGGATAAGAGACTGCAGAAGTATTACCCAAAAAGAAATGGCAGAGAAATTAAATATTAAGCAACAACAATATGCAAGATATGAAAAAGGAATCAACGTAATGCCGATAACATACTTGAATCCAATTTGCAAAATTTTAAATGTATCAGCAGATTACATAATTGGAATCACAGACGAGCCAAAACCTATAAACAAAAAATAAGGAGAAAAATATGGACGGAATAAGCATTACAACACTATTAATGATACTCAGTTATGTAATAGTAATCGGTTATCTAATCGTTTACAAAATCAAAAACAAACCATCTAAAACATATAAACTGAAAACATATAAAACAAACGAAATACTTGAACAGAAAAAAGATATAGATATAGAACTAAAAGAAGAAATAAAACTACCATACAAAAAGAAGTTTCTTCTTACTAAAAACGAATGGAGCTTCTATAAGAGACTGAAACCCGTAGCTGATGAACTGGGCTATACCGTTCTAGCGAAGATAAGAGTAGCCGACTTAGTGGAAGTAACATCAAAAGACCGTTCTGAATGGCAGACATATTTTAATAAAGTCAATAAAAAACATGTAGACTTCGTTTTAGCAAAACCTGAGAACTTACAGATAATCCTTCTGATAGAACTTGACGATAACACACATAACGAAGCACAGAAGAAGAGAGATGAATTTATCGAAGCACTTTACAAACAGACGGGATATAAACTCCTCAGAACACACGGTATAGGAGAGCTGAAAGAAAAAATAATGAAAGCATTAGAAATAGAAATTCAAACAAACCAAGCACCCGACATAATCAAGATATAAAAAATAGCTCCTCATCTGAGGAGCTTTAGTTATTAAATCTATTAACAATATCATTAGCTACAAGATAACACAAAACAAGAAACAATAAAATAAATACAATTAAAACGGGTACAGGCACACCGTAAAAAATCTCTGATAAAACTGAATGTATATAATCCATTATTTCACCTCAATTATTAAAAGTAAAAGCGCAGTAACAAACCAGGTATGTAACTTCGAATGAACACCTGCAGAAGTAATCACGTGGTTACACTCCGGATATCAGAAAGACCTAAAATATAATCTGAAGTAACACCATAAAATATTGACAAGATAATAACGTGATGAACATGTAAAATTGTTTTGCCGTTCTCTAATTTGTTATACATAACACGTGACATGCCTAAAATTTTACCTAACTCCTCTTGAGTGAATCCAGCTTCAAGGCGTAAACGAAAAATACGATATAATATAGAATTTTCTTTCAAAATAAACACCTAACATTCAATATTGATTTTGTATAGTTGATAGTGAATATGAACAAATATACTCACCTATCAAAAATTATTTAACTTTTTATAATGATTGTATTTTATATTAAACTATGATATAATTTTCCGGAAATCAAATTTAAGGAAAGATTATAATGCAAATCAGAATTCAAAACGGCGTTGTGGATTTATCCGGGCAACCGATTTTAAAAAAAGTAAATATAGAAATTAACACACAAAGTAAAATTGGAATTGTCGGAAGAAACGGTTGCGGTAAAACAACATTACTTCGTCTGTTAGGCGGAGAACTTTCTATTTCAAAGGATAATCCTGAGATTGAAAGTTATCATATTGTTTCGGGTAAGCCGGTTATAGGTTCTATGTCACAGATGGCTTTCGATGATAACAATATTACTATGATAGAAGAGATTCGCAGTGCGTACAGCGAGTTAATTCATTTAAGAAAAGAATTGGATGATCTGAGTATTAGTATGGAAAACAATGCTTCGGAGAATATAATATCTGAATATACTTCTAAGCTTGACTATTTCACTAATCTTGGTGGCTTTTATTTTGAAAAAGAATATGAGTCTGCCATAAAAAAATTCGGGTTTTCTGATGAAGAAAAATTTAAGCCGCTATCGGATTTTTCCGGTGGGCAAAGAACAAAAATTGCATTTTTGAAGTTGTTGCTTTCAAAGCCCGATTTGCTGTTGCTTGATGAGCCAACTAATCATCTTGATGTTGAAGCAGTCACATGGCTTGAAGAATACATCGCATCATATAAAAAAGCTGTTGTAATTGTGTCGCATGATCGAATGTTTTTGGATAAAACGGTAAATGTAATTTATGAAATTGAGCATGGGAAAACTAACAGATATCCCGGAAACTATACTGATTTCACTGAACAGAAGAAGCTTGTCCGAATACAGCAGGCAAAGATGTATGAGGAACAGCAAAAAGAAATCGCTAAGCTAAATGAAACAATCGAAAGATTCAGATATAAAGCAAACAAAGCTGCGATGGCTCAGTCGAAAATCAAATATTTGGAAAGAATGGAGATATACGAAGCTCCTGAGATGTACGACAGCAAAACATTTAAAGCTGAGTTTGAGCCTGAAATAAGAAGTGTAAAGGATGTACTCACTGTCAGAAATTTAAAAATCGGGTATGATAAAATACTTTCTGATGTAAGCTTTGATATTGAAAGAGGACAACATGTAGGAATTATGGGAGGAAACGGATTAGGTAAATCCACCCTGTTGAAAACTTTGGTCGGTATTATCCCCTCTTTGGGCGGAGAATTTTTAATTGGCGGAAACGTAAAAATAGGTTATTTCGATCAGCAAATGGCTCAATATGTCAGCAAATCGACTGTATTAGAAGATTTTATGACTTCTTTTCCGAATTTGACATCCTATGAGGCAAGATGTTCATTGGGCGCCTTTTTATTTACGGGAGATGACGTCTTTAAAACCATCGATATGCTTTCAGGCGGCGAAAGAGTGCGATTGGCTCTTTGCAAAATATTTAAAAGAAAACCTAATTTTCTTATTCTTGATGAACCTACAAATCATATGGATATATTGGGCAAAGAAACACTTGAAAATATGCTTTCAGATTATGAGGGAACGCTTCTTTTTGTTTCGCATGACAGATATTTCATAAAAAAAGTAGCGGATCATATTCTGTCATTTGAAAATGGTTTGACAAAATGGTATAAATACGGATATGAAGAGTATATGGATGACAAAAAATGCAAACCACTCTCCCCAACTTCTGATGAAAGTAAAAATACCCCAAGCAAACTCAAAAAAACATATACAACCCCCGCCAAAGAAAAAGCGAAAAGGGAAAGATTAATAAAAAAAGCTGAAGAAGAAATATCTGCTTATGAAACAAAATTAGCAGAACTGAACGCAGAAATTAATAAGCCTGATAATTTGTCGGATTATGTCAGATTAACCGAAATTCAGCAGGAAATTGATGAAACAGAGTGTTTTCTTATCGAAAAAATGGAAGAGTGGGAATTATTGATTTCTCAATCCACGTAAATTTTAATTTATCCTGTATATATCGAAATATTTCAGATTGTAAAAAAATAAAACAGATGTATTTCAGAAAAGAACATTAATACATCTGTTTTTGTTTTAATTTTGATACGGTTAAAAACCTAAGAGACCTAATAAACCGTAAGAAAGAATTGAAATAATGATACCGGCTAAAAGTACACCTAAAGCTATTACCGGTAAAGAGTGTTTAATTCTGATGTCAAGCAAATCCGCAATAAGTGCGCCGGTCCATGCGCCTGTACCCGGAAGCGGTATGCCGACAAAAATGAATAAGCCCAAAAGTCGGTATTTCTTTACGTTGTCCGCTTTTCTCAAAGATCTTGCTTCAAGCTTTTCAATAATAGCTTCAATTCTCGGAATTTTTTTAAGATAATTAAAAATTTTTCTGATAAATAAAAGTATAAAAGGTATCGGTAACATGTTTCCGATATAACATATTGCAAACGCTTTAAAAAACTCTATACCCATCAGTTTAGCAGCAATAAGGCCGCCTCTGAGTTCGAGAATGGGCAACATCGATACAAAAAAAGCAATAAACTCAGCTGAAAATTTATCGCCGAGTGAATTTACAAGATATTCGGCAATTGTTTCTGACATTATACGTCTCCTTATAAATTGTTATTGTTAATAAAATCCATTGCATCGTTAAGTATGTTTTTATCGTTTTCGTAGTTAAGAACCCTGAGCGATTCGTCGAAACTGTACCAACCGCATTCTTCAATTTCCTCTTCCTGTAATTTATAATCGCACTGGTTGGTTTTGGCAAGAAAAATAGAGACAGATTTTTCGATCTTACCTTGAATGCTGTATTCAGAATTTTTTACAAATCCCGGAATTATCTCTATCTTTACACCGGTTTCTTCCAAAACCTCTCTGACGGCAGTTTCTTCGTTAGTTTCACCGGGTTCAATGTGACCCTTAGGAAAGCCCCAATGCGCACTCCTTTTATTGCGAATCAACAGAAATTTTTTACCGTCCGTATCATCTCGGTATATAACTGCTCCGCATGAGCTTTCGTATAAACATTCGATATTGTATCCGACGCTTCCCTCACCAAAACTGATAGCATCTTTGATATCATTGACGATAAAACGTGTGCTTTTTGGTGCAACTACCCAAACAATTCCTTTTCCGCCATGACGTCTGACAACTGCAATTACACGGCCGTCAAAATTTCTTACAGGGTGGTTAATACCCATAATATAAGCAAATTGGACCGTATTTTTCTTTGTTTTGTGTCCTTCCATTATTCCGTAATTAAGCTTGTACTTAAAACCGAAACGTTTATTATAGGAATACATCGGAGACGTTACTCTTACTTTGACAAATTTGCCTAACATAATATGTCTCCTCTTAAAATATGTAGCCGATTTCAAGGTGTTCCCTTTCTTTCCGCTACAAAGAATATTTAATACATTATACACTCTTCAATACGATTTTTCAATAGATTTTTATTCAAAAAAATCACTACATTAAAAATTTTATTAATTATATTGTCAATCAGATATCAAAGTGGTATAATACAATAAAAAATAATGAAAGTGAATAACAATGAAGACATTATATATTACTGATCTTGACGGAACATTTTTAAACAGTAATGCGGTTTTATCGGATAAATCAAAGCACATGCTTATCAAGGCAATAGATAACGGTGCTTTCTTTACAGTAGCTACGGCAAGAACCTTTGCTACTGTACTGCAGATGTTCAAGGATGTAAATATCAATCTTCCTTTGATTCTTATGAATGGCGTTATGATTTATGATCCTGTAAAAAATGAAATAATATCTTCACATTCCATAAAAAATGAGAGCATTAAAAAAGTGTTTTCTGTTTACAAAAAATATGAAATACTGCCGCTTGTTTACCGTCAAAAGAAAAATTATCTCGAAATTGAATATTACGACACTTCTAATCCCAATCAAATGAAATATGTAAAAAAAAGAACGGAAGCTTCGGGGAAAAGATTTGTCTACTCCCCTGTTTTTACTGACGAGGGAAAAAGTGAGGTAATATATATTGTTACTCTTGATACATACGATAAACTCTTTCCGTTATACAATGAATTAAAAAATATAAGCGGAATTTCCTGCGTTTTTTACCGGGATAATTACACAGATTGTTTTTTTCTCGAAATATTTGCTGAGAGCGTTTCTAAAGCTTCAGCAATGCTTGAGGTGAAAAGTATTACAGGAGCAGACAGAGTAGTCGTTTTCGGTGACAATCTTAATGATATCGAAATGTTTAAAGCTGCTGATGAAGCTTATGCGGTGGAAAATGCCTGCAGTGAGCTTAAAGCTTTTGCTACTGATGTAATCGGAGATAACGATAATGATTCAGTTGCCGAATATATATTAAATAATTGCGGGGAAAACAGATGAATTATTTATATAAAGAATATTTGAAAACATATAAGCTTTCTCGTGAAAATTCTGACGGTTTTTATGATGTTGTTGATGATTTGCTTGCAAGCGAGGAAGTTCTTTCGATGAAGCAATACGAACAGCATCTTGAAATCGATCGTCTGCAGCACATAGTAAGTGTGGCTTATATTGGCTATAAAATCAGCAAAAAATTCGGTTGGGATTATAAATCGACGGCACGTGCAGGTATATTACATGATTTGGTTTATTATGATTGGCGTGACGGTGTTACCGGTAAATGGCACAGGTTGCACGGATATAAGCATCCTAAGCTTGCAGCTATGAATGCTAAAGAATTATGTCCTTTACTGAATAAAACAGAATATGACGCGATTATTAAGCATATGTGGCCTTTGACGGTTAAGCTTCCGAAATACAAAGAGGGCTACGTAATAATTTTCGCGGATAAATACTGTGCTACCAGAGAAATGATGTATTCATTAAATGAAAAGTATAAAAATAAATTTTTGTCCGATGTTGAAGGAATTTGATTATGGAAATGTTGACTAAATATATTTTATTGTTCTTTTTTTACAGTGCTGCCGGATGGTGTCTTGAATCTCTGTACTGTTCTATTGGTGAAAAACGTTTTATTAACCGAGGCTTCCTTACCGGTCCGATGTGTCCTATTTACGGTACAGCGGCGCTCGTGCTTATCATTCTTATATATAATCCTTTCAGAGATAATGCTCTTGCAGTTTTTGTCCTCGGTATAATACTTTGTGACATTGTTGAATATATTACGAGTTATGTAATGGAAAAACTATTCAGTGCCCGTTGGTGGGATTACACATATGAATTTTTAAATATCGGGGGGCGTATCTGCCTTAAACACACCTTGTATTGGGGCGTAATTTCTATTATTTTTGTAAAAACCATACACCCTGCTGTTGATAATCTTTACAATAAAATCGAAGGCTCATATCTTAATATTATTTTAGTATTAGTTTTATTGATTTTCGTTATCGATCTGATTAACGCTGTAAGAAAAGCCCTCGATGTAAGGAAACTACAGGTCAAAATCAATAGCCTTACTAAAACTCTTTCTGAGGAACTGTCTATTATTAAATCCTCTTTTGAAAACAAATATACAATCATACAGAATGTTGTTGTCAAGCAAACCGACAAGCTTACTCAGCTTAAATATCAGATTGATGATCTTGCAGAAGATATCGAAAAGTTTTTTGTGTATGATAAAAAAATCAAAGACAAAGAAAAAAGTCTTTCAAACAGATTATTTTATAACAATCCTACATTTGAAAAACTAACTAAAAATAGATTAATTAAATTAAAGGATATTATTGACGACATCAAGTCAAATATCTATGAAGGCGAAGAAATGCAGTGAGGTTAAAATGAGAAATATTGAAAAAAATGATATAAGGGTTACAAGAACATATAATCAGCTGATAAACGGGATGATTGTTCTTTTGAGTGAAAAGAGCTTCGATGACGTATCGGTTATGGAAATTTGTGAAGCCTCAGGTGTGCACAGAGCTACATTTTATAAGCATTTCAATGACAAATTTGAATTTTTGAATTTTTGTTTTGATTCGATGCTCAGCACGATATCCTTTGATTCATTGAAGCACGGATCATCACCTGAAATAATAAAAAGCAATATTATGCATTTCGTATCATGTATTCTTGAATTTATTGACGATAACCGTCCCCTGTTCACTTCTGCATGTATTGAAAAAACCTCCGTTGCGTTTCTTTCATCGTTTGATAATGCGATAAACAATTTCTGTACAAGGAAGCTTAATTCTGTTTTATCAGCTCCTATGCACAGAATAGAAATATCGTCCGTATTTTATTCGGGTGCCTTTGTCGGTGTAATTAAGTGGTATATTCAGTCCAACAATCCGAATATGTATAATGATATGATGGAATTTTTAGAGCACAGAGTTGATGAACTTTGTGATTTTTATAAAAACAATCTTTACAGTGTTAGTTAAACACGGCTATCATAATCGTCAAGAAAATTGTATTTAAAGTCCCCTTTACGGTAACCGATAACTGTTTCAAGGTTTACGTTATGAACACTTCTGAATATATTCATTTCAATGTTAGAGTTGATTTTCCTGAATGAGGATATCAGCTCTTTCATTTCTTTACGCTTCGACATTAATTCCATATCAGATTGATTGTATTCTGATGCTTCCGTAAATTTGCAGGCACACTGTAAAAAAGTCAGATTGTTATATCTTGTCCAAGCCTTTATATCTGATTCACGTACCATATAAAGAGGTCTGATAAGCTCCATACCTTCAAAATTTGTACTGTGTAGTTTAGGCATCATGGTTTTAATTTCTGCACCGTATATCATGCTTAACAGGATAGTTTCGATCACATCGTCAAAATGATGTCCTAAAGCAATTTTATTGCATCCCATTTTTTGTGCGTTTTTATAAAGATGTCCCCTTCTCATGCGAGCACACAGATAACACGGAGAATTTTCAACATCAACAACATATCCGAAAATATTTGCTTCAAATATTTCTATCGGAATGTCAAGTGTTTTGGCGTTATTAATAATTTGCTGCCTGTTTTCATATGAATATCCGGGATCAAGAACAAGATATTTTGCTTCAAAAGGAAAATCGCTGTGCTTCTGAAGATGCTGAATACATTTTGCTAAAAGCATGGAATCTTTACCGCCGGAAATACAAACAGCGATTTTGTCACCGGGTTTTATCATCTCGTATTCGTTTATAGCTGCTATGAACCGTTTCCATATCTCTTTGCGATATTTTTTTATGATACTTCTTTCGATTTCAACATGTTTTTCCATTTCTTTACGATTCCACGAAAAAAGCAGGCGGTTAAAACCGCCTGCTTTTTTCGTGTTTTAACTTTCTTTAATATTAAAAATTATCTTTAAGATGTTTTTAAGTATTCCGGGACTCCTTACAACTACTACCTTCATATACTTTACCTCCAAACAAAAATGCCTGTTGTTTATCTGAAAAAACAGGTTATTCCTGAAACGATGAGCATTAAAGCAAGGATGAAAAGCATAACCTTAACCGGAATACACAAAGCGAGTATTATACCGGCGCCAAAAGCAGTAAAGACAAGTCCTTTTGAACATGGACGGTATTTCGCCATGCCATCATCCCCTTCCGTATGATTGAAATACAATCTATTAGTATTATACGGAAAGAAATGAAAAATGTGAAAATATTATAAATTCCACCGTTTAAGTCCTTTTTGTTCGTTATATAAAGTAACATAACTGTTATATCTGTTACGGCTTAATTCACCGCTGTCAACCAACTCACATATTTTGCAGCCTTTTTCTCCCAAATGTGCACAGCCGGTAAATTTACATTCACCGATATGCTCTGCAAACTCATTAAAATAGCATTCAAGCTCATCAGAAAAAATTGCATTATCGTTGGAAAAATCAATACTTGAAAAACCTGCTGTATCGATTACAGCTCCCTCTCCGATATGAAATATTTCTGCTTGCCTGGTGGTATGTCTTCCTCTGCCAAGTTTGTCACTTATCTCCCCTGTTTCAAGCATTAAGCTGTCATTCAGAGCGTTTATAAGTGTTGACTTACCTACACCTGAATTACCGGTAAAAGCCGTCAGATGCCCGTTTAACTCTTTCTTAATTACATTTAACATCGAACGGTTATCGACATCGGAGTAAAGAAAAACCTTATATCCCGTGGAGCGGTAGGTATCGTATAATTCCTTATAATCGGTAAGATCCGTTTTTGTAATAATGATAACAGGCTCGATGTTATTTTTTTCAGCGAGAACCGTCATTTTATCGATTACCAAGTAATTGGGAACGGGCTTGGCAGCAGAAACTACGATCATAAGCTTATCAATATTGGCAACCGGTGGACGAATAAGTTTATTTTTTCTCTCGTGTATTTCATCGATTGTGTTTTCTTTGTCTTCTCTGACAGTTATTGTTACACGATCACCTGTAAGAGGAGAAATCTTATCCTTTCTGAACTTACCTTTGGCTTTACATTCAAAAACACCTTTGGTGGTTTCTACGTAATAGAAACCACCAATACCTTTGATGATTATTCCTTCTAACACCATCAATTATCACCGTTAACAGCTTCTGCACCGGTCGTGTCCGGAGTCTGTACAGCTGTAGTTGACGGAGCAGCTGTAGACGGTGCGGTGGTGGGAGCGGTAGTTGAAGGCTGTGTTGTCGTAGGTGCTGTAGTTGAAGGCTGTGTAGTGGTAGGTGCCGTGGTTGAAGGCACTGTACTTGAAGGTTTAGTTGAAGCTTGAGTAGTGCTGACGGTTGTTGGTTTAGTGGTTTTAGGTTTGGTTGTGGTGGGACGGGTAGTTTTCTTTTCTCTTGTTGTTTTTTCTTCGGTTTCTTCTTCCTCGGTTGTTTCCTCAGTAGTTTCAGGAATTTTACCTGTACTTACATAAACTGCGATTCTCGTACCCGGTAAAACCATTTCACCGATAAATTCGTGTCCGATGATTTTGCCCGCAGGTTCTGCACTTCCTCTGTACTCCGTTCTTGTCGTGTCGAGAGTAAGACCGGCTTCGGAGAGGGCTTGTCTCGCCTGCGCTATTGTCATTCCAATGAGATTTGGAACCTCAACAGGCTCAACTTCTTCGCTAGTTGCAACATAAATTGTAATCAATGTTCCGGCGGCAACCATTTCACCCTTTGCCGGGAAGGTTCTTATTACGGTACCGATTTCTGCATCTTCACTTTTTTCCTTAACAACTGTTGTATCGAGACCTTTTCCGCGTATAACTGCATCAGCTGATGCGTACTCATAGCCGTAAACATCGGGTACTTCGACCTTTGTTGAAGAATCGGAAATATAAATCGTTATTGTAGAATTTTTGTTTACCTTACCTGATGAGGGATCCTGTTTGAGAATAGTACCTGCCTCAGCATCACTTTCATCGTCAATAATTGGTTCGAAGGTAAAGTTTGAATAAGCGGGCTGGTTCATAACCTGACTGTAAAAATTCAAACCAACGACATTCGGCACACTGATTTTGTTTGAGTTAGGAAGAAACATGGATATAAGAACTACAGCGAAAATAACAAGTGCTCCAAGTACGCCGCAAAGAACGGCAATCGTTTTTTTCTTTGCAGAATCATCTTCATCAAAATCTGTATCATCATCCGGATCCAAATCCTTGATAACCGTTTCGGCTTTTGTAACAACTGAAGCAATCTTAACATCCTCATCTGTTTCTTTGATTTGTCCGGGTTGAGTTCCTGTATAATACGAATAATCAAACTTTATGTTCGGATTTCTTTTGTATTCTTCGATGTCTCTCAAAATTTCGGAAGCAGACTGATATCTGTCACTTTGATTTTTTTGCATAGCTCTGATTATAATCTGCTCAAGACCTACCGGTATATCGGGATTAATGGCTCGCGGTTTTACGGGATCATTCTGAAGCTGCATAAGAGCGACAGAAACCGCATTATCAGACTGGAAAGGAAGAGTACCGGTGAGCATTTCATATAACATCACACCTACAGAATAAAGGTCGGTTTTGGCATCGGTGTGACTTCCCTTGGCCTGCTCAGGACTGATGTAATGTACTGAGCCTATGGCACCGTCTGTCATAGTTCTCGTTTCGCTTCTGCTGAAACGCGCAATGCCGAAATCAGTTACTTTAATTGTACCGTCGGAAATAAGCATTATATTCTGCGGCTTGATATCTCTGTGTACGATGCCTTTATCGTGTGCATGCTGCAGAGCACGAAGAATCTGAGTCACATAATATATTGCTTCTCTCGGATTAATTTTTCCTTGCTGTTCAATATATTCTTTAAGTGAAATACCTTCTACATATTCCATTACGATATATTGGATCATATTTCCGAAGCTGACATCAAAAACCTTAACAATATTAGGGTGAGAGAGAACAGCTATAGCTTTTGATTCGTTTTTAAAGCGGCGTCTGAAATCCTCATTTGCAAGAAATTCATCTTTTAATAGCTTAATGGCAACAATTCTGTGATCGATATTGTCGAAGGCTTTATAAACAACAGCCATACCGCCGACACCGATTATTTCGATTATCTCATATCTGCCGTCAATTCGCTTTCCTACATAATTTTCCATAAAACTTTACCTTACCCTTTCATAATGACAACCGTTATATTATCACTGCCGCCGTTATTATTGGCTTCATCAATATATTTTTGAGCGAGTGAATCAAACTCTGTAGTTTGATAAATTTCCAGTATACGATCTTCGCTGACAATACCACTCAGACCGTCAGTGCAAAGCAGAAGAGCATCGTCGTCACCTAATTCAATGCTGTCAAATTCAATGTCTATATCTTCATCAACACCAATAGCACGGGTTATGATGTTTTTAATCGGATTGTTATTGAATTCTTCTTTTGTAATCTGACCCTTATCGAGCATTTGTTGAACAAGGGAATGGTCTTTTGTCAGCTGATGTATAGCATCGTTGCGGATTATGTACGCTCTGCTGTCACCCACATGTGCGATACATGCTTCGTTATTTTTCACGATAGCTGCTACAATTGTTGTTCCCATTCCTTTCAGGGAGTCATCATAAATACCTCTGTCATATACATCGACATTGGCGGTGGTTATCGATGAAAGAAGAAGGTTTTCCAAAGAGACAATCCCCATGGAAGGATTATAGCATTTTTTAATTTTATCGCTGACCATTTCAATTGTAGCTGTACTTGCGATTTTTCCGCCGTGTACTCCGCCCATGCCGTCGCATACAAGCGCCCAAGATGTTCCGTCAGGCAAACATCCGAAGCTGAATGCGTCTTCATTTCTGCTTCGGACGACACCAATATCCGTTTTACCTGTTATATTCATAAAACCGTCTCCTTTCGATTTATTTTTCGCCTCTTCGAAGTTGACCGCAGGAAGCGTTTATATCACTTCCGAGGGTTCTTCGCACCGTGGCATTTATTCCGTATTTTTCCAAAATATTGATAAAAGACAAAATTCTCTCACGGTTACTCTTTGTATATTTTCTTTCTTTTACTGAGTTAACGGGAATCAAATTCACATGGCAAAGCATGCCTTTCAGCCTTTTTGCCAATTCTTTGGCACATTCATCGCTGTCGTTAACTCCGTTAATCATCGCATATTCAAATGAAATACGTCTGTTTGTGACTTTTATATACTCTTTGCATGCGTTGATAAGAGTATCAATATTCCATTTATTGTTAACAGGCATGGTTTTACTTCTGATTTCGTCGTTCGGAGCGTGGAGTGAAATCGACAATGTTAACTGTAATTTTTCTTCCATAAGCTTATAAATGCCGCTAACGACACCGCAGGTGGACAGAGAAATATTTCTCATACCGATATTTTGTCCGTTTTCATCGGAAATCATTTTTAGAAATTTAATCACATTATCGTAATTATCCAAAGGTTCACCGACACCCATCATAACTATATGAGAAATTCTGACCGATAAATCTTTCTGTGCCGTGTAAATTTGAGAAAGTATTTCAGAAGGGCTGAGATTTCGTATAAATCCCGCTATTCCGGAAGCACAAAAATTACAGCCCATTCGGCAACCGACCTGACTGGAAACACAGATAGTATAGCCGTATTTATACTTCATAACAACAGATTCGATAAGTTCACCGTCATGAAGTCTGAATAAATATTTAACTGTACCATCATACACTGAAATTAATTTTTTTTCAATAGAACAGGTTAAAATGTAATAGTTTTTTTCAAGGTATGACCTTAAATCTTTCGAAATATTAGTCATTTCGTCAAAACTGTCCACATTGTGTTTATGTAACCAAGAGTATATCTGTCCTGCTTTGAACGGTTTTTCACCGATTTCAGCAATAGAAGCTTTGAGCTCTTCAAGGGTCATTGATTTGATATCTTTTTTCACTTAATCACTCTTTCTTTCAAAACAAGCGATAAAAAAACCGTCACTGGAATTTATATGAGGCATAAGCGTTATAAAAGCTTTTTCGCTGATTTCCGGTAAAGCTGAAACCTTAATAAAATCAGCGTTCTCTTTCAGAAATTTTTCACAAACATTTTCGTTTTCTTTTTTAGAAAGCGCACATGTTGAATAGATCAATCTGCCGCCTTCTTTAACATATTTTGAACCGTTTTTCAGAATAGCATACTGTATATTCGGTAAAGTATCGACTTCTTCATAAGATTTATATTTAATTTCGGGCTTTCGTCTTATTATGCCTGTACCTGAACACGGCACATCGCATAAAACTCTGTCAGCCGTTCCGAGCTCTTCTCTGTAAACAAGAGCATCTGATACACTGCCGCTTATAATATTAAGACCGAGTCTTGCTGCACCATCATTAATTAGTTTGACTCTGCTTTCATATTTATCGAAACATAAAATTTTTCCTTTGTTTTTCATATATTCTGCAGCGGTATAAGCCTTTCCGCCGGGAGCTGAACATAAATCAAACACTGTTTCTCCTTCTTTGGCATCAAGTGCTTTTACACATATCTGTGAGGCCAAATCCTGAACATGAAAGTATCCTTTTTTATATGTTGTTAATTTTTCTATATCGTTTCCGTTCAGTGTAATTCTCAATGCGTTTTCGATGTAAGTTTTTTCGCCGCAAACGCCCTCTTCAGCAAGTGCTTTAATTAAATTATCTTCATTAATTTTTGTTGTATTTACCCTGATAAAAATGTCGGGCGAACCTGACGCTGCCGAAAGAATTCCTACGGTATTTTCGTAACCGTATTCTTTTATCCATTTTTCACATAGCCATTTATTGCACGAATACTTAACGGATAAATTGTACGCTGCATCATCCGTATCAGGTAAGCACAATCCGTTTTTATCGACTTTTCTCAGCACAGCATTTATCAGTCCTGATGCATATGCACAATATTTTTTTGCAAGCTTTACGCTTTCGTTTACTGCTGCAGATGAAGGAATCTTATCCATATAAAGCAGTTGATAAGCACCGATTCTGAAGATAATGATCGCTTCAGGCTTGAGTTTGCTGATAGGCTTCTGAAGATATAAGGAAAGATTATAATCAAGAGTAATTTTTCTTTCAATAACACCGTAAAACAAAGCGGAAACGAAGGATTTATCCCTGGAGTCCAGCTGATATTTGTTAAGAAAAGCATCAAGAGTAATATTCGAAAAAGCGGAATCTTTTTCGATTTTCGTTAACGCTTCAAAAGCAACTTTACGTGTATTTATCATCCGTTCTGCCCTCAAATTATCTTCTTCTGTTTGTGCGGATAATCAATCTGATAAGCGACATAAGCGAAACGAGAAGATACGCAACATAAGTCATCGCCGCTGCAGACAAAACCTTTTTAGCTCCGCTTCTTTCTTCGTTTTGGAGCATACCTGTTTCTTCAATAACCTTAAGTGCTCTTGAACTTGCATTAAATTCAATTGGCAAGGTAACAAGCTGAAAAACAACTACGGCAGCAAAAAGAATTATACCAATGTCAATCAAAATACCAAAGCCGAGAAAATACCCTAAAATTGCAATAAGAACACCGGCAGATGAGCCAAAATTAGCGACAGGTAAAATTAAATTTCTGATCTTTATTGGCACATAATTCTGAGCGTGCTGTGCCGCATGTCCTGCTTCGTGACATGCAATACCTATGCTGGCAATTGAAGCTCCCGAATAAACCTCAGGAGAAAGTCTTATCACATTGCTTCGCGGATCATAATGGTCGCTTAATTTACCGTGACCGCACTCAATTCTGACATCTCTTATACCGTAATGAGAAAGAACATTGAAAGCCGCTTGTGCACCTGTAATGTGCTTTGAATTAGAAATACGTGCATATTTATTATATGTGCTTTTTACTTTTGCCTGAGCAAAAAGCGAAAGAATAATTGCAGGTACAACAAGAACAAAATAATAATAATCGTACCAAATCACAAAATCACATCCTTCAGTTGTTAATCAGCCTAATACAGTTCCTTTTTCGATTGCATATCCGTTTAAAAAAACAGAAGTTTCCATTCTTTTTTTTCCTTCAAGCTGAACGGACTTTAGCTCAACAGATTTATTGTCACCGCAGCAGATAATAAGCCTTCCGCTGCTTTCAATTATTTCACCGGGAATATTATTTCCTGTTTTTTCGGATAAAACCGAGGAATGTATTTTTAAAGTTTTTCCATTAATTTTTGTTGAAGCACCCGGCCAGGAGTAGAGACCGCGGATTTTATTGTGTATGTTAAACGCTGTGTCGCTCCAATCAATATTGCTCATTTCTTTATTCAAAAGACCAACCTTTGATGCTTTTGATTCATCCTGTTTTTCGGGTTTGAGCTCGCCTTTTTCAATCAGATCAATTGTTTCCATCAACACTTCAGCACCCAAAGGAGCCAAAAGCTCATACATATATTCAGTAGTATCATTTATTCCTATTTCGCATTCTTTGACACCTAAAATATCACCCGTATCAATTCCGGAATCCATTTGCTGAACTGTTACACCGGTTACCTTATCGCCGTTAAGAACAGCGTAATGGATCGGAGATGCTCCGCGGTATTTCGGAAGAATGGAAGCGTGAACATTTATACATCCGTATTCAGGATATGAAAGAAAATCATCGGGAAGAATTTTTCCGTAAGCAACCACAACGACCAAATCAGGCTTGAGTTGTTCGAGAATTTCGACGCCTTTACCGTTTTTCAGAGAAGCGGGCTGATAAACATTTAAACCGTGCTTTAAAGCCTCCACCTTGACATCAGGCGGTGTAAGCTCCTGTTTTCTTCCTACCGGCTTATCGGGTTGGCAGAAAACACCGACAACATCATGCTTTGAAGCTACAAGTGCCTTCAGACAGTCAACAGAAAAATCAGGTGTTCCCATAAAAACGATACGCATATTCTCAATCCTTTCAATTATCTTCTCTCATCCTTCTGATCTCATCAGCAGAAAGCTCTTTTGTTTGTTTATCTGTATATAAGATACCTTCGAGATGATCAATCTCATGGCAGAAGCATCGTGCTTTAAGACCTTCGCCTTCATAAAAACGCCATACACCCTTGCGGTTTTGTGCACGGATTTTACAATATTCGGGTCTTTTAACCATTCCGTTATGTCCGGGAACGGACAGACAACCTTCTATATCTTCATATTCACCTGATGTTTCGACTATCTCAGGGTTTATTAGTTCGAGAAGACCGTCACCTACATCTACAACGATAACTTTTCTGAGCACACCTACCTGAACGGCAGCAAGGCCCACGCCGTCTGCTTTATACATCGTTTCCTTCATATCGTCAAGAAGCTCCCACAGCTTTTCGTTGAAACGCTCAACCGGACGGCTTTTTTTTCGTAAAACCGGATCACCTACTGTAACTATTTTTCTTATAGCCATATATAATTACCTCGCTTAATATAAGTTTTCGGGATTTATGTCCACCGAAAGAGAAACAGAGCTGTATGTCGATTCTTTTCCGAATTTTATCATAAGTTCCTTAATCATAGTTCTGAATTTATTATTATTTTTACATTTAATTATTAATCTGTATCTAAATTTATTGCTGATTTTTGAAACTCTCGGCGGCATCGGGCCGAGAACGATCACTTTAACGTCACTGTATTTTTCTGTAATAATATTTTTCAATTCATTAAGAAATGCACGTGAACAGTTCAGTGCTTTTATCTCATCTCTGCTTGTAAACAGAATCGAGCATATATCACAGTAAGGCGGATATATCATAGCTTTTCTGATGCTTATTTCTGTATCAAAAAAATCAGGATAGTTTTGCTTCTGTGATAATTTAATTACATTATTTTGCGGTTCGGACGTCTGTATCAGAGCCAAACCTTTGTTTTTACCTCTGCCTGATCTGCCGACAACCTGTGTAAGTAAATCAAATGTGCGCTCCTGACTGCGGTAGTCATCATTATTTAGCTGCTGATCGGCATTAATCACGCCAACGAGAGTTACATTCTCGAAATTGAGACCCTTTGCAACCATCTGTGTTCCGAGCATTATGTCATATTTTCCGCTGCCGAAATCCAAAAGTCCCTGTTCAAAGCTGTTTCTTGTGCCTGCAGAATCGGTATCCATACGAAGAACTTTCGCCTCAGGAAGCAGTTCTTCAATTTCTTCCTCTATTCTTTGTGTACCGAAACCGGCGTATCTTACTTCGCTTTTGCCGCATTCGGGACATATTCTCGTAAAAGGTGTTGAATACCCGCAATAATGGCACATCAGACGCCCGTTGGCACTGTGATATGTCATTGAAATACTGCAGGACGGACACGTGATTACGCTCGAACAGCTGTCACAGGCAGCGAACGTATTGTATCCTCTCCTGTTAATGAGAAGAATGGTTTGCTTTTTGTTTTTTAAATTCTGCTCCATAAGCTCAAAAAGCCTTGAACTGATACTGTATCTGTTACCCTTCCGCCTTTCGAGCTTCATATCAACTATTTCTACCTCCGGAAGAACTGCATCGCCGTATCTTTCGTCGATAACATTTAATGTATAGGTGTTTCTGAGGGCATTCGAATACGATACGACAGAGGGCGTTGCAGAAGAAAGTAAAAGTAAGGCACCGTGCCTCGAAGCACGGAATTTCGCCACATCGACAGTGTGATATCGCGGCGATGATTCAGATTTATATGTGTGCTCCTGTTCTTCGTCGATGACAATAAGACCGAGATTATTGAACGGTGCGAAAACAGCCGATCTGGTGCCGATGGCTATTTTAACGAGACCGTCTCTGACTCTTTTATATTCATCTCGGCGTTCACCTACAGAAAGTGCACTGTGAAAGATTGCAACCTCTGAGCCGTATCTTCCTTTGAACAGTGACATCATTTGAGGAGTGAGTGAAATCTCCGGAACCATAACAATCACTTGTTTTCCGTCTCTGATTACTAAGTCAATCAGAGAGAGGAAAACAGAGGTTTTACCGCTTCCTGTTATGCCGTAAAGCAGACTGATTCCGCCGTTGTTATTATATTGTGCACATAAATTATCAAAGGCTGCTTTTTGCTTTTGTGTGAGGATAATGTCTTTTTTAGCATTAGGGTCGCATATGCTTGTTTCGGGAATTCTGTAAAAAGCAGTATCGCTGATTTCAATAATTCCTTTTTTTTCGAGGTTGGTTATAACCGACGAGGTGACACCTGTAAAATAACAGATTTCTTTTACGCTTGCCGACATAACATCTGAAAGCACGTTAATAACACTTTTCTGCTTAGAAGTAAGCTTAGGAAATTTTTCTGAAATCTCCTCTTTACTGAAAACCAAACTTGCCGTTTTCAAAGTGGCATCCTTCGAGTTTTTTACAGCGTTATAATCTTTAGTTAAAAGACCTTTAGAAGCGAGTTTATCAATTATCTCACAATCTGAAGAAAGACCTAAAGCAGAATACACCTCTTTTTTGCTAAGAAAACCGTCTACGGAAAGCATGTATTCATAAACCTGCTTCTCATCCGCTGAAAGAAATATGTCATTTTCTCGGTTCAGAGCAAAATATTTAATCGATGTATTGTAATTCAGTCCTGAAGGTATTTGAACCTTAATTCCCTCAAAATAAGTACAAAAGGTTCTTTCTTTAAGGAATAACGCAATATCGAGCATCTCTTTGGTGATGATATCCGTGTCATCAAGCAGCGATGCTATGCTTTTATATTTTTTTCCTTTTTCAGCTTCGCCGAAAGAAAACACCACACCCTGTCTTTTGGCATTTTTGCCGTTTCCGAACGGAACAAATACACGGGAACCCTCATGGATTCGTTCTTTGATTTCATCGGGTATGGTATAACCGTAAAGAATGTCAAAATGATATGCTACATTTTCTACGGCAACAAAAGCAAGAAACTGTTTCATATCATTTCACTTCTCTTTCTTATTTATATATTTCTGATTTCTTCGGGCTCGCAAATTTCGAGCTTTCCGCTGAGAAATTCATCAAGAGCAAAGGAAACAGGCTTATCAGTTCCGCATTTTTCGTTAAGTTCAGGTGTTTCAGAAATTTCTCTGGCACGCTTTGCGACTGCGGTGACAACTGAATATCTGCTGGTGTTGTTTTTTAATAAGTTTCTTAAATCGGGATTAAGCATTATTTATTACCTCTCTTAATTTATTTTGCATGTTTTTGATTTTGAGCTGTTCAGCTCTGATTATAGCCATAACATCATTGACAGCATCATCAAGAATGTTATTTTCGACAATATAGTCATACTCATAAGCTCTCTGAAGCTCAGTTTCAGCAATCCTGAGTCTGGCTTTAATTGCTTCGTCGCTATCGGTAGCGCGGTTTCTGAGACGTCTTTCAAGCTCTTCAAGTGACGGAGGAATAATAAAAATTTTCTTTGATTCCGGAAACATTTTCTTTACGTTTTCACCGCCGTTGACTTCTATGATAAGAAAAACTGTTTTTCCTTCATCAAGATTTTTTCTCACAGGCGTGAGCGGCGTTCCGTATAAACTGTCGCCGTATCGCGCATATTCAAGCATTTCGCCTTTTTCGATGTTTTTATTGAACTCCTCAGCAGAGATGTAATGATAATTTACGCCTGCTTTTTCACCGGCTCTGATTTCTCTTGTGGTCATTGAAACGGAAAGAAAAGCATCATCCTTCATTATATCCATAACCTTAGAAATTACTGTATCTTTACCGCAACCTGAGGGAGCTGAAACAACAACAAGTAAACCGTTATTCATAATTTACATCCTCCTCACAGATTTCTTCTTGATCAGAATCGAGGCGATTAGCCACGGTTTCACATTGAAGATATGTAAGTATTACATGGTCGCTGTCCATTATAATCACAGCTCTCGTTCTTCTTCCCTGAGTTGCGTCGATGAGAGTACCTCTTTCTTTGCACTCCTGTATAATTCTTTTGATAGGAGCAGAGTCAGGGCTGACGATAGCCACCAGACGCTGTGCATTTATCATATTACCAAAACCAATATTAATTAACTTCATTTTTTATCTCCGATTATTCTATATTCTGTACCTGCTCACGGATCTTTTCGATTTCAGCCTTTATATCGATTACCTTACGTGCTATTTCGACATCCTGAGCCTTAGAGCCTATTGTGTTTGCTTCGCGATTAAACTCCTGAATAAGGAAATCCGTCTTTCTGCCGATTGCAATTTCGCTTTCCATAAATTCGTGCATTTGTTCAATATGGCTTCTGAGTCTTACCGTTTCTTCCGCTACAGCTATTTTATCTGCATAGATAGCTGCTTCGGTCAGAAGTCGCTGTTCATCAACCTGAACATCATTTAAAACGTTTTTCATTCTTTCCAAAAGCTTGTTATTATATTCATTAACAGTCTGCGGTGAGCGTTCTTCAATGAATTTAACATTTTCGAGAATAGTATCGCAACGCGAAAGAATATCTTCCTTCAGCTTTTGACCTTCCTTTTCTCTCATGGAGATAAAAGAAGCGAGAGCTTTATCTGTTACGGCTTTTACAGCATTCCATACTCTTTCTTCATCGGCCTCTGTTTTATGAACAGAAAAAATATCGTGATACTTCGCTACTGATGTTACGGTAATATCCTGCGTAAGATTGTATCTTTCAGAAAGCTCTTTGAGTGCATCGATGTATCCGGCTGCAAGAGAGTGATTAACCGAAACAACACAATCCTCTGTTTCGAGAGCTTCAATCTGCACATAGCATTCGAGTTTGCCACGTGATACATGTGCTTGAATATAAGTTTTTAGCTTTTCTTCAAGAAAGCCGTAAATTCGCGGAACTCTTGAACTAAAATCAAAATATCTGTGATTAACACTTTTCATTTCGACGGTTATATTCATTCCGTCAATAGTTTCCTGTGCTCTACCGAATCCGGTCATACTTTTTATCATTTGGATTTCCTCCGAAATTAACAAAAATTGTCATGTATATCCTTATAATTATACCTTGTTTTAAATGATTTGTCAAATATAATAAGTATTTTTCATCATTTACAGCAGGAGCCCGTAAGTATGGTGGGAATATCGTTTATATACCCCTCTTCATTCTTTTCAAAATTCATATTATCGAGAAAAGAATCGATATTTTTACAGGTGCACTTTCCAATGTATATATTTCTCAATGAAGCAAAATTATACGCCGAGCGAAGAAGTCCTTCAACCATATAAGGCTTGTCCTTTTCAAATTCGAGACAATATACATCGGCGATGTTCCCGTCTGTTTTCAAAATACAATATCCGCAGCTTTTTTCATCTTCAATTGCAATAAATTTTGTAACATTTTCTGAAATGTTTTCAGGTTTAAAATAAATCATAATTATTTCTTCTTTCTTTCCATTCCGGCTGCAATCATGAGCTTTCTGACTTCATCCTCAGTAAGATCACGCCAATCGCCCTGTTTTAGCATTCCTAATTTAACTGAGCCTACCGCTGTTCTTTTAAGTCTTGCCACCTCTAAGCCGACAGCTTCGCACATTTTTCTGATCTGCCTGTTTCTGCCTTCGTATAAAATGATTTCAAGAACTACTCGTCCTTCCTCTCTGGTTACAACACGTATCTCTGCCGGTGCAGTCGTCCTGTCATCGATTACAATACCGGTTGTAAGCTCGGTGATTTGCTCTTGAGTGACAGTAGGTCTTACGGTTACGCGATAGGTTTTCGGAACGTGCTTTCTGGGATGAGTCATAGCGTTTGCAAATTCACCGTCATTCGTACAAAGAAGCATACCTTCACTGTCCCTGTCTAATCTTCCGACGGGGTATACTCTGCCGGGGACGTCCTTGATAAGCTCTGCGACACATTTCCTGTCACGTTCATCGCTCATTGTGGTAATAAATCCTCTGGGTTTATGAAGCATAATATAAGTGTGATTTTTTTGCTTGACTATCTTTTTTCCTTTAACAGTAACTGTATCGTTTTTCGGATTTATTTTATCACCGATAAAGGCAATCTGACCGTTAACACGCACTACACCCTGCTCGATTAGTTCTTCACTTTTTCTGCGCGATGCAACACCGCATTCCGACAAATACTTCTGAAGCCTGACTTTTCCGTCTGTCATTATAGTTCATCCTTTCAATTTTGAAAAAACTTTTGAAAATATTCAACTATGCTGAATTTATCTTTTATTCTTTCTTCTGATGCTGATACAGCGTTTTTACTGTGAATATATGCTGTATGTACCAATGTTTTATCTGAATAATAATTTACCTTGCCTATAATTTCATTTTTTTCAATAGGTGCATAGATAATTTTGGGCATAATAATTTGCTTTGTAAGCTTTGATTTGTCCTTAAAGCTGTAAACGAAATCATTACAGTAAATTTCAGTCTTATCTGTGTCTGCTCCGTATACCGATACTTCGGATATATCAGTAAACCGAACTGTAGATTTGTTAATCTCGGTAAAGGATAAATCGTAAAGTTTGCGGTGATCATTCCAATCATCACCTGCATTAAGTGTGACGCAAACAAGAGTTACGCCGTCACGTTCGCAGGCAGACACCAAACATCTGCCGCTTTTCTTTGTAAATCCTGTTTTAATACCGAAAACACCTTGGCAGCTGTCCAAAAGTTTATTGTGATTAGAAAACGTTTCAGATATATCCGGAGTAATAAAATCAATTTTTTTGTTTTTAGTTGAGCATATATTTCTGAACACGGGATTTTTAATGCAATACGCACCGAGAAGTGCCATATCATAAGCTGTTGAATAATGCGCTTCGTTATCTAAGCCGGACGGTGTTACAAAGTTCGTATTTGCCATACCGATATCTTCAGCTTTTTCGTTCATAAAAAGAGAAAAACGATCAAAGGTTTCACCGAGAGATAAGGCACATACATTTGCCGCATCGTTTCCTGATTCAAGCATCATTCCGTAGACGAGAGCTTCGAGAGTAAGTTTATACCCCGGCTTAAGTCCTATTGAAGATCCTTCAGCCAATGCATCCTCCGTAACAGTAATTGTATTACCGAGCCGCCCCGACTCAATGGCAAGAATACTCGTCATCATCTTTGTCGTACTTGCCATTGAGTGCTTTTTAAAGGCGTTTTTTTCAAAAATGATTTCATTCGTCACCGAATTAATTACTACAGCACATTCAGCACTTATATCAACACTGTATGAAATTAAAGATAAAACAAATACCAAGCAAACCAAAATCGGTATATAAATAATTTTTTTAATTAACAAAGCAACCACCTGCCAATTAAATATATGCAGGCGGTTGTATTAAAATTAATATAATCTTAATTTAAGAATAAATTATTCAACGGTTTCAGGAGCATCTTTCTTTGTTTTATTCATAAGACCTGTTACCTTGTCAAACATTTCGGGCACAAGATTTACTACTCTTTCTGCAGCATTGTCATATGCTGTAATGTGCTTAAGAGTTACTTCACCGTTATTGATTACGAGAAAAGCTACGGGAGTGATTGTGACACCGGCACCGCCGCCGCCGCCGAAAAGCTCCTTGGAGCCCTTAGACGGGAAATCGGCACCGCCTGATGCGAAACCGTATGTTACTTTTGAAACAGGGATAATCGTAGTACCGCCTTCCGCATAAATAGCCTCACCGATAATCGTGCTTGTATCTACAAGATCACGGATCTTTTCAATCGTAGAAGCGAGAATTGCACCTGCTGATTTTTCTGCCATTTGTATATCATCCTTTCATTATTTAAGAATTGATTTCCTTATTATTTTGATTATTTTTCTTAGCACCTGTTAAAAATTTAACAACTACTTTGAAAATTAATCTGAACACCATTCCGACCGAAGAATTAATGATTTTTCTTACGCAAATTTTCATATCGCAGTAAAATTCACCTTCGGTTTTGTTAGCCAAAAAATCCGGCTCAACATTTATATCGTATTTATGTACGAGATTGTTTGAACAGATAAAACCCATTACCGGAAAAACTTTCTGGCAAATCTGACCGTATTTTATGGCAGTTGATGCGGAATCACCCGTACCCACGCTGATACTCAGGTCCAATCTGTCAAAAACAATACTTCTGAACAACTTGCCGCCATATGTGCTGAGAACCTTACCAAGATTTGAAATGACAGCCAGCATGCCGTCATGTCCGTTGGCTTTTATCATTTCAAGTATAGGATTCGGTTTTTTCTCTTTAGCTTCTTTTTCGGGTTTTGGTTCTTTGGGAGCTTTAGGTTCTTTAGGCTCTTTTTGCTTTTTTTCTTTTTTTGCACCCACAGGCAAGACATCAAATTTAAGGAAAAGATATCTAACCGTTACACGGATTTTATTATCATAAGCAAGTGAAATTCTGACAGGTACCGAAAGCGCAGACCAGAAAAATAAAACTATTCCGAGCAATACCAATAAAAAAATCTGAAACCCTGTCACATTCTCACCCTTTCTAAATTCTTCCTATATATGTTACCTCAAAAAACAGATTTCGTCAACCGTTAAATCGAAATCTCTTCAACCTTTTCGTCATTTTTTTCCGATTCTTCACTTTCGGTATCGTTTTTAGGTAAAGGAGGCAGTTCATCAAGCGAAGAAATGCAAAAACATCTCAAAAATCCGGGTGTTGTTCCGTATATAAGCGGTCTGCCCGGTAAATCAAGTCTGCCTTTTTCCTCTATCAATGATTTCTGACAAAGATTTGATATGACAGCCGTACAGTCAACACCTCTTATTTGTTCAATGAAAGCTTTAGTAACAGGTTGATTATAAGCGATTATGGCAAGAACCTCAAAGGCTGCCGGAGAAAGCGGCGAATTCTTTTTTACTTCAATAACCTTTCTGATACTGTCGGCATACTCCTTTTTGGAGCAAAGTTGGTATTTGTCATCCAGCTTAAGGAGGCATATGCCTGAATCCTCCTTATTATATTTCGTTTTTAAAACAGTCATAGCTTCTTCGATAATTATCTCATCTGTACCGAATGCCTGCGAAATTTTGGAAATTTCAGTCGGTTCAGCTGTAGCAAACAAAACTGCTTCGAGCGTCGCTATAAGCTTTTTATCCATTTATTTCAACCTCCCCTTCTTTTGCAAAATCACTTTCTTCCTCAAAATCGCTGACAAAATCAGTATCGTTTATATCCGTGTCTTCCGATATTGTGATATTAATCTGTCCGTTTTCATCATCAGCTTTGATTTTATTGGCTTTAATAAGTTCAAGAATAGCGAGAAAAGTAGCAACCATCTCGGAACGTGAGGAAGCATCAGCGAAAAAATCCGTAAATCTGCGTTTCCCCCTGTTTCTGAACTTATGGTATATACCGCCTATTCTCGAAGCGACTGAAACGATTTTCTTTGAAACTATAGCAGTAAAAGCTTCCATTGGCGGTGGGAGTTTCCTTTTGCTTTTTCCTACAGCCGACAAGTAAAAACGGATAAGCTCTTCGCTATCGTGCAATCTTTCATATTTTTTCTCGGATTCTATCTTCATTTGCTCGCGGTAAAAATAATCAAATCCGTCAGCTGTTTCTGCGATTTTACATGCCATTATTTTGCAGTCTCTGTATTCAATGAGTTCACCTGTTAACTCTTTTTTTAGCTCTTCAGCCTCATCATATACCGGTAAAAGAGAAACGGACTTTATATATACAAGTCTCGCCGCCATTTCGAGAAATTCACTGGCAATTTCCATATCAGCTTCTTTCATCTGACGGACATATTCTGTATATTGTTCGACAAGCTCGAAAATAGGAATATCGTTGATATTAAGTTTATGTTTGTTTATCAGATGCAAAAGAAGATCCATCGGTCCTTCAAAAACATCTATTTTATATTGAATTTTTTCCATTTTTCACCTTGAAAATCAGATGCCGAAGGGCAATGATGCGACATTGAAGATTAAATCAAACAAAAGACCTGAAAGTAAATTGATAGGTCCGTCAAGTACACCGAAAAACACAAGAGCAAGTACACCGTAAACGATATATCTTTCATACTGCATAATGGTGTAATAATATTTATCGGGAATTATCAGACTGAAAATCCTCGATCCGTCGAGCGGCGGAATAGGAAGAAGATTGAATACAGCGAGAGAAATATTAATCTGTGCAGCGGTAATCATAAATACAGCCAAATAATAAACAAAGCCACCTTCAGATAATCCCAATTTAACTTGCAAAAACAGACCGATAAACATAAATATAAAAGCCATTATTATGTTTGATACAGGACCCGCTAATGCCGTAAGGGCCATATAGGGCTTTCTTTTTTTGAAATTTCTTATGTTTACGGGTACAGCCTTTGCATAACCGAAACCGGCAAGTATAATCATAAGAGCACCTATAGGATCAATATGCGCAAGCGGGTTTGCTGTCATTCTTCCTGAAAGTCTTGCCGTGTCGTCGCCGAGTCTGTGTGCTACATATGCGTGTGCAAACTCGTGAATCGGTAAAACACAAAAAATTACAAACACTCTTACCATAAGATTGATTATCAAATCAAAGGATAAACCGTCGCGTATCAAATCAAATATCATATTTAACGCCTCTTTCCTATAACAAATCGTTCTATGTTGTTGTAATCGTTTTTAATATATACATCAAAATTTTTTTCTTCGAGAATCGATTTGATGTCATTAGCCTGATCTTCTCCGCATTCAAAAGCAAACATGCCGTCAGGTTTAAGGTGTTCAGTCCACTTTTCGGCAAATAAGCGATAGAAATCAAGGCCGTCATCACCACCGTCAAGTGCAATCTCCGGTTCAAACAGCACTTCTGATTGGAGAGAAGATATTTCCGATGATTTTATATACGGCGGATTAGAAACTATTACATCAAACTGGGGTAATTGCTTAAATCTTTCGCTTAAAAATACATCTTCATTAATAAAAAACACTTTATCATTTCCGAGAATGCTTTTTATGTTTTCAAGGCAAACCTCCGCAGCTTCGGGAGATTTTTCTACCATTACAACAGTAGCATCTCCGATATATTTCTTTACGGTTATTCCGATGCAGCCGCTGCCGGTACATAAATCCGCAATAACAGGTTCATTTTTATTTCTCAAGTAATTTATGACATACTCACATAAAATTTCCGTTTCCGGTCTCGGTATGAGGACACTGTCATTTACTTTAAATGTCGTTCCGTAAAAATCCCACTCACCAATTATGTACTGTACAGGTATTCCTTTTTCTCTCTTATCAATCATAGAACCGATAGTTTGAACTTCGTGGGAAGAAAGCTCCCGATTTTTGTTAATGAGAAAATCCGTTTCACTGAACGAAAGAACCTTTTTTAAAATAATTCTTACATCAATTTCAATGTTTTCAATATTTTTAAGTTTTTCAACGGAACTTTTATAAAGCTCATCTAATGTCATGCTGTTCAATCCTCGTCATCGTATGAAACCGCTTTGAAAGCCGTTAGTGCAACCTCAATCATTTCATCATCAGGCTCTTTTGTTGTAAGTCTTTGCATCCAAAGTCCGGGAGCAGCTAAAATTTTAACGAAAATATTGTCATGCTTACCTGCGTATCTTATGAATTCATAACTGATGCCTGTGATAAGCGGAAGAATGAGCAGCTTAATCGCCATCCAAATAAGTGTATGATTGCGCAGATAAGGAAAAGCAACGGAAATAGCTGAAGATAAAACGACACTGATGATAATAATCACAAAGATAAAGCTTGTTCCGCATCTTGGGTGAAACCTTGACATTTTTTTGATGTTTTCAACAGTCAGCTCCAACCCTTTCTCATAGCAAAATATCGTTTTATGCTCAGCACCATGGTACATAAAAGTACGTCTGATGTCCTTCATAAATGAAACGAGAGCAATATATGCAACAAATATTCCCATTCTTATTATTCCTTCAAATAAGGCTCTGAAATTATTGAGAGTCTCACCTGAAAGCTTATTTATAAAATCCACAATTATTGTAGGAAGATAAAAGAAAAGAACGAAAGCTAAACCCACTCCCAAAACCGAAGCAATAGCAGTTATGATTCCCATAACCTTCTTATTGATGTGTTCATTAAGCCATTTGTCGAGCTTAGAGGGATTTTCCTCTTCTTCGATATCCTCAAGACCTGATTTTTCAGCTGATATCATAAGACATTTATAGCCGAACATCATCGATTCAATATAATTAACGATTCCGCGTATGAGAGGCCATCCCAAAAACTTAATTTTATCTTTTATATGCTTAACTTCGAGTTCTTCCGTGTCAATTGTGCCGTCCGGAGTTCGGACTGATATGGCAGCCTTACCTTTTGGGTGCATCATCATGATTCCTTCTATGAGTGCCTGACCGCCCACAGCTGTTTTACGTACGACCTGTTCATTTTCTTTTTTCACGTTTATTCCTCCTTTATTCCAAAATTCTTTCAATTACTGATAAGTCAAGTTTATCATATTTTTTAATAAATGAATAAAACTTTTCGGCGATTCTTTTGTTTCCGCCCAAAACATCACTCTCGATATTCAACGGCATGATCGGATCATGAACACTGAGGCGAAGCAAAAGCCAACCTTTTGTTTTTTCATCGTCGAAATAAATACGTATGCCTTCATAATTATCATCAGCTATGCGCCAATCATCGTTTGATTCGGCGTATTTCTCTAACTCTTCTATAACCTTCAACCCGTATTTTTTGAAATCATTTTCATTGATTTTAAATCGTATTTCCAAAGCCTCAGCAGGTTCTTTCAGTGAAGAAATAAGAGAATCGAGTTTTTTACCTTCCTTGCCGAGCTGTGCCATTTTGATAACGATTTTAGTAACCAGATAAGCTCCGTCATCGAGATAGAAGTTTTCTTTAAAGGCAGCATGACCTGATGTTTCCATAGCAAGCGGACATAATACCCCGCTTTTTTCAAGTTCAAGCTGTTTGTTAATTACATTTCTGTAACCACGTCTGAATCTCATATGGACACCGCCAAGCTCTTTACAGATAAAATCCGTAAGCCCGGTAGAAGTAACGCTGTCGGTAACAATAGTGCCGCCTTTGCAGTTTTCGAGAGCGATAAGCGATGCGAGAGCAACCAAACGGTTACGGTTGATTTCTTTGCCGTTTTCATCGACACACCCTGCTCTGTCAACATCTGTATCGAATATGATTCCCAAATCCGCTTTATTGTTAACAGTAGCATTACAAACGGATTTCATGGCATCTTTATTTTCAGGGTTCGGTATGTGATTAGGAAACATACCGTCTTTGTCAAGAAACTGACTTCCTGTTATATCTGCACCTAAAGGTGCAAGAACATCGGTAGCGTAAAAGCCTCCTACACCGTTTCCGGCATCAACTACTATCTTAAAGCCTTCGAGAGGTTTGTCATAGTTTTCGGAGGAATTAACGCCTTCTTTGATCATATTTTTAAGTCTTTCGGCATAAACAGACATGTAATCAGCGCTTATTATACATGGATTTGTGTTTTTACATTCAAAGGGCATTTCCGCAAGTATAAGAATTCTTTCGATATCCTCAGGATTGAGTCCGCCGTCTGCTGTGAAAAATTTAAGACCGTTTTTATCGTAAGGATGATGGCTGGCGGTGATTTGCACGGAAGCTATGCAACCGGCATCTACCGTTGTCATAAACATAGCGGGAGTGGATGCAAATGAGCAATCATATATTTCCTTATCAAACTGAGCCAGACCATTTATAACCTGCTTTTTAATTCTTTCTGCTGAAATTCTCGAATCATGTCCGACAGCGATTCTTTTACCGTTATAGCCTTTTTCTTCGAGCCATTTACAGAATGCAACAGTTATTTTAAATACAACCTCATCTGTGAGCTCGATGTCCGAATTCGCGGTTGTTACAGCAGTTCCTCGTATATCGGAGCCGCTTTTGAGAGAAAGATAAGAATTCATATTATTCTCCTTTTCGGTATATTTCTTCAGTTACCTTGAGTAAAAATTTATACATAGGTGTAAAAGCTCTTAAAGCATATATAAGTTCTTCTTCTATTTTTCCGTCAAAGAGCTTTGACATATCTGTTCCTGTATAAGAAAAGAGAAAATAGCGGGAATTATAAAAATTCCTTATATCTTCATCGATGTTTTCTGCTCCCGGTTTATTTTTTTTGAAAGAATCAATAAAAGGCACCGCACCGACAATATCCATCTGACGCAAAGCATACCTGAATTCATCCGTATTTTCTGAAAGTATTTGGCGGAAAATTTCAAGATCCGACGGCTGTGCATGAAACAGACCGACACCGTACGTGTAACGGTCGGGGAAAACCTCAATCCACATACAGGGCATAAAACGCCACTCATGCTTATTCCTCATAAACATACACCATACATTTGAACGGTACATTTCTTTGTTTTTTGAATAACGGGTGTCTCTTCTTATTCTTGACACCATTTTAGTTGGAATAAGCACCATTTTATCATCAATTGCAATAAGTTCATCACTTAAATCCAAAGCAAGCTGACGCATCGGCGTAATGATTTTTCTTTTTATATCTTCTTTAACAGTCTCATAAAAATCCTTACTGTCGTTGAATTTATTAAGCTCTAAAAGCATAAATCCGTCCGGGTCGAAGCCCTTAAAATTTTTGTTCATTTTTATTCTCCGATACCGTTAACCTTAAGAACTTCCTGTGCCGCAAACATAACTGCAACCTTTGCACTATGGAAATTCAGGCCGCCCTGCAGCCATACTGCATAAGGTTCACGCAAAGGTGCATCAGCCGAAAGTTCGATGGAGGAACCTAATGTGAATGCACCGGCAGACATAATTACCTTGCTGTCATAGCCGGGCATTTCCCAAGGCTCAGGCGTAACAAAAGAATCAACAGGAGCCCCCTTCTGAAGACCTTGGCAAAATGCAATAAGATTTTTCTCTTCACGCAGTCTTACAGCCTGAATAATATCATGTCTCGTTTCACCTACAGCCGGTGTAGGATCAAAACCCATAAGTGAAAACAATGCAGAAGTGAAAGCTGCAGTTTTAAGTGCCTCACCGACAACATGAGGACCGTTAAATATTCCCATAAATAAATCTCTGCTTTGACCGAGTGTAGCACCAACCTCTTTGCCGAGTCCCGGAGTGGTCAATCTGTAAGCACAAAGATCGATACATTCCTTTTTACCGGCAATATAACCGCCGGTTTTGGCGATTCCGCCTCCTGGATTTTTTATAAGAGAGCCGGCAATAATGTCCGCTCCCACATCTGTCGGTTCGATCCGTTCAGTCCATTCACCGTAACAGTTATCAACCATTACGACAGCATCACCGTGTTTCTTTGTTATATCAACAACCTTTTTGATTTCTGCTACAGAAAGGGAGGGACGTAGCTTATAACCTCTCGAACGCTGAATGTAAACCATTTTCACATTACCCATTTTGACGCGCTCTTCTATTGCTTCATAATCCAATTTGTTATCTTTAAGTTCGATTTCTTCGTATTTTACACCGTAATCAGCCAATGAGCCCATGTTTTTATCGTTTTTAGAAATACCTATAACAGGCTGAATAGTGTCATACGGTCTGCCTGAAACACAAAGCATAGTGTCACCGGGACGGAGAATTCCGAACAAAGCAACTGTAAGTGTGTGTGTGCCGCAAGTAAAATTATGTCTGACTATAGCATCTTCTGCACCGACTGCCTGAGCGAATACACGATCGATTATTTCTCTGCCTCGGTCACCGTAGCCGTAGCCGGTGCTTTCAGCAAAAATATTTTCACTTACGCCGTTGTCAATAAATGCTTTAAGCATCTTTTGTTGGTTGTATTCGGTAATCGAATCAATTGCTTCAAATTCTGTTTTTGCTGTTTTGAGAGCCTTTTCAGACAACTCACAAACCTTATTACTAAAAGTAAACATTTTTACTTCCTTTCAATAAATGATATATTTTCCTTAAATTCAAATCCGATGTGTTCGTAGAAGCCTTCAGCACTTTCATTCAGCGCAATAAGATATGCCTTTTTATTTTCGGTGTGCAGCTCCATCGCGACCGATAAAACTGTTTTTTTACCTACTCCGTTATTGCGCCCCTTCGGAGAGCATACGACACCGCTTATCATGGCCGAATTTTTTGTTTCGGCGGAAGTAAGTGCACAAGAATATAATTCTCCGTCTTCCGTACAACCCTTTATTCTGGCTAATCCCCTTCTTTTACGGTATGTAAAATCAGAGAGAAAAGAAAGATACGCCTCCGCAGTGTTTTCGAAAGAACCGGAAATATGCTCAGAAATAAGCGAATAGCAATCTTTGTAATATTCCTCAGTGAGGTCTCCGAAAGTGTCTCCTTCGTATTTGCCTGAATAAACATATCCTTTTTTCGTAACGCAATCGGTATATCCTAATTCCTCTGCTGCAGAATAAGCACAGCAGAGCTGCCTGTAACCAATCATTTCAAGAAAAAGCTTAATATCTTCTGTGTATTTACCACAGCAACCGACAAAAGTTATGCTGTCTTCAAATTTGCATATTATTCCGTATAATCTGTCTGTATCCGTACACTTCCATGCCGAGAGAAAATCTCTTTCAAGTCCGTAAGCATTTATCTGGCACATTACCTTTGTTCCGAGAATTTTGTCTCTGCAAAAATCCGAAATCAAAGGTATATCCACATGTTCAACTGATTTTATCCTGAGCATAGTTTTCGGCTAATAAGACAGCAAGCTCATAACAAGATTTCATATCTTCCCTATCAGCTACAGAGGTAGCTGAATGAATATATCTGCATGGAAGCGAAACGGCAATTGTATAAATACCGCCGTTGCTTTTGTGGATTGCACCTGCATCGTTCCCGCCTGCAACAGTAGTCTTTGTTTGTATTTTAATATTATTATCCTTTGCGAGCTTAAAAGCACCCTTAAACATATCACGGTTATAAAGAGTTGATCTGTCCATAAAGGATACAACTGCACCTTCACCCTGTCTGCAAACACTGTCTGCGCCGTCGACAAAGGCTACATCAGCAGCAGTGGTTGCCTCAAGAACAATGGCATAATCAGGTTTTACACTGAAAGCCGCTGCTGACGCACCCCGGCAACCGACTTCCTCCTGAACAAGAAAAGCAAAATAAGTGTCAAATTCAAGCTCGGAATCAATCATTTTGAGCATAATTGCACAACCGAACCGATCGTCGATTGCCTTGGCTTTAATTTTATTTTTACCAAAGCTGACAAAATCTGAAGAAAAATGCACACTGTCGCCTATTTCAATACACTTTTCAGCATCTTCTTTATCCTTTGCTCCGATATCTATATAAAGCTTATCGAGTTTGGGAGCCGTTGTCTCTTCGTCTCCGTGGCAAAGATGGATGGCTTTACTTCCGATAACGCCCTTAACACCGTTTTCACCGACAGTTACGATGTTTCCGAGCGTAACCTTACTGTCAACTCCACCTACGTTGGTGAATTTAAGAAATCCGTTATCACAAATATAAGTTACGATATAACCGACTTCGTCCATATGAGCGGAAAGCATAACCTTCTTTTTAGCTTCATTTCTGCCTTTTTTTAATGCTATCACATTACCCATAGGGTCAATATTATATTCACATTTATCTTTTATTTTAGAAATGATATATTCTCTGACTTTATCCTCTCTGCCGGAAATTCCGTCAATAAGGCATAGCTCCTTTAAATAATCAATCACAGTATTCTGCCTCCTTTTTGAGAAGATATTCAGCAATCACTTTGGCAGTGTTCTCAATATCATTAATGTTGACGACTTCAATGCCTGTATGCATATAACGCAGCGGTATAGAAAGGAGTGCAGTTTTAACGCCTTTTCCGGTATTATTGATCGAATCGGCATTTGTACCTGTTCTGCCACCCATAACATCATGCTGATAAGGTATATTATTCTCTTTGCATATTTGTTTAAGTTCATTTGTGAACTCTCTGTCGAGAGTGGGACTGATACCTATTGAAGGTCCTTTTCCGAGAGTTATGGTTTCAGCTTTATCAGTATATGGATCGTCACCGAATCCCACATCAACTGCAATTGCATAATCAGGCATAGAAGCAAACGAACCGGTTTTTGCTCCGCTTCCGCCGGTTTCTTCCTGTACGCTGAACAATACCGTAAGTGTAAGATTGTTGATTTTTCCATCAACCATTTCAAGTGCTCTTAAAATTGCTGCAACTGAACATCGGTCATCAAAAGCACCAGAGACAATATTGCCGTTCAAAAGTTCACACGGGCAACATCTCAAGGTGATTCTGTCTCCTATTTCTACAACTTTTTCTGCCTCTTTTTTATTGAGTCCGATATCGACAGCTATCTTTTTTATATCCACGCCCGACTTTTTATCTTCTGCTGAAAGGAGGTGTGGCGGAGTAGAGCAGATTACACCAAACAAAGGACATTTGCCGTGGACAGTTACTTCACTGCCGATGAGAACACGTTCATCAGGACCGCCTACTCTGTCAACCAATATAAAGCCTTTATCGTCTATGCCTTTTACAACCAATCCAATCTGATCAATATGTGCATCGAGAAGTATATGAGTTACACCGTTTCCGCAGGAACCGATAACATTACCGAGAGTATCAATTTTTACATTCATATATTTTTCAAGCTCGGATTTCGCAAACAAAGCTGCTTCTTTCTCATCGCCTGAAGTACCGGTCTTTGATGCCAAATCAAAACATAACTCTTTTAAATTCACGTAACACTACCTCCATATTAATTATAATCCTATTAATTATATCTCAAACATATCTAAAAATCAATATATAAGCAAATAAAAACAGGCATTAAAAGCTGCGAACTTAATAATGCCTGTTATTTTAGATGTTTGCTTTCTTTGCAATAAAACTTATTCGGATTCTTTCACCGTTCTGCCGCAGTCATGGAACAGAAGTGAGACACACCAGATGGCTGCAAGAGCAATCACTGTGTAAATAATTCTTGCAATTATGGAGCTTTGACTACCAAAAATCCATGCTACAAGGTCAAATTGAAAAATCCCGATAAGCCCCCAGTTTACACCGCCGACTATTGTAAGTATCAACGCGATTTTGTCAAGCATCTTTTATCAACTCCTTTTAAGAGTATTTTTACCTGAAATGCAATGCTTATACATTAAAAATCGCAAATCATAATACAGCTTCCCATAATATTTCTGTGAAGAATGAAGTTGTTTTTTTTGTAAAATTTAATTGCCTGCTTATTGCCCATGCCGCATGAAAGCATGAGGGAATGTATTCCTTTGCTTTTAAGATGGTTTTTAAGTTCGTTCATCAAAGCTGTTCCGGTACCTTTTCCCTGACATTCACTCAAAATATCAATGTGAAGATGTGCTTTATATTTTTTTGCAAAAAGCTTGTGAACGGCAATTTCACCAATCGCCATATAGTAATACCTAAAGCCTAATTTTTTTATTCGCGGCAAATAATTCTTTTTAAATACCGACAAATATTTTTCGAAATTCTCAGCACATAAAATGTAGCCGACAGCTTCATCCGCATCATTAACCGCAACGAAAACATTATCAGGCTCAATTTCAGCATAATAGTCATTAAACATCAGAAATAAGAAATCTTTGTCCTTTGCGGTTTCAGTGGGCAGTCCTGATGTTTCGATGCAAATCTTTTTAAGATTTTCTCTGTCTTTAACTTCGTATTTTCTTATATTATTCATATTGTTATCTCCACAATTCTTTCGATGAGGTTGACACGCCCAAAGCACCGCTTTCCAAAGCTTTGGTGACTTCTTCTTCGAAACTGATAAGTCCGCCGACAATTACTGGCACTTCGAGCGATGAACTTATCTGTTTGGTAATTCTCGGCATGATGCCGGGCATAATTTCTATCGCATCGGGATTTATCATCTGAGATGCTTTAATAGCGGTATCAATGGAAAGAGAGTCGATAATAAATATCCTTTGAACCGTAAGCATTCCTAAGGATTTGGCGACCTTAAGCAAATTATTTTTAGTCGATATGATCCCGTCGGGCTTAATTTCTTCGCTTATATATTTAAGAGCGACAACATCCTTTGAAAAACCCTCAATCAGATCAACATGTATAAAAATTAATTTGTTTTTTTCTTTTGCTTTTTTTACGCATTTTTTGAGATTAAAAATATTTCCGCAAAGCAGAAATATTACCTCGCAGTCAGATGTAACAGCCTTTTCAAGCTCATCAACACTTTTTACTCCGGCAATTATAGGATTTTTTTTCAAACTATTCACAAAAATATTTTTCAATTAAACAACCTTCTTTAATCCAATGAAGCTTCAATAAGCTTTCTTAATTCTTCGGTACCGTCACCTTTGAGTGCAGAAAACGGCACGACATTGATATTTCCGTATTTTGTGAGCACTCCGCAAATACTTTCGAGCTGTTTCAAACGTTCCGATTTATTGAGCTTATCACATTTCGTAAGTGCCACAATAAAGGGTATATCATTAGCATTCATATACTCGATCATGTCCATATCCTGTTTTGAAGGATTGTGACGCATATCAATAAGCTGTACAACAAGACGGATATCTCTGCCCGAAGAAAAATAAGTTTCCATAAGCTCAGCCCATCTGAGTTTTTCACTGTGAGAAACTTTCGCATAGCCATATCCGGGCAAATCAACAAATCTGCACTTATCGAGCTTAAAAAAATTTATTGTCACGGTTTTACCCGGCATCGAGCTGACTCTTGCGATGCTTTTTCTACCCAAAATTTTATTTAGCAGAGAGCTTTTTCCTACATTTGATTTGCCTGAAAAGGCAATTTCAGGCAAATCGGATTCTTTTAACTGAGCGGCAACACCAAAAGATGTCTCAAAAACAGCATTATCGTATCTCATCCGTTTCTCCCTTTCTGCTTTTTATCACCACATCATGAGGTGAGAATTTCACGTTGCTTTTAGCCTCGGTAAAAGAAATGCCTTTTATAGCCAAACCAAATACATCATCCAAACGGCTGACACCGATGAATTCAACATTTTCTTTGATTACGTCATCGATATCCCACAAATCGCTAAGGTTATCTTCCGGAATAATCACTTTTTTTATACCGGATTTATATGCTGCCATCGATTTTTCTTTGAGACCGCCGATAGGAAGTACTCTTCCGGTCAGAGTTATTTCACCGGTCATTGCGATCTTTCTGTTGACATTCTTACCCGTCAAAACAGAAAGAAGTGCCGTGGCGATAGTAACACCTGCCGAAGGACCGTCCTTTGGCACAGCTCCCTGAGGAACATGAATATGAATATTCTTTTTATTAAGAGAGGAGACATCAATTCCGTATTTTTCTGCTGTACTTTTTATATAACTGAAAGCAGCCTTCGCGGACTCCTTCATAATTTCACCTAACGAACCGGTCAACTCCAACTGACCGTTGCCGTCCATTATTACACATTCAACTTGCAGCATTTCACCGCCTGCGCTTGTCCACGCCAAACCGTTGACAACTCCGACACTGTCTTTTTGCGGAAGTTTGTCTTTCTGATACTTTTCAGGGCCAAGAAAATCTTTGATAAGCTCGCAAGTAACCGTGACTCTTTTTACTTTACCGTCGCTTAATTTCACGACTGATTTACGGCACACACTTGCGATTATTTGCTCAAGACGCCTTACACCGGATTCACGTGTGTAGGAGTCGATCATCATTCTTATTGCCGCTTCACTGAAACGGATTTCTTTTCCGGTCAGTTCGTGCATTTTCATTTGTTTTTTTATAAGATGGTTTTTGGCTATATGGAATTTTTCTTCAGGAGTATAACTTGTAAGCTCGATAATTTCCATTCTGTCATAGAGAGGTTGCGGTATCGTGGAAACATCGTTGGCTGTCGTTATAAATAAAACCTTACTAAGATCAATGGGAAACTCCATATAGTTATCTCTGAAACTGAAATTCTGCTCCGGGTCAAGCACCTCAAGCATCGCAGAAGCCGGGTCTCCTTTATAATCTTTACCGAGCTTATCAATTTCATCGAGAAGAATTATCGGATTGAAAGTTTTAGCCTGAATAAGAGCGTTAACTATTCTGCCCTGCATGGCACCGACATAAGTTTTACGATGACCTCTTATTTCAGCTTCGTCGCTGACTCCGCCCAACGAAAGTCTCACGTATTTTCTGTTCATTGCCTTAGCAACCGAACGAACAATAGATGTTTTTCCGACACCGGGAGGACCAACAAGACATATTATATTACCTTTGAGATTTTCGGAACGCTTTTTTACTGCAAGCATCTCAATAAATCTCTCTTTTATCTTTTTGAGGCCGAAATGATCTTCATCGAGAATATATCTTGCTTTATCGATATCCAAACAATCCTCAGAGTACGAACCGAAGGGCAAACTGAGTGCGGAATCAAGGTAGGTTCTTATGATTGATGCGTCCGCTCCCCCGCTCTGAAGCTTTGAAAGCTTGTCACATTCAGAGGAAAGCTTCAATCTGACTTCATCGCCGCATTGGAGCTTGCTTATTTTTTCTCTGTATTTTTGGATTTCACTCAAAGAATCCTCGTGCTCGCCGAGTTCTTCCGAAATAGTTTTGATTTTTTCACGAAGATAATATTCACGCTGATTTTTCTCCATCTGAGATTCAACCTTATCTTCAATATCATTTTCTATTTTAAGAACATTAACTTCGTTGACAAGCATACCGTAAAGCATATGAAGTCTGAGCACCGGGTTAAGCTCTTCTAACAGTTCCTGACGTTCTTTAAAATTATGAATGGTATTTCCAGCTATAATATCAGCTATTTCCGAAGGATTTTCAGAGAAAAAAACTCTCGCAGCAATATCCTCAACATCTCTGGACATTGCCTGTAAATACTCATCGAATGCATCCTTGACCTTTCTGATAAGTGCTTCTGTCTCAGCATTGTCGATATTTTTTATCGATTTGCTTTTTTTCTCTCTGACATTTGCTGTAATATACGGTGAAAAACCGCTAAAGCTGTCCACTGAGGCTCTGCATACGCCTTCCACAACAACCCGCATAAAATCCGCTTCCGGTGCTTTAATAACCTGTTTTACGGATGCAATTACACCGAGAGAATACAAATCATCCTTCATAGGGTCATTTACTGAGATATCCTTCTGAGTTAAAAGAAAAATTTTTTGGTCGCCGTTCATAGCTTCCTTGATTGCTTCTATAGACTTTTTTCTTCCCACATCGAAATGCAAACGCATTCCGGGAAAAACAACTATGCCCCTTAATGCTACTGTGGGGATTTCTTTATAAACTAAATTAACCGCCATTTGCTCAATTCCTTTGATTTATATAATATTAGTCAATTATACAGCATGTTGCTCTGCAAATCAACATACAAACTTTAAAATTTTTGAACATGCTGTCATTTAATTGCGTAAGCAAGATTTTCGAGATTCCGCCTCATAAGACTTATATAGCCTTCTCCGTTATTAAAGTCCTCAGATGAAATCACATGGCACGAATATAAGGTTCTCACTTCTGCCCCCGTTTCTTCTGAAATGATATCAGCAACCTTTCCGACTCCTAAGTCTATTTTAAATACAACAGGGATTTGAGTATAAGATACTCTGTAAATGAGCTCAGCAATCGTTACCGGATTTGCTTCCGTTTGTGCAGAACAGCCGGGAAAAGCAGAATAGTACTCGATTTTATATCTGTCCATAAGATATCCGAGCGGGAATCTGTCCCCGATTATTACGGGTTTCTGTTTTGATTCTGACGTCATTTTATAAAAATCGATGTCGAGTTTTTTCAATTCGTTGATGTAAAGTTCAGTATTTTGTTTGTAATATTCATTATTTTCCGGATCCGCCTGCACGATTGCCTCATAAATCGCCTGTACAATACTCACGGCGTTTGCCGGTGAAGTCCAAACGTGCTCATCGTATACGGATTCATGATGTTCATGATTCTCGTGGCTATGAGAATCAGAATGAGTCTCTTCTGAATGAATCTCTTCTCTGAGGTTTACCTCCTCCATCATTTTAACCGTTATTACATCACTGTCAATAGTTTCCAATATGTTGTCAACCCACTTTTCTGATTCGCCGCCTCCATAAATGAAAACATCACAATCTTTAATTTTTAAAATATCTTTCGGTGTTGGCTCATACGTGTGGCTTTCTTCACCGGGCGTCAGCAGCATTTCAACCTCACCTTCGTCACCTACTATATTACGTGCAAAATCATACTGAGCAAAGGCAGTTGTAACCACCGAGATATTTGATGAATTTATTTCAGCGGCATTTGTTCCTGCGAATAAAACAACCGAATATACAGAACATGCAAGTATGCATGTGATCGTAAGCAAAGCACGTTTAAGTAACTTGTTTCCGTAAAAAGCTTTGGAATTTATCATTCTTATAACAAAGAATACGGCAAAAACAAATATGTTAAGACATACAACAGTCGCTCCGGTGGGTGTTTCGTATTTAACCGAAAATAAAATACCGGAAACAAAGCAAAAAACAGAAATAGCTGCACTACAAATAATTACACTTCGGAAGCTTTTACAAACTCTCATTGAAGTAACTGTGGGAAAAATTATCAGCGCCGAAATCAGTAAAGCACCCATCATACGCATACCGATAACGATTGTTACAGCGGTAAGAACTGCAATAAGTGTATTATATAATGACGTTTTTGTTCCCGTTGCCTTAGCAAAGCTTTCATCAAAGGTTATCGCAAAAATTTCATTATAAAAGATTACAAACAAAGCTATGACAATCAATGATAAAACAGTGCTCACAATAACATCACTGTCAGTCATCGTAAGAATACTGCCAAACATATAATTATAAATATCGATATTCATGCCCGTAGTTACGGATGTAGCCATAATACCTACCGCGAGCGCACCGGTAGAAATAAGGGCAATTGCGGCATCTCCTTTGATTTTTCCCGACTCGCTCATTCTCAAAAGCAAAAAAGCGGATACAACAACAATCGGCAAAGCAAAATACAACGGAGCGATATTTGCTGCACAAGCCACAGCCATAGCTCCGAAGCTCACATGTGAAAGTCCGTCGCCGATCATCGAAAACCTTTTCAGAACGAGGCTGACACCGAGCAAAGCCGATGAAAGCGAAATCAGAATACCGACAATAAGCCCACGAACAAGAAACTCTTGTGAAAAGATAAAATTTAAAGAATCAATCACACTTTTTCACCTCCGAATCTTGAATATACGTCGGACAAAAGATATTCCTCCGTCGTTCCGAAAAAGCTGTCAGATTTATTAAGATGAAGAATATGTTCTGCATTTGCTACGGCAGCGTGAAGGTCGTGGGAAACCATTATTATTGTTACGCCGAGCTCTTTATTTATTTTTCTTATAAGGCTGTACAATTCCATTGTGGCAACCGGATCAAGTCCCGTTACAGGCTCGTCCAATAAAAGCATTCTTTTCCCTGCACACAATGCTCTGGCAAGCAAAACTCTTTGCTGCTGACCTCCGGAAAGCTCACGGTAGCACTTGTTTTTCAGCTCATAAATATCTAACTTTTTCATGTTTTCTTCTGCGACATCTTTTTCTTTTCTGCCGAAGAAAAATCTGTTTTTTTTGTGGGAAACGCAACCGGATAAAACTACCTCAAACACGCTTGCCGGGAAATCCTTTTGTGCGGTTGTTTGTTGAGGAAGATAGCCCACACCCTTCGACGTCAATCCGTCACCGTAGTGAAGATGTCCTGCGGCGGTATCTTTTAGTCCGAGAATCGATTTTATCAGCGTACTTTTGCCGCTTCCGTTTTCACCCACAATACAAAGATAATCTCCTTCTGTAACGGAAAAATTTAAATTTTCAATCACTATATTATTTTCATAACATAAGCAAACGTTTTTACAACTGATCAAAGCCATAATATTACTCCTGAATTGAATCTGAACATTTGTCACATAAACCGTACAGAACGGATTTTGAATTGTCGATTTTAAAACGATGATGAATATATATGTGTTCATTTACTCCATCGAGAAAATCACATCCGAGATGTATGAATTCACCGCAATTAAGACATTTAAGGTGCATATGTCCGCTGCAGTTCATTTCTTCATCGATATACTGATATTGAGCACTTTTACTTGCGACACCGACAATTTTTCTTACCTTTCCCTCATGGGTCAATCTTTCTACACATCTGTATACCGTTGTTTTACCCACAGGAGTCCCTTTTTGTTTCAGCATTTCTGATATTTCATCACAGGTATACTGACTGCTTAAATTTTCTTTCAGAAATCCTTCAATTAATTTTTTTTGCCTGGTATTATATGTTCCGTTCATAACAAACCTCACAATTTGAAAATGAAATTCATTTTCAAATTATAGTATTATTTTCTTTAATTGTCAAGAAAAAAGCATCTTTAAATTGAAAAACATGAAATTTTATGGTATTATAAAACAAATAAAGGAGGTTATTACATGAATCATTTATTACGTACATTTTTATTGACTGCTGAAGCGGAGCTTACAACCGGAGAGCCGACCACTCTTTATAATCCGCTGCTTGACGAAAACGGACAGTTTGTCGATGCATCGGAAGCGGTAAATAATATCAGTTCGCTATGGGAGGAATGGGATGTATTAAACAAGCTTGTTTCTGCTCTTCCGTCCATAATTATTGCTGTTGTTTTGGTGATATTGGGTTTTGTTTTTTCAAAGCTTGCCTCAAAAATTATAGTGAAGGCACTGAGTGCAAATCATGTTGACCCATCAGTATATAATTTCATAAAACGTTTTGTTTCTGCCGGCATCAAATTTATTTTTATTCTTTTTGCAGTTTCCATGTTTTATGATGTTAACTCGATCTTCGTTGCTCTTGGCGGTGCAGGCCTTGCCGCAGGTATCGGTTTACAGGACAGCGTAGCACAATTTGCCAGCGGAATACAAATTCTTATTAACCACCCCTTTAAAACCGGTGATTTTGTTGAATTGAACGGTGTATCCGGCTCTGTTGCAGATATTCGTTTCATGAACACGGTAATTAAAACCGCAGATAACAAAAAAATCATCATCCCGAATTCACATATAACAACAAACCACATTATTAACTATTCTGCAGAGGATACGAGAAGAGTTGATCTTACTTTTTCTATCGGCTATGCAGACGATATCCAGCTTGCAAAAAATGTAATACTTGATGTTGTAAAATCAAACAGCAAAATTCTTTCAGATCCTGAACCGGTAGTTTATGTTAATTCACACGAAGCACATTCTCTCAGTCTTGTTGCAAGAATATGGTGCTCCGGTGCGGATTATTGGGATGTTTATTTCGCAATGCAGGAAGATGTAAAAATTGCCTTTGACAAAAACGGTATAACTATCCCCTACAATCAGATGGATGTACACATCGTAAATAAATAAATTATTCAATATAATGTGTAACTTTTGTTATATTGCACAAAACACACCATAAATATTGAATATTATTCTATATTGATTTTATCGAAAATCTATTGAAAAGTATGCAAAATAAAGTAAAATATATATGACAAATAAAATGTCGGATTAAGATGTAAAATATGGGGGTAGATTAAAATGTCAAATTCATTAATCGAATACCTTGACACGATTCCTCAGGGTCGTCTCGGTATTATCGCAATGAGAGGTTGCGAAGAGCTCGCAAAAAAAGTAAGTGATCAGATTTTGGAGTGCAGAGCAAAATTTCAGCAGGATGACGACAATCTTCATCTTAAAGGTTATCACAGGGATTCATACATTATTGATGCCGTATTTCCCCGATTTTCTACCGGTGAAGGTAAGGGCGTAATCAATGAATCCATCCGCGGATACGATCTTTTTATTATAACTGACTGCTTTAATTACAGCGTAAAATATAAAATGTACGATCTTAAGGATTCCAACGGTGAACCTCTTATGGTTCCCATGAGTCCCGATGATCATTTCGCTGACCTTAAAAGAGTAATTTCAGCCTGTGCGGGAAAAGCAAAAAGAATTACCGTTATTATGCCGATGCTTTACGAAGGCAGACAGCACAGACGTTCAGCGAGAGAATCACTCGATTGCGCTTTAGCTCTCCAAGAGCTTGAGAATATGGGTGTAAGCAATATCATTACTTTTGACGCTCACGATCCCAGAGTGCAGAATTCGATCAGAATCGGCTTCGAAAGCGTATCCCCCACTTATCAGATGATTAAGGCTATAGCAAAAAGTCTTAACAACGATATAAAATTCAGACCGGAAAACACTATGATGATTTCTCCCGACGAAGGAGGAATGGGCAGATGTGTTTACTATTCACAGGTACTCGGTGTAGAACTCGGTATGTTCTATAAACGCAGAGATTTTACAAAAGTTGTTGACGGTAGAAATCCCATTATCTCACATGAATTCCTCGGTGATAACGTTGAAGGAAAAGATGTTATTGTCGTTGACGATATGATTTCGAGCGGCGACTCAATGATCGACGTTTGTAAACAGCTTAAGAACCTTCATGCAAAGAGAATCTTCGTATTCTCATCCTTTGGTCTTTTCTCATCAGGTCTCGAAAGATTCGATAAAGCATACGCGGATGGCATCTTTGATAAAATCTTCACCACCAACCTTATTTACCAGACACCTGAACTTCTTACCAAGGAATGGTATTATTCGGTTGACATGTCAAAATACGTTGCTTTGATCATCGATACTCTTAATCATGACAGATCAGTAAGTCCTTTCCTTAATCCCATTCAGAAAATACAGGAATATATAGACAAATATAATCTCAAATAATTTTTTCAATAAATTAATATATAATAATCCATTAAAAATCACCGATAATGCTGATGCATATCGGTGATTTTATCTTTAATGCAAAAAAAGTACGGTACAGTTTAACTGTACCTGTACCGTAGCAAATAATAAATTCAAAATTATTCAGCAGTCTCTTCAACTTCTGTTTCAACTTCAGCTTCTGTTTCAACTTCAGCTTCTGTTTCTTCGGCAATTTCTTCAATTACATCCTCTTCAACAGCTTCAGCTGCTTCGGGTTCAAGAAGAACACGGATTGAAAGGCTGATACGATGCTTGTCATAATCAACATCTGTAATTTTAACAGTTACAACATCGCCGATAGAAAGAACTTCCTTCGGAGAAGCAATGTGACGGTTCGCGATCTGAGAAATATGAATAAGACCTTCAACTCCGTCGATAATTCTTGCGAAAGCGCCAAATGTCGTAAGACCGACAACTGTTGCCTCAACAACTGAACCAACTTCGTAATCTCTCTTAAAGATTTCCCAAGGATTGTCTTCGATTCTTTTGTAGCCGAGAGAAATCTTTCTCTTTTCGGTATCAAGAGCTTTTACATAAACATTAACTGTATCGCCAACATTTACAATTTCTGAAGGATGTTTAATTCTCTTCCATGAAAGCTCAGAAATATGTACCATACCGTCCACACCGCCAAGATCAACGAATGCGCCGTAATTTGTGAGTGACTTAACAGTACCGGTGAATTCCTGTCCTTCAGCGATATCAGCCCAAAAAGCTTCAGTTGCAGCTTTGCGCTCTTCTCTGATAACTGCACGAACGGAGCCGACAACACGTCTCTTCTGCTCGTCAAGATCAATAAGTCTGAACTTAACAGTCTGTTTGAGAAGCTGAGAAAGATCCTCATCTTTGCCAAGTCCTGTAAGAGAAGCAGGGATAAATACTCTTGCGCCTAAGGGGTATACGATAACACCGCCTCTTACAACTTCAGAAACAACTGCTTCCAAAATTTCGTCGTTTTCTTTAGCTGCCACGATGTTTTTCCATGATGCTCTTCTGTCATAAAGACGCTTAGAAAGCTTCATGGTGCCTTCATTATCATTTGTTTTCATGATAATGAGATTGAGCTCGTCGCCGATTTTAAGCTCCTTTGAAGGATCGGCGGTGGGATCATTACTGTATTCTTCAACAGGGATGAAACCGGCGTATTTTCTGCCAATGTCAACTTGAATCTCGTTGGGTGCAATGCCAACAACAATACCAACAACATTGGGGTTATCACTTGTATCGTCAATGCTATCAACGGCTGCTAAGAACAGCTCCTGATCCTGTGTCTCCTTTGTGATTTTTTGTTCATTAAAGTTTTCGGTCATAATGACTTCAACCTCCTTTATTATACGTGCAGGTGTGGAAGCACCCGCTGTTATGCCAACTGTTTTGCAACCCGTAAAATCTATATCTTTAAGCTCTTCGGAGCTTTCAATAAGATATGTTTTACATTTTTCTTTGCAAACATTATAAAGCTTTACGGTATTAGAGCTGAACTTACCGCCTATTACAATCATACAATCAGTCTTAGCGGATAAATATTCAGCTTCTTCCTGTCTGCTTTGGGTCGCTCTACATATTGTATCAAATGAAATCGATTTTGTACATACTTTTTGAATAATTTCTGCACATTTTTTCCATTCTTTTACCGAAAAAGTTGTTTGTGCGACAAATATTACATCAATATTTTCTAAATAAGAATTTTTTTCGAGTATATCGAGTAATTCACGTTCGTTTTTGAACACAAAAGAAGCACCCTTGCAGTAACTTCTGAATCCGCACACCTCAGGATGATTCTCATCTCCGGCAATAAGTATTACGTTTTTCTCATCAGAATGCTTTTTTATCAGATTATGAATTTTCAGCACATAGGGGCACGTTGCATCAGTAAAATTCAGTGAAAGTGATTTCATTTTCGATAACACTTCCTTTGTTACCCCATGAGCTCTTATAACGACTTCATAATTATCGGGCACTTCATCGGGAGAATCAACTGTTTTTACTCCCCTTTTATACAAATCATCAATTACCTGAGGGTTATGAATTATCGGACCGAGAGTACAAACTCTTCTGCCTTCGTCAATCATTTTGTATACAAGGTTCACTGCTCTGTCCACACCGAAGCAGAAACCGGCAGTTTCAGCCACTTTTACTTTCATTTTCATGCTCCCATAATTCATTTATTCTTTTCATAATCATTTCAGAGGCCTTTACTAATTTTTCAGACTTACTATCGCCGTTAAAATCTAATTCAGAGTTTTTGATAACCTTACCGTAAACGAGTACAAGATTATGCCAGGCGGCATCGTCATCGGGACTTCTGTAAATGCATGTCGGTAAAATATCGGCACCTGTTATTTTCGCAAGATATGCAATACCGTTTTTCGGTTCAGTAGGCGAAGTTTTTCTGACACGTCTTCCCTCCGGAAAAATACCGAGAATCCATCCGTTTTTGAGAATTTCCATAGCATAGCGTAGTGATGTGCGGTCAAAATGATTTCGCTTAACAGGGAAAGCATTCATATTACGCATAAAAGCGGATTTAAAAGGATTATCAAACAGCTCACTTTTGGCCATAAAATGCACAGTTCTGGGGCAATTCGCCACGATAATGGCAGGATCCGAAAACGCTATATGGTTTGAAGCGACAATAAGCGGACCGTCCAAAGGAATATTTTCTTTACCCTTTACAATCAATTTTTTATAAGAAAAAACCGATAAAAATTTTGCGGTATATTTTCCTAAATAATATAACTTATGTTTCTTAGCTTTCTCTGAATAATTAAAATACAAGCAAATCAATCCTTTACGGCATTTTACTTATATTTTACCCTCAATAAGGTTGATTATTAAATCAATTGATTGCTGCAAATCGAGTTCGCTTGTGTCAGCTAAAACTGCATCTTCGGCTTGCTTCAAGGGTGCAATTTCTCTGTGCGAATCATTATAATCACGTTCAATCATATCGGCGAGAACATCCTCGTATTTAGCATCGATACCCTTTTCTGTAAGTTCGAGATATCTTCTCTTGGCTCTTGCTTCAGGAGTAGCTGTAAGAAAGATTTTAACATCGGCATCCGGCAAAACAACAGTCCCGATATCTCTGCCGTCCATTATGCAGTTATTGCTTTTAGCAAGATTTTTCTGTAAATCAAAGAGATATTTTCTAACTTCCGGAACTGCAGAAACAGCGGAAGCAGCCATAGATGCATCGGGTGTTCGGATTTCCTTTGAAACATCTTCGCCGCAAAGAAACATTCGCTGCTCACCGTCAATGAATTTGAGTTCGATTTTTAATTCATCGGTGAGCGAAGCAACGACTGCGGCTGAATTTTTAACATCAATACCCTTTCTCAGAGCGTTGACTCCTACCGTCCTGTAAAGTGCTCCTGTATCAATATAAATAAAACCGAGCTTGGCAGCGGCAGCTTTTGCTATCGTGCTTTTTCCTGCACCTGCAGGACCGTCAATTGCAACATTAATAATTTTTTTCATAAATAAATTCTCCTCGTATTATACACTTTCTCCCGCTAATCTGCCTGTAGAAAATGCAATTTGTAAATTAAAGCCACCTGTGTAAGCATCAACATCAAGCACCTCACCTGCAAAGAATAAGCCTTTGCAAAACTTCGATTCCATTGTCTTCGGATCAATTTCCTTAACATTGACACCACCTGAAGTAATAATCGCTTCTTCTATCGGTCTGAATTTCAAGACGGTGACCTTCATATCTTTAAGTATATTGATAAGCCCGGCTCTCATTTCTTTTGTAATCTGATTGACTTTTGTTGACGGTTTGATGCCCGATAATTTTACGATAACAGGTACAAGTTTTTTGGGCAAGAGAGCATCGAGGGCGTTAATAAAGTTTTTATTTGAATTTTCCAAAAAATCTCTTTGTATCCTCTTATCAAGCTGTTCATAAGAAAGAGCAGGCTTCAAATCAATATGAATTTCATATTTTCTTTCTTTCATATTCTTCATATGAGAACTCGCACTCAGAATAAGCGGTCCTGAAACGCCGAAATGTGTAAAAAGCATTTCTCCGAAATCTTTAAACACCTCTTTATAGGTTTCGGTATCAAAAACGGTAATTTCCACATTTCGGAGAGAAAGTCCCTGCAAATCCATACAGAAGCCTTCATGGCATACCAAAGGAACAAGAGAAGGTTTGATTTCTGTGACTGTATGTCCCGCTTGTTCGGCAAACTTATAACCGTCACCTGTAGAACCGGTCAAAGGATATGAGGCACCACCGGTTGCTATAATAACTTTATTTGCATATATTTCGCTTTCATCATCGAGAACGACACCGCTAACAGTTGAATTTTCGACAATTATCCTTTTTACAGTACCTTTTATTCTTTTTACACCCGAAGCCTGACTGAAATGATTCAAAGCATCAACAATATCTGAAGCTCTGTCACTTTCGGGAAAAACTCTGTTACCTCTTTCGACTCTCAGTGCAACACCCATATCTTCAAAAAAGTCGATAGTATCAGAAGGCATAAAGCGTGAGAACGCACTGTATAAAAACCTTCCGTTTGTCGGTACATTTGAAATCAGATCATTGATAAGATTACAGTTATTTGTAACATTACATCTGCCTTTTCCGGTAATCATAACCTTTCGGGCAGGCTTATCATTTTTTTCTATTAAAACTACTTCATTACCGTTTTCAGCTGCAACACCCGAAGCCATAAGTCCCGCAGCACCGGCACCGATAACTATTACCTTGTCAGCCATACACACTCTCCAAACTCATTTATGCTTTAATTTTAAAATAAAAACATAAAAAATTATAGTTATATATTGTTAAATTTAATCAAGATTTTTTTCAATTATTACGTCTTCCAATTCATCAATACCGTAAAATAACGGCAAGGTTTGTCTGTGGTCTGCCATCGACGTATATCCGCTGTCGGAAACTATAACATGGTCAATAAGGGTAACCTTAAGCATGTCTAAAAGTTGAATTACAGCTTTAGTTACTCTGATATCATCTTTCGACGGTAATGAGATTGAATGAGGATGATTATGAGAAATTATTACATTCGCACAGTTGGTTTCCAAAACAATTCTGCCGAATTCTCTGATATCAAAGGCTGATGATGTTATATCGCCTTCATTGAGTAAACGGCAGGCAATAAGTTTTTTCGAGTTGTCGTAACAAAGAACAAATACCCTTTCTCGGCAGCTTCCCTCATAATATTTCGGACGCAGATAGTTAGCAACATCTTCCGGTTCAATGGGTGAAGGTTCATTTTTTCTGAGGCTCTCCATATATCTGCTGTAAAACGGCAAAATCATTTTAATAAGGCAAGCCGCATTTTCGGTCATCCCCTTAACCTTCATCAGGTCGTGGCGGTTAGCTTCGAAAACACCTGAAAAACTGCCGAATCTTTGTATAAGCTCATGAGCAATATCATTTGTGTCTTTTCTCGGAATCCCAAAATATAACAGCATTTCAAGCACATTATGATCTGCCATGCCACTAAAACCGGCTTCATAAAACCGCTCACGCATATGCTTACGATGAAAATTGTGAGAATGATCGGGTAATTTGTTTTTTTCTTTATTTTTTTCGTTGTCAGACATAATAATCCCTCACGGAAACAAAAAAACGAGAGATCCGCCAAAAGAATCTCTCGTAATTTTATCTTTTTAATATACAATCAGATAGATATTTCAAGAGCCATTTTGTACATATCAAGGTCAACTGAATTTTTCATACCCAATGCTTCGAAAATGTCAAAATCCATAATCGTTTCTTTTTTGATTGCTACGACACGGTTACCGATACCTTCTTTTAGAAGCTGTACAGCATGATAACCCATCTGGCTGGCAACAATTCGGTCCTTAGCTGTCGGTGAGCCGCCTCTTTGAACATGACCAAGGATGGTTGCACGTGCCTCAACACCGGTTTCAGCCTGAATTCTCTTTGCCATTTCTTCTACTCCGCCGATAGCTTCGGAAACAAGAATAACAAAGTGTACTTTATTGCTCTTCTGAGTTCTTTTCATTCTTTCGATAACATCACGTTCAAAATCGTAAGGCACCTCAGGAATGAGAATGGAAGTTGCACCGCAGGCAATACCTGACGAAAGGGCAAGATAACCTGCACCTCTGCCCATAACCTCAACAACAGCACAGCGGTCATGAGATTCAGCAGTATCTCTGATTCTGTCAACCATTTGCATTATAGTGTTCATAGCAGTATCATAACCGATGGTATAATCGCAGCAGCCTATATCATTATCGATGGTACCCGGAATAGCAACACAGGGAATACCTCTCAAAGAAAGATCTCTGGCACCTCTAAAGGAACCGTCACCGCCGATAACTACGAGACCTTCAATACCTCTTTCTTTGCAAGTGTTGATAGCATCCTGCATACCCTCTTCCGTTTTGAAACGGGCTGATCTTGCTGAATAAAGGATGGTACCGCCTCTGTTGATAATATCGGAAACCGAGCGAAGGTTCATCTCATACATATCATTATCCATAAGACCGTTGTAGCCTCTTCTGATACCGTAAACCTTCATGCCGAGTTCACAACCTGCACGAACAACTGCTCTGATGGCAGCATTCATTCCGGGGGCATCGCCGCCGCTTGTTAAAACACCGATAGTTTTAAGCATTATTACGTCCTCCTGACACATCGTTATTGATGAAATAATTACTGTTTAAACATTTAGAAATATTATACACAATTTTGTTTAAAAGTCAAGGTTTATTCAAAAAATCGACACCATTACCGTTTTTTGACATTTATTCTTCTGTATAAGAAATTGCATAGCACTCACACAGATATTTGAGCTCTTTATCAACTTCGTTACACCATTTTAATGTACATATTTTTTCTTTTACATCATTACCATTATACTTAATGAACAGCTGTGTTGTTCCACCGAAAAGCTCAGAAATTATAAGTATCTTTCGTCTTATATCTTCTCCGAAACTATCACATATTAAAGTAATTGTTTTGGCTGCATTTGAATCATCCTTATAAAGATTCTTTGGATTGGGTTCTATGCTTTCACATATAACAGAAGGCTCTCTGTCTTCTCTCAAGCTTAGTCGCCCTCTGATTAAAAGAATATTTCCTGATTTCAGATGATTGATTCTGTCCGCATATAATTTTGAAAATACTATACATTCGATTGAAGCTCCGATGTCCTCAACCTCAATGAAACACATTGTGGAATTATTTTTCGTAATCTTTTTTTCCGTACGGGTAACAATACCGTAAATTTTTACAATGGAATTATCCTTGTATTTAGCATTAAAACCATCGTTATCTTCAAGTATATCAGAAATTTTATCACAGTTCAGCCTGTCAGATATGTGAGAAAACTCTTCCATGGGATGACCGGAAATATAAAGTCCTGTTATCTCTTTTTCGAAAGAGAGCAGCTCACTTTTCGGCATTTCTTCTAAATCCGGAACAGAAATTTCATTACGGAAAGAAAAACCGGAATCCGCATCGAAAAAGCCAATCTGACCGACAACATTTCTGTTTTTATCAGCATCAAGCTCACTGATAATAAGCGGAAGCATGTACAACATTTGTCTGCGATTCAGATCAAGACCGTCGCATGCCCCGCATTTTATGAGACTTTCAACAGCACGTTTATTGAACTCTTTTGAATAAACTCTTTTACAAAAAGTATAAAACGATGTATACTTTCCACCCTGTTCACGGTTATCAATTATCGTTTTAATAAAACTTTTTCCGAGATTTTTTATAGCGAGAAGACCGAAACGTATCTGACCGTTTTTAACTGTGAAACCCTCAAAACTGCTGTTTATATTCGGAGCAAGGACTTTGATACCGATTCGCGAACACTCCGCAATATAACCCGAAACTTTTACTGAAGAATCAAGAACACTGGTAAGTGTTGCGGCCATCAGCTCACAGGGATAATGTGCTTTAAGCCATGCTGTCTGATATGACACATAAGCATAAGCGGCAGCGTGTGACTTATTAAAAGCGTATTTGGCAAAATTCGACATTTCATCAAAAATATCATTTGCTGTCTCAATGCTAACGCCGTTAGCGAGGGCTCCGACACACTCAACTACACCGTTTTCATTTTTTAATCCGTAAATAAAATTATGTCGCTCCTTTTCCATTACATCGAGCTTTTTTTTGCTCATGGCACGTCGCACAAGATCGGCTCTGCCATAAGAATAACCGGCAATTTTACGGCAAATTTGCATAACCTGCTCTTGATACACCATACATCCATAAGTTACATCGAGAATATCACGCACCAATTCAGTTTTGTATACAGTATCCTCAGGATGGTGTCTGTTATGGATATATGTGTCAATCGAATCAGCCGGACCGGGTCTGTATAGGGAAATTACAGCTATCAGATCTTCGATAGATTCCGGCTTCAATCTTGTAAGCACGCTGCGCATACCCGCAGATTCGTATTGAAAAACTCCATCGGTTCTGCCTTCAGAAAGCATTTCGAAAGTGCTTTTGTCATCTAAAGGTATCAATTCGACAGAAAATTCAGGAATTTTTTCAGTAATCATCTGTACAGCATCATCGATAACCGTAAGAGTACGCAGACCGAGGAAATCCATTTTCAACAATCCGAGCTGTTCAAGAGTTACCATCGTAAATTGTGTTACAACGCTTTCATCGTTGACCGCCAAAGGTACATACGATGAAACAGGGGCTCTGGTAATAACCACACCTGCGGCATGAGTTGAGGCGTGACGAGGCATACCTTCGACTTTTTTTGAAATATCAATAAGCCTTTTTACTTCATCATTACTCTGATAAAGATTTTTAAGCTCGCCGGACATATTGAGTGCTTTGTCGATGGTGATTTTGAGCTCCTGAGGTATCAATTTAGCTACCTCATCCACTACCGCATAAGGAAGTCCGAGAACCCGTCCGACATCTCTTATTGCCGCTCTCGCTGCCATTGTGCCGAAAGTTACAATTTGCGCGACGTGATCCGACCCGTATTTTGAAATTACATAATCAATTACCTCTTGTCTGCGCACATAACAAAAATCGATATCAAAATCAGGCATACTGACTCTTTCGGGATTAAGAAAACGTTCAAACAGTAAATTATATTTGATAGGATCGATACCTGTTATTCCGATACAGTAGGCAGCTAATGAGCCTGCACCGGAGCCTCTTCCCGGACCGACCGGTATTTTCTTTGTTTTTGCGTAGCGGATAAAATCATGGACGATAAGAAAATAATCAACGTACCCCATTTTATTGATTATTTCAAGCTCATAATTGAGTCGGTCAACATATTCTTCAGGTGGGTTGTCCCCTTTATGCTTATATAAGCCAAAAAAACATTGATTTTTGAAATATTCGAAATGATCCATCTGATTGGGCACTTCAAAATGCGGAAGCTTAGTGTTACCGAACTCAAATTCAACATTACACATCTGTGCAATTTTTTCAGTAATGTCAATCGCTTCAGGTATTTCAGAAAATACTTTTCGCATTTCAGCTTCGCTTTTTACATAAAATTCATCGGTGCTGAATTCCAAACCGGTTTCTTCGCCGAGAACATGGTTAGTTTGTATGCAAATGAGTACCTGCTGAACTGATGAATCTTCTTTAGTAAGATAATGTGCATCATTTGTTGCAACGAGCGGAATGCCTGTCTCTCCGGAAAGACGGATAAGATCAGGTATAATTTCAAGCTGTTCGCGCAATCCGTGATTTTGTATCTCAATGAAAAATTTTCCTTCGCCAAAAACATTTTTATACCAAAGAGCTGTATTTTTTGCTCCTTCATAATCTCCTCTGACAAGCATAGTTGGTATTTCACCTGCAAGACATGCGGATAAAGCAATAAGACCCTCATGATGTTTTTTCAAAAGCTCTTTATCAATACGAGGTTTGGTATAAAATCCCTCTGTCCATCCCTTACTTACCATTTGTATCAGATTCTGATATCCGATATTGTTTTCACAAAGAAGTACGAGGTGATGCCTTTCATTATCGATGCCGTGAACCTTATCAAACCGACTGCGCTTGGCAACATAGCATTCACAACCGATAATAGGCTTAATACCTTTTTCTTTTGCCGCCTTATAAAAATCAACCACACCATACATCGAGCCGTGGTCGGTGATTGCAACACTTGTTTGACCCAACTCCTTAACTCTGTCGATCAGCTGATTAATTCTGCATGCACCGTCGAGCAAGCTGTATTCGGTATGAAGATGCAAATGTGTGAAAGACATACCTTACCTCCTTTTTTATTTTACTTTTAATTTTTCTACCTTTTCTCTGTCAGGATTAACAATTATTGTATAGTATTCGTGATAAATTACCATGCCCGCCTTGCTGCCGTTCGGTTTTTTCAAAGCTTTAACTCTCGTGTAATCAACAGGTACAAGTGAAGACTCACCTGCCTTACTGTAAAAAGCAGCAATAACAGCAGCTTCCTCAATCGCTTCATCGGAAATTTCTTTTCCGTCACCACATATTATTACATGTGACCCCGGAGTTTTTTGAGCATGAAGCCACATATCGCTTTTAAGCGCAGTTTTCAATGATAATTTTTCATTTTGTACATTGTTTCTGCCGACCAAAATACGAAATCCGTCGCTCGAACGAAATTCCATGGGCGGGAGTTCTTTTGGCGGCTTTTGTTTTTTGCCTTTAATATTTTTAATATACCCACCTTGGGCAAGTTCCTGTCTTATCAGAGAGAGCTCACTGTCTGTATCGGCACGGGACAATTCATCGAGGACAGATTCGAGATAAATTATCTCGTCTTTTCCTTCATCAATAAGCTTTTCGAGCATTTTTTCCGCAGTTTGAGCTTTGCGGTAATCCTTATAATATTTTTTTTGATTTTCCGTCGGAGTCAAAGCCGGGTTACAGGGAATTCGGATCATCTTTCCGTCGTCATAATAATTTTCGACCTCATAAAAGCTCACACCTTTTGAAAGTCTGTACAAATTTGCAAGAATCAACTCACCGTAAAGACGCAAATTTTCTTTTTCCGCGCACTTTTTCAGCTCTTCATTTTGAACCGCAAGCTTTCTCGATGTACGTTCAATAAGAGTATTTATTAACTTAATAAGCTCATGGCCTCTGTGATTTATTCGGTTAATTCTGTCTCTTTCGTAATAGAAATCATCCAAAAGCTCTGAACAGCTTCCGTATTTTTTGATTCCAAGCTTACCTGAATACTGTTTTATATCATAATGAGACAAATCCTTTGGCTTTCCGTTTTCTTCCGTAAGCATATAATATTCCGCAGCGGTATGAAGATTTTCTTTAATATAGTTCAGTTCATTTCTTAAAATGCTAATCTGATTTTCAGTAAGTGAAGATACAATGCAGTCATCGAATGTAACTCTGTATGAAATTTCTCGTGAAACGACAGGTGAAATACCCTGAACAGAGCCAATGATGGCGGATGAAAGCAGTTTTTCTTTATTAAAAAGAATTTTATTAATTATATCTTCTGTATCCGTCAATTCGATATTAAGCTTTCCCTGATCCGGAGGAAGTTTATATTCTATACCGGGAAGAATTTGTCTTACAGATGATGTTGTAATATCAACCCTTTTTATTGCATCCAAAACTTTATTTCCGTTTAACAGAATGAGATTTGAATACTTTCCCATTATTTCTATACATAAAGAAATATCTATTTTATCCCCTATTTCATTCGTTGCATCGAAATCAAAGAAAAGAATTCTGTCCATTTCATGCTGTCTTACATCTTTTATAAGTGCACCTGTCAGATATTTTCGCATAAGCATGCAAAACATCGGAGGAACCGGAGGATTGTCAATATTATGGGAAGTAAAATGAACACGCGGACTGTCTGCTCTAACACAAAAAAGCAAACGATAGTTACATCCTTTTCCTCGTAAATTCAGTATTATTTCATCCCTTGCAGGCTGATTGACTTTATCGACTCTCAACCCGACTGCCGTATTTGAAATCTCATCTTTTATCTTAGATAAAAATATTCCGTCTAAAGCCATAATTCACCTTAACCAATATATTTTACAGGATTTTTTTGATTTAAAACAATTCCTTCAACACCAACAAAATTGTTGCAAATATTTTCTTTCAACACTAACATTGAAGGATTTTCTGTTTCGAAATGTCCGGCGAGCACAACTGTAATTCCCAATTCAGCTGCATACAGCATTTCGTGATGGTCCATTTCACCAGTCACATATGCGTCTGCCCCCATATTAAACACATCAGATAAAAAATCTGCACCTGAACCGCCGCAAACGGCAACCTTTTTGATTGAGTTTGAACAATCAACGACACGGCAATGAGTTTTAAGCTTTTTTGAAACCGTCACAGCAAAATCAGAGGATGATATTTCATCTATATTCCCTATTCTTGCCACAGGAACAGGGTAAGCATCAGAATAAACACCGGAGATATTTTTTACGCCGAGAATATTACATAAAACATCGTTAACTCCGCCAATTGCACTGTCGAAACAAGTGTGGGCTGAAATTACTGAAATACCTTTTATGGCAGCTTCGTAAGCAATATTACCGGTTAGAAAGTTTTTCTGTGGTTTGAATATAACCGGGTGATGTGTAATTATCAAATCCACACCATTATTCAACGCACTATCAAGAGTTTCGGACGTAAGATCAAGAACAAATCCAACTTTTTTTACTTCCTTGCTTTCATTTCCGATAAGAAGACCGCAATTATCCCATTCACATTGATTATTATATGGAGCAATTTCATTTATGTAATCTGAAATTTTTTTAACCGTTACCATCGTAAGCCTCCGATATTTTGTTTTTTATGCTAATTATTGTTTCACTAAGATTATCGTCTTTTTTGCCTGCATTCACAAGTGCGCAATGCTTTTTTTCTAAAGCAAAAAGTATTTTATCAATATACTTTTTAGTTGTTTCATCGTCATTTTCTGTCAGTTTTCCGAGATAAAAGTACGAAGCATCTTTTCGGGCTTTAATACCCGTATAAACGGCAGAAATGACACAATATATGTGTTTACCGTCACTTGCAGTTTTTTCCGAGAGAATCTCAAAACCATTATTAACATAAAATTCACGCAAAACCTCACCGTGCGACATGGGCTGTGCCACGATGTGCAAATTTTTGTCATATATCCAATGACAGGACGAAAGAATATCTGTAATAAGATTACCGCCCATTCCTGCAAGAACAATATCATCACAGCGATGTTCCGGAATGTTTTCGAGACCGTTAGAAAGAATCAGTTCAACCTTATCAGAAATTCCGGCATCACTAAAGGTTCTTTTTGCGTTTTCCAAAGGCCCTTTATTAATATCGGCGGCAACACCTTTAGGTGAAATTCCGTTTTCAATAAGCCAAGCTAACAGGTAACCGTGGTCTGTTCCGATATCGGCTACTCTGCTGTCTTTTCTTATCAAAGAAGCGACCGCTGAAAGTCTTGCATCAAGTTTAATTTTACCCATAAATACCTCACACTATAAAACAGAGCCACCCGTATAAAGGTGGCTCATTGTTGATTTTTGCTTATTTTGAAGCAAGATATTCGTTGATTTTACCTACAAGCTCATCAACATTTACACCGTGCACAGCACAAGCCTCTTCAACAGTTTCGCCTCTTGATGCGGGACAGCCAAGACAGTGCATGCCCATTTCGAGGAAGAATACAGCTGTTCCTCTGTCCTCATCGAGAATATTGCCTATAAGCATATCTTTGGTTATTTCTTTCATTGTTCATTTATCCTTTCGGGAATTAATTTATTTATTCTTTGCAGCAAGTGCGATTTTAGCTTTGGCTACGATATTTTCAGCATCAAGACCGTAGATTTTAAGAAGTTCAAGAGCCGGTCCGGATTTGCCGAAGGTATCATTGACACCGAGACGAATAACGGGAACAGGATACTCTTCGCATAAAGCTTCGCATACTGCGCCGCCAAGTCCGCCGATCACGCTGTGCTCTTCAGCTGTGACGATAGCTCCCGTTTCTTTTGCAGCTTTAACGAGGATTTCTTTATCGATAGGCTTGATGGTGTGAATGTTAATAACTCTGGCATCGATACCTTCTTCAGCAAGCTTGTCTGCGGCCTCAAGTGCTTCGGCAACCATTAAGCCGGATGCAACAATCGTGACATCCTGACCGTCCCTGAGGGTAACGCCTTTGCCGATTTCAAACTTATAATCTTCAGCGTTTACACGAGAAACAGCAAGTCTGCCGAATCGCATATAAACAGGTCCGTCATGTTCGGCAGCTGCAATTACAGCCTGTTTTGCCTCAACATCATCAGCGGGATTAATGATAACCATATTGGGAATCGAGCGCATTAAAGCGATATCTTCACAGCATTGATGGCTGGCACCGTCTTCACCTACAGAAATACCGGCATGTGTTGCTCCGATTTTTACATTAAGATTAGGATATGCGATGGAGTTTCTTACCTGTTCGAAAGCTCTGCCGGCGGCAAACATAGCAAAAGAAGAAGCAAAAACAGTATATCCTGTAGTTGCAAGACCGGCCGCGATACCCATCATATTACCTTCTGCAATACCGCAATCAATGAATTTATCAGGAAATTCTTTTTTAAATGCAATTGTTTTTGTTGCTTTTGCAAGGTCAGCATCAAGAACGAGAATATCATCTCTCGTGCCGAGCTCCTTAAGAGCATTACCGTAAGCATCTCTGGTTGCACATTTAATTACATCTGCCATAATTACGCCTCCAATTCTGCAAGTGCTGCATCAAGTTCAGCCATTGCCTGTTCATACTGTTCAGCTTTTGGAGCTGTGCCGTGCCAATCACACTGATTTTCCATAAAGGAAACACCCTTACCTTTTACTGTTTCAGCAACAATACATGTCGGCTTCCCTTTACATTTCTTTGCTTTTTCAAAAGCTTCCTCGATCTCACAGAAGCAATGACCGCAAATTTCGATAACATTCCAACCGAAAGCTTCAAATTTTTCTTTAATCGGATAAGGAGAGTTAACTTCGTCAATCGTACCGTCTATCTGAAGCTTATTATAGTCAACAATAGCAACAAGATTGTCAAGCTTTCTGTTTCCGGCAAACATAGCCGCTTCCCAGACCTGACCTTCTTCGATTTCGCCGTCACCAAGTACGGTATAAACACGGAAATCTTTATCCTTAAGCTTACCGCCTAAAGCCATGCCAACCGCTGCAGAAATACCCTGACCGAGTGAGCCTGTACTCATGTCAACACCGGGAGTGTATCTCATACTGGGATGTCCCTGTAAAATTGAATCAGGCTTTCTTAATGTTTTAATAAGCTCTGCGGGGAAAAATCCCTTAAGAGCCAATGCAGCATAAAGCGCAGGAGCAGTATGACCTTTCGAGAGAACAAAACGGTCTCTGTTTTCGCAATCCGGCTTTTCGGGATCAACCTTCATTTCAGCAAAATACAAATAAGTAATAATTTCTGCTATAGAAAGAGAACCTCCGGGATGACCCGATTTTGCATTGTAGGTGCCTTCTATAACACCCTTTCGTACCTGAACTGCCAATTTTTTCAGTTCGAGCTTTTTCTTTTCTTCCATATATATTCCTCCTTATATATTATCCTTTTTCAAGAATATGCTCAATTAAATCTGCAACCGCACCGTAATTACAGTGACAGGTAACAAGCTTTGAAATTGCTTTCATATCTTCGGGAGCCTGTCCGCAGCATGCAGGATAGCCTACCGCTTTCAGCATCTCCCAATCATTGTAATAATCTCCGATTGCCGCTGTTTGCTCTTTTTTTACACCAAGCATTTCAGCAAGCTTAAGAACAGCATTGCCCTTATTTGTGCCTTCGTTAACCATTTCGTAGCTGAAAGGCGAAGAAGCCATAAGATTTTCATTTGTATTCGAATTGCTTTTCAGGAACTTTTCGACCTGTTTGATCTGGAAGGGTAAAGCTGTATATATAACCTTGTACCAATTATCTTTTGGAATTTCATCGAAATTATAATAATATTTTATGGGTAATTTTGCGTTTATAGCCAAAATACGTGCCGAAAGAGTCGGTCTGAAAATATAAACATATTTGTCAGAAATTACCTGAAAAGCAAGAAAAGGAAAGGTTTTTATGCTTTTTCTTACCAGTTCAATACAAAAATCATTCAGCGGACTTGACCAAACCATTTTTTCTTCAGAAAAATCATATATTCCCGCACCGTTGATAACAACAGCCATACCGTCATCTATATTTAAACGTTTGTAATGTTTTCGCATAGAATGAGGTGATCTGCCGGATGCAAGAGTAAAATTGCCGTTATATTCTTTTACAAATTTTTGGACAGCATCATAATTTCTTTTTACGAGATGCCTTGATTTGTCATTTATGGTTCCGTCGATATCTGACGCAATAAGCCAATCGGAAAAGTCGGTCTTTTTGTCACTCATCTTTTAACCTCCTTAAAAATCCGGTAAAATAATCAGGTAATTCGCTTTGAATTTCAATGTATTCTTTAGTTCTAGGATGCTTGAATCCGATTAAACCTGCATGCAGACACTGTCCGCAAAGATAATCAATAACCTTTTTGGGACCGTAGACTGCGTCTCCCGCAACCGGGTGACCTATATATGCCATATGAACTCTGATTTGATGAGTTCTGCCGGTTTCAAGTCTCAGTGCAAGATGTGTGAAATCCTTATATTGTTTAACCACTCTGTAATGAGTTGTAGCGTTTTTAGAATTTTTTACCGTTACAGTCATCTTTTTTCTGTCAACAGAATGCCTGCCGATAGGTGCATCTACTGTTCCCTCTGCATTTTTAAATTTTCCATAAACGACACTCTGATACTCACGAGTAAAGGTGTGTGCTTTAATTTGTTCTGCCAAGGAAATATGTGCAAAATCATTTTTCGCAACAATAAGAAGCCCGCTCGTATCTTTATCAATCCTGTGAACTATACCGGGTCGGATAACACCGTTTATCCCGGAAAGCGAATCCTTACAGTAATGCATCAAAGCATTAACGAGAGTACCGCTATAATTGCCAGCAGCAGGATGAACAACCATACCTTTGGATTTATTAACAACCAACAAATAGTCGTCTTCGTATCTGATATCCAAGGGAATATCCTCAGCCACTATCTCCAATTCTTTCGGTTTCGGCATAACTACAGCAACTCTGTCATTTGCTTTAACTTTATAGTTTTTCGTAACAATCAGCGAATTGACTGTAACATGACCATCATCAATGAGTTTTTGTGCAGACGAACGACTCAAACCTTCACAATACTGTGAAATAATTTTATCGATGCGTTCTCCGGAATTTTCTTCATTGACCACAAAAATATGAGCATCTACCATTATACATTTTTCTCTTTCTTGGCTTTATATTCCCTGAAAACCGAATATAATTCATAAAATACTATCAAAAATGCGCTGCAGGTTACGAGACAATCAGCAAAATTAAATATATAGAAATCTACGAACAATACCTCAATATAATCAATTACATAACCGCGAAAAACGCGGTCAATGATATTTCCGAGACCCCCGGATGCCATAAAAACAAGACAGATATAATCAAATCCGAATTTAAATTTTCCTGAAAGCAGAACAATAATTATTCCTAACATACAAATAATTGACACGAAAGTCATAATTTCTGTTTTGCCGCTCATCATCCCCATCATAGCCCCGTCATTTTCAAAATAATGAAGCTGGATGAAACCGGGAATCAACATTTTTACGGAAGCAGGCTTTAAAAACAAATCCACAAAGTATTTGATGAGCTGGTCAATAAAAACCATCAATAATATGACACCTGCAGAAAAAATTCTGACTTTATTTTTATTCATCATTTCCGCTTTCCATAGCCTTTTTTAAATCATCAAAGCTGACATCAAAATCCTCAAGCGACTGCGCAAAAGCATCATCAAGACCGGCCGCAAAAGACGAAAAGTCGCTTTCTTCGTTACCGGCGGATTCAAAAATTTTAGAAATATACGCACTGACATCAGGCATCACAGCTGTGGAAGCAGCTCCGGATATAAAATCGTCCTCAAACGGGGTGTTATCTGATCTGATTTCATCATCAATATCTTCAATAACTGTTTCAACTTCTAAAGAAGAAAATTCATCAGCATTGTCTGATTTCGAAAAATCATCCTTAACAGTATTTATATCCGTATCAAAATCGAAATTAAACTCTTCGATTTCATTTATGTCAATCTGTTTAGCCACTATTTTTTCAGGCTCAGCCACAGTTTCTGCTTCAATTTCATCCAAAGAAAAATCAGCCACTGATTCAGCTGCTGTTTTAACAGCTGTTTCAATTGATTTTTTTAACTTCGATGCCTCATTTTTGATTTCAAGTAATTCTTCATTTGCTTTACTGATAATTGAATCGGCTTTTTCTCTGGCAGTCTGTGCATCCTTGTACGCATCAGCAACAATTTTTGATGCGTTAGCATTGGCATCTTCAATTATTGACTCAGCTTTTGAATTGATTTCGGAAATATATCTTTCGGAAAAAGATTTTGCCTGAGTCTGAATCATTTCCAACTCAGCCTTTGCATTTTCCAAAGCTATTTTGGTGCTGTTGAGCTCCTGAGAATAAACAGCTTGGGCTTCTGCAGTTTTATCTGCAATAATTTTATCACCGTCGATTTTTGCTGCATCAATTATTTTTTCGGCATCATGCTGTGCCTGCTCAACCGTTTTATCCGATGTTGTTTTTGCCCAAATAAGTGCATCAGCAATTGCTCTTTTATTTTCATTATATTCGTCTATCAAAGGAGTGATTGCTGATAACCTTTCTTTGAGAATATTATTCTCGTTATAGAGCTTATTATAATTCTGATACACCCTTTGAATAAAAGCGTCAACTTCAATAGCCTTATAGCCTCCTTTACCCGCAAGAGTAAATCGCTGATTATTTATCTGATTAGGTAACATCATATATATAAACTCTCCTTTCAGTAATCGAAAATCAGAAACTGCCGAAGCCGTCAACATCAACCTGATCATAGAAATCGCCATGAAGTTCAACAGTTTCAGGAAGAAATGCACAGATATTCTCAGTAAAACGTGTAAAACGCGAATTTGTTACGAATTTTACACCGTCAAGGAAGTCCATTGATCTTACCTTTTGCTCTTTAGATAAAAGACCGAGATTCACAACAACCATTGCGTTTTGCTCTTTCATAATATCTGCAACATTTTTAGCATCATAAATATCGTTCAATGCGATGAAATTCAGTTTGAATTTAGGCTGAACTCTGTCGGTGTTGTTCATATTGTAAATGTTGCTTTTCGGCTGTCTCGCACTTTTATGCTCACGAGAGGATCGCTCAGATTTTTTCTGCTGCTTTGAAGAACTGTCACCGTATTTTATATATTCGGGCGGTGTTATGGGAGTATCAAAAATCGAATCCTCCTCCTGCTCGTCATAATAATTCTCTTCAGCATTATCGCCTTCTTCGTATTCTTCATCCTCTTCATATTCGATATCGTCGTCTTCGTATTCCTTTTCATCGACAACAAAATGCTCTCCTAATTTCGATTTAATGTTTTTAACAAAACCCATTTTAAAAACTCCTTTTTATTTAATATAATCTTGGTCCAAAAATAGCCGAGCCTATTCTGACATGGTTTGACCCGCACATTATCGCTTGCTCATAATCGCCTGACATACCCATTGAAAGTATAGATATATTTGTATTATCTAACTTTTTATCCTTTATGTCAATAAAAATCTGATGCATTTTTGAAAAATATTTATATAATTCATGATTATTTTCACAAACAGGCGGAATAGTCATGAGGCCGCATACTTCTAAATTAGGAAGCTCAGAAACCTGATAAAGCAATTCTTCGAGTGAATCGGGAGAAATACCTGTTTTATTTTCTTCGCCGCCAATGTTTACTTCTAAGAGACAGCTTGTCGTAACATTTTTTGCCATACTTCTTTTTGAAATTTCAGAAGCAAGCTTAAATGAATCCACTGACTCAATCATTGAAACTTCACCAACAATTTGCTTAACTTTATTCGTTTGCAGATGACCTATGAGGTGAGCGTTGCAGTTATCAAGCTTCAGATACAGCTTTTTCGAGAGAAACTCCTGAACCTTATTTTCTCCTATAAGCCTTATTCCCCTTTCAATAGCCCTGTTAATAAAAATCGGTTCAACCGTTTTAGTGACAGCCATAAAATTTATATCTTCATAGCTCCTTGAGCTTTTATAAGCCGCCTCAGATATATGCTCTTTAATAAATTCGATATTATAATCAATATTTCTGAAGCGTTCATCAACCGATAAGCATTCCATCTTCAATATGCATTCCCTTCACTATTATTCTGTCATACAGGTTAAGACTGCGGTATTTTTTGGTAGCGTCCGTATCGATAACCTTGTTACCGTCTTCATCCTGTTTATAAACGACATATTTATTTGCAATTACATAGTTGTCACCGTAATATGAAATACTGATAGGCGTAAATTTCACGAAATTTCCCAAAGCAACATAAACGCCCTTAAGTCCCTCATCGTTTTCAACAATTGCATTATTGTTTATTCTGTATCCGGTATAGTCCTTTACTGTAATTGCTGCATTTTCAATTCTTAATTTAGCGAGTGATTCGTTCATTGAAGTACACTGAAGTGTGACTGTAATTGTATCACCGTTAAGCTCGGATACATTATAAACCTTCATAGTGACATCTTCTATGTTTTTGTCAGGAAAATCGACAGTAACGTAGTATCCGGTTTTTATTACTGAGGCATCGGTAATAGACGTATCAAAAATGAAATACCATGTATGCTGTGCGATAATTTTTCCGAAAACATCATCGTCATCTTTTTTTTCGGTGGCAATAAGCTTTGCTCCTTCATTTACTGAAACCTTTTTATTTTTTACATCGTCGTAAGATTTCACATACTCATAACCGTCTGTGTCACTTACGAAATACCCCGAATAAGAAGATTTGACTTCACCGCCGATTTTATATTCCTTTTGAACAGATTTAAGCTCTCTCTTTACATCTTTGATTTGTGAGTCAATATCAAAACCTGAGCCTGTAGCAATCTGTTTGGTTGAAACCTTTGAAACAAAGGAGCTTACTGCATCATTTAAGCCGCCCAGATCACCGCTTTTAACGGTAGCTGCATAATCATCCACAGCATTATAGATACTTGAATTAAGATAGACAACATTAACATAATTGAGAGTACCTTGGTTTTTTAAATTCTGAAGATCCTCCAGCTTTGATTCAAGATTTTTCGAAAGGAGATATTTTTCAGCTTGCTCTTCAGAGCTGAATGTTATCGCAATCGTATCATCTTTACCTATATTAGCACTGTCATTGAGTACAGGAACGTAAACCTTATTATCATCTTTATAAAGCAAAGATATATTTTTTCCTTTTTCGACTCTGTTTTCATCACGGACAGCGAAACCGGTCACATTTAGTTTTTCTTCCTGAGTATAATTAAGAGCATATTCGAACTCAAGCTTTCCTGTGCTGTTAGAATAAATATGCTGTGCAAAATAAAGCACGACAAGCAAAGAGAATACTGTCAGCATACCTATTACAATTTTTTTATCTTTTGAAGAAATCATAGCTTAATCACCCAAATGTTTATTTATTATTTCAACTGACATATCTGTTAAAACCTTTTTATCAGTATTATCAATGCACAGCCAATGGATATCTTTATTTCTTCTGAACCAGGTGAGCTGTCTTTTAGCATATCTTCTGGTTTCCATCTTTAATTTTTCTACGGCCTCATTGAGTGTAACCACACCATCCAAATAAGGCTTAAGTTCCTTATATCCGATAGCCTGTTTTGCTGTCGCTGAACAAGAATTATTGAAAAAATCACGTGCTTCATCCAAAAGTCCCTGCTCAAGCATAATATCAACTCTGTGATTTATTCTTTCGTACAACACTTGTCTGTTTTCGCAGGTGAGACCGATAACACACCAATCATATTTACTTTCTTCGTTATGCGAAAACTTCTCCTGATCGGAAATAGTCATGCCGGTAGTTTCATATACCTCAAGGGCACGAATTATTCTCTTTCTGTCATTTTTATGCAATCTCGCAGCTGTCTCCGGGTCAATTTCTCTGAGTTTTGATAAAACAAACTCCACACCCTTTTCATCAGTCAATTTTTCCAATTCAGAACGAATTTCGTTTTTTTCATATTCTAAAAAGGTAGTATTTTTGATAAGTGTATCAATGTAAAGACCCGTACCGCCGCAAACAACGGGCAGCTTACCCTCCGAAATGATCTCATCAATGGTTCTCACAGCATCGTTTTTGTACATTGCGACGCTGTATTCTTCATCACAACCAACATATCCTATCAAATGGTGCTTTACCTGAGAAAGCTCATATTCCGTTGGCTTAGCTGTGGCAATTTGCATTTTTTTATATATTTGCATAGAATCAGCCGAAACAATTTCACCGCCAAATTTTTTTGCGATTTCAATTGCAAGAGCGGTTTTTCCCGAAGCCGTGGGACCGACAACGGCAACTACTAAAGGTTTTTTCATTGAAACACTCCGTTATTTATTGTATTCTGCCAAACATTTTCTCAAGCTCATATTTGGTAAGCTCCAAAAGCACCGGCCTTCCGTGAGGACAGTATCTAACATCATTGTCATACAAAACCGCTTCAGCAAGAACCTTCATTTCGGCAGTAGAATTTTTGTATCCGGCTTTAATTGCAGCCTTACATGCAGCAGTATGATGTATACGGTCAATTTTTTCTGTCTCAATATTTGTTCTGTTTTCACTGAGATACAAAGCCATCTCAACAATCGTATCTTCGATATCGTCTCCCGAAATAAGCATTGGACATTCACGGATAATGACGGTGCCTGTCCCGAAATCTTCGACAAGATAACCGGCTTTTGAAAACGTATCAAGATTATCAATAATAACATTATATTCGCTTTTATTCAAAGTCACGGTGACAGGTGTAAGAAGCACCTGTGAAGAAACATTTTCAAGTGCATTCTTTTTAATTTTGTTATAAATTATTCTTTCGTGTGCCGCATGTTTATCAATGAGACATACTTTATTGTCATATTCGCAGATAATATAGGTTTTAAAGGCTTCACCCAAAAGTCTGAGAGGCTTTGGCAAAGCTTTTTCCTCTGAGATAATGACCGGTTTATCTTTTTTAGGACTTTCTGCTTTTTCATAACCGGGAACACTTTTAATAATCTGAGCCTTGTTTGCAGATTGCTTATCAGAAACAGCAACAACCGTATCAGGCTTGTTCTTCGTTTTAAAACCTGATACGAGATCCGGCTCATCAGCATTAGTGAAACCTTTGTTTATATGTTGCGGAGCCGAAACTTTGACTGTATTTTTAAACTCAGTTGACGACATCTTATCCCAAAAAGGCTTTTCACTCTTTGGCGTAACAGCCGGCGCCGGCATGGATTTTGCAGGTTGGCTGCTTAAAAGCTTATTCTGCGCCTGTTTTACCGGCATTGGAGTGTCATCTTCAACCATTTGAAGCTGTGCATAATCAGGCTTGGCTTTTTCAGTAAGCTTTGCCATTTTAGCTGAATCCACCTGAGGTGCACTGTCAAAATCGTTTAACGCACCCTTTACGGCATAATATACGGCAGTTGACACCTTTCTTTCGTCACTGAACCGAACCTCGGTTTTAGCAGGGTGCACATTGACATCAACTGTTTCAGGATTAACATAAACATTAAGTACACAGCTCGGAAATTTTCCGACCATTATTGTATTTTTGTATGCATTCTCCATTGAAGCCATTATAGAGCGGGATTTTATATTTCTGTTATTAAGGAAGAAATATTGCATAGCTCTCGACGGACGGGAGCATACAGGCTTACATACATATCCCGTTACTCTGATTCCGTCAAGCTCATAATCGACCTCAAGAAGGCTTTCGGCAAAAGTTCTGCCGAAAACAGAATAAATAGCTGAAAGAAGCTTACCGTCTCCGGGCGTAATAAGAGCCTGCTTACCTTCACGGATAAACCTTATGCTTATTTCAGGATGAGAAAGTGCAATTTTATCCACAACATCAGCTACGGCATTCGCTTCCGAAACGTCTCTTTTAAGGAATTTCATACGAGCCGGTGTGTTATAAAACAAATCTCTTACGACAATAGTTGTGCCGTTCGGACATCCTGCAGCATCGTAAGCGGTTTGTATACCGCCTTCTATGGTATAAGCGGTGCCCATTTCTTCTTCGACGGTTTTGGTGAGTATTTCCGTCCGTGAAACAGCTGCAATCGAAGCGAGAGCTTCTCCGCGGAAACCGAGTGTGAAAATAGAGTTAAGATCACTTACATCTTTAACCTTGCTCGTAGCGTGACTGAGAAAAGCTTTCGGCACATCTTCTCTGTAAATTCCGCAACCGTTATCTGTTATACGGATGTAAGTAACACCGCCGTTTCTTATTTCCAATGTTATGGTAGTAGCACCGGCGTCTATAGAGTTTTCCATAAGCTCCTTGACTACCGACGCAGGTCTTTCGACAACTTCACCGGCTGCAATCAATTCTGCTATGTGCTTAGATAAAACATTAATTCTTGCCATAAAGTTATCGCTTCCTTTCTGTTTACACACCTGTCTGTCTTGCTTTGGTTACAAGTTCATGAAGAGTTGTAAGAGCCTCAAGAGGGGTAAGTGTGTTAATATCAATATTTTTTATTTTATCTATTATTTCATCTTCAAAGGTGGACTTAAGAGAAATTTGCAAATCTTCTTCTGTGTTATCATCAAACGTAACATTTCTCATAAGAACCTTTTGTTCAGGATTCATAGCTTCAAGCTCAGCAAGAATTTGTCGTGCTCTCGAAACAACGGTGTTCGGAATTCCTGCGAGCTTTGCAACCTCAATACCGTAGCTGCCGTCGGCAGCCCCTCTGACTATTCTCCTGAGAAAGGTAATTGTGTCCCCTTTTTTCTTAACGGAAATATTGTAATTTCTTATACCGTCAATCTGGCTTTCAAGCTCTGTAAGCTCGTGGTAATGAGTAGAAAACAACGTCTTGGCACCAAGCTTTTTCCTGTCTACGATGTATTCAAGAACTGCTCTGGCTATGCTCATACCATCGAAAGTAGATGTACCTCTGCCCACCTCGTCGAGAATAATAAGACTGTTTTTGTTGGCGTTTTTTATGATATTTGAAACTTCATTCATTTCTACCATAAAAGTGGACTGACCTGTGGCAAGGTCATCCGAAGCGCCTACACGGGTAAAAATACTGTCAATTATAGACAGCTCCGCCCTCTTCGCGGGAACAAAAGAACCTATCTGTGCCATAAGACATATAAGTGCCACTTGCCGCATATATGTGGATTTACCCGCCATATTGGGCCCGGTTATAATTGCGCACCTGTCGTCACCGCAGTCCATATATGTGTCATTGGGTACGAAGGGCGCACCGTCAAGCAAAAGCTCAACAACAGGATGTCTGCCCTCGGTAATATCAATTACGGATGAATTATTCATTACAGGACACACATAGTTGTTTGAAACAGCTGTCTTCGCAAACGAACAAAGAACATCCGTTACAGCAATAGCGGCAGCTGTCGATTTGATTCTGTTGAATTCGTCAGCCACACTTTTTCTGATCTGGCAAAAAATTTCGTATTCAATTTTAACAATTCTTTCCTCGGCACCAAGCACCTTGCTTTCGTAATCTTTAAGCTCCTGCGTAATATATCGCTCAGCATTGGCAAGTGTTTGTTTTCTTATATAATCATCAGGAACAAGGCTCTTAAAGGAATTTGTTACTTCAATGTAATAGCCGAAAACCCTGTTATATCCCACTCTGAGCTTTGTTATACCCGTTCTTTCTTTTTCACGGGTCTCTATTTCTTTAATATAACCTTCGCCGTTTGATTTAATATCTTTAAGCGAGTCAAGCTCAGCATTAAATCCGGACTTTATAATTCCGCCCTCTCGGATACTGAAGGGTGCTTCCGGATCAATTGCAGCATCAATAAGATTATAAACATCCTCCAAAAGATCAATATTTTCATATTGCTGACGGAGATATGCACAGGCTGAATCTGAAAGTAAAGACTTTATCTGCGGCAAAGAAGCGATTGTTTGTTTGAGAGAGTTTAAATCCTTTCCGTTAGCACTTTCAAAAACTATCCGTGTCATCAATCTTTCGATATCGAAAATGCCGGATAAAGCCTCAGAAAGATCGGAAAGCTTCATATTATTATCAACCAATTCCCCGACGGCATTATGCCTGCGAGTAATCAGATTGTAGTTTACAAGCGGTTTTTCAAGCCATGAGCGAAGAAGTCTTTTGCCCATAGCAGTTTTTGTTTTGTCCAACACCCAGAGAAGAGAGCCCTTCTTTTCTCTGCTTCGCATGGTTTCCGTGATTTCAAGATCTCTTTTTGTAGAATAATCCATTTTCATATACTGACTGTCAGAATAAAAATTAATATCACGGATATTATCAAGTTCATTTTTCTGAACTGTTTTTAAGTATCTTACTGCAGCCCCCAATGCTATTACGGCATCAGAGCATTTGTCAACACCCGTAGACGAGAGAAGTGTTTGACCGAAATGCGTAACACATTCATTAAAATTATCATTATAATCAAAAAATTTATCTTCAGGTATTTCACAGATAGCATCAACCTTCTTTTTTATGAAGGCAGAAATATTTTTATTTTCAGAGATGCTTCTGCTTAAAATGATTTCACTGGGTGAAAATACACCGAGCTCATTTATAATTTTATTCTCAATATTTTTACTGTTTTCAATAAAAGTAAGATTTACCGTACCGGTAGAAACATCACAGAAGCATATACCGGCACCTTCGTCATTCATATAAACCGAAGTAAGGTAATTGTTGCGAGATTCATCGAGCATTGAATTTTCGATAATACTGCCCTTTGTAATTACTCGTATAACATCTCTTTTTACGATACCTTTGGCTGTCGCAGGGTCTTCTACCTGCTCGCATATGGCAACTTTATAGCCACGGCTTACGAGTTTGGCAATATAATTGTCAGCAGAGTGAAAAGGAACGCCGCACATAGGAGCCCTTTCGCCTCCGCCGCAAGCTCTGCCTGTCAACGTAAGCTCAAGAACTGAAGAGGCAGTTTTTGCATCTTCATAAAACATTTCGTAAAAATCGCCCAGTCGGAAAAACAAAATAGTATCCGGGTATTCCTTTTTTATTTCAAAATACTGCGCCATCATAGGTGTCATTTCGGACATATTGTTTTTCCTCCTGAGTTTTGATCTGAATAAATTTGTAATTAGTGGCAACCGCTGCAGGATGAGCATGAACCGCTGCAGTTGTGTTCTTCCGGTTTGGGAGGCTCACAGGTTGCAGGGTCTGCACCGTTTACGCAAAGGCCCAAAATCTGCATAATGTAATTCATCATTTCATCAACAGCGTTTCTTGCCTCATCATAAGCCTGCATTTTTTCGTTATCCATAAGAGTTGTGTATGCATCGTTGAATTCTTCTTCGAATGCATGCATTTTCTCTGCATCAGGTTCCTCTTTTGAAGCTTCGATCTGATAGTTCATCTGAACAAGCTGAAGCTTACCCATAAGATCATTGAGTTCTTTGTCGTTTTCGTTGGCTTCTTTAGCCTTTGCGAAGTTAAGGTAGCGTTCATCCTGTTGGATTGCTGCACCAAGTTCGCGTGTAAGTTTGATTACGTCCATTTGTCGTACTCCTTAAATAAAAATTTTTATAATAAATACATCTTACTTCAGTAAGTGTAAATTATCCTCTGTATTCACCATACACAACCCATGTTTTGGGTTCAGTTACTTCCACATTGACAAATTTGCCTATGAGATTTTCATCGCCGTGAAATTCAATGATGACGTTCCCTTCAGTTCTTCCTGAAAGGACGCCTTCATTCTTTGCTTTACCCTCCACAAGAACACGGTAAGTTTTTCCTTTCATCGAGGCGGTTCTTTTACCTGCGATAGATTCCTGCAAATCAGTAAGCTCTTTAAACCATTTGCCTTTTTCTTCTCTCGACACTTTATCGGGCATATCATAAGCCTTGGTTCCGGGACGAGGCGAAAAAATAAAGGTGAAAAGTGATGTATACCTGACTTTTTCGATAAGAGAAAGTGTATCTTTAAATTCTTCATATGTTTCTCCGGGAAAACCGACAATAACATCGCTGGTTATCGACAAATCCGGCATAACCGAATATGCATAATCAATCAAAGTAAGGTACTTTTCTCTGTCGTAATGTCTGTTCATTTCCTTTAAAACTCTGTCATTACCCGACTGGAAAGGAAGATGAAGATGCTTCGCTATTTTTTTGGATGATGCCATAACATCCAAAAGCTCCTTTGTGCAATCTCTCGGATGTGACGTCATAAATCTGACGATAAAATCGCCGTCAATTTCACTGATAGCCTGAAGCAAAGCAGGAAAACGTTTGTTTTCAGGTAAATCTTTATTATATGAGTTTACATTCTGACCGAGTAAAGTTATCTCTTTGTACCCTGACTCGATGAGACCTTTTACCTCGTTGACTACCGTATCAAAATCACGGCTTCTTTCTCTGCCTCTGACATAAGGTACGATACAATATGAGCAGAAATTATTGCATCCGTACATAACAGGCACCCAAGCTTTGAACGAGCCGTCTCTTTTCGTCGGTAATCCTTCTACAATATTTCCTTCACTGTCAGTTATATCAATGACTCTTTTTCCTGTGCAAAGAACCCGATAAACAAACTCAGGAAGCTTATATGAAACATGAGTTCCGAAAACAATGTCCACAAAAGGAAAACTCTTTCTGAATCTTTCGGCTATATTTTTCTGCTGAGTCATACATCCGCACAAACCAATAATCATATCAGGATTAAGCTTTTTAATGGGTTTAAGTGCTCCCGCATTTCCAAATACTCGATCCTCAGCATGCTCGCGTATAGCACAGGTGTTATATAAGACAAAATCGGCATTTTCGGGAGAATCAGTAAATTCGTATCCCATTTCTGCCAACATACCCTGTAATCTTTCGCCGTCAGATACGTTGCCCTGACAACCGTAAGTATGGACAAATGCTTTAGGCTTTTTATCAGAAAAACGTGAATTTAAAACAGTTTTCACCAATTCCGTATATTCTTTTTGTTTTTTTAATTCTGCCTCAGGTACAGAGAATTTATTATTCATCAACTTTTTCTTCTTTCTTCTTTTCGCATTGCTGTGAAATACTTATAAGCTTCTTAAGTCTGTGATTAACGGCTGAACGACTCATTTTCGGTTCGCACATTTCACCGATTTCTCTCAGACTGATGTCGGGATTATCCATTCTGAGCATCGCAACCTGCTTGAGATCGCTCGGAAGAGCAGCAAAGGAACCGTTTGATTTGAGCTTCTTTATGGCTTTCACCTGGTCAAAAGATGCAAAGATAGTACGCGATAAATTGGCATTTTCAAAATTAATACGCCTGTTTGTCATATTACGTACATCTTTATAAATTTTGATGTTCATAACCTCCATAGCTGAGATATGAGCACCCATCAAAGCGAGAATATCTTCGATAGACTCACTGTCTTTTATGTAAATAACATTCACATAACGTCTCGTCATATGTTTGGCTTTAATACCGTAATCATTGAGAATTTTCATAAGGTCGAGACTGAGAGTTTTGTAAGGAACAACAAACTCCAAATGATAGCTTTTATTAGGATCACTTGCAGTTCCGCAGGATAAAAATACTCCTCTCAGAAAAGCAGCATCGCAACAATTGGAAATTTCCTCATTATCAGCTGAATCGTTAGCGAGATTTCCCCTGTCAATACGGTGATTTCTCTCATTTCCTGTACACGAAAATACGGATAAAACTTTTTTTCTTGTCTCATCACCTTCGAATGAAACAGTGTATTTACCGGCTTCCGAAACATTGAGCGTTGCTTCAATATTACATGCTTTTTTCCCCATATCCGCATATTTCATCGCAACCTTTTCGTTGTCGGTCATAAGTGAAATATCATTCAGATTAAAGGATCTGCCGAAAAGAAACATTCCGTACGCCATCGAGTGCAAACAGCAGTCGGGCATTTGTTCAAGTTTAATTAATTCATCCTTAATGTCTGAAGAAAAAGACATACAAGCCCCTCCTTACTGTTATTTGTTTATATCACGGTGAGCCACACTCACACTGTAATTATTTTCATCTAAAAATTTAAAAAGTCTCTCAACAAAGGTAACACTTCTATGATGTCCGCCTGTGCAACCGACAGCAATAACGAGCTGTCCTCTTCCCTCATCAATACACCGTGGAATTACAAATGAAATAAGATTATGTAATTTATCTTCAAACTCTTTGGCATAAGAATTATTCATTACATATTCTCTTACTTCTCTGTCCAAGCCCGTATGATCCTTCAGTTCGGGAATGTAAAAGGGGTTCGGCAAAAATCTTACATCAAAAATATAATCAGCATCCTTAGGTGTTCCGTGCTTAAAGCCAAAAGATAAACAGTGGATATGCATCTGTTTATCACGGTTATCCGAAAAAACGGATGAAATTCTTTTTTTGAAATCCTGAACCTTAAAATAGGTTGTGTCAAAAATATAATCTGAAACTTCCTTTATTTCGGAAAGAAGCTTTCTTTCGCATGAAACGGATTCACTTAATGTATTACACCGACCGTTCATTAAAGGATGAACACGCCGTGTTTGCTTATATCTCGATAAAAGAACATCGTCATCACAGTCAATAAATAAGGTTTTATGCGGGACGGAAAGCTTGTCGAGAAGAGAAGTAAAAGATTTGAAATCCTCAAAAGAAAGTCCCGCTCTTATATCGGTAGTAACCGCCACTTTTTTGTGTTCTGCTGAGTCTTTTAAACGCTCAGCAAACACAGGCACAAGATTTGAAGGAAGATTATCAATACAAAAATACCCCATATCCTCCAAAGCATTCATAGCACATGATTTTCCGGCTCCCGAAAGACCGGTAATTATTAAAAGCTCCATAACTTCTCCGTCAGACGAATTTAATTTCTGTTTCAAGGTCTACTGAAAACTTCTCTTTTACCGTTTGCCGGCAATGGTTAATAAGATTAACAACATCGGCAGTAGTAGCATTGTCGTAATTAATTATAAAACCGGCGTGTTTTTCTGATACCATCGCACCACCGATTCTTTTGCCCTTAAGTCCGCTTTGCTCAATAAGAGCACCGGCGAAATAACCCTCAGGACGTTTAAATACACTTCCTGCACTCGGATACTCAAGCGGCTGTTTGTCTTTTCGTCTTTTTATATAATCAAGCATAGCAGCCTCTATTTTACTTTTATCACTTTTTTCGAGGTGAAAAACAACACCCGTAATAACATATCCGCCGTCGGAGTAAACGCTGTGCCGATAAGAAAAATCAAGCTCATCCGCACTGAAAATACCTTCATCTCCGTTCTTATCTATGTGTTTGCAAAAAGTAATAACATCTTTTACTTCGCCGCCGTAGGCACCGGCGTTCATAAACGCCGCACCGCCTACTGAACCGGGAATACCGTATGCAAATTCGAGACCGGATAAAGATTTGGAAAGGGCAAATTTACAAATCGAGGCCACACTCGTGCCGGCACCGGCTTCAAAGGTACAGTCATCGATTTCCTTAATGTAATCGAAATTTGCGCCAATAAAAACAACAGCTTTATCGCAAATACCTTCGTCACTTACAAGAAGATTGCTTCCTTTTCCAAGAATGAAAGTTTCGATTTGTTTCGCACTGCAAAGCGAAATAACTTCCTTGAGTTCGCTGTTATTTTTCGGAATTATAAAAAGCTTTGCAGGACCGCCTGTTTTAAAAGTAGTATAAAGCTTCATAGGCTCGTTCAAACGGTATGAAATTTTTCTTTCGTCAAGACTGCATATCAATCTGTTCAAAGGATTACCTCCGGAATTAATCAGTATGTAACCAACGCAGCACCGATAATACCCGCATCGTTTCCGAGAGATGCACGGCAGATTTCGGTCTGCTTCTCCTGCATTTTACTGTAACGCCACTTAGCAACGTATTCTCTTAAAGGAGCGAGCAGTGTCTCGCCTTCGTTACAAATGCCTCCACCGAAGCAAATCATTTCGGGCTGAAAAATATTAACAATATCTGTAGTTCCGATAGCGATATATTTGATGTAATTATCCACAACTTTCCTGCCTGTTTCATCGCCTGCTCTCATGGCATCAAATGCAGTTCTGCCGCCGGCATTATCGATATCTCCGCCGCAAAGCTCCCACATTTTACTGCTTTTGTCAGCTTCCATGGCGGCCTTTGTCTGGTTAACGAGAGCTGTGGCTGAGGCATATCTTTCCCAACATCCTACTCTGCCGCAATTGCACTGTTCACCGTCAAATTTGACAGTTATATGGCCAAGCTCACCGCCTGCATCGTTACAACCGGCAAGAACCTTGCCGTCAAGAATGACTCCTCCGCCAACACCTGTGCCGAGAGTTATGGCAATAAAGCTCTTTTTCCCCTTACCGGAACCGGCGAGTGCCTCACCCAAAGCAGCACAGTTAGCATCATTTTCGATATATACCTTGACTCCGGGAATTTTATCGTTAATAAGCTTCACTGCAGGTACATGGTCAAAATAAAGATTATTCGCATAGAGAATAACACCGTTTTCTTTGTCACAGGAGCCGGGAGTTCCGATACCTATTGACTCTACTTCAGAAATATCAATTTCAGCATTTTTACATGCTGTGAAAATACATTTTACAATATCATCAAATATTTCTTCGGCGGGACGCGGGATATTTGTCTTTGCTTTGCCGAGACCGATGATTTTATAGTCACTGTCAATTACGCCTACAGCTATATTGGTACCGCCCAAATCTACGCCAATTTTATACATAACAATTCTCCTTTATACGGCAATTAAAAATTGCCCCACATTTTTAATTCATCTTCCTGAGGAATAATATCATCCACCATACCGAGATTATGCATAAGCTCGCGAGCGGCGTTATATCCCATCTTTTTCTGTCTGTTATTCATTGCTGCAACTTCAATAATTACCGCAAGATTTCTGCCCGGCTTTACAGGAACGACCGTATGCGGAATCTTTACACCTAAAATTTCAGTATATTCATTTTCCATTCCCATACGATCATAAACCTTTTCGCTATCCCATGGTTCGAGCTCAATAACCATATCGATCTTTTCATTGAGCTTTACAGCACCCATACCGAAAATGCGTCGTGCATTAATTATGCCGATACCGCGCAACTCGATAAAATGCCTGATGTTATCGGGTGCGGAACCGACAACCGTCCGTGCACCTGTCTTTTTAATTTCGACAGCATCATCGGCAACGAGTCGATGTCCTCGCTTAATAAGCTCAACGGCAGTTTCACTTTTACCGACACCGCTGTCACCTAAAATCAGTACACCTTCACCGTATACCTCGACAAAAACTCCGTGCCTTGTAATTCTTTCTGCAAGTTCAACATTAAGATAGCCGATAACTGCAGCCATGGCACGCGAAGTTGAATCATTACTTAGTAATACAGGTACATTATATTTGGGTGCAAATTCAAGTATTTCGGGAGGGCACGGAAGTGTTCTTGTAATAATTACACAGGCCGGCTCCTTTGACATAAAGCGTTCAACTCTGTCTCTTCTTTCAGAGTCAGAGTAACTGTTTATGTACTCAACCTCCGTTTTTCCGAAAAAATTAACTCTCGTGTTATCAAAAAAATTTTCATAACCCGAAATAAACAAACCGGGTCTGTTTACATCCGGCGATGAAATCAATATTTCATCCGGGTCTTTAGGCAAATATAAGGTTTCCATCTGCAAATCCTTTAAGAATTTTGCGAGCGAAACACTGTATTTTGACGGCATAGTCCGACACCTCCGCTATTATTCAAATAATTACACGCGATTTTTCTTTACGTTCTTTTCTGAGAATAGTTTCACTTTCAATAGGTATGTCACACTCGAAAGAAAACTTCATCATCGCGTGATTTGTTGATTCTATCCGTTCACCGTCAGCATTTTTCAAATTCACGGCTTTAACTGCGAAAGGCTTTTTGCCTACAGGCATAACCTCAAGCTCTTCATCGACGAAAAAACGATTTCTCTGTGTACAGTAAACAATTCCGTTCTCATATCTGTCAACAACTGCAACTACATCCCATTCTCTGTTATATCCGCCCTTATAGCTGACATTTGCATCCTCGGAAGGATCACCGAAAAAGAATCCGGTGCAATAGTCACGGTAGCTCACTTTGCGCATTTCGTCAAGTATCCATTGTTCAGGCACATAATCATCGGAAGGATTTCCAAAATATCCGTCAATTGCTTTTCTGTATGCATTGGTAACAACAGCAACATAATATTCGGACTTCGCTCTGCCTTCGATCTTAAAGCTGGTTATACCGGCCTTAATCATCTGCGGTATGTGATCAATCATGCACATATCCTTTGAGTTAAGTATATATGTTCCGCCGTCACCCTCATATACAGGAAAATACTGACCGGGTCTTGTTTCTTCCATAAGCGAATACTTCCATCTGCATGGCTGAGCACATTCACCTTTATTGGCATCTCTGTTTACAAGATAATTCGAAATCAGACAACGGCCTGAGAAAGAAACACACATCGCACCGTGAACGAAACATTCAATATCCATATCGGCGGGAATGTTTTTTCTAAGCATCCGAATTTCTTTCATGCTGAGCTCTCTTGCTGTTACGATACGTTTCGCACCGAGATTATAGAAAGCGTTTGCTGCAGCATAATTTACGATGCCGGTCTGAGTTGAAATATGAATCTCTATACCGGGAGCATATTTTTTTGCATACTCTAATACTCCCATATCCGATATTATGAGTGCGTCCACATTTGTCTTTACTGCATTTTCGAAAAATTCAGGCAAAAATTCTATTTCATTGCTCCTCGGTAAAACATTACAGGTAAGATAAACCTTTATACCTCTTTGATGAGCATAATCAACTGCCTCCCTGAGCTGCTCTTTATCGAAATTGGCAGGGGCAGCTCTCATTCCGAAAACCGTTCCGCCTAAATACACTGCATCCGCACCGTATTTAATAGCCGCCTTGAGTCTGTCCATATCTCCTGCAGGAGCGAGAAGCTCAGGTTTTATTAAATTATTGTTCATTTTATCCACCAAATCCACCGTATAATACCTTTTCAGCGTTAGCCTGATGCTCACTCGCTGTCTCAGCCAGGAAAATTTCACCTGCATCATTATGACAGAAGAAACAGTAATCAGTATCAGCAGGATACAATGCAGCTCTGATAGCTGCAGCACCGGGATTACATATTGGTCCCGGCGGAAGTCCTTGATTGCTGTAGGTGTTATATGAATTGAGATAAAGACTATAGTAAAAATCCGACAAAACATTAAATTCTTTAAGCGAAAGAATATAATCCTTTGTTGAGTTCATATCAATGGACGGATAAGTAGCACTGTCTTTAAGACGGTTGTGAATAACAGATGAAATTGCATCCATCTGAGTTGTATCTTTTGCCTCTCTCTGTATAATTGATGCAATAGTCATAATTTGATCCACAGACATACCAATTTCTTTGCATCTGCTGTTATATTCGTCCTTCCATTTGGATTCAAAGTTATTGAAAAGCTTTTTAATAACAGAACCTGCATTCTCACCGATAAAAAAGTCATAGGTATCCGGGAAAAGGTAGCCCTCAGCTTTAAGATAACGTCCGTTTACTACACCTATACGGCTTATGAAGTCATATTCTTCACCTGTAATCTCCAAATTCGCATAAAGCTTTTCAGCTGTACATACACCGTACTTTTCAAGCTTCTGAAAAACCTGAGCTACAGTCCAACCCTCAGGGAATGTCAAACGTACCGTATCCTTATAACCGCTGCTTGATACCATGATTTCCTCAAGGATGCTTTCTATACCCATTTCCGCATTAAGAAAATATGTTCCGGGAGAATATTTAATTCTGACATTTTCGTACTGATTAGTTTCTTTGTTTTTCACCAAAACCTCATCGTAATGGCGAAATTTACAGAAAAGATTAGTTATCAAAGGCTGTTTGATAAGTCCTGAGTTTTTTATTATCTCAAATACCTGTTCATATTCCGTGGCCTCAGGAGGAATATAAACAGAAATATAATCATCATCTCCGCTTTTGTCGATAACGAGAATATCATTGATAGTTGTCATTGCGACAGTAGAAGCAGTAACCGTAAGAATTGAAATAAAAATAACGCATACACAAGCAACCAGAACTGAATTTATGAAGTCATATTTTTTCTTTTTTCTGCTTTTTATTTTATTTGAACTGCTAACTTTTTTATTTGCACTGCTAACTTTTTTCGTTGCAGCCACAGGCTTCTGCACATTTTTCTGAACAGGTTTGTTAACCGCAGAAGTCACCTGCTTTTTTACGGGCTTTTTAACATTATCAACCGTGCCCGAGTCATGCTGAATGACAGGTTTGCGGTTTTGTATTGACTCAAGATATTCTTTACCGGTAATCTCTCTTACTGCCGGAGTAGGGTTTTTATTCACAGAAGGGGTAATGTCAGGTATCAGAGAGGCTTCTTCAGGGAGATGAACCTGAAATTTAACAGATCTGTGCTGCCCTGCCCCTCCTGCAGGATTGTAATTTTTACCGCTGACAGATCGGATGTTTTCGCTGAAATCACCCAATATCGGCGGATTTATATTTTGAGGTTGAACAGAATCCTTTTTATTTATTCCGGACACTGCATCTTCATTACGGAAACGGTCATCCATATTAAATCCTCCTTTACTTAAAATTATATATTCTTTTATCGGTTACGATCATATTAACCTTTATATCGTGCTCTCCGCAAGGTAAATCATCACATAGACAATCTTCATAGCATAAGCCTACAGCCTTACCTTTAAAACCGATTAAATATCGGTCATAGTATCCGCCGCCATAGCCGAGACGATTTCCGCTTTTGTCGAAAGACAAAGCAGGCACAATACAGAGTGTTTTTTCGGTAATAATCACTTTTTCACACAATGAAATATCAGGCTCGATTAGAGAAAATTTACCGTTCACGAGTGATTTTTGCATGTCATTGATTAAATAAAAAACCATCTCACCGCTTACATCGGTACATTTCGGAAGAGCTACCTTTTTACCGTTTTTTAAAGCGTTATCGATTATTTTTAATGTATCAACTTCACTTCGTACAGAATAATAAATTAAAATGACATCAGCTGATTTATATTCCTGACAGGCGATAACGGATTTAAAGATTTTTTTGTCCTTATCCTCGTTTTTAGCGGCATCGCGGATAATACCGAGCTTACGCCTGAGAAATGCTTTTTCCGTGCTCATCTGCATTGGATTGATTTGCGTATTTCTTCTGCTTTTTCTGTACCCAAAATATAGGAAACTATTTCGAGTCCGAAATCGACAGCAACGCCTGCTCCTTTGGCAGTAATAATATTTCCGTCACGGACAACATGCTTTTCACTTATAACGGCACCAATAAGTTCATTTTCAAAACCGGGATAGGCAATTGCATTCTTTCCGTCAAGCAAGCCCTTATGTCCTAAAATTGACGGAGCGGCACAAATCGCACAAATAAGTTTACCGTTTTTATAGGCAAAATCAATTGCATTTTGTACAATGTTGCTTTTTTCAAGATTAAGCGTGCCGGGCATCCCGCCAGGGAGAATGATTGCATTGAGATTGCTGTCGAGTGTAATTTCATCCGACACACAATCGCATTCGACCTTTATTTTATGAGCACCGCATATAGTTTTATTATTAACACCGACGATTTTCAGCTCCAAATCCGCTCTGCGAATCATATCGACAGCAGCCAAAGCCTCCACCTCTTCAAAACCTTCAGCAAGAAAACAGTAAATCATCCTAAACCTCCTCAATCAAGAGCTATATTCATATAAACAGCATCATTTATACATTCTTTCATTTTACCATCAGCGATATACAGCATACCGAATTTCCTTTCTGTACAGGGACAGAAAGAGCTTAAATCATAAGGCGAAACAATAACAGCCCCATCCTTAATCCGATTCAGAAAAATTTCCGTGTTTTTTGTAAAATTTTTCTCAGAACTGACATATTCAAGAATTTCATTGTCAACATCATTTAATATATAACAGCTGTCCTCTGTATTACGGATAATACTGTAATCGGCGTATTCAAGACAGGACAGAGCGTATATCCATTCTTTTTCGTGAAAAGAAAAATACGGCTCAGGTAAATGGTTACGTAAATTTATAAATGCTTTTGCATCTAAAGGACATCCGTCGGAGTCAAGTCCGATATCATCTTTTACGGAAACAAAGTTTTTCATTATCGGAGAAAATCCGAAACGTGCATAATATCCGTAAAGTCCCTCATTTGCAGGAACTAAAGAAATAAAGGAAATATTATTTCTGACGACATATTCTTTTGCTTCACATATCAGCTTCCCCATAAAACCTTTTCCTCTGTATTTTTTACGGGTAGCCGCAGCATACAGATACCGTCCCTCAAATGTCATGTTTCCGTATTTTATATATCCTTTGAGAAGATATAATACAGAAATAACTTCACCGTCCGATATTTCGGCAAAGCATTCTGAGGGTGTGTATCCGCAATCAAAAAACAGATTAATATAATCTTCATTATCTCCGAAAGTATCAGCCCATAATCTTTTAAGAGACTGACTGTAACTGCAAACATCAATAAGCATTAATACACCACGCCTCGTATTTTTCAGGCAAAAACTCCGGATAATAAGAAAGCTTCGCTTTTCTTAAATTTTCTAATCCGAGATCATCTTCCCTGTCAATATATTTATATTCTGAAAGCTCATTTTCTACAAACTGCTGATTTATCATCGGATAAGCTCCCCTGAGATATGAAAAGGCTTTTTCAAAATGAACGCAAAATGTATCGCTTCTGATTTGAGCACCGAGTGCAAAAGCAATTACTTTTCCGTCAACTCTTAAAACTGCACCTTTACAGCCGAGCTCGTCGAAATTTTCAAATACACGTCTTATTATTCTCAGCTCTTTTTCGAGATCCTCACTGTACATACTGCCGCTTGTCTGGAGCCATTCGACATTCATATTGTAGCATTCCTCTACATTATAACGCGTCATACTCTCATACGACCAATTATAATTCTTTTTAAAGAAAGATATGTGATTTCTTTTAGGCTGATATTTTTTTCCTGAAAGATTAATCAGATCTTCGCTTTTATAAATATAATCACTGCCGTCTCTGTCGAACTTTATATCAAAGGTGTCGCCGAAAAGATGTTTAAGCTCTTTAGCTTCGTTGGAGCCCAGTCCGAAAAGATAGCACGGCACATCCTGAGTTTTTATATCCTCGATGATTTTTTCAATTGCAGCCCTTATGTCGCCGTCCCCAACAGGATAACAATAGCCTATAGTCCCGTCAGTAAAACAACGTGTTACAAGAAAACCGTCCACATCTGCAATTTCCAATTTCATTTTCGCGGTATAAGAAAATATATTTGAAAATGAATATTCACAGGTAAGATCATCACGGCTTGAAAGTCTTTTTTTTACCCATTCCTTATCAATGATTTCAGGCTTATGAAAATCAATCATTGTCAAAAAGCACCCTTTCAACCGTATCGCAAACTTTTTTCGAAATATAATCAACAGTAAAAGGTTCGCCATTTTCTCCGCATTTTATTACTTCCCAACCCAATTTTTCAGCAGCGTAAACAGCAGCTTTATGGCAAGAAGACAGATATTCGACGTCTCTTTCGTGTACATCCTTTTTGTTTTCGTCTCCCGAATATCTCTTAAGCAAAAGCTTTTGAGATATATCGACAGGCATGTCGAGATAAATTACACAGTCAGGCTTCGGAATGCCAATTTTTTCGTATTCAAACTCAAACAGCCATTCAAGGTATGCATCCCATTCATTTTCAGGAAGCTTTGTCATCTGATGGGCTGCGTTTGAAGTTGTATATCTGTTTGCGACCGTAATTTTTTCTGAATCATATTCCTTCTGCCAATGCTTTTTGAAGCTGGCATAACGATCAACTGCATAAAAAGTCGAAGCAGCATAAGCATTAACATCCGACGGTTTATCCCCAAGTTCACCGTTGAGATACATTTTCACCAAGGTGCTTGAGCTGTCAGAATAAAAAGGCAAATCAAGATTATAAATTTCATGCCCGTTTTCTTTGAGATATTGAGAGAGCAATTCAGCCTGTGTAGCCTTACCGCTGCCGTCGAGCCCCTCTATTACAACCATTCTTCCCATAAATACCTCTCAGTAAGTAAGAATTACAGCAAAAATTTCCAAAGTTTCATCTTTGCTTTCGTTTGCGACAGAATGCTCCTGACCGGAAAGACATATACAGCTGTCACCGCTGTTAAGGATTACATTCTTACCGTTATCGTTATATGAGGCAGTACCTTTGATTATATAAAAAATTTCTTCTTCATTTTCATGAACATGAGGTCCGATGGAGCATCCGGGTTCAAGTTTTATGGTAGCGATAAGTCTCGAAGCACCTTTGTATTCGCCTTTATCAAAAACGTTTTTGATTATAGCTTGTCCGTTGCCGCCGCGCATCTGTTTTTTTATTTCTGTTTTCATATCAGCGCTGTTTTTTATCATAATTCGCACTACCCCTATTCTAAAATTGATATTCCATATGATTATAGCAAGTTTTTATGCTTTAATCAATGTTTTTTGATAATTTTTATTATATAAATAATAAATTTTTTTGAAATAAGTTTTTATATGTAAATAACAATTGACAAATCATTCCCGATAACTTAAAATGATACTGAAAATATGAAGATATAGGAAGTGATTATATGGCAAATCCCGGTGTTTATATTATTGGATTATCAGATTGCGATGAAAAAGTCTGTGCTGCTGCTGGCAGAATCTCCACCCAGGAAGGCACGGCTTTAGAAATCTTTGAAAAATCGCACGACAAAGAAAAGAACCGAAAACTGATCGGAAAAGTTACCAAATCCGGTCATACATCAACCATCGAACATATATTTTTTAACCTTGCTTTTGAAAATGTAAGTGTTGTTGTAGAACAGTTTATGATTGAATTCAGACTGGCATCCTTTACGGTAAAATCCAGGCGTTATGTTGATTTTACGGACTGCGGATATCTTACACCTGAATTCATCTGTGACGAGGATAAAGAGAAATATACCGCCGTTATGGATAAAATGTTTTCCGTTTATTCTTATCTCACTGAGAGAGATGTCCCGAAAGAGGATGCGCGTTTTGTGCTGCCCTACTGCTTTTATTCTAACTTTTTATGTTCTCTGAACGGACGTGAAATGGTTAATGTACTCACAGCCATGATTTACGGAAGAGGAAAAAAAATCAAAGAGATTTACGAAATCGGTCTTTCGCTTCTGGCACAATGCAGAGAGTATGCTCCCGGCGTATTCACGGATTTTGAGCTCAGGGGTGAAAAATATAACGATGAGACTGAGTTTGATTTTCCCGCTGACAATGAAAAATCCTCTTCAGTCGGAGGACTTTGTGAGATATTAAGTGTTACAACCGACGGTGAAAAAAATATCGCAAGGTGCGCTCTTATCGAAAAAGGAATTTATTCCGCAGAAAGTATCGAAAAAATCATCTCACATGAGGAAAATATCCGAGAGATCCTCAGAAAGCTTATTAATTCCTCCAGACCAAGAGCACTTGAATCCTACAATTGTACGGTAAGATTTAACGGTGTTTCGCTTTCTACTCTTACACATTTTGCCAGACACAGAGTTCAGAGTGTGTGCTTTCCTAATCTTATTAAAGCAAACAGAAACAATTATGTTATGCCTGAAACGGTACAAAGTATGCCGGAATTAAAAAAGGTGTACACAGAAGCTTTTGAAGAAATGAAAGCTTTATATGAGGATTTTAAATTAAAAAGTTATGATGACAACGTACTGATTTACTGCGTACTCAGCGGTAATACCGTTGATTTTGTAACAACTATGAACGCCAGAGAAATGATGCTTTTCTTTAAACTGAGAAGCTGCACCAGAGCACAGTGGGAAATTCAGGATTATGCGATAGATTTTCTCAGAAAGCTGCGCGCAATCTCCCCTGATTTGTTTTCTCTTTACGGTCCAAGCTGTTATGCAACGGGAGCTTGCCCTGAGGGCAGAATGACCTGCGGCAAAGCAGCAGAAATCAAAGAAAAATTTAAATCATTATAAAAATTTACGACTCAGCACACACGTGCTGAGTCGTTTTATAATCACTTAATCCGACGAAGATGTGGAAACAGATACCGAAGCCTGTGCTGCCATAACACAGTCAATAGCAAGAACAACACCCAAAGCAACAATCTCATCGCAATCGTTCTCAATATCAAGCTCATAACAATCGCCCCAGGTCATCCACTGCTTATTTATGGTAACTATTCTCTTTCCCGTCTGTGTTATTTCATAATCATGTGCGAAAAAATCACCCTTAATTTCCCATCCGAGACCGTCAATGGTGTATTTAGGTCTGAACAAAGAAAACTGTTTAACTATTTCAGCGATCTCATCGCCGTCAACATACACAAAATATCTCGGCAGAAAGCTGAAAACCTTTTGAGCTATAAAGGCAACCTCTTTTTCCTGAGCATCATACACATGCAGTTTTTTACCTAAAGAAAACAGTTCACCCTCAACATAATATTTTTCTCTGCCATATTCATCGAAAACTTTAAATTTATCTTTCCACGAAAATACTTTTTGTTTAATATATAATTTCATAACATTCCCCTCAAACTTTTATTATTTACTTACATTTTAACATTCGTTATTTTTATATGTCAATAAAAATTTGCTAAAAAATCAACGGTTCTATCTGTTTCGCTTCAAGTGCATATAACGCAGCTTCAAGTACTCTTTCAAAATCGCACACAATTGAATGCGGTTTATTAATAAAATCGTCCTGCCGCATTGGAATGAAGTAGTAATTTTTATAACCCAGCAAGGCACCGATATTTTTAGCTGAATAGGAAAGAGCGTCGTTCGTAGAAACGCCTATTAAAACGGGTTTCTGATTTCTGAGATGCGATTTTACCGCCAATGTAACCGGAGTATCATATATTCCGTTTGCGAGCTTAGCTAAAGTATTACCCGTGCACGGCAATACAATCATCAGATCCGTCATATTTCTCGGTCCGATGGGTTCAGCATCCTCCAAGGTTCTGATTACTTTTTTCCCGGTCAGCGTTTCAATTGTATCAATAAATTCTCTTGCTTTGCCGAAGCGAGTATCTGTTTTTGAAGCATTGAATGACATGATCGGTAAAATATCAATACCTTCCGATATAATATATTCCATTTGTGTAAGTGATCTCTCAAAGGTGCAGAAGGAACCCGTAAGTGCGTAACCAAAGGTAAGTTTTTTCATTAATCTCCCTCATTTCTTGGATTTATATGTTTCACTGTTATGTCTGACAGTAACTCGGCAGCAGACTTGCAAAGATATTTTCCCGGAAGAGAGCCGCCAAAAATATAACTGCTTGCCTTTTCTGTGAAAAATTCTTTTTTTACGCCATAAGGCGTTGATGCCAATTCGAAATAAAGTCCTTTCATATGAGTTACATCCTCATATGAAAAAATATTATCGGGAACCGTATTGAATATATAGTCAAAAATATAAATATACGAAGCGATATTCTTTAATTCCAATACCTTATAACCGATACAGCTCGCCTCTGCAAGCTGTACGCTATTCCTCGCTGCTATATACACGTCGCACTCCATTTTTTTCAGTATCTGCGCTGTATATTTTCCGACTTTACCGAAACCCGTTATGAGCACCTTTCTGTTTCTGATATTTTCAGCGGTATTTTCAAATAAAAGCTTGAGCGCACCTAATCCGGTCAGATATGAATTATAAAGAGCAAAATTTTCGCAATCAAGATAGTCGAGATAAGTTATGTTTTTTTCTTTCAAACATAACTTCACCGCATCAGAAAATCCTCCGCCGTAAATTAAATTCGTTTCGCTCAGCTTACTTAAAACGTCATTTAACCTCAGGAGAAATCTGTTGTCAGAGGAATATATGTTAACTTTGTCCTTGCTTACCGGAACTGGAAGAATTATTATATCATTATTTTTTATATCTAAACTGCTACTGCTCAAATCACCTGAATTAATGTGTCTGCATCTGAAGCCGTAAGAAAGCAATATTTTTTTCATTTCTGCCTGTCTTTTATCTCCGCCTATTATTATGATGCTTTTCATAGTAGCCTCCTGATAATACAATATACTCCATAATATGTTTCAAAATTTTTATTGTTAATTTGCTGAAAAGTGTTTACTATTTTTTTACAATGCAATATAATATAAGGGAATACGATGACGTGAGGTGCTTAAAATGTATGAAATAGATAAATTGTTAAGTAATGTTAAGAGAATTCATTTTATCGGTATCGGCGGGTCAGGCATGTGCCCGATCGCGGAAATACTTCACAGTTGGGGTTACACGGTTACAGGCTCCGATAATAACACAGGTGATAACATCACAAAGCTGCGCTCATTGGGAATAGACGTAATTTTAGGACAGAAGGCAGAAAACATAAATGGCGCAGAAATGATAATTTACACAGCAGCTATTTTAAAAGATAATCCTGAGCTTAGGGCGGCAAAAGAAAGCGGAATCCCCTGCTTTGAGCGAAGCAAAATTTTCGGTGCTATCACACGAAAGTACAATAATTGCATAAGTGTGTGCGGAACTCACGGAAAAACAACTGTCACTGCCATGCTTACACAGGTGCTTACCATGGCAGACAAAGATCCGTCAGCTCTTATCGGAGGCAGACTACCGCTTATTGACAGCCATGCCAGAGTGGGTAATAATGACACCTTTGTGTGCGAAGCCTGTGAATATTGCGACCATTATCATGACCTTTCACCTGATGTTTCTGTTATACTCAATGTAGACGAGGATCATCTTGAATACTTTAAAAATATTGACAATATCGTTAAATCTTTCGAAAAGTTTGCTTCTCTCACCTCGACTACTCTCATTTACAATAACAGCGATCCCGAAACTGTAAGAGCTGTTAAAAATATCGACAGAAAAAAAATCACCTTCGGTAAAACCGAAGAAAGCGACTATTACCCCGCAAACATAACCTATAACCGCGGTTCTTTCGCAGAATTTGACGTTATGAGTGAAAACAAAAAAATCGCTCACCTCACTCTGAATATACCGGGAGAGCATAACATCCTCAATTCACTTGCTGCCTTTGCTGCGGCAATAAACGCAGGATGCACACCCGAAGAGTGCGAAAAAGGTATTGCTGCCTTTTCAGGTGCCGGTCGCAGATTTGAAATTTTGGGCGAGATAAACGGAATTACCGTCGCAGACGACTATGCACACCATCCCAATGAGCTTAAGGTTACTCTCGAAGCGGTGATGAAAATGGGATATAATACAGTTTGGGCAGTATTTCAACCCTTTACTTATTCCAGAACTTCCATCCTTTTCGATGATTTCGTCAAAGTTCTTCAGATTCCCGACAAATGTGTTATGACGGAAATCATGGGTTCCAGAGAGGTCAACACCATCGGAATTTACACAAAAGACCTTGCTGATAAAATTCCGGGAAGCGTTTGGTTTAACACTTTCGAAGAAGTATGTGACCACGTTTTAGCCAACGCAAAAAGCGGTGATATTATTATCACTCTCGGCTGCGGCGACATTTATAAAGCGGCTCAAATGATGGTAAATAAACTAAAATAACATTTTTTTCCATATATATTACCGGAGAAAAATCACATAATAAAATCAGCGGATAAGTCGATTGCGTTTGTGGCTTCTCCGTCGGTTGTACGGAGAGAGTCCTGTGCAATCATAGATTCATCCCCTTTGTTTCAAAAGAGACGAAGGGGATTTTTTTATAAAAGCTATTGACAAATCAACTGTACTATGCTTATAATACAGTTGTAAGCTGTATTAATCGAATAATACACTTAGAAAGAAAGGCGGTGTTGAATTTTGGTTTCGTTCGAAAGGTTCGTACCCGGTGACGGACCGATTTACCAACAAATTGTTTTATACATAAAACGCGAAATTTCATCAGGCATAATTCATCCCGATGATGAAATGCCGTCCCGCAGAGTACTGTCAGCATTATTAGGAGTTAACCCGAACACTGTTCAGAAAGCCTACAAGCTTTTGGAGGATGAAGGGATTATACGATCTCATTCGGGTGCTAAAAGTCTTATAGTACTCAGCGAAAAAATGAGAGAAAAAATCAGAAATGATTTACTTGAAAATGATGCAAAAAATGCAGTTGCCACCCTTAAACAAATAGGTGTGAGTAAGAATGAAGCCTTTGAGCTCATCGAAAGATTTTGGAAGGAGGAAGATTAAAATGAGAAATTATTTATCGGTGTTTTTTGTTCAGATAAAAAGTACATTCAATAAAATTATGGCTGTAATACTCCTGATGGGTATGGCACAGCTCGGTTTATTCATTCACATTCTTAATTCGGGAGATATAATTATTCCCAACAGTTTTACAAATGAACGGTTTCTTTCCGGGCTTGAAGGTATTCTGCTTGATAACAGAGCTATGAGCTTTATCTTCGCTTCAGGCTTTCTTCTCATAACGGTAATACTCGCAATTAACGGATGCAAATATACTTCAAGAGAGGACTACACACTGAGAAGACTTAATATAACAGAAAAGAAGGTTATGCTCACCAAAGGCATTTACGGTATTTTTGTTTTTTCGCTTTTACTGATGGCTGAAGCATTTGTAATGTATATCATTTGCAATATCTACATATATTTCGCTGAAAATCACCCGCAAACATTTGAAGGTTCTGTCAGTAACCAAACGGTTTTTCTTTCTTTTTACAGAAGCAGCTTAATCCACTCTGTGCTTCCTTTAGAGGATTATTTAAAATACATCAGCACTTTCTTCACTATAGTCGGCATGAGCTTTTCGACTGCCTCTATCCCTTATTTTGTAAAAAGAAAAAAATTATTTTTGGAAACGTTCATTCTCGTTCCGGCTGTTATAATCAACTTCACCTCAGCTTGGACAGCCGGATTAGCTGCGGATTTGGCTTTAATCGGAGTGAGCGGATTTATTCTCGGTATACTTATTACACGTATTTCGACGGAGGAACAGACATATGACGGATAAAATTAAAAAAATAATACCTGTCGGATATAAACCCGAAAAAGAATTATGGATTTACTGTTCGGTAATTTTGATGGCGATATTGCGTTCACTTTTCTATTTCATTTCCTACTACAGTGCTTACAACAACATGTTTCATGACTACGGAGACAAAATGGTGCTGATCGAGAATATAACCATGGTTGACTTCTGTAACATAATAGCTGACGGTACGTTCGATGTTTTCAAAGTTGCAATTTTTATTTTCCTTGCTATGATCGGTGTAAATTACGGCTATCACTACAGAGACAGTAAAAGCATTTACACTATGCGAAGGCTCCCGAATAAATACGAACTTCACATCAGATGTATTGCCTTGCCATTAACAGCAATAATTATCAGCATAATTCTTTCCTTTGCTCTTCTTATGGTTTTTTACTGCCACTATATGACTGTGACACCTGACGAGCTTTTATTACCCGCCCAATGGGAGAAGCTTTGGGACTATATTATTTACGGAGGAAACAGATAATGATTGAAATTAAAAATGTAACTAAAAAATATTCAGGTAAAACTGCACTGGATGATATAAGCATCTCGTTCCCGAGAGGTGAAATAGTGGGACTTTTCGGTGAAAACGGCGCTGGCAAAACTACTCTTATGAAATCAATTTTAGGATTTATAAAGTATAGCGGTGAAATAACACTGGACGGTGAGAAAATAACAAACAAGAACATAGCAAAAATATCATTTGCAACAAGTGAGCATTCCTTTTTCTTTGAGCTTAATGCAAAGGGACATAAGGAATTCTACAAATCCCATTTCAACACCTTTAATGAAAAGAGATTTGATGCTCTGATGGACTTTTTCGAGCTTGACAAAAACAAGAAAACAAAAAATTTCTCTACAGGTCAGAAAAATCAGTTCGAGGTTATTTTAGCACTTTCACAGGGTGCAGATTATATTCTTATGGACGAGCCCTTCGCAGGTAATGATATTTTCAACCGCGAAGATTTTTACAAGGTGCTTTCAGGTATTCTTGAACCAAATGAGACGGTTATCCTTTCCACGCATCTTATCGAGGAGGTATCAGAGTTTATCGGCAGAGCCGTGCTTATTCACGGCGGTCATATCGTCGGTGATAAAAACATCTTGGAGCTGCAAGATGAAGGAAGTAACCTCGTAGAATACATTAAATCTACCTATAACTATCACAGCGACCGAGTCAGCAAGGCTATCGAATTATTAAGCGGCGAGGAGGAGTGATTATGCGTAAAACCTTAGCACTCTTTTTGACAGTATTTATTATCGCACTTTCTTTATATACCTGTGTATCCGCATCGGTAAACAGCGAAAAAGAAAATGTAACAATACACGAAAATTACATCTACGGTGACAAAAGATTCGCAGAAAAGGTTGAAGTTAATTTCAAAGCACAGTATTATGATAATTTGCTTTGGGATATTAACTATAACATAGCCGAAAATAAAGCTGAAACTAAGTTTTCGCTTTACAGAGACGGGATTCCAAATGAATATGATGCTACAAATTATCTCACTCTTACGGGGGGCTTCTGGAATTACAGTACGAGCGGATTTTTAGGCGAAGAAAGCTTTTTCAGTGAGGCTTTTAAAGATTTGGTAAAAGATGCGAAGCCTTACGAGGAGGTAAAGAAAACCATCAGTGTGTCAGATTATCTCGACTATTATCCCCTGTCAGTAGAAATTAATTTCCCGAATAAATATTCTTTGGATTCATCTTTAGGATATTACGAAACCGATTCGTATAATCTTGTTTCGGCATTAAGTGATTTTTTCAAAATACCGGTACTCAAAAACCATTTGCTGACTATCAGCGCCACAGTAAATGAAAGCGGAAATATCTTTCAGTCAGGCTCGGAATCTGTTGCATCGGCAGAAGAAAACAGCATTTATGATGAATTCAGTATTTACGGAAGCAGTGTTATCACGGAGGATAAATGTCTGATTTATTTCAGCAATAAGTCTTATATGGGTAAAAATGTAGATACAAGTAAAATACCCGGCGGCTACGGAATATACTGTCTCCCCTACTCTTACACAGAGGAAGGCAGAAGGGTTACCTTTGACTATTCTGCACTTTCAAATGTTTTTTCCGTGGAAAGTAATCACGAAATAACTCAGCTTAAGCTGAGTGCTGACGGAAAATCAGTCTATATGGTAACCGAAGAAAACGAAGAATGCTATCTTACAGTTATAGACACGGAAAACTATGCGGTTTTGCAGAAAATCAAAGTGTCAACAAATAAAAACCAGTCCGCAGGCTTCGGATATATCGAAAACAGTTTCGCTGTTATAAATCTTTATCATGAGAATCTGCAATCTCGCTTCAATCTTTATACCATAGATAATAATGGACTGTTTGTCAAAGAATTTACCGCATTGACGCACCACGAGGATAAAATCGACGGAAGTGAAAACATCCGTTATCCCGGCTCGGACATATACGAGCATTCAAATATTGATGTGGAATGGGATGGGGAAAACCTTTATGTAACAAATGATTTTGATGAATCTGTCGGTATGGTGCGTGATCGTAATGCGGGCTTCAGTCTCAGCGTTTACAACAAATACGGATTGCAATTTTTCGGAAATTATTACACAAGCCTCACTTCAGGCTACGACGGCATGTACGGCTCATCATATTATGTGATGCTAAGTCGGAATGATAAAATAGATATAACACTTAAATAAGACAATAAAAACCGACAGTTGAGATTCATTCACTCCTGTCGGTTTTGGTATTATTTTTTCATACCATTTATGTATTCGCACATTTCACCCACGGTTTTATATCTGATAAAGTCCGTAGCTTTAACTTCAACACCGAATTCACTGTTAATTTCAGTTACGAGACAAACGGTATCAAAAGAACTGAGACCTAAATCAAGCTTAAAACTGTCTTCACTCTTGATTTGGTCAACTTCCACGAAGTTTTCAAGGATTTCAGTAAGCTGTTCGATTGTACACATTTCGGTTTCCCCATCCTTTCCGCATCTGTCAATGCAATTTTATCAAGTATTTCTCCGACAGTAATATCAGGATTTTCACAAGCCAAAATTAATGTATTTTTTATTTTGGAATAAAGAATACGAAGGTCATATACACACTCAGGCTCTTTTCTATATTCGAAAATAAAATCTATACCGCCATCGGCGACCCTGTGCAGCACAGTAACATAAAGAGGTATCATGGTTGCACCGTTGTTATACCAAATACTTTTTACGTTATTAGCCGTTTCATTATCCAAGGGAGTTATTTTAACGGCCGGCTGATATGAAAGCCCGAAGCTATCATAGGTTGAATCAAATTTAGCACTTTTCGGCATGGATTTATGTCTTTCCTTAAGAGTTTCAAGAAAAGAAAGATTAGAATGGAGATACATTTCATTCTGTATTTCCGAAATTTGATTTACGGCTTGTATAAATGTTTTTTCAGGAGAAATTATACTTCTCACCGGCAAAAAGTTGATTCGGAGTCCGCCCGATTTTTTCTCTTCGATTGTTCCTCTGCGGTTAATAATCATCTTAAACGAAACATCCTGCTGGTTATCATTAAAGCATGAAAGACCTGTACGTACACCCATAGACACTGATGAACAAACGGACAGATTGTTTTCTTTACACATTTTAAGAAATTTTTCAGATTCTTCAGCGCTCATGCTGAATTTCAGCACGGAAGCATCGGGCAGTCCGGAATGGATATCCGCATATCTCTGACATGGATTTTTCTTTTGTTGGTCCTTTAGTCGGCTTTCAAGCATGAAATCAGTAAAAATAGGCTCCTCTGATTTCGCGAGTGAGTTATACCAATATTCTCTGTCCTTTATGATTTGTTCACTTGTTTCATACCGAAGCTCTTTCTCTAAGACAGGGATATATGGTCGCATCGGCTTAGGATAAGGCGTACCTTTGGTTTTATTAAGATAGATTTGAAAAATATCATTAAGAAAAATTTTAGCGGAATAGGCATCCATGGCAAGATGGTGAAGTCTCATATAAATTCCCTGATACCCGTCTGCGAAATCTATTAGAGCAATTCTGTGTAGTTCACAGTTAAACATCGGTATATTTGATCTTGAGATTGCTGTAAGCTGCCCCGCTGCCTGTTCTACAGTAAGGTGAGTGTAGTTCCACTCTTCTACCCTAAGGTCGCTGTGCTCCGTAACGTACTGCAGCAGCTTTAGCTTTTTCCCCATAATAAAGCGCAACCGCATAGTATCACAACGCGACATAGCTTCATAAATTGATTCTTTCATGAGTTTTTTATCAATATTACCTTTCCAGTAATACCCCATACCGATATTGTTAACGGGGTACCCCGAACCGTATTTGAGAGACATAAGATACATCATCTGCTGTGATGATGAAATAGGATATGCATTGACTTTAGTGCCGTCAGGCAGAACAATTTCTTTCATATCAATTCTCCTCAAAGTAAAAGTTTTCTCTTACAATTTTGCCGGTTGAAGTTCGTCTGAAGGGTGTTTCTCTGACTTTAAAGCAATGAATCTGTCTGTCAGATTTTAAGCGTGTATTAACTTTATCTATAATTTCAGACAAAAATTCGTTTAAATTAATCACACCCATGGCTTCTGCATAAAGAAAGTCCGGAAAAATTTCTGCCATAAGGCGATCCCCTTCCGCTTTAACTATAACATCCTTTATCATAGCCTCATCAGCAAATTGGTTTTCAATTTCCTCAGGAGAGATATTTTCACCGTTTGAAAGAATAACCATGTTTTTCCTTCTGCCTGTCAAAAAAACGTGACCTTCTCTTATATATCCCAAATCGCCTGTATGGAGATAACCATCGCAGGTAAAAGCTTCTGCTGTTTCTTTTTTTCTTTTGTAATATCCGAGCATAACACTCGGACCCTTTACCTGTATTTCACCGTCTCTGATACGAACATCATCCGTACCTATAAGGATTCCGTTCGAATATTTAAGATTATCAGAAAAATCAGATGTTGTAATACGCGGACTGCACTCGCTCATTCCATAACCTTGTCTGGCAATAATTCCGTATTTCTCAAATTCATCGATAACAGTACTGCTCAGAAAGGCACTTCCTGCTATAATTTTTCTGAAATTTTTTCCGACTACAAGCTCTGCTGATTTTCTCGGAGAGAGTTCGGGATGTCTTTTTTCGCTGATTTTGATTCGGGTAAGTATAGATTTACACAGCGAAGGAACTATGCGCATTATTGTTGGCTCAAAAATCAGCAGGTTTTTATAAAGATTTACCATTTCACCGTTAAGACAAAGGATTCCTCCGTCGAAAACAGTTTTTAACACATCGCATGCATAACAGAAAATGTGATGCATCGGAAGAACAGAAAAGCTTATATCATCATCAGCCATATTGTATGTTTTATATGATGAATTAACAGCAAGGTTTCTGTTTGACAGCATTACACCCTTTCGCTTTCCTGTGGTACCCGACGTATAAATTATGAGAGCACATTCATCAGGATTGCTTTCCTTCGCAGAATACTCTGTATATGCTTCATCTGAATACTTTTTAAAAATCTCATCAAACCAGACAGCGTCACCTAAAGAAACAACAGATTTTATTCCGCCGTACCCTTTACTGATTTCATCAACCTTATCAATAAATTTTTCTTCACAAAAAAGCATCTGAATATCCGCATCCTCGAAAAGTAAAGACGCTTCATCTGAGGTAATGTCAGGAGAAAACGGTACTACAGTATTTCCGCTGAAAATCATACCTGTCAGACAAACTATATACTCATAGCTTGTATTGCCTATGAATCCGATGTTTATTTTTTCTTCAGTAACACTATTTATATAACGGCATACAGAAACACAATCTCTGTAAAAATCCTTGTAGCTTTTAACCGATGTTTCACCGTTTCTGATATAGCGGCAAAAATCCTTTTCACCGTATTTTTTTGCTGAAATCTCGACAAGTTTTCTTACCGTTGTCAATTCATTTTCCATTTTATACTCCCCGAACATTTAATCTTATTTAATAATTATATAATAAAATTAAATATCCGTTATACAAATTTATTAACAAACAGTTATTTTTGCAACACACGTATGCATAAAAAACTCTCTGATTAATTAGAATCAGAGAGTTTTTAAATATGAAATTATCTTATTATTCAAACCCTTCAAATGTCATGTTGTTCTTTTTCATGACGTCCTCGTTGCTGATCACTGCACCGGCTGAAGGAAGATTTTTAGCTTTGTATCTCGAAGGTTTTACAAATTCACCCTGAACATAATCTCGTACCAGAGAAAGCTTCTGATTTTTCTTTAGAGTGATACATCCGACACCCTGAGTATCCTTCATAGCCTTAGGTGAAATTACGGAAGTATCAATCAAAAGACATCTGCCGCCTGTGGTTTCGAGAACAATCTCTTTATCCTCAGAAAGATACATCAAAGTCACTAAAGGCGACTTGTCACTATAAGCTTTTATAAGCTTCTTTCTGTTTGTTTTGGTAGCATAAGACGAAAGAGTGACCTTGGCAGTTTTGCCGTTATTGAAAAAGAACATCATATAACCCTTATAGTCGTTGGTAACAACCATGTAAACTACATTTTCTCCTTCTTCCATTTCAAGCTTAGAGGGAATGTATTCACCCAAAACACTTGCCTTCGAATCAGCAAAATCAGAAACCTTTGCCTTATAAACCTGGCACTTATCGCTAAAGAACAGGAGGTCATTATTATTCGTGGTTTCGAAGCTTTGGAAAATCTCGTCATTTTCTTTAAACTTATGCTCACCGCCCATACGAAGTGAAAGAGGTGTTATTTTTTTGAAATATCCGCCCTTTGTAAGGAAAAGATTTACAGCGTAATCAGGTATTTCTTCGACATATTCCCCGCTGTCATCATCCGTTACATAATAAAGATCAGTCTTTCTTTCCTTGCTGTACTTTTTGATTACATCAGTAAGCTCGCCGATAATTATCTTTTTAATTTTTGCCTTGGAGTCGAGAATTTCTTTCATTTCTTTTATGGTAGCTTCAAGGTTTTCGATATCCTTGAGACGCTTAATGATATATTCTCTGTTCAAATGGCGCAATTTAATTTCAGCGACATATTCCGCCTGAATTTCATCAATACCGAAGCCGATCATAAGGTTGGGAACAACTTCTGCCTCCTCCTCGGTCTTTCTTATAATTGCTATTGCTTTGTCGATATCAAGAAGTATTTTTTCCAAACCTCTTAAAAGGTGAAGTCTTGACTCAGCCTTGTTAAGATCAAATTGAACTCTTCTTCTTACACATCTGCCTCTGAAACGAATCCACTCTATAAGAATGTCTTTGACACCCATAACACGGGGATATCCGTCAACGAGTACATTGAAGTTACAAGAAAAAGAATCCTCCAAGGGTGTAAGCTTATAAAGCTTTTGCATCAGTTTATCCGCATCGGTACCGCGCTTAAGGTCAATAGTAATTTTAAGACCGTTTTTATCTGTTTCATCACGAACATCAGTAATTTCTTTGATGGAGCCAGCTTTAACTCTTTCGATAATTTTATCGATTATAGCTTCAGCTGTGGTCGTGGGCGGAATTTCCTTGATATCAATGCAGTTAAAATCTTTATCATAGGTATACTTTGCACGCACTTTGATACTGCCGCGTCCGGTACGGTAAACCTCTTCCATTTCATCACGGTTATATACAATAGTACCGCCTCCAACGAAATCAGGAGCAGGCATGGTCTCTATGCAGTTGTGGTCAAGATTTTTTATAAGCTCGATGGTGGTTTCGCAAAGCTCTTTAAGATTAAAAGAACAGATAGATGAAGCCATACCGACAGCAATACCGAGATTAGTGTTAGCCAAAATTGACGGAAAGGTTACAGGAAGAAGTGTGGGCTCCTTCATTGTACTGTCGTAATTGTCAACAAAATCAATAGTATCTTTGTCGATTTCACGGAAAAGCTCGTTGCATATGCTTTCAAGCTTAGCTTCCGTATAACGTGCAGCAGCATAATGCATATCACGTGAATACGCTTTGCCGAAGTTACCCTTTGAATCAACAAAAGGATTAAGAAGAGCCTCGTTACCCTTTGAAAGACGGACCATAGTTTCGTAAATAGCCGCATCACCGTGAGGATTGAGTCTCATGGTCTGACCTACGATATTAGCGGATTTTGTTCTGCCGCCCGTAAGAAGGCCCATTTTATACATAGTGTAGAGAAGCTTTCTGTGAGAGGGCTTGAAACCGTCAATTTCAGGAATCGCTCTCGACAAAATAACACTCATGGCATAAGGCATAAAATTAATTTCAAGAGTGTCAGTAATTCTCTGTTCGACTATTTCACCGGCATTACTTATATGAGTATTTTTAAGAAGATCACCGTCGTCTTGTTTTTTTGTTGTCTTTTTTCGTGCCATTTCTTTACCTCGCTATAATCAGCTTACATCAGTCATATCAATATATAAATGACCGTAATTTTCAATAAATTCTTTTCTTCCCGAAAGGTTATTTCCTTCAAATAAATCAAATTTTTCCGCCATAAGAGATGCTTCAGTCGGGTCAATTTTGATAAGTCTTCTCGTGGTGGGATTCATTGTGGTGAGATTCATCATATCGGCATCGTTTTCACCGAGACCCTTTGAGCGCTGAATAGTATACTTACGGGGACCTATTTCTTCAATCGCATCGGATTTTTCCTTTTCGGTATAAGCAAACCAGGTTTCATTTCCGCAAGTTATTTCATAAAGAGGTGATTCAGCTATAAATACCTTGCCCTCTTTTATTAAGGTGGGTACGAGACGGTAAATCATCGTAAGAATGAGAGTTCTTATCTGATAGCCGTCTACATCGGCGTCGGTACAGATTATAATTTTACTCCAACGGAGATTATCTAAACTGAAAGTTGACATATTCTTCATAGCCTTGGAATGTACTTCTACACCACAGCCAAGAACCTTAAGAAGATCCGTAATTATTTCGCTTTTAAAAATTTTGTCATATTCAGATTTAAGACAATTCAGAATTTTACCTCTTACGGGAATGATTGCCTGAAATTCCGAATCTCTTGCCTGCTTACAGGCACCAAGAGCCGAGTCACCTTCCACTATAAAAAGCTCTCGTCTTTCTATGTCCTTACTGCGGCAGTCAACGAATTTCTGTACCCGGTTTGCCATATCATTCGATGAAGCAAGAGTTTTTTTTATGTTTATTCTTGCTGCTTCCGCCTTGACACGGCTGCGCATATTTATGAGCACCTGGTCAGCAATTTTATCCGCTTCCATCTTATTTTCGATGAAATAAACCTCCATCTGATGACGCAGAAACTCTGTCATCGTTTCTTGGATGAATTTATTTGTGATAGCCTTTTTGGTCTGATTAAGATAAGATGTTTCCGTGGAAAATGACGAAGAAACGAGAATAAGACAGTCGGCTATATCCTGAAATTTAATTTTACTGTCGCTTTTTGAATATTTGCCGGTCTGCTTTAAATAGGCATCTATCTGCGCTACAAGAGCATTGGTAACAGCTTTATCGGGTGAACCACCGAATTCAAGAAAGCTGGAGTTGTGATAATATTCAATAAGTTGTTTTTTATTAGAAAAAGTAAGGGCGACATTAAGCTTAACTTTATATTCAGGCAAATCTTCTCTGTCCTTGCCCTGCCTGTCAGCCTGCCAAAACTGCACAGAAGAAATACTGTTTTCCCCTGCTATCTCTTTTACATAGTCACTGATACCGTTTTCATAATAATAAGAAAAGGTTTCAAAGCCGCCTTTAATCTGATTTTTCAGTTCAAATCTTACCTTAGGATTTACAATAGCCTGTCTTTGCATTACCTGCTGAAAATATTCCAAAGACACATCGATATCGGTAAAGACCTCCGTGTCAGGCTTCCATTTAATACGGGTACCTGTATCCTTTTTTGAATAGGGCTCGCTTATAAGACCGCCGATATTATTACCTTTTTCAAAATGAAGAGTATGTCTTTCTCCGCCGCTTTTGATTTCTGCATCCATATATTCACTTGCAAACTGTGTGGCACAAAGACCGAGACCGTTCAGACCGAGAGAATACTCATAACTGCCGCCCGAATTGGTTTTATACTTACCTCCGGCATAAAGCTCACAGAAAACAAGCTCCCAGTTATAGCGATCATATTTTTCATTATATCCCACGGGAATACCTCTGCCGAAATCCTGTACCTCAACAGAGCCATCATAATATTTGGTAACAATAATTTTATCACCGTGACCCTCTCTCGCTTCGTCAATAGAATTTGAGAGAATCTCAAAAATCGAATGTTCACATCCGGTAATACCGTTAGAACCGAAAATAACCGAAGGTCTTTTCCTTACCCTGTCGGCACCCTCCAGCATTAAAATATCATCATTTGAATAATCGGATTTCTTAGCCATTATTTATCTTAATCCTTTCATCTGAAACTCAGGAATATACACCAAATGTTGTATAAGTTTACAAAAAATTACACAACAGTTATAATTTACACTATTTTTCAAAAAAAATCAAGTATTATTGACTTTTAGCCTCAACAAACCATTTACCCTCATCCTCAAAAAGGTAAGTTTTTTTACCGGAAACAGAAATTTCGTATCTGATTCCTGTTCCTCCGACCTTTGTGGCATATGCTCTTTGCACGCTGTAAACTTTGTCTATTTCAAATTTTTTTCCGTTTTCCCATATAACTGTCAAGGGTGTAACTGAGCCCTCGCTATTTATACGTGCAACCACATCTACATAAACTTTTTTACTGCACATTTTCTCCCCTTCTTATCTGTACATTCTTTTCGGCAAAGGTATTTTATCCTTATTATGACCCGGAATTTTGTTTTCAGTTAAAAGACAGCAATTAAAAACGGATTTTTCTCCGAATCTCCGTCTGAGATCTATAACTGCATCGTCTATCCTTCGCTGCTTTTCGTGTTTTGCGTAATCTGTATAAAAGCTCAATTGCTCAGGCTCGTTTTCGTCCTTCAGATTAATTGCTCTGACGCTTACAGCTCTTACATCATAATTCCAATCATAATTTTCAGAAAAAAGCTTTACAGCGGCTTCAGCTATTTCTTTGGCAGATTGCGTAAGATAAGGCAAATCGCGCTGAAACTGTCTTGTAACGAGCTTATTGTCCTTTATCGCTATCTGTATCGCCGAAGCTGACAAAGATGAATTATAAAGCCTTTTTGAAACGTCCTGACTCAACGAAAGAAAGACCTTCCACACCTCTTGTGTATTTACTAAATCCGCAGTACAGGTTATACCGTGACCAATACTTTTAACCGGTGGGCAGCATCCGTCCTGCATTACTCTCGAATTATCCAAACCATTGGCAAAAATCCACATTTCTTTACCGGCTATGCCAAAAACCTTCATTAGCCACTCAGAAGATGTGGAGGCAATATCCCCTACTGTTTTTATTCCGTAAGAAGCAAGTCTTGCAGCTGTTCTTTTGCCAACTCCCATCATAGCGCCGGCAGGAAGTTTCCACACCTTTTCTTTGAAATCATTCTTTGAAATTCTATAAACACCGTCATTTGCAGCAAGGTCACTTCCAAGCTTAGCAAAAATTTTATTATAGGAAATTCCCACAGAAACAGTAAGACCGAGTTCATTTTTGAATCTTTCACGTATTTCATCGACTATTCTTTCAACAGAGCCGAAAAGAGTGATACTTCCCGTAAGATCACACCAAGCTTCATCAAGACCCATAGGCTCTATTTTATCAGTATATCTCGAATAAATATCATGAGCCAATGAAAAATATTTCAGATAGCTTTCAAAATGAGGCTTTACCACAATCAGGTCGGGACATCTGTTTTTAGCCTGCCATATAGGCTCCCCGGTTTTAACTCCGTAGACCTTTGCCTGTTCGGTTTTGGCTAAAATAATTCCGTGCCTGTCCTCGATGCTTCCGCCGACTGCCACAGGCTTACCTTTTAATTCGGGATTCAAGCTGCACTCTATGGATGCATAACAGGAATTCATATCTGAATGAATTATCACTCTTTCCATTTCCGCACCTCTCAAAAAAGAACATTTGTTCGATATAATTATATAGTAAATTTTTTTATTTGTCAATAGAAAAAACCCGCCAAAGTGACGGGTCTGATATATCATAGTATTATGCAGATAAGTCCGCTGCAGCCTTCGTTAATTACCCTTTCCAAAGTATCCTGAAGCTTCATTCTCGCATCAACTGGCATTCTGTAAAGCTTATTGTGTAATCCTTCATTAACCAAACTGTCAAGCGTTTTGCCGAAAATATTTGACTGCCATATTTTCGACGGATCCTCCTCAAATTCCTTCAAAAGGTACATTATAAGCTCTTCCGACTGACTTTCCGTTCCTACTATAGGTGCTACCTCTGTGTTTATATTTGCTTTCAGCATATGAATTGAAGGTGCTGAGGCTTTTAGTCTCACCCCATATCTTCCACCCTGCTTCATTATCTCCGGATCCTCCAACGTAAGCTCGTTCATGGTAGGCATCACTATTCCGTACCCTGTAGCCTCTACTTCGTCCAAGGCAGTTCTGAATCTTTCCCAATCCTTCTTCACCGCCGAAAGCTCCAACAACGATTTCATCAGCTGACCTTCATTTTTTATGTCAAGACCTGTCTTTTCGCTGAGAACATCATAAAACAGTTCCGGAACAATATCAATTTTTATTTTGACGGAACCGGCTGCTAATTCTATAGATTCCACACGGCAACCGACAACGGCATCCGATTTTTTTATTTCTTTTTCAAACACCGATGCGTCTTTTACTTTTTTTAAAGTCTTTGCAGAAGATGAAATAACGGAATAAAGATTTTTTCTGATGTTATGATCTCTTTCAAGTTCAGTGATCCATCTCGGAAAATCAATAAGCATTTCTTTTATCGGAAACTCGTAAAGAAGCTCACTGAATATCTCACTTATCTCTTCTGCACTCATATCAACACAGTTTACGGGTACAATTCCGGCAGAATACTTTTCTTTAAGCTCAGAAGCAAGAGTTCTGCATTCCTGTGAATCGGGATTGCGGCTGTTAAGTACCACAATAAACGGTTTATCAATTCTTTTAAGTTCACTGATTACCCGTTCTTCTGCTTGTTCATATTCTTCTCTGGGAATATCACTGATACTGCCGTCAGTTGTAACCACCAATCCTACGGTAGAGTGTTCGGTTATAACCTTGTTTGTACCGACTTCTGCAGCCATGTTAAAAGGAATATCTTCCTCAAACCAAGGTGTTTTGACCATACGCGGCAAATCGTTTTCTATGTACCCCAAAGCCGACGGAACAACATATCCGACACAATCAATCATTCTTACTCTGAGTTCCATAGAATCATCAATTTTAACCTCAGCCGCCTCTTCCGGAATAAATTTCGGCTCTGTGGTCATAATAGTACGGCCGGAAGAAGATTGCGGAAGCTCATCCACAGCTCTTTCTCTTTTTGCTGTATCGTCTATATTAGGCAGAACGAATTTATCCATAAAGCTTTTTATGAAGGTTGATTTACCTGTTCGCACGGGACCCACTACACCGATATAAATATCTCCACCCGTACGTTTTGCAATGGATTCATATATACTCGAATTAGTCATCTGCAAATCCTCTTTTCAATAATTCTTTATTGAAATTCTATGCAGATTAATTCAAGTATATGTCAAAATAGTCTGAGCATAATAAAATTCCCTCCTGCATGAGAAGGGAATCGTTTTTGATCAAAGCATGAAACTTTTGATAAAGAATAAACCTACAACAGCCATGAAAATACAAAGTCCGATCATAATGGAATTAAGGATGTCGATAGACTTCTGTTCGTAACCGGCTTTCTTGGCTTTATCATACCAAATCCAAGGAATGAACTGCAATACAAACAAAGCAGAGAATATAACAGCCAAAACCTTTGAGCCTTTTGTGGCAACGCTTACATTGCCGCTGTTTTTGGTTTTGACAATCTGTGCAGGAGCAACCTGCTGAATAATGGCCTGCTGAGCATAAACGGGAGCAGACTGTGCGTAAATAGGAGCAGACTGTGCGTAAACAGGAGCGGGATTATTGTCATCATATACTGCTGCTTCGGGAGCAACAGGTGCAGTCTGTCCGACTACAAATGCAGGAGCCTGCGGTGCGGGTGTTTCCGCTGCAGGAGCTTCAGAAAATACATCGTTGTTTTCCTCCGCGGGAACAGAAGCAACTTCCTCAGCCGGATTTTTCTGTCCGCAGATAAAACAAAAATCTGAATTATCGTCAATTACATTGCCACAAAATTTACAAATCATATCTAATCCTCCTAAGATTTATAAAGAGATTATATCACTAAAAAAATATATTTACAAGAGTTTAATGAAACAAAATCGTTTATTTTCTGTTCTTTATACATATTTTAAGTAATTTTTCGGAAAAATAACACAAATAAATTTAACGAGTGATCAAAAAATGAAACCTTCAATTTATTTTTTTGCGCTGGTTACCGGATTTATCAATTCAGCAATCGGCTCCGGCGGCGGAATGGTGAGTGTACCTGTAATGAAAAAATACGGACTCGAACAAAAACAAGCTCAGGCAACCACACTCGCTGTGATTCTGCCATTGACGGTAATCAGTGCTGCACTTTATGCGTTTCAAGGAGCGTATTCTCCTTTTGATGCATTAAAATTCGTACCCTTTGGTTTTATAGGATCAGTTGTCGGAGTAAAGCTTACCCGAAAAGTCAAAAACAGAGCTTTAAAAATTATTTTTGCTTTGTTTATGATATGGTCGGGAATTAGACTGCTGTTCAGGTGATAGTATGAATTTAATTACTGCTGTTTCGTCTTTTGTTTCGGGGCTACTTTGTTCAATGGGCTTCGGCGGTGGGTCGGTGCTTATCATTTTTCTTACATCATTTATGAATATTAATCAAAAACAGGCCCAGGGAATTAATCTGTTCTTTTTCATCCCCTGTGCGGTGTATTCCGTATTTAAATATAATAAAGAAAACCTCATAAGCATGCGGCTCCTGAAGCCATTTATTATCTGCGGCATAATAGGAGTTTTCACAGGGTATGCAGTTATTTCTTTTATTCCTGCTGATTTTTTAGTGAAGATGTTCGGTGTATTTTTAATTGTGATGGGTATAAAAGATTTATTTTCAAAGAAATAAAAGGAATGGCAGAGCCACTCCTCTTATTTCTTTATTTCGAAGCAAGATAGCTTTCAAGAATCATCACTGCAGATACGGCATCCACTACATCTTTTCTTTTGCTGCCTCTTACATTTGTAACATTCAAAGCCTTGTGTGCCGAAACAGTTGTAAGTCTTTCATCCACCATCTGTGTTCTTATACCTGTCTTTTCGGAAAGTGCATCGGCAAATTTACTGCATTTATCTGCTCTCTCTCCGCTCGTTCCGTCCATATTTTTCGGAAGCCCTACCACTATAAGTTCAGGTTTGTACTGAGCAATTATTTTTTCTATTTCAGCGATAAGCTTAGGCTCATAAGACTGTTTTATAACTGTAACGGGAGATGCAAGTATTTCCATTTTATCGCACACGGCAATACCCGTTCTCATATCACCGTAATCAATCGAAAGGATAACCATAATTTCACCTTACTGTTCAACATCTGTAAGCTTTGCATCGATCGAGTCTCTTACCTGTGTAAAAGATTTTGCAGATAAGCCTGAGTGAATTTGGCTGAAAATGTGTCTGAAAATCGTTTTAGAAGGGTTAGACGAACCTGTACGCAGGTCGGCTCGGTAGTCAAATCCGTACCATACAGCAGTAACATAATGAGGTGTACCGCCACAGTACCATTTATCACAGTTATCAGAGGTGGTACCTGTCTTTGCAAAAGTCTGGAATCCGCTGATTTTTGAACCGTAGGCTGTACCGTAGCTTGCATTTACTGCTGTCGTGAGCATAGAAAGAAGCTCAGAAGAAGTATTTTTCGCTATAGCCTGCTCAGGCTTGTTGTTTGTATTGTCCAAAAGAACATTTCCGTTTCTGTCGGTTACTTTGTAATAACTGTAAGGCTCATAATATCTTCCGCCGTTACCGAAGGTAGCAAATGCCGCCGCCATTTCGAGGGTGGTAACACCTGTCTGTGTACCGCCAACACCGAGGGGGCTCAAATCCTTATCACCTTCGCTGAGATTGAGATGAAATGCCTCGTTGCAATATTTCAAACCAAGCTCTACACCCATCATTTCATGAAGAATACGTACAGGAACAGTATTCAGAGAGCGTGCAAGAGCCTCTTCTACCGTTACATATTCACCTGAACCGTGATCGCCGTTAAAGTTACGCGGCCACTTTTCACCCTTAAGCATAATAGCTTCTTCAAGAATAACTGATTTTGAACTTATAATTCCTTTGTCAACTGCCGGAGCGTATACAGAAAGAGGTTTGATTGACGAACCGGGCTGTCTTTTGGCACGGCTGTCGGTTGCTCTGTTGTAAGCACGGTTGGCTGTCTTTTTGCCGGTACCGCCGACTATACCGACTATTCTGCCCTCATAATCCATAACAACCATAGATGATTCGGGAAGCTCACCGCGTGAATCATAATGTGAGCGAGGGAAGCCGGAACGTGTTTCATAAGATTTTTCGAGAATATTTTGTATACGAAGATCAACGGCTGAATATATCTTAAGACCGCCGTAATATATCATTCTCTGGGCTTCGTTGTAGTCATATTCATATTCCTTTTGCAAATCTGCAATAACCTGCTCGACAACATATTCCTCATACCATGACAAAATTTCAGATTTGTCAGTCGTTTCATTACTTTCTGCAGAGCTGCTTTTACTTTTAATTTTAACTTTTTTGGCGTAAGCCTTATCTGCCTGCTCCTGAGTGATTCTGCCCTCTTCAACCATAGCTTCAAGACAACGTTTCTGTCTTGCTTTACACTTTTCCATATCTACATACGGATTGGTTGTATAAGGAGCTTTTGTAATACCTGCGAGCATAGCACACTCAGCAAGATTAAGCTCACTGACCTCTTTACCGAAATAAGTTTCTGCTGCAGTTTTAACACCGTAGCAACCTGCACCGAGAGCAACCGTATTAAGATATGCTTCCAAAATTTCCGGCTTCGAATAATTCCTTTCGAGATTCAAGGCTCTGGTTATTTCATGGAATTTTCTGAAATAAGTAGCGGAGTTTTCATCTGTGAGATTTTTAATGAGCTGCTGTGTAATGGTAGAAGCACCCTGTCCGTCATATTCCGGAACTATGAGAACAGCTATGGTTCTTATCCAGTCAACGCCGCTATGTTTATAGAAACGGAAATCTTCCAAACAAATAAAAGACCAAAGAAGATTTTCGGGCATATCCTCATAATCTGCCCAAATACGGTTTTCTTCGCCGTGAAGGCGGGTTTGCTCAATAAGCTTATCATTTTCGTCATAAGCATACATAATAGACGTCTGATTCTGTGAGTCCTTATAGTTATCAAGGTTAACAGCAATATCACCGTTAACAAAATTATCCATATAAGAAGCAACCGAGCCGCCCACTATCATAAACGTCAGCATACCTGCAACAAAAATACAGAAGCAAAATAAAAATGCTGTATATAAAACGGGGTGCTTTTTTTTGTTTTTCTTTGCTCTTTTTCTTTTGTTCGATGCTGTATTAACTGCACTTTGTTTTTTAGGTGCCGTTCTTTTTTCTTTGCTGTTTTCCATTACAGACAATCCTCCGTTCCGGGAATTTATATGAAATTGATTGCTGATATCCATACTTAATCTACATTATAATAAATCCAAATAATTAAATCAACATTAATTTATAAATTTAATGAATTTTTCTTTTAATTTTATTATTGTTTTTCATTTTTCTCCCTAAACATAAATATAAAGGCAAGGTTGTCCCCTGCCTTTACGTTTTAACCGTTTTGACGTCGCTGTAATAGCCGTAATATTTTTCACCGCCGGAAACCACATAAGCCCTCACCTTTAAATAATATTTTTTACCCTTTGTAACACTTTTAAAAGTATATGAGGTTGATTTCTCCGCCTTAACCGATACTCTCTTCGGATTACTGAAGCTTTTATTGGTGCTTAGAAGAAATTCATACCCGTGGCAATTTTGTTTGACAGAGGTTACGGTAAGATTTCCGTTTACCGATTTAACTTTTCCGATGCTTGCTTTTTGTGGTTTAGTTGAAACTTTTTTACTTACAGATGTTGAATAAATCTTGCCTTTTTCTGTTTTTTTATAGCTTTTTATTACAAATACATAATCTGTTCCGCTTTTCAATTTCTTACCGTCAATTTTACCTAATGTACAATAAAGATTTTCAGTATCTTTTATCAATTTAAGCTTTTTATTTTTAAGATATATTTCATATCCGTCAGCACCCTTTGATTTATCCCACGATAAATATACAGAAGAAATAGAGGGAGAAGCAGTAATATTTTTTACCGCAGTAGGTCTGATTTTGAAAAATAAGGTCTTTGTGCCCTCATAATTACCTTTGAAAGTTACATTTACGCTGTAAACGCCTGTTTTCTTTCTCCCTTTCTGATATACGAGGGAATAATCTTTATCTTTTTTCAGTTTTTTACCGTTAGCGTCTTTTACGGTTACAGAAGGAGTTTTAACCCTGCCGACATATACATAAATTTTCTTGTCAAGTTTTATTGAAGAAATTTTAGGAATAACCGTTTTACTGTAAAGCTTTTTACATATACTGCATTCTTTCCTTCTTTCGCCGTTTTTCTTTGCTGTGGCTTTTACGGTTACATATACAGGCGTATGTGAAGTTTTACTATAATAAACAATATCCGTCTTTGCATAACATCGCTTGCAATATCTTCCGCCCTCACCCTTTTGAATACAGGTTGATTTTCTGAAGCAAACAACATCATTACTGAAAATATGCCCCAATGCATCAGTATAATTTCCTTTATAAGACTCTCCGCAATCACAGCTGTAAACCGTAAAACCTTTTTCTGTACAGGTTGATTTTGCCGAATACAGCTCAGCGAATTTGTGTTGATGCTGCTCACCGGCAAAAGCGAAAAGCACAACAAATGAGAGTATCGCATTAAGCGATATGCAGTATAAAATTACATTTTTCGCTTTATTCATATTATCACCCATTAATTACCATTCTCTGATAATCTGCGGATTTTCAAAAACCTCATCAATCTTTTTTATGAGAGGCATAACATCGTCCAATGCACCTATCCTGTGATCAAAAGTGAAATGCACGGGCATTATTTTTTTTATGCCTATATCAACCTCACCTTTTTCATTTCTGAAGGCATATTCTCTGTCACTCACGGTACCGATACCGTAAAGAAAAACCTGCGGGTACAAAAGCGGTGCATAACCGATATTCGCAGTTGTGAACTCGCTGTTGAGCATACCCCAATTTGTAAAGCACACCGTACCCTCGTTAACATCCTGCGGAACAAGAGTAGCTTTTTTTTGAAGCTTCTTTTTCTTGAACAGATCACTTATATTCATTACTTTGTTTTTACCGAAAAAACCTGTAAAAAACTGCATAAAGCTCGTAAGAATTTTGCCCTTCAATACAAAACCCGTCATTCTGTAGGAAAGATTATTTAAAAGTAAACGATCAATATCTGAATTTTTAACCGCCCTGAGAAGAAAATCCACCTGTGCCTGAAGTGATTTAAGATTTTTATTTTCAGTTTCTCTAACTTTAATTGTAAATGTTTCCCCATTTTCAAGCTTTACGGGCATCGAAATATCTATGTGTTTTTTTATAATCAGCTTCCCTGTTGTAGACCTTTTATTAAACTCAAGATGTGCATTCAATCTCGGTGCAGCCTTTAGACCCTCAATAAGAGCTTTCATCATAATAACATTAAAACTTAGATTGAAATCTGCCTCTTTTTTATATTGCTGAAACTCATTCCACAAATTTGTTACGTCAACCTCATAAAAGCATGATGCACCTACCATATCATTCTGAGTTTTGGTAAAAATGTATCCTGCACATCTTTTTTTCAGATTAAAATATTCTGTTTCATCACCTTCGACAGGTGAATTAAGTGCTAATCTGAAATACTGTTTTGGTTTCATGGCTTTTCTCCTTTTATTACAACATATAACAATTATATATTCAAAATATATCACTGTCAACAAATTGAAATCAATTTAATAATTGTTCATTTTAAAACAAAAATGAGCCTGTACGGAAAGCACAGGCTCTGAACTATTATTTTTCAATAAGAGTGTTTGCTCTTTTGTCAGTGAGCTCAACGAGCATTCTTTGCTGAAGCTCACCATGAATAGGATACAAAAAGAATGATATACCGTAAAGTCCTCTGGCAAGTGCCGGAAGAATACAGAAAACAATCCATATACCGCGCATTATACCGGGGTCTTTATTCGGAATTGCATTTCCGGCTTCATCGACGAGAGCTTCATAATTAATCCACTCAAACACGAGACCGGAAAGAGCACCCGTTACAGTTCCGGCAAGTTTGGTAAAATATCCCTGTACAGTGGTTACGAGAGCTTCATTACGAAGGCCGTGCTTCCATTCCATATAATCGAGCGCATCAGCAGTAAGAATCGGATTACAAACCTGAATAATCTTATTAGGAAGACCTGCAATAGTTAAAAGCAGAGTGATACAAATAAGATTAAGAACATGATTGCTTTCGAAACTGTCACCTACAACATTACCGAAGGGAAAACCGAGTGCAAACATGAGCATATATGCTGCAAAACCGAATACACCGGCAATAATCGCAGCTGTACGTGCACCAAACTTTTTGATAAGCTTGGCACCGATGGGAATCATAAAGAAATTCGGAATTCCCGTAAAAATACCGGCAACACCACCGTTTGCATAAGATCCGGTATTATTGAGCCAGAAAAATTTCTCTGTTGCACCTCCGACTGCTTTAAAATTACTGAAAAAGTCAGCAAGAATAATAGCAAGGAGAGGTCTGTTAGTAATAATATTTTTAAGCGAGCCCCACACCGAGGTTTTGTTCATTTCCTCACGACTCTGCAAGGGTATTCTTTCCCTCATGGTAAAGAAGCCGTAAACAGCAAAAAAAGCTGAAAATACAAGCATAAATCCGGCAAAGCCTTTAAAAATACCGGTCTGAGAAACTGACGGAACAAGCTTTGGTACAAAAGTAAGAATGAACGGGAGAAGACTCGGTAACCATACGCCGAAATTTTCAAAGAATTTGTTCGTATAAATGAGATTATTACGTTCATTCATATTCGGTGTAAGATTATAAATCATAAGATTCCATGCACCGAAATAGCTCATACCGAGACCGTAAATTATGGTAGCTGCACAGAAAAACCAACTGAGCCCTTTATCGCCGAGACTCGGTGTGGCAAAAAGCATGAATCCGCCGATAAGCCACAAAGGAAGCGGGAGGATAAAGAAAGGGCGGATTCTGCCCCAACGGGTACGTGTACGGTCAATGATAAGACCGGAAAGTGTATCATCCAAAGCATCGTAAATGGTTGCAAAGGCAGTGATGGCGGCATATGCTTTACCGCTGAGTCCCGCATATTGCATCATAAATACCTGACGGTTAGCACTTACAAACTCAGAAAGATTTTTCTGACCGAAATTAACAAGAATGTAAGAAGCAAATTCCTTAGGTCTGAGATAACGTTTTTTTGTATAGGCCAGCTTATCGAGTGTACTTTGCGAATTACTCTGCTCCGAGGAAGTATTCTCGTTCACTATGTTTTCTGACATTTTATCACTCATTTCAATTTATTTTTTCAAATAATTATTTTTTGTTTTCCTTGGCAGCAAGAGCTTCTCTGGCTTTGCGTACCTTTTCAGCCTGTTCCTGTTCCGCCTTCTTTTTTGCTTCAGCCCAGGCAGCTTCTTTTTTAATACGTTCTGCCTCTTCTTTTTCTTCTTTGAGACGGAGCTTTTCCGCTCTGACAGCCTCAAGTGCTTCATCGCTTTCAACCGGAGCTTTCGAAACAAGGATATTTCCCGTCATAGCAACAGCAAGTAACGCAATATATACAAACACACCCCATAAAACCTTTAAAGAAGCACCGGCGAAATCAAGTGTACCTATGGAAAACGATGCACCGTTTACCTTTGAAGCAGAAAGTATGAACATTACAGCTCCGGCTGCAGCAAAAGCGATGCTTAAAGCATCAGCAACCCATCCGCTGTTTGTATCGGATTTTTTAAAACATATAAACGGAAGAAAGAATGCAACAACAATAGCTACGATACTCAAAAGAACAAGTAAAAATCCGAGCATTATAAAGCTTACAGGACCGGAAAAGCCTTCTGCGCTCATAGTTTCGAAAATCGAACCAACATTCTTAAAAAGTATACCAAAGAAACTTATAGTGGATTCACCGTCAGTAAAAAGTCCGAGAAGATCAAAGCTCAAGGTGGATTTTTCACTCAAAACTGTCGCCCAAGGAAGAATAAAGCCTATAGCGGGTATAAGTGACATAACTAATCTCGCTACGCGTATTCTGCTTCCGATTACGGAAAATTTAAATCTGTTTAACGTTCTGTATAAAGCGGCGAACTTTTCTTCTGCTATCCTGCTATCCTCTTCAAGACGCGCCTCCCAATTATAGTTAGGAATACTGACTCCGCATCCCGGACACTCGGCCTTAATGTTATAAAATTTAAGTTCTTTGCCGCAATTCGGACATTTTGCTGCCATTATAACACCCTTTCTGTCGATATTTTTTCAAACCATTGAACATAATAATATATTTTGTAAACAAAAGTCAATACAAAAACAATTTTATTAAAAAGAAAAATTTTTATGCAATTAAACTTCATCATAAGCCAATGCTTTATCAATAAGTTTTACAACGGCATTTTCTGCGACATCGGCTTTCTCACCGAGAAGGTCAATTCCCACAGTACACATGCCGGCATCAAGCTTTTTATCAAGATAAAGTTTGATTACATTATTTTTCTCTCTTACAGCAGAAATTTTAGTAATAGCCTCAGCTGAAGTAACAGATTTCAGAACGAAGCTGCCAACTTTGAATATGACAAAGTTATCATCACTGATTGCTATTTCGAGTTCATCACCCTGCTTATAGATACTGCCCTTTAATTTTCCGCTGAGATTAATTTCAACCGTAAAATCTCCCTTACCCTTTACAGAACCATCGGTAATGACATAATTTTCGTAATGTCTGAACACCAGTTTCACATCAGACACTATCCCTGTAGCGCCCATTAATGATGAAATCTTTATCATATTTTCCTTTTCAAAGGGCTTTTCAAAAGTGAAAACAGCAGATATATAATCTTCGAGAAGAGTTTTACCTACAATAGAATTATCAGCAGAAAATGCATCATCAATATTTACAAACTGATTGAAGGTTACAAAAAGTTCTCTGTCGGATACAGCCTTGCAGTACACGGGACATAGCTCTTTATTTTTCTTTCCGAAATGAACGATAACCGTCTGATAAGGAGCGAGAGTAAAGCTTACGCTGTCTCCGTATGAATAAGTTCCCTTTGAACATGAAACATCATAAGGAATAACCGTGTACATTTCACCTGCGGTGAAGCTCTTTTTAACACCGACAAGCTCATCAAGCTTTAAAGTATAGCTTTGCTCTGTGTTTGCACTGTTACGCAAAGAAACTATTCCCTCATCGTCACCGAAACAACTGAATCCGTATATTTCCGATTTTGAAGGTCTGCCGCCAATAACAACAGAATTTGCAAGTGTAGTTATGTTTTCCTCAATAAAACGCATGCAGGAGTAATTTATTCTCCATTTGGCATCATTCATCATGGAGTGGCTGTAATACAGTTCCCAAAACTGTGTTCCCCTCGTTGCCATCGTAAACAGATACTCTCTGAATTCATCATCGGTCATCGAAACCTTTGCCTCTTTGCCGTAGATCGGGTCATGATTATATAATGCTCTCTGAGGAAATTGGAACTGTCGTATGCGACTGAAATCGCAATATAGCTCATCACGGTAGCTTAACATGCGGTCTTTATCAGAGACCTCACCCTTTTTACCGATAAAGCCTACATCAAAGCTTATCTGCATCCAGACACTGTTAACCCACTGTAAAAACCAGGCAGAAGGCCACGCATAACAGGTAAGGTTTATCCAAAAATCAGTACTGCCCGCCGAAGCAAACTTTTCAAAAGAATCGATCCATCTTTCCCAGGTATCCGTAAAGAAATAAATATCATTATAACCGCCTGTCATATGATCATGCTTTTTATTTTTGCACGCACGCTGAGCGAAGCCATCAAGCTTAAAATAATTTATATTGAATCTTTTTTCAAAATCAAGTAACAGCTCTGTGGTTTTTCGAGTATATTTCTCGCTGCCGACACAAATATCCTTTGCCTGTTTGTTTACAAATCCGTTACCCGCCTTCTGAATTCTCCGGGCAAATTTTATTGTGTCATTTGTGTATCCTCCGCGGGGTCCAAGCCAAAGACCGAATTTCGAGCCGAGGTTTTCAGCGAGGTTTTTAAAAGGATAAAGCTCATCAGGAAAATTTTTGTTAAAGTCCCAAAATTCACCACTGTAATCGTTCCATCCATCATCAGCCACATATGAATCGAGTGCCGGCTCACCGGTTTTCGTCATCTGCTTTTCAATTTCAAGAAATGAAGATGTCACATTTTCACGGGTAATATTAAGCATGTTATCATACCATGAATTATACTGTCTTCTCAGATAAACAGGTTTTGAAATATCTTTTATATAATCAAAAAAAGATTTCTGCACATCCTCATAAATATCACTGTCAGCTCCACCGATTACACTTTTATGTGATATGTAGCCGTCCGAACCGATTAGCTCACTTATTTTTTTCCCGCTGTAATATGTGCTTTTTGCATTTGAATGTTCGATTTTGTTAATCGCGACAGGAAACTCACAACCGAAGTAAAATGAGTCAACATAAACCGGCTGTCCCAAAGACAGAGGAAAGCTTTTGGTTTCTGCATCCTGCTGTTTCGGAATCGACCAACTGTTCAGTTCATCGTTAAATTTGAAATCTTCAAACGAAATACTCTCAAGAACAGCATCCTTGCTTCCCTTTTCTTCATAATGAATTTCGATATATTTTCTCAGATAGCACCGAGATTCATTTACGAGATAAATAAGCTTTACGCAGATCTTATTGTCCTTAATATTAAAAGATTCGAAAGAGATAATATATTTTTTAAGCTCGGATTCACATACTGAATCCACATTATTCACCTTCAAATCAGATGATTTTATGACAATATTTTTAAACAGATTTTTGAATGTCAGTACGAATTCTTCACCTTTGTCGAGACTCGTAAACTTCCTGCCGTTAGCAACATTTGTCAAACTCCATCCTGTAATTTTGTCAGAATTCAAGTGGATTTCTTTTTTTATGAGCGGATTTTCAATAATTATGACGTTCATAACCGTATACACCTTAACCTATTATCTTTATATCACTTCTTCTATCCAATTGATAACATCTTTACAAACAGCATCAAAGCAAGCACTCTCATTGAGAATCTCATGCCTTGCATCGGGATAAAGGATTCTTTGTACATTTGTCTTACCCGCATCACAAAGAGATTTATAAACCTTCTCAACACCTTTTCCGTATTCACCTACAGGGTCCATGGCACCTGCAATTAAAAGAACGGGGAGCTTTTCAGAAAGAGCGGCGAACCATTCGGCTGAGGATACATAGCTGAGAAGAGAGAAAAGATCACGATATCCATACGCAGTGAAAAGATAACCGCACAGCTCGTCGCCAATATACTTATCAACCTCATCATTATCTCTGCTGAGCCAATCAAAAGCTGTCCTGCCTTCGCATTTATTGTTATAAGTTCCGAAGCCGACTTTGTCAATGAGCTTGCTTCTGTAATGTGTGCCTTTTATTTTAGCAATAATATTGGTGAGCAATATACCCGCTCCCGCAGCAGGATTCGGTCCTGCTGTACCGCAATAAATAGCACCGGCAATTTCATCAGCATATTTAATACTGTATGCTCTGGCAACAAACGACCCCATGGAATGACCAAAGAAAACAACAGGCACATCAGGATTTTCATTTTTAATTATCTTTGTAAGCTGATAACAATCTTCTACAAAATTTTTCCAACCGTCTTTTTCGCCGAAAAATCCGAGTTCATCTCTATTCTTTACACTTGCACCGTGTCCGAGATGGTCATTTATGTAAAGAGCGTAGCCTTTTTCACATAAAGCAGCAGCAAATTTTTCATATCGCTCCAAATGCTCCGCCATACCGTGAGCAACCTGAATCACAGCTTTAACTTCACCGTTTTCAGGTTTGTATGAGGCAGCGTGTATATCAGCAAGGTTTGAAACCGAAGTGAAAGTAAATTCTTTTTTTATCATAATAATTCCTCCAAATGTATATTATTTAAACAAGTATATCATAATATGGAATTTTTTTCATTTATTTTGAAAATATTTTAGATGTCAAATCTCACAAAAAATCTTGCCTTTTTTTGACAAAGAAGAATTTCATATAAAAAAAATTATGCAAAGTCCGTTTATATGTACTCATTTTTTAATTTTATCGAACATTTGTCTTGACTTTTCGATAAAATGTGCTATAATTTACTTGTAATCAAAGAACGAATGTTCGTTTAAGGAGGATATTAATTATGTTTAATACAATAGGTAGTTTTTCAGCAGTTTATCTCACGCTCACAGCAGTACTTTTTATTTTGGTTCTTTTTGAAAAATATTTTATTAACCTTGAAGATAAAATAAAAGCTAAAAAAGCTGTATCAAAAAAAGCTGTCAAAGCTTCAGCACCTAAAAAAGCAGTCAGAAAAGGCAATCGAAATATGAACAAATGCAAAGGTAATACTGCTGCCATCCGCAGAGTGCCTAATAACGCTGCTTAATAAAGTCTGTTTTTTCCTTTCTCTCACTCCAATATAACTCAGAAGAAAAGCTCCGCTATGTCCGGCAACGGCAATAAAGCGGAGCTTTTCTTTTAAATTATTTTATATTTTCATTAAACGCTACCATATCAAAATCTACCACAGTATAATAAGTCATATCGTCTATCACAGCAAGACAGCTGTCAAGCTTATCCTTTACCTCTTTCCTTTTCGGCATAAGTTCCGACGGAAGTGCAATATCAAAAATAAGGTTTGTTTGCTTTTCACCCTTGACCATTCGGAAATCATGAATTGAAATTCTGTCATCCTGAGCTTTGAGCAACTCAGAAACGATATGACGAAGTCTGTCGAGCTCCTCATCGCCTGTAATGACAGGATCATAATGAATAACAAGATGGATATTATATGTCTCCAAACAGTTTCTTTCGAGAGTATCAATCAATTCATGGCAATAAAGAGGATCTGCTTTGTGATCCATTTCAACATGAATGCTCGCAAAGCGCTGTCCGGGTCCGTAATCATGAACCATAAGATCATGATAACCCAAAACCTCCGGACAGGTCCGTATTACACTGATGATCAGCTCCTTAAGTTCCGGGCTGGCATTTTCACCTAAAAGCGGGCTTATAGTGTCTTTTGCGAGATTGATACCGCTGTAAAGAATAAACAAAGCAACGAGAAGACCCATTATGCCGTCTATCTGAATTTTAAAAATAAGTTCAACTATACCCGCAACCAAAACAACCGTGGTAGCAACCGCATCGTTGCGGCTGTCAGCCGAAGCGGCAATCAAAGCAGAAGAATTAATCGTTTTCCCAAGCTTACGGTTAAAAAGGCAAAGCCAAAGCTTAACAGCTACAGATCCTACGAGAGCCAGACAAGCCGAAACAGACAGTTCAACAGGTGAAGGCTCTATAATTTTTTCTACAGATGATTTGGCAAGCTCAAAACCGATAACTACAATCATCGCCGCAACAGCAAGACCGGAAAGATATTCGTACCTTGCGTGACCGTAGGGATGATCTTCATCTGCGGGCATTTTGGCCAATCTGAAACCGATAAGTGTAACAACCGAGCTCGTGGCATCAGAAAGGTTATTCATCGCATCGGCAGTTATCGAAACCGAACCTGAAACAGTACCAATCAAAAGTTTAAGAACAAACAGTAAAATATTGCACACGATGCCTACGGCTCCTGACAGCATTCCTACAGATGAGCGCGTCGAAGCAGATTGTTGCTCAGTGCCGTGTTTTATAAAAAGCTTTAAAAGAAATTTCGTCATAAAATTCACCGATATTACAGATTAATCTTTCTGTCCTTAAAATAATATTCTTTATCTCTTTCGCCGATCGGACGCAAAACTCTGCAAGGATTTCCGACAGCTACAACATTTGAAGGAATATCTTTGGTAACCACACTGCCTGCACCGATTACTGTATTGTCACCGATAGTGACGCCCGGCATTACTATAACACCGGCTCCGAGCCAACAGTTTTTTCCGATATGTATGGGAATATTAAACTGAAATGCTTTTTCACGAAGCTCAGGAAGAATAGGATGTCCCGCTGTAGCAAGAACAACATTCGGACCAAACATGGTGCAATCGCCAACATATATATGAGTATCATCCACACAGGTAAGATTAAAATTTGCATATACGCTGTTACCGAAGTGTATGTGCTTACCGGCCCAATTAGCCCTGAAAGGCGGTTCAATATAACAATCTTCCCCTATTTCGGCGAACATTTCCTTAAGAAGACTTTGTCTTTTTTTGAACTCAGACGGACGAGTAGAATTGTAATCATAAAGTTTTTCCAAACATAAAAGCTGTTCACTCATTATATCATTCTCATTAGGATCATAAATTTCACCTGAATGTAATTTTTCATAACACATAATTATTCTCCTTTGGTATAATAATGATATCATTAAAAGAAAATCCCTCGAACTGATGTCCAAGGGATTTTTGGTTGCGGAGACAGGATTTGAACCTGCAACCTCCGGGTTATGAGCCCGACGAGCTACCGGGTTGCTCCACTCCGCGATATCTCACTCTCTCAAGTGCTTAGTTATTATAACCCATACACTTGAGAAAGTCAATAGTTTTTTCAAAAAAATATTATTTTCTTTACATAGTATAATATATACCGCAAAAATTAAAATTATGCATTTTAATCAGAGTTTTTATTATCGGTAGTCTTTTTATCTTTTTTATTATTCTTTTTATCTTTTTTAGAGGATTTTTCAGTCGTTTCTTCCTCATGTTCTCCCCACACAGAAAGAATAATTTCGGTTCCTTTATCAAATTCAAGACCTGAAACCTTGTCGGTCATTTCAACTATACCCGCATTGTGAGTACCGTTATTTTCGAGAACTACCTTTTTAACTTTGAAGCCTTTTTCAATAAGCTCAGCTTTTGCATCATCAAACTGAAGTCCGATTACTTCAGGCAACTCAATCTGCTCGGCTCCGCGGCTGACAACAAGCTTTACAGTAGAACCCGCCATAACACTTTCACCCTTCGTCAAATTCTGGCTGACAATTGCATTCTTGGCAAATTTATCATTATATTCAAAGGTAAAATCAAATTTAAAATTCTGGCTGAAGGTTGAATTTGCAACTATGCTGTCATAAGTATGAGCCGTAAAATCGGGAACAGTCACATATCTGTTTTCGGGCAAAGCCGTCGTTGTTATATCTTCGACCGGCAGCATAGCTTCAATGTCATCATCAGCTTTGTTAATAGGAAGAAAATCAAAGGAAGCAAAAGCATCGTTAAGAAAAGGAATATCATAGTTTTTATAAAGAACGGTAGTGTAAAGTATGCAGAAAATCACAGAACAAAGCACCACAACAGCTGCAAAGGTCCCTATCGCAAGACCCGCAAGAGATGCACCTCCGCTTTTCTTATTTTTCTTCGGAGAAAGCTGCTTTTTTTCATTAACTGCTTTATTTTCGGTTATATTCGTTTTTGAAGTCACAGATGAACCCGGCTTGTTGCTTACAGCGGCAGAAGTTCCGCTGTAAATATAAGTAGAAAGCTCAGTGACAGACCTGACTCTGTTTTCACGGCTGACAGCAAGACCCTTTATAAAAGCTGCTATAACTTTTTTAGGAAGTGATGAAGCAATAGCAGACGGAATAACCATATCATCCTTTACTGCTCTGTCTGTCGCCTTTGGCGGTACAATGCCGGTCACACAGTAATAAATCAGAGCCATAAGAGAATAAATATCACTTGAGGTTTCACATACTCTCTCTTCTCCGTAAAGTTCAGGAGCTGAGAAGCCGTTTATGGGTGCTGTCGCAAGATATTCATTGTTTGAACGGCATTCAGGTATGGAGAAAGAAGTGATGTGGAGCTTTCCGTCGGAGCCCACATGAATACTTGAAGGAGAGATAGCCCCGTGAATTACTCCTGCACAGTGAAGTTTTTCGAGTGCTGAGAAAATGCATCTAAAAGCTGACTGTGCCTTCTGCCATGATAAAGCTTTTTTAGTCTCTTCGAAATATGCTTTTAAAGTTATGCTGTCGGTATATTTGCATATTGCATATACGGTTCCGTTATAATCAAGTATATTGCGAACTGTTGGCAAAGATATTTCACCCTTGACGGAGCCTATGGCTTTCCACATAGAAATAAAGCTTTGCACACAGCCGTCAAAAATATCATCATAACCGAGCTTTACATTAACTTCGCAGCCGTTATCGGCTCTTTCGACAATCTTTACGGGGTAAAATTCGTGAATACTTACTATTTCCTCAGTCTGCTCGTCCATACCGATATATGTTATGGAGTCATTTGCCATCGAAACAGTTCTGCCCGCAAGATAACGGTCAGCTATAAGAGTACCTTTTGGCAAGCAAGGATAATGCTGAACGGTTTCTTCGCCATAATAGCAATGAGGGCACACAGTAGCATTAATATCTATTTCTTTCATACAACCCATACAATATTTTTTATTTTCAGTCATTGGATTATCCTCCTGACTTATTTTTTACGATATGCTATTTTACAGTATTTTTATGAAAAAGTCAAGAAAAGGGAAAAGCATGAATCAAGCAGATTTTTTGAAGTGCAATAAGTACAGATTTATTTATATTCAAAACGGTTATGCTGTATATCCATAAACCACTATCCAAAGAAGCAAACTTAAAACTGCCCTCACCATGGAGAGCAGTCTTTAACTGATTATAGGTATTGTCTCGGCAGTAATTTTAACGATATTAGTCCCTCACTGAAAGTTGCCGTCATATTTATCGTAGTTAACCAAATATTCGTCAGCCACCGCACAGACATAAAAGTAAGCGTATCTCATATTATCCGGGCTGTCAGAATTATACTTTACAAAGAATCTGTAGTACGGTAAATACAGTTCAGGGTTGCTGTTAGTATAATAAATAAGATCTACATCAGCTATCGCTTCCTCCGACAGCTTACCGCCTGCGACCTGACTTTCATCTGCCGAGGAAATATATTCGCCTTTGAGAAGCTTTTCCTGTGCCTCTTGCCAGGTAATAATCGGATAGTCAGCGAGCTTCAATGAAGAAGAAATAAAATCATCGTTCCTGCTGTTAGTATAGTTTTCACCTTTCACCTCATATCGACTTTGGAGATTAAAAGCGATAATGTTATCTGAAAGTGCGTCGTGCTTACAGTAAAATCGTATTTCTTCGGAAAGCAACTCTCCGTCAACTGAATACTCTCTGTAAACACCGCTTATTTGTTCTGATTGGCTTCCACAGCAGAAACGTGTATGCTCAGATATCAGATGCTCATAGCCTTTTTTTATATTGAAGCTAATACCTGCACCGTTGGTCGAGACCTGCCCTTGCTCTGTATGCAGGATATAATTATAAATTTCATTTTCTTCCTCACCTGTAACCGCTTCACCGCTGATTATATCAAGTTTCAAAAACTCTGCAAAGGATTCTGCATGATTTTTCAGATCAGCTGTAGAATAATAGCTTTGAGATAATTTACCCTTATTGTAACGAAGATTTTTATAAACAGGTAATACTTCAAGCTTAGCATGTTTTGTCCATGGGTTTATGTCATCAGAATTTTTCAGACTGAGATCATCAGTACCCTCATAGCCCATACCCATTGGCTCAAAAATGATAGAGCTTACATCCAACTTAGCCGGATCAGAATGATTATCCGTGTAGACGTTCCATACAAAACTGCCTATCAATATCAGACATATGCAAGCGGCAATGCCGACACTCCAGCTGATTGTTTTTTTCTGACGGCTGTACATCTTATCCTGCATTGCCTCTTCGATGAGCCGTTCGTCAATTTTTCCGAGGATAACGAATAAATCCTCCCCCTTCATACTGCAATCCCTTCTTTCTCTAATTTTTCTTTTAGTTTTAATCTCATTCGGTAAAGAATGGACGTTACCGTACCCTCTTTCAGCGAAAAATCTTTTGCTATCTGCGAAACAGATTCACAATACCAATATCTGCGAAGAAAAATATTTCTGTTTGTTTCTTTCTGTGCTTTGAGAAATTCTTCGAGAAGTCTGACAAGAAATTTCTCGTCGATTTTTTTCTCAACTGTCAATTCAGACGGAATACAGGCCTCCAGCTCCGAAAGAACAATATCAGCAACCGAGCCGCCGCATTTTTCGGCAGAATATGATTTATAGAGATTGATTGCCGAATTACGTGTTATTCTGCCAAGATATGCACGTAAACTTTTCGGTGATTTAGGCGGTATTGAGTTCCATGCTTTCAGATATGTATCATTTACACACTCTTCGCTGTCCTGATAGCTGAAAAGAATATTTTCTGCTATACGCATAAGATATCTCCCGTATTTTTCTGATGTTTTGTTTATAGCTTTTTCTGAACGGTCAAAATAAAGTTTTATGATATCAATGTCATCCATATCTATCCTCCTTTCACCTATAAAGACAACAAAAATCAGCTTACATTGCAAAAAATCATAAAATTATCTAATTTAAACTAATTAAAATGTAACTTACCTTCACTATCGGATATAAATACCTGCGTATATATGAATATATTCAAATAAATAAAAAATCCGAACCTTCTTTCTACACGGAAAATTTGGTTCGGATTTTTTAGTTTGGTGCGGGTAACAGGGATCGAACCTGCATGTCTTGCGACACAAGAACCTAAATCTTGCGTGTATGCCAATTTCACCATACCCGCAAAAAATATGTAAGAGCGAATACGCAACCATAATATATCCCGCTATGCCGGAAATGATGTGTATAACCTGCTCAAGGCAGGGTGGTGATAGCGAGTCAGGTTCACGCTCCCTTCGTCCGCCACAAGAGCGGGAGGTCTGCAATCCGCTGACAAAGCATCTCTCCGTTTAATAACGTGTTGGGTTATAACTATCATAATTATCGAACAAAGCAGGATACTATTATTCTATTCAGTTCACGCATAATTATTCAGCAGAATCCTCTGCTTCGTATTTTTCGATGAGCCTGTCTTCAATGATGTTGCCGATTTCATTGAACTCTTTTTCGTCCTCAATCTGTACAAGATAGGTTTCACCGTCTTCTTCGATTACCTTGAGAATAAGAACCTCACCGTCATCATCTAAAATTTCGGTCTCGTTGTCATAAACAGGAAGGAGTGCGACATATCTGTTTCCTTCTTCTGTTTCAACTCTGTCAATTTCCTCAAACAAATGCTCAACACCGTCATCATCGATAACGGTAACTATATCCTCCATGTAAAGCTCTTCGTCTTTATTCATCTAAAACACCTCGTTTCGTTAACTATATATATTTTAATATTTTACTTATCTGTTGTCAATATTCAAAGAGAATTTTCTATATTTTTTCTTCAATAAATCCACTTTTGGTGAGATGCCAGATACTCTTAAATCCGCAATTTTTACAGTACAGCTTGGCCTCATCAAACATATAGTCGAGTGCTTCCGTGCAGTGTGCATCACTTGTAACGGTAACCCTCGCTCCCCTCTCACATATTCTTTTTAAAATAAAAGAGGCAGGGTACGGCGTTTCATTACCGCAACGGAACATGGCACCGGTGTTAACCTCAAATATAATGTACGGCTTATTGTCAATAATATAATCGACCCATCTGAGAGCACTTTTTTGATATTCAGGATTATTTTCATCAAAAAGGCAACCGCTTCTATTGAATTTCGTGATAAGATCAAAATGTCCGACAACGTCTGTTTTATTGTCAACAACAAATGCAGCAAGATTTTTAAAATATTCCTCTGCCATCTTGTACCAATCACCGTCATATTCTGCATTTACGCACTCAGTCAGCTCTTCCGCCGTATAGTCAATGGAATAAATTCTCTTTTTTCCGTGTATCTGATGCACAGAAGATAGTATATAATCAAAAGAGTATTCTTTATTGATTTCATAATCGGCATCAAGCTCAATACCGCAAAAAACATCGATTTTATCGGCATATTCTTTTTTCAAAGAGTTTATCTCAAAAAAATATTTATCCAAATTTTCCTGTGTCATTGCCCATGTATTTGAAAAATTCATAGGCGCATGTCCCGAAAAACCGATAGCCGAAAATCCTTTTTTTACAGCACAGTCAATCATTTCACGGGCAGTATTTTTACCGTCACAGTATACTGTATGAGTATGACAGTTTGATTTAAAATTAGTCATATTATCAACCTTTTCAATCAACAATCCCTGCCGAAAAAGCAGGGATTGGAATTTTTATGATTTATTGGGAGTTTTCTTCCACTTTTTCATTTGCTTTTTATGGTTCTTTTTCTCTTTGCGTGACATCTGATAATCGAACTTTCTATCGCTTATTCTGTCATAAAGAGCAGACTCAAGTTTGGCGTAATTTTCATCACTGCTCTGTGAGGCCGCGAGAATGATAAGACCGTTATCTTCGGGGAGAGTGACAACAGAAGCATCTGCAATATCTATCTCGTACATAAAGAAATATATCTGCGAAGCAACATTGTCTCCATGGGGTAAGTGAGTATGCGTATACTCTATAGCCAACTTATCGGTTTTAACGTTTGCAACCTCAGCAAGATTGTAAAGATCCCATTTACCTATTCTTTCATCGATTGACTGTACCTTTACCGGTACTGTCCTGTCATCAACTTTGAATTCATAAACCTTATCACCGTAGAGGGAAGCACCGACGAAATAAAGCTTTTTACCGTAAACATTTATCTGCTGACCGGCACAAATAAGAGCATTGTTTCCCTCGCCCCAAATGTCGCCTGTTTCGAATTTAACACCTGCACAGTCGATTGTTTTGGGAACAAGTTCACCGGGTATTGAAACATTGATTGTCGGAATTGCTGTAGCGCTTCTGTTATGATTAAATGTTACAACGTCAATATTATAAGGAAGTTCAACTTTTACCGCAGCTTTTTTGTTCGCCACCTTGCTGTCAGTAAGAGTGACAGCAAATGTTTTTACTTCATATGGATCGAGATCAAAGACCAATTTTCCGTCAACAACAGTTGCAGGGCCGATATCCTCTTCCATACCGTTGACAGCTTTGGCGGTGGCAATACCTTTACCTAATGTGAATTCCACACCTCTTACCTTTTTGTTGGCACCTTCATTGAATCTTACGATAATGCAATCATCTGCTTCTGACTTTTTGATAGCACGGACAATAACATCCTTATCATTTATCGCACCGAAGGAATACTCACTTGCAAGAGCACCGGTATGATTATTAGTTACAAAGACAGTAAGCGGCTGATTGAAAAATCTTGCATAAAGCTGAGTGCCGTTATCATACTCGCCTTTGTGGGAGTAAATGGCATATCCGTATCTGTTAAGACCGAAATCCATCATACCCTGTACGCTGTCATGTCTGTAATACTGTTTGGGTGAATGAAGAACTGTAAGACGGAGACTCCTTTCATCCTTCATTATCCAACCGTATTTTGAATCACTGAACACAGATACGCCGTAAACACCCGATTTATCGGTTATATCTGCCCATTTCTGAGCGGGTACCTCATAAAGCTTTTTGTTTGCCTTTTCCCTTTTAATAGCACCGAGACCAAGGTCAAATGTTGCTTTTTTATTGCTGACATTGAAATAGAAGCCATTATGAAGTGTTTTGCAAAATTCTCTCCACTCAACCTCGTTACGGACCGAAACATAAGGACAACCGGCAACAAGAGAAACATAATATGTAAACGTTGACTTGCTTACCTTCTGCTCAACCTTGAGAGTAACTCTTACGGGACCTTTTTCGATAAGCGTGCATTTACCCTTACCGGCAAATTCCCAAGGATATTTGCAAACCTCTTTATATCTCAATTCCCAAGCTGCGTACTCGCCTGCGCCCTTATATTTGTTCAGTTCGAATCTGACAGGCTTTTTGAGAATTTCAGTATCATCGAGAGTTTTATCAATAATAGACGATATGTCACCGTCGGAATTTACACTGACGATATATTTAAAGTTTTCGATCGAACGTCCCGAACAGCGAAGCCCCGTATTCATTTTACAGGGAACATCACTTCCGACGACATCGAGAACCTTAAAGCCTAAAGCGGGAATATAATCAGCGACGCTTACAGACATTTTGCCGTCTTTGATATAATTTACCTGAGAAGGAATCTCTTTGCCGTTTTTATCAAATACACGCACGAACTCTTTCTCACCGGCATCAATAACAAAGTCAACCTCACCCATTCTGCCATGCTCAACAGTATTGTTGATTACGATAGCAGTACCTTTGGTCCAGGAGGTATCCATGTTTTTAATTATTTCAGAAGCCGCACCCTCATAAGCGTTTGAAAGCTGATTCGCACTGAGCACATAATCATTCCAGGAACGCTGATAAACACGTTCAACAGATGTGCCCGTGATATCATCATGGAAGGTGTGGGCAAGTGTTCTTTTCCAGCCTTTGTCTATTTCAGTTTTAGGATACTCCGCACCGACAAGAGCTTCTGCAGCTATCGACATACGCTCAGCCATATCGGCGATTTCTTCATTTCTGCGGTTATATCTTTTACTGAAAGAACGGGAAACATATGAGCCTACACCGTGGTCAGTCATAAGAAGTTCGTTTTCCCATTTAGGAAGTTTTTCAAATTCCGTCTGAGAAAGAGATGAAATATCATCAAAAAATTCAGAGGGTGAAGATGATACAACCTTGATTTCAGATGAATCGTTCTTTCTTATTTCTTCGCAAACGGTTTTAACGGACTGTTCCTTCGGTGCGCCGCCCACATCGCCTACACCGTGATAGGCAAATGTAACGGGGAGATCATATTCTTTAATATTATTATAAAGCTTTTTTGTAAGCCCGCTGTTTGTACGAACCTTTTTGAATGTGGTGCAGTATGATTTTGCGTTAAGCGATGCGAGAGCACATTTTCCGTTTACACCGTACCAACGACCGATATCAAAGGGAATACCGTAAGCACTTCCCCAAGAAAGCTTTTGTGTTGAAAAGCCTTTAATACCAGCGTGTTCAATAATCGAAGGAAGAGCCCAACCGAAACCGAAGCAATCAGGAAGGAAAATATCGTTGCTCTTTTTTCCGAATTTCTTTTCAAAATATTTGTTGCCGTAAAGGATGTTTCTAAAAAGAGCCTCCGGTGAAGGAACATTCACGTCACCGTTTTCAAAGCTGCTGCCTGTAACGTTCCATCTGCCCTCTTCAACATACTTCCTGAGCTGTTCAAACTTTTCGGGATAATACTCCTCCATAAGCTCATATCTGTAAGAGCCTTCAAAATTAAACTGATACTCAGGATATTTCTCAAATAATTTAAAGTTTTCATCGAGAGTAGCAGGAATACACACGTTTATTACATGTTCGAAATCCCAATTCCATACCGTATCAAGATGAGCAGTTGCAATGGTATAAATTTTTTTGTCCTTATTCATAATGCACCTCATGTCAGAGTTTTTATTAGTGCGTTAAAAACGCAGATTTACATAATTATTTTCTTGCAGTGGCAAAAATGTAAATATTCCCTGCGGCATAAAGAACCGCCGCTGCAATATTAACAGAGCCAAGTACATTCCACACCGAATCACCGAGCGGAGCAACAAAGCCGAGCGACATTTGATAAAAAAACATAGCCGCAGATGTGCCGCACACAAAAACTAGAAGCACAGCCGAAACGATAAATATAACAAGCTGAACAACAGAATTTTTGACAAGAGCTTTATCAGTGAGACCGCCTATAATATACACCACAGCCGCAATTAAAGCACACACCGGAGATGCGGCAAGGAAAAACAGACCGTCCTTTGCCGAATGTTCGATGCCGTTGGCAATGTCAGATACAGGAACATATTTGTATAAAATGACGCTGACAGCAATCAGCACAAGAGCTAAGGTTGCAGCTATGATATATGCTGCACCGCAGTTTTGCTTTGCACGTTCTTTGGAAACACTACTCATGTTTTCACCTCTTTACATATTTCTCCTATTTTATGTTGATTTTACCACAACGGTAATTCATTTTCAACAATTTATTTGATTTATTTTATAAAAAAATATAAAAACTGTGCCCTGCCGCCAAAATCGGAGGCAGGACAAGCCTTTATTCGGTTATTTCTTCCGTGGGTATTGCTGTTTCTTTCTCTTCAGCATCATCCCCGGTATATTCACCCTTCATAAGCTTAAGGAAGGTTTCACCGTCAACCTTTTCGTGTATGATAAGATACTCAGCCACAACAGTAAGCTTTTCATGATTTCTTTCGATAATATCATGACATCTGTTATAGGAGTCAGTAATGATTTTTTTGACCTCAGCATCAATATCTGAAGCGATCTGCTCAGAATAATTTCTGATATTATTATAATCCTTACCGAGAAATACCTCATGATTGGATGAGCCGTACATAATGGGACCGAGCTCATCGCTCATACCGTAACGTGTTACCATACCACGTGCAATTTCAGTCGCTCTTTCAATATCATTGGAAGCACCCGTAGAAATATCACCTATAACAACCTTTTCTGCTACACGGCCGCCTAAAAGAACAACGATATCATCAAGCATATCATTCTTTGAACGGTAGCTTCTGTCCTCAGAAGGAAGGCTCATGGTAAAGCCGCCCGCCATACCTGTGGGCACAATGGAAATTTGATGAACAGGATCCTGACCCGGTGTAAAGTAGGTTGCAAGTGCATGGCCTGCCTCATGATAAGCGGTAAGCCTTTTTTCTTTATCACTCATTTTACGGGATTTCTTTTCGGTACCGACCACACACTTAATGGTGGCTTGCTCGATTTCATCCATTGTGATTGCTTTTTTATTTCTTTTTGCAGCGAGAAGCGCTGCTTCATTAAGAAGGTTTTCAAGATCAGCGCCCGTAAAGCCTGCTGTGGACTGTGCGATAACTTTAAGCTCGACATCAGGAGCGAGAGGCTTATTCTTTGCGTGAACTTTCAATATCTCTTCTCTGCCTTTTACATCGGGAGCTCCTACAGTGAGCTGTCTGTCAAATCTGCCGGGGCGTAAAAGAGCGGGATCAAGAATATCAGGTCTGTTTGTGGCAGCGATGATAATAACACCTTCATTGGCACCAAAGCCGTCCATTTCAATAAGGAGCTGATTAAGTGTCTGCTCTCTTTCGTCATGTCCGCCACCCATACCGGCTCCGCGGTGACGACCAACAGCGTCAATTTCGTCAATAAAGAGAATGGAGGGTGCGTTTTTCTTTGCCTGATCAAAAAGGTCTCTCACACGTGATGCACCGACACCGACATACATTTCGACGAAATCAGAACCTGAAATAGAAAAGAAAGGAACACCCGCTTCACCCGCTACAGCACGAGCCAGAAGAGTTTTACCCGTACCCGGAGGTCCGACAAGAAGTACGCCTTTGGGAATTCTGGCACCTAACTGATTGAATTTTTCGGGAGAACGTAAAAAATCAACGATTTCTTCAAGCTCAGCCTTCTCTTCATCAGCACCTGCCACATCCTTGAAAGTGGTCTTTCTCTTCTCATCCTTACCGAGCTTTACCCTTGCCTTACCGAATGAAAGAGTACGATTGTTTTCATTCATTATGTTCTGACCCATTTTACGGTAAATATAGAACATAAATGCAACAAGCATTAGACTCAGAAGTGTCATCGGGAGCATACTTGCCCACCAGGAGCCGTTGGAGCCTCTGATATAGTCATATTTTATGGGAGTTTCAGAGGTGAGATTATATTCGGTGATGTAGTCATGAACATCTCTGAGAAAGATATCCACATTAGGAACTGTATAATTTACATATTCCTCACTGTCTTTGAGAGAATATCTGAGGGCACCGCTGGAAAGATTGAGAGAATATTCATCAACCTCACCGTTTCGGAAAAGCTGTACAATTTGATAATACTGAGGCTTTTCATTCTTTTGACCGTCGCCGGTAAAATACGCAAGGGAAATCACCAGAAGAACAGGGATAATGATATAAAGCAGATTACCCCACTTCTGATTTCCCGCCTTCACCGGGCTGCTGTTATTATTTTCCAATATATAATCACTCCTTATTTTGTGTACACTTCCGGCTTAAGAATGCCGATAAAGGGTAAATTTCTATAGAATTCATTGTAGTCAAGTCCGTAACCAACAACAAATGCATCGGGAACGGTTTTACCTGTATATTTAAGCTTAAGCTTAACATTCGGATCTCTTCTTTCGGGCTTATCGAGAAGAGAACAGCAGGCAACACTTTTAGGATTTCTTCCCTCAAGAACCATCATGAGCTTTTCGAGGGTTTTACCGCTGTCAAAAATATCTTCAATCACAAGAATATCATAATCCGAAATATCATAAGTTATATCCTTGGTGATATTTACTACACCTGCAGTAGAGGTGTTGGCTCCGTAATAACTTTTAGCGGACATAAAATCAATCTTACACGGAATATTTATTTCTTTCATCAGATCAGACATAAAGCAGACAGAGCCTTTAAGAACACAGACAAGAAGAAGGTTTTTTTCTTTATATTCCTCGTTGATCTGCCCTGCTATTCTTTTAACAATCGCTTTTATTTCTTCTTCAGAAAGAAGAATTTTCTGAATGTCATTAAGCATATTAATCATCCTTTTTTATAACAAATATTTTATCACTGTTTCCATCGGGTATATATGAAGCATTTACACCGACGCCTTCAACCCATACGATATTTTCGTCGTCACGGAGTACGGCAATTTTTCCTCTTTCAATCACCGGGATATCCATTTCATTGAAAAGCTTTTTAAGACTTTTTGATACCTTTCTTTTAATAAAGGTAAATTTGTCCCCTTCTCTTCGTGAAGAAAGAATCAGCTGTCCTTTGATTTTTGCACCGTCAAAAGCTCCTGTTTTTTCGTAATCCGAATCAGCAGTACTTAAACTGTAAATACCGAATGGACTTTTTGCTTTGCCGTCGGAAAATTCAGTTTGCCACGGCTTTATTATTTTTTCTATATCAAAAAATAAAACTCCGTTTTCAACTTTTGCATACCATCCGGCAGATATTTCAACCTTGCCGCCCCTGTTTTCGATGATTTTATTTACAAGGTCTGTATGTATATACAACGGTTGTTTTTTCATTTTATCGCAAAGAATTATAAGAATTGCTCTTTTTCTCACCGCTATGTGAGCCGAAGCAAACATTTCTGCATTAAATCCGCCACAAACCTCGGAAGTAATAATAAGTTCTTTGGCAGACATATGAATAAAATCGTTCTCTTCGCTCAAAATGCTGCAAGTACGGGAAATATTTGAGGAAAAAGAAGCGTTAACTCTTTCAAAGGTCGGTATGACGTTATGTCTTATATAGTTGCGTGTATAATCATCGGCGAGATTTGTGCTGTCAGTAACGTAAGGAACCTTTTCGTCACAGCAATATTTTTCAATTTCTTCCCTCGTACATGTAATCAAAGGCCTTATAATATTCGGTTCTCTTTTGGCCGGAATACCGCAAAGGCCCTTAATACCTGTACCTCGAAGAAGATTGTAAACTGTGGTTTCGATACTGTCAGAAAGAGAATGAGCAACCGCAACAGCATCACAATTTGCTTTTTCAAAGCATTCATAACGCACCTTTCTGCCGCACTCCTCAGTACCCAGACCTAATTTTTCAGAAAGAACAGCAACATTCACGGAGTGCACAGTAAGCTCAATACCGTTTTCTTGGCAGTAATCTCTTACCAGCTTTTCGTCTCTGAGAGCTTCATCACCTCTTAAATTATGATTCACATGAACCGCTTTAAGGATTATACCGTACTTATCCTTTAATGAACTTAAAATATGCAAAAGGCACATCGAATCGGCACCGCCCGAAACGCCCACAGCAACAGACCTTACACCTTCAAATAACCGATAATTTTCAACCGTATTTATAACCTTACATATCATTTCTGATGGTCTCCAGATTCGAGAACAATGTATAATCACCGTTCCAGGCAACCTTTACCGTAGTGGTTGGACCGTGACGGTTTTTTGCGATAATAAATTCAGCTTCGTTTACAGCGGGTCTTTCCATTTCGGAGGGACCGTCATCCTTTTCTGTAGCATAATATTCATCTCTGTAAAGCATTATAACGATATCGGCATCCTGTTCAATAGAACCTGACTCACGAAGATCGGAAAGCTGAGGTTTGTGCGATTTACCTCTGCCCTCTGTGGTACGTGCCAACTGGGCGAGAACAACCACGGGAATGTTCAGGTCCTTCGCCATCAGCTTAAGATTTCGTGTGATTTCCGAAACCTCCTGTACACGGCTTTCAACTCGTGTACCGCTTTTCATGAGCTGAAGATAATCAACGAAAACCGCGTCTACATCACGGAGTCTTCTTATTCTTGATTTCATTTCAGATACCGTCATATTTGATGTATCATCAAAGTATAGCTCACAGTTACTCAGGAGCGCTGTAGCAGTAGCAAGCTTGGCCCATTCATCACCCGAAATGTTTCCTGTTCTCATTTTCGTGCTTTCAACTCGCGCTTCGGTAGAAAGCACCCTCTGTGCAAGCTGCTCTTTAGTCATTTCGAGAGAGAAGAAAAGAACCTTCTTTTTACCCATCATAGCAGTATTTCGGGCAAGATTAAGAGCCAGACTTGTTTTACCCATGGCAGGACGAGCACCGATAATGAGAAGATCGGAGCGGTTAAGTCCGGTAATCGCTTTGTCGAGATCGGTGAAGCCTGTCGTAAAGCCCTTATATTTATCCCTGTCGGCAGAACTCAGCTTCTGAAGCTTGTCATATACCTCGTTAACGATAATGTCACCGATTCTTGTAGGGCCTTTTGATACCCTGCCCTGTCTGATATCGTAAATCTGCTGTTCAGCCGATTCAAGAAGAGTATCAGCGGGCTCAGATGATGCCGATGCTTCGTCAATTATTCTTTTTGAAACATTAATAAGTGTACGGATATAATATTTTTCACGGATTATAAGAGAATATTCTTCAACATTTTCCGTCGAGGGAACAATCTGCGTAAGCTGAAAAAGATACTGTTTTCCGCCTGCATCATCATAAACTTTATCTTTTTTAAGCTTTTCTAAAACGATAAGAGGATCGATTTTACCGCCCAAAGCATCTATTTCCTGCATAACGGTAAAAATTGCTTTATGCTGAGGCAGATAAAAATAATCGGGCTTAACAATTATCAGAACCTGTGTAATGCAGGAAGGATCGATAAGTATAGAGCCGAGAATAGCCTGTTCAGCTTCAAGGGAATACGGCATATTAATATCATCGACAGATGAATACGAACCGGTATGTTCCGCAGCCATAATTTTCACCTCATTTTCTTTTTGTAAGTCTTATATTATTCTCCGACCATTACAAACAGTTTGGCAGAGATTCCCTGATAAAGTTTAACTTCAAATTCATATGTGCCGAACTGCTTTATATCATCGACAACAATCTTTCTTTTGTCAACCTTGATACCGAAATCCGCAGCAAGCTTCTCAGCGATTTCTTTGCTTGTAACAGAGCCGAAAAGCTTACCGTTCTGACCGGCTTTAGCAGTAAGACGAAGAGTTTTACCGGAAATCTCTTCAGCATTTTTCTTTGCTGTAGCTGTTTCAGTTTCAATTCTGTATTTTTCTGCCTGTTCACGGTTTTTGAGCTCAGACATATTCTGAGCATTGGCTTCTACTGCAAGATTTTTAGGGAAAAGAAAATTACGTGCATAACCGTCAGATGCATTAACAAGCTGACCTTTTTTACCCAAACCCTTTACATCCTGTTTTAATACAACTTTCATTATATTTTACCTCCGTCATAAATTGTTATAATATTCATCGATTGCATTTTCGAGTATTTTTTCGGCCTCATCCGAAGAAATATCACCAAGCTGACAGGCAGACATAGTTTGATGACCGCCGCCGCCTAAATTTTCCATGATAAGCTGAACGTTAATTTCTCCGTAAGACCTTGCTGAAATATTTATTGCTCCACCCTGTGAAAAAATTACAAATGAAGCTTTAATTCCTTCTATATTAAGCATCTCATCAGCCGCCTGAGAAGTAACAAGTCTGATACCATCAAATTCATTTTCCACGACAGATATGGCGCATTTTCTGTATTCACGGGCAATATCAATAACCGTGTTTCTATTACGGAAAAGACCCATGTTATTTGAAAACAGCTTTTTGCACTCGACTGTATTTGCACCTCTGGAGCGAAGATATGCTGCGGCCTCAAAGGTACGGACACCCGCCCTGAGGATAAAATTCCGCGTATCAAGCATAATACCGGAAAGAAGTGCCGTAGAAACGAAACGGTCAAGCACCGGCTCATTATCCACATACTGTGCAATTTCCGCAACCATCTCTGAAGCAGATGAAGAACCGGGAAGATGGTAAAACATTACGGTATCTTCAATAAAGCCGACAGATTTTCGGTGATGGTCAATAACCATAACTTTTTTTACTTTATCAACCAGCACAGGACTCTCCGTAAAAGCCTGCTTATGTGTGTCAGTAATAATAAGTAATGTATTATCGGTAAGCAACACCTCCGCTTTATGAGGATGAACGAGCTTAAGCGCATCGTTTTCTTCTTTGAAAAGATTGACCAACGGTCCCGCAAGAGTGTTTGTTTCATCAATTACAATATGCACGGGCTTTGAAAAACGCTCTGCTATGCTGAGCATACCCACCGAAGAGCCGAAGGAGTCAAAGTCGGAAAACCTGTGACCCATGATAATAACATTGTCGCTGTCTGAAATTATCTCAGCCATAGTTTTGGCAATAAGTCTCGTTCTTACCTTGTTCCTTTTTTCGTAACCGGCAGACACGCCGCCGAAAAATTTATACTCGGTGTCCTTTTTTATGGCAACCTGATCTCCGCCGCGGCTCTGAGCCATGTCGAGAGCCTGTTTAGCAAAGGAATTTGCTTCAATAATATTGTCACTTTTACCTACACCTATAGAAAGTGAAATTTCTGTGCTCTTGCCCTCATAAGTAAAGTTACGGACATCCTCTAAAATAGAGAATTTATCGTTAATCATTCTTTTCAGATTTTTTTCTTCGGCAAAAATGAGCATTCTGGCGTTTGAAAATTTTCTGCAAAGACAGCCATATGAGGATGCCCAATCATCTATCATCTGTTCCGTGTAGCTGAATATAGAGGTACAGTCGCTTTCTTTAAAGTTCTGATATACCTCGTCAGCGTTATCGATAACAGTAAGCATAACCGAGGGAATGGAGTCAAGATACTTTTTTTCTGTTTCTTTTAATTCGGTTTGATTAAAGAAATAAATAAGATAAATAAACTCTCCGTCGCCCAAATCAATTTCGTTGGTAAAAACCGAAAAATAGTGACCGTGCGAATTAACAGAATAACCCCGACCTTCGAGCATATCATCAATACGTTCTTTTTTCAAAAGAGTCTGTATTTTGCTGTCCTTTGTTTCTTTATTTATTTCGAAATCATTTGCAAAGCTACTGTTGAACCAAATAATCGTACCGTCATTTTCAACTACCACACAAGGTACGGTTAACTTATCAAAGGCTTTACCCGGACCGAAATTAAGCTCGTCATATACCGTACTGATTTTGCTTAAAAGTTTGGCTTTTTTTCGACTGTGATAGCTGATTTTGCCTACCATTAAAGCACATACAACAGTAAGACCTATAACACCGACATTACGGTTATAAAAAAGCACCGCACCGAAAAATAAAGCACTCACAGCAAAGGATATAAGGGATATATCATAAGCTTTCCATAATTTTTTCATTATTTTAAATCTCCATAAGAATAGGTAAAATCATCGGACTTCTCTTAGTTCTTTCGTACATAAGCTTTGAAATATCGTCACGGATTCTGCCCTTTATGGCTCCCCAATCCTTTATATTTTTATCATAACAGCGCATAAGTGTTTCATAAGCTGTATTTTTTGCATCGAAAATCAGCTCTTCCGCTTCCTTCACAAACACAAAACCTCTCGAAACCACTTCAGGACCCGAAACAAGCTCACCGGTTACACCGTCAAGAGTGGCAACAACAATAATTATACCGTCCTGTGCAAGATGCTTTCTGTCACGCAGCACAACAGAGCCGACATCACCAACACCGGATCCGTCAACAAAAATTTTACCCGCAGGCACATTAGAGACAGTTTTGATGTAATCTTCACATAATTCCACCTGTGTTCCGTTATCGGCAAGTATTATATTTTTTTTGTCGATTCCTATTGACACAGCGAGCTCAGCATGCTTTTGAATATGCTTCTGTTCACCGTGAACAGGAATAAAATACTTCGGTTTTACGATACTGAGCATCAACTTGAGCTCTTCACGGCAAGCGTGTCCCGAAACGTGCACATCGTACATTTTTTCATAGACAACCTCCGCACCGAGCTTCATAAGCTCATTGACCACTCTGCCAACAGTTTTTTCATTACCCGGAATAGGTGTGGCAGAAATAATAACATAATCATTTGGTCCGACATTAACTTTTCGGTGATCGGACATAGCCATTCGGGTTAAAGCGGACATGGGCTCGCCCTGACTGCCTGTGGTGATAAGAACAACCTGATCGTCGGTATAGCGGTTAATCATATCAAGCTTAATAAGAATGCCGTCAGGTACTTTGAGATAACCGAGCTCAGCACTTATTGCGACGACGTTTTCAAGGCTTCTGCCTGAAAGAGCAACCTTTCTTCCGAAACGCTCGGCAACATTAATTATCTGCTGTACTCTGTGTATATTTGACGCAAAAGTAGCAACAATTATTCTCCTTTTTTGTGCCTTTCGGAAAAGAAGCTCAAAGGAATCGCCTACCTTCCTTTCACTTTCGGTGTATCCGGGTCGCTCCGCATTGGTGGAGTCAGCCATCATACAAAGAACGCCTTCCTTCCCAAGCTCGGAAAAACGTGAAATATCAATCATACCGCCGTCTATAGGCGTGGAATCAATTTTAAAGTCACCTGTGTGTACAACCGTTCCGACCTCACATTTGATAGCAAAGCCTACAGCATCGGGAATGGAATGATTTACGTGAATAAATTCAACAGTAAAACCGCCCAATGTTACACTTTCTCCTGCTTTGACAACATTGAGCTTGGCTGAACCGAAAAGACCGTGTTCTTTAAGCTTACACTCGATAAGTCCGTTTGTAAGACGAGTGCTGTAAACCGGAATGTTTACAGTTTTTAAAAGGTAAGCAAGGGAACCGATATGATCCTCATGTCCGTGAGTTATGAAAATACCGCGAATTTTATCAGCGTTCTTTTCAATATACGAAAAATCAGGAATTACAAGGTCAATACCGGGCATATCCTCGTCAGGAAACGCAAGACCGCTGTCAACAATAATAATATCATTTTTATATTCGAAAAGTGTTATATTTTTACCGACCTCATTGAGACCTCCGAGAAAAGCGATTCTGATCGGACTTGCTTTTTTCTTTTTCTTATTCTGATTTGAGCTTTTGCGTTTACCGGCTGGTTCTGTCTGACTCTTTTTCTTTTTCACATTAAATGCCTTGTTTGTTTTGTTTTTTGCCGGTATATTTTTTGTATTACTCTGCTGCTTCTGATTCTGCTTATTGGCCGACTTATTTTTTTGAATGTTGTTCTGTTTTTGATTTTTTTCGTTCATTTAAGCTTAATTCACTCCTTTATGAATGTCGTTATATATATGTTCGTTTAGATTATTCTGATTTTGACTATATCAGCCCATATTAAGGCATTATTAGTTATAATACTATTTTTTCTCTTCTATGTCAAGAAAAATACGTTTTATTATCTCATGTACATTCTGTATATGCACGAAAACACCTTTTTGCTTTATTTTTATCTTGACAAACTATACATAAAAAAAGTAAAATGAGGTAAAATCTCTGAAAGGAGTTTGCACATGGTATTACGAAATATATTCAGCAAACTGAAAAAATTATTTCTTCGTATACGCAGCCGAATACTGACCGAGTATACCATCATGCACCTTTATCCTGCGATATACAAAAAATATGCCTCAAAGCCCTGCAACGAAAACAAGGTCATCTTTGTTGAATCGAGACTTGCGACTCTCTCAAACAGCTTCCGCATCATGTACAGTACTCTTGAAGCCGAAACGGATTATGAACTCAGTAGCCATTTTTTAAGAAAAACTTTTGTTGATGACCTCGAGTATGTAAGAAATTGTAAAGCACTTATAAAAGATATGGCAACCGCCAAATGTATTTTTATGGACGAAGCAACACATATATTTGCAAAAATCAACCTGAGACCGGAAACGAGTTTTGTTCAGCTGTGGCACGGATGCGGTGCTTTTAAAAAATTCGGATACAGTGTTCAGGACGGAAAATTCGGAGCATCACGCAGAGCTAAAACAAGGTATCCGGTTCACACAAACTACACACTTGTTACGGTAAGCAGCGATGAGGTTATCAAACATTTTGAAAACGCGATGAATCTCACCGACAAAAACATTGTGCGTGCTACAGGGGTAAGCAGAACAGACATTTTTTATGATGAAGCTTTCATAAAATCCTCCTATAGCAAATTATATTCCCTTTTGCCTGAGGCGAGAAACAAAAAAGTAATTCTTTATGCACCGACTTTCAGAGGAAACGTTGAAGCTGCCGTCGCTCCGGATAAGCTTGATATTTATATGATGGAGCAAAAGCTCAGCGATAAATATATTCTCATCTTAAAGCACCATCCGCTTGCAAATAAACCACCTGAAATATACGGGAAATTTGCTTATGATTTTTCAGAAAAAATGTCGGTTGATGAATTAATGTGTGTAAGTGACATTTGTATTTCCGACTATTCTTCACTCATATTTGAATATTCACTGTTTGAAAGACCTATGGTTTTCTTTGCTTACGACCTTGATGAATACTTCGATGAAAGAGGATTTTATTACGATTACGATGAGCTTACTCCCGGTCCGGTTTTCAAATCTACTGACGAAATCACAGACTATATTATGGATATTGACAGCCTTTACAATAAAAATACAATTATAAATTTCAGAAATAAATTTATGAGTGCCTGCGACGGAAATGCTACACACAGAATTATTAATGAGGTTTTCGGTGAAGAATATAATAAACACAGAATTAACAAATGCCAAAAATAACTACGCCCTTTTTCTTGACAAAATTCTGTTTTTATGTACAATATATTGAGTAATTCTGCAAAAGCAAAAACAGGAAAGGAAGTTTTATATGGGAATTAAAAATGCATTGCAAAGAACTTTTCTTTATACAATCTATCTGTTTTTAGTGAAATATATCAGAAAATTCAAGAAAAAAGTTAAAAAGTTTTTCAACAAAATAAGAAATATCCCAAAGAGAATCAAAAGGTTTTTGCGAGGAAAATACAACCGGCTTTACACCGAATATGTAATCGCACATCTATATCCTTCGATTTATAAAAAATATTCGAAGCTTCCCGTCGATGAAAAAAAGGTTGTGTTTATCGAAATCAGATTGCCGAAGCTTACAAACAGCTTTCAGCTGATGTATGATAATCTTTACGCAAATACAGATTTTGATATTCATTGTCATTTTTTGAGAAACACATTTGTTACCCGTAAGGAATACCGTGAAAGATGTAAGGCTATGATACGTGATATCGCGACCGCCAAATATGTTTTTATGGACGAGGCAACAAATGTTATGGGACGGTTCGAAAAAAGACCCGAAACAGTCATAACTCAGCTTTGGCATGGTTGCGGTGCTTTCAAAAAATTCGGTTTCAGCACTGCGGATGCGATTTTCGGTGCTTCGAGAAAAGATATGGAAAGATATCCTTTTAACAGAAATTATACCCACGTAACCGTCAGCAGTCCCGAAGTTATTTGGGCATATGAGGAAGCGATGCAATATTCACCTGAAAGCGGTGTAGTAAAAGCATTGGGAAGCAGCCGAACAGATATTTTTTACGACAAAGCTTTTATTAACAAATCTTATGATGCACTTTATAAACAATTCCCTGCCGCTAAAGAAAAAAAGGTTATTCTTTACGCACCCACATTCAGAGGAAGAGTGGCAAAGGCAAAATCTCCCGATGTTCTTGACCTGAATATGCTTTATGAAGCGTTAGGCGATGAATATGTAGTTATTATGAAGCATCATCCACTCGTAAGAAAAAGACCGGAAATTCCCGAAGAGCTTATCGGCAGTTTTGCGGTTGACTTCACGGATGATATGAGTATCGAAGCTCTGCTTTGTGTTAGTGATATATGTATTTCCGACTATTCTTCACTCATATTTGAATATTCACTATTTGAACGACCGATGATTTTTCTTGCACACGATTTGGAAAACTTCTTTGACTGGAGAGGCTTTTACTATGATTATGATGAGCTGACACCCGGCCCTATCGTTTCCACAAACGAAGAAATCATTGACTATGTAAAAAATATTGATGTTAAATTCAACAAACAGGAAGTTATTGATTTCAAAAATAAATTTATGAGTTCCTGCGACGGAAATGCTACTCAAAGAATTATCGATACTGCTATGGGTGACGATTACATCAGATTTAAAAAAACCGCCCCCCTTCCCAAAGACGATTACCATCTCGTTCCGAGTGCCGATGACTTCGAAGACTTATTAAGTAAAATTTAAATGTATACCTTATCTGTGAACTGCTTTGTAAAGCCGATAATTACAAAGCAGTTCACTTTTTCATGTTTGCTTTTAGGATAATTAAACATTGACTTTTTCGAACGATTACTGTATACTTATCCAGTAGATATTTTATCTGCAACAAAATTATTCAGAGGTGATTGCAAATGATATACGCAGTTATTGCAGCAGGCGGTATTGGAAGCAGAATGGGTAATGTAGAAAAACCCAAACAGTACATTACTTTAAAAGACAAACCTATTATTGCTCATACAGTAGAAAAATTTTATGTTAACGACTGTTTTGAAAAGATTATTATTCTTTGTCCCGAACAATGGGTAAATCATACAAAATCCATTATCAAAAAGCACATCCGTGAAGATGAACGTATCGTCGTTCTTCAGGGCGGAAGCACCAGAAATGAAACAATAATGAACGCAATCAAATTCATCGAAGAAACTGACGGACTCGACGAAGATACCATTATTGTTACTCACGATGCAGTAAGACCTTTCGTTTCAGCGAGAATCATAACTGAAAATATTGAAGCAGCGCTTAAATTCGGTGCAACTGACACGGTAGTTCCGGCCACAGATACGATAGTCGAAAGTCAGAACGGCTCCGTTATCAGCAACATCCCCGACAGAAGCAAGCTTTATCAGGGTCAGACTCCTCAGGCATTCAAAGCCAAACTCCTCAAAGATTTATACTACAGCCTTACCGAGGAAGAAAAAGACATTCTCACCGATGCATGCAAAATTTTCAGCATGAAGGGCTATGATGTACATCTTATCGACGGCGAGGTTCACAATATCAAAATTACCTACCCGTACGATTTAAGAGTTGCAAAGGCACTTTTAGACGAAGAAATCAAATAATTCTGAAAGGAAAAGTCAATGCTTAATACAGTATTCAGATTAACACAGCCAAGAAAAATCGAAATTGCATTCAGTGAAATCGATATTTTCAGCGGAAATGTAATAGTGAGACCCACTTATCTTTCGATTTGTAACGCTGACCAAAGATATTTTCAGGGAACAAGAGACCCGAAGGCTCTTGCAGAAAAACTCCCAATGGCTCTAATTCATGAGGCGGTGGGTGAAGTGGTCTACTCCCCTGACGAAAATTTCAAACCCGGTGATTTTGTAGTTATGGTTCCCAATACACCGACCGAAACAGACGAAATAATCGGTGAAAACTATCTTCGCTCAAGCAAGTTCAGAGCAAGCGGTTTCGATGGATTTATGCAGGAATATGTTTCCATCAGTGCGGACAGATTAGTAAAATTGCCCGCTGATATCAATCCGGAGGTCGCCTCTTTCACCGAAATCGTTTCTGTAAGCGTACACGCAATCACTCGTTTCATGAAATTTTCCCATGAAAGAAGAGAAACAATCGGTGTGTGGGGTGACGGCAATTTAAGCTACATCACCTGTGTTTTCTTAAGAAAGTTTTTCCCTAATGCGAAAATATATGTTTTCGGTGTTGTACCCAAAAAGCTTGCTGACTTCACATTCGTTGATGAAACCTTCCTCACAACCGAAATACCTGAAGATATGAAATTTGACCATGCTTTCGAATGTGTGGGCGGTAACGGTTCTCAGATTGCAATTAATCAGATCATCGATTACATCAAACCAGAAGGTACAATTTCAATTTTGGGTGTAAGCGAGTATCCCGTTCCCATAAATACCAGAATGGTGCTCGAAAAAGGTCTCCGTATTTTCGGAAGCAGCCGCAGCGGACGTGAGGATTTCGTAAAAACAGTTGAAATGTATAAGGAGTTTCCCGATATAGTTGAATATCTCAGTCATATGGTCGGTTATGTAAAACCCGTCAGAAGCATAAAAGATATGATGGAGGCTTTTGATCTTGATATAAACAAATCCTTCGGTAAAACCATTATGAAATGGGAAAAATAAAAAAATAGCTATAAATTATCCCTCGACTTCAAAGAAAGTCGAGGGATTTGCTGTATTCCGGAATTAAAGACCGGTTTTTTCTCTGATATAATTTCTTGCTAAAACAGCATATTCGTAAGGATTAGCAATTGCAGGATCCTGCTCTGCTTCAACAACGACCCAGCCTTCATAACCGGCTTCGTCGAGAACATCGAATACAGGTGTAAAATCAAAATCACCGTCACCGGGAACAGTAAATGAACCTGCACGAACAGAATCAAGGAAGCTGTAGCCTTTTTTCTTGGCATCTTCGATAACATTTTTACGAATGCTCTTAAGATGAACATGCTTAACTCGATTTACATACTTTTTAAGCACGCCGATTACATCTTCGCCGCTGAATGAAAGATGTCCTGTATCGAAAAGAAGATAAACAAGGTCAGGATCAGTGATTTCCATAAGCTTATCGATTTCTTCAGCAGTCTGGACACCTGTACCCATATGATGGTGTACCGTAAAGTACATACCTTTTTCTTTGGCAAGTCTGCCCATTTCGTTAAAGCCTTTAGCGATAAGCTCCCACTGTTCGTCGGTGTAAACGGGCTTTTCACCGAATATGCTCACATCTTTACCCTGAATACTGTTGCCTTGCTCAGATGCACCTATTACCTTTGCACCGAGTGCGTGGAGAAAATCTATGTGCTTGATAAAAGCTTCGATTGTAGCTTCGTATCCTTCGGAAAGAAGAAGCGAAGAGAACCAAGCGTTACAAATTCTCATTCCGCGTACTCCAAGCTTATGCTTGAGAGTTTCAACATCCTTAGGATATTTATTACCGATTTCACTGCCTGTAAAGCCGGCAAGTGCCATTTCACTGACACACTGTTCAAAAGTATTTTCTGCACCAAGGTCAGGCATATCATCATTGGTCCATGCGATAGGTGCTATGGCAAGATTTACTTTTTCTTTATTGAGCATTTTAATTTCTCCTTTTTAATTTAATATAAACGTGCCTTTTCAATATTGGCTTTCATTTCTTCATAACATTCATGAACTCTTTCACTTTCGGATACCTCAGCAACTCCGACTCTCCACCACGAATCATAACCGTCAGTCATAGACTTATGTGCTACCTTGATATCAAAAAGTGTGGGAACAGTCTGCTTTTTTGCATCCTCAAGTGCTTCATAAAGCTCTGCATCTGTGGTAACCTTATAAGCTTTACAGCCGTAACCCTCGGCGATTTTTGCATAATCCGTATAAATTACCTCTCCGTCAAGCAATCCGCTTTCGGTTCTTCTGGTGAATCTTGTACCGAAAGTATCAGTTCCCTGTCCGTTCTGAAGATTTTCAATACAGCCCCAACCACTGTTATCAAAGAGCATAATATTAACTTTTTTATTTTCCTGAACAGCAGTATAAAGCTCACTGTGAAGCATAAGGAAGGAGCCGTCGCCAACCATTGAGTATATCTCCCTTTCAGGACATGCCAACTTGGCTCCTAAGGCGCCGCAGATTTCATATCCCATACATGAAAAACCGTACTCAACATGATAAGTGTAAGGTGCTTTGGTTTTCCATATTCTCTGAAGACAACCGGGTAGAGAGCCGGACGAACCGATAACGATAGAATCGGAATCAATAACCTCATTGATAATGCCGAGTGCTCTCGTCTGTGAGAGAACACCGTTTACTGCGGGTGCGTTATAACAACGGGTAATTTCAGCATCGAAAGCTTCTTTTGCTTCAGCCATCTCTGTTGTCCATTTAGATTTATAACCGTCAAGCTTTGCCATAATAGCTTCAACTGACTTTCCGGCATCAGCAATAACAGCTGTTGAATCCATTTTGAAAGCATCAAAAGCACAAACATTTATCGAAAGCATCTTTACATCAGGATTCTGGAAACCCCACTTTGAACATGTGGTAAAATCGGTAAGTCTGGTTCCGACAGCGATTACGAGGTCAGCTTTTTTGGCAATAGCATTAGCAGCCGCACCGCCCGTAACACCGCAACCGCCCATATTGAGAGGATGGGAATAGGGAATCTGACCCTTACCCGCCTGTGTTTCACCGATGGGAATATTATACTTTTCAGCAAAAGCAAGAACGGATTTATAGCTTTCTGAATAGGTAACGCCGCCGCCTACGATAAGCATAGGCTTTTCGGAATTATTTATCATTTCGACAGCCGCATCTATCTCCCTTTCAGAAGGCACTCTCCTGTCCATATACCATACTCTCTTCTGAAGAAAGTAATCAGGATAATCGAAAGCTTCAGCTTCAACATCCTGGGGCATAGCGATACAAACAGCACCCGTATCAGCTGCATCGGTAAGAACACGCATTGCATTTATACAGGCAGTCATAAGCTGTTCGGGACGTTCGATTCTGTCCCAATATTTACAAACAGCACGAAAAGCATCGTTTGAGGTTGTAGAATATGAATGAGGCTGTTCAACCTGCTGTAAAACAGGGTCAGGCTGACGGCAGGCAAAGGTATCACCGGGGAGAACGAGAAGAGGAATTCTGTTCGCAGTAGCGGTACCGCAGGCTGTAACCATATTGAGAGCACCGGGACCGATAGAGGAAGTACAGGGTATAATCTTTCTTCTGTTATTCTGCTTGGCAAAGGCGATTGCCGCATGTGCCATACCCTGCTCATTATGACCCTGATAATATGTAAGACTGTGACCGCCCTGTTCAAGAGCCTGGCCGATACCTACGACACAGCCGTGGCCGAAAATTCCGAATATACCATCGACAAATTTTGTTTCTTTGCCGTCGAAACATACATATTGGTTGTCAAGAAACTTTACAAGAGCCTGAGCCATTGTAAGACGCATATTGATCAATCCTTTCTGAAATAATTTCTCTCTTTAAACACTTCAGGGAGTGCATTTGACTGCACTCCTGAAGTAAAAATCATACAATTTCTGAAATTTTGACAGGTCTGCCCTCTTTGACAGACTTTTTGGCTGCAAGAGCAACAAGGATAGAATTAAGACCGTCGAGGCCGGTGGTAGGTGTAGGTTTATCGTTGAGAACTGCATCGACAAACTGTACCATTTCGTCACGGAAGGATTGCATATATCTTTCGAGGAAGAAATAGAGAGGTTTATCGGTAGTAACGCCGTCACCGTTCATAACAGTAACATTGGTCGGAGTATCATTAGAGGCCATAGCCGCACCGAGAGAGCCGAAAACTTCAATTCTTTGGTCATAACCGTAGGCGGCACGACGGCTGTTATCAATGACACCGAGAGCACCGTTTTCAAATTTAAGGTTTATGATCGCAGTATCGACATCACCTGCTTCACCGATAGCGGGATCTACAAGACAGGTAGCATTTGCATAAACCTCTGTTACATCGCTGCCTGCTAGAAAGCGTGCCATATCAAAATCATGAATTGTCATATCAAGAAACATACCGCCTGACACTGCGGCATATTCTGCCGGAGGAGGCTCAGGGTCACGGGAAGTAATTTTGATAAGCTCAAGATTACCGACTTTACCTTCATTAATAAGCGAACGCACATGTGCGAAATTATGGTCAAAACGTCTGTTGAAGCCAACCTGAAGCTTTACTCCGGCTTCTGCTACTGCATCAATAACCGCCTTGACTTTTTCGGGTGTAAGATCAACAGGCTTTTCACAGAAAACATGCTTTCCGGCTTTAGCGGCTTCGATGGAAATGTCAGCATGAGTATCAGTTGATGAACAGACAAGGACAGCGTCAATATCTTTGTCTGCAAGCATTTCTCTGTAATCCTCGTACACCTTCTCGATGCCGTATTTGTCTGCAAGCTCCTGTAAGCCGTCTTTAAAAACGTCAGTAATACCAAGAACCTTTGCAGTAGGTACATTGTATGTAATCGACTGCATGTGAACTTTACCGATACGGCCTGCACCGATAATACCGATGTTTAACTGTTTCATATTTTTCATCCTCCGTTATTATAAATAGAATTCTGTGCCATCAGCACCATTCTGTCAAAGTATAACACAAAGAACATCCATATTTCAATAACAAATACAGATGTTCTTTAAATTTTTTTAAAGTTTTTTTACTTAATAGGAACAATACAGAACTCAAACTCAAGCTCGTCTTTAAGATATACTCTGTACTGTTTTAACGCTTTGGGGCCGCAGCTGTTTGAGCCGGTTCCGCTCATGTAACCGTCAATATTGACGGAAATAAAATCGCCATCTTTAATATCTTCAATATGTCTGGCTTTTTCGAGAATTTCATCGCTGTAATTATGTACACTGAAAGAGAACGGCTTTTTGACAGCTGTAACCATAATACCCTTACCCTCATCATCAGAGAATTTAACGAAACGACACTCACCGTGGTTACCGTTATCCTGAGGTCTGATATAATCGATATTAAGCTCTTTGACCGTAGAAGCATAAATACCCATTATACTCTGCTCTTTGAAATCGGGAAGATTTTCATGCTCGCCGAGTCCGTAATATTCGACATTCTGTAAAGATTTATCAAGCTTAATATTAACACCGAAACGCGGAAGTTCAACTGGCTTGAATCTGAATTTTTTAACTTCAATTTCTGATTTGACCAAAACCGCACCGTCAGGGTAAATTTTATACTTAAGCTCAAACTCATATACAGGCTTGTTTTCAAAGCACAAATTCCACTCAGTTTTTATTTTGATTTCTCCGCTTTTTTCTCTGCATTTAATCTCCTTAAAAACAGGTTTTAAAGCATTAAAACCATATTTTTTCCATTCTTTGACAATATTTCTGTCGTTGTCGAGAAAAGCACGATATATATTAGCGGTAAAGCCTTTACTGTCTGCAATATATTCTTTGCCGTCGATATTGTAGCTTAAAAGAGTGCCGTCCTTCTTCGAAAAAGATATGCTGCCCCTTTCAAATTTGATAATGTATTTATCCTTTGACTGCTCAACTTGAAGCTTTCCTTCAGCGGCAATTTCATGTGAAGGCATATTTTCATTAAGTACAATTTGCTCTTTCGCAATTTCTTCTCCTGAAATGTCAGTATAAATAAAGGTGATATGATTATCTTTATCAGTGGTAACATCTTTGTGAGCGACCGTTACTGTACTGCTTTCAAGAGGTGGGATATTAACATCGACATCACCGCATTCGATAACAACACCGTTTTCGAGAAGCTCATATGTAATTTTAATATCGCTTGTATCTGTGAAAGACTTTGTGTTTTTAAAAGAATAGGTTTTTTCTCCTACTTTCTCACATCTGACCGGTCGGTAAACGTTTTTCATTTCGTAAGCACCGGTATGCGGCGTACGATCGGGATAAACAAGACCGTCAACACAGAAGTTATCGTCATGAATTCTTTCTCCGTGGTCACCTCCGTAAGTATATTTATACTTTCCGTTTTCGTGATAAACGCTGTGATCAGCCCACTCCCATATACAGCCACCGGTAAGATTATCATATGTATAAATAAGCTTCCAATAATCCTCCAAAGAACCGGGTCCGACACCCATCGCATGACAGTATTCACAGAGAAAATGAGGTTTATTTTTGAATCTTTTTCCAAGCTTATGCTTACCGATTTTTTCGAGAAGCGCGGGAATCTGATACATTTCTGAAATCACATCATAAGAGCCTCTCGGAGTTCTGATGGCACCCTCATAATGGACGGGAATATCTGTAACCTCTTTGAGACGTTTACAGCATTCATCATGATTTTTCCATCCACCGGATTCGTTACCGAGACTCCACATGGTAATCGACGGATGATTTTTATCTCTTTCAAACATTCTCATTACGCGGTCATCATAACGAGGCAGCCATGCGCTGTCATTACTGATTATATTAGGCTTAAGGGTAGGCTTAAGATTCTCATCGTTCTGAGTGCCGTGAGTTTCTATATCAGCCTCATCAATTACATAAAGTCCGTATTCATCACAAAGATAAAGAAGAATAGGGTCAGGAGGATAATGCGAGGTTCTGACAGCATTAACGTTGAGCTTTTTCATAAGAAGAATATCTTTGAGAAGCTCCTCCCCACTCATTACGTAACCGTTTTTTTCATGGGTATCATGGTGATTGACACCTTTGAATTTAATCAGCTTTGAATTAAAGAAAAATTTTTCACCGTCTATTTTTACAGTTTTGAAGCCAATATTATGCTTCACACTCTGTAAAACATCATTATTATGCTTAAGAGAAAGGACGAGGGTATAAAGCTCCGGAGATTCGGCGCTCCACTCTTTTACATCAAGTACGCCGAAATCAAGCTCAACTTTATAATCGGCATCCGCCTCTTTTGAACAAATCACTTCTCCGTTCTTTATAATCTCCGCTGAAAGAGATTTGCCGTTGAAGCTTTCACCCAAAATGTCCGCATCGACTGTAAGAATATATCCTTCAGATTTTTCCTCGGTTTTTACATGAAAGTCAAAAATAAATTCAGAAGGATTTTCTGTAATATATACATCTCGGAAAATACCGTTTTCTCTGAACATATCCTGACATTCGAGATATGTACCGTTTGACCATTTGGAAACGATGGCCAAAAGCTCATTTTCACCCTCAGAAACAAAACCGTCAAGTGCAAACTCCGCACTGTTATGGCTGCCCTCACTGTAGCCGACATATTTGCCGTTTACATAAAGAGTAAGTGAAGAACAAACACCAAGGAAGGTAATGACGGGATGTACAGCATTATTTAAAGTAAATTTTTTGAAATACACGCCTGCTGACATTTCGTCAGGAACATTGGGAAGCGTCATAGGAAACTCATAACGTGTATTAAGATAGCAGGGATTTTCATAGCCTGTTCTCTGCCATGTGGAAGGAACCTTTATATCATCGAAAGTCATGCTGTCGGTGTCAATAACCGCCGGCAAGCGTGAAATTTTTTCAAAGTATCTGAACTTCCAATCACTCGAAAGCACATTAACAATATCGCTTGAATATCTTTCGGTAAGTGAGCTTTGTTCCAAAAGCTTACTTTTATCCGTATAAGGAATAAAATAGCTTCTTCCCGCAAGCTTATTTTCCTCATAAATATCAAAGTCATTAATTCTGAGTTTTTTAATCTGATATTTCATTTTTTCCTCCTGAACAAAAAAATATTTCTTCCTTTCTTGACTGTTGATTTGATTATAACATACCGATACATTCATTTCAACATATTCATCTGATTTTCAAAGCTTTAACATTGCTGAAAGCACCGTAAATTTTCACGTTACTGAATTTTTTATATGCACGGACCCTGAAATAATACTTCTTTCCGCTTTTAAGCTTGCTCAAACTCAGCTTACGTCCCTCAGTAACAGCAACACTTTTGATGCCTTTATTTTTATCGAATCTGTACTCGGAGTATGAAACCTCATATCCGCTGACATTTTTTATCTTTTTCCACCTTAAAGTCACACGTGATTTTTTGGAGGATACTATGTTTTCAATCTTGGTTTTTTGAGGTTTTGTATATGCGGTTACTGTTTTACTCGCTTCACCCTGACCGTTTTTCCCAACGGCTGCAATTTTAAAATAATACTTTCCCGATGCATCAAGATTTTTGACAGATATATAGTTTTTATCGGATATAATTGTTTTCCATTTGTTTTTATCAGTACTGTAAAACACCTTATATGAAACAGCATCAGATGATTTATCCCAGCCGAGCTTTACGAAAGTAGTTCCATAGCTTTTGACTTTTAATCCAGAAACCTTTTCAGTGGTTTTGTTCTTCTTAGACACTTTAATCAATTCAGGTATGCTCTTTCTTTCTAAAACGCAGCCGCATACCCGGCAGGAAAATTTCAGAATACCGCCTCTGGAAAATGTAGGCTGAATTTCAATAACACCTCCGTCAGAAAAATGCTTGAGTGTTTCAGTAAAATTTTCCTTATAGCTTTTATCGCACTGAGTACAATAAACAATATCGTAGCCTTTCTCAGTACACGTAGGAAGTTTACGTATTCTTTTATATCTGTGCTCCCCAACAGGAGTTATTACCTCTTTGCTCCTTTTGCAAACAGTACACATGTAAATGGTTTTTCCGCCGCTGATACAATCCGGCTCTTTGACAGATACAGTACAATAAACACATTTTTCTTCCGTGTTTATGCCGTCAGACGGTGTTCCGTATTTCCCGCATTTTTTAAGGCAGTAATATGCATGCGATGATTCGGAAACACAAAAAATATTCCATCCGCTATCCGCTTTTTCAAAATCATGTACGCATCCGGCATTTGCTTCAAACACCGAAAAAATCAGCATAAAAGCAGCAAAAAATAACAGCTTAACTGTTTTGCTCAAAATACCCCCTCCACTTCGTCGGAATTCACATATAATTATACACAAAATGACATAAATCGTCAATTTCTTTTTCTAAAAAAGCTTTTTCCAACAAATGCTACTGTTAAAAGTCATCAGTAGGGTCAATAATTATTTCAAGGATAATTATGGGGGTATGGAATTGAATTATTATAATAAAGTAGAAATATGCGGAATAGACACATCGAGACTTAAAACTCTCAGTGAAAAGGAAATTAAAGAGCTTATGATAAAATCAAAAAACGGAGACAAAAAAGCCAGAGAGGAGCTGATAAACGGCAATCTGCGTCTTGTACTCAGCGTAATACAAAGATTCACTTCGAGAGGTGAAAATATTGATGATTTGTTTCAGGTTGGCTGTATCGGTCTCATAAAAGCTATAGACAATTTCGATGTGAGTCTTAATCTCAGATTCAGCACCTACGGTGTGCCGATGATTATCGGTGAAATACGGCGTTATCTGCGTGATTACAACCCTATAAGGGTCAGCCGTTCAATAAGAGATACTGCATATCATGCTATGCAGATAAAAGAAAAAATAATCAACGAAACACAAAAAGAACCGACAGTTGACGAAATAGCAGAAAAATTAGGAGTCAGGCGTGAGAATGTTGTGATCGCTTTGGAAGCAATCGTTGATCCGGTGTCGCTATATGAGCCTGTATATTACGATGCGGGAGATACGATTTATGTTATGGACCAGATAGGCGACAGCAACAGTGACGTGAATTGGATAGATGAAATATTGCTTAAGCAGTCTATAAACGATTTGGGAGAAAGAGAAAAGAGAATACTTTCGCTGCGCTTCATGAACGGAATGACACAAACTGAAGTCGCAAAAGAGATTGGTATTTCACAGGCACAGGTATCGAGACTCGAAAAAGGTGCTATGGATAAAATTAAAAGTCACCATAAAATTTATATATAAAAAAGAGGCCGCAGCCTCTTTAATTTATTTAAGCTTTTCCGATGAAAAAGAATAAGGCAAAATTTCACCTAAGGTCAACGAAAGATATTCATCACCGTTTTTTCCGATAAGCACACGGAATTTATCATCACAAAATTCAGCCATAACCTGTCTGCATACACCGCAAGGTGTAAAATAGTCCTTGAAATCAAAATTTTTACCTCCTACGACAGCTAAAGCACTGAATTTGCGCTCACCCTCACTCACCGCTTTGAAAAAAGCTGTCCTTTCGGCGCAGTTTGTGGGACCGTAGGCGGCATTTTCGATGTTGCAGCCAAGATAAACCTTTCCGTTTTCAGTGAGCAAAGCAGCACCAACCGTATAACCCGAATATGGTACATATGCATTTTCGGCTGCTTTTTTAGCCAAAGCAATAAGCTCCGTATCCTCCATTTTATCATTCTCCCGTAATTATATTTTTAAAGCTGTTTCCGCTCAGCTGACATTCGATACCGAAAAAATCCGCAATAGTTTTACCGATATCAGCAAATGTGCTTCCGGTGCCGAGGTTGACATTTTTGATTCCCTCACCGTGAACCAAAAGAGGTACATATTCTCTCGAATGATCCGTGCTTTCAGTTAAAGGATCGCAGCCGTGGTCAGCAGTAATAAAAAGAATATCTCCCGGCTTCATATTACTTTTAAACTCCGTCAGCCAGCTATCAAATTCCATAAGAGCATCAGCATAACCGACAGCATCATTACGGTGACCGAAAAGCATATCAAAATCAACTAAGTTTGTAAAGCAAAGACCCGTAAAATCTTTTTTCAGATATTCTGCTGTAACCTTCATTCCCTCAGCGTTTGATTTTGTAGGATGTGAATCCTTAAAGCCTTTTCCTGCGAAAATATCATATATTTTGCCGACAGGAATTACGTCAAAGCCTTCACAAGAGAGTACATCTGCGATCGTATCTTCAGGAGGAAGCAGCGAATAATCATGTCGGTTCGGCGTCCTTTTAAAATCCGGAAATTCACCGCTGAAAGGCCGTGCTATTACTCTGCCGACTGCGTGCTCACCGGTAAGAATCTCTCTGGCTTTGCGACAGCATTCATAAAGCTCATCAAGCGGCACCTTTTTTTCATGTGCGGCAATCTGAAAAACGCTGTCAGCGGAAGTATACACAATAAGCTTTCCTGTTTCCAAATGCTCTTTTCCGTAATCTTCGATTACTTTTGTACCTGAATAGGGTTTGTTGCACAATACTCCCCTCCCGGTAGCATCAGAAAATTTTTGTAATATATCTTCAGGGAAGCCCTTCGGATAAGTCGGGAAAGGCTTTTTTGATATTATGCCCGCTATTTCCCAATGACCGGTAGTGGTATCTTTGCCTTTAGATGCTTCCGCAAAACGCCCGTAGGCTCCGTCGGGAGAAGGAACACCGTCAGCATAATCGATACCGTCAATATTAAATATTCCGCTCTTTCTGAGTTCGGGTATTTTAAATCCGTTCTGCATATAACAGGACTTAAGAGTGTTGCTGCCTTCATCACCGTAAAATTTAGAATCCGGCATTTCGCCTATACCTACACTGTCGAGTACAATTAAAAATATTCGTTTCGCTTTCATATTTTCTCCAAACAATTATTCTGTATCCAATTTTACCGCGGTTTCAAGAGCAATTTTCATCATATCCGTGAAAGAATTTTGCCTTTCATCAGCAGTACAGCCTTCACCGGTAAACGGCATATCGGATATAGTGCATATTGCCAAAGCTCTTTTACCGGCTCTCATGGCATTAAGGTATAAAGCCGCCGCTTCCATTTCAACGGCAATTGAACCTGCCTTTGCCCATTTTTTGTTACATTCCTCATCAAAATCATAAAAGGTATCGGAAGAATAAAGATTACCCACCTTCATATCAATGCCGAGCTCTTTGGCACTTTCAACAGCAAATGCGAGAAGCTCATACGAACAAGTGGGTGCAACAGTACCTGTCACACCGAACTGCGCACCGAAATTCGAATTGGTATTGGCGCCGATACCCGCCACAATGTCACGAAGCCCGACTTTATCGGAAAGACCTCCCGCAGAACCGACACGGATAATATTTTCCACACCGAAAAAATTAAAAAGCTCGTGTGAGTATATGCCTATGGAAGGCATACCCATTCCGCTCGCCATAACAGACACCCTGTGGCCTTTATAAATGCCTGTATATCCCTGAATTCCTCTGACATTGTTTATAAGCTCAGGATTTTCAAAAAAGTTTTCTGCAATAAATTTTGCTCTTAGCGGGTCACCCGGCATAAGAACGGTTTTGGCAAATGATGTACCTTCTTTTAAATTAATATGCGGGGTCATATTTGACATAAGTTTTCCTCCTTAATTAATAACCGCTGCCCTGTTCATTTTTGACAATTTTTACTATTCTGCTTGTTCCGAGTCTGTCTGCACCGAGATTCAGCATATCTTCGGCATCCGTTATACTCGAAATTCCGCCGGCTGCCTTTATGCGAAGACCGTTTTCAACATTTTCGCTGAAAAGCTTTATATCCTCTCTGGTGGCACCGCCTGTGGAAAAACCTGTTGACGTTTTAATATAATCCGCGCCTGAAGCTGAGACGATTTTACACATTTTAATCTTTTCTTCATCGGTAAGAAGACATGTTTCTATGATGACCTTCAAAAGCTTACCGTCACAAGCCTTTTTAACAGATTTAATTTCGTCCGATATTTCATCGTATCTCTTATCCTTAAGCATACCGATATTGATTACCATGTCGATTTCGTCTGCACCCTCTTTTACCGCCACAGAGGTTTCAAAGCATTTGACCGCAGTAGTATTATAACCGTTCGGAAAGCCTATAACCGTACAGATTTTAAGTTTATCCTCAACATATTCCTTTGCCTTTTTAACATATGAAGGCGGAATACACACACTTGCACAGGAAAACCTTATTCCGTCATCGCAAAGACCTTTAATATCGTCCCAAGTTGCACCTTGTGAAAGAACTGTGTGGTCCACCGTCGATAAAATTTCTTTTATTTCCATAATATTACCTCCGTTTAAAGCTCATATGTTAATTTTACATTGTATAAGCGAAAAAGTCAAATAAATCAGCTCTTTATATGTGTAAAAATTCAGTAATTAGTTTATCACACGGACAGAATAATTATTAGCGGAAAAACATGTCAGTACGCAAAAATGCACCTATTGTTTAAATTATAGTCAACCGTGCAGGCTATGACGTTATTATGAAGGTTTATCAGCCTGCGGTTCTCCTTGGCGGGATGATTTTTTTAAAATTTACTGTTTTATTGCTTCAGCATACTGAAACGGTATTTTTTTATTATTTGCCGAGTATTAATTATTATAAAAATTTCTTAAGGAATGACCATTATGAAAAGAATCGCCATGATAATATTGCCCGCATTTTTTATGCTTCTTTTGCTCAGCGGATGCTCTCAAGAGAGTTTTATTAGCTTATACGGATTTACGGAAAGATTTACATATTGTGAACTTACTCCGGCAGATTTTTATTCAGAGAAAGCCGAGGAAGGAAAAATGTCATATTATACCTTTTTAAAAAAAGATAATTCCTGTTTGATGATGAAGCTGCTGTGCAACGAAGAAAATAAAACAGAAGAAATACGAATATATCTTCCGAAATATGACGAAAATGCTAATAAGAAAAAAATCAGTGCGGAGGATATTAACCTGTTTCTAAAGATTGTATCAGCTTCATCAACGGCGTTTACGGGATATGACCAAGCAACGACAGAAGAAATTATCACTCAAATGCAGTTATATGAAAAGAAATCTTATGAGAGCGAAGGCGAACTGACAAAGGCAAAAGATAATTTTTATTTCGTATATCACTCTGCCCTTTTAGGTTCAGAATTCATCATATATAACACATATCTGAAAACCATACCCGAAACAGAAAAACCGGAAAGCAAGCCGATGTATGGTGACACAACAAAAATCAGAACTGAAACCGTTCCGACAAAGTAATTTTATACAACATTTCGACACCCATATAAAAGAAAAGAGTTTAATAATGATAAAAATGCATAAACACTCATTAATTTTAGTATAAACACTTGAAAAAAAATCCTTAATGTTATAAAATAATCGGTGGTATGATAATACATAAAACGCTTAATACGAAAGGAAAGAATGAAATGAACGTATTGAACAAAAAATCAGTTGAAGACATTGACGTAAAAGGCAAAAAAGTTCTTGTCCGTTGCGATTTCAACGTAAAGATGGAAAACGGTGTTATCACAAGTGACAAAAGAATCGTTGCTTCTTTACCCACAATCAACTACCTTCTCGAAAAAGGAGCAAAGCTTATCCTTTGTTCACACCTCGGCAGACCCAAGGGTGAATTCAAGCCTGAGTTTTCTCTTGCACCCGTCGCTGTAAGACTCGGTGAGCTTTTAGGCAAAGAAGTCAAAATGGCTAAGGATGTTGTAGGTGAAAGTGCACAGGCACTTGCTGCTGATCTCAAAGAAGGCGAAGTTCTTCTTCTCGAAAATGTACGTTTCCACGCCGAAGAAACAAAGAACGATGCTGATTTCAGCAAAGCTCTCGCTTCTTTAGCAGAAATCTATGTAAACGACGCATTCGGTTCCGCTCACAGAGCTCACTCATCAACCACAGGTGTTGCTGATTATCTTCCCGCAGTCGGCGGTTATCTCATCAGAAAAGAGCTCGAATATATCGGCGGCGCTCTCGAAAATCCGAAGAGACCTCTCGTTGCTATTCTCGGCGGTGCAAAGGTTTCCGATAAAATCGGCGTTATTACAAACCTCCTCAATACAGTTGACACCCTTATCGTAGGCGGCGGTATGGCATATACATTCTTCGCTGCTCTCGGCTATTCAGTAGGTACTTCTCTTTGCGAAACAGACAAAATCGATATGGCTAAAGAGATGATGGAAACAGCAAAGGCTAAGGGCGTTAAGTTCCTTATCCCCATCGACAACAGAGTCGGACGCGAATATGCAGAAGACACCGAAAATATGGTAGTTGATTCAGATAACATTCCCGACGGCTGGATGGGTCTCGACATCGGTCCCAAGACAGAAGAACTCTTTGCTGAGGCTGTTAAGGATGCCGGCACAGTTATCTGGAACGGTCCCATGGGCGTTTCCGAATGGAAAAACTTTGCTTCAGGTACCATAGCTGTTGCTACTGCTATCGCTGAAAGCGGTGCAATCTCCATCGTTGGCGGCGGTGACTCCGCTGCAGCAGTTCAGAAGCTCGGCTTTGCTGATAAGATGAGTCACATCTCCACAGGCGGCGGTGCATCTCTTGAATTCCTTGAAGGTAAAGATCTTCCCGGTGTAGTAGCTCTCAACGACAAATAAGAAATAAAAATAAGGAGTAACCAAAATGAATAAGACACTCAGAAAGGCAGTAATTGCCGGTAACTGGAAAATGAATATGACTCCCTCTCAGACAACTGCTCTCATCAACGAAATGAAGCCTCTCGTGGCAGATGCTGACTGTGAAGTAGTTCTCTGTGTTCCCTTCGTTGATATTGCAGCCGCAATCGAAGCAGCAAAGGGTTCAAACATCAAAATCGGTGCTGAAAACGTACACTTCAAAGCTTCAGGTGCATTCACCGGTGAAATTTCCGCTGATATGCTCAAAGAAACAGGTGTTGAATACGTAGTTGTAGGTCATAGCGAAAGAAGACAGTATTTCGGTGAAACAGACCAGACAGTAAACCTTCGTTCACTCGCTGCTATCAAAGCAGGTCTCAAGCCCATCATCTGCGTAGGTGAAACTCTCGAACAGAGAGAACTCGGCTATACCGAAACTCTCCTTAAATATCAGACAAAGATGGCTCTTACAAACGTTTCTGCTGAAGAGCTTAAAAACGTTGTAATCGCTTATGAGCCCGTATGGGCAATCGGTACAGGTGTTACTGCTACCGCTGACCAGGCTGACGAAGGTAACGGTTATGTCCGTGCCGCTATCGCAGAAGCATACGGCGCTGATGTAGCTGAAACAGTTACTATCCAGTACGGTGGTTCTATGAATGCTGCTAACGCCGCTGAACTCGTTTCAAAGGTAAATGTTGACGGCGGTCTCATCGGCGGTGCTTCTCTTAAGGCTGCTGACTTCTCAATAATCGTTAAGGCTGCATCCGAGCAGAAATAATCCAAAAACTTAAAGGGGCTCTGAGAGCCCCTTTTTGATGAAGAAAGGAAATTCAAATGAAAAAACCTGTTTTACTTTGCATTATGGACGGTTTCGGCAAAAATCCTTCCGACTACGGCAACGCAATCGTAGCCGCCGAAACTCCGAACTTGGATAAAATAATGAAGGAGAACCCCATGACCTTTATCGGTGCATCAGGTATGGATGTAGGTCTTCCCGACGGTCAGATGGGTAACAGTGAGGTCGGACATACAAACATCGGTGCTGGCCGCGTAGTTTATCAGGAGCTTACAAGAATAACCAAGTCTATCGCTGACGGTGACTTTTTCGAAAACGAAGCTCTTTGCGGTGCTATGGAAAACTGCCTCAAAAATGACAGCGCACTTCACCTTATGGGTCTTATGAGTGACGGCGGCGTACATTCACACAATACTCATCTTTATGCTATCGTTGAACTCGCAAAGAAGATGGGCGTTAAGGAAGTATTCGTACACTGCTTCCTCGACGGCCGTGATGTTCCTCCCGCATCAGGTGCTGACTATGTTAAAGAAACCTACGAAAAGCTCACTGAAATCGGCCTCGGTAAAATCGCTACTGTAATGGGCAGATATTATGCCATGGACAGAGATAACCGTTGGGACAGAGTAGGCAAGGCTTATGCCGCTATGGTTTACGGCGAAGGCATCAAGGCTGATTGCCCCGTTGCTGCAATCAAGAAAAGCTACGAAACAATCGATGCTGAAGGCAAAAACCTCACCGATGAGTTCGTTCTTCCCACAGTATGTGCAGAAGACGGTAAAATCAAAGCAAACGACAGCGTTGTATTCTTTAATTTCCGCCCCGACAGAGCAAGAGAAATTACAAGAACCTTCGTTGACGAAGCTTTTGACGGTTTCGAAAGAAAGAACGGCTTTTTCCCACTCTACTATGTATGTATGACACAGTACGATGCTACAATGCCCAATGTTCATGTAGCATTCAAGCCTCAGACACTTGAAAACACCTTTGGTGAATATATGGCGAAAATGGGTAAAACTCAGCTCAGAATCGCTGAAACAGAAAAATATGCTCATGTAACCTTCTTCTTTAACGGTGGCGTAGAAAAGCAATATGAAGGTGAAGACAGAATTCTCGTAGCTTCCCCCAAAGTTCCCACCTACGATATGCAGCCCGAAATGAGTGCCTATGAAGTAACCGAAAAGGTTGTCGAAGCTATCGGAAGCGGCAAGTACGATGCAATTATTCTCAACTTTGCAAACTGCGATATGGTTGGTCATACGGGTATTTTCGATGCCGCTAAAGCCGCAGTTGAAGCAGTTGACACCTGCGTTGGCAAGGTTTACGATGCAGTAATGGAAATGGACGGCGTAATGCTCATTACTGCTGACCACGGTAACGCTGATAAGATGTATGAGGAGGACGGCTCACCCTTTACAGCACACACCACCTTCCCCGTTCCCTTCGTTGTATGCGGTTATGACTGTAAACTCCGCGAAGGCGGTAAGCTTTGCGATATCGCACCCACAATGCTTAAGATTATGGATATTGAGCAGCCCAAAGAAATGACAGGTGTTTCAATCGTAGAATAAAATATTAGCATATAAAAATGAGGCTGATTAGTTCAGCCTCATAATTTTTTTAAGTTAGGTTTTTCTGTTTTTTCATACCATTCAGACGTCATATATTCGTCCGGTACACAATCACCACTTAAAGGATTAATTCCCATAGCATGCAGTCTATCAAACCATTCATCGCGTCTGCTTTCTGGAAGTTTTGCTCCGCACCAAGGACAATGGGTTATAGTAAAATATCCCGAAATAAATCCACCTACCAAATCCGGATGTGGGATGCCGTACTCGTCAAACTTCGAATAATACCATATAGGTTTATCCTCTTTATCACCATCATCAAGCACGATATTTTCGCACTTTAAAAATATATGGCATTCCATTTTTTTACAGCAAAACTTTTTCATACCGTAGTATCTCCTTACTTTTTATAAACAACAAGCAAAGCACCGTCTTTAACGCTTATTTCCGCATTTTCACCGATAAACTCATTACTTACACCTACGGGATTAAACGAATGTAAAACATCATTTTCGAGGGTGTATTTAAGATTTTTCAGTGTTACTCCCCTGCTTTCGTCAGAAAGAGAAAAGACAGATATATAACCCTTAAGGTTTTTTTCAAGATACAAGGTATCATTTTTAAAAGCGGTAAAAACTTCATCACCGTGAACAATAGTTCCTTTTGCACCCTTAGACACGATATAATGGAGAAGCTGGATATTAGCCACAGAATGGTCGGAACGCTCACCGCCCAAGGCACCGAAAAGAACAAAATCACGGAAACCTTTGGCATAGCCTGTATCCACAGCGAGCATCATATCCGTTTCATCCTTTTCACAGGGTGCCACTATTTTATTCTCTGTTTCGGGTACTGTGCCGAAGGAATCGAAATCCCCTACCACACAGTCACATTCTCTTCCGAGAAGGTCTTTATATCTGTAACCGCCGTCTGCACAGATAATAAAGTCATCCTTTGTTGCTTTAATATCTGTCGATAATACATCACCCGCACCGATAATATAACAAGTCCTGCTCATTATTTTTTACCTTTTCTCGTTACCTTTGTCTTATTGCCTTTTTCGTCAACAATGTAAGTATTTTCGAGCTGGCCGACAAGGCTCTCCTTAAAGGAATCGATGTATGCACGTCTTAAAACTGTTCTTTCTGCCTGTTCCTCTTCGGTAAGACCTTCGGGGGTTTTAGCCTTTCGTGCGAGCTCGTTAATTCTGTCTATCTGTGCCTGTGTTACCATAATTATTCACTCTCCCACTTCTTCCATTCATCAGGACAAAAGCCTAATGTTGCCTTTTTGCCGTTTCTCACTATCGGAGTTTTAAAAAGCTCCTGATTTTCTAAAAGCTTTTCTTCCTTCGCTTCCTCCGAAGCAAGATATTTTATATATGATGAATCATATTTTTTACTTTTTTCATTGACTAAATCCTCAAGCTTGCAGGCCAATGCTCTTTTTATCGACTGATATTCACCCTTGCTCATACCGTATTTCGCAAGGTCTACAAACTGAAATTTAATATTTCTTTCTTTAAAATATCTCTGTGCTTTTTTAGTATCGAAGCATTTACTTGTACCGTAAATCTGTATATTCATTTTAGTTTCCTTTCTTGAGAAGACACACACTATGAACTGCTATTCCTTCGCCTGCCCCTGTAAATCCGAGACCTTCTTCGGTTGTGGCTTTTACGCTTACGCAATCAATACTGATGCCGAGAGCTGCAGCTATATTCTCTCTCATAGAGTCAATATAAGGACGGAGCTTAGGCTTTTGGCAAAGGATAGTAGCATCAATATTTTCCGCCACATAACCTTTAGCTTTTACCGCATCATAAGCTGTTTTCATAAGAACAATACTGTCTGCACCTTTATACTGCATATCCGTGTCAGGAAAAAGCTTCCCTATATCACCGAGTGCTGCCGCACCTAAAAGAGCGTCGGAAACAGCATGAAGAAGCACATCGGCATCAGAGTGACCTAAGAGGCCTTTTTCATAAGGTATCCTGACACCGCCCAAGATCAAATCTCTGCCATCAACCAATTTATGAACATCGTATCCGTGACCTATTCGCATATTCCTATCTCCTTTAAGGTTTCAATAAATTCATCGTAAGTTACAAATGTATTGAGTATCTTTACAAGTGATGAAGTGGACAATCTTTCGGGTAAAGCAAGCTTTCTTAAAAGAAGCTTTCTTTTTTCACTGCTGTTTTCTCTGCCCATGAGTCCGTATTCGTATAAATCTATGTTTGTTATAGTACGCCGTTCTGTGTTTTCGCTTTCCTTTGCAAGAACACCCGCCTTAGCAAAAGCTTCGAGCAGTATCTTTTCACTTATACCCTCCACTCCGAGCTTGCCTTCCTTTGATTTTTCGGCTTTTCTTTTTTCTTTACCGAAAATATCAGGAATATAAACATGAGTAATTTTATCCTCAGGTACGGTGGATTTAATGAAATTACGGATAATAAAACCGGCGGAATCACTGTCAGTTAGAACTATTATCCCCTTTTCATTTGCAAGTCTGCGTAACAGCAGCTGTTTTTCTTTATCCTTAAAAATACCGAAGCCGTCAGTTTTAATTATAAGCGAATCAATAATTCCGCTGAGTTTGATTATATCATATTTTCCCTCGACTATAACGGGTCTGTCAAGCTTAATCATACTTTTTCACCATTTGTTATAAGAAACAGCTTTACCATAAGCTGTTCCAGAACAAGAGCAGGCATCGAAGCACCGGACTTAAGCTGTTTATCAGCCTTTGAAAGCTCATGAAGACAGCTTCTTATAACCGACATATCAATTTTTGACGAATCTCTTCCCGCATTACCGAGAGCAAAAGCACGATTTTTATAGCCGAAATCCCCGGCCAGCACATCAGCCTTTTGTCCGCAGGAAAGAGAAACCTTTGCTCTGTAAATATCCACATAAGAGCTGATTATAACGCCGAGAATATATTCAGGTTCAACCTTTTGCCGGAAAAGAGAATGTAAGTTTTTGTATGCCTCATCGAAATTTTTATTCATAAGAGCCTTTGTAAGCGCAAATATTTTCGCGTCGTCCGTCTTTGTAGCAATTGCATCAATGTGAGCTTTCGTAATTTCACCTTCACCCACATAATTGCAAATCTTATTTACTTCATTAATAAGCATATGGTTATCGTCTCCGCAAAGAGAAACGAGATAATTCGCCAACTGAGGCGTCAGTATGCATTTCTGTTTTGATGCAGAGGTGATGAGTGGCTTTATTAGCTCGTTTCCGCTTCTTTTATTAAGAACACATACTGCACCGAACTTTTTAAAAAGCGTAATGGCATTTTTTGCCTTGGCAACAGAAAATTCAGGCTTTTTTTGATAAAATATTATTATCGATGTTTCGGGTGGATCAGCAAAAAAATTTTCCATAAGACGGAAATTTTCTTCACTTATACCCTCAAGCTTGAAATCCTCAATTACCAAACATCGCTTTTCACTCATCATCGGCATAATGGCTGCCGCCTGAAATACCGTGTCAAGCTCAAGACCTTTACCGTCATATTTTTCATAATTAAAGGATTCAAATGAAGGTTCCACATTTTTAGAAACGATAGTATCAACATAGTTTTTCTTGAGATAATCTTCATCACCGTAAACAAGATATAGGGGCAAAAAATCACCCGATTTTATGTGTGCCTTAAGACTTTTCTCATCAAATTCAGCCATATATTTCACCTCCGGAAACGGTTACGGTAACCGTGTACGGATTCCTTTCTCTGAAAGAGAAAACGAATTTTCCGTCATTAAGAGACATTGTATCATATTTCTGTTCATCTTGCAAATATTCTTGTAAAAAAATCTCTGTGTTTATTTCCGAAGAGTCAACGTTAATATTTTTACCGTCTTTTAATATACGAACTTTGTCAAATAGAACTACGTTTTCACCGTCATGGGTAAGAATGTTTTTTATTTCTAAAAGACTGCAAACAGACTGCATATCTTTTGAAACAAATTCTTCCGTAAATATTGCAGCTTCAATTTTTATTTTTTCTCTTTCAATGTCTTTTACAATCTCTTTTTCGTCATATCTGTCACCCTCAAAACCGATAAGCACTCCCTTACCGTTAAGACTGACCACAGCACAGCTGCCTTTGCTTTCACCGTAAAGCATAATTTTACATTTATCGAGTGAAGTATAAAAATTCACACTGAAGGAAAGCAAAAATATGCCCGCAGAAATTATGGCAGTTACACGCATAAGAATACGGCTGTAATTATACAACAGCATAGCAGTTAAAAGAAATATAAAAGCAACCAAAAACCACAGCCAAAGCTTTTCAAAATAAGTATTTATATAAGAAAAAGGTAATTTTGACGTAAGCTCTTCCACACGAATGATATATTCAGACAAATATTTGATTATCACCGCCATAACCGGTGAAATCAAGGGTACAAAACGCAAGAACGAGTAAAACCCTGTCAGAAGTAAAAGCGGTGAAACAGCAAAAAAGCACAGCAAATTTGACAAGGGTGACACAAGAGAAACTCCTCCGAGAACTATTACAGATACAGGAAAAACAAAAAATGCAACAGAGACACTGAAAGAAAACGTGACGATTAACGGTGAAAGCAATCTTTTTCCTTTTTCGCCTGCAGAAGTGATTTTGCTGATAATTTTTTCGCTCAAAGGTACACCCATTAGAATAATCCCCATGGTGGAAAGAAATGACAGCAGAAAGCTTATATCAAGCACACCGAAGGGATTAAAGGCAAGTCCGCATACAGCAGCAAAACCGAGGCTGTTAAGTGCATCGGTTTTCTTTCCGAAAATTTTACCGATAAAATACAGAATAGTCATGGCACTTGCTCTTTTTACCGAGCCCGTAAAACAGGCGAAATTCATCATAAACACCGTAAAGAATATCATAAGTACTGCCAATATTTTACCTTTTTTACCTTTAAACTCAATAAAGAACGAAAAAAATGAAACCCATATCGAAAGATGAAGACCGGATACAGCCATTATGTGAACTATACCCGCCTCAATAAAGTCACTGTAAAGCTCATCATCCATATAAGATTTATCTCCCGTAAGAATCGCAACAAGGAGAGACGCATTTTTATTATCAAAGTCGTGTGTAAGATTCGAAGCTACTTTGTGTCTCATTAAATCAATATAGTAACCCACCGGTCTGTGCGACGGCTTGCTGATTTTAAAATCTTCAACAGCATATGCACCGAGATATACACCGTGTGATTTATAATTATTGCGTGATGTTTCAGAAACCCTGCCTGCTTTATACACAGTGCCTATAAAATCAACTTTGTCCCCTATCTGCATTTCGTACGGATCAATTTCATCATATGTCTCAGAAAAAGAAAATCGAAGCTTACATTTCACATTGTTTTTACCGACTTTATCCGCCTTAATAACACAATAATAGCGACAGTTTTCCGAGGAAAACTCAGGTCTTTCCGCTATAACACCGCTGACTGAGAGATTTTCACCTGTTAAAGATACCGTCTTATCATAATCATACTGAAAAACAGAAAATAAAAGACAGCCGATGATTATACCCAACAAAACAGTAGGGATAATCAAAGACTGTCTTATCTTTTTTATTACAATACAAACAAGAAATATAACCGCAAAAAATGCAAAAAGGCTCACCGAAACAGCCGTGCTTTCAACGAGGTTAAGGCACAGCAAAATTATAAATAACGTGAAACCAAAACACGCAAGCGGCCTTTTCATACCTGATCAGTCATGGAAAAATAAGGGCAGCTTTTCGAGAAAGATAATATCATCTCTGTCAGCAGCATCACCCTCTGCGAGGATGGCGGCTTTTCCAACCACATTAACATCAAATTCTTCGAGAAGCTTTTCTACAGCAAGAAGAGATTCGCCGGTGCTGATAACATCATCGAGAATGAGAACTCTCTTGCCTCTCATTTTTTCACCCTCAAGACCGTCGAGGAAAAGTGTCTGAACCTTATCGGTAGTAATCGAACGGACATTTACCGAAACAGGGCTTTGCATATAAAGCTTAGCACCCTTACGGCATATAAAATAAGGTTTACCGCTCTGTCTTGCCATTTCATGTGCAAGAGGAATTGCTTTTGCTTCAGGAGCGACGATAAAGTCAAACTCAGGACATTTCTTTAAAAGCTCACAAGCGGAGGCGACAGTGATTTCAACATCACCGAAAATTACAAAACCTGCGATATCAAGCTTATCGTTTACCTTGCATACAGGAAGCTCTCTCTCGAGTCCAGCAATAGTCATTTTATAAGTAGCCATAGTTTAATATCTCCTTTAAAAATCAATTAATCAGCCTGCCGGCCAAGTAAACTGTCTGCCGCCCATAAGATGGAAATGAAGATGCTTTACTGTCTGTCCGCCGTCTTCACCGCAGTTGTTAACTATTCTGTAGCCATTATCGAGGCCTAATTCTTTGCCGAGTTTCGCCGCTACCTCAAAGATATGAGATATAACCGCACTGTTTTCTTCGGTTATGTCAGCACAGGATGAAATATGATCCTTAGGAATAATAAGAATGTGCACAGGAGCTTGAGGTTCAAGATCATAAAAAGCAAGCACACTGTCATCCTCATAGGCTTTTTTTGAAGGAATTTCACCTTTGACTATTTTACAAAAAATACAATCCATAATAGAATTCTCCTTTATTTTTTACATTCCCGCCCCGTTAAAAAGGACGGGAATTATTTTTACTTATTTAAGCATTGAAGCAAGAACTTCAGAGGCCGTTTTTACCGCTCCGGGAAGAAGAGTAATATCCTTTGCACCCGCCATAGCACTGTCAGGCTTACCGCCACCGTTACCGCCGGCTTTCTTTGCAATTTCACGGGCAAGATTTCCTGCATGAGCACCTTTTGAAACAGCATCCTTGCCGCAGCAGGTACAGATATTACCCGTGCCCTTCGCCTTTTGTACACCTGCGATTACACCGACGTAATTATCACCCTTGCTTTTGACAAGGTCACACATATTACGAAGCTCATCGGGAGTTGTGTCGTCAAGGAAAGCCGTTACGAGCATCACACCGCCGATTTCCTGTGCATCGGAAAGCATGGATTCAGTTTTTATGTTTGCGAGAACACCCGAAAGTTTTTCGATTTCCTTTTCTTTAGCTTTGAGATCAGCCATAACAGACGCCGCTTTAACTGCAATATCATTGGCATTGGGAGCTTTGATAGCAGCAGCAGTATCACGTATAAGCGTATTTTTATTATCGATATAAGTCATAACATTCATACCTGTTACAGCTTCGATTCTGCGTACGCCTGATGCTACAGAAGACTCGGAAACTATTTTGAAAAGACCGATATTTCCGGTATTTTCAACGTGTGTACCGCCGCAAAGCTCAGTAGAAAACTCGCCGGCCTTTACCACTCTTACCACATCACCGTATTTTTCACCGAAAAGAGCCATAGCACCCATAGCCTTTGCTTCATCGATAGGCATTTCTTTAACGAGAAGTGAAACTGATTTGAGAATTTCTTCATTAACCATCGTTTCAACAGACTTGAGCTCTTCAGCGGTAACAGCAGAAAAATGAGTAAAATCGAAACGGAGAATATCACTGTTTACGAGCTGGCCTGCCTGCTCAACGTGAGTGCCGAGAACCTTTCTTAATGCTGCCTGAAGAAGATGTGCGGCTGTATGGTTTCTCATTGTGGCTCTTCTCTTATTGTCATCGTAAACAGTAACAGCACCGTCACCGACTTTTATGCCGTCACCTGAGGCTACACCGTGATGAAGAATCACACCGTCTGCATCTTTGGTTGTATTGGTGACTTCAAAGGAATTTTCACCTAATAAGATTATACCGCTGTCACCTGCCTGACCGCCGCTTTCAGCATAGAAGGAAGTTTTGTCGAGAATGATAGTAGCTTCAGCTCCGTCTTCGATAAAATCTTTTCTTTCGCCGTCGGCAACAATAGCAACTACTTCGGCAACGGTATTGTTTTCGGTGTAACCGAAGAATCCGGTAGCATTTATATCTTTAAGGGATACCCCTGTATTTCGCCAGTCGGATTCAGCAGTTGCACCCTTACCGCTTTTGGCTTTCTGTCTCGCCTGTTCAACAAGCTTTCTGAATGACTCTTCGTCAACGGTCATATTTTTTTCTTCTGCAATTTCCTTGGTAAGGTCAATTGGGAAACCGTAGGTGTCCTGAAGCTTGAAAGCGTCCTCACCGGAAATTACTCCGCCTTCGGATTTTGCAATCATCTCATTAAGAAGTCCGAGACCGGAATCGATCGTCTTATAGAAGCTTTCTTCTTCCATAGAGATAACTTTTTTGATATAATCCTTCTTTTCTGCCAACTCAGGGTACGCACTGATATTTTCAGCGATAACTGTATCGCAAACCTCAGCAAGGAAAGGTCTGTTTATACCGATGAGTCTGCCATGTCTTGCGGCTCTGCGGAGAAGACGGCGAAGAACATATCCTCTGCCGCTGTTTGACGGAAGAACACCGTCACCGACCATAAAGGTTGTACTGCGGATGTGATCGGTGATAACACGGAGAGATACATCCTTTTTTTCATCGTCATGGTAATTGATACCGGCTATATCAATGATATGCTTCATGATATTGCGTACGGTGTCAACCTCAAATAGATTATCCACATCCTGCATCACGCAAGCAAGTCTTTCAAGACCCATACCCGTATCAATGTTAGGATTTGCAAGACGGGTATAGTTATTGTTTCCGTCGTTTTCAAACTGAGTGAAAACAAGGTTCCATACTTCGATATATCTGTCGCAGTCACATCCGACCTTACAGTCAGGTTTACCGCAGCCTTTACCGGGGCCTCTGTCAAAATAAATTTCTGAACAAGGGCCGCAGGGACCTGCACCGTGCTCCCAGAAATTATCTTCCTTACCGAAACGTACCATGTGAGAGGGATCAACACCAACCTCTTTTGTCCAGATGTCAAAAGCCTCGTCATCATCAAGATACACACTTACATAAAGAAGCTCTTCGGGAATCTCCATAACCTTGGTAAAGAATTCCCAAGCCCAGGCAGTGGCCTCTCTTTTAAAATAGTCACCGAATGAGAAATTACCGAGCATTTCGAAATATGTGCCGTGACGTGCAGTTTTACCCACATTTTCGATATCAGGTGTACGGATGCATTTCTGACAGGTAGTAACTCTTTTGCTGGGAGGTGTAACCTCACCGGTAAAATATTTTTTCATCGGTGTCATACCGGCATTGATAAGCAAAATACTTTTATCTCCCTGAGGAACGAGAGAGAAGCTGGGAAGTCTCAAATGCTCCTTACTTTCAAAAAAGGCGAGATATTTCTCTCGTATTTCATTAAGTCCCATCCATTTCATATTTCTGATTTCCTTTCGATATATAAATTATTTTTTTAAAAAAATATAGTGCCACACACACTATCGGGGTGAACAAAGCCACGGTACCACCCGATTTGTGCATAAAGCACCACTCTTTTATCTTTAACGCAGATTATACGGCTGCCCTTTCGGGCGCAACTGGTGAAAGCAGCAATATTCTTTTTTACCTTAAATGAGCTCTCAGCCAAGGCTCATACTCTCTGGAAAAGGCAACAAAAAGATATATCTTTCGTCATAGTCATTAAAATATCCGTAACAAAGTAATTTTACTATAAATTCTCTTATTTTGTCAAGCATAAAAGGTATTTTTTATCATTGCAAAATAACTAAGCATAAAATTAATATGCTTCGAGCATCAGTTCTTTTCCGGTAAAAAGTCCATTCCTCTGCCAAGTCCGTGCCTTATGAGGCTGGACATAATAGAGGCAACCTCTGCTGCGGGACGCCGTGGTTCTTTGTTAAGCCAGGTCCACAAAAAGCTCGTCATACCTGCAGAAATGAAATTTATAATATAACTTGTAGTTTCTCCGACAGCCTCTTCATCGAGGAATTTTCCGGTCATTCTGATATAAGCCTCACCTACACTTATATTTCCCTTATCACTGAGAACAATAAGGAATAAATCTCTTTTTCCCTCAATATATTCGAGAAGACGAGTAAGAAAAACAGTAGTATTATAGCCTTCCTGATTAACAGTATAAAACACCTCAAGCATATCGTTCATAATATCTTGGATAATATCGTCATAAAGCTCGTATTGAGTATTATAATGGCGATAAAAGGTACTTCTGTTTATATCTGCCCCGTCACAGACATCCTTTATACTTATGTTATGAATTGATTTATCACTCATAAGGTCAATAAGGCTTTCCTTAAGAAGCATTTTAGTCATTTTAACCCTGCGGCTTTCCTTTATTTCAGACATGACAGAAACCTCACTTTAATTTTATTATAAGTCATTATAGCAGATAAATATTTAAAATGCAACACTGTGTGGAAAAATATTCACAACGCTATTATTTTACCGCAGAAACGTATAAGCAACAAAAAATAACATATAATTATTTTTTTATGTATCTTTTTTCAGTGCAGTATGGTATAATATAAAAAAGTAAAATAAAGGAGTTCCGTTTTGAAAGAAAAAATTATCAGTGAAATAAAAAGCTTGAGATGGCAAAACTTTATCTTTTTGCTGTTAGCGGGCATCATAAACGCTTTCGGTGTTACTGTTTTTTTGACACCCGTGAAGCTTTACGACAGCGGTATATCGGGAACCTCAATGCTTTTGTCACAAATCTCGATGCCTTCGAACAAGGTACAACAAAAATCGCAGCTACAGGCGGATATTCAAACGCAGAAAAAACAGTAATCTATTTTGTAGTAAACAGATTTCAGATTTCAAAGCTGAGAAACATTGTGCGCAGCATCGATCCGAAAGCTTATCTTACAATCCACGATGTGGCTGATATATTTAAAGGTGATTGAGAATTAACAGAAGGTGAAAAAATATGCTTGAAATTAAAAATATAACAAAAAAATACGGTAAATTGAAAGCAAATGACAATATATCTTTTTCTGTCAGCAGCGGTGAAATAGCTATACTGCTCGGTCCCAACGGAGCAGGTAAATCTACGCTCATCAAAAGTATAGCCGGTCTTTTAAGGTTTGACGGAGAAATAATTACCGACGGAGAAGGAAATAAAACTCTTCATTCCAAAAGCATTATCGGATATATTCCCGAAATGCCCACGGTATACGATATGCTTACCGTCGGTGAGCATATTGAATTCATTTTGAGAGCATATAAAAAAGAAAATGACGGCTATGGTGATGAGCTTTTGGAGCTTTTTGAGCTCAGTGAAAAAAAAGATAAGTTATGCAAAGAGCTGTCGAAAGGTATGCAGCAAAAGCTTTCTATCTGCTGCGGACTTGTCCACAGACCTAAGATAGTGATTTTTGATGAGCCAATGGTTGGTCTTGACCCCCACGCAATTAAAAATTTAAAGGAAATTTTCTTAAAATTGAAAAATGAGGGTTGTGCTGTTCTCATAAGCACACATATGATAGACAGCGTGGAAAATTATTGGGATACTGCCTATATTATGATGAACGGTCAGCTTAAGCAAACCGTTTTTAACGGTCAGGAAGGTGCATCTCTAAGTGAAACGTTCTTTGCTGTTACTGAGGGTGGAGCAAAATGAATCCTTTTATATATCTTGTCACCAGAAAAGCAAAAAACGGAATTAAAGAATTTTTGAGAAAGCCTTCAAAAATTATTTTTGTTTTATTCTTTCTGCTAATTTTAATATTCAGCTTCCGAACAAGCACAGCATCTGCACCCGAAGCCTTTTACAGAGACAAAAGTGAATTTTTTGCAATTGTTTTTGCACTTTACACCTATGCTTTCTTTATGACGGCAAAAAACGGCTTTATCAACGGTGCATCTATGTTTTCTATGGCAGATGTCAACATTCTTTTTACCTCGCCGCTCAAAGAAAAAAGCATTCTGACCTACGGTCTTATTCAGCAGTTAAGCAAATCTCTAACATTAGGTGTTTTTATTCTTTATCAGTCTTCTCTCGTAAACAGTGTATACGGTCTGTCCTCCTCCTCACTGTTTGCTGTATTAGTCGGCTACGGTGCAGTTATTTTTTTGGGTCAGATGTTTGCCACGGTAATATATGCACTCACCTGCTCTGACGATAAAACAGTATTAAAAGGAAAAACTGTATTTTACGGAATTTTCCTGCTTTTTGCCTGCATTCTTCTTTTTAATACTTATTTATCCGGTATTTCGGTTGAAGGTCTCGTCAGTGCCGCCGAAAATAAAATAATGTACCTTTGCCCTGTCAGCGGATTCATATCCTTTGCTGTCCGTGGTGTAATCGAAGGTGAATCAACACCTTTGTTATCAGGGCTTTGCATTTATTTCACGCTGTGTTTTGTCTGTTATATAATACTTTCAAAAATCAAAGGTGATTTTTACGAAGATGTGCTGAAAGCAACCCAGATAAGCTATTCGGCAATAACAGCACGAAAAGAAGGTAAGGTCGCCGAAACAGCACCGCGAAACGTTAAAACAGGAAAAACCGGGCTCGGTAAAGGCTTCGGTGCTTCGGCAGTGACATATAAGCATAAAAAAGAAAACAAAAGAAGCAATCCTCTTTTAATCAGCCCTGTATCCTTAACGATGGCAGCATTTTCCTTAATTTACTGTCTTATGTTTTCCGGGGAAAATATTGCACTTTTTGTTATAAATGTATATACTATGTCTATGACAGTATGTATCGGAAGATGGGCAAAGGAGTTTACATATCCGTATATTTATCTCATTCCGGAAACAAATTTCCGAAAGCTGCTTTATCTTCTCAAAGCTGATATCCCTCTTATTGCATTAGAAAGCGGACTTTGTTTTGCTCCGCTCGTTATTCTCGGTTCCTGTGGTATAATCGAAGGGATATCTATGGCTGTGTCAAGATTTACATTCGGCTTGCTGTTCATTGGAGTTAACCTTGTTTTACAAAGATTTACGGGTGATTCCGAAAAGAAGGTTTTCACGGTATTAATTTATTTCTTTCTCAGCGTATTTTTCTCTTTACCCGCAGCAGCTGTGGGAACTATCACGGGAGCGGCATTTCCTTTTAACCCTGAAATAATTTATATCGTTATGGCAATAATCAACAGCATAATCTCACTTGTGCTTATTTACATATGCAGAAATGTATTGGAATACTCTGAACACAACAACAGATAAGAAAGGACACAAATATGAAAGGTATTATTTTAGCCGGTGGCTCAGGTACAAGACTTTATCCGCTTACTATGGTTATGTCAAAACAACTCCTCCCCGTTTATGACAAGCCTATGATCTATTATCCCCTCTCTGTTCTTATGTTAGCGGGAATAAAGGACATTCTCATTATCTCGACACCTACGGATCTTCCGAACTTTGAAAGACTTTTAGGTGACGGAAGCGATTTCGGTGTAAATCTTTCCTACGCCGAGCAGCCATCTCCCGACGGTTTGGCCCAAGCTTTTATCATCGGCGAGGAATTTATCGGTGATGACTGCTGTGCGATGGTGCTTGGTGATAACATCTTTTACGGCAACGGGTTTACAAAAATTTTAACCGAAGCCAAAGAAAATGCCCAAAAAGGCATCGCTACCGTTTTCGGCTATTATGTGGACGATCCTGAACGCTTCGGTGTGGTAGAATTTGATAAAAATAAAAATGTGATTTCTATCGAAGAAAAGCCTGAAAATCCGAAGTCGAACTACTGCGTAACAGGACTTTACTTTTACGATAACCGTGTCAGTGAATATGCAAAATCTATAAAAAAATCCGACAGAGGAGAATATGAGATAACCGATCTTAATGTCCGTTATCTGAAAGAAAACGCTTTGGCTGTAAAGCTTTTAGGCAGAGGCTTTGCGTGGCTCGATACGGGTACTGTGGAAAGCCTCCACGAGGCAGCAGAGTTCGTAAGAATAACAGAAACAAGGCAATCGGTTATGATTTCCGCACCGGAAGAAATCGCATACATCAAGGGCTGGATAAGTGAGGAACAGCTTATGAAGGCCGCCGAAAAATACGGCAAATCCCTTTACGGTCAGCATCTCAAAAAGGTAGCTGAGGGCAAATACAGATATTAAAAGTAAACAGCACCTTTGGAAATAAAATCCATCGGTGCTGTATTTTATATAGTTTTTTCAAAAGCCAATCTTTCATCTCCGTCTTCGAGGTGAATTATTCCGCAATAGGTATAGCCGAGCTTAGAAAGCATATTCTGCATTACCTTATTATCTCTGTGAGTGTCGATTCGTATATGAGGAAACTGACTTTCAGCCCACCTCATCATAAAGGTACCCGTACCCTTCACCTCACCCGAAGAAGCGATACGGTGTACTACCGCATATGGCTCATCATTGTGCCATTGTCCGTCATATATAACCTTATATGTAGGGTCGTCACCGCAAATAAAAGCAAGAACCCCTATTATCTTTTCACCCTCTGTACAGACAAAGCTTTGACCGATTTCTATATCCTTTTCGATGAGCGCTCTCTGAGGTTTATGAGTTTTCCATTGGTTGGGATTACCCGTTTTAACCATAAAGTCACGGGCAAGAGCATAAATCTCCATAACTCTGTCAAGGTCATCAGGCATAGTTTTTCTTATTTCCATTTTTACCTCATCAGATATATTTTTCATCGGGAACATAACCGGGAATAGTTTTTAATTTAAAGGCATTGATACGGTTTAGAAAATCTATTCTTTCTTTGGTTTTTACATCTTCACATACACCTGTTCTGATGTATTTGTCCAAAACAGCATAAGTAAAGCCTAATTTATCCTCATCGGTATAACCGCAAAGTCCGTCTGAGGGCACCTTCTCGATAAGATTTTCGGGAAGGCCGAGACATCTGCCCACTTCCTTTACCTCCTGTACAGTGAGATGTGCCAAAGGGCTGAAATCACCGGCACTGTCACCGTAACGTGTGGAATAGCCTACCCAATCCTCGGAAAGATTGCAAGTGTTTGCAACTCTGCCGTTTAAGGACTGGGAAAAGGCATAAACAGTGGTCATTCTCACTCTGGGAGCAAGATTGATTCTTGTTTGCTCCCCTATTTCCAAACCGCAGTCATTCATACCCTTGATTACTCCGTCGTAAGCATCTTTAATGTTGCATATATAGTATTTGATACCGAGAAAATTCACAAGCTGTAAAGCATCGTCAATATCCTTTTGCTCACCGTTAGGCATAAGAATACCGTAAACTCTTTCCTTGCCTAAAGCTTCAACACACAAAGCGGCTACAACAGTTGAATCTTTACCGCCTGAAATACCGATAACCGCATTACAGCCTTTGCCGTTTTCCTCAAACCAATCTCTAATCCACTGAATTGCACCGTCGGTTACCTTCTTAACATCAAACATACATTACACCTCTGTTTTTTATTTCAGTAAAGATTATACACTATTTTTCACCAAAGTAAATAATTATTTACGATAATTATTGAATTTCAATTAAAACTGTTATATAATTATACGGTAAATTTTTAATATTAAGAAATGAGGCAGATTTTATGAAGAAATCAACCAAAGTTGTTCTTGGTGCTCTCGGTGTTGCAGCTGTGGGTAATGCTGTTCATGCAGCAGTTTACCGTCCGAAAAAGGAAGAAATAATTCCTCTTCCGCAGGAAAAGGTCGATGTTGACTCTTACCGTCAGCATCTTTCAAAGGCTGTGCAATTTAAAACAATTTCTTACAGAGACTCTGAAAAGGTTAATTGGAATGAATTTGAAAAATTCCACCAATTTTTAGACGAGGCTTATCCTCTTATCAAAGAAAATCTCGAAAAAGAAATTGTCCCTCCTGCAAATCTTCTTTACCGTTGGAAGGGAACGAGAGATGACCTTGACCCGATTGCGCTTTTGGCTCATCAGGACGTTGTTCCCGTTTCAGAGGGCACAGAACAGGATTGGGAGCACGAAGCTTTCAGCGGATATGATGACGGTGAGTTTATTTGGGGACGCGGTACTGTTGACATGAAAAATCACCTTATTGCAGTCATGGAATCAGTTGAATCACTTCTCAAGGACGGATTCCGGCCCGAAAGAGATGTCTATCTCCTCTTTGGTGACAACGAGGAAGTTGTGGCTAACGATAAAAACGGAGCTCACGATCTTATGGTAACTCTCCAGAAAAGAGGAATTCGTCTCGACAGTGTTATCGACGAAGGCGGTGCTATTATCCCTATCAATGTACCCGGTGTACTTAACGACAAATATCTTGTCGGTGTCGGTGTTGCAGAAAAAGGATATGCAGATATAGAAATAGTAGTAAATGCCAAGGGCGGTCATTCCTCGCAACCACCTGTACACAGTGCATTAGGCAGACTCGCCACTGCGATTTCCGATCTTGAGAAAAATCAATTCAAAGCATATTTCAATGAAAATATGAAAATGCTTATCGATTCTATCGGCAGAGAATGCACATACCCCATACGTCTTATCACCTGCAATATGCCTCTGCTTATGCCTGCCATTCTCGAAGTATTCAAAGCTATTCCCTTCGGTGCCTGTCTCGTTAGAACTACCACAGCAGTAACGATGGCACAGGGCAGCCCGGCAGCTAATGTTCTTCCTCAAAGAGCCTCTGCTACCGTTAATTTCCGAGCTATGCCCGGAACAACTAAACAGGATCTCGTTGATCACATCAGGAAATGTGTAAGATACAAAGATATCGAAATCAATGTTCTTAACTCAAAGGAAGCATCAAAATTCTCACCCACCGATTCCAGAGCATATAAGATAATCTCTGACATAAACAAAGCTATCGAACCGAACGGAATTGTTGCTCCATACCTCGTTATGGGCGGAACAGATGCTTATAACTACGAGCCGATATGTGACAACATTTACCGCTATGCCCCCTTCAAGGTTGATGTACCTCTCCTTCGCTGTACACACGGAACTAACGAAAGATTGCCTGTATCCTGCATGGAAAACGCACTTATCTTCTTCAAAAACTACATCAGAAGAGCCAGTGCAGAAAAATAATAAAAGAGAGCTTAACTTTAAAACCCATTGTTCCTACGAACAATGGGTTTTAACATATCACATATTTTTGACATCAGGATTTGTATCCTAAGCCTTTTATATTCTTGCCACACCGCTGTCTCTTGCTGCTTTGGCAACTGCCTCAGCAACCGTGGGACCTACTCTTTCATCAAAGGCAGCAGGGAGAATGTAATCACTCGAAAGCTCATCATCGCTGACAAGCGAAGCAATAGCCTTTGCGGCTGCCATTTTCATTTCTTCGTTGATATCACTTGCTCTTACGTCAAGTGTACCTCTGAAAATACCGGGAAAAGCAAGAACATTGTTAATCTGATTAGGGAAGTCACTTCTGCCTGTACCGACAACACAGGCACCGGCAGCGAGAGCCTCATCAGGCATAATTTCGGGAACAGGATTTGCCATCGGGAATACAATAGGTTTGTCTGCCATAGAACGAACCATATCCTGCGTTACGCAGCCGGGAGCGGAGACACCGATAAAGATATCCGCACCCTTAAGTGCGTCGGCAAGAGTACCTTTGACACCTGATTTGTTTGAGAAAGATGCAAGCTCAACCTTTGCAGGTTCGTTTTCTATACCCTCTCTGTCTTTATGAACAACACCCTTACGGTCACACATAATGACATCCTTGATGCCCATAGCAAGAAAAAGTTTGGCAATAGCAACACCCGCAGCACCTGCACCGTTGAAAACTGCTACACAGTCTTCAATTTTTTTACCTGAAAGCCTGAGAGCATTGATAAGTGCGGCAGAGCATACAACTGCTGTGCCGTGCTGGTCATCGTGGAAGATGGGAATATCTGTTTTTTCTTTGAGCTTTCTTTCAATTTCAAAGCATCTCGGTGCACCGATATCTTCGAGGTTAATGCCTCCGAAGGAGCCCGAAATAAGAGCAACGGTGTCAACGATGGTATCAACATCCTTTGATCTGATACAAAGAGGAATGGCATCAACATCGCCGAATTCTTTGAAAAGAACACACTTACCTTCCATAACCGGCATACCTGCCTCAGGTCCGATATCGCCGAGACCCAAAACAGCAGTACCGTCAGTTACAACAGCGATTGTATTCCAGCGACGGGTAAGCTCATAAGATTTATTGATATCCTTTTGAATTTCGAGGCAAGGCTGCGCAACACCGGGAGTGTAAGCAAGAGAAAGAGCTTCTTTGTCCTTTACCTTAGCTCTTGCAACAACCTCTATTTTACCTTTCCATTCACCGTGAAGTCTTAATGACTCTTTTGCATAATCCATATTATTCTCTCCTAATCCGCTAAAATTTAAAAGTACTGTTGCCGACGAAACGAATCCCGTCGGCAAAGCTGTCAAAAATTATTTTTCCCAGGGGAAAATGTACTGTGTGAGACCAAGGTCGTCACGAACCTTATTCATTTCAGCCTGAACTGACTCATTGATAGGTACGCCGCTGTCTTTTCTCTGCATCCAGATGTCATATTCCTTTTCACCGGCTGTGTAAATTCTGTCTTCACCGGGAGCCTTCTTTGATGCTCTCATTGAACGGAGAATGTCACCGGCCTTCTTTCTTGCGATTTCTTCACCCATAAAGTGTTCGGTATCGATAGCAACAAAGAAGTGACCGAGCTGATAAGGACGGATGTTTCCGTTTTCATCCTTACCGTCAAGATCCTTACCGTATGCACCGTCCTGAAGAATGGAGGAAAGGAATTCAACGAAAAGAGCAAAGCCATAGCCCTTGTAACCGCCGAGAGCCTCACCGATACCGCCGAGAGTGGTAAGAGCAGCAGTACCCTGACGGATTTTTTTAAGAGCAACACCTGCATCACCTTCTACAGGGTTACCGTCGAGGTCGATAACAGTACCGGGGTGAATTTCTTCACCGATTCTTTCATAATATTCAACCTTACCGTTCTGTGTAATTGATGTTGCACAGTCAAAATTGAAGTCAAATTCTTCATCAGTAGGAACACCGAGAGTAAAGGGGTTGGTACCGAACATTCCTTCAACACCGAGTGTAGGAGCAACAGAAGGACGTGCGTTTGTACCTGTCATACCGATGCATCCGGCCTTGGTTGCCATGGTGGTATAATAGCCGGCGATACCGTAATGGCAGGAGTTACGTACAACAACCATACCCATACCGTATTCTTTTGCCTTATTGATAGCCATGGTCATAGCCTTGTAGCCGATAACCTGTCCCATACCGTGATGACCGTCAACTACTGCAGTGGTAGGTGTTTCTTTGATAATTTCAAAATTTGTTACAGGCTGCTGAATACCTGCATTGATACGATCAATATAAACAGGCTTAAAACGGTTACAGCCGTGTGATTCGATACCTCTTCTGTCGGATTCAAGAAGTACGTCAGTTACGATTTCTGCATCATCAGCAGGAACACCTACACCGATAAAGGCATCCTTGATAAAATCATGTGTGGTTTTCCAGTCGAGAATTACTTTTGGCATTTTAATCCACTCCTATTATTTAAAATTATTTCTTTTATATATTCAAGCATTAACGCTTAAATTGCTTATTATTCTTTTTCTTCCCAAGCCATAGCTCTGGTTACAGCTTTTTTCCATCCTGCATAAAGCTTGTTTCTTTCATCCATACCCATTTCAGGAACGAAGATACGGTCAACCTCACGGTTAGCTTCGATGTCCTCAAGGCTGTCCCATACTCCTACAGCGAGACCGGCAAGATATGCGGCTCCGAGAGCTGTGGTTTCAACTGTCTTTGGACGGTCAACCTTTGTCTGTGCCATATTTGCCTGAATTTGCATCATAATATTGCTTACACTTGCGCCGCCGTCAACACGAAGATCAGAAATATCGATCCCTGAATCATCCTTCATGGCCTCAAGAAGGTCAGTCATCTGATAAGTGATGGACTCCAGAACAGCACGTGCAATATGCTTTCTGTTTACACCTCTGGTAAGACCGACAATACATCCTCTGGCATACATATCCCAATAAGGTGCGCCAAGCCCCGTAAAAGCGGGAACAAGATAACAACCGTTAGCATCCTCAACACTTTCTGCAAGCTCGTCACATCTTTTCGGGCTGTCAATAAGCTGAAGCTCGTCACGAAGCCATTTTATAACAGAACCCGCATTGAAAGCACTGCCCTCAATAGAATAAGTGGTTTCACCGTTATAGCTCCAAGCAACACCTGTAAGAAGATTGTTTTTTGAGACAACACGCTTATTACCTGTATTCATAAGAAGGAAACATCCTGTACCGTAGGTATTCTTTGACATACCGGGTTTAAAGCAAGCTTGACCGAAAAGTGCGGAGGGTTGGTCACCGATGGCACCGCAGATGGGAACACCTGCAAGCTCTTCGATACCGATAATGTTGCTCGCAACCTGACCGTAAATTTCGCTTGAAGGAACAGGCTTAGGAAGGATATTCATAGGAACACCCAACTTTTCACAAAGGTATTCGTCCCAGCAGAGCTTGTCTACATCAAAGAGCATGGTTCTTGATGCGTTGGAATAATCCGTTACGTGGGTCTTTCCGCCGGAAAGATTCCATATAAGCCAGGTTTCGACTGTACCGAAAAGAAGCTGTCCTGTCTCAGCCAAAGCCTTTACACCGGGAACATTATCAATAATCCACTTGATTTTTGTGGCAGAGAAGTAAGCATCAACAATAAGACCTGTATGCTCCGTTATATAATCGCAAAGCTCTTTGTCCTCTTTGATTTTTTCACACATATCAGCGGTTCTTCTGCACTGCCATACTATCGCATTATAAACAGGCTTTCCCGTACTTCTGTCCCAAAGAATGGTGGTTTCACGCTGATTTGTTATACCGATACCTGCGATATCAGAAGCAGAGAATTTACCGGAACGCAGAACAGTTGTAATGGAATTGAACTGGCTGTAAAGGATGTTAAGAGGGTCATGCTCAACCCAACCTGCTTTCGGATAAATTTGCTCGAATTCATTCTGTGCTTTAGCGATAATATTTCCTTTTTTATCAAAAACAATCGCTCTTGAGCTTGTGGTACCTTGGTCAAGGGACAGGATCAATTTTTCACTCATATTTTCTTTTCCTCCTTTGTTACGTGACATAAAAGAAAAAACGAAAAAACAGATACAGTAACCCCACGGATGGGATATTTTATCTATTCTCTCATCTCCATAGAATTATATCTCATAACAATTAATATTCCGAAAACACAAATACTATTCTCCGAAGATTTATGTCTTCAATTTTTACAATCTAATTGTACTTGAAAAGTGTTATTTTGTCAACATTAAACAAGAGTTTTTTACACTGATATATAAATATTTTACTTTAACCAAAAGTTTATTCCGACTGATACCATTTATTGTTATTTTTCGCTCTTGACCAAAACAGAATTATAATGTATTATATAGTGTAGATTATTGTGGCTTATGATGTTTTATCAAAGCAAAGAAAGGATAAACAAATACAATGGAAATAGTATTTTCGGGTGAAATTTTAAATATTACTCCCTTTAAAAACGGTTTTGTTTTCGCCACCAAAAGCTTAACCGATGACGGTAAGCTCAAAGCTAATTTTTACGGCTACGATGCAATTAACGATAAATTCACACACATTAAAAAATCCGTCTTTCTCAAAGTTAAATTCGGATACGAATACGAAGAAATCGCACAGCAATTGGGTGATTACGTTTCATGTGATGTGGGTGTTTTGGGCGACGGCAGAATTATGGCTATATTTCCCAACGGTGAATATAACATCTTTAACACGGACGGCTCGCTCAATGTTTCCTCTCTGCTCACCTACCACGGCTCTCCCGTATGCGATATAGCCGTCGACGGTGCTTATGTATGGTGCGCTGTCCCGTCAGAAAACGCTATAATAAAATACTCTCCCCGTGAAGGCAGAATTTTGCTCAGAGTTGGCGGCGGAGATGCTACAGCCTTTGAAAACCCCTGTGCAGTGTCCCTTCAGGGAAATACACTTTATATATGCAATCAGTCTTCAAAAAAAATCCGTACTTTGAACATACAGACAAACTCAGTCAGAGATTACAGAGTTTTCAATGAAAAGGTATACAAATACATCAACGTAATGGGAAGAGAATTTGTGTGGCTGAAGTCCGGTCTTTACATTCTCGATTGATTCTAAATTGAAAAAGCAGTTAAGCTCGAAAGCTTAACTGCTTTTTATTTTATTGCATCAAGGCAGCTGTCGTCTCTGCAACATCGGACGGTAAAATATCTGTGGGAGCTGCAGCACCGTTGCCGATAAGATTAACGACAACTGCTGCCACAATGATTGTTATTACCGCAACGATGATTGCAGGTATGAACTTATTTTTATTGTTTCCTGAGCCCTTTTCATCCTTACGCATAAGCAGATAAAGAGGAACGAAAATAAGCAAAGCAACAATCGCAGCATAGAAGAACATGCTGGTTGAAGGCACAAGCTTTTCTTCGCCGTATTCAATAATGGTAAAGTTCGAGGTACGGCAGGCAATATCACCGAGCCAAGGACCGACAACCATGGGAATAAGGACAAAGAAAATCATTCTGATGCCCTGGAAAAGACCAACCTTGTCTTCGGGAATGTAATCGCGGACAGAAGCATTGAGCTGAATCTGAAGTACAACATAGCCGATGAGTGTAGGTGCAATACCTATAAGAACAACCGCTATATTTGTTGATGTCGAAAGAACAGCGAGACCGGCTATAAAGAGCACGATCGTAATAATATAAGCATTTACCTTGTTTTTGCCTGATGCTTTGAGAAGAAGGATTACACCTGCTGCAAGACCTGAAACAGCAAGAACTGCAATAACGATGGTTTTCACATCAAACACCGCACCGGGAAGAATAACACTTCCGAGATAAACGAAAAGATACGGGAAGAAAACCTGGATAGCGATATTGTAGATACAGATTGCGGCCAAAGCAAGATAAAGCATCGAGTTTTCCTTCACAACCGAAGGTCTGAAGCCGTAAAAAAGATCACTCCAATAATTTGAGTTTGTTTTTTCGCCTTTAATTTCAGGATCCTTAAGTGCAAACAAACCGAAAACACCGCTTAAGCTTACGATTATACCCAAACCAAGGAAGAACACCTGATATGATACGACATCAGCCTGACAAAGACTGCCCACGCCCATAACAGCGAGCATAGCAAAAAGACCGACAAAGAGAAGAACCGTCTCTACAGTAGGTCTGACCACAGGATTAGTTACATCAGTTGTCCATGCATTGAAGGCGGAGTCATTACTCGTAGAGCCCATAAATGTCATTACCATATCCATAATGATAACTGCCCATACAGTGAAAAGAAGAATTTTTGCATCATCTGAGAGTCCGAAAAGAGCAGCGATATTTTCTTTGGATATAAAACCGAATGAAGCGGTAATTACACCCCATACGATATAACCGACGGAGATAAACACCTTACGTTTTTTCATTTTTTCACTGAGTGTACCCATAATAAATGTAGTAACAACAGCAGTGATTGCCGAAAGTGCAACCATACGGCTGATTGCAGTGGTGGGAGCCATTATACCCCATTCTTCAAGCTTCGCCTTTGACACACCGTCATAGACTGAATCGAACAGGAAGGTATTGAAGTACATATTTTCAAGGTTCCATGCAATACCGCCCATAAAGCTGAAAACGATAATATTCAGCCATGTTCTTTTGGTGAGTTTGTTTTCCATTGGTTTGTTTCCTCCTTGGATTTTTATATTTAATTAAAATAATTAAACGCCGTAAAGATATCTGCCGATTTTCACACCTTTTATCGATTTGACAAGTGCGGCGCCGAGAGTATAAAGAACTCCCAATTCACCCAAAGCTACGAGTCCTGCCTGAGTAAGGAAGCTCAAAAAATTAAAGGGTCCCTCTATGAAAAAGATCTCGATTTCGGCACCGATAATTACTCCGTTGAATACCGCCGGCATCAGCAATGATAAAAAAGGAAAGCCTTTAACGGTCACGTTTCGTAATTTGTACATAAACAGACAGGCAAAAAAAGACGCCAACGAGCCGAGAATAATGTCTGTGGGTAACGCACCCATCACCGAAAAATTGGCAATAAAGCATCCTACAGTAAGACCCGGTATAGCAGCAGGGGTAAACAAAGAAAGAACCGTAAGTGCCTCTGAAATTCGGAACTGCACAGCCATTGTGGCGCTTGTGGGAAAGATCATCTCCTGAACGAAAGTAAGACCCACATATAAAGCAGCGATAACTCCCGACAAAACAAGTCGGTGTATTTTTTTTGACATATTCATTTTTAACTCCTTTAGTTTTGATTTTAAACCGATGACCTTGGTCGGTTTAGGTCAGGAAGGTTTCGAACTGACCGCGCGAACGCAATATGTATTATATATCAACACATTAGATATTTCAAGTAGCAGATTATAAATTTATTCTAAATCATATAAAAAGCAGTGCAAAGATAAAACCTTTGCACTGCTCATTCAATTCATCTGATTACCTTATATATTAATTCAGTTTTTTCGGGTAATTTTTCGGAGAAAGTAATCGCCTCGAAAAATACATTTTCTGCATCAGTGATTCTTTTTTCATCGTTTGTATGGAATTCGGCAATAACATCCCCGGCTGTTATTTTATCGCCTTTCTTTTTACGAAGAATTATTCCGGCAGTGTAATCTATGCTATCTTCCTTGTTAACTCTGCCGGCACCTAAAATGACACTTGCAGAACCGATTTTTTCTGCGTCCGTATTCGAAAGATAACCGCTTTTCGGAGCAATAACCCGATGGATAATTTTTGCAACAGGAAGTTTGCGTATATCTGCCACCATTTCCGCATTACCGCCCTGTGCAGAGATAAATTCCATAAATTTTTTATATGCTGATCCGTCATCAAGAACATTTTCACAAAGCTGTCTTGCTTCAGAATATTCGATATCTCTCGCAAGAGAAATAAGATTAGCGGCTAAGGTCAGACTTACCTCACGAAGATCTGCACTGCCCTGTCCTCTGAGAGTTTCTACAGCTTCGGTTATTTCGAGAGTATTTCCGATATTTTTACCTAAAGGTGTATCCATATCGGAGATTACGGCAGCCATTTTTCTGCCTGCCATTTTGCCGATTTCCACCATTTTTGCGGAAAGCTCTTCGGCATCAGCTTTGGTTTTCATAAAAGCGCCGCTTCCGTATTTGACGTCGAGAACGATACATTGAGAACCTGCGGCAAGCTTTTTACTCATAATGCTCGAAGCAATCAAAGGCATACATCCTACAGTTGCCGTAGCATCTCGCAAGGCATACAGCTTTTTGTCTGCAGGAGCAAGATTTCCTGTCTGCCCCACGACACAAATTCCCGTCCTCTTTACTGTAGATATAAATTCATCGGGACTAAGCTCGACATTAAAGCCATCTATTGATTCAAGCTTATCAACAGTACCGCCGGTATGCCCCAAACCCCTTCCGCTCATTTTGGCAACCTTGGCACCTAAAGAAGCCACAACAGGAGTAACAATAAGTGTAGTTTTGTCTCCGACACCGCCCGTGGAATGTTTATCGACAGTAATACCGTCAATCATGCTCAGGTCAAGCATGTCCCCGGATTTTGCCATTTCGAGAGTAAGAGTTACCATTTCTCTGTCACTCATTCCGTTAAGATACACAGCCATAAGCAAAGCAGAGGCATGATAATCCTTTATTTCACCTTTAACGTATCCGTCAATAAAAAAGCGTATTTCTTCATCGGTCAATTCATGCCCGTCTCTTTTATGAGATATGATGTCGTAAATTCTCATAATGTTTATTTTCCTTTCTTTTATCTTAATGATTTATCATATGGTACGCCGGATGCCTTCGGTGCTCTTGAGCTTTTCGAGGTAAAAGCCAGAACAATAAGCGTGATTACATATGGTAGCATACGGTAAAAATTTGTACTCAGACCAATTTCAGCTAAAGCATATACACCGTCACCGTTTATATCGATGGTTGAATAGGCAGCGGCAACGCATTTGAAAAGTCCGAAAATAAAAGCTGTAACCGCAATACTCCAAGGGTTCCAATTCCCGAAAATCATTACAGCAAGAGCAAGAAAGCCGAAGCCAGCCACATCACCCGTTGAAGAGCAGTTTGCTGTGGTAAGTGCGAAAACGAAACCGCCTATCCCTGCAAGTGCGCCCGAAATTGTGGTCCCCGCATATCGCATTTTCAGAACGTTTATACCTACTGAATCTGCCGCCTGAGGATTTTCACCGCAGGCACGAAGGCGTAATCCGAATCTTGTTTTATACATTATAACAGAAAGCACTATAAAAAGTCCAATACAAATATAAGTTGTTAAATAATTTTTTACTAAAAATGTATTTTCAAAAAAATTCAGTTCTTCTGTTTTAGAAAAGCCAAAAGTGCTTCTTTTGAGCATAAACCAGCTTGCCGCATCACCCTCAGACATGGTAAGAACATTCTGATTAACCAAAACATTGGTAGCAAAAAGAACAAAACCCGGAGCAAGCATATTAAGAGCTGTGCCGCCTATCGTCTGATTTGCACGAAGATTTATTGCTGCGTAAGACAGAAGAAGAGAAAACACAGCTCCCGCCGCAGCACAAACAAGCATGGTGAGCAGCATCAGACCCTGTGCCTGTTCTCTCTCAAAAGTATCCGTATCCTGCATTATTTTGATAAAAAGAACACCCACAAAGGCACCGAATATCATTATACCTTCAAGTGCCAGATTTACTATACCGCTTCTTTCGGCACACACACCGGCAAGTGCCACAATCAGCAGCGGAACAGCATAAGTCAGAGTTTGCTGAATAAGAAATTCCATTATGCACCGTCTCCTTCCTCTGACTGAATATGAGCCTGGGTAATTATTTCTTCATCTGAATGTGTGTTTTCATCGGCAGACGAAGCTTTTCTCCTGAGTATTTTTTTATCCGATGAGATAAAATTTTTTATTACAAGTGAAAATGCACTGAGATATACGATAATACCGATAATGATATCAGTTATATATTCATTATATGAAGTCAGGTTTTTAAGCTGTTGTCCTGCAACGGAAAGAACGGACATAAACGAACCGGTAAATATTACCGCTATCGGATTATTGCTCGCAAGAAGCGCAATCGGTATGCCGTTAAAGCCTTCTGTAGGTAACGACTGATAAGTTGACCAAAAAAACTCCGTGTTGCCCGAAAGATAGTAAAGAGCAGCACCGCCGCCTGACAAAGCACCGGCAAACGCCATCGAAAAAACTATCATCCTTTTACTTTTAATTCCCGCATACTCTGCCGCATCCTTATTATATCCGCACGCTTTCATTTCATATCCCAAAACTGTTTTAGTTATAATTATATAAACAAGAATCGCAAAAATTACAGCTATAAAAAAACCGCCGTTAACTTGCGAACCCGGAAATATCCTATCAAGACCGAATTTAGCCGTTGCCACTCCGTTGGCTGTCGTTTTCATAATGAAACCAACCTTACCCGACTCACCGCCGTTACGCAAGGTACTGTTTTCAAAAATCCATGTTACTCCGTTTGCTGCAATCCAGTTAGTCATGATACATGCTAAAACCTCATTTATTCGAAGATATGCTTTTAATATACCCGGTATGGCACCCCACAAAGCACCCGCTGCCATACCACCGACAAAAGCGATAATCCAAATTGCAAAAGGAGGAATTATATACCCCGGAATTTTAAGTGCCAAAATTAATGTTGCTGCCGTACCGGCCAGATACTGACCGGGAGCTCCAATATTGAACAGTCCTGTTTTGAAAGCTACCGCAACCGAAAGACCGGTCATTATTACAGGTGTCGCTCTAAAAAGGAGGTTACCTATATTTACAGGATTAAATCCGAAAACAAGCTCTCCAAAAGCATCTCTTCCTTTATTGAATACACCGAAGAATATAAGCTTAAGTCCTTCAATGCCGCCCTTAAGTCCGATGTCAGAATTAAAAACCGACACAAGCATTATAATAATCCCTCCAACTGCAAGACCTGTTGCAATTGAAAGCAAAGATGCAAGAGCAGTTTTTGTTCCGTCCTTTGAATATACATGCTTTATCTTTGATCTGATTTCATGATTTTTGCTCATCGGAATCGCTCTCCTCTTTTCTTTTGGTGCCCGCCATATAAAGTCCCAATTCAGAAACTGTGGTTTTATCCGGATAAAACTCCCCTGCTATTTCGCCCTCATAAATTACGAGTATTCTGTCGGAAACATTCATTACTTCTTCAAGTTCAAAGGATACAAGAAGTATCGCCTTTCCCTCATCTCTTTTTTTTACGAGCTCACGATGTATATTTTCTATAGCACCGACATCAAGACCTCTCGTCGGCTGAACAGCAATTATCAAAGGCTGATTTCTGTCAAGTTCTCTGGCGATAACCGCTTTTTGCTGATTACCGCCGGACATGCTCCTTGTAAGAGTTACCGGACCCTGATTTGAACGTATGTCAAACAAATCAATAAGATCAGTTGCGTATTTTCTGACTGCCGAATTTTTTATAAAGCCTTTTTGTTGAAACTCTTCTTCAAAATAACGCTGAAGCACGCAGTTATTCTCCAAAGAAAAATCAAGAACCAATCCGTGTTTATGTCTGTCCTCAGGTATATGACTTATACCCGATTGAAGTTTTTTTCGTACTGAGAAATCTGTAATATCTTCATCACATAAAAATATTCTGCCACCGCTTATTTTTTCGAGACCTGTAATACCTTTGATTAACTCTGACTGACCGTTACCGTCGATGCCGGCAATCGCCAATATTTCACCGCTTTTTACCTCAAATGAAACTCCGTTGACAGCACCTTTGCCCGAATTTTTCCCTCCGACAGACAGGTTTTCAACCCTCAAAACAGAATGCTTCGGTTTTGCTTTTTCTTTTTTTACCGAAAGTTCAACGGGTCTGCCTACCATCATTTCTGAAAGTTCTTCTTTTGTCGTTTCCTTGGTTTCAACTGTTCCTATATACTTTCCTTTTCTTATAACACTCACTCTGTCTGAAACTGACATAATTTCATTAAGCTTATGAGTTATAAAGAGGATGGATTTTCCTTCTTGGGCAAATTTACGCATAATATTCATCAGTTCGGCGGTTTCCTGAGGAGTAAGTACAGCAGTCGGTTCGTCAAAAATCAATATTTCGTTATCTCTGTAGAGCATTTTAAGTATTTCCACTCTTTGCTGCATACCGACACTGATATCTTCTATTTTTTTATGAAGGTCAATTTTGAGCGAGTACCTTTCGCTTAATTCCGTCACTTTACTTTCTACAGCTTTCCTTTCAATAAAACCGACTTTCGTTGTCTCTGCACCGAGAATAATATTATCTAACACCGTAAATACATCTATCAGCTTAAAATGCTGATGGACCATTCCTATTCCAAGTGCCGTCGCATCATTCGGTCCATATATTTTAACAGGCTTACCGTTCTTTTTTATTACACCCTTTTCAGGCTGATACATTCCGAAAAGAACAGACATAAGTGTACTTTTACCCGCGCCGTTTTCACCTAAAAGTGCATGAATTTCTCCTTTTTTAAGCTGAAGAGTTATATTATCATTGGCAATTATACCGGGAAATTCCTTTGTAATTCCCACCATTTCAATTATGTATTCCCCGCTCATAATAATTCCCGCTTTCTGTAAAACTGTATTTTCAAAAGTTATTTTGTCCCTGTCAGTTGTTTTTATGTATAAAAAAAGAGTGTTCCGAAGAACACCCGTAAAAATTATGAATTTTTAAGTTTGCAAACACTTTCCTCATACAAGTCAAAGAAACGCTCAACTATTCGTTTATCATCATCATTACCTCTGACACACATGGAAAGAGTAATAACATTTTTCATCGAGGTAGCCGAAAGCAGGACATACGGCTTATACTTTACCGCACCCGTCATAAAGCCGTCAGTAGGCTCATGACCCTCCAAAGCAAGCGCTTTATGGTCAAGAATTCCGATATTACTCATTGCGAGAAGCGGATTAGAATATCCGATTTTGATAATTTCTTCACTTACAGCATGAGGCAAAATTTTATAACCGAAGCGCAGAAGCGGCAATCCGTAAAGCCCCATAAATTTATCTTTTTTGAAAAGATTTGCAGAATTTACGACATATTTCAGCGTTTCAATTATATCATCTCCCAAACGTGGGATTCTGCATTGCATAAAAGCTGTATGGTTTGTGATACCCTGTTCTGAGCTGTCTTTGATATGACGGCGCAGATCAATGGCGCAGGAAATGGTAACACTGTCGTCGGGATCATAAGAGGCAAGCTTATAAAGTGCGTCAAAGTAAGCCGCAACAAGTACATCGTTTAATGTTGCACCGTATTTTTTACCGATTTGCTTAAGTGCAAAAAAATCATCTTCAGAAATCTTTCTGCGTGCAATAAAGCTTTTATCCTCTGCTCTGTCCTCAGTGAGAGGAAATTTGTGATCATCCTTTGCACAGACATTTTTATAAAGATTCCTTGCCATTTTTTTCTGAGCGGGAGTAAAATCACCGTAAACCGATTCGTAAGAACGTGAACCTTCCTTGAAATTAAGAGGCAATATTCCGTGCTCTACATAATCGTTATAGTTTTTGCAAAAAGCAGAGATAAAATATTTGAAATCACCGCCATCCATGCACATATGATTTTCCACAAAACAAAGTGTGGTTTTTCCGCCGTGATAAAACACGCCAACCTTCATTTGTAAATCGCTTTCGGGAGGTATGTACTGTGTAAGGAAAGAGTCAACCTCTCTTTCAACTTCACTGTCATCAATATTTTTAAGAGTGATGGCATCATCAATATCATAGGGCTTTACTTCCCAATAAGGTCTTACCTTATTGTCAACAAAGCTCGAATGAAAAACAGGAGCCTTTTCAAAAAAACATATAAGCACGGTTCTGAAAGCTTCAAAGTTTATTTCATAATCATAATGAAGCTCAAGATGTACCATTCTGTCATTGAAGTCACGGAAAAGATAATGCATCTTGTCCCATAGTTCGGCATTTAATCTTCGCTCCATGCATCTTCCTCCTCTTTAACTTTCGTGCCGGAAACAAGTCTGACGGCAACAACGACAAAATCAACCAAAATACCAAAAAGAATAAGTAACCATCCGGGATGCCACGGCAACACCTTTGCTACACCCAAAACAACATAAAACAAAGTAAAAATTACGGGAATATAAAGGAGAATACTGAAAATTCCTGTCTTTTTATTAAATTTATAGGAAAGAAGCATATCAAATATCATAGCAAAAGGAACGGAAAGTATAAATATAATCCAATTACCCGAAACGGGAACAATCACAGTAGTAAAAAGGAACATGTATACGGCAATCAGAAAAACGGCAAACATACAAAGAATACGTGATATTAAACCGAATTTCCCGGATTTTTTTGTCAGTTTTCCGGAAACAGTTACGAAAATTAAAACAAGCACCGCAAAAATTCCGCCGAGAAGAAGCATCCAGCTTTTATTCCATGCACCCGTAAGGAAACTCACTGCAAGATAAAGGCAAACCGCTCCGAAAATGCCGCCTAAAGCTCCGACAGTCATAAGCGAGCCTGTTTTCGTTTTCTTGCTGACTGTAGCTTTTTCCTTCATCGATGCTTTATAATTTTTTACAAGATCAGGGTATTCATCCATAATAATGGCACAGATGATTTTATCATCCTTTAGACCGGCAGCGACAAGCTCGTTTGCCCTTTCTGTCATCTTTGCGATAAGCTTTTGTTTATACAGATAAAGAGATTCTGTCTCCTTCATATTTTCAAAGGATTTTTCAATATATTCGAGAAAATTGTTCATAATAATCCCCCTCTTTTTTTATTTTATTTTACAGCATCATTTATTCTATGTAAAGCTATTTAAATAAAGTTTAATTAATTGTTTTAAAAAAAGAAAATCCCACGGCAAAAACCGCGGGACTGAGAAAAGTTGCAAATCAAACTGTTTCTGCTTCTTTATCTTCGAGAGCTGCATTATAATCGTCAATAAGACCCTGAACAACTGCGGTGTCAGCACCGAAAGCTGTAAGAAGATCAAGGATTAAGTTTAAAATCTGAAGATAAAGTTTGCCGATAAATTCCATTTTATAGTCCTCCTTAAATTTAGTATCTCAATTTTAACCCATTGTTATCTTTTTGTCAATAGAAAAAATTTATTAAATCAGATATTAAATTTTTCTTAATCAAATACGTAAATTTATTTCATTTTTATTAAAAGATAAACAGCATCCCGAAAGGATGCTGTAATCATTATGTAATAAATTTTATGCCACTATAGGTGCTGTAGTTTCTGCCTCAGGTGCTTCAGTAACATCCTCTGTCTGTTCACCGTTCTGAGCATCCATAATCATATCCACGATAGCATCGATAATGTAATCACCCATATCTTTGTCAACGAGACCGAAGATTTTGGCAACCTTAAGGAAAACATTAACGAGCTTAAGAGCGATCTTTGCAAATTTGAATGCAGGACCTACAGTCCAGAAAGGAAGGTCAAGAAGCCAATCGTATTCACCCAAATCAGGTACAACAGTTTCAGGTGTGTTTTCTGTTTCGGGTGCTGTGGTTTCTGTTCCTGCCTCAGGAGCTGCTTCTGTGGCGAAAGCAACAGTAACGAATGAGAACATCATTAAAATTGCAAGGAAAATTGAAATAAGTTTTTTCATTTTAAAAACCTCCTAATATTTGGTACTTTCAGTATATAATCAATTGAAGGTTTTGTCAATATTTTTAATGAAAATAATATGATTATTTAAGCTCTTTAAGTATATCCTTAACCGCATCAACAAACTGTTCCTTTTTTTCCCCGTCGAGACTTCTGTATGCCATAAGAATAAACTTTTCATTTCTCGATATTTCATTCAGGCCGTCGAGGCTTTCTCTGACTTTATCAGAGCGACTTGCGACCTTGAGTTCGGGGCAGTTTTTTTCCACACCGAAAAGATATCCTACCGTGACATTAAAAATATCGCAGAGCTTTACAATATTTTCTTTGGACGGGGTGCTTTTACCCGCCTCATAAAAAGTGTAGGTGCTTCTGTCCACACCGAGAATGTCAGCTACTTCCTGCTGTGTAAGCTTAAAACTTTTTCTTAATATCCTGAGATTATCTGCAAGCATGTTAATTCTCCTTTGATTGATTTTTTGACATTATAGCATATGAAGTGAAAAAAATCAACACAAATCGACAAAAAACTTCACTTAATCAGACTCATTGAAATACAAATAAATATTCTCAGCATCCCTGATACTTATGCCTTTGACGGATTTCAGAGTTTCACGGTCAGCAGTTCTTATTGCTGAAAGAGTTTTAAAATGCTTTAAAAGAATTGTTGCCTTTTTTTCACCAATCCCTTGTATTTTTGTGAGTGAAAGGACGAGACTGTTTTTACTGTGTTTTGTTTTATGGTAAGTTATCGCAAAACGGTGCACCTCTTCCTGTATAGAAGAAATGAGAGTGAACACTCGTCTCCCGGAGTTTATAGATATTTCCTGACCCTCGTCGGTTATTGCTCTGGTGCGATGTTTTGAATCTTTTACCATGCCGAAAACAGGAATATCCAATCCGAACGCATCTATTATCGGTTTGACGGCACTTACCTGTCCCTGACCGCCGTCAAGAAGAATAAGGTCAGGCAATTTTCCGAAACCTTCTTCACTGCCTTCATTTTCAATATAACGGTTAAGCCGACGACTTATCACCTCACGCATGGAGCCGTAATCATCCTGTCCCAAAAAGGATTTTATGGAAAAACGCTTATACGCACTTCGCATTGGTCTTGCATCCTTGAAAACAACCATGCCGGCGACATTGTCACTGCCTGCAGTATGAGAAATATCATAAGCTTCTATATATTCGGGAGTCTTTTTGAGACCCAACATCTTTTTCAGTTCATCAAGAACAGCCGTATCAGCACCGAAAAAGCCCAAATGTTCACTTAGCTTCTGCGCTGCATTTGTAAGACACATCTGCACGAGCCTCACTTTATCTCCCCTCTGAGGAATAATAATACTTACCTTTTTGCCTCTTTTCTCTGTGAGCCACTGTGCCACCAACTCGATGTCATTTACTTCACCGTCAACAATGATAAGCGGCGGAATCTTTCTGTCAAGAGAATAATATGAGGTAATAAGAGACATTCTTTCATCCGAAAGCTCCTCACTGGTTTCAAAAATGAAATGTTCGCTGTTTTTCAGCGCACCCTGTTCAAAAGAAAGCACCGACAGACACGCTTTATTACCTCTTTGTGCGACAGCAAATACATCCTCATCACCTTCAGAATTAACTACAACCTTTTGTTTTTGTGAAATTCTTTCGATTGCCTTAATACGATCACGAAGCTTTGCAGCTTTTTCAAAGTCAAGATTTTCCGATGCTTTTTCCATTTCATCACGAAGTTCTTTTACTGCCGAAGCATCCGGATTTTTAAGAAATTCCACAGCACTCTTAAGATTTTCTTCATATTCAGCCTGACTTATTTTGCCGGCACAGGGTGCACTGCATCGGGATATGAAGTAGTTAAGGCACGGTCGGGAGCTTTTTATATCTCGCGGAAACATCTTGTTACAGGTGGGGAGACGGAAAATTTCCGCCGCACGGGAACATGCATTGGTTACGGAATAATTACCGGTATAGGGACCAAGATAATCCGCATCGGGATCGTCCTTCCGAAAGCAAGGTGATATCTTTCCCCAAGGACCTTTGGTTATTTTTATATAACTGTAGCCCTTATCGTCTTTGAGCAGAATATTATACTTTGGCATATTTTGTTTGATGAGACTGCATTCGAGGACCAACGCTTCAAATTCACTGTCAGTAAGAATATAGTCAAAATCATCCACATGTTCAACCATTTTTCTGACTTTGGTGCTGTGACCTCTCTGAGAACCGAAATACTGACTGACACGGTTTTTCAGTTTTTTTGCTTTGCCGATGTAAATAATTTCATTGTCTTTATTTTTCATTATATATACACCGGGTGTAAGAGGCAGCTTCATAGCCTTACTGCGTAAAATCGGAAGCTTTTTATTTTCAGGCACAGAAATCCCCCCTTTTTTCATATTTATTATACAACCATTTTATCATATAAAAAAATCAAAAACAATAATAAGAATATTTATTTGTTGATTTTCAGATGATAATAATATATAATAAAAAGCAGTTACATACGCAGCTGCTTTCTTTTAATATTTGTCCGTAGCTGAAAAATCTTTTCCGGTCCACAAAAAAACCTCAAAGGGTTTATTTTTATCCCTGCACAAGCTAATTACATTGTCCGTACCGTGGCTTTTTCCGTCCCAAAAAATATATACCGTATCACTCAAACGGACAATCAATTCATTTCTTACAAGCGGTGCATATTTTCCGTAAAGATCATATTCGGGAAGGATTTCAGTCACCTGTATTCCTTTTTTTACGGCGAAATCACGAACGCGCCTGTCTATTCCTGCGGCTCCGCCCGTATATATCATAGATACGTTATCCGTCTTTATCAAATTTTCGGGAATCGGCACATCGAGAGAGCGTGAGCCTGCAATTCCGATTTTCATATTACACCTTCTCAAGTTATATATTCTGTATGAATTGTAGCACAAATAAATTAGATTTTCAATAAAAAGGAGCATATCAATGTTTGAAGTTAAGCATATAAAAGGAAACACCTATTATTTCGAAGCTTTTACAAACATCGGAATTTACCGCCTCAAGGATAATAAGATTGTCCTGATTGACGGCACTGACCACAAAAGGATGGCAAAAGCGGTCAATAATTATCTTGAATCGGAAAACCTGACGGTCGATACAATAATTTGCACTCATTGCCATGTTGATCACATCTGCGGAAACAAATTTTTTCGTGAAAAATACGGCTGTAAAATATTATCAACCGAAAAAGAAAAGCCATTTATAGCACAACCTGACCTTGAGGGCTCATTTTATTTCGCAGGTATAGATACAGATAAAACGAGAAACCCGTTTTTCACTGTGGAGCCTACAGTTATAGAAACACTGAACGAAGAAAATTTACCGAAGGGATTGGAAATAATCAATCTTCCCGGCCACGCCTTTGATATGATAGGTGTTAAAACTGAAGACGGTGTCGTATTTGTTGCTGACAGCGTGCTTTCGGAAAAGACATGGACGGAATTCAAGGTACCGTTTTTTCATGATGTTAATAAAAGCATCGAAACGCTGAAACAGATAAAAGATATAAAAGCAGATGTTTTTATTCCTTCTCACAATGAGCCCCTTGCGGATATTACTCCGCTTGCCGACTATAATATCAGTAAGTTGGAAGAATTAAAGGAAACTGTTTACAAACTTTGCAGCGGTATCGGTTTCGACGATATGTTTACAGCTCTTCTCGACTCACTTTCTCTCGATATACGAACAGAAAAATATGTAAGCTATTCTATTATGCTGAGAAATGTTCTTCAGTCTCTAGTTGAAGATGGGAAGATAAAAGCAATTATGCAGGACAGAAAATTCATTTATTGTAAAAAATAAAGTAAAAACAACTTAAACGGAAGTTAAAAAGCAGCTTTTTTTAAAGTTTTTTGAAAAAAGTTGCTTTTTTCTCTTGACATTTTTTAGCAAAGATAGTATATTGATGACAGTGATTAGCACTCGAACACAAAGAGTGCTAAAACATAAGAAAAGCAAATCAAGATCTTTAGTCAGAAGGAGTGTGAAGAAATGGAATTGGCAAAGCGTAAAGAAATGATACTTGCCGCAGTCGTCGAGCAATATATCAAAACAGGCGAACCAATAGGCTCGAAGCTTATAATGCAATGTTTGCCCATATCCGTTTCTTCAGCAACCATCAGAAATGAAATGAGCGAATTAGCTGAAATGGGCTATCTCGACCAACCTCACACATCAGCCGGACGTGTTCCGTCACAGAAGGGATATCGATACTATATCGATCATCTGATGAACACCAATCAGCTTTCCGATGAAGAAAGATCCGGCATAAAACGAGAGCTTGAACGGTTTACGGGAAGTCCTGACAAGCTTTTGGAAAAAGCAGGCGAAATGTTGGCAAAAATTACAGGATGTGCCGCCTTGGCCACAACGCCCACTGACGAAGGAGCGACAATAAAGCATATTGAGCTTATGCCCGTCGGAACGAGAATTGCTATGATAGTTATGATGACTTCCTCAGGAATCATTAAAAACGGAATATGCAAAACAGACACTGAAATAACACGGGATATGGTAAACACCTTTTATGATATCGTGAATGAATGCTTCATCGGCAGACCTGTTTCCGACGTAGGAACAGTTATGATACAGACCTTGGTAGCTTCTTTGGGTGCAAATGCTCTTTCGATGAGTCCCCTGTTTGTGGTTTTGGCCGACATAGCCGCCCAGGCAATGCAAGCCGAAATCAGACTTGAGGGTGAACAAAATCTTTTACACCACAGAGAATTCGGAAACAGCATTTATGAAATGATGCAATTTTTCGATGAAAAGGATAAGCTCGAAAGAGCCATCTCCACCGACAAACCCGGACTTAACGTCATCATCGGTAAGGAGAATATGTACCGACAGTTAGAAAACTCAAGTATGATTATCGCACGGTACTCCATCGGCGGTCATGACGGCGGTACCATCGGAATTATCGGACCTACCAGACTCGACTATGCAAAAGTCATTCCCAGCATTGAATATCTCACTTCTCTTGTAGGTGAAATGTTAACAGATACATTGGAGGAATAAGCAATGGCAAAAGAATCAATCGAAAAAAACGAAGATATCATCGAAGAAACACAAACTGATGAAACTCCCGTAGATGAATCGGAAACAAAAATCGCAGAGCTTGAAAAAGAGCTTGCTGCCGCCAAAGAGGCACACATCAGAACTTTGGCAGAATATGACAATTACAGAAAGCGTTCAGTAAAGGAAAAGGAAAACATTTACGCTGATGCGAAGGTTTCCTGTTTAAGCGAGCTTTTACCTGTTTTGGATAATTTTGACAGAGCACTGAATGTTCAGCAAGCAGACGCCGAAACATATAGAAAAGGCATGGAGATGATAAACAGCAGTTTCATCGAGATACTTAAAAAATTGGGTGTCGAGGCTTTCGGCGAAAAAGGTGAAGAATTTGACCCTAATTTCCACAATGCGGTAATGTCCGTGGAAGATGATACTTTGGGCGAAAATGTTATCGCTGAGGTATTCAATAAAGGCTATAAGCTTGGTGATAAGGTTTTAAGACACGCTGTGGTTAAGGTTGCAAACTGATTTATCAGTTAAACATAAAAATTAAAATAAAAATTTATTCGGAGGTATTATATTATGGCAAAGATTATTGGTATTGACTTAGGTACAACAAACTCATGTGTAGCAGTTATCGAAGGTGGTGAACCTGTAGTTATCGCTAACGCTGAGGGCGCAAGAACAACTCCGTCAGTTGTTGCATTTTCAAAGACAGGTGAAAGAATGATCGGTCAGGTCGCCAAAAGACAGGCAGTTAAAAACCCCGACAGAACAATTTCTTCCATCAAACGTCAGATGGGCTCAAATTATCAGGTTTCCATTGACGGCAAAAATTACACTCCCCAGGAAATTTCCGCTATGATTCTTCAGAAGCTTAAATCTGATGCTGAAGCATATTTGGGTGACACAGTAACAGAGGCAGTTATCACTGTTCCCGCTTACTTCACAGATGCTCAGAGACAGGCAACAAAGGATGCAGGTAAAATCGCAGGTCTCGAAGTAAAGAGAATTATCAATGAACCCACAGCTGCTGCTCTTGCCTACGGTATCGACAAAGAAGCAGATCAGAAGGTTATGGTTTATGACCTTGGCGGCGGTACATTCGACGTTTCCATCATCGAAATGGGTGACGGTGTTCAGGAGGTTCTTGCCACAGCAGGTAATAACCGTCTCGGCGGCGACGATTTCGACCAAAGAATTATCGACTGGATGGTTGCCACATACAAAGCTGAAGAAGGCGTGGATCTCCGCGGAGATAAGATGGCTATGCAGAGACTCAAGGAAGCCGCAGAAAAAGCAAAGATTGAGCTTTCCGGTATCACTTCCACATCCATCTCTCTCCCCTATATTACTGTAGACGGTGCTGGCAACACACTTCATCTCGAAATGACTCTCTCGAGAGCAAAATTCAACGAGCTCACAGCTGACCTTGTCGAAGCAACAATGGGTCCCGTTCGTCAGGCAATTTCAGACTCAGGTCTCACCGTAAATCAGATTGACAAGGTTCTTATGGTAGGCGGTTCCTCCAGAATCCCCGCAGTAGGCGATGCAATCAAAAAATATATCGGTAAAGAACCCTTCAAGGGTATCAATCCCGACGAGTGTGTCGCCATCGGTGCTTCACTTCAGGCAGGCGTTTTAGGCGGCGATGTTAAGGGTCTCCTTCTTCTTGACGTTACTCCCCTTTCACTCGGTATCGAAACTATGGGCGGTATCAACACAAAGGTTATCGAAAGAAACACCACAATTCCCACAAAGAAGAGTCAGATTTTCTCCACAGCAGTGGACAATCAGCCCTCTGTTGAAGTGCACGTGCTTCAGGGCGAACGTGAGTTTGCAAGAGACAACAAAACATTGGGCGTATTCAGTCTCGACGGTATTATGCCTGCACGTCGCGGCGTTCCTCAGATCGAGGTTACCTTCGACATCGATGCAAACGGTATCGTACACGTTTCTGCAAAGGATCTCGGCACAGGTAAGGAACAGTCAATTTCCATCACATCCAGCACAAATATGTCCAAAGAAGATATCGAAAAGGCTGTAAGAGAAGCAGAGCAGTTCGCTCAGGAGGACAAAAAGCGCCGCGAAGAAATCGACACCAGAAACGAAGCAGACCAGATGGTTTATCAGTGTGAAAAAATTCTTTCAGAAGATGCTGCAAAAGCTCTCGACGAAAATGACAAGGCTGACATTCAGGCTAAGATCGATTCTCTCAAAAACGCTCTTAAGGGCGAAGACATCAATCTTATCAAAAACGAAAAGGAAGCTCTTACACAGGCCTTCTATAAACTCAGCGAAAAAATGTATCAGCAGGCAAATCCCCAGGGTGCTCAAGGCTTCAACCCCAATGATTTCGCAGGTGCTCAGGGCGGTTTTAATCAGGGCGATTTCGGCGGAGCAGCCGATAACGGCGGCTATACCGATGCAGGCTATACAGATGCAAACTTCACAGACGCTAACTGATTATAATAATAATAATAATAATACGAAAGGGCTGTTCCTTAGCGGACAGCCCGTGTTATGATTTCACTCTCTGAGAGGAAGATAAATTAAATGGCAGAAAATAAACGTGACTACTACGAAGTGCTCGGCGTAAGCAAAGGAGCTTCGGAGGATGAAATAAAAAAAGCATACCGCAAGCTTGCCAAACAGTATCATCCCGACCTTAATCCCGGTGATGCCACAGCTGAAGCAAAGTTCAAAGAAGCAAACGAAGCCTATGAGGTGCTTTCTGACAGCGAAAAGAAGGCAAGATACGACCAATACGGCCATGCAGGTGTTGATCCCAACTTCGGTGCCGGTGGCTTCGGAGGCGGTTTCGGCGGCTTTGGCGGAGATTTTGATCTTGGCGATATTTTAGGCAGTATGTTTGGCGGCGGTTTTGGCGGTTTCGGCGGCTTCGGAGGCGGCAGACAGCAAAACCCAAATGCTCCGCGCAAAGGCTCAACCATTCAGACAAACGTAACAATTTCCTTCGAAGAAGCAGCTAAGGGCTGCAAAAAAAAGGTAAACATTACCAGAGTTGACAAATGTAAGGAATGCTCAGGAACAGGAGCCGCAAAGGGCACAACTCCCGAAACCTGTCCTACCTGCGGAGGCAGAGGTCAGGTTAACATACAGCAAAGAACCGCTTTCGGTATGATGAGTACTACCAGACAGTGTAATGAATGCGGCGGTAAGGGCAAAATCGTTAAAAATCCATGTCAGAAGTGCCGAGGCACAGGTCTCGAATCAAAAGCACAAACCGTCGAAATAAACATACCCGCAGGTATAGACGACAGACAGGCACTCAACGTCAGCGGCGGAGGCAACCCCGGAATTAACGGCGGTCCTGCAGGCGACCTCAGAGTCAACGTCAATGTGCGTCCCCACCCCTTCTTTGAACGTGATGGCTTCAACGTATGGTGTGAAGTGCCGGTAACATATGCACAGGCAGCTTTGGGTGATACATTATACATCCCCACTTTAGACGGAAAAGTCAAATATGAATTACCTGCCGGTACACAGCCGGGCGAGGTGTTCCGTTTCAGAGGCAGAGGTATTCAGCAGCTTTCTTCACGAAATAAGGGCGACCAATTTGTTAAGATAGTAGTTGAAGTTCCTAAAAATCTTACAAGTGAACAAAAAGATATGCTGAAAAAATTTAACGACTCCCTTCCGAATAAGCCGAAAAACAATATCGATGACGGTACAACCATCGGTGAAGAAAAAAGAAGATTTTTTGACAAATTCAGATAAAAACAAAGAGACTGCTCATCAACGAATGAACAGTCTCTTAAATTTTACATGGACTTTATACATCTACACCGATATCTTCGAGAAATTCAGCAATAATCGTGAAAAGCTTTTTAAACCATTCAACGATACCGTTTACGTAAGTTTCAACATTTTCTAACATAAAATAGTCCTCCTGTTTTTTGTTTTGCATTATAATTATATAACTTTAAGCGGTAAAAGTCAATATTTACAGATAAAAAAACAAAACCCACCTTTGCCGGTGGGTTTTGTCCTTAAACAATTGTTTAATTCAGAATGAATTATTTCTCGATTTCAACGAACTTCTTTTCTTCTTCATCATATTCATAACCGAAGATTTCGATGATCTTAGCGATGAGTTCGAAAAGGTATGTGTACATATCTTTGATTGTTTCAAACATTGTATTTTTCCTCCTTTTTAAATTTATCAAGGTATCCCTTAATATGGTTAGATTATATATCATAACATTATAAATGTCAATAGTTTATTCAAAATTATTTCATAAAAAAGATAAAAAGAAAGAACACCCCTATGGGTGCTCTTTCCCTAAAACAATTGTTTTAACTAGTTTAAATTATTCAGCAGCTTATTCGCCCTTTACATAAGCTTCGAAACCAGCAACATCTTCTTCAGTTGCGTAGCCAAAGTATGCAAATACTTTGAGGAAGTAGAGAAGGATGTTTTCAATGATTGCTTTGAAATCGATGTTTTCCATTACTGTGCGCCTCCTTTTAAGATTTGCCAAGGTTACCCTTAACATAGCTTGATTATATATCAGAAAAACTAAAATGTCAATAGTTTATTCAAAATTACTTAATATTTTTACAAATTTGTGAAAATATTAAAGAGACCGCCTGATGACGGTCTCAATTATGTTTATATTAACTATCAGTTGTTACCCATAATCTCATCGAATCTTAAGAATTCGAAGATAGCATTAAAGAGCTTGTCAAAGAATTCACGGATACGGCTGAGAACATTTTGGAAACCATCGATAACCTCTTCCTGCTGGTCAGGAGTAAGGATGGGACCGTTACCTGTATTGTTGCCGCCGTTTGCGTCGGGAGCACAGCAATCACAGCCACAGTTACAGGGAATAAGACCGGTACATTCATTACAGCATCTTTTGTTGTAATCGTATTCACCGTCTACAGCTGCATCCTTAATACAGGAAGTAATGTAATGGACATCAAGATTATTACAATCAAAGCAGCAATGACATCCTTCCGCAGAGTTTGTGTGAGTTTTACAGTCACATCCCGCAGCACCGGCAAGGAAAGTGAATGAAAGAGCAAGAATTAAAATTGACATCAAGATTGAAAGAGTTTTTTTCATATTAAATTCCTCCTGAAATTTCGGTGAAAATATAAAACACCTTTTTAACATCTATATTATAATGAATAACTTTCCAATTGTCAACCTTTTTATCAAATTAAATAATAAATAACCTCCGGTCAGATATGTGCAGCACTTATGCGTGCCGAAGCCCCGTTTACGGGGTGTCGGTTCCGACGGGAAAGCCCGCAAGGCTTTCCTTCGGCACGCAGGCCCGCCGCAACCTCCGTCTGAAAATAAACCAACTCACATTGTTTAAAGGTCATCCGCATCCTGAACAGGCTTCTCGTTTTTATCAGTCGGAACACCTGTATAAGAACCGTTTACATCACTTTTGATCCGTCCGTCATCGGTTCTTACCTTAATTACCGAACGTGCTTTTTTCATTATTCTGTCTCTTTTTGCTTTATCTGCCATAAAATATTCCTTTCGAAGTCAGAGCTATATATAGTATATGAAATAAATATCTTGTAAAACATTAATTTTTTTTGTAAAATAAATGCAACAAAACAAAAGTCTTATTCATCTAATAGTATGAACGGATGTGATAAATATGAGCTCAGAAATTATTAACAATCTGGTTGTCAAAGCAAAAGAAGGAAATATTGAGGCCTTCGGTATTCTTTACGAAACCTACAGTAAGGACATGTATAAGTTTGCCTTTTATTATTTAGGCTCACCTACCCTTGCCGAAGACTGTGTAAGTGAATGTGTTCTTACGGCTTTTCAAAAAATCAACACACTAAAAAAAACCGGTTCCTTTAAAAGCTGGCTTTTCAAAATCCTTTATAACTGCTGTAACAAAGCTCTCAAGGAAAAAATACGCGCAAGAGATACAGTTGAAATCTCTTCACTTATTGACCTATGCAAGGAAGATTCGGATCAAAGTGAAATTATCAGCCTTAAAAACTCCATGGAAAAGCTGACGGAAGAAGAGAAAACCATTATTCTCCTTTCCTACACAGCCGGATATACGAGCAAAGAAATAGGCAAAATACTTGGACTTAAGGATTCAACGGTTCGTTCTAAATTGATGAGGAGCACGGAAAAATTAAGACAGATGCTACATACTGATGAGGTGATAAGATGAAAAAAGATATTTTAAAAGAAGAGTTTGAAAAAGAAATCGAAATCCCGGAAAGCCTTTCAAAAAATAATATCATAAAAATGCTGCAAGAGAAAGACATAAAACCCGATAAGAAAGTGGAAATAAATATTTTACCTAAAATTCTTTCGGCAGCAGCCATGCTCTTAATTGTTATTATTGCAGCAATTTCGCTGAATCTCAGAAGCGAATTTGTTGATGTGGAGATGCAGAACACACCTACTACTACCACAGCATCCGCCCTGACAACGTCAGCAGACGTCCCGGAAAATAAAGAAGAAAAAGCCACCGCTGCAGCACAGATCACAGAAGCAGGAATAAAAGAAAATGCTCCTCAGCCTACCAATCTTAAGGTAGCCAAAAGCGAAAAGGACCTCAAAAATCATTTTGTTAAAATGTATACCGAAGGTAAAATCAATAATTATATTGATACGGTTTTCAATTATGCAAGCGACATTTTACTTTACGGATTAAGCGATGACAAATCGGCTGATGCCTTAGTAGGTGAAAGTATCAATATGGCTCCTTCCATGGCTATAACAGCAGCTCCGCAGGCTGAAGCAAGCCGCGGTGATTCAGCCACAAGCACTGTACCGCACGGCACAACAAATGTTCAGGTAGCCGACGTAGACGAGGGTGACATAATCAAAAATGACGGCAAATACCTTTACATCGTAAATCATCCGGGAAATAAAATCTCTGACACAAACGGAATTACCATAGTTGACACAGAAACTATGAAAAGAGTTTACAGAGGAAAAATAGAGCTTAAGGACTCGGAGGTTTTAGAGAAGATAAAGGAAAACAGCCGACTCGAAAAATACCACGGCGATCTTACTACAGATATGTTCATTCAGGATATTTACCTCGACGGAGACATTCTCACGGCAATATGCACCTACAACGAAAAAACCTATGCAGTAATTTACGACATCAGCAAAAGACATGCTCCTGCAGAGGTAAGACGCTTTGACCAGGATGGTTCCTATGTTTCCTCCAGAATGGTAAACGGAATAATCTACACAGTAACAAGCTATACCGTAAGAGGCTCCTCCGTAGAAGAGGTAGAGAAAAACTCCATTCCTCAGGTGAATTGCGACTGTATCCCGTATTCAAAATGCTACATGCTCGACGAAGACAGCACAAGATACATTGTAGTTTCAGCCTTTGATACAAGTAAACCTCACAGTACCCCCGACGCTATTTCAGTTTTAGGCGACGGATTTGAGATTTACTCCACTGCGGAAAATTTATATGTTTACTCTACCGACTATGATAATATATACGGTGATAACAATGCCATAGTGAAAACTATAGTTAATTCCTTCTCACTTAACGGCACAGAAATCACGCACAAGGCCACGGGCACTTTCAACGGTACCTGCCTCAATCAATACTCTTTTGATGAATACAAGGGCAATCTCAGAGTAGCGGCTTGCTATTATAATCCCAGAACCAATGAAGATGTAAGCTGCGTATATGTACTGAATGAGGAATTAGAGATTATCGGTGAGCTTACAGATATTGCAAAGGATGAACAGGTAAAAGCGGTTCGCTTTATGGGCGATACAGGATATGTAGTAACCTTCCGCAACACTGACCCTCTGTTTATAATTGACTTTTCTGACCCCGAAAAGCCCAAAATCACAGGCGAGCTGAAAATTCCCGGATACTCAACTTATATACATCCCATCGCAGACGGTTATCTTGTCGGCATCGGCTACGACGGAACAGCAGAAGATGTCAAAACAAACACTGTCAAGGTTTCAGTTTTCGACGTGAGAGACAAAACAGCTCCGAAGGAAACAGACACGTTTGTTATCAAAGATGCTTTTTCATTGGTAAATGAAAACCCGAAAGCCTTCTTCTTTTACAGTGAAAAAAATATGATAGGTATCCCCGTAAGCCACTACCGTGACGGAAACACCGTAAAGAGCATCCAAACCCTCACCATAGAAGACGGAAAGATAAAAGACCACCTCGGCTATATTCATCATACGACCGACAGTAAAGGCTACAATATTACCTTCTACGGCTATCATTTCAGCGAGCTTTTCAGAGGCACATATATCGGTAATATGCTCTACACCATCGGGAATTATGAAATCATTGAGCATAATCTCGACACAGGTGATAAGGAAAGAAGCTGTATCATCGTTTCTGAGGAAGATATGGAAAACACATCTACCGGTGTATCCGTCGAAACTACTGACGGTATCAAAGGAGTAATAACAGCCACTACCACTCCTCCGACGAAATAACTCATCATAAACAAGGGTACAGTTACGGCTGTGCCCTTGTAACGCTTACATAAAAAAGGAGGTTTATGCACTATGAAGAAAAAGTTGTTAGTTTTAGCTGTAATTACAGCTGTAATTTTCGTTTTGGTTTCGGGAACTATTAACGTAATGATTGATAAAGGCTACGGGTTTTCGCAGGGCAGGTACTTAGAATCAAAAAACGGTCAGCCCATGCTCATTCTTGATAGCTCCCCTATTCAGCTGTCTGACAGGAAAGGTAAAATATCCTTTGAAAAATTCGATATAGGTGACGAAATTTTGGTTATGCATGACGGTATCGAAGAAAGTTATCCGGGAAAAACAGGAGTTTATGCAGCTTTTAAGCTCAGCGACGGAACGGCTGATGATATTCCGCAGGAAGTAATAAAATCATTGGTTGAGCTCGGATGGCTTGAGACTGAGTTAAGACTGACTTAAAAAGGAGAAAAGCTATGAAACCTTTCAATAAAGTTTTTTCAATTATATTATGCCTCGTAGCGGTTATTATGATTATTCCTCTAAATGCCGATGCCGATATGGGTCCGAAGCCTTCTGTACAAATTACATTTGAAAACCTCAGCGATGAGCTGTGTTACGGCACTCTGCTTTCAGCTAAAGAAAGTACAGGCCCCTCATCAGCATGGAACGGCAAAGATGAAGATGCACAGCACAATGAAAATCCTAACGGTTATTATTCATATCTTACCTTCGGTTATGATATTTGGAAAGCCTTCGTGGATTATGAGGATAAAGACGGATTTTATTTCCTGCAGGAAGCGTGGCAGATAAATGAAACCAAAAAATTGGCATGGACATATTATCCGCCTGACGAATTTAAGATTCTGCTGTATTTCCCTGAAACCGGTAAATTTTCAATCAGCGGTGTATATGAAAGATATGCCTTTGACAGTTATTTCACCGTAAATATGGACAGTATGGGATTGACTGTTAATTACAATGAAGAACAAAGCACCGATGAACGGATAGAAGCATACCACTCTTACAATTACCGTGCAGAAATATTTTCACTTATTATCCGCATCCTTATAACCATAGCAATCGAAATGGGTATTGCTTTAATGTTCGGCTTCAGTAAAAAGAAGCAGCTTTTACTGCTCATCGGTGTGAATACTGCAACACAGATTTTACTCAATGTATTCCTTAATATTGTCAACTATAAGTCAGGCGAAACGGCATTTATCGTATTCTATGTGCTTACGGAAATCGCAGTATTCATTATTGAATCAGTAATTTATTGCAAGATTATGAAAAAATACAGCGAGAAACAAAAAGCAAATTGGTTCTACGTTCTTTATTCACTTACAGCAAATTCTGTTTCCTTCGGTGCAGGTCTTATAATAGCTCAGAGCCTTCCAGGTATATTCTGATAAATTATAAATCAGCCTTATTTCTTTAATAAATATTAAATTGACATACTAATGCTCTGCTGTTATAATTTTCATATAACTAATCAAGGAGGCAATCTATGAAGCCTGTTATTATCGACAAAGAAAAATGTATCGGTTGCGGAAAATGTGTAGCTGACTGTGTTTCGGAAAAGCTGAAAATCATCGACGGTAAGGCAGAATTTATGTATGATCGCTGTATTCAGTGCGGTCATTGTTATGCAATTTGTCCTGTCGGAGCCGTTACAATGGCAAATTACAAAGATTTCGAGGAAGAAAAAGCCTTTGATGTTACGAAAATAAACAGTGACGATTTACTCTCTGCCATGAAAAGCAGAAGAACTATCCGAAAATTCAGAGACGAGGAAATCCCGGTTGAGGACATAAAAAAAATCATCGAAGCAGGACGCTACTGTCCCACAGGCACAAATGCACAGGATTTCGCATTTACCGTACTTCGAAAATCAGTTCCCGAAATAGAAACGGAATGTGTAAAATTTTTCCGTGTGGCTATGAAAGCAGCTTCACCCATAAAAAAATATATCGGTAATGTTACCATAGACGATAATTTTTTCTTTAAAGGATCTACTGCCGTAATCATTGTCAGCAGTAAGGGCAATACAAGTGCCTGTCTTGCCTCGTCATATATGGAGCTTATGGCGGCTACAATGGGAATTGGTGTTCTTTACAGCGGTTTCTTCGTAGGTGCATCTAAAATGATTCCTAAGGTAAAGAAAATGCTTCATCTTCCCGAAGGTCACTCCCCTGTTACATGTCTTGTATTAGGCTATCCTGATGTGGAATACAAAAGAATTCCGCCAAGAAATAAAGCAGAAGTTAGATTTGATTAAAACTTTAAAGGCAATCGAAAAATTCGGTTGCCTTTTTCTTTTTACCTATTGACAAAACAATTCTAATGCATTAGAATATAATTGTTCTAATACATTAGAATGAGGAGTGATATAATATGAATGTACCGAAAATTTTTGAAAGTGAATACCGTTTCTGCCTGATTTTATGGGAAAATGAGCCTGTTTCGAGCAGAGTGCTTTCTGAGCTTTGCAAAGACAAATTGGGTTGGTCAAAAACCACCACCTACACGGTTATCAAGCGGCTTTCCGACAGAGGCGTGGTAAAAAACGAAAACGCTGTGGTAACCTCTCTCATTTCTAAAGAGCAGGCACAGAAGGCCGAAGTAAATGAAATGCTTGAAAGCAAATTTGAAGGCTCACTTCCCGCATTTATCGCCGCCTTCTCTAAAAAGAAAAAATTAACAGAAAAGGAAATAGAACAAATAATCAACATCATCGAAAAATAAGGAGGTGCTTTTATGGAAAATTTTTTTCTCACGTTTTTCAATCTCAGCATAAATGCAAGCTGGCTCGTTTTAGCGGTAGTCTTGCTTCGTTTCTTACTGAAGAAAGCTCCTAAATGGGTACACTGCATTCTTTGGTCATTAGTGGGAATCAGACTTGTTATGCCCTTCTCTTTAGAGAGTGTTTTCAGCCTTCTGCCCTCGAAGCAGTTCATAGTACCCTCAGCACTCTACGAAATATCGCCCACCGTAGACAGCGGATTTGTCAGTGTCAATGAAGTAATAAACCCCGTCATTTCTGAGGCTTTGGCATCATCGCCCGAAAACAGCGTAAATCCCTTACAGGTCATTACTGCAATTGCCTCTTATATGTGGGTGACGGGAATGATCATTATGTGCCTTTATACTCTTTTCACCTTCTTTAGCCTAAAAAGAAAGGTGGGCACAGCCACTAAGCTATCGGAAAATATTTATCAGAGTGAAAATGTTCCTTCACCTTTTATTTTGGGCATCATCAGGCCGAAAATCTATCTTCCCTACGACATAAACGAAAAGGATACGGAATATGTAATCGCACACGAAAAAGCACACCTAAAAAGAAAGGATCACCTCATTAAACCTTTTGCTTTTTTACTGCTGTCTCTTTATTGGTTTAATCCTCTTCTCTGGCTTGCTTATATTATCCTTTGCAGAGATATCGAGCTTGCCTGTGATGAAAAAGTGGTAAAGGAATATGCTAAAGAAGAGTGCAAGGAATATTCCTACGCTCTTTTGAACTGCAGTATAAACAGAAAAAGGATAGCCGCTTGCCCTTTAGCTTTCGGTGAGGTGGGAGTAAAAGACAGAATAAAAAATGTACTCAACTACAAAAAGCCCGCCTTTTGGATTATAATTGTGGGAATTTTAGTCTGTATTGTTACGGCGGTGTGCTTCCTTACAGTGCCCAAGGGTGTTACATTAGAGGCAGGTTATCAATATGAGCCTATGTCTGTTAAAACAGACAAAATAGAAATCACTACACCCGAAAACACATATATTTTCACTGATAAGAAGCAGATTGAAACTCTTCGTAAGCTTATTAACGGCATAACCGTAGACAAAAATAAAACGGAAGAAATCGAGCATCCGTCAAAATCTTTGCCCGAAGCTTCTTATGTGATCAAGGCCCTTTTAGGTGATGTTCAGACATTTGAGCTTTGCGTAAGCCGTGATTTTAAGAATATATGGAAAAGTGAAAAGGGAGAATGTCAGTATCTGTTCACCTCCCGTGATGCAGAGAAGCTAAGAGTTATTTTTACAACAAAGCTGAATATGGCATATATAAGACAGCAGGCCGAAGACCTTGTTTCAGAGCTTTTGATAGAATATTTCGGCTATCCTCAGGTGCGAAACTACGTTTTCGTGACGGAAAGTCATTATGTCATAAAGGAAAGCTTTAATTATACCGATGACGCCGAATATGCTACGCCCGTAAATTTGAAGCTTTATATGATTTATAACTGCTCAGCTTTCAGATACATAAGCGAACAAAATATTGAAAATATGTGGTGCGCTCAGGGTGTATGTGAATTTGAATTTGACATCAAGAACAGCAGAGTTATTTATAAAGATATAACAGAGCATGTAAGAGGTGCCGGTGCTCATTTGGCTGATTTCGGAAGCACGGAAGAAATCGACGGACAATTAGAAAAAGAAGTGTTTGAAAAAGCCAAAAGACATTTCGGTATCGATATAACAGTAAATGAAGAATCAACCGCCTCTCTCCAACACGGAGACACGCAGACAAGTGAGCCTGTCACTTACGCACAGAATGCTGTTGATTTCACATATGACATTGTTCCGGTTTATCCCCTTTCTGAGCATCTGCTTGATTCATCGGGCTTCGAAAGGCTTGTCAGAGAAAAATCACTCAACAGCGCTCACCTCATAAGAAATTCAAACAAGCAGGCTTATGACGGTCAGTACTGCCTGATTTACAGAGAGACAGACCCGGAAAACCTTATCACCGATTATGCAGGATATATAGACATAAATGAAAAAGGCGAAGGTCTCACAAGTATTTCCGAAGTGTACGACAAATACGAAAAGGTAAAAGTTGAAAAGGATTTATATATAATTTATATCCCCGACAATTCAGGAGCAAACCGATATAATGTCACAGATTTTATTTATTACGACGGCTTTTTGACTGCTAATATTTATTCATTCCCGTCAAATATAACTGACAATCACAGAAGTCAGGATTACCTGGGCTTTTTCGCAGTAATATACGCACCGAAAAATATCAATATTTATGAAAACTTTACCGCTTTTTTAGTAGAAGAACCTACAATTTTAGTCGGTGGGGGCGAAATAAACCTTTCAGATATTGACAGTATGAATATCGGCGCCGAAATGCCGAAAATGCTCTACTGTGAAAACGGTACACTTATTATGTCGGGCACCTTTGGCCTTATGGTTTATGATATTTATGACAAAAAGGTTACCGAAAGACTTGATTACCGGCTACTCAACAAGCTCGGTATAGAGTATCTTTACTGTACCGTTTCCTCCGACGGCAGCACAGTATACTTAGGAAACAGAGATTTTAACTTTACTAACAGCAGCTCCTTCGTTCCGCTTTTTACATACCGTGTTAATTCCAAATCACTTTATGCCTACAAAAATGAATTAAATTCTGACATAAGTCTTTACGGCGGAATCTCTGAATGGAACCCTGACGGCGATGCAGACATTCTTCAGAAAGGATACATTTACGGTGCTGAAAGAAGACACAGCGAAAACGGAGGATGTTATTTACGTGCCAAAGATGACTGGAGCATGAAAAGCTTACAAGCTGTAATTTATGACCACACGGGAAAAGCTGAAATAATTGATATTTTTAAATGAAAAAAATGCGGCGGGATGAAATCATCCCGCCCTGCTGTTTATTTAACCAGCTCATATAATTTCTGTGTAAAGGAATATCTTTTCATCAGCTCCTCTATACCCGAAAGCTCAGGTGTGAGGGGCTTTTTTAATTTACAGCGAAGCATAAGATTTTTAGGTGAATGAGCGAAATCAACAAATTCGATTATATCAGTATCATAACCGCAAAGCCGCAAAATCTCCGCTCGGATGCTGTCGGTAAGAAGTGCGGAAAATCTTTCTTTGATAAGTCCGTGAGAAAGCAGAATATCGTAATCTCCGCCCCTCTTTATGGAGGAGCAAATTTCGTGTTGACAGCAAGGAACAGAAAAGATATGCTTTACTCTGTGACTTATAGCGTGATAAAGAGCAAAATCTGTGGCAATATCGCAGGCGTGAAGTGTAATTACCATATCAACCTCACCCTCAAAAAGCTCTCCCTTGGTTACATCATTGACATAAAATTTCAAACCGTCATAGCCGTAAGCTTCTGCAATTTTATTACAGCTTTCAACCACATCCTCTTTCAGGTCATAGCCTAAAACAGTAGCCTTGACCTTTTTAATGTGAGTAAAATAATAATAGACGATAAAGGTCAGATATGATTTGCCGCAACCGAAATCAAGAATAGTAATTTCATCCTTATTCATTTTATTGAAGCTGTCATCTATTATTTCAATGAAGCGGTTAATTTGCTTATACTTATCATATTTGCTGTTAACTACCTTAAAATCCTTTGTAAAAACACCAAGGTCAACGAGAGCCGGTATATTTTCACCTTGTTTAAGAATATAGGATTTTTCATTATTATGATTTTTCGGCTCGACTTTTTTCACGGAGTTTACCGTTTCTTTTCTCTTTATCTTGTCAGGGAAAACCGTATAATGGATATTTACGCCCTCTGCCGTAACAGAAATCTGGCGAAAAACTTTTTCTCCTGTTTCAGTCAGCCATATAAGAAAGTCTTCTTTGGTAAGATTTTCGTGAAAAACCTTGTTATCTTTGAATTTTTCGAGTTGCCAGAATGTACCCCTTTTACTTTTGAAGGATCTTGCTGTTATTTTAGAAAACTCATAGCTTTCATTTTTTCTTTCACTGAGAGCTATCTTTTTTATTTTTTCTTCCAAAGAAATAATATCTTCCGTAATAATACTCATTTTTACACCTCTGTTTTTTTCTGACAGTATAATAACACAAATAAAATTAAAAGTATAGCCGTAAATTTAATTTTTTCGGTTGACTACTGTCTTTAAATAATATATAATTTATCTAATACATAAAGGAAAGGATGCCGTTCCTGAAAACGGCAAAAAGGTGAACTTATGAAAAAAAAGATTACCCTTGACACCTCTAAGAAGGTATTTCCCATTATCCTTATGATATTGGGTATCGGTGTTATGGCTGCGCAGCTTATTACAAGACTTAATCTCGTTAATTTGGTAAGTCTTCTTTACTGCTGCATCATGTCTGCAATTATTTTTCTCTCACTCATTATCAAAAAAAAGGTCTATGCTCCCATGATTTTCGGTTATGCCGCTTCGTCGGTCGGTATGATTATCTTTCACATTATATGGGGTGCCGATGCAGGCTTTGGCGCTTTCCTCGCTGACAAACAGGCAGGATGGTCAAGTGCAGCCAATGCTCTTTTTACAGGTGAAGGTTCTTTTATCACCCGTTTGGGCGGTAATATTCTTATGGCACTCCCTGCTGCTGTATGTTTGTGGGGACTTTTCTTCCTCGCAAAAAAGAAATGCGAAAAAACCACCGTTAAAAAGATTTCTTCTTTCGCTTTAAGCATTCTTCTTATGCTCGCATCTGTCCTTGCCGTGCTCATGGGCAACCACAGAAGCAAGCCTGTAACAGAAAGACTTTGGGACGGCCACGACGATTATCTCAAAAATGTGGACAAGACAAAAAGCGACAACCCAAATGTTCTTTTCATCCTTATGGACGATATGGGCTACGGTGATACATCTCTCAACGGTGCTATCTATGACACACCCAATATGGACTCCATCGGCGAAAACGGACTCAACTTCACAAACTTCTATTCAGGCTATTCAGTTTGCTCCCCTGCCCGATTTGCTACTCTCACAGGACGTTATCCCTACAGAGGCTATGCAGATAATGTAATTTATCCCACAGTACAGACTACAGGAAACTTTGCTCAGACCAGAGTTTACAACTCCTTTGAAATGGGCAACAATGTCGACGGTATGCTCGGTGACGAAATTACCATCGCAGAAGTATTCCAGAATGCAGGTTATGCAACAGGTGCTTTCGGTAAATGGCACTTAGGTGACTACGGCGAATATCTTCCCACAAACCAGGGCTTCGATTATTTCTACGGCAGCCACCATGTAAACGATATGTATGCATTCTATCATGTCAGCGAAGAAAACGGTGAATACGAAATCGTTCACAGCAATTCTGAGCTCCGTGATGAAAACGGCAAAAAAGACCAAAGTCCTCTCACTGAATGGATTCACGGTGAAATCACCGAATGGATCACAGACACAGTCAAAAATACGGACAAACCATTCTTTGCTTACTACGCTACTCCCTGGCCTCACGGCCCCGTATTTGCCGGTGACGATTTTGACGGAGTCAGCGGTATGGGCACTTATGTAGACTGTCTGACAGAATTTGATACATATCTCGGCAAGCTCTTTAATACACTTGAAGAGCTCGGAGAGCTCGAAGATACCATTATTATTTTCACAAGTGACAACGGTCCCGCTCTCGAAGGCTCTATCGGTGATCTTCGCGGCGGTAAGTATTTGGCCTACGAAGGCGGTCAAAAGGTTCCCTTTATGCTCAGATGGGATAATAACGGAGGTCTTTTCGAAAAAGGCGAGGTAAGAACTGAAAGTGCCACCTCCACCGACTTCTTCCCCACTCTTATCGAGCTCTGCGGCATCACAGGCAACGGCGGTACAAAGAATTATCTTCCTACCGACCGCGTTATTGACGGTGTTTCAATAATGCCCGTTATCAAAAATAACACTCCCGTTCACGGTGAAGAGAATCCCATTCTCCATATGAAGAGAGAGGATATCAAAGCAATCCAGTACACCGTAAACTCAAAGAGCGTCAAGGAAGCTTATCCCGAATATAAATACGATATTCTAAACAGAGAGTATATCACCTTTAAATATTTCGATAAGATTCAGAACGATAACTCCGCATTCTGGGACAAAAACAGAAAGAATTGGCTCCACATTCTTTCCGATGACTATCAGGAAAACTACAACCGAACTCCTGTTTATCCTGAAATTTCCGCAAAAATGGGTGAAAAGCTTAAGGAAATTCAGAAGGGCTTCGCAGAAAACAGAAGAGGTATCGTAAAATAATGCCGGCATTATCTATTATGATAAAGCCCGCCTCAAGTCTCTGCAATTTAAGATGCAAATACTGCTTTTACTGTGATGTAGTTTCACAAAGAGAGGTATCCTCCTTCGGTGTTATGAATGAGGATACAGCAGAAAACCTTATAAAAAACGCCCTGGAATTCGCAGACGGCTGCTCTGTCGCCTTCGCCTTTCAGGGCGGTGAACCATTGATCGCAGGACTTGACTATTTCAGATTTTTTACAGAAAAGGTAAAGGAGTACAACAGTAAAAGGTCGGAGATTTTTTACTCCATCCAAACCAACGGTACTCTCGTTACCGATGAGTGGGCTGAATTTTTCCGTGAAAATAAATTTTTGGTAGGCCTCAGTCTCGACGGTGATTTCGAGGGAAACAGATTCCGTGTGGACGAAAAAAGGCAGAATTCCTACTATAAAATCATCAAGGCGGCAAACAAGTTCAAAAAGCATCAGGTTGAGTTTAATATTCTCACCGTTCTTACAGGCTACTGTGCCGAAAATGCCGAAAGGATATATAAATACTTCCGTGCCAACGGCTTTAAGTATATTCAGTTTATCCCCTGTCTGCGTCCTATGGGCGACGATACACAAAGCGAGCTTTATATGACAAACGACCAATATGCTGACTTTCTGATTAAGATTTTTAACCTTTATGTAAAGGATTTCGTCAGAGGTAATTATATCAGCATCCGTCAGTTCGATAATTGGGTGAGAATGTACTTAGGTGAAAGAGCCGAGCAGTGCGGTCTTATGGGACACTGTACCCATCAGTTCGTGGCAGAGGGTAACGGAAACATTTACCCCTGTGACTTCTACTGTACGGACGAGTGGCTTTTAGGTAACATCAACGAGGACAGTCTCGAAGATATGGCGAACAGTCAGAAGGCAAAGGATTTCATTATGGAGAGTCTGCCCGTGAGGAAAGAGTGCAAGGAGTGCAGATTTTATCCCCTATGCCGTGCAGGAGGCTGTAAGAGAAACAAGGAAAGTGAAGATTACTGTGTGGCTTACAAGCGCTTTTTCGGAGCGTGTATGCCGCTGTTCAGGATGTTCAAAAAGTAAAACAATCTATTTCGGTGTAACCAAAAAACGAGGTTACACCGTTTTTCTGTTTATCAAGACAAACTCTACGATTCATAGGTTGATAATTTGAGCAGCTTTTGATATTCTTTTATTAAGGGTGGTGTTGGATATGACTTCAAAAGAATGCGGCATATTTATTGCCGAACTCCGTAAAGAAAACAAGCTTACACAAAAGGAGCTTGCAGAAAAAATAAATGTTTCTGATAAAGCCGTCTCAAGATGGGAAACAGGTAAGGGATATCCTGATGTTGCTTCGCTTGTATCTTTAAGTGAATACTTTGGTGTCAGCGTAAATGAACTGTTGGCCGGTAAAAAATTAACTGATGAGAACATTAAAGAAACAGCTGATGAAAATTTGATTTCTGTTTTTGAACAAGTACAAAATAACAGAAAGCAACAAAATTTTAAGGTTGCTGTATATACATCAGTTATGCTTGTAGTTTTACTTCCTGTATTAGTAATAATAGGTAAAGAATTGTTTGTTTCGACGGTAACGCAGATACAACCTGAAAATTTAATTTCTGCGATTATTTCAGCTGTTGTCGGCATAGTATTATTGATTGTCGGAATTTTAATCCGAAAAGGTAATGTTTCTCTACTGCACTCATATCACTATAAAAATGTTACCGATATGGATGCTTATGCAAAAGAGTTAGGCAGTGCCGTGATGTTTATATGTATTCCGGCATTTATAAACGGATTTATGACTTTGTTTGTACATATAAAAATCGTGTCTGTAATAAGTTCAGTATTGTTTTTTACAGGTATGATTATCTGTGTTATACATATTTTTAAGGTGCAGACAAAGCATAACGGCAGTCTGTTTTAAGCAAGTGTTCAAAAACATCGAACAAAAAAATGCGGCGGGATGAGGTCATCCCGCCATACTTTTATTTTAAAAACAGCGTAGCATTATAATCATCTATATCATAATTACCTGCTGTGTTTTTAAGGACATCATAAAGGTCAAGCTTGTCACCCTTTTTATCCTTAAGCTCAATCTTTTTAAGAATGAAACGGATTCTCTTAAGGAAGGCAAGAAGCAAATCACCCTTTGGTGAGCCTTCCTTAAAGTGCTGATTGCCCTCAAAGATATTTCTAACAAGCTCTGCAGCATATTCCAAAAGAGTAATCTTTCTGATACTCTTGTCACAACTGATAAAAAGGATACGGGCAAGGGTACCGACTTTAATCTTACAGATTATCTTGCCTACAATACCGAGGAGCTTTTTAGTGACACCCTTATCCTCGATATGAAATTTTCCCATCATTCTCGGCGTGTCATAGGCCATATCCGTAAGGACATTGACTATCATATTATCGAACATATCGGAAAGATACTGCTTACAGTCCTTGCCCTTAGTGTCGAAATCGAAATCGGGTGTGGCTATACTCTTTATATCCACGGTCTTTTCATCCTTAAAGGTAACAAGACGGATAAAAGCTGGGTCGGCAATTACGGCGCCTGTGCAGACATCGAAGAATTTATTGCCCTTTTCGGTTATGTACTCGTTTATGCTCTGATTATGCATATGCCCCGTGAAAATGAGATGCACTCCCCTGTCGGCAAGAAATGCGGCAAAGTCAAAGGGTTTACGGATAGTGGCAGGCTTAATAACGGAGAAAATGGGCTGACCGGGTAAAACGGGATAGTGAAGCATAGCAAACATCGTCTGTCCGTCTTTACGAGCCTTTTCAGCCTGCTCGTCAATCCATTCGAGCTGGTCTTCGTCAAAGTTATACTGTCCGTCCTCTTTGAAATCAGCATTAAGAGCCAAAAGACGAACATTTTCGCTTATCTGCGCCACATAGGAAAGATGCTTTCTGTCGCTCGCTATGGCATTATGAAAACCGAAATCACCGTAAATGTCGAAAAGCTCATCACGATCGATTCCTTCGGGGTTGTATCTGCCGTTTTCACCGAAGGCAAACGGTTCACCGCAATCATGGTCGGCAGTAACGACAAAGATTTTCTTTCCGCTGTCCTTAAGCTCACGGAGAAGTGCAGTAAACTCTTCGTGACTTTTCTTTTCGCCGTTGAAAACAAGGTCACCGGCAATAAGGACCGTATCAGCCTCGTCAGCTTTTTTCAGGTATTCAATCACACTTTTATTGATGCTTTCAGTTTCAGCAAAGCATTTCTGCTCATAGTGCATAAAATCATCGTACTCATCACCGGAACATCCCAAGCATGAGGCAAAATAATGAGGATCGGTAATAAGATAAAATTTCGTTTCTTTCATATTTTCCTTTTCCTTTCGGTTTTTACACTTCTATCTTAACAGATTTTTTCTCATAAAGCAATAGCCAAAAAATCAAGAAATATTCTTTAATCAATTGACAAGAGGAGCTCTCTGTGATATAATCATCAAAGTTGAAAGACGAAACAGAATATGAGGGTGTAGCTCAGTTGGTCAGAGTACTTGCTTGACATGCAAGGGGTCGGTGGTTCGAGCCCACTCATCCTCACCAAAAAAAGACAAGCTTCTTCGGAAGCTTGTCTTTTTTTATTCAATCCGAAGGATTGATATGTAACCGCCGTCAGGCGTATGTAATCACGCGTAGCGTGTATGTCATTATTTGGTGCATTTATCCTTCGGATTGATTACATACCTTTCTGCGAAAGGATTACATGCATCACTTTGTGATGATTACATTCCGTCTTTGACGGATTGCATGCAAGGCTTCGCCTTGATTTTTTGTGGGGACACCCGCACCCGATTTATAAAAAGAAAAACTATTGATTTTTTCGCATAAAAATGCTAAACTAATTATGCCAAACAAACTGAATAAACAGAATTGACGGGGATATTTTATCTTTTTACGGGATAATTATATCTTTATTTTGTCATAATGAATTAGGACTTTGTTAAAAATGCAGATTCCATTAATTCATTATGGCTTGGATTGTTATATCCCCATTCTGTTTAGTTTGTTTGGCGACAATCGGAGTTTGCGTTTTATGTGCGTCAGCTTCGGTTGGCGCACTTTTTTATTTGTGGGATAAAATTGTGTAGCTTTATGGAAGGAGAAAAGGAAGAAAAATATCCACAGAATTTATCACAACAAAAATAAAAAATATGAGGTGTAAAACAATGAAAAAAATATTAGCACTTGTTCTTTCTGTTATTATGCTTTTATCCGTAATACCTGTGGCTTATGCGGAAAGAGTAATTTATTCACCTGAGGTCGAGCAGTATATTGAAATTATGTTGAGAATTATATCTTATCGTGAAAATTTGTACGAATCTGGACACGAGTATGACTCCGGCATAGATGTAGATTTTAAAAAAGTTTCCGATATTCTAAATAATAAGTATCGAGAATTTGTAGTTCTTGGTTATCATGAATTGCCTGAACCAAGTTATGAAAATATTAAAATGATAGATAAGAATGCTTTGGTAGATTTCAACAGAATCATGCAACCCGCCATAGATGAGGTGGAAGCAAAAATTACAAGTGGCGAAATTAAGGTTGTTATAAACACTTATGAGCTTGTTAAATATTATTATTCCGGCTTTATTTATTATGATGAAGATGAATTTAACAGAATTGTTGATTATATAGGAAATAATGAAAAATACGCTGAACTGGGCAACATAGCAATGGATAGTCTGAACGAAATGTTAAAATACCGTGATGATCCAAATGTAAAAATTACACAGGCTGAATTTGATGCGATGTTTAAAGAAAAATACGCTCCTTTTTGGGATATGGTTATCAACTGTCTTGACGGCAACCACCCATACAGTGAATACATATCAAACAATGATGCCACCGAAGAAGCCGACGGCACAAAGACCGCTACCTGTGAATTCTGCGGTGCAACCGATACAGTTGTTGACGAAGGCTCAAAGCTCGTTAAAGAAGAGGAAAACTTATCATTTTTTGCAAGGCTTTTTGCTTTGATAAAAGCATTCTTTGAAAAAATCTTTTCAATCTTTGGTTGATTAAGAATATTTTATTAAGATAACGGCGCGGGGTACAAGCTCCGCGCTTTTCTTTTTTCACTCTTGGTGTTTCACTAAAAACAGGTCAACAACTTGCTCGAAAAACCGAAATAACGATTATTAAAAGCAAGAGAAATGCTATGAAAATCGTACCTTAACGCCGTCAGGCTGGCTTGACATGCAAGGGGTCGGTGGTTCGAGTCCATTAGAATTGAGCAATATATTTCGCTCACTGCAGGCAACTTTTATCTTATATTTCTCTTTTGATATTGAAAAGTTTATGATTTCATATATAATTAATGTATAATTTTTAAAGGAGAGATATGTATGAGCAAAAAGATTATAGTTGCCGGTGCCGGTCACGGCGGTATAGCTGCGGGTGCCATCTTAGCTAAAAACGGCTTTGATGTTACTGTTTATGAAAAAAACAAGAGAAAAGATGTCGGATATGACTGGACTGATATTTTTGACCGCAAGGCATTTACTGCCATCGGTATGGATATTCCCGATAAGAGTAAATGGAATCTCAAACAGGATATGACCTTCTTCGGTCCGGGGATGAGTATCGCTCTTCGTCAGAACACACCGGAGGATCAGCTCGAATTACAAATGGAAAGAAAGACCATCTATGACTGTCTTATCAGCTATGCAGAGGAGTGCGGTGTTAAGTTCGAATTCGGCAAGGCTGTTGACGGTCCTATTATGCTCGGAAACCGCGTGGCAGGTGTCAAAATCGGCAAAAAAGACATTTTTGCTGACCTTGTAATCGATGCGTGCGGTATCAATTCTCCCCTTCGTATGAAGCTTCCGAAGCATCTCGGTATTCAGAAGGAAGCTCAGGAATTCGAGCGCTTCTATGTATGGAGAGGATTTTATGAAAAAATCGACTGCGGCGAAGTTGAAGACAAATTCAAAGTGCTTCTTTTCCACAAAGGCAAGCTCGGCATTTCCTGGGTAGCCGCAGAAGAGGAATACACCGACATCCTTATCGGCAGATTCGCTCCGCTTGACGAAGAAGAGGTAGAAAAAACACTTGCATGTCTGCGTGAAGAAAATCCTCACCTTGGTGAAAAGCTCGTCAGAGGCGGTGAATTCGTAGAAATCCCCGTAAGACAGCCCCTCGGTGTTCTCGTAGCTGACGGTTATGCCGCTATAGGAGACAGTGCATTCATGACTGTTCCCATCATCGGCTCAGGTATTGCTAACAGCATGAAAGCAGGCGCACTTTTGGCCAATGCGGTTATCGACGACAAAACAGAAAGCTACAGCGGTGCTACCCTTTGGAAATATCAGAGAGATTTCTACGACAAAATCGGTTCCGCTCTCGCTCCCCTCGCATGTGTCAAGCTTCTGCTTACCCGACTCGAATGTGATGAGCTTGATTACATATTCGAAAAAGGTATTCTCAATGCAGAGGATATGACAATCGGTGCCGACTCCACAAGTCTCGGCGCAATGCTCGGCGGTATGAGTTTGAATGACATAAAAATCAAAGCAGGCGGTCTTTTGGGCAATACCGATGTACTCAAAAAGGTTATCAGGCTCGGAACGGATATCGTTGCCGCTACAGCAGTAACTGCCGCTATGCCCAAAGAGTATAATCTTAAAAAGGTGTGCTCATGGGTGGAAAAGTATAACGAGTGTTTTAAGAGATAAAATTCACAATTCGCAATGCTCAATTGCGGGGAATTTTTAGTATAAAAATATAAAATTTTCCGCCCGGCAAGATTTTTAATTAATAAATAGTAACCCCCCGGCTAAGCCGGGGGTTCTTCATATGCGGGCTAAGCCCTATATTACCAGCAACTCCTTAAGGAGTATCCTTTTTCTTCTTTTGCATAGTTTAATTATTAGTTGCCACTAAATTTATTTCAAATTAATTATTCAACTATTTGAATTTTGAAACATAATATGTTATATTTTTTTAGTTATCACTTTTGATAATCTCCTTTTGTTATTATTGCTGTTGGTAGCCGCTTTACTTTCAAAAGGAGCTTTTCTTTATTCCACTGAACGCTAAAGCTTTTTTTGAACTCCCCGGCACAGCCGGGGGTTTTCAATTACAAGAAAATCCCACAGAGAAAAATCTGTGGGATTAATACTTTTTTAAACCGGTTTTGGTAACAATAAATGCTTATCTCTGAAATGGCGGGTATCATTTTATAAATTCTGAAACCTCACCCGCGATTGAGCATTGAGAATTGAGCATAGAGAATTACGAATTAATTACCCAAGTACAGGTGTATCCACAAACTCTACAACCGGCTCACCCTTAATTCCGTCAGATTCAAAAACAATTATTTCGTTTTCGCCCTCTTTAAGAAGTGAGGCAGGAATATAAAGTGTTTTCTGAGGACCTATCTCCCAATATCTGCCGATATTATAACCGTTAACGGTTACGAAACCTTTAGTAAAGTTATCAAGCTTAAGAAATGTATCAAATGCTTCATCCACAGTGAAGGTACCTTTATAAAATACTGACCTTTCTTCTGTTTTTTGCTCAGTATATACTATCTTATCAAGATTATCCATAGGCAGAGTGTAAACATCCCAACCGAAATGAATTTTCTTGTCAAGAAGGCATCTGCCTGCGATACCTTTTTTTCGCATCATCTTACTGCCGAAATTGGCTCTGCCCATATTCTCGCAAAGGACGGTAAGTTTATCCCCTGCTTTGGCCGATAATTCGACTTCGAGAGAATCGTTTATATACACGATACCGATAAGGTCTTTATTTATGTAGATTTGTGCTCTGTCACCGAGACTTTCAAAGGAAAGCTTCACATTTTCATAGTCTCTGTTTAGAATTGTGGTGTAAGCTATATATCCGTAGCCCTGACCGTATTTTTCCATACATAAGGGCACATCCGAATGTTTAGGCGAAGAAAGCACATCGAGGTTATCAAATATACCCGCCTTTTTATCAAGAACAAATTTTCCGTAAGCTTTTTTTACTCTGTCAGAAGGTATTTCAGGTAATTTTTCACCTGTATGTTTCATAATAACATTTCTGATAGCATGATACTTGGGTGTAACATCACCGCACTCTGTTAAAAGTGCATCGTAATCATAGCTCGTTACATCGGGGGCAAATTTTTCATAATGATTGGCACCGCTCATAAAACCGAAATTTGTACCTCCGATAAACATATACATATTTACGCTGCCCTTTGTGAGCATATCATCTACAGCTTTGGCATAATCCTCCGCAGACGTGGTGTGATGAAATTCGTCGCCCCATGCGTCAAACCACCCGTTCCACATTTCCATACACATTTTGGGTTGGTGCGGAAAAAGCTCATCATGAGCTTTGAAGTTTTCCTCTACACGGCTGCCGAAATTCAAGGTAGCCAGACAACCGTCGATATAACCGTCCAAAAGATTATCTTTACCCGTACCGTCAGAAGTAAAGAGAGGTACGTCAATCCCCTTTTCACGATAGCTTTTATAAAGATAGCTAAGGTACTTTTTATCATCACCGTAATAGCCGTATTCATTTTCACACTGAAGCATAATGACATTACCGCCATTGGTACACAAATGAGGCTTCACCTGCTCAAAAAGCTTTAAAAGATAGCGATCAAAATAATTTATGTAAGCTTTATTGCTGCAACGGATTTCGATTTCATCGTCAGTTTGAATCCACCAGGGCAGACCGCCGAATTCCCACTCTGCACAGATGTAAGGACCCGGTCTTACTATCGCCATAAGGCCCTCTTCTGCGGCTTTTTGCAGAAACAGTGATATATCAAGGTTTCCCTCAAAATCATAGCTTCCGGGCTGTTTTTCATGAAGATTCCACGCACAGTAGGTCTCTACACAGTTGCACCCCATAGCTCTCATTTTTTTAAAAATATCCGTCCATGTATCGGGCATATTACGGAAGTAATGGACTGCACCCGAAATAATTTTTACGGGTGTCCCGTCCTTAATAAATTCTTTCCCCTTGATTTCAAATGTCATATTTACACCACCAATAATATTATTCAAAAATTATAGCATCATAGATATTATTTATCAATATTTTCATCCTTTTTCTTCAGACTTTTAATCATCATAATCGAAGCAAGAACAAATACGCACAGCACCGCAAAAAGGAAATACGGAAACAACCCCGCTGACACCTTTTCAGTTAAAACACCGAAAAGCGGCGGCAACGTCATTATGCCCACATAAGTAGACGCCAATTGTACGCCGATAACAGACGAGGAAATATCTCTGCCGAAAAGTACAGGTACAAGATAAGAAAGATTAGGAAAAGTCGGCCCCATACCAAACCCGAAAAGAAGCAATCCGACTACTGCCGCAAAAGACGGCAGAGGCAAAGCAATTACAACGCAAGCCAAAAGAAGTATACAAACTGAAACACAAAGAATTTTACGACTTCCGAGTTTGTTTCCGAAAACACCCGACACAAATCTGCCGAGAGTCATACCAACGTAAAAAAGCATAGCCGTTTTAGCCGCCTTTTCAGGTGTAAAGCTTTTAAATTCCGCAAAATAGGTACTGCTCCACACACCCGCCGTATATTCAGCGGCACAAATAAGATAAAAAACTATGCAGCTTAAAACTACAGAAGGCATTTTTATCATTTGCTTAAGAGTTAAAGTTTTTGGTACGCTTTCTTCTTTCATAAGGTTTACATTTTCTTTCTTTTTCCAATACGGAACGGCAATAAAAAGAAGCAAAGAAATAACCGACTGTATAAGACCGACAATTATATAAGCTCTGCGCCAATTATTATCGTCAGCCAGACAAAGCGACACAAGATAAGGACTCAAGGTAACACCAAGGCCGTAAAAACAGTGCAGATAACTCATCTGTGAATTACTGCAATAAAGGGCAACAAAACCGTTTAGCGCCGAATCTACAGTACCTGCACCTATACCGAGCGGAACTGAAAGCAGAAAGAAAAAGACAGGGTTATGTGTAAAAGAAAGTCCCATCAGTGCCAAGGCAGTGAGAAGAGTGCTGACTGCCGTCACCGTACCTGTACCGAATCTGGCTGTTAATCTTGTACTCATAAGACATGAAATAACAGTACAGCCGCTTACGGTCATACCGATGTAACCCGCCATGGAAACAGGCAGATTAAGCTCGCCGTAAACAGCAGGCCACACGGTGCCGAGAACCGAATCGGGAAGGCCTACAGCGATATAAGATATCGCTATTATTACCAATAAAAGCATTATTCTTTCTCCTTTTCAAGTTTCGAGAAAATATTTCTGAGAATTATTACTGCAACTATACTGAGGACAAATTCCGCACAAAACTGCGCCCAGGCAAGACCGTAAAGTGGAAATATTTTGTTAAGAATAAAAAGAGCGGGAATTTCAAGTGCTATCTTTCTCATTATGGCAAAAATCATAGCATTTTTACCGTTGCCGAGTGACTGGAATACACCTACGGCAAGGAAGTCAAGACACAGAAACGGTAAAGCCATACAAAAGCCTTTTATAAGACCGGCACCGCAAAGCACAACCTCTTCGTTTTTCATAAACAAAGTTATTATTCCCTCTCCGCCGAAAAAAAGAAAAAAGACAACAAAAATTGAAAGCGAGGTTATGAGAGTACCCGTAAAGGTAACAGTCTGCTTCATTCTTTTATAGTTTTTGGAAGCATAGTTATAAGCTATAAGCGGTGCGATTCCCTGAGAAACACCAAGGAAAACAAAGAGAGGAACCTGTGTTATTTTTTGCACTATGCCCATAGCAGCGATAGCTGTGGTGCCGAAAGCTGATACAGAGTTTGTAAGAATTGTCATACCGATAACGTTCAAAAGGTTTTGTACACAAGCAGAGATTCCGACAGTAAAAACACCCGACACAATAGGCTTTCTGAGATGAAAATCTTTCGGATTTATGCTTATTGAAGTTTTCTTTCCGAGAACGAAAGCAATCAATACGAGGAAATAAGTACAGGAAACACAGTTTGAAATAAATGTCGCCAATGCAACTCCTTCAACTTCCATGCCCAAACCGAACGGTAATGCAAAAATAGGATCAAGAATAATATTTAACAAACATCCGCTGATTGTACCTACGGAGGCCAAAGCTGAATAACCTTCAGAGCGGACTATATATGCCATTGTAGTCTGTAATATTGCCGGTACGGCACCAAAAACTACCGTCCATTTAATATAAGTCATTGTAGCATCGAGTGTTTCACTGTCTGCTCCAAGAATGTTCAAAATATTTTTGCCGAAAAGCAGAAATAAGAGAGAGAAAAATATGCTACATATAAGTGCACCATAAAAAGAAAATGCAGAGCTTTCCTTTACGGTTTGATAATCTTTTCTGCCTAACGCTCTGCTCATCATGCTTGAGCCGCCAACACCAAAAAGATTGTTTACCGCATTAAAAGCAAGCAAAACGGGTGCCGAGAGAGTAACCGCCGCATTCTGAACGGGATTATCAAGCATACCGATAAAATAAGTGTCGGCAAGATTATATATAATCATTACAAGCGAGCTCATAATTGTAGGCAAAGCGAGCGATGCAACAGCCGCAGGGATGGGCTTGTTTTCAAAAAGATGGGTTTTATCTGTTCTTGTCAACTTTATACCTCCGAAACACATAAGGGCTGTCGCACCTCAGCAGTACAACAGCCCCGAAGATTAATATTCAGCTTCGCCTTCAAACACGAGAACAGCATTACCGGTAAGATAAATACCGTCATCGTTATAAGTTACGGCAAGATCGCCGCCTTTAAGTTTAACAGTAACCTCTTCACCCTTTTTGCAGAATCCGTTTTCCACGGCGGCAACCACAGCCGCACAGGCACCGGTACCGCAAGCAAAGGTTTCACCGTTACCGCGCTCGTATGCTCTCATTTTCAGAGTATGAGAGTTAACCACCCTCACAAATTCTGTGTTTATTCTTTCCGGGAAAATGTCAGCCTTTTCAAAGCAGGGACCGATTTTTTGCAGATCAAGTCCGTCCACGTTTTTATCAAATACAACACAGTGAGGATTGCCGATATTGAGGCAAGTGATGTTATAGCTGTTTGCACCGATTGTGATGGGATAATCGATTATTTCTTCTTCATCGAGAGTACAGGGAATCGAAGCACAATCGAAGGTGGGCTTGCCCATGTAAACTTGAACAGCTGTTACACGTTTATTTGAAATATAAAGCTTAAGCTCCTTTATACCCGCACCTGTTTCGACGGTGATTTCCTCTTTGTTTACGATACCTTTGTCATAGAGGAATTTACCTACACAACGGATAGCGTTACCGGCCATTTTGCCTTCACTGCCGTCACGGTTGAATACACGCATTTTAGCATCTGCAATATCAGAATTTTCGATAAGTATAAAGCCGTAACCGCCGATACCGTAATGTCTTTCACAGAAATTTATACAAAGTGATTCGGGGCAGGTAATATTTCCGTCACGGTTATCGATAAAGATGTAGTCATTACCTGTACCGTGCATCTTTGAGAACTTAAAGATATTTCTGCTGGTTCTCATGCTGTTGATGTCAATAAGCTCTGTGTTTTGCTGTGTATAATTGCTTGCCATAATATCAAGCATGGCATTAGCTGTGTCGAGAGAGGTAAAGCAGGCAATACCAAGCTGGAGAGCCTTTCTGTGAAGAGCGATGTAATGATCCATTGTAGCGTCAAAGAGCGCACCTGTATAAACAATGAAATCAATCTTCCCGCTTTCAAGGAGCTTGAAGCAGTAGTCACTTTCTCTGATACCCTTTACATAAGTAACGTTTATACCAAGATTAACTATAGCTCTTGCAGTATCCTTTGCAGCATAAATGTTTATGCCGAGGTCCTGAAGCTTCTTTGCAATAGAAACGATTTCGTCAAGGTCATGCTCGTCAACACTGAGAAGAACACCCATTTCTGTTTTATCGCCCTTGGCGTTAACCTTTATGCCCGATGATGTGAGACCTTTGAAAAGAGCTTCATTAAGAGTTTTGCCGATACCTAAAACTTCACCCGTTGATTTCATTTCAGGTCCGAGATAGCTGTTTACATCATTTAGTTTTTCAAAGGAGAACACAGGGGCTTTAACAGCAAAATAAGGGGGAGCTTCATAAAGACCGGTACCGTAGCCTAAATCCTTAAGAGCGGAGCCTGTCATAACCTTTGTAGCAAGGTCAACCATAGGAACATTGGTAACCTTACTGATGTAAGGAATTGTTCTGGAGGCTCTGGGGTTAACCTCGATAATATAAAGCTGATTTTCATAAATGAGATACTGTATGTTGACCAGACCCTTTGTGCCGAGAGCGAGAGCAAGCTTTTCAGAGCAGTCAACAACCGTCTGTGTCATTTTGTCGGTAAGAGAGAACGGCGGGTAAACAGCAATTGAGTCACCCGAATGAACACCTGCACGCTCAACGTGCTGCATAATACCGGGAATAAGTACATCTGTACCGTCAGAAATAACGTCAACCTCAATTTCAGTACCGCTCATATATTTATCGACAAGAACGGGGTTTTCGATACCTGTTGAAAGAATCTTTTTCATATATCTTTCAACCTCGATGTCATTGTGAACAATCATCATATTCTGACCGCCGATAACATAAGAGGGTCTGAGAAGCACGGGATAAGTGAGCCTGTTGGCTGCCTCAAGTGCTTCATCAAGAGTCATAACACCGCAGCCTTTGGGACGCATAAAGCCGTATTTTTCTAAAAGAGCATCGAACTTTTCTCTGTCTTCGGCTGTGTCGATACCTTCCTGAGAGGTGCCGAGAATCTTTATGCCGTTATCGTCAAGGAATTTGGTAAGCTTGATAGCTGTCTGTCCGCCAAAGGCAACAACGACACCGATAGGCTTTTCTACCTTGATAATATTCATTACATCCTCCTCATTAAGAGGCTCGAAGTAAAGTCTGTCTGCTGTATCATAGTCTGTAGAAACGGTTTCGGGGTTATTGTTTACGATAACTACGTCGTAGCCGAGCTCTTTCAGTGTCCACACACAGTGAACTGAGGAATAGTCAAATTCAATACCCTGGCCGATTCTGATGGGACCTGAGCCGAGAACCATTACCACTTCCTTGCCCGAACGCTGATAACGTCTCGATTCACAAGCCTTATCATAAGAAGAATAGAAATAAGGTGTGGTTGCGCTGAACTCAGCAGCACATGTATCAACCATCTTATAGCTTGCTTCTCTGTGGAAATTTTCAGGGAAGGTACAGAATCTGCGGAGAGCTTTGTCTGTATAGCCGAATTTTTTGGCTCTGAGGTATTGTTCCTCGCTGATTTCTTTGCCTTCAATTTCATTTTCGAAGTCAGCAAGATTACGGAGCTTAGCGATAAACCATTTATCTATGGCGGTAATTTCGTGAATCTTATCGTCTGAAATACCCGCTTTAATAGCTTCGAAAACAGTAAAAATTCTTCTGTCATCGGCGATGTCAAGCCTTTCAAGAAGCGGAAGGTCGCTGATAGGAGCGGCATTAAGAGTATCAAGAGAAATTTCAGCGCCTCTGACAGCCTTCATAATAGCTTCCTCAAAGGACTGACCGATGGACATAACCTCACCTGTAGCCTTCATCTGTGTGCCGAGCTTTCTGGAAGAGCCGAGGAATTTATCAAAAGGCCATTTTGGGAACTTACATACTACATAGTCGAGAGAAGGCTCGAAGCATGCACAGGTCTTGCCTGTGATATCATTTACGATTTCGTCAAGATTATAGCCGAGAGCAAGCTTTGTTGTCATCTTTGCTATAGGATAACCTGATGCCTTTGAAGCGAGAGCAGAAGAACGGGAAACACGGGGGTTAACCTCGATAACCGCATACTCAAAGGATTCGGGATTGAGGGCAAACTGACAGTTACAACCGCCTACGATTTTAAGTGCGGAAACGATATCAAGAGATGCCTGACGGAGCATATTGTATTCTTTGGTTGAAAGGGAAAGTGCGGGAGCAACAACGATACTGTCACCGGTATGAACACCAACAGGGTCGAAGTTTTCCATTGAGCAGATTGCGATAGCATTACCTGCGCTGTCACGCATGGTTTCAAACTCAATCTCTTTCCAGCCTTTTATGTATTTTTCTACGAGAATCTGTGTTATGGGAGAAGCATCAAGACCTGTCTTTGCAATAATGCGAAGCTCGTTCTCACAGTAAGCAACACCGCCGCCTGCACCGCCGAGAGTGAAAGCAGGACGAACAATTACGGGGTAGCCGATTCTCTTGGCAATTTCAAGAGAGGTTTCAATATCATTTGAAATATCAGAGGGAATGCAGGGCTGATTAATGGACTGCATGGTATCTCTGAAAAGCTGTCTGTCTTCGGCTTTATCAATAGCTTCTACATCTGTACCGATAAGCTTAACACCGTTAGCTTCAAGGAAGCCTTCTTTTGAAAGCTGCATGGCGAGAGTAAGACCTACCTGGCCGCCGAGACCCGCCAAAAGTGAGTCGGGCTTTTCGAGCTTGATGATTCTTTTTACTGTTTCGGTAGTGAGAGGCTCAAGGTAAATTTCATCAGCTAAAGCTTTATCTGTCATAATTGTGGCAGGATTGGAGTTAACAAGAACAACATTTACGCCCGCCTGCTTAAGAACACGGCAAGCCTGTGCGCCTGCATAGTCAAACTCAGCAGCCTGACCGATGACAATAGGACCTGAACCGATAACAAGTACTTTTTTGATATCTTTATTAAGTGGCATTGCTTACTCCTCCATCATCTTTAAGAATTTTTCGATAAGTGCATCGTCCGGCTCAAACTGAACGGAGAATGCCTTCTTATCTGTATATTCGATACCTTCTACGGTGCCGTCATTACCGTTAAGGTGAGAGATAACGCCCTCTTTCACACTGTCCTTTTTAACCACATAGCCGTGATTTTGGGTAGTTATGAGTGTACGGGGTGTGCCGACGATTTTAACGGGCTGATTTGAGCCGTGGTGTCCGTAGGTGAGCTTTTCTGTTTCAGCGCCCTGAGAAAGAGCCATAAGCTGATGACCAAGACCGATACCGAATACGGGAAGCTTACCCATAAGCTCTTTAATCTGTGCCGTAATTTCAGCGTTTACACAGGGACAGCCGGGACCCTCCGAAATAATCACACCGTCGGCCTCAACCTCTGATGCTTTGAAGCTGTAAGGAAGAAGAGTAACCTTGTATCCCTTTTCCATAAGAGACTGTTCCATGTTCTTTGTGGAGCCTAAATCTACAATAGCGATATGCTTTTTGCAGTCCCCTTCCGGAACAAATTCGCTTTTTTCGGTACTGCCTGTATTTTCTACAGCAGAAACGATTTTGTATTCCTTTATATCATCAAAGGATGCAGGAAGCTCGTCGCAGATTTTTGCATTGACTGTACCGCCGTCACGGATGATATTTGTTATTTCTCTGGTGTCCACACCGTAAATACCGGGAATACCGTTATTTTTAAGGAAGGTGTCAAGGTCATATTCACAGCGGAAGTTCGAAGGAGCTTCGCACCATTCCCTTACAACGTAGCCGTGAAGCTTAGGCTGACCGATAAAGTCAGATTCGATAATGCCGTAGTTACCTATCATGGGAAAGGTCTGCATAACAATCTGACCGTAATAGCACGGGTCGGTAAGAGTTTCAATATAACCGACCATATTTGTGGTGAAAATAAGTTCACCGATATTTTCGCTGTCGGCACCGAAGGCGTAACCCTCAAAAGCAGTACCATCCTGTAAAACCAAATAACGCTTTTTCATACATTTGACCTTTATCACTTAAGTGATATCCTTTCTTTTAAAATTTATCGGTATCAGTCAAGAAAGCATTTTACCAAAACTGCTTTCTGTGCATGGAGTCTGTTTTCTGCCTCGTCGAAAATTTGGTCTGCATGTTCTTCGAGTACCTTATCGGTAATTTCCTCACCTCTGTGAGCAGGAAGACAGTGAAGAACCATTACATTTTCATTTGCGGCATTTACCGCATCATCATTAATCTGATAATTTCTGAAAATTCTCTGTCTTTTTGCGGCTTCACTTTCCTGTCCCATGGATGCCCATACGTCTGTATAAAGAACGTCTGCACCCTTACAGGCTTCAATTATATCCTCGGTAATGAGAAGGTCACCGTTTACTTTAGCCCATTCCACTACACTGTCATCGGGCTCATAACCCTTAGGACAGGCAATAGCCACCTTCATGCCAACTTTCAGACAGCCGACAATAAGACTGTTTGCCATATTATTACCATCACCGATGTAACAAAGCTTTTTACCCTCAAAAGAACCTTTGTATTCACGGATAGTTTGTAAATCAGCAAGCACCTGACAGGGATGGCAGAAGTCAGTGAGACCGTTTATTATGGGGATGGAGCCGTACTTTGCCAAATCCTCAACCTCCTGCTGATCGAAGGTTCTTATCATAATACCGTCAAGAAAACGTGAAAGAACTCTTGCTGTATCCTGGACAGGCTCGCCTCTTCCTATCTGCAAATCCTTAGAAGAAAGAAAGAGCGGTGTACCGCCGAGGTCATACATACCTACTTCAAAAGAAACTCGTGTTCTGGTTGAAGATTTCTGAAAAATCATACCGAGAGTTTTGCCTTCAAGAAGAGGATGTCTGATGCCTGCTTTTTTTTCAGCCTTAAGCTTATCGGCAAGATCGAGAGTTTCAAGGATTTCTTCTTTTGACCAATCAAGTAATTTAAGTAAATGTTTCATTTGTACCACTCCTTTTGCTTTTTCTGAAACATAAAATTACAAAATAATATTATTCAAATTATTATATAACAAATATTTTAATAAATCAATAAAAAACATGACAAAAAAATAACGGGTAACAAAAAAGTTACCCGCCGAAAGAAATAGAGTCAACACAAGAAAAACAAGAGACAAAAGGAGAACAAATATGAGCACCGTCAAAGCAACCTTTGCACATAATCTTCACCTTCCTTCAAAATATTTCGATGTAGTATAGCACAACAAAGAACAAATTTCAAGTCTTTTTAACAAATTTTTTAAATTGTTTTTTGATACAATTTTTTTACCATATGAAAGGTATTAACCTATATTTTACCTTCTTCATATATTCTTTGTATCCGTCGAGCTCTTTTGCAAGAACCTTTTCCTCGTGTATGGCTCTTTTTGCAATTATAAAGGGATAGACAAGAAAAATTATAAAAGAATATACCGAACCGAGGATGAGAGGCATGGTAAGAAACAGAAAAAGTGTCACAGTATACATAGGATGTCTCACTATACCGTAAAGCCCGGTGTCTATAACTTTCTGCCCCTCCTGCACTTCAACGGTACGGGAAAGATATGTATTTTCGCGCAACACTTCAGCATAAAAGCCGTAAGCAATCAAAAATAATACAGCAGAGACAATAATAACAATCCTCGGCAGATTACTCCAACCAAAGCGGAAATCAAGCCCCGCCACGATAAAGCCTGCCAGAAACATAATTCCGCTGAGCTTTACAAAAAGACCTTGCTCTTTCTTTGTCTCCTTAGCATCAAGTCTGCTTTTCAGAAGTGACGGATTTTTTATCATCATAACGACACCTGCAACAAACATAGGTACAAAAAGAATACCCATAAACAGCCAACCGTTTAAAAAGTTAAGGGTGCCCGCAGGAATGAAAACAAACAGACCTACAAGAACTGCTCCCAAAATGAATTTTAATATTGCCTGAATTAAAAGCTTTAATGTCATAGTATTACTCCTTTTTGCATTTCTTTATTTATTATACACTTTTATTGCTCCTAAAGCAATAATAACCGGATGAAACATTAACTTTGACACCTATTCTGACACCCATAAATGTGATTATTTTCGTTACAGTGAAGATCTAAATTTGATGCGGATTCAGAGGCTTCGGGGAACATATAGTAATATTTTTGTAGTTATTTTATTTTACTTTTCCGTACATTCGACTCACCTCCTATTACGCAGTAGAATGAAGTTACCAAATACAAGGAGGTCTTATTATGAGAAGAAAAAATAAAGTCAAGTTTACGAATTTCGAATGTAACCTTTTAATCAACGGTATGAATGAGTTTCGTAATATGCTTTTGGCGGATGGTTTACCAACGTAAGATATTGATAACCTGCTCATTAAAACCATTGACAAATCTGAAAGGTAAGGAGTGATGTTATGTCAGACTTTATTGAAGATTTCTATTATATTACGGCAACATTGAGCCGCAAGAGCTTACAGCCGATATTAAGCCAAAGTTCAAAAAGAAATTGAATGAGCTTGTGAAGAAAACGGTCTATATAATATGTGAGTGTTTTTTAAAGACTATATAAAAATGAGTCAGACATTTCACAAGTATAATCAGAGGACTATAAGCATTATGTAAATAAATCTCTTTATATATCCATTATCTTTAAAAAAACTATTGAAATAACGATTAATCTTTGATAAAATAGTATAGATAACTTTTACAGGAGGGATTTAATATGAACCTTAAAGTAAGTGCAAAACTCGATCCTCAGTTTGAGCCTCTTTCACTTGTTGTACGTGAAATGAGGGAAGCAACGAAGCAAAACGGTCAGGACATCATAATCGCTGCGATCAGAAACAACGGATACACAACTACGTACAAGACGAGAATTTTCCCCGAAGGTACAGGTCATGACGAGGAAAATTTCCGCTTTGTTGAGCGTATAGCAAAATCGCTTGTTTGGATTGCGGGAGCACACAAGCTCGTTATTGCGGGTGCAGATGTTGTCGGCCAAAGAATTAAAGAAGCCTACACTCCGACAGGGCTTCGTGCCTTTGATGTAGGTCATATGAAAAAGACATACGAGAAGGATTTCGAGGTTGAACTCTGTGCTCTTCAGGATGCTCCGGAGGATATATCATCGGCAGCTCCCCTCGGCAGACATCTCGACGGTTGCCGTATCGGTTTTGATGCAGGCGGAAGTGACAGAAAGGTAAGTGCAGTTATAGACGGCAAGAGCGTTTATTCAGAAGAGGTAGTTTGGTTCCCCAAGCTTAACTCAGATCCGGAATATCACTATCAGGGTATTCTTTCTGCAATGAAAACCGCTGCTTCAAAAATGCCTAGAGTAGATGCTATCGGTGTTTCGTCAGCCGGCATTTATGTAAATAACCGTATTATGGCCGCTTCTCTTTTTATCAAGGTAAGCGATGAAGACTGCGAAAAAAGAGTTAAGAATATGTATCTCGATATTGCAAAAGAAATCGGCGAAAATATTCCTATTGAAGTTGCAAATGACGGTGATGTTACGGCACTGGCAGGTGCTATGGAGCTTAACGATGATTCGGTTCTCGGTGTAGCTATGGGTACAAGTGAAGCCGGCGGATATATTGACCCCAACGGAAATATTACAGGTTGGCTTAACGAGCTTGCATTCGTTCCCGTGGATTATTGTAAAGATTCTATGGTCGATGAGTGGTCAGGTGACTACGGATGCGGTGTTAAGTATTTTTCGCAAGACAGTGTAATCAAGCTTGCTCCCGCTGCCGGTATTGAGCTCGATGAGAACCTTTCTCCGGCTGAAAAGCTTAAGGTAGTTCAGAAGCTTATGGCTGAAGGCGACCAAAGAGCAGCCGATATATATGACACAATCGGTGTTTATTTCGGCTATGCAATTGCATATTACGCCGAATTCTACGATATAAAGCATGTAATGATTATGGGTCGTGTTACCTCCGGTGACGGCGGTGTAATTCTTCTTGAAAGGACTCAGGAAGTTCTCGATAAAGAGTTCCCCGAACTCGCTGCGAAAATCAAGCTGCACATACCCGATGAAAACTCCCGCCGAGTCGGACAGTCTGTTGCAGCAGCAAGCTTGCCCGAAATAAAATAAAGTGTCATTGTTTTCTCTTAAAATAGAATATGGTGTGTCCCGTTATCTTTAAGAAAAAGGGGTATTAATAATGATAATTGATAATTTAAACAATTCACATCAGTACCGCAAAACTCATGCGGGCTTTGCCGAAAGCTTTGATTTTTTAAAAAAAGCAGTCGAGGAAAATCTTCCTGTCGGCAGATATGAAATTGATTCAGACAGAGTATTCGCTTTTATTCAGGAGTACACCTCAAAAGCCGATTCCTACTTTGAGGCTCATAAAAACTATGTTGATATCCAATTCATATCCGAGGGTACCGAGGTTATTTATGTATCGGACATCTCTTTGCTGACCGTAAAAGAGGAATACAACGCCGAAAAGGATATCATGTTCTTTGAGGACTGCGAAAAAGCAAGCAAAGCAGTTCTGCAAAAAGGAGAATACGGTATATTCTTTCCTTGGGATGCTCACAAACCTGGACTTTGTTACGACGGAAAGCCCGACAATGTTAAAAAGATAGTGGTAAAAGTCAGAGCTATATAAATACTTTGTTAAAGGAAATTATTCTATGATAAAATTTGAAACTATTTTTGGTCCTGGCACAGGCGGACCGTCCGATTTTTACAGGATTCCATCTATTGTAACAACAAAAACAGGTGTAGTGGTTGCTTGTGCAGATGCCAGATACTACACAGGTTCTGACAACCCCAACAGAATAGACAAGGTTGTCAGAAGAAGCTTCGATTCCGGTGAAACATGGAGTGACTATATTATTGCTGTTGAGGAGTTCGGTAATGAGAAAATGAAAGCCTCGGCTGCCATTGATCCGATACTTACTTATGTTCCCGAAACCGGAAGAATATATATGCATTACTGTCACACTCCGGCAAAAATAGGTATACTCAACTGTAAAAGAGGCATCGGTGAAACACCTCAGGGCGAAAAGATCGTTGAAGGTAAATACGGCAAAAAATACATATTGAAAGGCGACAGCCTTTACACAAAAAACGGTAAGAAAACCGATTTCAGAGTTGCCGACGACGGCAATGTAACGAAAGACTCAATGCCCGTAGGAAATCTTTTCACTTCAACGGATTACCGGGAGTTCGGCACATCAACTCTTATGATGTGCTACAGTGACGATGACGGACTCACTTGGTCAAAGCCTGTGTCACTGAATACTCAGATAAAGAAAAAATATATGAGCTTTATCGGACCGGGACCCGGTTGCGGAATAGTAATTAAGAACGGTAAGTATAAAGGAAGAATAGTGGTTCCCGTTTACTACGGCACACGCAAATGGCCGCTTTGCCTTTCCTGCTGCGTAATTTACAGCGATGATAACGGACTTAGCTGGTCTCTCGGTGAAACTCCGAATAACACGAGAAAAATTCACGGCTTCAAAGCTAACCATTTTCTTATCACCCAAAGCAAAATGCTCACTGAATCACAGGTTATTGAGCAGAGCGACGGTACTCTTAAGTATTTTATGAGAAATCATGAGAAAAGAAAAAGTGTCGCTGTAGCTTACAGTAAAAACGGTGGCGAAAGCTGGGAAAATTTCAGATTTGACGATAATCTCCCACAGCCTATATGTCAGTCTTCTGTAATCAAAATTGAAAATGCAGACAAGCCTTATGTCGTTTTTTTGAATCCTGCAAGCAGAAAAGGCAGAATGTGCGGAACTGTCAGGTTGTCCGAAGACGACGGCGAAACCTTTAAGTACAGCCGTGTACTTAAAGAGGATGATTTTGTTTACAGCTCCATGACTTTATTACCTGACGGTAACATCGGTGCTTTGTTTGAACCCAATCAGGAATGTAAGGATATTATTTTCACAAAATTTTCCCTTGACTGGATCAAGGGTATTTAATAAAACCGGGAGGAATGAATTAAAATGAACAAAATCAAAAGTATTCTTTCGGATGTCCGATTATATTGGAACATCCCCATGCAAGGTAAGTACATTACCTTTAAGGAAATAGCCGCTTATTGCGGCGGCGGTATCGGTGCCTATGCTCTTACGATGATAGGTAATGCTTGTATTCTTTCTACAAACAACACCTTGCTTTCGAGCACTTTAGGTATTAATCCTACCGATATGTACATTATGTATGTTATCGCGGTGCTTGCCAACATCCCTCTTACGGGAATCAGAGCTAACATAATCGATAACACAAGAAATAAAGCGGGTAAATACAGACCTTACATCGTGACAATGGCTATACCGACTGCAATTATATGTCTTGCAACAGTCTGGTTCCCATATGATAAGCTGTCGCTTATTGTAGGTGAAGGTATGATTTTCGGCGAGACAAGAGCTTATGTCGCAAAATGTGCTCTTATAATGCTTTTCAACTTCCTGCTGCACTTCTGCTTCTATTTCTTCTACGATTCCTACGAGAATCTTATCCACGTTCTTTCCCCCAACTCTCAGGAGCGTGCTGAGGTTGCTTCCATCAAGAGTGTTGTTTACTCCTTTGCTCCTACAGTAGTTAACCTCTTTACTCCCATTATCGCAAAGAATATTTTCCACACAAACACTACGGATATCCGTGTTTACAGACTTCTTTATCCCATCCTTACAGTTCTCGGTATTCTTCTTTGTATTATAGTTTATAAGCATACTGAAGAAAAAATCGTTCAGGCTAAAACTCATGTTGTTCACATCAAATTCAGTGATGCTTTACGTGCCGTGGCTAAGAACAAGTATTTCTGGATTATATCTCTTGCTTCCTGGATCGGCTTCCTTGAGTCCGCATATTCAAATATTCTCGCATGGCTTTACAACTACGGCGGTGCCTGTAACGGTAACGAGTACGCTCTTATAGTAACAGTTTACGGCAATGCCTCTCTCTGGGGTATGATTCTTGCTCCCTTCTGCATTAAGCGTTGGGGTAAAAAGGCAGTTCTGATTGTCACCAATCTGTTTAATATATTATTCATTCTTATGATGTACCCATTCCTTTCCGAAATAAAGAACGGTACAATTTGGCTTATTATGGGATGCCTTTATATGAATGCACTTGTAGGTTCCTTTGCCCGTATACTCAACCCCTCAATCCAGGCTGACATTCGTGATTATCAGCAGTATAAGACAGGCGAAAGAATTGACGGTATGTTTTCGGCGGTTACCACCATCGGTACAGTTATCGCTCTTGTAACATCATCTGTTCTTCCCTACATTTACGAAAAAGGCGGCATCACTAAAGCAAACGCTGCCGCTGTAACCTCTAATCCCACTATTCTCTCGAGAGTGCTCGGTGACGGAAAAACCGTCGGACAGATTCTTACCGATCAGCTTGCAAACGGCCAGGATAACTACACAAACGCTTATTCAGCTCTCTATGATCCTGATATTCTTCTCAGCCTTCTTAAAGTATTGGTGCTTGTTGCTGCTTTCGGTGCATTTATGAATGTTCTTCCCTTCTTCGCATACGATTTCAACGAAATCAAGCAGAAGTCAGTTGTTCGTGTTCTTAAGGTAAGAGCTTTATTTGAAGACTACGGAAACGGTATCACAAATGACAGTGCCCTTGTTGAGGGTATTGACATTATCCGCAATGCAAGAGAAATGGCTGTTGCCGAGCCTAAGGCAGTTGATAAAAAGACATACAAAGCAGCATTGAAAAACAGCGATGATAAAAAAGCAGTAAAGAAAGCCTACAAGGCTGACCTTGCTTTCAATGATGAAATCACCATTTCAAAATTTGTATGCGAAGAGCTCGATAAGTTCTCTTCAGCTATGGTTAAGCGTCAGGTAGCTGACTGTAACGCAGTTTATGCAGCCGGTATTCAGGGTCTCGTAAACGCCGAAATGTCCGAGCTCAAGGCTGAGCTCAAGGCTGCCCGTGCATTAAGCAAAAACAATACCGCTGAGAAGGAATATCGCTCCTTCACTATCGATATGGCAAAAAATAAGATAGCAGCTTATAAAACCATAAAGAAGTTCTACAAGAATACAGATGAAATCGTTAAGCCCGATTTCGCAATTCTTGAAGGCTATTATGACAGAGAAGACCAGATCGACGAAACTATCAAGGCTCTTTACATCGAAGAGAAAAAGGCTGATAAGGGAAGCAAGGCTGAAAAGAAAGCTCAGATCAAGGCATTATCAAAGGAAAAAGCAGAGCTTAAGAAAACTATCGACGCTGAAATGGATAAGCACGCAAACTTCAACCGTATTGCAAAGCCCCTTATTGTTGCTGAAAGACTTGTAAAGCAGGCAGAAAACTACACTCATCTGGATGACATCGCTGAAAAATACGAAGAGTCCAAAAAGAGAAGTGAGGAAGAGCGCGCCGCTAAAGTAGCTGAGCAGAAGCGTCTCGAGGCTGAAAAGCAGGCTCAGAAGGAAAAGAGACTCGCAGAAAAATCAGCTTCAAAGAAATAATTGATTCTTAGCTGAATCTGTAATGACAAATAAAAAACTTATTGGTAAATAAATCATAAGGAGAACACCTATGAATCTTTTAGAAGAAAGAAAATGGATACAAAATGAGCTCGAATCCGTGGCAGTTTTCTGGCTCAAAAACGGAATGGATAAGGTCAACGGCGGAATTTACACCTGTCTCGACAAAGACGGTAAGGTCTTTTCCACAGACAAGAGCGTGTGGATGCAGGGCCGTTGCGGATGGATTTTCGCTTACCTGTGCCATGTTTACGGAGTTAAAAATCAGTGGCTTGAAGCAAGCAAAAGCTGCCTTGATTTCCTCGAGAAATACTGCATAAACCGCAAGGCAGGCGACAGACTTTATTTCACCGTAACCGCAGACGGAAAGCCTCTCAGACAGAGAAGATACTGCTATTCTGAGGCATTCTACTGCATCGCTAATGCAGAGTATTACGGCATTACCGGTGAAAAGGAGCATCTTGAAAGAGCAAGAAAAGCCTATGATATGTACTGGAACTTAAACCACGGAATGACTGATCCGACAGGCCTCGGTGCTAAAACCGAGCCTGAAACAAGACAGGGCAGAGCGTTGGGTATACCTATGATCCTGCTTAATGTTACATCTGTGCTTCTCCGTGTGGATCCTGAGAATTCAGAGCTTTATAACAGCAGAGCGGATGAATGTGTACAGGATATTCTGAAATACCATGTAAAGCCCGAGCTCGGTTGCACACTTGAGAGTGTAGGTCTCGACGGTACTCCCCGTCTTGATGTCACCGAGGGCAGAGTAGTTAACCCCGGACACGATATTGAATGCAGCTGGTTTCTTATGGAAAGAGCCAAAGCTACAAACAATGAGGCTCTTTTCTCAAAAGCTGTAGAAATCTTCGATATGGCTTTTGAGAAAGGTTGGGACAAGGAATATGGCGGTATCCTCTATTTCTTCGATTGTCTCGGTAATCCTCCCGAAGCCTACGAACACGATATGAAGCTTTGGTGGCCCCACAACGAAGCCCTTATCGCTTCACTTATGATTTATAAAGAAACCAAAAACGAAAAATATCTCGGTATATTTGAACAGATACTTAATTACTGTAAAAAGACTTTTGCTTCGGCTCCCTGCGGTGAGTGGTACGGCTATTTAAGAAGAGACGGAAAACCGACTCTTCCCGCTTGCATCGGTTCCACATTTAAAGGACCTTTCCATGTGCCCAGATGTCTTATTATGGTTGATAAAATGATAGAAGAAATAGAAAAGAGAGGTTAATAAAAATGAGTCTTGAAAAGTATAAGGGCATAATTCCCGCATTCTATGCCTGCTATGATGATGAGGGCAACATTTCCAAAGAAAGAACAATCGCTCTTACAGAGTTCCTTATGGAAAAAGGAGTAAAGGGACTTTATGTAGGCGGCTCCTCAGGTGAATGTATTTATCACAGTGTGCAGGACAGAAAGGAAACTCTCGAGGCAGTTATGGAAGCTGCAAAGGGTAAAATAACAATTATTGCACATGTTGCATGTAATAACACAAAAGATAGCTGTGAGCTTGCACGCCACGCTGAAAGCCTCGGTGTTGATGCTATCGCAACAATTCCTCCTATCTATTTCCGTCTCCCAGAAAAAGCAATAGCTAAATATTGGAATGATATTTCAGCGGCAGCCCCCAACACAGACTATATTATCTATAACATTCCTCAGCTTGCAGGTGTTGCACTTACTCCCTCACTCTTTGATGAAATGCTCAAAAATCCCAGAGTTGTAGGCGTTAAAAACTCCTCAATGCCCATTCAGGATATTCAGATGTTCGTCCGTCAGGCGAAAATGAGAGGCAGAGATATAGTTGTCTTCAACGGACCCGATGAACAGTTTGTCGGTGGCAGACTTATCGGTGCAGAGGGCGGTATCGGCGGCACCTACGGTGTAATGCCCGAGGTTTACATCAAACTTGATGAGCTTATCAAAAAGGGTGAGTTCGAAAAGGCAAGAGAGCTTCAGGATGCAGCAAATGAGGTTACATATACAATGTGCTCTGCTCAGGGTAATATGTATGCTGTTGCCAAGGCTGTGCTTAAAATGCGTACCGGCAAAGATTTCGGTTCTGTAAGAGCACCCCTTTTACCTCTTGAGAAAGGCGACGAAAAGATCGTTGAGAAAGCATTTGAACTCGTAGAAAAGGCTATCAGCTTATAAAAAAGGCAATGGAAAAAATACAGATAAAAAAAGACAGCAAAATACTTTTTATCGGAGACAGTATTACCGATGTAAAGTTCAACAGGCGTAAAAGATTTACAATCAAAGGTAAAAATATTTATGCTTTACAGCTGAAAAAGAGATTCAAAAAATACAACAAAAATATTAAGGTTGAAATTAAAGGTATTGCAAGTAATCGTACATATCATGTTTACGACAGACTTACAGCAGACTGCATAAGCTTAAAGCCTGATGTTGTCATTATGCTAATCGGTGTGAATGATGCCTGGGAAAATTATGTTCCCGAAAAGTATCCCCCTCTTCTTCGCCCTATGGAGCCGCATATTCGTGAGATCTACAGAAGATTGAGGACAGAACTGCCGAACACGCAGATTTTATATCTGATGCCCTTTTTAATTGATGCTGTAGAAGAGAAATTCCCCTACCATAAAACGCTCGACGAGTTCCGTGAAGTGCTTAGAAGCATTGCACTCGAAAACGGTGCAACGGTACTTGATTTACAAGAGGTTTTTTATCAGGCTCAAAAAAGCATTGAACCGGTAAAGCTTGCCGTTGACGGTATTCATCCTACAAATCTTGGTCACAAGGTAATGGCGGATGCAATAGAAAAAGTGCTCGAATTCAAATAAAGGCAAAGGAACAAAGGCTCTTTGTCAATAGTTGGGGTAAAGAGTTAAAACAGAATAATGAATCAAGCAGTTGTGATCAAGCAGCTGCTTGATTTTTGTCTAAGTATTGATGAGAAAATATATGTAAAATACGATTTCTGAATCGTCTGAAATTTTTGTAACCGTAAGCATTTCTTTTAAGCACTTTGATCTTGTTGTTGCAACCTTCTGTAAAGCCGTTGGTGATTGGAGAAGAC
>JAFQHU010000026.1 GCA_017397845.1 Clostridia bacterium
AACCGAATAAACTGTTCCGTCAATTTTCTTTTGAAAATTTATCGGACGAGGATATTGAAACTTTTCATACCAAGCTAACCGTTCCTCTTGTGTCATCGCAGAAATTTTTGAAATCAAATTTTTAATTTCTCTCATAAACTCCGTGATAAAAATGAATTCGTCTTCACTTAAATCTTTAATCTTATACATAGCTTCGCTCATCTTTTCGTCTCCTTTCTTTTTAATTTTTTTCTCGGGGTTTTAGGGTAGCTCCCTAACAAGCGGAATTTGGATATTCAAATTCATTGCTTGTTGATACTGATGCCATCGCATTGAAGTAGCAACAAGTCAATGTGTCCGGACAAATCCATTGCTTGCTGATACTAATGCCATTGCATTTAAGTTGAAGCAAAGCACGAGTTGTGAGTACCCGAATTCAGTGCTTGTTGATACTGATGCTACCTAAAACCGCATTCATTGTTTTCAGATAATTGTAATTAAGTTTGAATTGTTGTTCTGAACTTTTTCTGACTCCTTTCCAAATGATTTGAGCTTTTTGTTTTGGCATAAAAAACAATTTCTCACCTATTAGGACTGGGAGAGGCAAAGTGGACACCCAAAAATCAAATTGTTTTCAAAATATTCACAACCCGCCGCAAGAAAAATCGCAAAACAAAAAAGCCGCTACATACTTCGGGCAACAGAAACAAGCGTGGAAGAAAATTTCTTTCCGCGCCGGTATTCTGTTTTATACCCAAAATATGTAACGGCTTTGAATTAAATCAAAGCAAAAGAAAAAGAAAAAAAGAAAATAGGGTTACACCTGTCTCCACATCTCGCTGAAAGGGACAGCTACCTTTTGTCACAGCGAGCCTAACTTTTAACGTCTGTGTTGACGTGGCTATTGTACATCAACTAGAAAAATTTGTCAATGCGGAATTTGTCGAAGAGTTTAAAAAATTTTTTACTGTCAATAATATTTGGCTTGGGCTTTTGAAAAATATTTTTCTCTCCATATATATAACGACATCAGAACGCAAAAATGTTCCTGAGTTTTGAAAAAAGTTGAAAAAAATTTTTTTGCTTCGCAACCTGCCGCCAAGAAGAAATAAATTTCTTCTGAGCGTTATTGAATTATTACATTCTTCCTTGAAGAATTATTTTAATAACCTTAACGGTTATACGGTGAGGGTATCACCCTCGTAATTCCAACAGAGTACAGAATGTTTTTGTTGTCAAGAGAAGAAGTGTAACGGCTCTTGATAACAGAAACAGGCTGTGCTACACGAAAAGTTTTGTTACTTTTTAATTTTTCTTACACTATATATTTATAAGTTGTTTTTTTATTTTCGGGAACGAGTGAGTACAAAAAAAGTCACTTAAAGGTTGAAAGTAAAATTAATTGTCTAATACTCATTGATAAAAGCAAGTTGTTACTATATAATATATGCAATGATATCCGTTCACATTTTTATTTTATGGCTCATTAATAAAGCATAATAAGGTTGTTCTTTTGATAAAAAGGAGAAAACATGAGTAATAAATGCACCAAAAACAATCATTATGTTTCTATAGGTTTTGCTAAAAATTTTAGAACGCAAAAGAGTGACATGTGGAAACTTGATTGCATTAGCGGAGATATAACAAATAGAAGCACAAGCGCGGAAAGACTTTTCGCTGGAAGAAAACTTTGGTCTCAGGATTTAGAAGATGCTTATAACACCTTGGAAAACCAAGTTATTCCTTTAATTGATGAAATCCTGTTGTTGCCCTTTAAACCTGTTGCTTCAAGTAATGCAGTTGAAATTGAAGTTTTGCCTGATAAATATAAAAAAGTGTTAGATTATATTTTGCAAACTACAATTCTCCAAAATATTGCAGCTGTTTGCAGAAGACAACAAAAAACACTATTAAGAAAATATGTGCTTCGTTATGCCAATGATGACGAATTTAATGCAAAACCAATTCAACAATGTGGCTCCATCAACACATAAAATAGGAGACTATTTAACACAATGTAGATTTTCTTCTGCAGTAAGGAAATCGGTGATTCCAACAAAAAACAACATAGAAAGAGGAATAATGTTATGAATACATTTTATAATCAAATGTTTAATCCGCAGTATGTCAATGCGCAATATTATCGCCAAATTGAAAAGATGCAGTACCAGGCCAAACAAAACGAGGAAGTTGCAAAGGCCGTTAAGGCAATTCATGATCTATGCGAAGCAGTAAAGCAGTTAGACGACCAGCATCAACAAATTGCTTTTTCAGCTTGCCTTGCAGAAATGGCAAGAGAATTTAATTGGTAAATAGTTAAATCGAACTTAAAAAGCAGCGAAACATAACAGCCTTTTACAAAAGTGCAGTAGTCTCCAAACTACTGCACTATTTTAAACATATATCAGCTCACTGCATACAATCTCTATTGCCCTATACTGAATATTACCAATTCTCTGCACCCACTCCAACTGATCTTCCTCTTTCAGTTGATCGGTTACACCTTCTGCTTCTTTCAGCTGTTCCACAAGACTATCAAACATTTGTTGAGTCTGAAAACCAATATCCACAAGATAAATATTGGAAAAATCATGAAGGTAAGAAACGATACAACGCACCTTGCCAACAAATCTCAACGGTCGTTTATTTCCAGTTTTAATGGCGCCAATTTCTGTCACTATGCAAAAAAGCATCACCAATAAGTAAAAATAATCATACCATATAATCCAAATATAATAACCATCAACCACAACATATTGTATGATTTTTTTGAATTTTGCTCTGTATTCGATAGAAATTTTCAGAATGACCAAATGTATTATTCAAGAAATTTAATGAATAAAAGGCATTTTTAACACTAAAAGCTAAGCACGACCTACATTTGCCGTAAGTCGTGCTTTTGCATATCAAGCTCAAAATGTCAATTTAGTTTTAACTGTATATCAACTCATTACACACAATCTCTCTTGCCCGTTGCTGAATGTTGTCCATTCTCTGTACCCATTCAAGCTGGTCCTGCTCTTTAAGCTCTTCTGTAACGCCTTCAGCTTCTTTTATCTGTTCAATCAGAAGGTCATACATTTCATTTGCCTGACGGTCAATATCTGCAAGATACGGCCAAAGTGTGCATTTAGTTACCATCAGCATAAATATACCTCGTTTGTTGTGTTCAAGGTAGTTTTTGTGCAGCATACCCCATTTGCCGATGATGATATTTGCTTGTTCAGGTGGCAGGATAATATTAGGAATTTTATAGTCGCCAACCTGTCGATAAGATATTTTTATTTTCTCGCTCATTTTACATACCTCCTTTTGAATTCACAACAAAAGTATCGTATGTAAATCTTGCACCAAATCTAAAGCCTGAAACAAAACCGTCAGCAATGCTGATGCTTGAAAATTCATTATATTTGCTCACATAATTTGCAAACTTCTCTTTTTCTTCGTCAGACAGTTTTGCTGCCAGTTCTTCCTCTTTCTTTACAAGCTCATTTAACTTCTTTTTGAGTTTTGGCGTTATTTCTGTGGTAAGCTCTTGCGGTTCAAGGTTTCCGTAGAATAATTCTTCTATTATATTTGACATTATGTAATCCTCCGTATAGATTGATTTATACCTACAATTCAATCTTTTTGGCTGATTACAAAAGCCGAAGTGGACAACTTCCTTACGGAGTGTCCCCTTCAAGCGTCTGTTTTATTATTACATTATCCTAATGTGCTTTTTCTCAGCCTGTCCATTCTTTCATCAAGTTCTGCACTAATTTTCGCACAGTCGCTGAGCTCCTTTTCCATTTCGGGAGTGAATTCGTTTTCTTTTTTGTATTTCATCTGATGCTCTAAGCTTGCCCAAAAATCCATGGCAATGGTTCTCAGTTGTACCTCTACTTTCATATTTCTCTTTTCGTGCGAAAGAAAAATAGGGATAGAAATAATCAGGTGAAGACTGCGATAGCCGTTCGGTTTGGGATTTTTTATATAGTCCTTCATACATATGAGGGTTATATCGTCCTGTTTCAAAAAAGCGTCCACCAAAGAATAAACATCACCGGTAAAAGAGCAAATAACGCGGACACCCGCTATATCATTAAGATTTTCTTCTATCCCTTCCAAAGTATAGGGAACATTTTTTCTGTCAAGCTTTTCTTTTATGCTCGAAAAATGCTTAAGTCTTGTTTTTATACTGCTGATGGGATTTCTGTCATGTTCGAGAGAATATTCCGCATTAAGCACATTGAACTTGGTTTCGATTTCCATTATTGCACAGCGGTAATAGGTCATGAGCTTCAAAAAATCGTCGGACTGCCTTTTTACCGTCTCCGGATCGCAATTGCTCAAAAAGCTCGCAAATTCTCTTACCTCTTTTTCAGTTCTTGTTTTATCCATTTTTTACCACCTGTTTTTTAATACAAAAGGGGCTGTGTGTTACAGCCCCGATTTATTTTAGCCGTTAAGCATTTTAAATACCTTTTTATTTGCGGGATAAATTTCCTTATATGCTGCAAACATCTTGTCGTAAACGGGCTTGTTTGCCTTATTGGGTGTGAATCTCTTTTCGGCATCGATAAGAAGATTAGCTTTGTCTATACCGTCAATAACCCCAAGACCAACTGCGACAACGATAGCGGCACCTACAGCTCCCACATTCTGAGGACTGGGCACGGTTTCGACAACTCTGCCTGTGCAGTCAGCCAAAATCTGACTTGTGGAATCATTGAGAGCACCGCCGCCAACGAAACGGATAACGTTTGATGTCTTTGTCTTTTTTTCATGAGTTTCGAGCATCCATCTCATATGCATGCACACACCCTCGACAACGGCACGGATCATTTCGCTTTTGCCCGTTTCGATGCTCAGGTTAAAGAACATACCTCTGGAATTGGGATCTTCGAAAGGACAACGGTTACCGTGAAGCCAGGGAGTGAACATAACACCGTTAGAGCCTGCGGGAACCTGCTCGATAACCGATGAAAGATACTGATAAAGGTTAGTAAATTTGCTTTCCATATCCTCGGCAACATCTGTCTTTTTAAGATAGATACCGATTTCATCAAGTGCAAGATGATTCTTAACCCATTCGAGACACTTACCTGCAGTTTCAAGCTCTGCGAAGTAGTTATAATAGCCGGGTCTTGCGCCTACGACAGCGGCAATCATAGCGGAAGCATCAACGATACTTTTGTCAACAACAGTGGAAACCCAACCCGATGTACCCATATAAACGTGAGTTTCGTTGTTATTTACGGCACCCGCACCCACACCGATAAGAGAAGCGTCCATACCGCCGCCAAATACGAGAGTGCCCTCTGCCAAGCCCAATTCTTCCGCCGCTTTGGCAGTAAGACCGCCAACAGCATCGGTGGATTTGATGATTTCGGGCAGATGGTCCATATTAACCTTAAGGATTTTACAAACCTCAGGGCTCCATTTCTTTTTATGTATATCGAAAAGAAGTGTACCGAAGGCGGAGTCTTCGGTCATGACGAACTTACCTGTCATACGTGCGATAAGTGCTTCCTTAACATCGAGCCATTTGTAAATTTTTTCATAGCTGTCAGATTCGTTGTTTCTAACCCAATTGTATTTGAATACGGGATCCTTTACGGATGCGGCTACAGCACCTGTTTTAGCAAGAGAAACCAAAAGCTTGGGAAGACTTGCGCCGGCAATCTGATGAAGAAAGCCGTGATCCATAAGCTCCTTCTGTTCCTTTCTGGCTCTTTGATCCATATAGCTGAAGGCGCGGCGGATATGTCTGCCCTCTTTATTGACGAGAACGAGACCCTGTGCCTGCGAGCAGAAAGAGATACCGTCAACCTGTTCAGGCTTTATGTCAGTTTTGGAGAAAACTGCCTTTGTGGTATTTTTCATAGCTTCCCACCATTCATCGGGGTCCTGCTCTGCACCGCCGTCAGGCATAATGTAAAGCTCATAGCCCTCATTGGCATCAGAGAGAAGTTTAATAGTGTCACCGATTTCAAAAAGACAGGTCTTTACACCTGTGGTACCGATGTCGTAAGCGAGTGCGTATTTCATATTATACATCCTTTCGGGAATTATTTATGTTTTTAATGCCGCCTTTACAAAGCGGAGAATATTTTCAATGACGACCTCATCCTTTTCGAATATATCGTCACCCGAATAAATCTTAAAGCGTTCCTTATAGTAATCACAGGCATAAGTAAACTGAATATTCATAAGAATATTATCCACAAGATATGCCGCCATTCCGGGGTCTATGTCTTTACGGATTTCTCCCTGTGACTGCCCCTCCGCTATAACTCTTTTGTATGCCTCACAGGTGATACCCTCCATCTGTGTGGCAACAGTTTTTGCCACAGCTGAATTAGTCTGGCTGGTCACTACATTATAAAGCTTTATGAGAATATGGTCCCTGCGTGAGGACTCTATGGCGATTTTTATGAGCCTTTCGAACTTTTCCATAATGGGAACGTCGCTGACTATAACCTCCTCCATAACAGCCTCTAAATTCTGTATGCCGTAATTAACGCTGGTAAGGAACAGATCTGTTTTTGTATCGAAGTATTTGTACAGCGAGCCTACGCTGACCTGCGCCTTTTTGGCGATGGTATTTATGTTGGCATTTTCGAAGCCGTTACAGGCGAATTCATTAATCGCCACGGAAAGAATCTTATTCCTTTTTTCTTCGGAAATATTATTGAAGGTAGGTTTACAGCAAAAGTCCAGACTTCCCATATATGCTCCTGTTACAAGGTAGTTTTCTAATCATTCTAATGTACATTGTACCAATTTCAGGTAAAAATTGCAAGTATAAAATACAGGGTGAAAACTATGCAAGTTGCATAAAGGAAAACCTCTTCGTCAGCCTTATGGCTGCCACCTCTCCTTTCAGGAGAGGCTTAATCCGGCTCTCCTGAAAGGAGAGCTGTCACGAAGTGACTGAGAGGTTTTCCACCGTAAACAAAAAGCACGGTTTCCCGTGCTTTTACTGTTATTCAGAAATTAAATCCACTGTAACCCCAATGGCCAATTTCATTATACTTCACATAAAGTCTGCTCTTATCTATAGGAAGCTCACTGCAGACAATTTCGGTTATCTTCTCAGTAAGTGCATCATAACCGCTGTCACTTGCTTTACCGAAAAGATCCACTTCAACTATTCCGCAGTTTTCGTCAGTTCCCTTGAACCAAAGATTTTTCTTATCCTGAAAATCAATCATAAGCCAGCTTTCACTTTTACCGATAAGAGAAATAGCCTCACCGAGCTTCTCTTTCAGAGCGATTTCCTTTTCTTTGGAGATTTCCACGGATGTTTTAGCTGTAATAAGTGGCATAGTTTTTCCTCCTTTAGTTCATTCTGTCCATAGCGGTGCTGTTCATCACGAAGCGGAGAACATTAGCGGCAGTTCTCTGCATTTCACCGAGGGTGATACCGCCTTCTTTGCCATAGGAGGCTAAAAGTGTGCCGTCGGGCTTTTTAATTTTGCCTGTTCTTCCTCCGCCGGGCATAAGCACGTCAACCTGCGCTCTTACTCTGTATGCCTGATCCTCCATAATGGGGAATTCCTGACTCTTTGACTTTCTCATCCACCAATCGGTCATAACGTTGCCTGTGTAGCCCCATTCACCTCTTAAAATAAGAGTGCAAAGCTCGTAATTGTAATGTCCCCATACACCGTTTATGAGGTTATATGAAGTCATAATGTTTTTCGGCTGTGCTTCCTTTACGCAGATTTCAAAACCGCGCAGATAAATTTCACGGAGAGCTCTTTCGGATACTCTTGAGTCGTTGCCGTTACGGTTAAATTCCTGATTGTTACATGCGTAATGCTTCGGACAAGCCGATTTGCCGTTTCTTTGGACGCCTCTTACATAGGCGGCGGCAATCTTACCGCAAAGATATGGGTCTTCAGAGAAGTATTCGAAGTTTCTGCCGCAGAGAGGATTTCTGTGGATGTTCATACCGGGAGCGAGAAGAATATCAGTATCTCTGTCTGCCATTTCTTCGCCGAGCTTAGCCAAAAGCTCTTCGGTAAATTCCTCATCAAAAGTGGAAGCTAAAAGTGTGCCGATGGGAATAAGTGAACAGGAAGCGGAAAGACGGATGCCTGAGGGACCGTCTGTGGTGGTTGCGGCGGGGATGCCCTTTTCACGAAGCGAGGGAAGAACACCGCCGAAGCAGCCTGCGTTACCCGAAACACCGAGAGGACTGTTCATTATATAGTCACCGCGGGAAATAGCTTCGAGCTCGTCAAGACTGAGCTGTGCCACAAAATCTTCCATGGACACTCTGCCCTCTTTCACATCAATAAGCTTATAGCCCTTATCCCCTGTGATTTCCTTGCCTTCGGGGAGATTATCGGTAATAATCTGCTTAAGATCGTATTCTTTTTTGAATACAGGCTTTTTATTTATGTAATATCTTCCGCCGTTTACTGCGGCAGTTACGATTTCAAAGTCTTCTCTCGGTGCAGCTACCTGTGAAAGCTGCTGATAAAGAACAGTTTCATCGGCAGTCCATTCGTAAACCTTCACCGCATCTCTTACATTGTCACCCACAGCAAAGCCGTATGTACCCTTTTCGATTACATACGCGGATTTATGTCCTGTTTTTCCTTGCTCATCATAAGAGGAAAGAGAATATTTAGAAACGAAAAGTGCAAGCTTTTCTTTTTTACCCTTTGCAAGTATTTTTGTCTTTTTGAAAGCAGCCAGCTCACGGTAGGGATTACCGAGAACACCGCAGGGCTTTTCCACATAAATTTGCGGAGCATAAGCGGAAGCATGTTCACCTTTATTTTTTACTTCAAGAATAAACTCAAAACCGTCTTCCTTTTCTTCGGCAGAAACAAATCTGGTTTCAAAGTCACCGTAGGTAAGTCCGTAGCCGAAGGGATAAAGAACCCTGTTCTTTGAGAATGTCTCAAAATAGCGGTAGCCTACATAAATATCTTCGGTATAGTTATTATATTCCTTATTGCCGAAATCGCCCGCTGAGGGGAAATCTCCGTATTCTTTTGCCACAGTGGCGGGGAGCTTACCTGAGGGGGACGCCTTGCCGCAAAGCATATCTGCCACAGCGTTTCCGCTTTCCATACCGCCCTGCCATACTATGAGAACGGCGGAAATTTTATCACCGAACTGCTCAAGAAAGCTTAAATCCATAATACAGCCGATATTGAAAAGAACTACCGTCTTTTCGAATACTCCTGTTACGCTTTTAAGCATAGAGACTTCTTCATCGGTGGCATAGTAGCTGCCCTTTTCCAGCGCATTTTCTCTGTCTTCACCGCTTGAACGGCCGATTACCGCTACGGCTGTGTCGCCTGTGGCTCTCTTTACGAAATCTTCACCGACAGGCATTTCGGGATAAAAGCGGGGCCAATGTCCCCAGAAGCCGTGGTCAACAGGATTTCTGTCGCACCATTTCTCGTAAAAATCTGCTGTTTCTTCGTCAAGAACTAATTTTTCACAGTTTCTGATACCTTCGATAAGATTAACGGCATAGGGCTTATTTACGTCACCGCCTGAGCCGTAGCCTGTGTAGAACCAATCCTTTTGCACTCGGCCGAAAAGAGAAACGCAGGAGCCTTCCTTAAGAGGAAGAACTCCGTCATTTTTCAAAAGAACCGCACCCTTAGCGGCGGCATCTCTGAGAAGCTCAGGCATACCGGAAGTTATTATCTTTTCCGCCGAACTTCTCTGCTGTTCAGCCTGTGAAAGTGAGTTGATTTTGGTGTAGACCTTGCCCACTACGGAAAAGGCCGCATCTTTAATTTTGCTCATAAAATTTTCTCCTTTTATAATTTATCGGTTTTCAAAAATCTGTTTGAATTTATGTCGGTTAATTTCGTTGACGATAACGGAAATACAGGTAATGCCGACACATATACCCGCCGCCACCTGAAGCATCGCCATCAGCTCTCTATCAAAAGCATCCATATTGCTCGTCACGAAATAATAGGTGGTATAATAAAGTCTGTATCCGGGAATAAGGGCGATAATAGAACAGGCAAGAATGGGCGTGGTCGGCGCTTTCATTACTCGCGCCATAATTTCCGCATAAACGGTGGCAAAAAGGGAAGGCACGAAATTCTGAAAGAATAGATTATCGGAAACATTGACACAGCCGATATAAATCAAAATTACAAGTGCTCCGCCCACAGCACAGCTGAAAACTCTGCTTTTATTTGATTTGAAAAGGATCGAAAAACCTACTGTGCCGATAACTCCCGAAATGAGAAGAGTAAATATTTCTTTAAGCTCCATTTTTACACCCCCAAAAATCCCGAAATATAGATGGGAATGGCAAAGCCCACAGCGATGGAAAGGGCAAGAATAACCGATTCCAAAAGTCTCAGTATACCCGACATCAGATCACCGCATAGCATTTCTCTTACGGAGTTGGTCATCATAAGCCCCGGAATGAGCAGCATTATATTGCCTATCATAATCATATCAGCATTGGTTCCGAAGCCGATATGCACAAAAAAAAGCGCCAAAGAGCCCGAAAGGGCGGAGGTCAGCGCCGTAAAAAACAGACGGCTGGCACCGGTTACCTTTACAAAAGAGTTAAGCAGATAAATCATGGCGGAAATCGGCATCGTGGCAAGGCCGTCCATTACCGTCCCGCCGAAAAACACAGCGAAGCCCGCCGAAGCGATCATATATCCGAAAAGAACTATCGGATTAAAAAGCCTTGAGGGCACCATAATTTTTTCCAGCTCTTCTCTCGCCTTTTCCGTGTCAGGCTTTTCGGTGCAGATTTTACGAGAAAGTGCATTAAGCTGTTCCAGCTTATCGAAGTTAATGGAATAAGAATAAATACGCCGTGTCTGAGTGTGGGTTCTTCCGCCCTCATCGGCCACCGTGGCGGTAATCATAGACACAACGGAAAAAACCTCTGTGCTTTTCATACCGTAAGCAAAGCCTATATGGGTGATGGTTTCCTCCACTCTGTTTATTTCGGCACCGCATTTAATCATGCTTTTACCGAGATCGAGAGCGAGAGAAAGAACCCTTTCCGTTCGGTTTCTGTCATAATTTGTGTTCATATTTTCCCTCTTTATACGCATTATAAGAGTATTGCTTATCACTGTAATTATAATACCGTGACAAGATAAAAGTCAAGGTATATTCGTAAAGGATGTGTGAATAAGGAAAAGCCCGCTTCTGCGGGCTAAAAATAACCATACAGCTTCACTGATTACATACGCCTGCGGCGGTTACATACCAATCCGAAGGATTGAAAAAAAAAAAAACAAGTCCGAAGACTTGTCTTTATCTGGAGCGGATGACGAGGCTCGAACTCGCTACCTCCACCTTGGCAAGGTGGCGCTCTACCAGATGAGCTACATCCGCAGATTGGTGCCTCCGGTCGGAATCGAACCAACGACACGCGGATTTTCAGTCCGCTGCTCTACCAACTGAGCTACAGAGGCATACAGAGAACTCTATTGAATTCCCCTTAAAATGGCGACCCGGAACGGGCTCGAACCGTCGACCTCTAGCGTGACAGGCTAGCGTTCTAACCAACTGAACTACCGGGCCATTGGTGGGAACAACAGGGCTCGAACCTGTGACCCTCTGCTTGTAAGGCAGATGCTCTCC
>JAFQHU010000004.1 GCA_017397845.1 Clostridia bacterium
TCTCAGTGGAGCAAGCAAAAGAAATGAAAGAAGAGATTGACCGCGAGGGAATGAAGGTTGCTTCTATCGGTTCGGGCTACGGTAAAATCAACATCAAAGAGGATTTTGCGCCTCATTTTGAAGCATTCAAGAATACTGTTGAAGTAGCAAAAATTCTCGAGGCAAAGTATATCAGAATATTCAGCTTCTATTTCAGCGAAGGAGATTCTTACGAAAAATACAGAGACGAGGTTATCCGCAGAGTAAAGGCTATGACCGATTATGCCGTTTCAGAAGGACTTATCTGCTGTCACGAAAACGAAAAAGGCATATACGGCGATAACGCCGAACGATGCCTTGACATCCTCAAAGCCTGCGAAGGAAAGCTCAAAGCAGTTTTCGACCCTGCAAACTTTGTACAGTGCGGTGTTGATACTCTCAAGGCTTATGACCTGCTTGAAGATTACATAGAATATTTCCATATCAAGGATGCTCTTTTTGAGAACTCCGATGTAGTACCTGCAGGTGAGGGTGACGGCAATGTTGAAGAAATCTTGAAAAGATTCGACAAGCATAAGAAAGCTGTTATTCTTTCTCTTGAGCCTCACCTCAAGGTCTTTGAAGGACTGGGAAAGCTTGAAGCGGTAGTTAACAGTGTAAGAAAAATCAAGGTGAATTCTTACCCGAGTCACGCCGAATCCTTCAAGGCTGCCGCTGATGCAATGTACGGCGTTGTAAATAAAATCCGCCCTGTCCGCTTCGGCATTATAGGTATGGGTAATATGGGGACCTCTCACGCCAAAAGTTTTCTTGCCGGTAAGGTCAGAGGCATGCGCATAACTGCCGTTGCCGACACTTGCGAGGAAAAACTCCTTTGGTCAAAGGAAAATCTCCCTTGGGCAAAAGCCTTTACTTCAGCTGAAGAGCTTATCGAAAGCGGCGAGGTTGATGCAGTTATTATATGTACTCCCCATTACTCTCACCCCGAGCTTGTAATGAAGGCACTGGAAAACGGACTTCACGTAGTATCTGAAAAGCCTGCAGGTGTTTACACAAAGCAGGTTCGAGAAATGAATGAGTTTGCCGAAAAGCAGGATAAAACCTTTGCAATGATGTTCAATCAGAGAACTAACTGCGTTTACAGAAAAATCAAAGAAATTGTTGATAGCAAAAAGTACGGTGAAATCCGCCGTGTAAACTGGATTATCACCGATTGGTACCGCACTCAAGCTTATTATAATTCAGGCGGTTGGAGAGCTACATGGGTCGGAGAAGGAGGAGGCGTTCTTCTCAATCAGTCTCCCCATCAGCTTGACTTATGGCAATGGATCTGCGGTATGCCGTCAAAGGTAAGAGCCTTCTGCCACGAGGGCAAATGGCACGATGTTGAAATTGAAGACGATGTAACAATCTATGCCGAATATCCAAACGGTGCAACCGGTGTATTTGTAACATCTACAGGTGATTTCCCCGGCTCAAACAGACTTGAAATTACTATGGACAAAGCAAAGCTTGTCTGCGAAAAGGGCGAGAAAATAACTCTCTTTGAACTCAGCGAATCACTCACAGAAAATATTCCTAACTGCGAAAACGGATTTGCAAGTATTCCTTATCAAGAAACCGAAGTTGAAACCGACGGAATCAATGACCAGCATCCCGGTGTACTCAATGCTTTTTCTGACCATATTCTTTACGGCACTCCTCTTGTAGCTGAGGGTACAGAGGGTATAAACGGCCTTATGATTTCCAATGCAGCCCATCTTTCCTCATGGACAAACGAAACTGTTACTTTGCCAATAGACGAAGATAAATTTTATTCCCTTCTTAAAGAAAAAGCGGCATCATCAAAGGCTAAAGATGATGTTGTTTCAAAAGTAACAGAGGATATGAGCAGTACCTTTTAAGGAAGTGAAAGTATGAGAGTTTCAGTAGTAGGCTGCGGTGCTATTTCCCGTAATCATCTCAGAGTTCTGAAAAGTCTTAAAGGCATAGATATTTCGTCAGTTGTGGATATAAAAAAAGACCGCGCTGATGCTGCGGCTAAAAAATGCGGCTGTAAGGCCTATTATGATTTTGAAGCTATGCTCAGCGAAGATAAGCCCGACTGTATTCATATCTGCACTCCTCACTATCTTCATGTGCCTATGTCTGTTGCGGCTCTTGAAAAAGGTATCCATGTTCTTTGTGAAAAGCCCTGTGCTATATCTGAGGAAGGTCTTTCAGAGCTTCGTAAGGCTCAGAACAAAAGCAGTGCAAATTTCGGTGTATGCTTTCAGAACAGATACATTGAATCAGTTACTGCCGTAAAGGATATTATTGACAAAAAGCTTTTCGGCAAGGTAATATCGGCAAGAGCTTTTGTGCATTGGAGCCGTGGTGAAGACTACTACAGTGATGACTGGCACGGTACAATAGAAAAAGAAGGCGGCGGAGTTACAGTAAATCAGGCCATACACACTCAGGATTTAATGAGATATCTTATAGGCAGCGACACGGTTTCTGTAACGGCTCACACCTTCAATGACCATCTGAAAGGTGTTATTGAAGTCGAGGACACGGTACACGCACTTTTCGAATACGAAAACGGGGTTACTGCACTTTTTAACGCCACAACCGCTTTTCATGATAACCGACCTTTTATGATTGACATAATCTGCCAAAGAGCCACCTTGCGAATAGAGGGCAACAACGCCTATATTATAATCCTCGGCAAGGCAAAAAAGCTTCGCTCAAAAAGCAAGACTGATTTTATCGGCAAAAGCTATTGGGGAAACGGTCACTCTCCTCTTATAAAGGATTTTTATAACTGTATAGAAAACAATAAAACCTTCCCCATAGACGCATACGAGGGCGGAAAGGCAGTAGAGGAATTTTTGGCTATTTATAAATCGTCAGATTCAGGCGAGAAAATATATTTGAAATGAGATGGAATAATGAAAGCCTTAAAACCAAAGCTTTACAGTGCAGAGTGTATAAGAAAAATCGAAAAGCCTGTTCTTACCAAAGATGATATACCCTATGAAGCTTCACTGATTTTTAATGCAGGTGTTGCCAAATACAAAGGGAAGTATGTTATGGTATTCCGTAACGATTACGGACCTACGGAAAAAACTTATCCGAAGGTACGCTTTAAAACCTCTCTCGGCTTTGCCGCAAGCGACGACGGTATAAACTGGACTGTAAGTGAAAAGACTATTTTTGACAACAAAAATCTTTTGCCCGAGGACGAAATAAAAAGACTTTATGATCCGAGAATTACAGTTATAGACGGTAAGCCTTACCTCTGTATGGCTATGGACACCCGTCATGGTGTGCGAGGCTGTATCGCTGAAATCGATGATAACTTTGAAAAAATAAATATTATCAGTGCTTCTGCTCCCGATAATCGCAATATGGTACTCTTCCCCGAAAAAGTCGGCGGCAAGTATGTCCGACTCGAAAGACCGTTCCCTGTTTATTCAAGAGGCGGCAAGGACAGATTTGACCTTTGGCTTTCAACATCTCCCGACCTTAAATTTTGGGGTGAGACTGAGCTTGTTCTTGCTGTCGAGGATGTTCCCTATGCCAATGATAAAATCGGACCTGCGGCACCGCCCATTAAAACTGACAAGGGCTGGCTTACAATTTTTCACGCAGTAGATAAGGAGAACAAAAGAAGAAAGAACGGTTGGGAAAGATCATGGAAGAAAAGATACTGTGCGGGAATTATGCTTCTTGACCTGAATGACCCGACAAAAATCGTCGGTATGAGCAAGCTTCCCCTTATTGCTCCCGAAACCTATTATGAAACACAGTCGGGCTTCCGTAAGCATGTAATTTTCCCCGGAGGTATGATTCTTGAAGATGACGGAGAGGTGAAAATCTATTACGGTGCATCAGATACGGTAGAGTGTCTTGCTACTGCAAGAGTTGAGGATTTGATTGCACTTTGTACGGAAAAAAGAAAATAAGAATAAAACAGATTTTGTTTCACGGCACTTACCACTCGGTAGGTGTCTTCTTTTTATGCCTTCAAGGAAGGATGTAATAATTCAATAATACTCAAAAAAAATCAAACACGCCGGTGTTATGCGGCAGGTTTAAAAGCAATAAAATCAAATTTTGGTTATATGAACACTGCGTCACATTTTTCTCACTCAAAAAATTTTTTCAACTTTTTTCAAAATCTTGGAACATTTAACCCCTTCTTATGTCGTAGTATTTATGGGGAGGAAATAGTTTTTTCAAAAGCTCAAACTAAATATTATTGACCGTGAAAAAATTTTTTAAACCATTCGACAAATTTCCCGTTGTCAAATTTTTCAAAATAATATATCATGCCACCGTCACGATGTTTTTGTTGAGCTTGGCGAAACTACAACTTCTTTAATTATGCTTTGCTCAAACAGCCACACACATCGATTTATATTTAGCTTTATTTAAAAGCTGTTACATAGTGACTCAACAGAATATAAGCGAGGTGAGATTTTCTCTCCACGCTTGTTTCTGTTGCCTGTGTAACGGCTTTTTTGTTTTGCAATTTTTCTTGCGGCGGGTTGTAAATGTTTTGAAAACATTTCGGTTTTTGGGTGTCCATTTGGCCTCTCCCTGTGCGTATAGATGAGAACTGTTTTTCAAGTTAGTTGTAAACAGTTTGAAAACTTTCGGGTTCGATGGTTCTCTTTTGCTCGAAAAATGTCCGTAGGAAAGTAGAGGGGTATTTAAAATTACCGCCTCTGAACGAAATCAATGTTTCTGTGTCCTTGTCTTAACGAGCATTGGATTTCGGGCCCGGAAATCCCAAAACAGAATGAATGGAGGTGAAAAGAAGAAAAAAGAATCAAGTTAACAGCAGACGAATGAAAAAATTGACTTTAAATATTCTGTTAACTTTTGGGAATTATGGTTTCCACTTGCCCTTCCCCAGTCCGTATAAGTGGAAACAAAATTTTAAGGAGGTGAAAATCCAATGACAAAGAAAAATCACGACGTGATTGTCAAATGATCACTTGTAATGGAAGAATGTATCAATGACCTTGACTTTACAGAGTGTTATTGAATTCTTACATCCTTCCTTGAAAAACTTAAAATCTAATTTTAAAATTTATGGAGGTTAATTATCATGACAACATTAACAGAAATCAAAATTGAAAATTGTAAATCATTTGAAAATAATCCTTTCATTTTCAGCGTCGAAGTTTGCAGAAGACTCGGTACTGATGCAAGGATAGATTTAACTTCGACACAGCCTGTGACGAAGTTCCGTACAGATGAAATGATAGTGAAAGAAAACAACGAGAGCAAAGAGATGCGAGGTGAAGTGAATGAAATTATTTAAGTATTTGAATTTGCTGCTTTGGCTTCTTCTTTGCAACACCCGTGCTGAGTTACTTATGCTGAGTGAAGATGAAAAAGAATATATCATCAATGGTATAAGATATTTTGTTTCAGCTCGTTACTTAACTGATAAGAAGAGTGATACTTTTGAAAATAAAATTGAAAAATATATTGGCAGTGACTTCACACATTTGTCACCGACAATAAACAATGATACAATGAACAAAGAATATATATGTCTGACTGCCGGGAAGGAGGTAAAATGCAGTTAACGGATTATATCGGTATTGCAGATCTTTACTGTCGTCTTTCAAGAGATGACGGTACAGACAGCGAAAGCAATTCCATAGCAAATCAGAAAAGATTGTTGTCACAGAAGGCCAAAGAGCTTGGATTTACAAATATAAAGTTCTATGTTGATGACGGTTATACGGGTACAAACTTTAACCGACCCGGATTTCAGGAGCTTCTTGACGATATTGAAATGGGATACATTTCAGTTGTAATGGTAAAGGACTTATCAAGATTAGGTAGAGATTATGTTTCGGTAGGTCATTATACGGATAACTATTTCCCTGAACATAACATAAGATTTATCGCTGTTAACGATATGGTAGACAGTGATGAGGGTGAAAACGAAATAGCTCCCTTCAAGAACATAATGAATGAAATGTATGCAAGGGACATTTCAAGAAAAATCAGAAGCTCAAACAGAATCAGAGGCAACCTTGGTGAGCCCTTATCTCAACCGCCTTACGGATATATGAAAAGTCCCGAGAACAAAAAGAAATGGATTGTTGACCCCGATGCTTCACAGGTAGTGAAAAGTATTTTCAGAATGTGCATTGAGGGTAAGGGTAACGAAGCCATCGCTCATATTCTTCAGTCAAACAAAATCTATATACCTATGGCATATTGACACAGTAAGGGTTTGAATCGAGGCGGCAAACAAATGCCTGCCGACCCGTACAGATGGAGCAAGACAACCGTAAGGAAAATCTTAACCCAACAGGAGTACTGTGGTGATGTAATTAACTTCAAGACTTACTCAAAGAATTTCAAAAACAAAAAGAGGCTGATGAACGCCGAAGAGAATTGGAGAATCTTCAAGGATGTTCATGAGCCTATCATTGAAAGAGAAGTGTTTGAGCTTGTACAGGAAAACTTGTTAAAGGTTAAGAGAAGGGCGCCTAAACCTGAAAATGCAAAAAAGCATATCTTCAGCGGCCTCATCCGTTGCGGTGACTGCGGAAGCAATATGAGGTATCATACTAATACCACCAACAAGGAAATACACTATTTCAGTTGCGGTAACTATGTTAAAGATACCCGAGGCGATTGTCCTACAAGACACTACATTCGTTCAGATGCTCTTGAGCAGATAGTTTTGCTTGAATTGAAGCATCTTGCAAACTTTCTTAAATACGATGAAGAAAGACTTGCAGAAATCCTTGAAAAGAAGTCAAACAAGGACTTATATGAAGAGACAAGGCATCTTGAAGGAGAACTTCAGAAAGCTCTTGCAAGGCAGCAGATGGTGGCAAATCTTTATGAAAAGCTATATGAAGATAATGCCGAAGGTAAAGTAACTGACGAATGGTTTACTCACATGTCACATAAGTACGAGCTTGAAAGAACGGAGCTAAAAGGAAAGATATCTGATTTGCGGCACAGATTGTCAAATACTCAGGAAACATCTAAAGGTAAGGATATGTTTCTTAATGCGGTAAGAAGCTTTATGGAGTTGGAAACTCTTACGGCGCCTCTTGCAAAGGAGCTTATTGACCACATTGATGTTTATGAGGCAGAGGGTAAGGGTAAAAACAAAACTCAAAGGATAGTAATTTACTACCGCTTTGTAGGGTATATTGAATTGCCTGACAAAATACCAATAGTAAACGATACAAGGCAAGGAGTAGCAATGAATTATATTTCAGGCACTTTACCTGAAACAGCATAAAGAAAAAAGCCGCAATTAATCTGCGACTAACTACAAAAATTATATCAATCTGTTTTTAAACAAAAAGGATGCGTGTTCAAATCCCTTATGAACACGCATCATGGTGCGAGAGACGGGACTTGAACCCGTACGAGCTGCCCCACACGCCCCTCAAACGTGCGCGTCTGCCGATTCCGCCACTCTCGCATATTAACTTGTCGCTCTCTCAAGTGCTTGTATAATATATCACTAAAAAAGCGAAAAGTCAATAGTTTTTTGCAAGTTTTTTCAAATTTTTTCTTTTTATTTTATTGTTTCGCTGTTGTTAAGAATTGCTGTGCTGTAAAGGAATAAAACATCCTTATTTTTAAAGTCAACCATACTGCACGCATAATCGACATTCATATAACGTATATCCATCAGAGTAACCTTTTTATATCCTTCTGCTAATAGTGGTGCTACAGCAGATGAGAAAGAGTCGCGGAAAATAATCAGCTCTCTTTCTGTTTCTGCGTCGGGATTTTCCACGGTTACCAAAGAAAGGGGACCTGACAGGAAGGTTTCATATGGGTCTTTACCCTTTATTCTTTCAGCGTCATAGACGGGGATACTTTTGTTATTCTGTCCGTCAAAGGCTTTTAATTTTTCTATCGTCGGACTTGTGAGATAACTGATTGTATCCGCATCGAGCTTCAAAGCTGCCTGATCGTAGTATACACCGTAAAAGGGTAGGGAAAAATTAACGGCTGTTCTGTTACCTTTAAGTTTTACTCCCATACCTCCGGCAAGAACTTCCGCTGTATCTTCTATCTTTTCCTGTCTCCAATGAGAATCGGTTTTGTAATAATCTTCGATTGAGAGAGTCGGAAAAATGTCGATATATTCGGCGTATGGCATAGAATTTTTCATATCCTTTACCAAATCTTCGCTGTCAAAGTAAAGAACACCGGCATCTTTGGCGAGAAAAACATTTTTGTCGGGAATAATCGAGAGATAGACATTTGATTCTTTAAGATATCTGTCGTAAATATAACCGAATCTTGATGCAGCATAATTTACCGAGCTTTTATCGTAGGGATAATCCATTGATGCGATATAGCCGTCGTGAACATAGATTTTATTGTTATCCTTTTGTCTGAGCAGGTAATAACTGAAATATGCTTTGATACTGCGGAAGGTGTCTCTGAAAGGAAAGGCATCGACGGCATAATTCTCGAAACTGTCCATAAATCTGCCGGTTATAAGCGACGAAACAGATATTTCGGGTAAGGGTGTCAGCTCTCTTCTTTCGCTGTCTGAATAGGTTTCCTTGGGCAAAAAGAGACACAGAAGAAAGCCGGACAACACAAGAGTGCAGGCGAGTGTACAAATTATAATATTAAAAGTTTTTTTCTTCATTTTATCAGAACCTGAAATATAAAAATGGGTTGAATGAACCGTCTACCAAATAAGCTGTGGAAAGGACGAATACACCGATAACGAAAAGTGGTGTCAGAATATATCTTGCCTTTTCGGGCAGCTTATCAGCGAGCTTTTTCATAAAGGGAGTAGAGCCGATTACGGCTAAGAAAATTATGACAGCATAGTTTTTGAGATAATAAACAGTTTCTGCTGTGATAAAGGGGGTGCTGTCTGCAGCAAACATCAGTCTGAAATAATCGAGTATATCGCCTAAATTCTCTCTGTTGAAAATGGTGAAGCTTATCAGAGTGATGAATATAACATATATGTGAGAAAATATACGGTGCTTTTTCAGAAATTCTCCGTAAAGCAGCTTTTCTGCAATAAGAATCACAGCATAGAACACACCCCATATAATAAAGTTCCATCCGGCACCGTGCCAGAAACCGGTCAGGAACCACACCGCAAATATATTGAAAATGTGCCGCACAGGTGAAACTCTGTTTCCGCCGAGGGGAATATAGACATAATCCCTGAACCAGGAGCCGAGAGAAATATGCCATCTTCTCCAAAATTCCGTGGCACTTTTAGAAATAAAGGGGTAGTTGAAATTTTCCAAAAAATCAAAGCCGAGCATTCTGCCGAGGCCTATTGCCATATCACTGTAACCGGAAAAGTCAAAATAAATCTGCAATGCCACAGCTGCTGCGTTGACCCAGGCGAAAACTACCGATTTGTCGGTTGCTCCGTTAAAGGCAGCACAGAAGGAGCCTATGGTGTTAGCCAAAAGTATTTTTTTTCCGAGACCTACAGTAAATTTCACCACACCGGAAGCGAACTTTTCGGTGCTGTGGGTACGGGTTTTCAGCTCACGCTCAATATCCGTATATCTTACGATCGGTCCTGCGATAAGTTGGGGGAACAAAGTAATATAGCAGGCAAGATCTATGGGGTTTTTCTGTGCTTCGGTACCGTGGTAAACATCAACCTGATAACTCAGTATCTGGAATGTATAAAAGCTTATACCGATGGGCAGGACGACCCTTAGTAGAGGCAAGGAAAGACCCGTTACGGAATTGAAGGTAGTTATAAAGAAATCGGCATACTTGAAATACAGAAGAAAAGCGACAGGTATTAAAAGGGACAGGCATAAAATGAGCCTGCCCTTTTTTGTGTTCCTGTGTTTTTCAAGTATTAGTCCCGAAACATAACCTGTAGCTATTGATATTAGCATTACTGCCGTCAGCTTCGGTTCTCCCCAAGCGTAAAAGATGAGACTTGACACTAAAAGAGTTAAGTTTTTAAATTTACGGGGAACGAGGAAATAAATAAGAAATACTGACGGGAGAAAATAATAGATAAAAGGGATACTTGAAAACAGCATAATATTTCCTTATGCAGTGACTGCACCTTCGAGAACCAATGCAGCGTTCTCAAGTGTACCCATAGCCTTTGTTTTGAAAAGGTCGATGATCTGACCGTTACCGAAAGCGGTAACAATATAATTTCCTGTCTGGATAACTACGAACTTTTCGGGGAAGCCGCACATCCACTGTCTGCCGTTCAGACCGTCCTGGAAATCCTTTGCGAAAGCAGCTGCATCTGTGCCATCTTTGAGTTTGTAAGCAGCACCTGTGAAATTGTTTGCGTTCATCATATGCATCATTGATGCTGCATCCTCGATGTTAGCTGTCTGTGATGCGGGAAGAGCGAGAGTTACGTCGAGCTCCTCAGTTGCTGCGATGTCAAATTTGCCGGGAGCATCCATTGTGAGGTTTGCTGAGTCGCCGCCGCCGATGGGGAATTTGTTTTCGTCGCTTTCGTCAGCATAGGTTGCCCATACTGCGTTCAGAACTGCTGTGGCATCTGCATAAGAGGATGTACCTGCATCTTCGTTGTTTCCGCCGCATGCTGCAAAGAGCACGAGAACTACTGCTGCTGCGAGAAGAATTGCTGTTAGCTTTTTCATTTTTTCTGTCTCCTAATCTTTAATTATTTTTCGGTTTGATACCGAAAGGCATTATATCATAAACTTTATGTAAATTCAAACCTTTTAGTAAAAATTAATCTATTATACATAAATTATGTATCTGCACGACAAGTATTGACTTAATAAACAGTATTTATAAATAAAATGTTGACTTGACGAAAAAACCGTGATATAATAAACCGAACAAACTCACAGGAGGTACATACCATGAAGCGTATTAAGACAATGGAAACAAAGAATCTTTGCTCTTCCGCAAAGAACGGCGGTTGCGGCGAATGCCAGACATCTTGCCAGTCTGCATGTAAGACAAGCTGCGGTATTGCTAATCAGCAGTGTGAAAGCAAACAGAAATAAGATTTGATTTTTGAGATGTGCCGCCGATTCGGATTCGGTGGCATTTTTCTGTGAAAGGTGAAATTTAAAATGATACATTCCTATAAGCTCGGCGGTCTGAATATCGTGCTTGACATTTGCTCCGGCTCTGTTCATGCCGTGGACGAGGTTGCTTATGATATAATAAACCTTTATGAAAAAGAGGAAAAGGAAAAAATAATTTCTCTTATGCTGGAAAAGTACGGCGACAGAGAGGATGTTACGAGAGAAGAGCTTGAGCTTTGCTTTGATGATATCGAACGGCTCAAAAAAGAGGGCAAACTTTTTTCGGAAGATACCTTTGAGCCAATGGCGGGCGAGCTTAAGAAAAAAAGTGCAGGCATTGTAAAGGCTCTGTGTATACATATAGCACATACCTGTAATCTTAACTGCTCATACTGCTTTGCGAGTCAGGGAAAATATCACGGTGACAGAGCGATGATGAGCTTTGAGGTGGGCAAACAGGCCTTTGATTTCCTTATTGCCAATTCGGGTACGAGAAAAAATCTGGAGGTGGATTTTTTCGGCGGAGAGCCGCTTATGAATTTTGATGTTGTAAAAAAGCTTGTAGCCTATGCCCGCAGTATAGAAAAGGAACACGGTAAAAATTTCCGCTTCACACTTACCACAAACGGTGTGCTTATTGACGATGATGTAATTGATTTTGCCAACAGGGAAATGAGTAATGTGGTTCTCAGTCTTGACGGCAGAAAGGAAGTACATGACCGTTTTCGTGTGGATTATAACGGAAAAGGAAGCTGGGAAAAGATAGTACCTAAATTTCAAAAGCTTGTTGAAGCCCGCGGAGGTAAAAATTATTACATGCGCGGTACCTTTACTCATCATAACCCTGATTTTTTAGAGGATATAAAGGAAATGCTTTCTCTCGGCTTCAAAGAGCTGAGCATGGAGCCGGTGGTCTGTGCTGAGGACGACCCCTCCGCACTCACTGCCGAGGACCTTCCCGTGGTTATGAAGCAGTATGAAGAGCTGGCAGAGCTTATGCTGAAAAAGTATAAAGAGGGTGACGGCTTTACTTTTTATCATTACATGATTGATCTGAAAGGCGGCCCCTGCATTTATAAGCGTATTTCCGGCTGCGGCTCAGGCACAGAATACATGGCTGTAACTCCCTGGGGTGACCTTTATCCCTGCCATCAGTTTGTAGGTGAGGAAAAGTATAAGCTTGGTGACGTGTGGAAGGGTGTCACAAATACGGATACGCAAAATGAATTTGCCGAATGTAATGTTTATACCCGTGAGGAATGCCGTAACTGTTGGGCAAGATTATATTGCTCTGGCGGATGTGCCGCCAACGCTTACCATGCCACAGGCAGCGTAAAGGGTATTTATAAAACAGGATGTGAGCTTTTCAAAAAGAGAATGGAATGTGCCATCATGCTTGAAGTTGCCAAAACATTAGGTGAGTGACAATGAAAACACCGCTCAATGATTTTCTTGAAAAATATATAAAAGAAGAAAAAATACGTTTTCATATGCCCGGTCATAAAGGTCGGGCGTTTATCGGTGCGGAAAAATATGATATAACTGAGATTGAGGGTGCTGATGTGCTTTATAATGCTGACGGAATTCTGAGGGACAGTATGGAAAACGCAGCACAGCTTTTCGGTACGAGGAAAACCTTTTACAGCACCGAAGGCTCCTCTCTTTCTATACGTGCCATGATTTACCTGCTTAAGCTTTACGCTATGAATGAGGGAATAAAGCCGAAAATAGCGGCCTTCCGTAACGCACATAAAACCTTTGTAACTGCCTGTGCTCTCACCGGTATGGAAACAGAGTGGCTTTACGGCAGAGAGCCTCAAGGCATTACCTGTTGCAATATATCTGCCGAGGAGGTAAAAAATTATCTTGACGGTGCCGATGAATTGCCGGTTGCTCTTTATGTGACATCACCGGATTATCTCGGTAATATGGCTGACATAAAAGGTTTGTCTGAAGTTTGTGAAGAAAAGGGGATAATTCTTGCTGTGGATAATGCTCACGGTGCTTATCTTAATTTTCTTCCTGAAAACCTTCATCCGATTTACCTCGGAGCACACATCTGCTGTGACTCTGCACATAAAACATTACCTGTAATTACGGGCGGTGCCTATATGCATATTTCGTATAAGGCTCCTGATATTTTTGCAGAAAAAGGGGAATATGCCCTTTCTCTTTTCGCATCTACCAGCCCTTCATATCTTATTCTCCGCTCTTTGGACAAAGCTAACGGCTTACTCTCTGCGGATTATTCTGAGGGAATTGCCGGATTTGCTGAAAAAGTACAGAAGCTGAAAAAGGAGCTTGCTTTAAGGGGCTACTGTTTTATAGGTGATGAGCCGTTAAAATTGACTCTTGACAGTAAAAAATACGGATATACCGGCACTGAGATATCGGAATATCTTTATATTAATAACATAGTCTGTGAATTTTCTGACAGGGATTATACCGTTATGATGCTTACCGACAGTAACAGCGATGAAGAGCTTTGCCGTCTTTTTAAAGTATTGTGGGCTCTCCCGAAAAAGGAAAAACTTACAGAAAGGCCGCCTGTGATTATTCCGTCGGAAAGAGTCATTCCTCTTACGGATTGCATTTATCTTCCTACGGAAAAGATAAGTATAGAAAAAGCTGTCGGCAGAATTTGCGGCAGTATAAATATCAGCTGTCCTCCTGCTGTTCCTGTCGTGGTGGCAGGGGAGAGGATAAGCGAAGCTCAGGCTGAGTTATTGAAATATTACGGTGAAAAGGAAGTCTGTGTAATCGCATAGCTGCATTAAACCTTATTGTATTTATAAAAACAGAAAGAGGTAGAGTTTTATGGGAAAAATCAAAAAAATACTTTCAGGTGTCGGTGTTGTTGTCTTTATTGCTGTTGTTGCCGTGTGGATGCTTTCGTCTGACCTGGGGCATATCGAAGATACAAACGGTTCTGATATTTATAAATTACAGCAGATAAATGACGGTAATATCATTAAAATGGATGTGGGCGCTTTGAATTATGCACAGGCAGATGAGCTTTTTAATAATCTTACCACATATAAATCGGACAAATTCACCGGTGTAGCTGAAATTTATACGACAAATATCATCGGAAACCGATTTGATATAACTCTTTATAATCTGTGGGTCGAGTCGGGTAACTTCAAGGTAGTGCTCGTACATAACGATGAAATAGTACACGAATTTAAACTTAATGAGCTTATGCAAAGCTATACTCTCGAAAATCCGAAGGGCAACGTGTCGTTGCGCATAGCGGGTGAAAGCGCAAAATTCGAGTTCAGTTACGATTTATTATAAAATCATATTTTGCACACTCACCCTCGTGTTCTTATAAGAAAATTATTCGTAAAAAGAAAAAATGCACTCTTTTGCCTTTCTTGAGGCGGGGAGTGCGCTTGATTTTTCAGAGCTGAATGTTCTCTGATTTTTTTCTGAAAAACAAAAAAAATCCGCCCTTTAAGGCGGTTAAACTCTTAATTTATGCGAAAAAAACACGGAAAAATAAAAAAATGCAGAAAAAGCTATTGACAACAAAAACACATATATGGTATCATAGCAGAACATATAATGTGGAATTATGCCATATTGCCCCTTCCCCACAATTGGATATTACCATTTATTCGAGGGAATGTCAAGACATTTTTTCAAAAAATATTGTAAAGCGATTCCTCGTCAGAGGAAAATAATAAAGATATGGAGTGATAAGCCAATGGTAAACGTAACCGACGTAAAACTCGGAACAAACTTGAGCAGAAAAAGCTTCGGTAAAATCAAAGAAGTTATGCCGATGCCCAATCTTATCCAGGTTCAGAAGGATTCTTACAAATGGTTCATCGACATCGGTCTTAAGGAAGTTCTCAAGGATATGTCTGATATTACCGACTACAGCGGTAATCTGGTTCTTTCCTTTGTTGACTACCGTATGGACGACAAACCCAAGTATACTGTCAAAGAATGTAAGGAGAGAGATACCACATACTCTGCTCCCATGAGACTCACCGTCCGTCTTTATAACAAAGAAACGGGTGAAGTTAAAGAAAGCGAAGTTTATATGGGTGATTTCCCCCTTATGACCGAAAGCGGTACCTTCATCATTAACGGTGCTGAACGTGCCATAGTTTCACAGCTCGTCCGTTCTCCCGGTGCATATTTCGGAATGACTCACAATGTTACAGGTAAAAAGCTTTTCACTTCAACCATCATTCCCGGACGCGGAGCATGGCTCGAATATGAAACCGATCAGAATGATCTTTTCTTTGTAAGAATTGATAAAAACAGAAAAATTCCCATCACCACACTTATCCGTGCTTTAGGTGTTTCCACCGATACGGATATCCGTGAATTCTTTGGCTACGATGACAGAATCGAGGCTACTCTCGAAAAGGATAACTCCAAAAACAGTGACGAAGCACTTATAGAAATTTATAAAAAGCTCCGTCCCGGTGAACCTCCCACACTTGCAAGTGCTCAGAGCCATATCGAAGGTATGTTCTTTGATGAGAGAAGATATGACCTTTCCAGAGTCGGCCGTTATAAATATAACAAAAAGCTCGGTATTTCCGACAGAATCCGCGGTTTCAGACTTGCTGCTCCCATCGTAAATGAGCTTACAGGTGAAATTATCGCCGAAGAAGGCGAGCTTATCACAAAAGCGCGTGCTCTCGAAATTGAACACGCAGGTGCTAAGGTGGCTTATGTTTCTGTTGAAGGTCTCGAAGAGCCTGTTAAGGTTATTTCAAACCAGATGGTTGACATTAAAGGATATCTTCCCGATTATACCGATGAAGAGTTAAAGAGCGTCGGTATTAATGAGCATGTAAGATATACCGTTCTTATGGACGCACTCACAGAAATGGAAGACATGAGTAAGGAAGAAGGTCTTGCTTTCCTCGAATCCAAAGCTGACGAGCTCATCCCCAAAACCATCATCGTTGATGATATCCTCGCATCCATCAACTATCTTAACTGTCTTGCAAACGGCGTAGGTAACGCTGATGATATCGACCATCTCGGCAACCGCCGTATCAGATCTGTAGGTGAGCTTTTACAGAATCAGTTCCGTGTAGGCTTCTCCCGTATGGAAAGAGTTATCAAAGAGAGAATGACTCTTCAGGCGCAGGAAAGCGAAAAGGTTACCCCTCAGGCTCTTATCAATACAAGACCCGTTATCGCTGCTGTAAGAGAATTTTTCGGTTCTTCACCCCTTTCTCAGTTTATGGACCAAAACAACCCTCTTGCTGAGCTTACTCACAAAAGAAGACTTTCAGCTCTCGGTCCCGGCGGTCTTTCACGTGACCGTGCAGGTTTCGATGTTCGTGACGTTCACTATTCACATTACGGACGCATGTGTCCCATCGAAACTCCTGAAGGTCCTAACATCGGTCTTATCTCTTATCTTGCAACCTTCGCAAGAATCAATGAATACGGCTTTATTGAAGCACCCTTCCGTCCCATTGACAAAGAAACCGGCAAGGTTCTTGAAACCTTTGAATATATGACCGCTGACGTGGAAGATGAATACACCGTTGTACAGGCTAACGAACGTCTCGATGAAGAAAACCGCTTCGTCAGAAACAAAGTTAACGCCCGTCACCGTGATGAATTCCTCGAAATCGATCCCTCCAGAGCCGATTATATGGACGTTTCTCCCAAAATGGTCGTTTCTGTGGCCACAGCACTCATTCCCTTCCTCGAAAACGACGACGCAAACCGTGCTCTCATGGGTTCAAACATGCAGCGTCAGGCAGTTCCTCTTCTTACCTGTGACTCTCCCATGGTCGGTACAGGTATGGAATATAAAGCAGCAACAGACTCAGGCGTATGTGTTCTTGCCAAAGCGGCAGGTACCGTTACCTATGTAAGTGCTGACAGAGTTGACGTTATGACTGACGAAAACCGTCTTGACACTTATAACCTTATTAAGTTTATGCGCTCCAATCAGGGCACATGCATAAACCAAAAGCCCGTTGTGGCAGTTGGTGACCGTGTAGAAGAAAAGCAGGTTATTGCCGACGGACCCGCCACAGACCACGGCGAAATCTCATTGGGTAAAAATGCTCTTATCGGCTTTATGACCTGGGAAGGCTACAACTACGAAGACGCCGTTCTTATAAACGAAAAGTTAGTACGTGACGACGTTTATACATCCATCCATATCGAAAAATACGAGCTGGAAGCCAGAGATACAAAGCTCGGTCCCGAAGAAATCACAAACGATATTCCGAATGTGGGTGATGCTCTCAAAGATCTCGATGAAAGAGGTATTATCCGTGTCGGTGCGGAGGTTCACGCAGGTGATATCCTTGTAGGTAAGGTTACTCCCAAGGGTGAAACAGAGCTTACCGCCGAAGAGAGACTTCTTCGTGCAATTTTCGGTGAAAAGGCAAGAGAAGTTCGTGATACATCTCTCCGTGTTCCTCACGGTGAATACGGTATCGTCGTTAATGTAGAAGAATTTACACGTGAAAACAGCGATGAGCTTTCTCCCGGTGTTAACAAGGTTGTACGTTGTTATATCGCTCAGAAGAGAAAGATTCAGGTTGGTGATAAAATGGCCGGCCGTCACGGTAACAAAGGTGTTGTTTCCCGTGTTCTTCCTCAGGAGGATATGCCCTTCCTTTCAGACGGTACTCCTCTTGATATCGTTCTTAACCCCCTCGGCGTTCCCTCACGTATGAATATCGGTCAGGTTCTTGAGGTTCACCTCGGTTTTGCCTGCCGCCGTCTCGGTTGGAAAATAATGACTCCCGTATTTGACGGTGCTCATGAAGATGACATCAGAGATGCTCTTGAGCTTGCAAATATCAGTACCACAGGTAAGTCTGTTCTTTATGACGGACGTACAGGTGACAAATTCGACAACGAAGTTACCGTCGGTGTTATGTATTACCTTAAGCTCCATCATCTCGTTGACGATAAAATGCACGCCCGTTCCACCGGTCCGTATTCACTTGTTACCCAACAGCCTCTCGGTGGTAAAGCACAGTTCGGCGGTCAGCGTTTCGGTGAAATGGAAGTTTGGGCACTTGAAGCTTACGGTGCAGCTTATACTCTTCAGGAAATTCTTACTGTTAAGTCAGACGACGTTGTCGGTCGTGTAAAGACATACGAATCCATCGTAAACGGTGAAAACGTGCCCCAGGCAGGTGTTCCCGAATCCTTCAAGGTTCTTGTTAAAGAGCTTCAGAGTCTCGGTCTTGATGTTAAGGTACTCGATGCCGATGACCATGAAATTGACCTTAAACAGAATATTGACGGCGATGAAGGTGTTTCACTTCACAAATACCATGCTCCCGAAGCAGACGAGCTTCGTGAAGACGATGATGAGGATGAAAATGAAGACGATCTTGATCTCTCAGAGGATGAGGAAGATTTCTCTGAAGAAGATGCTCTTGATATGGACGCTATTTTCAGCGGTGCTTTCGGCGAAGACGATGACGATGAAAGCTTCGATGTAAATGCATTCTTCAACGAAATGAATCCCACCATTAACGATGCAGGCTTCGGTGCAGGCTTTGTACCCGACGAAGACAATATGTAATTAACCTTTTGCTGTCAGTCTGACTGATAAACTGACAGCAAAGGAAAGATTGACTGACATTAATTTTTAAATATACGGAAAGGGCTGGCTTAAATATATATGGAAAATATTACCTTCGAATCAATTAAGATTGGTCTTGCTTCTCCCGAAAAGATCAGAGAATGGTCATACGGTGAAGTAACTAAGCCTGAAACTATAAATTATCGTACACTCAAGCCCGAAAGTGACGGACTTTTCTGTGAAAAAATCTTCGGACCTCTCAAAGACTGGGAGTGTCACTGCGGAAGATATAAGAGAATCCGCCATAAGGGTAAGGTATGTGAGCGTTGCCATGTTGAGATCACAAAGGCAAAGGTTCGTCGTGAACGTATGGGACACATTGAACTTGCTACCCCCGTTTCACATATCTGGTATTTTAAGGGTATTCCCTCCAGAATGGGTCTTATCCTTGACATCTCTCCCAGAGATCTTGAAAGAATCCTTTATTTCGCAGCTTATGTTGTTATCAATCCCGGCTCTGTACCCAGCGTAAAAAAGGGACAGGTTATCAATGATAAGCAGTATGATGACATAAAAGAATACTACTATGATGATCAGGAATTCAGAGTAGGTATGGGTGCCGAGGCAATCAAAGAGCTTTTACAGGAAATCGACATTGACGAGCTCAATGCTGATCTTCGTGAACAGCTTGCTACTGCCAGCGGCCAGAAAAAGGCAAGAGTACTCAAAAGACTTGAAGTTGTTGAAGCCTTCAAAGCATCAGGCAACAGACCTGAATGGATGATTCTTGACGTTGTACCTGTAATTCCTCCCGATATTCGTCCCATGGTTCAGCTTGACGGCGGCCGTTTTGCCACAAGTGACCTCAATGACCTTTACCGTCGTGTAATCAACAGAAATAACCGTCTTAAAAAGCTTCTTGAACTCGGAGCTCCCGCCATTATCATCAGAAATGAAAAGAGAATGCTTCAGGAAGCTGTTGATGCTCTTATCGATAACGGCAGACGCGGCAGACCTGTTACAGGTCCCAATAACAGACCGCTCAAATCTCTTTCGGATATGCTTAAGGGTAAGCAGGGTCGCTTCCGTCAGAACCTTTTAGGTAAGCGTGTTGACTACTCCGGCCGTTCAGTTATCGTTGTCGGCCCCGGACTCAAACTTTATCAGTGCGGTCTTCCCAAAGAAATGGCACTTGAGCTCTTCAAACCCTTCGTTATGAAGCGTCTCGTTGAAACAGGTGTCGCCGCACACATCAAAACAGCCAGAAAGACTGTTGACAGACAGGAAAAATGTGTTTGGGATGCTCTTGAGGTAGTAATCAAAGATCACCCCGTAATGCTTAACCGTGCTCCCACTCTTCACCGCCTCGGTATTCAGGCTTTCGAACCCGTACTTGTTGAGGGTAAGGCTATCAAGCTTCATCCTTTGGTATGTACCGCTTTCAACGCTGACTTCGACGGTGACCAGATGGCTGTTCACGTTCCTCTTTCAGCTGAAGCACAGGCAGAAGCACGTTTTCTCATGCTTGCTGCAAACAACCTTCTCAAACCCTCTGACGGTAAACCCGTTGCCGTTCCCACACAGGACATGGTTCTCGGCTCATATTATATGACTCTTGAGCTCGACGGAGTAAAGGGTGAGGGCAAGGTATTCAGAGATGTAAACGAAGCTAGACTTGCTTATGATTCGGGCGTTATTGACCTTCATGCAAAAATCAAGGTCAGAATGACCAAAGAATACAAGGGTGAAAAGGTTTCAAAGATTATTGATACCACTCTCGGTAAAATTATCTTCAATGAGCCCATTCCTCAGGATTTAGGCTTCATTGACAGAGATGATCCTGAGAATATGTTCCGTCTTGAGGTTGAGGGTCTCGTAAATAAAAAGCTTTTGGGTAAAATTATCGCAAAATGTATTCAGGTGCACGGTACTGCCAAAACAGCTGAGGTTCTCGACAATGTTAAGAATCAGGGCTTCAAATATTCAACACGAAGCGGTATTACCGTTGCTGTTTGTGACGCTACAATTCCTGCATCAAAGAAAGAAATTCTTGCAGAAACAGAAGCAACTGTCGATGAAATCAACAGGAAGTATAACAGAGGTCTTCTCTCGAATCAGGACCGTTCAAGCAAGGTTCTTAAGGCATGGGATATCTGTACAAACCGTGTAGCTGATGCTCTTACCGGCTCCTTTGAGGCAACCAACCCCATCTGGATGATGCTTGACTCAGGTGCCCGAGGCTCTAACTCACAGCTTCGTCAGCTTGCAGGTATGCGTGGTCTTATCGCCAATACTGCAGGTAAAACCATCGAAGTTCCCATCCGTGCTAACTACCGTGAAGGTCTTAATGTACAGGAATACTTCATTTCCTCACGTGGTGCCCGTAAAGGTCTTGCAGATACCGCTCTGCGTACCGCTGACTCAGGTTACCTTACCCGTCGTCTTGTTGACGTTTCACAGGATGTTATCATCCGTGAAGAGGATTGCGGCTGCACAGACGGACTTGAAGTTTACGATATCATGGACGGTAACCGTATTCTTGAAAGTCTTTCCGAAAGACTTAAGGGTCGTTATCTTCTCGATACACTTACCGATGAAGAAACGGGTGAGGTTATTTGCTCCAATGACCATATGATGAGTGAGGCAGAGGCCGAAAAGGTTGATGCTTACCTCACTGCAAAGATGAATAAAGCTATTGATGAAGGTATGAGCAAAGAGGATGCTTCTGCAATCCGTCGCATCAAAATCCGCTCACTTCTTACCTGTAACTCTGACCACGGTGCTTGTATCAAATGCTACGGTGCAAACCTTGCATCCGGTCTTCCTGTTACTGTCGGTGAGGCTGTAGGTATCATCGCTGCTCAGTCGATCGGTGAACCCGGTACACAGCTTACCATGAGAACCTTCCATACCGGTGGTGTTGCTTCAGGCGCCGATATCACGCAGGGTCTTCCCCGTGTTGAAGAGCTCTTTGAAGCCAGAAAGCCCAAAACTCTTGCCATGCTTTCTGAAATTGACGGTGTTGTTTCCTTTGAAACTATCAAAAAGAATCCTCATATCGTTGTTACCAATGAGGAAACAGGCGAAAGAAAGGAATACTTCCTTACCTTCGGTGCCAGAGCCAGAGTTTCTGAGGGTCAGTTCGTTAAAAAGGGTGAAACCATCACTGAAGGTTCAATTGATCCCAGAGATGTACTCAATGTTCTCGGCGTAAATGCAGTTCATGACTATCTCATCAGCCAGGTACAGCTCACTTACCGTACTCAGGGTGTTGATATCAACGATAAGCACATCGAGGTTATCGCACGTCAGATGATGAGAAAGGTCAAGATTGAGGATGCAGGTGACACTACTCTTCTTCCCAATTCTGTTGTGGATAAGAAGGAATTCCGCGATGCAAATAACGCAGTTAGAGCAAAGATGGAAGAGACAGGCGAAGAGCTGCAAACAGCTACCTGTTCACCTGTTCTTATGGGTATCACCAAAGCTTCTCTTGCCACAGACTCCTTCCTTTCAGCCGCATCCTTCCAGGAAACAACCAGAGTTCTTACCGATGCCGCTATTAAAGGTAAGGTTGACCCGCTTCTCGGTCTTAAAGAAAACGTTATCATCGGTAAACTTCTTCCTTCAGGTACCGGCATGAAGTGTTATAATGAGGTTGAATATTATGACACCACGGCTGCTGAAGCTTTTGCACAGAATGAAAACGTTGTCTGGAGCGTGTAAGCATTTCAATCCGGCAAACTGAAAAGTTTAAACCGCAGAATCAGTAAGGTTCTGCGGTTTTTTTATGAAAGCATAAAAAAATCACCCGTGAAGCAATTCACGGGTGATAAGTTTTTAGTGGTTGTCAACGGGGGGAACAAAAAGTGATTTGATGAATTCAAAAATTTTCTGAAGAATAAAAGTAATATCTTCCCAAAACATGGGGAATGACCAATCGGGTTCGGGATTTTCAACGATTTCTCTTTTGTTTTCGTTCATAGTATTTTCCTCCTTAAAGTTTATGTATATATTATATACTGTTATTAATAATTTGTCAATATTTATTTTAATCTGCTTTTTCTATTCTCAGTGCAACCACGGTTATATCATCACGTGTTGCGCTTTCACTGCGTAATGCCGCCAAAGATGCAATATGATTTGCTAAAGATTGCATATCACTTTTGCTCCAAGCTAAAAGCTCATCGTTAATCCACCCGCAGTCACTGTTTGTGACTCCGTCAGAAAGCAGAAGTACAATATCTCCTTTTTTCAGCTCTCTTTCTTCCTGTGAAAGCGGAGCATTTCTCAATATACCGAGAGGGAGAGAGGCTTTCTCTATTACCGTAATACTGTCTCCCTGTCTTATAAGACTTATACTGCCACCCGCTTTGTAAAAAACAGATCTGCCGTTATAGGGATTTATCTGCAAAGCATCCACTGTGGCAAGTGATTCATCGGTAGACTTTATGATAAGAGTGTTGTTTACTGTTTTACATGCACTTTCAAAAGAAAATGAGGCACATATCAGCTTTTCTATAACAGAGGCAGTAAGGTTACTGTCGATGGCTGCTCTTGAGCCTGTACCCATTCCGTCGCTTATTAGGAAATTATGATATCCGCAATCAGATGTGAATATTGCCACCGTGTCTCCGCATAGCTTACCGGCTTTCATCGAGCGCTGAGAATAACCGCTTTTAACTGTGTATACAGCTTTTTCTCTGAAAATGATAAAGAGAGAGTTACCTGTATTTTGAGTTTCCGGCTCTTCGTAACGTCGTTTTGTAATAAATTCGATAAGTGATTTGATTTTTTTGATGCTTGTACTGTCATTCAGGGGTAGGGTGATTTCCACGGTAATTCTGCCGTCAAAGCAGTAGCAGTCAAGCTTTTCAATATGTATACCGCTGTCACGTACAGCCGTTTTAAGATACACGGATTTACCCTTGTCTCTTGTGCGGCTGAGTGATATATTGTCGGACAGCTCGTAAAGAAAATCACTCATTCCCGAAAATTGGTCAGTAAGTATTCGGCGCATCTCTGTGATTTTGTTCTTTGTTGCTATAGCGTTGCTGTATGAGGGATAGGCAGCAGTCAGAGCATTACACAGCATATCGTACTCTTTACAGCTCAAAGACAGTTTTATACGACCTTCCGATGATTTTTCTACACCAATTATTCGGAGAATATCTGAGGCGGTGCTGTCGAAATTTTTATTCCAGCAATAGCTTTTTCTATCACATTTATCACACACTTTTTGCTGAAGATGAGAAAAAAGACGGTTTACTTCCGGGTTGATTATTTTATCTAATTTTTTACTTACATCATTTACTATTATAGCTACGGATTCCATATTTGCCGAAGCTTTCTTAAGCATGTCCGCTAAAGCGAAATTATCTGTATTTTTGCGTACAGAAAATATTTTATCGCAATAATCCTCCAACTCGCTGATTTTATTTGCGGGTATGAGCAAAAAAATACCGCAGGCAATTATCGGCTCAATAAGACTCAGACGGCTTTCCGTGATGTCACAGGTAAATAATGATATTACAAAAAAAACGGAGGTAAAAACAAAGGAAACCACAGTTTGTCCCGACTCAGAAATAAAACCGCCGCATATGCCGGCTATTACAAAAGCAGGAAATAGATGCTCACCACCCGGTGTGGCGGATAAAAATACGCCGAAAAGCGCTCCGGAAACTGCAGCCATATTTGTGCCTTTGAAAAGGCAAAGAAATATCATAATGACGACAGCGAGAACCCTCCCCGGAGAAAGACCCTGAATGCTTATGCATGAAATACACATAATACCGATGCCTATGCTCGTTACGAGAGAAAATACTTCTTTTTTTGAAAAGGCATCAATACTGCCTTTATAAAAAGGAAGATTGAAAGCTTTTGTGAAAACTAAAGATGAAAAAAGGCCTAAAACACTTTCGCAGATAAGCAAGAGTAAAGGCAACAAGGAAATTTCATCCAACCAAAGATAAATCAAGCCCGAAAGAAAAAGTGAGCAGAACGCAACCACTGAGCAAATGAAAGTGCTTTCTTTTTCTTTGAAACGTTTGTTTATTATAAACCGGAACAGGCTCATAAGTATTGAAGCACTTATATATCTGAGCAGATTTCCCGTGTCAGCGGTTACGAAATATCCGACAGTGCTGCCGATGAAAGCCGGGAGACAGTACTGAAAGGGGACAGCGGACAAAAATGAAACAGAGAAAGGAGAAATGCTCTCCGGACCGTCGAAGCACGCAAAGCCCATTCCCGCTACACAGAATAAAAAAGCTTTTAAAATAAAAGGAATATTTTTTTTTCGTTCATTTTCTGTGTATGTTTCCGGATAACAGTATTCTTCTTCTGCTGCCATGTCTTTTATTTTATTCATAAGTACTTTTCCTTTCGCATATTGTTTTTTACTTATTCCTTATGACATTATAATTACGGTGCAGCGAGAAAAAGCACAGAAAATGTAATTAATGGTGATGCAAAAACTTTCATTTTTACATCACCATTGATTTTATTCTTTTGTCAGCCATTCATGCTCTATTGCATAAAAGCGTGTTGTTTTATACCAAGGGTCATCCTTAAGGTGGCGTATCATCCATACATAGCACATCTCATAACCGGGAGCAACCACCTGTTGATGGTCGTTTCCGTCGGTGATGTAGCAGGCAGAGCCTTGAATGCTTTTATAAACATTGTCTCCTATAAAACAGGCACCGAAGCCTTGTGGTTTGTCAAACTGATAATAGTAAACCTCAGGATGTGGATGATGGTGAGGAGGATAGCTGGACCATTTACCCGGCTGATTGAAAACCTCACCTAAAACCATATTTGAATATGGTGCATTGTCATAGTCGAAAACCGTAGAACAGATTCTGTGACCTGTACCTCCCCACTGACCTTTGCCGAATTCCTGATAGAGAATATCTTCGGGCTTATAGAAAACGGGAGTAAAATCATTTTCGTTATCTGTCTGCTCTATGAGAATTTCAGTTCCCTCTTTTGCTTTGATTTCTACCTTTATGTTACGGGGCACATGAAGGCAGTAGGGTGTTTTTTCAAAAGGACCGCTGCGTATCATTTTTTCTTTTTTGTCCTGCCAACGGATTTCGGCTTCACCCTTAAGAATGAGAAAAGCTGTTTCATTTTCGCTGTCTTCGACAGTGACGGTTTCATCCTCAGAAAACCTTTTGATTTTTATGGTGAGATACATTTCGGGGTGCTTTTCACCCATCTTACATATTAATCTTTCGCCGTTTCGGTCAAATTCGGTATATTCAAGCATAACAATCTCTCCTTATTTTTATGTATAATACATTTTACATCAATACTTATTATTTTTCAATAATGTTTGGCTTTTTTCTTGAAAAGACTTTTCTCTGATGTTATAATTAGAGACAATAAGTGCGGTAGGGGCGGATAGTATCCACTCGTTAAAAAGCAGTGCTGATGTCGCGGAGGCCACCATTGGGCGATCGATAAAAACATTCAGATAAAAAGGAGAAAGTGTTATGCCTTATTTATTCACTCATTTCAAAGAAAAAATCACACCTGACGGTGAACAGGTATATTTTGCCGTAAGTAAGGACGGTTTTAATTGGGAACAGCTGAACGGCGGAAATCCCATCCTTACGGCGGAAAAGGGATTTAAAGGATGCAGAGATATTGAAATAGCACGTCTTTTGGACGGCTCTTTTGTAATTCTAACCACTGATGAGCTGATAGTTGACCGTATGGACGAAAATTATCAGGTTAACTGGAAAATAGTAAACAGAACAGGCAGCAAATGTCTGCGTATGTGGAAAACAGAGGATTTGATAAACTTTTCTGAAGAAACTCTGCTTCCAATCGGTACGGAAAGCTTCGGCTGTATGTGGGCACCTGAAATTTTCGTCGATGAAGAAAAAGGGGAGTACCTTATTCATTGGGGTTCCACGGTAAAAGAGGATGACTATTCCCATATGTCAATTTTCTGCAGCAGAACGAAGGATTTTGTCTCTTTTACAAAGCCCGAAATGTTCTTTACCAAGGATAACGAAATACTTGATACCCATATCCGTAAAATCGGTGACACGTATCATATGTTTTATAAAAATGCTGACCGTCCGCCTATGAATATGCACGCTACAGCAGAAAGTCTTGACGGACCTTGGAAGCACGACGAAAAATTTGAAAAATATATGGCATCTCTCGGTAATGCAGGCTCCTACGAGGCGCCTACTACCATTATCCTTCCCGACGGCAGATGGTGTCTTATGATAGATTTCTTCGGCTGTGAGAAGCCGAAAATGGGCTATGTTCCCTTTGTTTCGCCTGAGCCGGGAAACAGTAATTTTGCCATGGCGAAGGAAAGCTTTTCCTTCCCCTACGGCTTTAAACACGGCGGAACGGTTGAAATATCAGACGAGGAATACAAGAGACTGAAAGAGTATTATAAATGAGGTGAAATAAATGGAAGTATTTACAATTAATAAAACTGATGTCAGAAGTGCAGAGAAAACAGTGAAGAAAGCAATTTTTGCAATTAAGAAAAATAATTTTGGAGATAAGACAGCATTACGTTTTATTTTCTTTGTTATCGGAGTTATTTATCTTTTCTTTACCTACGGAGGACTTTATTCAGGTTCAACTCCCGAAAATCAGTCAATTTTAGAAAAGACGGAGTTTTTGAAAAATCTGTGGGTTAAAATTATTACGGATACGGGTCTGGAGCATGAAGGTGATTATGTTTATGTTTTCTTCGCAGGCTTTTTCTTGACTCTGTTCGCCACTGTAATTTTAATTCCATTTATCAGAAAGATTTTTAAAACTTTTTACAAAGAAAAAAATATAAAGAAGGATAAACCGCTTTACAGTGAAGACTGGAAAAATTTAGTGGAGCTCAGATATAAATTAGGTAATGCATTTAAGGAATATAATATCGTTAATGACGGTATTTCGGCTGTCTGCCTTTATTTTTTCAGTTCGGTAATACTTGCTTCTGTTTATTGTTTTAACTGTTTTTCTTTTGGTAAAGCGATTTTTTCGGTTCTCATCGCTTCTGTTACAGGTGTTATTTGCTATGGCATAGAAGTAGCTTTATTTATATTGGCTGATGCACTTTTTTATGACAGCAATGAAAAATTACTTTATTTAAAATATGATTTGGATGATGTTTGGATTAAACTTGCGATGGATAAACAAGAAAATTTTTACTTGTGTGCGCAGCATGATTGTTTCTTCGATCAGATTTCCGTAGATAAAATCAATGCTGAAATAAGCAAAACAGGAGAAAATTATGATGAAGAATTTGTAAAATTATTGTCTAAAAAAATCGAAGAATTAGCAGATAGAAGAAACACGACGGAACGGTTGTTTGGATTAATTGTTTATCTTTATAAAAGAAAAAAAGAAATAGAAGAAGACAATGCGGGGGAAGTTGAAGCACATAGAATTCAAAAAGTTTCAGAGGTGTTTAAAGTAAAGATAGATATGGTATTCTATAAGTTTTATGATGCGGTAAAAGAAAACAGGAGCATTGATTTAAAACGAGTATGAGAAGGTGTTGATATATCAAATGAAATCACAACATCGGAGATACTGAATGAAGATGTTGCAAATGAAATTGTCATAGATGAAGAATGAGATAATGTTTAGCGGTGTTTATAAATTTTGGATGCATCTGATGCTTAATAATTACGCTTAAGCCTTGACTTTACTTTGTTAAAATGTTAAAGTATATACATTATATATAAACACAGGAGTGATTAAATGGAACAAAAAATCCTTAAGCTGCTGGGCGTCAAGGGTACGTTTAAAAAAGACGTTATGCCCATGATTAACTACAGCAGTGCAAACATCACAACGTCAGGCTCAGGTTATGTAATTAGTCTTTATTTCACCCTCTTTCTGACCGGCGTTGTAAATCTCAAGCCTGAGCAGGCGGCAATCGTTACTTTCATTGCCGGTATATGGGATGCGGTTATTGACCCGTTTATTGGTATTATAACCGACAGAACCCGTTCGAAATATGGCAGACACAGACGTTACATTCTCTGGGCTATGCCTCTTTACGCTGTCAGTTTCGCATTACTGTGGAACTCTTACGGTATTGACGGCGCTGCGAGACCTACGCAGGCCATCATTTATTTTACTGCGGTGTATGTTCTTTATAAAACGGCATATTCCTTTGTTGATGTTCCCCATGTTGCTATGCTTCCCGAACTTGCACCCGACTACGATCTGAGAACACAGTACAATTCCGTAGGATATATTTTTAATTCCTTCGGTATGTTCCCTTCATTCTTCCTCGCTATGGCTATTCTCGGTGTGTTCGGCTTCAGTGATCCCGAAAGCGGTGCGGAGCTCCCCATGCTTCTTGTAGGTATTATTCTTGCTCTTGTATATGCTGTCTGTCTTACACACACCTTCAGAAAAACGAGAGAAAAGCCTTCTCTTGATATGGTGCTTGAAAAGTTTGACTTCAAATACTTTTTATCAGAGTATGCACTCGTTGTTAAGAATAAGGCATTCAGACAGTATTTTGTTATGAGCCTTTTCTATAACACAGCATGTAACTTCTACCGTTCATCTCTTGTATTTTACATAAGATATATCGCACGTCTTATTAAAATTTACGGACTTTTCACCACTATCGAAGGCGTGTTTGAGGCTTCTGCCTTCCCCTTTAACTATGCTATTACTATGAAGCACGGTAAGAAAAAGTGTGCAAATATTGTTACACCTCTTATGCTTGTGGGCTTTGCTATGTGCTTATTTATGAATCCTACCGATGAAAACAGCGGGTCATTTATATGGACTGTCATCCTTATGCTTTCCGCTGTATGCTATCCCTTCGGTAAATCCGGTATAGGCTATGCCGCTACAAACATTTTCCCTGACCTTTCGGATATCGACGAGGCAATCACCGGCAGAAGACGTGAGGGCGTTATCGGTACCTTCAATACTCTTATCAAAACCTGCGTTTCAACTACTATTCAGAGTATGGTACTGGTTATTCTCGGTCGTTTCGGTCTCGTAACCGGCAGCGAGGTTACTGAGTACGAAAAGACCACAGGCTTGCTTTACAACCAGCCGGACAGTGCACTTTTAGGCGTACGTCTGTGTGTTGCTATTATCCCCATAGCTCTTACCCTTATCTCACTCTTCCTTCTTCATAAATTTAAAATGAATAAGTCTGATCACAGAATGATTTGTGCGGCGATCGCTACAAAGCACAGATACGGTAATGTTACTCTTACTGCTGAACAAATTAAAACTGTTGAGCAGCTTACAGGCCAAAAATATGAAAAAACATGGCTCGGTCAGAATAATGACGGTGAAACTCATACAGTAGAAGCCAATGAAGACGGTGAATATGATATTCTTCTCGAAAAAGAAGCAGAAATGGCTGCAATCAGAGCAGGTAAAAAAGAATCAGAAATTAAGGAGGCAGAATAATGAAAAAAGAATTAATTCTTGAGCTTGATCAAAAGGAGCCCATCCCCGAAGCAAACGGATGGAAAAAGAGTCTTAAAGCATTTCTTTTCTATTTAGTGCAGTGGACATGGGGGCTCCCCGTAAATATTGTCGGCGGACTTATGTTCCTTTATTTTACCAAGATTAAAGGTTACCGTTGGCAGCACTTCGGCTATGCCAAAATAGTTTATATGCCCTGGAATGCGGGCGGACTTTCGATGGGACTTTTCATATTTATGAAAGATCAGCATAAAAACAAAAAATGGACACACGATGTGAGAATACATGAATACGGTCACACATGGCAGTGTCTCGTGTTGGGACCTCTCTATTATCCCGTAATTGCATTACCTTCAGTTATCTGGTGTAACTGCTTCAAAGGTTACAGACAGAAGCATAACATCGCATACGGTAAGCTTTACTGTGAAGGTTGGGCAAATGCTTGGGGCAGAAAGTTCACGGGCATGGATCAGTTCGACAGAGACAGATAAAATCATAAACAGTAATCCCCACAGAAATCTTTGCGATATTCTGTGGGGAATTCTTTTATTCTTTTGTTTTTTGTGTGTATTCCAAAACTATTCTTTGACTCGCATTGTCATATACCGCGATTGCTATACCGTCGGCATCGTCGATTTTTATCGCGGCGTTTTCGGCCTTGGCAGTTACTTGACCGCCTGAAGCTACTGCATAAAAGAAAGCTTTGTCCGCCGTTCCGTAAATGTGTATTTTTTTTGGCGAGGCTCCGTTTTCATAAATCTTTCCGTTGCTTTTTACGAAAACGGAATTAATGTAATCTTTTGAAACAGCTGTGAAGCCCATATCCGTGAAAAGCTCGATCTGCTTTTCGGTCAAATCTGACGGACCTCTTTTTGCAATAACGATTGTATATTTATCATCGTCGATATATTTCAGTATATCATCCAAATTATTACTGTTGCTGAGCTTTATGTTTTTTACTGCGTGAAGGTAATCTTTAAACTTTTCACCGTAGCTTTCGATGTATCCGCTGCCTTCTCTTCTGTCGGGAAGGTCATAATTTTTATCGATGAATTTACCAATATAATTTGTTGCCTTGACTGCACCGTAATAATTATAATGCTCCGGGTCGATGAAATCATTATTGAAATCAAGCTCCATTTCGGTGACTGCTTCCTCTAAATTAAGGTCCACGAAATCGAGGCCGTGTTTTTCGGCAAGCTCTTTTACACCTGTGTGGTGGGCAGCAGTCCAATCCTCTTTGGTTGTTTTGAAAAGCACAAGCTTAATATCTTTTTCTTTGCAGTAGGAAACCATTTTTTCGAAATAAATAAGATTTTCTTCGTCCTTGAAGTCGGCCGCATAGCTTCCTTTGTCAAAGGAAAAATCCTCCTCGTCCAAGCTGTATTCGTCGAAAAGTCTTTCACTCAGAGCGGCACCGAGATAGGTTTGCTTATTTCCGCCCAAAAGATAAGTGAAATCATCCTTCGAAAGCTCACTGAAACGGCTGTGGAAAGCATAAACATCCGAATAATATGAAGCGAACTCCTCTGCCGTGAGCTCAAGTCTTGAAAGAGCTTTCAGTTTTATCGGTGAGGTGTTTTTCATTTCCGTAAAGGCTTTCACATAATTCATCGGTGAATTGTCTCCGTAAAGACGGCTGACCTCGTACAGTATCATTTTAGGGCTTTGATACTTTTCAGCCTCCAAAAGCCAGTGATAGGCTGCATAGACGGGCTGTGAGCAGGTGCCGAGACCGTAGGAGGTTATTCCGTAATTACCGTAAATTTCACCGGCGACGAAACCGTTCATTATCTGACTGCTTCCTATGCACAGCAGGTCAATTGTGTTTTTTTCGAGAGAATAAAATTCCTGTATATTCTGTCTGTCCAAAAATTTATTGGTAGAAAACTTATCCTGGAGAATCACACCGGCAGGCACGAGAACGGAAAAAATCAGTATTACGGTTATTATAATTGAAGCTACTGCTTTTATGTTCTTATTCTTTCTCATTTTGTAACTCCTTTAATATGCCATATAAACGAAGGCTGCCGAATCATATTCAGCTCCGTAAATGCCGAAAATAAGAATCGCAACGGTGAGTGCAGCAGTGAGAATAATCCCTGTAAACATATTCTCTTCGGAAATGTGTTCACGCAATGATTTGCCTTCAAGCTTTTCCTGAATAATATCAACAGCTATCAGCAGGATAATTGCAAGAATTGCAACGAGCATATTTTTTGTATCGAGTGCCGACAGTTTCCAAAAGCTTCCGTTAACGAAAATCCACGGATTCGGTGTGAGAAGTATGCTTTTTAAAATGTAAAGGCTGTTTCTCAGTCCGCCTGCGGAAACGAGCAATCTTCCGCCCATAAACATGGTAAATACCTTAGCCATTCTGATAAAGCTCCATGTTGCAGTGTCCGTTTTTATTTTAAATTTTTTCAGCATATTCTGGAAAGCCGGTGAAAATGCAGTCGAGCATGACATTATGATCGCATAATACATACCCCAAGCGAGATAGGTTTTTGCTGTCCCGTGCCAAAGTCCTGTAAGAACCCATATAACAATAACGGGAATAACCGCAATTATTATACGTGAAAGCTCTTTTGGAGCATTGATTTTTTTGAGGAGTTTGTTGAGAGTCTTTATGGGCGATGAGGCAGAAATGGGATAAAAAACGTAGTCCTTGAACCAACCGTTGAGACTCATATGCCATCTGCGCCAGAATTCGGAAATATCCTTTGAAAGGAACGGGCGTGAGAAGTTAAGCTCAAGCTCGATGCCGAAAATTTTCGAAACACCTCTTGCGATATCCACACAGCCTGAAAAATCAGCATAAATATAAAAGACATCAAAAATCAGTGTAACAATATAAAACCAACCGTAATTTTCGAGACTGCCGAAAGCTTCGTCAAGGAAAATATTCAGACGGTCCGCAATAACCAACTTTTTGAAATAGCCCCAAAGCATAAGCTGAACACCGAAAATGATATTATCCCAATCAAATCTGTGTTCCTTTTTGAATTCCTGTCCGAGCTTGTTGTATCTTGCGATCGGGCCCTGGAGGATGTGCGGAAAGTATATTGCGAAAAGCAATACACGGAAATAGTTCTTTTCGTATTTGTATCTTTTCCAGTAAACATCCAAAAGATAACCTACCACAGAGAAGGTGTAATAAGAAATACCGAGAGGGACAATCAGCATTTTTGCCGTGATTTCCGTCTCACTTCCCAAAAGCTCTGCGAAAGCATTCAGAGGAGAAATGAAATATCTGCCGAGCTTAACGCAGCACAGTAAGCCGATATTGAAAAGCAAGGCGAGCATAAGGAATTTTTTATTCTTACGCTTATATTTGTTTCTGATTTCTTTTTTCTCTTCACGTTCTAATTCAGTATTCTTAAGCTCTTCGTCCAGTATTTCCCAATTTTTGCCGATTTTTACTGCAGTAAAATATACACTGAGTGTGGAAGCGAGGATAAAGGGGAGATATTCCGTTCCGCTTATCGCATAGAAAGCTACACTCACTGCCAAAAGAACGGTCCATCTGTATTTAAAGGGACAGACAAAGAAAATTATGATACTTGCCGCAAGAAAGACAAGGAATGAAGGTGATAAAAAGGTCATTTGAACTTCCTCCGAATTGAAAAATAATACGTTTAATTATATAACCGTTATTTTAAAACTGTGTGAAATTATTTAAAAAGACCTTTCCAACCTTTTTTGCTCTCGGCATCAGCCAAAGCAGCCTTCAGATTTTTTACGGTTTCTGCATTTTTTTCTTTTTCGGCATCTAATTTATTCTGAGCATTAATTGCCTTATCTGCGTAAAAGGAAGCGGCTCTCTGTACTCTGTTAAGCTTCTCTTCGGTAGAAACCGCACCGAAAGCATAAAGATTATCAGAAAGCTCCAAGGATTCTAAAACGGAATCAAAATAAACCCTTTCTACGCTTCTGTCAGCACTGTAAACAGTTTTGAGATCATTTTTTTCGAGAAAATCTACGAAATGGTTAAATCTTTCCCTGTGACCCTTATGTACCAAAGAAAAATCATATTTCTCCATAATGTCTGTAAGCTTTGTTTCCGGTGTTACGGAGGTAACGGGTACACATGCGATGTTATGGTAGCCGGCGAGCTCGCTCACTCTTTGGTCGGTGGCCATAATAAATGAGGGTACACCGCCTAAAACAGCAGCCACATTTCCGTGGATGCGTGTTCCGACAGAAAAATCAATGTTTTCACGGGTAAAGTTGATCCATTGGGTAGGGCTTGTGAAAATAACCGCCTTGTCGGGGTCAAAAAATCTTTCCTTTGGCTTTTTATTTGATTTTATGCGGTAATCATTACCGTAAAAGCAGGTGAGCATATCCTGCAGTCTTTGGGGAGCATAGCAGTAATTCGGATGTTGTTCAGTAAAGCTTTTGAGCACAGCAGCTATATTCTTATTCTCGTGTTCAACCTTTGATGAAAAAAGGAGCTTTGAATTTTCGCTGTAGCTGAGAGGTTTCACCTCAGGCAGATGCATACCGAAAGTGTAAAGTGAAGGACAACCTATAACCGTAAAATCCTTTTCTTCCTTGAAGCCTAATGATTTGAAAAATTCACCTGTTGCTTCTCCGCGTACACCTATCATATTGCTTTTTTTGAGAATTGCTTTGATGAATTCTTTTGATTCGTCGATATATTCATATTTTTCCGAAAAGTTTACGCCGTTTTTTGCCTGTATACCAACGCCGGGTACAACACAGGGGATTTTAAGTCCGTTAAGAAGTTTTGTCAGAGACTTCATCTCATTGATAAAGCTGAGCTTAAAAGCGTTGGCTAAAGGAAGAACAAAAACATCATAGTCGGAGTTAACCTTTTCAATGAATTCCTCGTCTACAGTTTGTTTGGTGGGATTAAAGATATCAATAACCGTATTTTCGTCAATCATCAGTGCTCTGAAAAGACTGTACTGATAAAGCCAATTGCCTATGTTTCCGCCCATAAGATTTTTAAGCAGAACATCATCGGGTGCGAAAGCTTTATCGTGTTGCATTTGTGCTCTCATAAGAATACGCATAAATTTGTCACTCCGTTCAAAGACATTATATACCATTATATATTCTTTATCAGTATATCATATTCTCTGTCTTTTCGTCAAGGTTACTAATGTTAAAAAAGAGAGCAGACCCGTATTTTATGAGTCTGCTCATGGTATTTTACTGTATGATTTTTTGTAATTTATTCAATTTTTCTTTGTCCGTCTGAGGGGTGCCTTTCAGCGGAAAGTCTATTCCCATGTTTTCGTATTTTTCCAAACACAGAGTGCGGAAGGGGAGAAGCTCTTTTTTTGTTATACAGGTATAGTCGGAAATCAGCTTGCGAAGCTTTTTTATATCCTCTTCAGTGTCATTGATGCCGGGAACTACCACATGTCTTATCCATGTTTCGATACCCTCTTTTTCCAAATATGCCAAAAACTTTATCGTTTTTCCGAAACTTCCGCCAATATATTTTTTGTAGTCCTCTTCGCTTGTCATTTTTATATCCAAAAGTACCATATCCGTAACTGTCAGAAGCTTTTTCGTGCTTTCATCGAGTATACAGCCTGAGGTGTCCAGCGCGATATGCAAATTTTTATCTTTCAGCAATACAGCCACTTCATAAAGGAATTCTGACTGCATGCATGGCTCACCGCCCGAAAAGGTCACACCGCCGTTTTTTATATATGGATAAAGGCGGATAATTTTTTCTGCGATTTCTTCTGCAGAGACGAGATTTTCCTCTTTCATTTCCCATGTGTCGGGGTTGTGACAGTAGGCACAGCGCAGGGGGCAGCCCTCAGTAAAAAGCACCGCTCTTACACCGGGCCCGTCCACGGTTCCCATCGACTGCAGAGAATGAACGTAACCCTTCATCGATTAAACCCTTTCATGGAAGGTACGGCTTATTACTTCCTTCTGCTGCTGCTTTGAAAGTTTATGGAAGTTAACCGCATAGCCTGATACACGGATAGTAAGATTGGGATAAAGGTCAGGGTTTTCCATAGCATCTACCAATTTCTGCCTGTCGAGAACATTTACATTGATGTGGTGAGCGTTCTGAACAAAGTAGCCGTCGAGAATGGAAACAAGATTATTCTTTCTCTCTTCATCATTCTTGCCGAGGGCATCGGGAACGATAGAGAAGGTGTTTGAAATGCCGTCACGACATGAGTCGTATTTGAGCTTTGCTACAGAGTTGAGCGAGGCCAAAGCTCCGTTCTTTTCTCTGTTGTGCATGGGATTGGCACCGGGAGCAAAAGGTTCACCCGCTTTTCTGCCGTCGGGCGTGGAGCCTGTCTTTTGTCCGTAAACCACATTACTTGTGATGGTAAGAACCGAGAGAGTGTGCGTTGCGTTTTTATATGTGGGATTTTTTCGCAGCTCCGTAATGAAGCGGTCCAAAAGCTCTTTTGCGATTTCGTCAGCACGCTCGTCATCGTTGCCGTAGGTGGGAAAATCACCCTCGGTGATAAAGTCGCATATAATGCCTCTTTCGTCAAAAACAGGACGTACCTTTGCATATTTGATGGCTGAAAGGCTGTCTGTGATTACGGAAATACCCGCCATACCGAAAGCCATAACGCGGTCCACATCTGTGTCGTGGAGGGCAAGCTGTGTTTTCTCGTAAGCGTATTTGTCGTGCATAAAGTGAATAACGTTCATCGTATCCACATATTCACCTGCAAGCCAGCTGAGATAGTAATCCAAACGCTTGCGGACAGCTTCGTAGTCGAGGACACCTTCGTCTACTGCTTCCATCTGAGGTCCGATTTCCATTCCGTATTTTTCTTCTTTACCGCCGTTGAGAGCTAAAAGGAGAACCTTGGGCAGATTGCACCTTGCGCCGAAAAACTGCATCTGCTTGCCGATTCTCATAGCGCTTACACAGCAGGCGATAGCATAGTCGTCGCCGTAAGCGGGACGCATAATGTCGTCGTTTTCATACTGGATGGAGTCAGTTTCTATGGAAACCTTGGCACAGTAGCGCTTGAAATCCTCGGGAAGCTTCTCCGACCATAAAACAGTAAGGTTGGGCTCGGGAGCACTGCCGAGATTGTAAAGGGTATGAAGGAAACGGAAGGCTGTCTTTGTGACCAGAGTTCTGCCGTCCTTACCCATACCGCCGACTGCTTCGGTAATCCACATGGGGTCACCGCCGAAAAGCTCGTTATATTCGGGTGTGCGGAGCTGTCTTATCATACGGAGCTTCATTACGAACTGGTCGATAAGCTCCTGTGCTCCCTTTTCGTCGAGGATGCCGTTTCTCATGTCTCTTTCGATGTAAATATCGATAAAGGTACCTGTTCTGCCGAGTGACATAGCGGCACCGTTCTGCTCTTTATTGGCGGCAAGATAGCCAAAATAAAGCCACTGAACAGCCTCCCGGGCGTTGTTGGCGGGGCGGGAAATATCTATGCCGTAAAGACCCGCCATATCTTTAAGCTTACCGAGAAAATCAATTTGCTTGAAAAGCTCCTCTGAAAGACGGATGTTTTCTTCCGTCATACGCTTTCTGCCGAGCTCTCTTTTATCCTTCTGCTTTTCCTCGATGAGGGCATCTATACCGTAGAGAGCGATACGGCGGTAGTCGCCGATGATTCGGCCTCTGCCGTAAGCGTCGGGCAAACCGGTGAGAATACCTGTGTGTCTCATGGCACGCATGGAGTCGGTATATACTCTGAAAACGCCGTCATTGTGTGTTGTTTTGTATAAAAATTCTCTTTCGATTTTTTCTGAAAGCTCATATCCGTAAGCACGGCATGCACTTCTTGCCATACGTATGCCGCCGAAGGGGTTAACGCTTCTTACGAGAGGCGCGCCTGTCTGAAGACCTACTATAAGCTCGTCTTCCTTTTTTAAATATGCGGCGGGGTAGTTCATAAGAGAGGAAACTGTACCTGTATCGATTCCGATAACTCCGCCCTTTTCTTTTTCTTCTCTGAGCTTTTCTTCCAAAGCACCGTAAAGTCTCTTTGTTTTTTCGGTGGGCTCTTTGAGAAAGCTTTCATCACCGATATAAGGATGGTAGTTTTTCTGAATGAAATCTCTCACATTTATTTCCTTACACCATTTTCCTTCGATAAATCCGTTCCATTCTTTTGTAAAATTTTCCATGTTTTTTCGCTCCTTTACAAAATGAAAAGCTTTGTCTCCGTTTGTTTGCCGATTAAATATAAAAGGGCAGTTTTGCTTTGACAAAACTGCCCAGACGGTCGGCTTAAAATTCCCGGCTCCATATAGGTTTAACCCTATTTATCCGTCAGTCACACGGGAAGTTTTATTATTTTACTGTGCATTTATTTTACCATTTTTTATACTTTAAGTCAAGGTAAAAATTATATGATAGAAGAGTACTTTTCTGTTAAAATCTTGGTAACATCGACAGTATTTTCAGATGTTTTTTCTTTTAACGTATAACTATTTATAAATTCGAACTCGAACTTCTCCATTTCCTTTTGGAAATCAGTGGTGTTATAGTCATTTCTTTCATTGTGATTAAAAGCAGTGTCGGAAATATGACTGCCGTCGGTGTCGAAATCTTCTTCGAGCTTTTTAAAAAACATTTCCCAGCGGGGGAGGTAGTAGTATTTAATGAGACCTGCCCATTCCTTCCATGTGTAGTCGAAAAGCTCGATTTCCGTATGGGGACCCCAAATAGTCAGAAGTGTAACCTCATTAAGCCTGAAAAGCTCTCTGTGATCTTCACAGCAGGCATTATCCATGGCCTCTCTGATATGACTGTCTAAAGTAAGCTCGTCTCTGGTTGAAAGCAGACGGTCAACGTCGATAAGGATTTCCCTGAACAAGGCGGTATTCTTTTTGAATAAAGCCATATCCTTTTCCTTGAAGGACTTCATAATATCGAAGTAAACTTCCTTTGCTTTGTTTGAAAGCACCTGTCTTAATATGTCGCAAAGGTCAAATTCATAGCCGTCCTTATGTGCTTTTTCACTCTTTAAAAGCTCACACAGTGCACCGAACAGTACCTTATTGTCATAGCGAAGCTCTACATGGTCATTGGGTGCGGTATGGTAATGAGTAGTGGAGGGACGGGCGGCAATTATTGAGCTTGTTTCTCTGCCGATACAGGTGCTGCGGTAACAGCTTTCCTTAAGGAGCTGAACAGCCTTTTTCAAACATTCCTCCTCACTTCCGTAGCGTCTTTCGGCGTAATCGTCAAGGAAAGCATCAAGGTCAGATTCATCCTTTTCTGTCAGCATATAATAGGCAAGCTCATAATAAAGAGGATTTTGAAAAAAGCCCTCAGGGAAAAGTCCCGTACCGATGCAGTTAGGAAAGATTGTTTTTCTTTTTTTGTATATGTTCTCGCTTAAAAGCTCCACCGAGCCGTGGAGAGAGTTTCTGTCACCGAAATTATGCAGTGTACCCGCCACGAAATTATAACCCATAAAGCCGCCGAGCTTTTCGCTCTTTGATGCGTCAAGGTCTAAAATGAGAAGTCTGTTTTTGTCCACAGCCTTGACTATTTCTTCACGCAAAGACCAGCCCTGCATAATCCAGATGCTGTCCTTATCGAAGTCAGTATACATTTTGGAAATAGTTTTGCCCACATCGCGAAGATATTCGTCACCGTCTACGGGAGGCTCGTTTTCGTGGAAGGGGTCACAGGCATAAAGTCCGTGAGCACCGAAAAGCTCCTTTTGCTTCTCTAAAAGGGCAGTGCCGACCACAGTGAAGGCCTTGTCCAGGGGGTCTAACTGTACCGTACCGGGGAAGCCGCACCAGGTGGGAAGCTGCTGAAGTCCTTTTGCACCGACCTTTTCGGCAAGGGCAGGGGGAATGTGCCCTGCAAAGCCTTGCTGAATGGGTGTCATGCCCAATTCCAGCTCTCTTTCGATTATCTTTTTTCCGAGCTCGAGTCTCTTATCGATGAACTTCACATCGGGTATCGCCATAAAGGTGTCGAGATTGGTCATCATCTGCCAGGGATAATAGGAAGGACCTGCCACGAAATTAAGTGCGTCCTTTTCGCTGAGACCGAAATCACGGAGAGTATAGTAAATAACAGCCTCATTACCTACCACCGTCAGAGGCATATTTATGCCGTGCATAGCCATAAAGTCTATCTCTTTTTCCCATTTGTCCCACTGCCATGAGCGCATGGAATAACCGAAGGTGCAGTAGTTGAGATAGGCTCTTTTCTTCTGCTCGATTACCTTCTTTGTCTTGCCCTCGGGAAGGGGAGCTTCAGTAACCTCGAAGGAGGTGTTTCCGCAGTGGGAAAGGTTAACTCTGCAGTATTTTTTGAGATAGTCATAGTAACCCATGGCAAGGCTTACCTTGCAGTTACCTTCAATATGTATTTTTCCGTCAAAAGTGTAATATTCGTAGTAGTCCTTGCCGTCGGCTCTTTCTTTTATTTCAAGGGTAAAGCAGTCGGCGATAAGGGGAGAGTTTCGTTTAATAAGGTTTAACATATTTCGCACCTCTTTATTTTGATAGGCTTAATATAACATATATTTTATAATCCGTAAATAGTAAAATTAAAAATAGTAAAGCTCTCTCTGCGTAGATTGACAAGGTAAGACGATCGGTGGTATTATATTAATGCAGAATTAAAGTATTAACGGTAAAATATGTAATATAAAAGGATTGATTCGTAGGGACATGGCGTGCCGTGTCCGCAAAAAGATAAAGAGGTGATTGACATGCTTAAGAGATTCGTTACCAATACATTATGGTCTACCTTAGCCTTGCTGATGATGAGCGTGATTTTTACTGCTTTGGCTTTTTTTCTCATAGATAACATTGAAATGATTGCCGGCCCTCTGTTGATGGCTATCTTCTGTGCCTTATTACATATAGGATATTTTATCGGTCAGAGACTTCATTACAGTAAAAGCTTAAGCCCTGTTTCTGTTGTAATACTTCCTGTACTTATCCTTGCCGTTGTGTACGGTTTAAGTTTAGTGGGTATTCCTTTCGTTTCAATGATGATTCAGTATCCCTCTGCAGTATGGGGCGAAGCTTTAAACTTACCGAGACCTGATGAAGCTCCTGTATTGTTTTACGGTGTATTAATTGCTCATTATCTGGCATCTGCTTTGTCTTTGTTTATCGGTGCGTATAAAAAGCACAGAGAAAACAGAGGGGAGAAATTAAAATGATATCACTTAAAAAGGCAACAAAAACCCTCTCGATTCTCGACATTGTTTTTGTTTCTCTTGCTATTGTATATTCTCTTATTTATCCTGCTTTAGTTGACAGCATAGAATTCACGAGGACAGTTTATTTAGATTATATGCTTTGGTCTCTTTTGGCTGTTTTAGTATTTGCGGCTGTCTCTGTCGTAGTTTTTACGGTTGCTTTGATTATCCGTACGGTATATGGTAAAAGAATAGTAAAAGAAAAAAGTGTAATCGGTGCCTGCATAGTCAATGTGATTTTCATCGCTATGATACTTATTTTTATCGATAAGGCCGATTTGTGGTTTATTTTTGCCTGACAGTAGTCAGAATTTCACTTTACCCTATTGACACTTTAAAGAATTAGTGATAAAATCAGTAAAAATTAAATATTTCAATTAAAGATAGAGGCGCGGTTTATCATCAGTAGCTTTATTTCATCGGGAATTTCGCACATTCCTTTAAAGCGAAAGGGGTCACCGCCGAAGATGTCAGGCGAAAGACATTCTGGGCAAAGGGAATAATATCTCTTTGACTGTCGCTTTTGCGGAGTGCTATTATAATTGTGTTTTACGGCTTGCAGTCGTATATTATCGATTTTAAAAGCATTCGTTTTCCGAGTGCTTTATATTTTTGATTGAGATATGAAAGAAAAGGAGTATTACTATTATGGAAAGAAAGCCTATTTTTACCGGTGCCGCTTCGGCTCTTGTTACCCCTCTTAATGAAAAGGGTGTTGACTATGAAAATTTTAAAAAATTAATCGAATGGCAGATTGCCGAGGGTATCAGCGCTCTCGTTATTGCCGGCACATCAGGTGAAGGCTCGACACTTACCGACGAAGAGCACAGAGAGGTTCTTAAGTTTGCTGTGGATGTAGTTGCCGGTCGTGTACCCGTTATTGCAGGTACAGGCTCAAATGACACCGATTATGCCATCGATCTTACAAAGTATGCCTGTGAGGTAGGCTGTGATGCGATGCTCGTTGTAACACCTTATTACAACAAAGCTACACAGAAGGGCCTCATAAAAATGTTCACCGCTATCGCTGATGCAAGCACCAAGCCCATCATTCTTTATAATGTTCCTTCCAGAACAGGTATAAACATCGAACCTGCTACCTATGCAGCGCTTGCTGAGCATCCGATGATTCAGGGTATCAAGGAAGCCAACGGACAGATTGATAAGATTGTAGAGACCATGGCTCTTTGCGGTGATAAGCTCGACCTTTACTCAGGTAACGATGATCAAATTGTTCCTCTGCTTTCAGTAGGCGGCAAGGGTGTTATCTCCGTTCTCTCAAACGTTCTTCCCAAAGAAACCAACGAAATGTGTCAGAAATTCTTTGACGGTGATGTAAAGGGTGCTGCAGAGATGCAGTTTAAATATTTCGGTCTTATAAAGGCTCTTTTCAGCGAAGTTAATCCCATCCCTGCCAAAGCAGCAATGGCAGCTATGGGCTTTTGCGAGGATTATGTAAGACTTCCCCTCACCGTTATGGAAGAAGAACACAAAGCTGTTCTTTTAGAAAAAATGCGTGAGCAGGGCATCAATGTATAATTGAGGTTTTAGAAATGAAAATAGTAGTTAACGGTGCAGGAGGCAGAATGGGCAAAACCCTCTGCGACCTCATCGAAAAAAATGAAAAGCATACTCTTGCTGCGGCGGTAAGTATGGAATTTGAAACCGACAGCGAAAAGGGTATATACAAAAGCTTGGAGGAATTTTCGGGCGAATGCGATATGCTTATTGACTTTTCAAATCACAGCGCTACCTACGATGTGACCTCCTATGCACTTAAAAGAGGTCTGCCTGTGGTTATTGCCACCACCGGACAGAATGAAGAGGAATTGGCTATGATTAAAAGTGCAAGTGCTGAGGTGCCTGTGTTTTATTCTCAGAACATGTCTCTCGGCGTTGCCATTCTTTCCTGTCTTGCCAAAATCGCTGCCAAAGCTCTTCCCGACTGTGACATAGAGATTATCGAAAAGCATCATAATCAAAAGCTTGATGTTCCGTCCGGTACGGCTATCTTACTTGCCGACTCTATAAAAAGTGTCAGAAACGAATGTGAGTATAATATCGGCAGACATGAATACGGTAAAAGAACCAAGAACGAAATCGGTATCCATTCTCTGCGTATGGGCGGAGAGGTCGGTACCCACGAAATCATTTTTGCCATGGGCAGTCAGGTAATCACTCTCAAGCACGAGGCTGAAAACAGAAGCCTTTTTGCTGAGGGGGCGGTTTCAGCCGCCGAATATCTTGTTTCTCAGGATGCAGGCTTTTATAATATGGATAATATTCTGAATTAAATTACGAGGGTGACAGCAGTCACCCTTTTATTGAAAGAGTGACTGAAAATGACGGACAAAAAAATTATTTCTCTTTGTGAGGAATTTTATCCTCTGGCGCGTGATATCAGACGAAAACTGCACAGCTATCCCGAAAGAGGAAACAGAGAATTCCGCACCACAGAGCTTATCTTTTCATATCTTGAAAAGTGGGGCTATGAATGTGAAAGATTACTCGATACAGGTGTTGTTGCTGTTTTAAAGGGAAACGCAGCCGGCAAAACCGTGGCTCTTCGAGCCGATATAGATGCTTTGGCTGTGACGGAGAAAACAGGTCTTTTCTTTTCTTCGGAAAATACCGGAGTCATGCATGCCTGCGGACACGATATACATACCGCATCACTTTTGGGTGCGGCAAAGGTGCTTGCCGCTATGAAAAATGAACTCAAAGGCACCGTGAAGCTTATTTTTCAGCCTGACGAAGAGGGTGACGGCGGTGCACAGAGACTTATTGAAAAGGGTGTAATGAAGGATGTGGATGAGATTTACGGCATTCACATCAGACCTGAGCTGCGTACGGGAAGCATTATGGTGAAATACGGCAAATTTTACGCTGCCTCGGATATAATCGAAATCGATGTAAAGGGAACCTCTGCACATTGTGCAGAGCCTCATAAGAGTGTCGATGCCATTCTCATCGGCTCTCACATCGTAACCGCTTTGCAGTCTCTCGTTTCCAGAGAGATAAACCCTACCGACAGTGCGGTGATTACCGTGGGAACCTTTAACGGCGGCTCTTTCAGAAACACCGTTGCGGGCTCATGCTCTTTGACAGGTGTTGCCCGATCTTTGGGTAAAGAAACACGTATGCTTTTGCGTAAAAGAATAAAGGAAACCGCTGAGGGCATAGCCGAAGCTATGGGCGGTAAAGCGGAGGTAAGAATAATCGAAAGCTATCCGGGTATAGTAAACGATGACGAAAAGACTGCGTATATTGAGTCCTGTGCCGCTGAGATACTCGGTAAAGGAAATGTAGCCGTGGGCGCACTTCCTCTCATGACCACAGAGGATTTCGGTTATTACCTTGACTGTGCCAAAGGCTGCTTTTACCATGTGGGCTGTGAATGTGACCATTGTTTGCATTCCGAATATTTTAATCCTGACGAATCATCTATTCTTACTTCAATGATAATGCACGTAAAGAGTGTTATGGGGTGATGAAAATGAAATATAACTATCATACACATACAGAAAGATGCTTTCATGCCATCGGTACCGATGAAGAATTTGTGCTTGCAGCCATTGATGCGGGCTTTGATGAAATCGGTTTTGCCGACCACAGTCCCTGGAATTTTGAAAACGGCTTTGTTTCCCGTATGAGAATGCATGAAAGTGAGCTGAAAGGCTACTGTGACAGCGTGAAAGAATTAAGGGAAAAATACAGGGATAAAATCAGCATTAAATTAGGTTTGGAATGTGAATATTTTCCGAAATATCTTCCCTGGCTGAGAGAAAAAATCAAAGAGCATCAGATTGATTATCTTATCTGCGGTCATCATTTCAGTACCGATGAGCCGGGCAGTGAATATAACGGAAATCTTTCATCGAAAAATGAGCTTGAAATATATAAAAACGATATATTGCAGGCACTTGATGAGGGTATATTTTCTTATATTGCACATCCCGATATTTTTATGAGAGGCTACAGTGTATTTGATGAAAAATGTGAAAAGATTTCCCGTGCCATAATTAAAAAGGCAATAGAAACCGATACACCGCTCGAATATAATCTGTTGGGTCTCAAGCACGGAATTAATGACAGAAAGCCCGGTTATCCTCATCCCGAATTCTGGAAAATAGCCGCAGAATATAAGCCTAAGACTGTCATAGGTGTCGATGCTCATGTTCCCGAAGCCTACGGCGAAATCGAGCTATATGCGAAAGCGAAGCTCTTCCTTGAGGGACTCGGACTTGAAGTAACGGATAAAATAAGATTTTTTGAGCATAAATAATTATAGGGTCACTCTGTTTTTGTTCGGAGTGACCTTTTCCTATTGTAAATTTTTCATTTTAATGATATAATAAAATTTAATGAATGTATTGAGTAATGGAGGAAAGCGTATGATTTCCGTTGCACTTGCTGCCTATAAGGGAGAAAAATATATAGAAGCACAGATTCGCTCTATTCTTCCTCAGCTTTCTTACGGCGATGAAATTATCGTCTCTGATGACAGACCGGGCGGAATGACAGAAAAAATAGTTAAAAAAATAGCCGCTGAGGACAGCCGTGTCGTGTGGGTTGAAGGAAAAAGCAAAGGTGTCGTTTCGAATTTTGTCAATGCCATACGTTATTGCAAGGGTGATAAAATTTTTCTCTGTGATCAGGATGATGTGTGGCTTCCCGATAAAGTGAAAAGAGTTATGGAAGCTTTTGATGAGGGTTATGACCTGGTTCTTCATAATGCATATATAACTGACGGTGAGCTGAATATAACCGACTATTCCTTCTTTGAAAAAAGAGGCAGTAAAAAGGGCGTTATCCGTAATATTTTTAAAAATTCCTATATGGGCTGCTGTATGGCTTTTGACCGTAAGCTGCTTAAAAAGATTATGCCCATGCCCCGCAGTATTCCCATGCATGACCAATGGATTGGAATTATCGCGGAAATTTACGGCAAGGTTAAATTTTTGGATCTCCCTTTGATTTATTACCGTGTACACGGCGGAAACGTAACCGGCGGCAAAACCACATTTAAGCAGAAAATTGAGTGGCGCAGATATCTGATTTTAAAGCTTTACAAAAGGGTAATGTTTAAAAAATAAGGAGATATTTTATGGAAAATTATAGTGTAAGCGGTTGTATTGTGACCTATAACAGCAGAAATAAAATTTCAGACACGATTACCTCTGTGCTGGAAAATACCAAAGGTGTTGACTTCACTCTTTATATTGTCGATAATGCGTCCACAGACGGTACTGCGGATTTCATAAAGAAAAATTTTCCCGACGTGGTGGTTGTAGAGCCGAAAAGTAATGACGGCTTCGGTACGGGACACAATAAAATTTTGCCTTTTCTGACTTCAAAATATCATGTGGTTATAAATCCGGATATTCTTCTGAAAGAGGATGTTATAACCGAGCTTTGCCGTTATGCCGATGAAGATGAAAATATCGGTCTGCTCTCACCGGACATCCGTTTCGAGGACGGCACAAAGCAGCTTTTAGCAAAGAGAAATCCTACTGTAAGATATCTCGGTGCCCACCGTCTTTACGATAAAGAAAAGCCGGCAGGAAAGCTGATGACCGAATACTGTATGCTCGATATGCCTGAGGATAAGCCTTATCCCATAACCAATGCCACAGGCTGTTTTATGTTTTTCCGTACTGAGGTTTTCAAAGAAATCGGCGGATTTGACGAAAGATTTTTTATGTATCTTGAAGATTGCGACATAGCACGCAGAGTTGCAGAAAAATATAAGGCTCTTCACTATCCGATGACCACGGTTTATCACCTTTGGGAAAGAGAGAGCAAGACAAACAAAAAGCTTCTGCTTATTCATATTCAGTCTATTTTAAAATACTTCCTGAAATGGGGTATTAAGTTTTAAGATGAAAAAGCTTCTTTATAATTTCTATGCTTTTCTTTTTAATATCAGTGCTTTTTTGTTTTCCGTAAAAGAAAACCGCATAGCCTTTATTTCAATGCATAATGAAAATTTCAAAGATTCCCTCGGCTGCGTTTATGAGTATCTGAAAAATGAAAAAAACTATGAGTTTGTCCTTATCACCCGTGAGGACCTTTCGGTCAGAAAACCCTTTAAAGTGTTTGCATTCTTTTTTCTTAAATCAAAGCTTTTGGCCACAAGTAAATACGTTTTTCTCAACGATAATTTTATGCCTATGGGTAAGCTTAATTTCCGTAAGGAAACAGTTATTACTCAGCTTTGGCACGGTGAAGGAGCTTTCAAAAAATTCGGTCTTCATATACCGCAACCTGAAGATTTGAGAAAAAGAGAAATCGCCGCCAACGAAAAGCTGACATATGTGGTCTGCTCCTCTGAGGGTGTAAAAAAGATTTATTCCGAAGCGTTCGGTGTGAGTGAAGAAAGGGTGATTCCTCTCGGTGCACCCAGACTTGACTATCTGATGAATGAGGAAAACAGAGAAAAAGCAAAAGAAAAAATCCTTTCTCTTTACCCGCAGACAAAGGATAAAAAAATAGTTCTTTATGCACCGACCTTCAGAGACGATGCCGACAGAGACAGAAATTTACTCGATTCTTTTGATTTTGAAAAGCTTCTCGCTGAGCTTGGCGAGGAATACTTTCTTTTTGTCCGTCTGCATCCTCAGGTACATACAGCCTCTGTCGGTTTCAGATGTGCTGTTGATGTGACTGATTATGAAGATGTCAGAGAGCTTGTATTGGCGTCGGATATTCTTATCACCGACTATTCCTCTATCTGTATGGATTTTTGCGCTCTTGATAAAAAGACGGTCTTTTACTGTCCCGATCTGGATTGGTACAGAGAGAGAAGAGATTTCTATTTTGACTATGAAGCCTTTGTTCCCGGTACGGTGTGTAAAGATTTTGGTTCACTTGCCGGAGCAGTAAAAGCTCCCTTTTGCGAAGAAAGAAACAGAAAATTCAAAGAAATGAATTTTGACTTCTTAGATACAAAAAATGCAGAAAGAGTAGTGAAATATATAATAAAATAAAGAAAATTCCCGACACACATTGTATGTCGGGATGTTTTTTTACTGTATCTTTTCTGTAATTCCGGATTATTCGTTCATATATTTATCCATCAGCACGGGCATCCAAAGACCTGCCTGAACAGTTCTGTGGTCAAAGCCGCTCTGCTTGGGCTTCTTTGTTTCTATCCAGTCGCTGAAGCAGTTTCTGTCATTTGTGTCGGCTAAATATTTAACTATTCTCTCTGAGAAAAGTCTGATGTTTTCGTCGTCTTTGTCCAAACATGCCGCCCAAAGCATCCAATCGGTTTTTGTAAATTCCTTTCTGTAATCGAGGGGAACACCGTATTCATTTAACTCAGCCTTATATTTGTCGCTTTCACCCTGATAAAGCTCTTCGCTGAATAAACCGAAGCGGAAAAGCTTATCCCATACAAGATTGTATTTGAGGCTCCATGTGTCATTTTTGCCTATGGAGAAGGGGAGCCAGCTTTCTGCGGTGGCACATTCGGAAACGAGCTTGTCTGCATATTCTTTTGAAAGGGCAGTGTAGGGATTCTCCTTACCTAAAGCATCGCAGATTTTACCGAAGCAGGCGATACCCATAATACCCTTTATGGCGAGGTTGACATTTTTTACGCTGTGGCCGGCAAAGTCATCGGTACAAAGCTCACGTGAGAGAACCACGCCTGCATTTTTAAGATATGTTGCCCATTTTTCTAACAGTGCAAAGTTTTCTTCGAGCAAAGTGGCATCCTTTGTTACACGGAAATAATTGTAGCAAAGGATAATCATGTTGCCGCATTCTTCGACAGGCATTTGGAATTCGGGCATATAAAGACCCTTTGCGGGGAGCTTATAAATTATTTTGTAGCTGTATTTGTGGGGGATAAGGTGATGATTGACAGCCAAAGCGTAAACCTGACCGCAGGCGAGGGGATATCTGCCTATATCATGGGGTGCAAATTCATGCTTCCATAAGGGCATAGAGGCAAAACGGAAAATGCCGACAACCATAGCCTTGATAAGTTCGGGACAGTACAGGAGATACATGGGCATAGCCGGATATGAAACGTCCACCGTATTTATGCAACCGTTTGAGTGACATTCCTTTGAAAGATAAAGGAGCTGACCTTCTTCGTTTCTTACAAGCTTATGACCTGCCATAACCTGTCTTGCGGCGGCTGAAAGTATTTTCTGATAATCCACACCGAATCTTTCGCTGTCTCTGAGTATGGTTTCCTCCTGCTTTCTGATTTTTTCGAAAAGTCCGTCTCTGTTTTCGGCTGTGAAGCTTATGGCTGATTCAATATCGGTAAATTTTTCTGTCCAAAGACCTTTGAGCTTCTGACCGAAATAGTTTATGGAGTAAACATCGTCATAAGCGAGTATAAAGCTGAAAGAGGCTTCGGCAGCTGTCGTTTCTGCACTTGTGCCGATGCCCTCGGGATATGCTGAAACCTTTTCCCCGGAAAAGCATACATAACCCCAATCGGCAGCGTAAGTGTCGCCTGAATCGTTAAGAGGAGTCTGTTTCGTAAGTCCCATTTTTACGGCTTTTCTGCCTTTTATGTTTACCGTGTATTTGGTAATCTGCTTTTTCTTTTTGCCGATACATAATTCATCGTATCCTTTGAAATCCACCGAAATACGGTGCTCTTTTCCGTCGGAGGCTTTTACGTCACATTCGAGATAGGATACGGGTGTAGCCATAACGTGAAAATCATCAAAAAGGAAAGGTGACCAGGTGCGGAAGGTGAGAGTAAGCTTTTCGTTTGCAAAAACATATTCACTTACAAAGGGTGTTATTTTTGTCTCCTTCTGTTCGATTTTTTCCTCTTTTCCGAGGCCTAAAAAACGGTATGTTGCACCGTCGAAAGTAACTGTGCCGGTTATTCTTTTTTTTATGCCACACCATAAATATGTATCCGCCTCATTTATTCTGTCCGCTTTGGACCAGATGCTGAAATGAGGGTCGATTGTGCTTATTGGATATGCAGGTAATTTCATACTTTTTCTCCCTTGCTTTTTATTTCCTTAATGATAACATTACTGTGTGCTTTGTGTCAAGGTATTTATTTTATCTGCAGAACACGTGTCTTCCTATGGTGGTAATTACGGGTCTTGAGTGCATAAAGCTGTTGTTTGTTTTAGCCGGATTATAGTAATAGATGGCTCCGCCGCTCGGATCCCATCCGTTTATGCAATCTCTTGCTGCTTTAAGCGATGTCGAATTGGGAGCCACACTCCAATTACTGTCGTTCACACAGGAAAAAGCTCCCCGCTGATAGATAACTCCCGCTACAGTATCAGGAAAGGATGAATGTGATACTCTGTTAAGCACTACGGCACCTACTGCCACCTGTCCCGTGTAGCTTTCGCCTCTTGCTTCGGCTGCGATAAGCTTTGCCAGGAGGTTTATGTCGCTGCTTGAATATTTTCCCGTAGAGCCTGAACCGGAAGAAGAAAGTCCCATATATTTCAAAGTTTTCGGACCTGCTATGCCGTCAGCAGTAATACCGCAATTTTTTTGGAAGCTTCTGACTGCTTTTTGTGTGCCTGTTCCGTAAATACCGTCAACACTGCCTTTGTAATAGCCTAACTCTTTAAGCTTTTTCTGTATCTGTCTTACCTCGTTTCCGCGTGAACCTATTTTGGAAAGAGTGTAAACTGCGCCCTGCTCCTCTTTTTGGACATAAACGGTAAAAACCAGAACGGTAAAAAGCAATAAAAAAGCAATAACTGTCCGATATGTTCTATAAATTTTGCTGTCTTTTTTCATAAAGCCAATCCACCTTTTGATCTTTTTTCACTATCTTTTCACATTTATCATTAAAATATTCCAAAGAGAGAAAGATTTTTGTTTTTGTTGAAATAAAGAGATTTTTGTGATAAAATATTTCAGTTTTATTATTTTATTAGAAAAGGAGTAATTTAAATGGATGAACTTATCGAGGTATTAAAGGAAACATATCCCGACATTGATTTTACGAAAGAAAAGAGCCTTATCGATGACGGTATTATCGATTCTGTGGGTATGGTAACTCTTATTTCCGTTATCGAAGACCGATTCGATATTTCCGTCACAATGGAATATATTCAGCCTTCATATTTTCAGTCAGTCGAAAATATGTGGGAAATGATAGAGGAGTTGATGTAAAAAATGAAAAAGAACAGAAAGTTAATAACTATTCTGCTCGGTCCTGCACTATTTTTACTTTGTTATTTTTTGTTGCCTGCTGATGTGTTTACTACTGCTGCAGCCAGAGGCTCCGTAGGTATGGTGGCATGGATGGCTTTGTGGTGGGTTACGGGCCCCGTTGATTATGCCGTAACCGCATTTTTACCCATAGCCGTAAATGCTGTGTTCAATCTTGTCGATATGTCGGCGGTTATTTCAAACTATTCTTCGGAAACCATCCTTCTTCTTCTGGGTGCTTCTATTCTTGTTGTATCCTGGGAGGTTACGGGTCTTGACAGAAGAATTGCGGCAAAGTGCCTTTCTCTCGTAGGCGGTAAGCTCAGCACACAGCTTATTTTCTGGTTTCTGCTTACCACAGTGCTTTCCTCTGTTCTTCCGAATGCAGTAGTATGCGCCACAATCACACCTATTGCTGTTTCTATGCTTAAATTCATCGGTGAAGAGGATATAGGTGAAAGTAAAAACGGTTCTGTTATCCTTCTCACCATCGCATACGGTGCCGGTGTCGGCGGTCTTGCCACACCTCTCGGCGGTGCTATGAATCTTGTTACTGTCGAGTATATTGAAGAGCTTACGGGTCAGGAATTTATGTATACCTCATGGGTGGTACGTTTCCTTCCGATTATGCTTGTTCTTGTGGTAAGTAATGTTATCTTCCTGGTTGCAAGACATTGCAAAAAGGGTGAGCGTCTTGCCGGTTCAAAGGAATACTTCGTTTCCGTTTATAAAGAGATGCCGAAAATAACCAAAGAGGAAATAATTTCTCTCGCACTCTTTGTTATAGCGACAGGTCTTTCCTTTACCCGTCAGCTTTATCAGGATTTTCTTCCCGGTCTTAAGCCGGCTTATGTATTCATTACATGTGCCATCCTTTCTTTCTTTATCAAAAAAGAGGACGGCGAGAGACTTTTGAAATGGAAGCACACTCAGGGAAAAATTCTTTGGGAGCTTATCTATATTTTCGCAGGCGGTCTCGCTTTGGGTACTCTCATCAATAAAAGCGGTGCTGCAGAGGATATCGGTGCGCTCGTTTCGGGTATGAATCTTGACGGCGGATTTATCACGGTGCTTATCATCGTTACCGTAACCCTTCTTCTCTCCGACGTTACAAGTAACACTGCCACGGCTGCTGTGGCAATTCCCATCGTTATCAGTATCGTAAACGGTATGGGCAAAGACCCCATTCCTTATGTTTATATCGCTTCTATCGGTGTTAACCTTTCTTATATGCTTCCCACCTCTATCCGTGCAATTCCCGTCGGATACGGACTCAAACCGAAGTTTATGCTCAAAGAGGGTGTCGGCATGACGGTTATTGTTATTGCACTTATGAGTATTGCAGGTTATCTTCTTCTCACTTATTGGCCTGCATTCAGCACAACCTGATTCGGAGGAATAATAAATGTTCAGTTCAGTTGTTCAGGCTGTATTTTCACATGCCGAAACACAAAAAGATAAAATCTGCCTCGCTGATGAAAAAGGACAGGTAACCTACGGTGAATATAAAACGCTTATTCTCAATATAGCCGCAGAGCTTCGGTCACTCGGTATCAAAAAGGATGATAAGGTCGTTATTGAGGCTTCACAGACCGTTGACTTTCTTGCCTGTGCTCTGGCTGTTCAGCTTATCGGAGGTATTTTCGTTCCTGTTGAGCGCAACTGTGCGTGGGATAAAACTCTGAGAATTGCCGAAACTGCGGAAGCGGCTTTGGTTCTGCATCTTAAAGATCAGGAAAGCGGTGAAATAAAGCACCTTACTCTCGCTTCTTTGGTATCGGTCGCAAAAGAAAATGCAAATACTGTCTCTTATGAATTTTCTGACAAAGATACTGTTTGTGAGCTTCTTTTCAGTACCGGCACCACCGGCAAGGAAAAGGGCATCGTTATTACAAACGGGAATAATATTGCTCTTGCCGAAAATGTAATGTACGGTGTGGAAATGAAAGAGGATAATGTGGAAATGATTCCGTCACCTCTTAACCATTCTCACGGCTTGAGAAGATATTACGCCAATATGGTAAAGGGTGCTACGGTTGTTCTTGCCACAGGGGTTATGAATGTCGTCGGGTTCTTCGGTCTTATGGATAAATACGGTGTCAATTCTATGGATCTTGTGCCCACTGCACTTACTGTTCTTCTCAAACTTTCAAAGGGAAAATTTGCAGATTATAAGGATATAATGCGTTATATCCAATTCGGCTCTGCTCCTCTTTCAGACGGAGATAAGGAAGCCGTACGTACACTCCTTCCCCATACTCATCTTTATAATTTTTACGGCAGTACAGAAAGCGGCTGTATTTGCATTTACGATTTCAATGACGGCAAGGATAAACCGAAATGTATCGGTAAGCCTACACATAATGCACGAATTATTATCGTTGACGAAGAACATAATGAGATTGAAGCTACGGAAAGTAATACCGGTTTACTCGCTTCCTTTGGCGGAATGAACATGAAAGGCTATTGGAAGGATGACGAGGAAACCGCAAAGGTTATGTTTGACGGAGGAATTTATTCCAATGACGAATCCTATTTTGATGAAGACGGAGATATCATTCTTTTAGGCAGAAAGGGAGATGTTATCAATGTCGGCGGAAATAAGGTTTCCCCCGATGAAATTGAAGATGTCGTCAAAAAGCTGGAGGGTGTTGAGGACTGCGGATGCATAGGTATTCCCGATGCACTCAAGGGTAATACACCGAAACTTTTTGTGCAGATGAAAAAAGGATGTTCTTTTGATTCTGTGGCTGTCAGAAATCATATTGCTGCCGCATTGGAGCCCTATAAGGTGCCTTCCGTTATCGTGGAAATCGACAGCATTCCCCGTTCATTTAACGGTAAACTTTTAAGGCGTTCATTAAGAAATATATAAAGTATAAAAGCAACGGTTTTTCACGCCGTTGCTTTTAATATTATCTCTTTACCACTTCACCTGTTTTTGCATTGATGATGTTGTTGAAAACAGAAATATGGGTTGTTGATATAAATTTATCCAAATGGAGTGAGCCGAAATACCAATGATTGAATTCACATATTCTGCTTACATCCTCCAAATAGGTATTTATGGCTGTGATGCTTGCATCGCTGCCTGTGTGGAGCATAAGGAAATCTTTGATTTTTGCGGGTGGCTCATGAGTAATAACAAGATCTACCTTGCCGCCGTACTTCTGTAAATTGTCCACTCCCTCAACTAACTCGTCACGGGTAGGTATTTCCATATCTGACCAGGTATTCATTTCAAATCTGATGTCAATGTCGGGACTTTCTCCTCCGCCCATGGTGAAAATTTTTGTGCCCTCGATGCTGAAAACCTGACCTCGCATAAGGTGAAAGATATTTGATGCGATATGATGAACCTTACCGCCGTTCCACTTTTTAATTTTCAGCTTTGAAAGCATTTCGAAATTTTCGTGGGTACCGTCAACGAAGCAGATGTTGTATTTTTTTTTGCTGAGCTTTTTCAGCACACTCATTTCTTCCTTTGATCCGTTCCATATGAAACCGAAATCACCGCAGATGATAAGTGTGTCTCCTCTGCCTAATTTTTTCAGTCTCGGATCGTCAAAGCGTGATGCAATTCCGTGTGTGTCTCCCGTAACGTAAATCATTTGTTTTTCCTCGCTTTTCTTTGTGGAAAAGTTAATTTTATTTTAAAGTTTGAGATAATTGAAACAAAGGTATATACATTTCTGTATCTTTTTGTTATAATTAATCTGTATAAATACTGTCTTATTCTATCATATATTTCGGTATATTGCAAATATAAAAGGAAAATTTCAAAAAATTTACATTTGGGGTGTTTAAAATGAAAAAGCTCACAGCTCTTTTTATCGCTTTTATTATAATCCTTTCTTTTGTTTTACCTGTCGGTGCTGTTTTTGATTCAGGTTCCGTAACGGGAAAGCTGAAATCGGATGTGTACTATATGGAAAGCTTGGATGAAGAAACGGCTTTTTTTGACAGAAATTCTTCAAAGAAGGTGCCTGCTGCCGCTTTCGTAAAAATACTTGCCGCAGTGACAGCCATCGAAAAATGGCCTGAGCTTGACGAAAAGATAACCGTTTCAAAGAAAAATCTTTCCTTGGTGGAATACGGATACGGCATAAGAACCGCTCTTTATAAGGCGGGGGAAAAGGTGAGCAAAAGAGAGCTTATTGACTGTCTCATCGTTTACAGCGCAAACGATGCGGCGAGTATCATCGCTTATGAGGTTTCCGGTTCGCTTGATGCGTTTATAAAGGAAATGCAGACCACAGCCGAAAAAATCGGAATGACTTCTACAGTGGTTAAAAACATTCACGGCTTCGATGAGGACGGTCAGTATACCACAGCAAAGGATGTTGCGAAGCTTCTTAAATATGCACTTAATTATCCTGTATTTGTTGAGGCTTTTTCCGCTTCGACCGTCACTCTTAAGAAAACCTCACTTAATGAAGAGAGAACCTATAATGCGAGCAATAAGATGGCAAATGCCACCATCTCCGATTATTATCATTCTTCGGTTACGGGCGGTAAGCAAACCATGACTGACCGAGCGGGGGAATGTATAGCTGTCGTTTCCTCAAAGGACGGTTATTCATATCTTACCGTCGTTATGGGCGGTAAGCTTACGGATGTGGACGGTGACGGAGTCGATGAAAACACCTGTATGACCGATGCCAAAAGAATGCTTAATTGGGTGTACGAAAACATCAGGTACAGAGTGGTCGCCTCTCCCACACAGCATGTGGCTGTGGTTGAGGTTGTGTCGGGCAAGGGAACGGATAAGCTTCGTCTTGTTCCCGAAAAGGAAACCTCTGCTCTTGTCCCCGCAAATGCCACGACTGCCTCTGTTCTTTTTGAGGTGGTGGAGGGCACCGTCCCCGAAAAGGTTAAGGCACCCGTAAAGGCAGGTGACGTGCTCGGTCAGGCAAACATTCTCTATGCAGGGCAGATTCTGGCAAAGGTAAATATAGTTGCCGCCACAGATGTTTCGCTCAGCTTCACCGGATTAATTCTGAATACTGTAAGGGCTGTTATGACATCATGGGTGTTCATTGTTCTTGTGGCACTTGCCGTGGTCGGCTGTGCGGGCTATCTCTTTATGAGCTATAATGCTTACAAGAAAAAAGAAAGACAGAGAAAGGCCATTCAGGCGCGCATACAAAGAAAACAGGCTCAGCAGAAGAAAATGGCCGAGATGAGTAAAAAATAAATCTGAAAATCGGATGTGAATATCCGTTGCAAATTGATATAATAAAAATTAAAACGGGAAGGATTGATACTATGAAGAAAATCAAAAGCATTTTGGCCGTAATTTTTGCTGTTGCATGTGCTTTTTGTCTGTTCTCTTTTACTTCTTCGGCAGCTGAAGAGGGAAAATGGATAAAGGCTTGGAGTACGGCTGCTACGCAGGTCGGTGTGAAAGGCTATGACAATATTTCAGCTATAGGGCAGGAGGTAGTGCTCAGAACGGTTGTCACACCCACCGCATCGGGCTCTGAGGTTAAAATCAAATTTTCGAATGCTTACGGCAAAAAGCCTCTTGTTATCAAGCGTGCAAAAATTGCCTTGAGCGACAAATCTCAAACAGATTCGGGTATACATACCTCCACTCTGATGCCTGTTACTTTTTCGGGTGATGACGAAGTGACCATCCCTGTAGGTCAGGAGCTTTATTGCGATGCTATTCCCTTTGATGTCGTAGCAGGCGAAGATATAGCAGTATCAACTTATATAAAAGAATTTACCGAATTCCGCACCATGGGACTTACGGGCGGTCGCACTTATTTTAAGCTTGTTACCTCTGAGTCGAGCGGTCTCGATTTGATTGAATCACCGAATCTGAATATCGTTTATGATATAGAGCTGGATGATGATACGAAATGGCTGCATAGCTTTCTCGATATGTTTGCCGGTTGGATTTTGGGCACAGGCTCTCTCGATGTGTCTGTTCCTGTTGTTCCCTTCGTTACCGATATTGAGGTTCTTAACCCTAACGAAAATGCGTATTCCGTTGTCGTAATCGGTGACTCCACTGTTGCAAATGAATATCCGAAATTTATTGCAGAGAAAATAAGAGCTGACTATAACATAACCGATATCGGCATTTCAGCAAAGGGTCTTATCGGTAACCGCCTTTTAGGTGACGGTCTCGGATATGGCTCTCTTATTTACGGTGAGGGCATCCTTGACCGTATGAAAAAGGACATTATCGGTCTCGACGGAAAAAACAGTGCAAACGTAAAATATGTAATCCTTAAAACCGGTGCAAATGATATCATTCATCCCGTATGCAGTAACATCAGCGGCATAAAACAGCCTACTGCAAACGAGATTTTTGACGGCTATAAAAAGGTCTATAATTTCTGCCATGAAAACGGTATAAAGTTAATCGTTATCGGTATCACTCCCTGGGGAAGCTATAAGGGCGATGCCACGGGATTCGGTCCCGATTACCGTGACCGTAATGCTCAGGAGAGAAGTAATGACTGGGCTATTGCAGATAGTGTAAATATAATGCTTGAAAAAAGCTCATTTCATGACGGCTATATCAACTATATGCCCATTTCGGGGGGCAAGGACAGTACAGTTCTTGACAGCACTCCCGACGGACTAAATCCCTCGCAGCAGCTTCAGCGTGAATGGGCTGATAATTTCCCGCTCGGTCTTATCGGTGTCGGCGATGTTACCAGAGCAGCGGGTGTGGGTATTCCCGAAACATCTCTGACTCTTTACCGGGGTACAAATAAAAAGCTCACCGCTAAGGTCACACCGGCATCGGCAAATCAGGCAGTTACATGGAAATCTTCAAATACTGCAGTCGCAGAGGTCAAAGCAGACGGTACTGTGGTACCAAAAGCAAAGGGTCAGGCAGTGATCACCGCTACCACCGTAGATAAGGGCTACAGCGGAAAGGGTTACAGTGTTTCCTGTACGGTTACCGTAAAGGTAAAGCCTGAGAATTTACAGATAAGCGGTACACAGCAAACCGTATATACCGGTAAATCTGTTACTCTTAAGCTTTCATTTACTCCCTCTGATACAGATTTCAAAACGGTAAAATGGTCCTCCTCAAATGAAAAGGTTGCTACTGTGGACAGCAAGGGTATCGTAAAGGGTACCGGCAAAGGTACAGCTGTTATTACTGCCGTATCCACCTTTGACGGTAAAATAAAAGCAACCTACACTGTGACCGTAAAGAAAAAGGTCCAGGTTCAGTCGATTTATCTTAATTATTACGAGCGGACGAGAAATGTTGGAACCTCCTTCACTCTTGTTCCTACCGTGAATCCTTCCAAAGCTACTTTCCCTGAAGTTACATGGAAGTCCTCAGACAAAAAAATTGCAAAGGTTGATAAAAACGGAAAGGTAAAAGCACTCAGACCGGGAACGGTAATTATTACCTGTAAATCTGTTGATAACCCCGGCGTAAGTGCCGCCTGTATCGTAACGGTTAAAATTAAAACGGAAGGTGTAGAGCTTCCCACGAAAAAGCTCACACTTTATACCTCTCAGACAAAAACTTTAAAAGCTGAGATTATACCTGAGAACGCCACAAATAAAAAGGTTACCTGGTCCTCCTCAAACAAGAGTGTCGCAACCGTATCCAAAAGCGGTAAAATCACCGCAAAAAAACCGGGTACAACCACCATTACCGTAAAGACAAAAAGCGGCGGCTATAAAGCCACCTGTAAGGTAACGGTTAAAAAATATGTGAAGCTTCGTTCATTTAAGCTGAATAAAACCTCAGTCAGCGTAAATGACGGAAAGACATACACATTAAAGCCTGTTTTCTCACCCTCAAACGCATCAAATAAAGATCTCGTGTGGAAGTCAAGCAATACAAAAATTGCAACCGTTTCCTCAAAGGGTGTGGTAAAGGGTATCAAGCCGGGCACCTGTACCGTCAGTTGCCGCAGCAAAGAAACAGGAAAAACAGTCACCTGTACCGTCAAGGTAAAAAAAGTGAAGGTAAAAAAGATTCTTTTTGCTGAGAAGGTATATACCGTAAAGCACAATAAATCTCTTCAGCTTAAAGCTCATATTTCACCCGTGAATGCCACGAATCAAAAAATCAAATGGACGTCAAGCCATCCCGAATTTGTAAAGGTTTCCTCAAAGGGCAAGGTAACGGGACTTAAGCTCGGCAAAAATGCCACCATTACCGCCACGACTGTTGACGGAAAGAAGGTAGCGACCTGCAGAGTAAAGGTGGAAAGAGTGGACGTGACAGGCATTAAGCTCAATAAAACCACAGCTTCAGTGTTTACGGGCGGAACGGTTACTCTCACTCCGAAGCTTTCACCCTCCAAACCATCAAACAGCAAGGTGACATGGTCCTCTTCGGATACGAAGCTTGCCACAGTTTCTGCTGACGGTGTGGTTACGGCACTTAAGGCCGGTACAGCGGTTATTACCTGTAAAACGTCTGACGGAGGCTATACGGCAAAATGCACCGTGGTAATAGAACAGGGTATACGTGTTACGGGAGTCACTCTCGAAAACGGAAAAACCGGCGATGAAGCAGATGTGGGCGCGGTATTTAATCTTACTGCTGAGATAGAGCCCTACAATGCGAGCAATAAAAAGCTTATTTGGTCTTCCACAAACCCTGCGGTTGCCACTGTTTCGGCGAACGGCAAAGTAACCACTCTCAAACCCGGCCTTACCTACATACAGGTAAGAACCGAGGATGGAAGAAAGACTGATTCATTCAGACTGAATGTTGTATAAATTAAGAGGCTGTTGCACTGAGCAATAGCCTCTTTTTGTCATTATTTCATTCTGTAAATCCTCACTCCGTGTGAGTTTACTGTGCATCTGATTTCATTGTCAAATCTTTCTTTTTTCTTCGTCCACAGCTCCTCGGCGACGAATTTGCCGTTTATTCCGTGGTCGGCCGGAGTGAATATTATTTCCTTATTCTCATCGCACAAATTAAACAGAGCAACCACATGGTTTCCGTCTTTATCCTTGCAGTACCATACTGCCTCATTGCGGGTTCTTTTAAGCTGTCTGTTGTCATGGGAAAACTGATTGATTTCTATTATGTCTTTGTTCGTTATAATCTCCAAATCCTCAGGTCTGTTCTCTCTCAGCTCGCCGCCCAGAATAAGAGGTGAACGGAAAATAGCCCACAAAGTAAGCATAGTTTTCTGCTCGTCAGGGGTGAAATTTGTATATCGGTCTCTATCACCCAAACAGGAGCAGTTTTTGCTTATTTTACCCAAGGGTAGCATATCGCAGTCGGGCCAACAGCCTGTCTTTACGTGTGGTGACCATTTTTCACATCTTTCAAACATAGCATAAAGCTTGTCCCAATGATCCCAAAAATCGCCCGTCATTCTCCACATATTAGCATTCTGCGAAAGGTGGAAGGCTTCGCTGATGACGGCGGGACCGGGGGACAGTGAAAGAACCATAGGTCTGCCGCATTTGTCGATAGCCTTTCTTATCATTTCGATTTCATCACGGGCACTGTAAGGATCGTGAGGTTTGAATTCCGTGTTGGCTATGTCGTCCACCTTTATGAAATCCACACCCCATGAGGCATACAGCTCGAAAAGGCTGTCATAATATCTCTGACCCGCCTCACAGCTACGTACACCGTACATATCCGTGTTCCACAAACACAGAGAAAAGCCCTGTGCGATTTCTCTTGCCCGAACGTCGGTACCCTTTAATGCCGTGTTACCGTGCACCGCCTGACGGGGAATGCCCCTCATGATATGTATGCCGAACTTAAGCCCCATAGCGTGGATTTTATCGGCTATCACCTTAAAGCCTACACCGCCTGCACTCGACGGAAAGCGGTTTTCCGCAGGGATAAGACGGCTGTATTCGTCCATACACAGCTCCGTAAAATTATTATAAAAATTACTTACGGCCTTCGGCTCATACCATTGAATATCGCAGGTGATGTATTCCCAACCGTATTCTTTGAGATTATCAGCTACATACTGCGCGTTGCCTAAAAGCTGTTCTTCATTTACTGCCGCACCGTAGCAGTCCCAACTGTTCCAGCCCATGGGCGGACGGGGAGCAAAGGTATCCTTTTTAAGCATAATGTTTTCTCCTTGGTTGTGATTATTATTTTTTATCATTTTATCAAGATAAGTTCTGAAGGTCAAGAGTTTAGTGAAAAAAGCCTCGCCTGAAAGGAGAGGTGGCACGCTATGCGTGACGGAGAGGTTCTGCTTCACCGTAGGATGAGACAGGCTTTCATTTGTTTTGTGGCGGAATTTTGTCACACTGCCCTACGGTGTCTACGGTTATTTGGGTGTTTTCTTCCCAAAATTTCTCTATAGGTTCAGCATTTAGCGTTTTGCACTTAGCGTTTAAAAACTCTTGACATTTCCATTATAATGTTTAAAATATAGTTATATTATTAATAAACGAGGTATTAATTATGAGAGCAATTATCACAGTAACAGGTAAAGACCGTCCCGGTATCATCGCAGGTGTATGTGTTCTTCTTTCCGAAAGCAACATCAATATTTTAGATATCAGTCAGACCGTTATGCAGGACTTTTTCACCATGACCATGCTTATCGATCTGTCCGCATGTGACAAAGCATTTGCCGAGGTAAGTGACAGTCTTGATGCAAAGGGTAAGGAAATGGGACTTATCATCCGTGTACAGAGAGAAGATATCTTCGACCGTATGCACAGAATTTAAGGGGGAGTCTCAATGCATAATCAGAAAGAAATTTTAGCCACCATTGATATGATTGACAATCAGCATCTGGATGTCAGAACTATCACCATGGGTATTTCACTTTTGGACTGTTGCAGTGACAGCGTGGAAGTAACGGCAGAAAAGATATATAACAAAATAACTGTTTTAGCTAAAGATTTGGTAAAAACAGGTGAGGATATAGAGAAAGAATTCGGTATTCCCATCGTTAACAAAAGAATATCCGTAACTCCCATTTCTCTCGTTGCCGCCGCCTGTAAAGAAACAGATTATACACCCATCGCCAAAGCATTGGACAAAGCTGCCCATACCTGCGGAGTTAACTTTATCGGCGGTTTTTCCGCTTTGGTACATAAGGGTATGACCAAGGCAGACATAAACCTTATCAACTCTATTCCCTCTGCCCTTGCTGAGACGGAGAGAGTGTGTGCATCTGTTTCTGTCGCCAGCACCAAGGCGGGCATTAACATGGATGCGGTTAAGCTTATGGGTAAAATTATAAAAAAGACCGCTGACAAAACTGCTGACAGAGGCGGCTTCGGCTGTGCCAAGCTCGTTGTTTTTGCTAATGCTGTAGAGGATAATCCCTTTATGGCGGGAGCATTCCACGGCGTAGGTGAGGCGGAATGTGTAATCAATGTTGGTGTAAGCGGCCCCGGTGTGGTTCATCATGCACTGAAAAAGTGTAAAGGTCAGCCTTTTGACGTAGTTGCTGAAACCATAAAGAAAACTGCCTTCAAGATAACCCGTATGGGTCAGCTTGTAGCCACCGAAGCATCGCAGAGACTCGGAGTACCGTCGGGCATTGTTGACCTTTCACTTGCTCCCACTCCCGAAAAAGGTGACAGCGTAGCGAGAATACTCGAAGAAATGGGACTTGAGGTATGCGGTACCCACGGTACTACTGCTGCACTTGCTCTTCTTAACGATGCGGTTAAAAAGGGCGGCGTTATGGCGAGTAACCATGTCGGCGGACTTTCAGGTGCATTTATTCCTGTCAGTGAAGATGAGGGAATGATAGAGGCGGCTCTTAAAAATGCACTGACTCTCGACAAATTAGAGGCCATGACCTGCGTATGCTCTGTAGGTCTGGATATGATTGCTGTTCCCGGTGATACCTCCGCTGAAACTCTTTCAGCTATTATCGCCGATGAAGCGGCTATCGGTGTGGTTAACACCAAAACAACAGCGGTAAGAATTATCCCCGCAGTAGGAAAAAAAGTAGGGGAGATAATCGAGTTCGGAGGACTTTTAGGCTCCGCTCCCGTAATGCCCGTACACGAATTTTCCTCTGCAGATTTTATTGCTCGCGGTGGCAGAATCCCTGCACCGATGCACTCACTTAAGAACTAAGGTGAATTTTAAAATGAAAATTATTGATATTATAAAAAGCGGTAAGCCTCTTTTGTCTATGGAGGTTTTTCCGCCGAAAACAAACGATACCTTTGAAACAGTAAAGGAAGCAACAGAGAAAATAGCACTCCTAAAACCTGATTTCATGTCCGTTACTTACGGCGCCGGCGGCGGAACGAGCGAATATACGGCTTTTATTGCCGAAAACACAGAAAAAAATTACGGCGTTACCGCTTTGGCACATCTCAGCTGTATATCTTCTAAAAAGGAGGATATAAAAAATCAGCTCGATCTTCTCAAAAGTAAAGGAATTGAAAATATACTTGCCTTACGGGGAGATATTCCTGACGGAATGAGCAAAGAATGTCTTGATTATCACTATGCATCCGAACTTACACGTGAAATAAAGGAATACGGACATTTTTGTGTCGGCGGAGCCTGTTATCCCGAAAGTCACCCGGAAAGTGCCACTTCTTTTGATGATATAAGATTTTTGAAAGAAAAGGTGGATGCCGGCTGTGAATTTCTCACCACACAGATGTTTTTTGATAACAATATTCTTTATAATTTTCTTTACCGCATAAGAGAGGCGGGCATAAATGTGCCTGTGGTGGCAGGTATTATGCCTGTTACAAATCCTAAATCTATTAAGAGAATCTGTGCCATTTCCGGTATGGCACTGCCTCAGCGCTTTATACGTATAGTTGACCGATTCGGTTCGTCTCCCGAACAGATGACCCAGGCAGGTATAGCTTATGCCACAGAGCAGATTGTTGACCTTTATGCCAACGGAGTAAATGCTGTCCACCTATACACTATGAATAAACCTGAGGTTGCAAAAAGAATTAAAGATAACATTTCTTCTATAATAGAATAAAGAAAGGATTCCGGGAATCAGTAGCGGATATGATGCGGAATTCGGAATCGATCCGTTCAACTGATATCTCGGCTTAGTTTAATTTATGAACGATAAAGGTTTGCACCTTTTTACCTGCACGGGCGAAGAAATTTGTGTAAATAAAAATGAGGCATACCGATATATGGGTCTGGGACGTGAATATTCAAATCCTGAATTCGAAAAAATATACGGTGAATGTCTTGGCGAATATTGCAAAAATGTATTTTATAAGGGCGTATACAGAGAAAGCTCTCTTTCCTTCGGTGAGGGGGATGAGCTTTTCTTTGATTTTTGCTCATTTAAAAGTCATGACCTGAAAAGAAATTTAGAGGGCTGTAAAAGTGTTATAGTCTTTGCTGCCACCACCGGAATCAATGTTGACCGACTTCTGCTGAAATACGGAGCGTATTCCGATCTTAAGCTTATGACAGCCGATTGTATAGCATCTTCGGGCATAGAATGCTTTTGTGACATACTGAACGGTATTATTTCTGAGGGAAAAGAAACCAAGCCGCGTTTCAGTCTCGGTTACGGAGATACAGAGCTTAAATATCAGTCAGATTTGCTGTCTTTTCTTGAGGCAGATAAAGCATTGGGCATTACACTTAACGAGTCAATGATGATGACACCGAAAAAATCTGTTACCGCTTTTATTGGAGTGAAATAAAATGGATATAAGAGAAATTCTGAATAAAGAACGCCTGTATTCTGACGGCGGCTTCGGTACACTTTTACAGGCGAGGGGACTTGAGCCGGGAGAAAAGCCTGAAAATTGGAATATAACACATCCGGACGATATAACGGCCATACACCTTGAGTACCTGAATGCAGGGTCTGATATCATATCTACAAACACCTTTGGTGCCAATCCGCTTAAATTTGATAATCTTGAGCAGATCATTTCTGCCGCTTTTTTCAATGCAAAAAAAGCCGTGGAGCTTAGCGGAAAGGAAAAAGCCTTTATTGCCTTTGATATGGGGCCGACAGGTAAGCTTTTGGAGCCTTTAGGCGATCTTTCCTTTGAAAAAGCTGTAGAGGTATTTGCCGAGACGGTAAAAATTGCCGAAAAATATTCGCCTGACCTTTATATCGTGGAAACTATGAATGACAGCTACGAAACCAAAGCGGCTGTATTGGCTGTAAAGGAAAATTCAGACAGGGCTGTTTTTGTGAGTAATGTCTATGATGAAAGCAGAAAGCTTATGACGGGTGCTTCGCCCAAGGCTATGATTGCCTTACTTGAGGGTCTCGGTGCCGACGCCATCGGTATAAATTGCTCACTCGGTCCCCGTCAGATGGTGGATATAGTCAGAGAATATGTGAAATATTCCTCTTTGCCGGTTATGGTATGTCCGAATGCAGGTCTTCCGAGAAGTACTGACGGTAAAACGGTTTTCGATGTTGACAGCGATGAATTTTCTGACTGTATGGCAGAGATAGCAGAAATCGGTGCAGCTATTCTTGGCGGTTGCTGCGGAACTACTCCCGCATATATAAGAAAAACAGTCGCAAAAACCGAAAAAATACCGTTCACACCCGTGAAAAAGAAAGAATATACCTTTGTTTCTTCTTATACTCACGCTGTTGAAATAGGCAAAGTCCCTGTTCTCATCGGTGAAAGAATAAATCCCACCGGTAAGCCTAAATTCAAACAGGCGCTGCGGGAGGGTAATATAAGCTATATAATCAATGAGGGAGTAATGCAGGAGGAAAAGGGTGTAGATATCCTCGATGTGAATGTTGGACTTCCCGAAATTGATGAGGAAACAATGCTTGTAAAATGCATAAAAGAACTGCAGACCGTTTCGGCACTTCCGTTGCAAATAGACACCGTCAAGCCCTCTGCTATGGAAAAAGCAATGCGTGTTTATAACGGCAAGCCTCTTATAAATTCCGTAAACGGAAAGCAGGAAAGTATGGATGCTGTGCTTCCTCTCGTAAAAAAATACGGCGGAACGGTTATTGCACTCACCATAGATGAACAGGGAATTCCCGACACAGCTGAGGGCAGAGCTGCTATCGCTGAAAAGATTATAAACGAATGTTCAAAATATGGGATAGACAAAAAGGATGTTATTGTTGATCCTCTTGCTATGACGGTTTCTTCTGATAATTTGAGCGGAAAAATCACGCTTGATTCGGTAAAAATGATAAAAGAACAGTTGGGAGTAAAAACAAGTCTCGGTGTTTCAAACATTTCTTTCGGCCTCCCGTCCAGAGAAACCGTAAATTCCCATTTTCTTACAATGGCGTTCGCTCTTGGTCTTGACTGTGCTATTATGAATCCTTATTCTGTGGCTATGATGGAAAGCTATTATTCCTTCAGAGCTCTTTCCGGTCTTGATGAAAACTGCACCGATTATATTGGTTTTGCTTCATCTTTGAAAAGGGAAGCAGTTACCGTGGCTTCTTCAGCTTCTCACAGTGAAAGCGAGGATATGACCCCTTTGGTCAGAGCTATTGTAAAGGGTATGAAGGAAGATGCGTTGCTGAGAGCAAAGGAGCTTTTGAAAAAAGAAGAGCCACTGACAGTAATCAATGAATATATCGTTCCTGCTCTTGATAAAGTAGGCAGGCACTTCGAGGCAAAAACCATGTATCTTCCTCAGCTTCTTATGAGTGCCGAGGCGGCATCACGAGCCTTCGATGCGGTAAAGGAGCTCGTCTCTGCTTCCGAAGAAAGCAAAGGTAAAATAATAGTTGCTACCGTTAAGGGTGATATTCATGATATCGGTAAAAATATAGTTAAGGTGCTTTTGGAAAATTACGGCTATGATGTAATTGATCTCGGAAAGGATGTCCCTCCCGAAGTAATCGTGAACAAAGCTAAAGAAGAAAAGGTTTCTCTCGTGGGGCTCAGTGCTCTGATGACCACTACCACTGATGCCATGAAGGAAACCGTTGCGCTTTTGAAAAAGGAGTGTCCCGACACCGTCACCGTTGTCGGCGGAGCAGTACTAACCAAAGAATATGCGGACATGATAGGCGCCGACTATTATGCAAAGGATGCTATGGAAACGGTAAGGTTTGCCGAAAGTTTTTTCGGCGGTGAAGGATAATGAAATACAGTAATATACAGAAAGCGATTTTTGTTTCCCGTCCTAACCGTTTTGTTGCAAAGGTAAATATCGACGGTAAGGAAACATATGTGCATGTTAAAAATACAGGCAGATGCCGTGAACTTCTCACAGAGGGAGCAGAGGTGTGGCTCGAAAAGAGCGATAATCCCGGCAGAAAATATCAGTATTCACTTATATCCGTGAAAAAGGGCGGCAGGATGGTGAATATGGATTCACAGGCACCGAACAAAGCGGTAGGCGAATGGCTTTCCGAAGGAGTGCTGTTTCCCGATATAAAGCTCATTAAAGCCGAATGTAAATACGGAAATTCCAGATTTGATTTTTATGTGGAGTATGGGGATAAAAGGGCTTTTATTGAGGTGAAGGGAGTAACGCTTGAAAACGGGGGAGTGGTTTCTTTTCCCGATGCGCCCACAGAGAGGGGAAGTAAGCATCTCAGAGAGCTTTGTGAATGCCGTAATGAGGGATATGAGGCTTATGTCATTTTTGTAATACAGATGAAGGATGTTCTATATTTTACATCAAACGAAAAAAACGACCCCGTTTTTGCGCATACCCTTGAAAATGCAAATAAAGCCGGGGTAAGTATTTTAGCTTATGATTGCCTTGTTACAGAAAATGAAATAAAAATATGCAATAGGGTAAAAGTAAAAATTTAAAGTATACCGAAGGTGTATTTATATGCATCTTCGGTATTTTTATGCAAATGTAAGATAAAAGTAATAAAAAAATTATTGATAAAAAGTTTATTATATGTTATGATAAGTTTAAGAGTATTTATAATCGGTTACGAAAGGTCATTTTATGTCATATAAAATAAAAAATATACTTATTTTGCTGATAATTTCGGCTTTACTCATATCTGCTTCCTTGTCCTGCTCCGCTTCCCTGACGGTTTACAGCGAAAAGCTTTACGGAGAAGAGGACAGTATAATGTGTATTTCTTACAAAGGTGATACCGCACTTTATCCCGAAAATTCTCTTGAAGCGGTCCTTTCTGCTGAAGAAAAAGGCGCTGACGGTGTAAGTGTGGGTGTGCAGAAAACATCGGACGGAATTTATGTTCTTACGGAAAAAAGTAAAAAGCTTTCTGACGTCAGCGATGCTCCTTATGAAAAAGTCGGCGAAATAACCTATGATGAATTGCAGAACTATTCTTTGAAGGATAATACAGGTTCAGTTACCAAATACCGCATGGTGTCCCTGAGTCAGACCATTTCCCTTACGGACGAGAGCTTTTTTATTATTGTTGATGCGGACTGGGAGGAAAGGGAAGGCATTTACGATCTTATCAGTCATTACGGTGCCTTTGACAGAATAATAATAAGAACAGATAAACCGGCTTCTGAGGTAAATGAATGGATTTCCTCGAAGAGGGAAAGAGTTAATGTTATCAGTGTTTATCAGGGTAATATAATCTTTTCAGCCGTCTCGAATTTTAATAAAATGTGCGAAGTCAATGCTCTTTTCGTACAGTATCAGACGAAAAATTATTTCGGCGTGGTTTACGGTGACTTTTTCTGTAAAAGATTTGCAGATGAGAATGCACCGAAAGCCTTGGCTCCCATGTATGACCCCGACCTTTCGGGTCAAAGAACCGACAGTCAGGAAGGCTGGAATGAGGTTGTCGAGGCGGGCTACAGCGTTATTGAAACCAATAACCTTGTTTCTCTCGTTTCTTATATAGACAGACATGAAAAAAGCGGCAAGGCTCTCAGCGTTTTAGCGGAAAAGGCTTCCTTAATCGGTACTGACAGCTATTCACAGGTGCAGAGGAAAAATCTCAATGATGCGCTCGCATATGCAGTGAATGTTCTCGGTAAAGTGTCGAGTCCGGATGAGTATGAGAGAGCATATTCGTCTCTGATTTTGGCGATGAATGAACTAAGCTTAAGTCGGGAGGATGACACGCAAAAAGGACAGCTTAATATCACTGCAGGCAAAATTATAGCTGCTATTGCCGTAGGTGCCGTTCTTTTATCAGCACAAATTTTTGTATACAAAATGCAAGAGGAGAAAAAGAGATAATAATTTGCATTTTAAATAAATGAAGAAATTTACAGGAGGAAAAGAAAATGAAAGTAAAAGAAAAAAAATGGCTTGAAACAGCCAAAACACCTGAAGAAGTGGGCGTATCCTCAAAAGTTCTTCAGGAATTTGTAGATGCTTGCATGGAGAAAAACAAAGAGCTTCACTCATTTATGGTAATCCGTCACGGAAAAATTGCCTGCGAGGTTTACCGTGAACCTTTTGCCAGAGAATATAAGCATATGATGTATTCTGTCAGTAAGTCAATTACCTCGATTGCCATCGGATTTGCCGTGAATGAAGGATATTTTGATGTGGATACACGTTTCGTTGATATTTTCCCTGAGGCAAGAGGCGAAAAAGAGGATGAATATCTTGAGGAGATGACCGTTGAAGATCTTCTTACGATGAGAAGCGGTAAATCCGTCAGCGTTTTTCTCGACAGAACAAAGGACAGATGGTTCAAAGATATTCTCAATTCACCCTGGATTTCTGAGCCCGGTACAGAATTCCTGTACATAAGCGAAAATATGTATCTGCTTTGCTGCATAATCCACAAAATGACGGGAATGTCTGTTATGGATTATCTTAAGCCTCGTCTTTTTGAGCCGCTCGGCATCGAAAATGCTTTTTGGGAGACCTGTCCCCGCGGTATTGAAGCCGGTGGTTGGGGTATGATGCTTTCTCTTGAGGATCTTGCCAAGGTTATATACTGTTATCAGCAGATGGGTAAATTTAACGGTGAACAGGTTATTCCCGAAGAATGGGTAAGAACGTCAACTGCATATCACGCAGATACAACTGCTACACAGCAGGACAGCGACGGTCTTGCAGGCTACGGTTACTGCTTCTGGAGAAACGGCGGTTACGAAAATTCTTATCGTGCTGACGGTATGTTCTGTCAGTTCGGTATCGTGTTTGAAGATTTGGATGCTTGCTTTATCTCTCTCGGCGGTGAAGTGCACGAACAGGGCATGAGAGATGTTATATGGGAATATTTCCCAAAAGCATTCATCGAACCCGATGCAAAGGCTGAATCAGTTCCTGTTTCCATTCCTGCTTATCCGAAAGCACCCGTAAAACCGCGTTCTCTCGCTTTGGAAAGCAGAATTGCGGAAAAGAAAATAACTTTCAGAAAACCGGTTATTGTCAATGTTGCGGGTTATCCTGTTTCTGTTGTTCCTCTCCCTGCTCTCTTTATGGAAAGCGATAAAGCAGGTAATATTTCTGAGGTTACATTCCGTTTCGGTGACGATGATATGTATATGACATGGGTAGAGGGAGACGAAATCAATACAGTACATATCGGTCTTGACGGTGAATACCGTTGGGATAATATCATAATCGGTAAGATTCCATACACTACCTGCAGCACCGGCTGCTGGAACAGCGAAAGCGAATTAGAGGTGCATATCCGTTGTATTGAGGTTCCGTCTGAAAGAGTTATCAAATTTAAAATCAACGGCGATAACGTTATTATGCGTCCTTCTTCAAATCCTGATGTGGGTGTAATGGCTGAAACACTCAAAGAAACCGTCAAAGATGTTATCAAACAGCCTGTGGTACAGACCGCGGTAAGTAAAGTATTGCCTCATCTTGTTCCGATTATTGATTCTGTTCAGAGAGGTAAAATAAAGGTTGATACAGCAGGCAGAAAAAGATAAGAAACGGGAGAAAATATTATGCTTTTAAAGGTTTTACTTGGGCTTACAGTTTTGGCTGAATGTGTCTGTGTCCCTGTATTTCTTAAATACTATTGGCCTGACAGATGTAAAAAGTCCTTTATTTTCAAAACAATCGGAGCTGCGCTCTTTGTTCTTTGCGGATTCCTTTGTATAAAAATTTCAGGGAATAACACGCCCTATGCATCGCTTATGATGTGGGGTCTTGTATTGGGATTTTTCGGTGATATTTTTCTGCATTCACTTCAGAACAAATCCTGGCATTTCGTGGTAGGCTTTCTTTCCTTCCTTGCTGGTCATATTGTTTACATTGTGGCATTCTGGAAAGCTATCAGCAAAGATCCCGTTTTCACCTGGTATGAGCTTGTTGTGACATTTGTACTTCTTGCTGTTATGCTTGTAATAATGCTGAAAATGGGTATTTTCAAAGGTAAGGAGGTTCTTTTGGTTGCTTTTGCTGTTTACGGGTTTATCCTGTTTACTATGCTTACCAAAGCCCTTCGTTATGCCGTTGGTGTGGTGGCACACGGCACCAATGATAATATGCTCGGCATAGCACTCACCGTCGGTCTCGGTGCGGTTCTTTTCACTGTCTCCGATGTTATTCTCGGTTTTACCATTCCTATGGGAAAGACAACGAGACTCGTACGCAATATCAATATCGGCACCTATTTTGCCGCACAGATTTTATTGGGTATCAGTATTCTGTTTGTTTTCTCACCTTATCCGCTTTACGGTTAACTTGTTTTATCTCTCCCTTGAAAAAAGGGGGAGATATTTTTTTCTTCAGCTGTTTACAAAGAAAATGTTTTATGTTAGAATAAAATGGTAAAAATATTATTACCGATTTGAAAGGAGAGGGTATGATGATAGCTTTAGGTGCAGACCACGGAGGCTTTTATCTCAAAGAAGAAATCAAAAAACATCTTGAAGAAAGAGGTATAGAATATAAAGATTTCGGTACCTACAGCCCTGAATCTATTGACTATGCGGCCATAGCTTACAGAACCTGCAATTCCGTTATAAGCGGAGAATGCGAAAAAGCTGTTCTTTGCTGCGGTACAGGTATCGGTATTTCTATGGCAGCTAATAAGGTAAAGGGTATCAGAGCTGCTTGCTGCAGTGATTATTTCAGCGCAAAGTTCACCCGTCTTCATAATGATGCAAACGCTCTTTGTCTCGGCGGCAGAGTTGTGGGAGCAGGTTTGGCTATTGAAATGGTTGACGTATTCCTTGATACTGAATTTGAAGGTGGCAGACATCAGAGACGAGTAGATCAGATTATGGCTATTCAGGACGATATTTTTGAAGGATAAATAAAAAGGAGAAGAGATTATTATGTTGTTTATTAAAAGTATTATCGCATTTATGACGGCAGTGGTTTCCTTGATAACGGGCTTTTTTGGCGTTGATATGAAGCCTGAGGATAATATTGACAGCCGTTTCAGAGTAAAAAGTTATGTAATCTGTGACAGAATACAGGATCCTGCTGCCTTACACAGTGAAGATTTTGACATTATTACTGATGTTATTCTTTTCGGTGTGGCTACCTTTGATAACAAGGGTAATGTTACCGTTGACAGAAAAACATTGGAAACGGCACTTGAAAATTTGGACACCGTTATCGGAGACAGAGATATAGATATTACTCTTAATTTCCTCGGTCCCGGCAGCACATCCGATTCCTCTGACTGGTATGAACAGATGGAATCTTTGGGCAAAGAGCATAATAAAGCTTTCAGAAGTCTGAAGCTAAAAAAGAATATTATAGAAGTTCTCGAAGAATATGATTTTGACGGCGTACATTTTGATTATGAATATCCTACAACAAACAGTGCATGGTTTGCTTATAATAATTTCCTTGTGTCACTCGGTTCGATGCTCGGTGACGATTATACCTTGAATGTTGCCGCATCGGATTGGTGCTTGGAATATACACAGCTGGCTGTACAGTTTGTCGATTCCTTTGAGCTTATGATGTATGACGTTTACGATGAGGAGGGTAAGCACGCCACATTTGAAACTGTTGCAGCGCGTTCACAGTGGATAAAGGATAAAAATATTCCTCTCGAAAAGGTTACATTCGGTCTTCCTTTTTATGCCAGACCTACCGACGGTGACGGTTATTGGTATGATTATGTCAGCTATGCAGATAAGCTCGATGAAAACGGCTTCTATGTTGATGAAAGTATAGATAAAACCTTTTGGTTCAATACTCCCGATGTAATTGCACAAAAAACTCAGTTCGCTGTCGATGAGGGCTATGCCGGAGTTATGATATGGCATTATACCTGCGATCTTCCCTCTACTGATGAAGCCTCGCTTCTCAAAGCTATAGGTGATACCATAAAATAAACTCTTGACAAAAGCTTTTCACGGTGATAAAATAAACACTAATGAAAAACGAATATCCCATATAAATCGTTGACGGAGAGGATTCCTTTCAAAGGAAATCTTACAGAGAGCATCCGCCCCCGGCTGTAAGCGGAAGCAGTTTCCGAAAGATATCTACCACTCCTGAGAGTGTACTGAAATAAGGTATACCGTTTGCCGCGTTAAGGCTTTTGAGTGCCGCTTACGGGCGGAATACGGGTGGAACCGTGGAGTTGATTTTTTGACTTCATCCTGTGCAAAGAGCATGGGATGAAGTTTTTCTTTTTTATGAAAGGATGTATTTTAAATGATTAATGTAACACTCAAAGACGGAGTAGTCCGTGAGTACGAAGAAGGCTCAAGCCTCATTACTGTGGCAAAGAGTCTCGGCGCAGGTCTTTACAAAGCTGCCTGTCTCGGCAAAATTGACGGAGAAATCTGCGACTTGAGAACTGTTCTTAAGTCCGACTGTCAGGTTGAAATTCTCACCTTTGATGATGAAGAGGCAAAAAAGACATTTTGGCATACCTGCTCACATATTCTTGCTCAGGCGGTAAAAAGACTTTATCCTGATGTTAAGCTCGCTATCGGTCCCGCAGTGGATAACGGTTTTTACTATGATTTTGACAGCGAAGTAAGCTTCACTCCCGAAATTTTGGATAAGATTGAAGCTGAAATGAAAAAGATCGTCAAGGAAGGTCTTTTCCTTGAAAAATTCGAGCTTTCACCCGAAAAAGCTATTGCTCTTATGGAAGAGAGAGGCGAAACTTATAAGGTTGAGCTTATCAAAGAGCACGCCGATAAGGGCGAGCCTATTTCCTTTTATCGTCAGGGTGAATTTGAGGAGCTTTGCGCAGGCCCTCACATCCCCGACACTTCAAGAGTAAAGGCTTTTAAGCTTACTTCATGTACAGGTGCTTACTGGAGAGGCGACAGCAAAAATAAAATGCTTCAGAGGATTTACGGTACAGCCTTTACCAAAGCCGCTGACCTTGAAGCACATCTTACACAGCTTGAAGAAGCAAAGAAGCGCGATCACAACAAACTCGGCAGAGAGCTTGAAATTTTCACCACAGTTGACTATATCGGTCAGGGACTTCCCATCATGCTCCCCAAGGGTACTCATATCGTGCAGACTCTTCAGCGTTTTGTTGAAGATGAAGAAAAAAGAAGAGGCTGGCTCCGCACAAAGACACCCCTTATGGCAAAAAGCGACCTTTACAAAATCTCCGGTCACTGGGATCATTACAAAGACGGTATGTTCGTTTTAGGTGACGAAGAAAAGGATGACGAGGTATTTGCGCTTCGCCCCATGACCTGCCCCTTCCAGTATCAGGCTTATCTGAACAGAGCACGTTCCTACCGTGACCTTCCCATGCGTCTCGGTGAAACCTCCACTCTTTTCAGAAACGAGGCATCAGGTGAAATGCACGGCCTTATCCGTGTCCGTCAGTTCACTATTTCCGAAGGCCACCTTATGTGTACACCCGAACAGCTTGAGGACGAATTCAAGGGCTGTCTTGAGCTCGCCATTTATATGCTCAAAACCCTCGGTCTTTACGAGGATGTTTCTTACCGTTTCTCACAGTGGGATCCTGCCGACACAGAAAAGTACATCGGCACACCGGAACAGTGGGATGAAGCACAGAGTATGATGGGCAGAATTCTCGACCACCTGGGCGTTGATTATAAAATAGGTATCGGTGAAGCCGCCTTCTACGGTCCGAAGCTTGATATTCAGATTAAAAATGTTCACGGCAAGGAAGACACCCTTATCACCATTCAGATTGACCAAATGCTTGCCGAAAAATTCGGTATGGAGTATGTGGCTCCCGACGGAACCAAGAAAAATCCCTACATCATCCACAGAACATCCATCGGCTGCTATGAGAGAACACTTGCTCTTCTCATAGAAAAGTATGCAGGTGCATTCCCCGTATGGCTCGCACCCGAAAAGGTTCGCATCCTTCCCATCGCAGACCGTCATCAGGACGCCGCTTATGCAGTGAAAGAGGCTCTTATGGCTGCAGGTATTGACGATGTTGATATCGATACAAGAAGCGAAAAGCTCGGCTACAAGCTCCGTGAGGCACAGCTTGATAAGATTCCCTATATGCTCGTTATCGGTGACAAGGAAGCCGAAGAGGGCACCGTTTCCGTAAGAAAGCGCGGTCACGGTGACCAGGGCTCAATGTCTACAGAAGACTTCGTTGCTCTTATCAAGGAAGACATCGAAACTAAAGTTATTTGGTAAAAAAGCAAAAACATAAAATCCATTGCAAAAAGTCTGATTTTCAAACTTTTGCAATGGATTTTTTTATTATGTTTATTTTTAAATACTTTTTATGCACAAAAAGAGTTAAGGTGCTCTGTATCCTCTCAGAGGGTTACTCACATTTCTGCTTGAAGCTTCATATTCAATCAAATCGCTGACGTTACAATTAAGTACAAAGCAAAATCTGGCCAAAACATCAGTATCGATTCGTTCAACTTCTCCCCAATACCATTTATTGATTACCTCAAAACGTGTGTTTGTAAGCTTTGCTAATTGATATCTTGTGAGTGATTTCTCATCCAAAACTTCTTTCAGCTTGATTTTTATTATTCCGTAATCCTTTGTTGTGGTTATTTCGTTTAATTTTTCCATGTTATCACCCGTAATATTATTAACTATATTTTACAGTTTTAATTAATTGTTGACAAACTACATATAAAGTGTTACTATATATATAGTAATAAATATTACTTGTATAATTAATACTACGGAGGTTTTGAAATGAAAAACAGAAGAAAGATTATTTATTGTATTTTGTATACGGTTATGATTATCTGTGTTGCTTTGTCCGTTCACATGACATCTGCGGCGGTGTCTTATGAGAGTGAAAACAACGGTGAAGCTTATTGTGCAGATGTGATTTTATTAAATAATACCGTGTACGGAGAAATAAGCAATTCATCGGAAGAGGATTGGTACAGATTTACCCTTACACAAAATAGCGCAGTTGATATTTCCTTTACTCACGAACAGTACCGAAACGGTGATTGGAGAGTCACTGTCTACAGACAGGAAAAAGACGGTAACGAAGAGCTCGCTTATAATGATGTAAAATGTAAAGAAGGGGACTACTCCTTTCCTTCCCTCGGCTTGCCTTCGGGTAATTATTTCATCAGAGTCAGCGGAGACGGAAGCTCTAAAGGCTTGGGATATGGTATAACAGTAAATGCTTACGCAATATCTTCGAGAGAAACCGAATTTAACGATGAAGCTTATATGGCGGATATTGTGGCATTAGGCGGAGCAATCAAGGGAAATCTGACCAAAAGAATAACCTCAGAAGATATAGACTGGTATAAATTTAACGTAACAAATGACAGTAAAACCGACATTAAGTTTACCCATGAAAAAACCGATGATGGCGGATATTGGACAGTTTATATATACAGAAATGAAAACGGTACAGATTTTACAGAGCTTGCAAGCAGAAAAATAAAAGGCACAGACGGAGATTATTCCTTTGCATCTCTCGGACTTGGTAAGGGTGAATATTTTGTCAAAATACTCTGCTCGACTGATTGGCTGCGAGGATTAGAGTACGGAATAAGTATAAAAAATACCCTTACATCAGATTGGGAAACAGAGTTTAATGATGAATATTTTCAGGCTGATACTCTTACTCCCGGAATCACGAAAAACGGAAACATTACCGACAGAGTAACTACAGGGGATGAGGATTGGTATGAATTTGAAATTAAAACGGATTCTAACGTGAATATATCTTTTAAACACGAAAAATCCAATCAGTCCGCATATTGGAGTGTGTATGTTTATAAATTTGATGCAGAGGCTGATTCTTATAAACAGCTGTCAAAGGCATCAGTAAAAGCAAACAGCGGAACATATACCTTTTCGTCCCTCGGTTTATCAAAAGGTAAATATCTTATCAGCGTGGACTCTTCCTCGGATTCACTCTGTGCTGTGAATTACGGAATAACCGTTAAAATAAACCTGAATAAAGTAAGCGGTGTTAAGGTCTCAGCCAACAAAACGACTTCCTTTGAGGTGAAGTGGTCAAAGGTAAAGGGTGCGGAGAGTTATGAAGTATATTACAGTACTGACGGTAAGAAGTGGTCATGTGTAAAAACATCTAAAAATAAAGCTACAGTAAAAGGTCTTAAACCGGGTATCAAATACAAGGTGAAAATCAGAGCCGTTGCCGGTGCGTGTAAAGGCTCCTGCAGTTCCGTTTTATCCACAGCAACGAAACCAGCTACCGTCAGTCTCAGCAAGGTTACCGCGGGCAAAAATCAGCTTACTGCTAATTGGAAAACAGTAAGCGGTGCAACAGGCTATGAAGTATATTATTCCACATCAAAAGATTTTACCAAAAAGACTACCAAGAATGTTACGGTGAAAAGTTCGAAAACAAAGAAACTCACCGTAAAAAAGCTTAAAAAGGGCAAAAAATACTTTGTCAGAGTCAGAGCATATAAAACCGTCAGCGGAAAAAATATTTACAGCTCCTGGAGCAAGGTGAAAAACGTAAAGATTAAATAAACTAAAACACAAAAAGGACAGACCATAAAAAGTCTGTCCTTAAGTTTTATGTACCGGAGATTTTATGATAATAATTCGGGTATGCCCTGCAGGAATGCGAAGAATATAGCACCGAGATACTCGAAATCAATGATGTCAAGAAGGGTAATTTTTTCGGGTGTCTCAATTTGCTCAACATCATAAGCATCAAAGCCGAGACCTTTGCTTAAGCCAACTACTAAAACTATAGCTGAGGGCTTACGGTTTTTTTGAGTTCTTATGATGATAGAGCAACCATCCACATATCCTGAATCAAAAATTCCTTTTTCATCTGCCTCTGAAGTTATTTCTACAGTTGCTCCGTCTTTTTTTGTTACGGTATAGGTAACCTTTGAGATGTCTTTTCCTGTGCTTGCATCGATTTCATAATCATTGATTTCGATTTTTTCTATGGGGAGAGTATCTTTTGTGTAAACGGAATCCACCTTGAATTCCATTTTGCTGTCGAGATATCTTACGGTAAGTATCAGACCTTCCTCTGTGGATCTACCATTGAGTACCATATAAGTGCCGTCAAGTGAATAACGTCTGTAGTCATAGCCCGGGTAGATGTTTTTATCCTTATGGCTGACAGGGGATAGAATTTTTTCGGTTCCGTCAGTATATTTTACTCTGAATTTTTTCTTTTCAAATTCGTACTCAGTACCCTTTACCGTTAATTCTTTATCAAAAAGAGGCTCGATTTTTTCTACAAAACCGTCAATATATTTCTTTTCTGCTGTACCCTCATAATAATCAGCAGGTGCGGGATCGTAGTCAGCTTTGTAAATCTCTGCTTCTAGGTATACGGGGATAGTGTCTTTTCCTTCTTCCTTTGCTTTGATATAATCATTATAGCTGACATAAGCAGAAACGAACACGGTATGCATTCCGTCCTCGGTTTTGGTACCACCGATTTCAAGAGAAGAAATCTCCTGAGTGAGACCGTTTGTGTAGGTTACCTCATATGTATATTCGATTCCTGTTCCTTCGAGTAATCCTGCGTCTCCGAAGTTAAGATAATAGTCTTCGTGGAGTTCGCCGGGATACATTTCCAGATCTTTCGCTTTTGCGGTTTCTAGATCCTTAACCGAAACAGGGTTTGTATCTGAGAAGCCGATTGATTCGATCTCAGGTGACTTTATATGCTTAAAAAAGCCCTGACTCGCTAAAAATACGGTGGCAGCTGCGATGAGTATTAAAAATACTCCGAGGATTGATAATAAAATTTTTGTTTTCTTTTTCATAGTGTTTACTCCTTTTTTTGTTTGTGATTGCATTGTAACATTATTTTTCAAAAAAACAAATAGCAAAAACTGCAAAAAATCCCACTCTTTTTTTACACTTACTGCGATATATACTCTTCACTCATAGTAAGCACCAATTCACTGTTATAAAGCGCCTTTATCTCCTCAGGCGTGTTCGTATCTGTCAGATACTCCGTATGCCAGGTCATAAAGTAGTTCCAGGGAGATATTTTCAAATCCTTCTCTGTGGGATTTTCACCGCACTCGTGTAAACACAGGGGCTTGGGCGCATCGGTGACACCTTTCATTTTTCTGTAAAGCTTGTGAATGATTTTGATGTCATAGGTGTCAGCGCCGATAATGTCACAGTATTCGTCACCGGGGTACCAGTCCTTCACATTTTGCATTTTGTGAGAATAGCCAAGCACCCATATCAGATTATCAAGTCCGTGGTAGTTAGTGTATCTGTCATACATCAGCTTCCACAGCTTTTTGAAGCATTCGCTTCCTCCGCGGCTCCACCAGAACCAGTCACCGTCAAATTCGTGGAAGGGCCGCCATAAAACAGGTATGCCTTTTGCTTCAAGCTCCTTCAGAGCCCTGGCGCCCTTATCCATTCCTGATACGAGCTTTTCATATTCCTCGGTGCCTTCCGTAAGAGCCTTTTCCCAGTCGGCTATGTCTGTCTCCTTGCAGTGCTTCCATTCACCGCTGAAATCACTTCCGCAGTGCCAGCAGATAGTAACGATTCCGCCCTTTTCGTGCCACTTTATTGCTCTTTCATTTACTCCGTCGAAATCATCATTCATATAGTCGAAGCCCTTGATTACGGGTAATTTGCCCGAAGCTTCATAGATGTAATCCGTCTCATAATCAGCGCTGCCCATCCAGGTTGATTCCTGCTGACCTGAAATAACGGCATTTCTTTCCGTATCTGCTATGTAATCATATAGTACTATGGTTTCAGTACTTGAATTTTGATTCGATAAATACGCACCCTTCGGTGAACCGGGAATAAAGCCGATAATTAAGTGGATAGCAATAACTATTAATACAGTACAAACAGGAATCAGAATTCTCTTTTTCATTTCATCATCTCCCTTAATTTTTGATTATATCAATTATTAATCAACCTGTCAATGAAAAAAGCCTCTCCTGAAAGGAGAGGTGGATTTGCGAAGCAAAGACGGAGAGGTTAATCACATCAATTCACAAATCATCTCGCTGAACTCCGCAGGATTGTCGATTGCTCTGCCTGCGATGAGACAGCTCTGTGCATAAAGAATCTTCGCATATTTTGCTGTCTTTTCCTTATCCTCTGCATAAAGCTTTACAAGCTTTTCAGCAATAGGATGCTCTGTGCTGATTTCGAGGATAAGTGTAGCCTTTGCATTTCCGTTTGCACCGGGCATAGCTGAAAGCACCTTTTCCATTTCAAGTGAAAGCATACCTTCAGTTGTGAGACATACGGGATGATTTTTCAGAGAAGAAGTAAATCTTACCTCATTGACGCTGTCGCCGATGCTCTCTTTAAGGAAGGTGAGAAGCTCTTTTTCATCCTCGTTCTTTTTGTTTACAGCCTCTTTTTCTTCGTCACTCTGAAGATCTAAGCCTGCGGCACAGATGTTGGTGAAGGTTTTGCCGTCATATTCACGGAGCATCTGGATGGCGAATTCGTCGATATCGTCTGTGAAATAGAGAATTTCGTAGCCCTTGCTCTTTACTGCGTCAGCCTGGGGGAGAAGGTCAATTTTGTCGATAGTTTCACCGGAAGCGTAGTAAATGGTTTTCTGCTCTTCTCTCATTCTGTCGGCATACTCTCTGAGGGTTGTGAGCTTCTTTTCGTTTGAAGAGCAGAACATAACCAAATCCTGTAAAGTTTCCTTATTCATGCCGTAATTGGTGTAAAGACCGTATTTGAGCTGAACACCGAAGGCTGAGAAGAATTTCTCATAAGCTTCTCTGTCACTTGTAAGCATTTTTGAAAGCTCGTTTTTGATTTTTTTCTCCACATTTTTTGCGATAACCTTAAGAATGTGATCCTGCTGTAAAAGCTCTCTGGAAATATTAAGAGACAGGTCAGCCGAGTCAACGAGACCCTTTACAAAGCTGAAATAGTCCGGGAGAAGGTCGCCGCATTTGTCCATAATGAGAACACCGTTTGAGTAAAGCTGTAAGCCCTTTTCGTAGTCCTTTGAGTAAAAATCGAAGGGAGCATGAGCGGGAATGTACATCAGTGCATCATAGGAAATCTGACCTTCGGTTTTAGAGTGGATAGTTTTAAGCGGTGCTTCGAAATCATAGAATTTTGACATATAGAAATTGTTATAGTCGTCAGCGGTGATTTCGTTTTTATTCTTTCTCCACAGAGGAACCATACTGTTAAGCTGTGTAGGCTCAGTAACGGTCTCGTATTCGTCCTCGGTACCTTCCTTGAGCTGTGTATGGCTCATATCGAGCATAATGGGGTAGCGGATATAGTCGGAATATTTGGTTACGATGTCCTGCACTCCGTACTGGTCAAGATATTTGTCGTAGTTTTCGTTTTCGGTGTTTTCCTTGATTTTGAGGGTGATAACGGTACCTTCGCTGTCCTTTTCGGCCTCACCGATTGTGTAGCCGTCAACACCGGTGGATTCCCATTTGTAAGCCTTATCCTCACCGAGAGCTTTACTTATAACGGTAACCTTATCAGCCACCATAAAGGCAGAGTAAAAGCCTACGCCGAACTGACCGATAATTTCCACATCACTGTCCTTTTCGAGGTCGCTTTTGAAGTCAAGAGAGCCGCTTTTAGCGATGGTGCCGAGATTAGTTTCAAGCTCTTTTTCATTCATACCGCATCCGTTATCGCTTATGGTGAGTGTACGGCTGTCTTTGTCCACGGCAAGATTAATCTTATAGTCCTCTCTTGCGCTGCCGCTTTCGCCCTGTGAAAGACTGCGGTAGTATCTTTTGTCGAGAGCATCGCTTGCGTTGGAAATGAGTTCGCGAAGGAAAATATCTTTATGGGTATAGATCGAGTTAATCATCATATCCATAAGCTTTTTTGATTCTGCCTTAAACTGTTTCTTTGCCATTTTATATTTAACTCCAATCTTAAAAAAATAATTTTTAGCACTCACAACATCAGAGTGCTAAAAAATATTATAACCATTATTTTACTTTTGTCAAGCCTTAAGATAAAAAAGAAGGGAACAGTAACATAAAAAAGAATGCCGCCTGAGCGACATTCTTTGCGGATATAAATCAGATAATTCCGAGTGGGATAAGAACTGCCAGTAAAACAGCCACAAGTCCCCACACGATTGCAAGGAATTTAATCTGTGTTTTTCTCGGCTTGTCATAAATGAGATTAGATGCCAGGAAGAAGGGGATGTATGTAGTGATAAATACGGGAAGAGCACCCCACCATTTGTAAACCCAGATGAATGCAGGTGTGGAGGCAAGGAAAATCTCAAAAATCGAGAAGAAAGCCGCATTACCTATAGCAAAAGCTATTCTGTTATTAATGCCGAGGATTTTCTTGTTTTTGTCTGCGGGCATAAGCTCCGCCATAAAGCCTGCTACGGAGAACATAAGGGAAAGCTCCCAGCTTACACCGATAAGCAGAATGAAAGAGGTGCTCTCAGGACTAACTGTCCACAGAGCATAGCCTGAAAAGTGTGCAATTACAGCGTTGGCTATTTCGTAAAGCCAATGAACACCGTAAAGTGCAAGTGCCGCAGCTATACCGTTGTAGTTTTTCTTTTTTATCTGCGGGATATAAACACCGCAGACCACTAAGGCAAGCAGGGTAATGAAGGTCCAGTTGAAATTGTCTGTGCTTCTGACTGCCTGAGCCGCCGCTTCCGCAGCCGCCATTGCAGCAGATGATCCGTCACCGAATAACATAATATTTTCTCCTTTTTTTTATTAGGGTAACCCCTTAAGAAAAGTATAGCACAGGCTGATTTCTCCGTCAATATTTTTTAATCAAGAAAAAATCAAAAAAACCTGCATGAAAATACAGTAGGGGAGGATATTAACCTCCCGTGGTTTGCAGTAAAATAAAGGGAACGGTGCCTTGATTACCTTCATACCACCACAGACCAAATTCCGCAGATATTTTACAGGCATTATCCGTCTTATAAATCAGGCAATCTGAACATTTCAGAATTTGCAAGGGTTTGTGGTTTGAGTAGAACTATGGTTTATAAGTATGTGGGGCTTTTGGAAGGATGAAAAAAAGGAACGGTTTCAAGCCGTTCCTTTTTTGTTCGACAAATTGGAATTGGTTTAATCCTTGCTCAACACTTTTTTCTGCCAGGACTTTTTTTCGCATTGGGGGCAACGCATATATCTTGTTCTGCCCATATGCGGAGCCATAGCAACGGTTCTATATGTCGGTACATATCGGTGTCCGCATTCTTTACATGCATAATATCCTGCCACTTGTTCCATCCGCAGTGCATAGAAGCAACCCGCTAAGAACAAAACAAATCCAAATACAATGAGAGTAATTCTTAGTCCATTTGACATTTGCACAAAAGCGGCAACAAATACCAAAGCAAAAAGAACAACCGTCGCTGTAATGCCTATAAACACTTCTACAGATAACAATCTTTTTTCTGCCTGTTCTTTTTGCTTAATCATCTCAAGCAAATTGTTTTCTAATTCTTTGTTGTAATTATCCATTGTAACTACCTCCCCACATAATAAATCATTAACACTGATACCCAGAACATCACAAAGTTCAAGCATAATAGACGAGTCGGGCAGAGATTTGCCAGTTTCCCATTTTGATATTGCTCTGTCGGTAATATTCAGTTTTTCTGCCAACTGCATTTGGGTTAAGTTTGTTTTTCTTCTGCACTCGGCAATGAACTTTCCAATCTTTACTTGGTCCATAGGTTACCTCCTTTCGCTTTCAGTATAGACAATTTGGGTAACAAAGAACACAAACTGATGGTTGAGTGGAGAGAAATCAACCATCGGTGGGGTGAAAATTGACCGTCAAATTCTTATTTGGTTAACAAAACAGTTCCTTCTTTTTTTGATATTGTATCATCTAACAATTTAAAAATCAACATATTCCGCCCTCATACTTTCATCTTTTGATTTTCTATGCTATAATCATTCCAATAGACACAGGAAGGTGATATTATGGCAGTCGGACAGGGGAGGTCACCTCACTGAATAATTTTTCAGAGTGTCCACGAAAAAGTTTTTTGAACGCATAATTAGACCGCATCCTTTCATTAAATTTTGTAAAAAAGGATGTAGTCATATTAAATTAAAATCAAGGCGAAGCCTTGTATATCATCAATTCCGTCAGGGATTGCATATCATCTGCTTCATAAGAAGCTGTATCTCATCATTGCGAAAGTGAGTATACAGCCTACGGCTGATGATATACACACTTATGTGATGATATACGCCTGATGGCGATGATATACCATTGCTTTCGCAATGGATAAAAAAATACCCGTTCAGAAGAACGGGTATTTTTTGGAGCTGATAACCGGATTTGAACCGGTGACCTCATCCTTACCAAGGATGCACTCTACCTACTGAGCTATATCAGCACACTTTATTTGTGAAAGCCTGTTGATTATACCTTATTTTATTGCCCTTGTCAACCTTTATCCGTAAACTTTTTTAATTTTTTCCGTTATTTTTATCTCTGGTCAGGTGTATATCCTTGGTAAAGATGTGAACTTTGAAACAATTAGGGCATAAATGTATTATTTTTTTATATATTTTTTAAAAACCGTGACAAACAGAAAAAAGTATGTTATAATTTTTAATATTTTAATTTTCACGGAGGCATGTAATGAAAAAGTATATTTCCCGTCTTAGGGACGGCTGTAAATTGAATACTTTTCTGTATTGGTCATTACTCAGAGTGCTGATGCTTTGTGCCTTTTTCAGTTATCTGTTTACTGACAGGGGATTGGGCGAAAATATAACCGCTGCCACGGGAATGATACATATTATTATCTGCTTCTTTGCTTCATTCCTTTGGGAATTTTCACAGCTTATGCCGAAAAAAAGCATCTTTAGGTTTATTCCTGCATCTATTCATACTGCATTGAACACAGGGCTTTTTATATCTTCTTTTTTCGGAATATTCTTAAATTGGTATTATGATATAAGACTGTTTGATCCGCTTATTACGGCGTTTTTCGGTGCGTGGTCTGTTCTTTACGGTTATGAGATAGCCTATGCCGTAGTCAAAAAGTATCACTTTGCCGCCACCAAGGCTATGGTATTTTTCGCTGCCTTCGGTGTCAGCTTTATTTTCCTTAATATATGTGAGCTCGGAGAGTTTCTCTCCGACCAGCTTTTGGGTCTTATTACCGGGACGGTAGGTAATGCTCAGTTTTGGTCTGCTGAGCTTGCGGGCAGTGCCAGAGCGGAATCCTTCATTCCTGCCATCGACAGTGCTCGCTATCCTCTTATGGATATTATGTCAGATATTGTAATTCATACCGTCAGTGCATTTGCTGCTTTGATTTTTATTAATATATGCCCTTATCGTCTCAAAGGAAAGTTTAAGTACGATATAGATTACGATAATAATTACGTTAAAACACCTGAAAGTGAGCGTGAGGGTGAAAGCTATATTCAAAAGTTGAAAAATAACTGTACGCCCCGTACCTATGCTTTTTGGTGGGTTATCAGATTTGCCATGGTGGGGCTTTTTATCAAATCTCTTTTCGACAAACCTTTTTCACCTGTTATTTCTGTGGAAATACTGATGAATCTGGGTGTAATGTTTACCTTTGAGGTCTGTATGGCCATGCCCAAATGGACAGTTTTCCCTTATGTTCGTCCTGTTATGCAGACAGCCATAGCCGTAGTTGATTTTATTGCTGTGGTTGCAGGTTATCTTTTTGATTTTTATTATGAAGTGCGTCTTTGGGATTCTTTTCTTCATTTTTTGTGCGGTGTCGGTATCGTTTTCTTTGGCTATGAGTTTGCTTGTGCTCTCATCAGAAAAGAAAAAAGGACTGCTGCACGTACTCTTATTCTCATCGCTTCCGTAGGCTTTTGCTTTATGGCTACGACATTTTGGGAAATCTTTGAGTTTTCCTGTGACCAGGTTGTCGGTATGATGAGCGGTGTACCTCATGACGTTCAGCATTGGTCTTATGCAAAAGCTTTGGGTACTCCCAAATTTCAAACACTCATTGATTATATAGATATTAATCGTTATCCTATTATGGATACCATGGGTGATATAGTGCTTAATACTGTCGGTGCATTTCTCGGCACTTTGGGTCTGAAGCTTTATCCTTACCGTCATAAAGGAAAATTTAAGCTTGATTATGTTATTTATGAAACAGAGGCGAAATAAACCTCTGTTTTTTCTTTGAAAAATTTAAAACACCGCAAGGGGAAATGAGCCGTCCCGCCGCAAATCAGACAAAATATTTGCTTGACTTTATTCACTTTTTTGGTGTAAAATTAATCTACAAATCCAAGGAGGAATAAAAATATGAAAAAAAGTAAAATCATTATCATCGCACTCGTGGCGGCGGTCGCCGTGGCGGGCATAGGTATTGCAGTATCTAAAAAGCCGGATATTATTGATTTCGGTGAAATCGTGCTCGACGGTGTACCCGAAAAGAGTGCGGAGGCAACCCGCGTAATGTCCTTTAATCTCCGTTGTGCAGATGACCCGGAAGGCAGCATTGACAACCGTTCTCAGATTTCCGTGGAAATTATCAATCAGTATGCACCCGACTCCTTCGGTATTCAGGAAGCTACTCCGAAATGGTTGCGCATTTTGGATAAACAGGTCGGGGACAGATATGCCTGTGTCGGTGAGTCGAGAGATTTCTTCGGTCCTTTCAGTGAATACAACTGCGTATATTATCTTAAAAACAAATATAATCTTCTGGACAGCGGTACCTTCTGGCTTTCCGAAACGCCTTATAAGAAATATTCCGTAAGCTATGACAGTGCCTGCAGAAGAATAGCCTCCTGGGCGGTTTTAGAGGATAAAGAGACGGGTGAGGTTTATACCCACATAAATACTCATCTTGATCATGTTCTTGAAAGTACAAGAGATGCACAGTGTAAGGTGCTTTTGGCGGAAATGGACAAATTGCAGACACAGGGAACCGTAGTAATTACGGGTGATTTCAATACTTACAGTGACGGTGATGTTTACGCTTCGATGGTTGCGGGTGCCGATGATGCGTCTGTGACTGCGGACATGGCTGTCGAAAAAGGTATAACATACCATAATTACGGTAAAAAGGCAGACGAAGGACAGGGTGCTATCGATTTTATTTTTGTTACCAAGGATACTCCTGTTGACACATATAAGGTAATCAAAGATACTGTACAGGGAATGTATCCCTCCGACCATTATCCCATTATTGCAGACATACATATCTAATAAATGATCAAGCCCGCCGGATTTTCCGACGGGCGTAATCTTTATTATTTTTTCTTTTTTATTGCCGGTGCATTAGCCTTTGCTTTATTTTCTTTCATCGGCTTCCAAAGATGCAGTATACCCTCGTCATTGAGAAGCTTGAGCATAATTATTATCATCGGTGCAATGAACATACCGAGTACACCGAAAACCTTAAGTCCTACATACATAGCACTTATGGTAAGAAATGGCGGCAAACCAAGCTGCCCGGCTACGAATTTCGGCTCGATAATTTGTCTTATAACGGTAATGGAAGCATACATTATTCCCAATCCGATTGCCATAGCATAGTTGCCTGTAATGAGAGAATATGCTATCCACGGTAAAAGAACAGTGCCGGTACCGAGAACGGGAATGATGTCTATTATGGCGATTGCCAAAGAAATAATCGCTATATAGTTAGAGGAAAAAACATTCAAAAGCCGCAATACATAAAAGCCTATCGAAAGTTCTATAAAGGTAATAAAAATAATTGACAGATAAGCTTTGCCCATTTTACCCAAAGAGGATTTGAGCAAAGAGATGGCTCTGGAAACGTCCTTTGCCTTTTGCTCAGTAAGCTGTGCTTTGACGAATTTCTTTATAAAGTCATAATCCGCCGTAATGAAGCAGGCAGCAACGATGGAAATTACTGCGGCAATAATGACAGAGGGAATTTGCCTTGCGGTGGAGATAACACCCGAAATGGGAGTAGTTATCCATGAAAGACTGAAGGAACCGCTCAGAGTGCCTGCTATATCCTGAGTGAATTCGCTGCTTCTTCCTGCCAACCATTCGCGTATTTCAACGAAAAGTGTCGCAATGTTTTCTTTCAGCGTTTTGCTTAAAAATTCGGGAAAGCCGGAAACAAAGTTAAGTAAAGCATTTTCTATGGTATTTACCAAAGAATCAATATTCTGAACCTGAAGCATTATATAATCCACAAAACCGCCTATTTCCTGGGCGATTCTTACACCGATGAGAGCCGTGAAAAAAAGAATAACCGCCAAAAGACCCAAAACACACAGTGTAGAGGCAAAGCCTTTTTTTATCGGAGTTTTGCGCATAATGAAATTTTTCGGTCTTTGCAGAAAAGAGGCAATTATAAAGGCAAAAATAATCGGAAAAAGAGTTCCCATAGCGTATTTGAAAAAGAAAAAGCAAAGAGCGATAACGATTCCGAAATATACCACATTGATTATAAATTTACGTCTTTTTTCGACTTCGGTCAATTTTAACACCTCACTTTGTATAGTAACATATATTATATTAACCTATATTTTAATTAAAATCAATGAAATTAAGAAAATCGTTATAAAATAAGAAAAAATTTATTTAAAACTCTTTTCTTAATGAATAAAATGTGTTATTATAACCTATAAGTTTTTCCCGGCGTGTCATTCTCCGGGAAATGAAATTCACAGAAAGGTCGTGAAAAAATGAACGTTGCTATTTTAGGCTACGGTGTAGTAGGCTCAGGTGTTGCTGAGGTAATCAGTAAAAATGCCGATATTATGAAAAAAAACAGCAATGTGTCTTTGTCGCTTTCTCATATTCTTGATATCAGAGAATTTGAAAACTGTCCCTTTCAGGATATAATGACCAAAGACTTTTATGATATTTTAAATGACAGTAAGGTAGACATCGTGGTGGAAACCATGGGTGGAGTAAGTCCTGCTTTTGAATTCGTTTCGGCGTGTCTGAAAGCCGGTAAGCATGTTGTTACCTCAAACAAAGAGCTAGTTGCGGTGAAGGGCTATGAGCTTTTGGAAATCGCCAGAAAAAAGGATGTAAACTTCCTTTTCGAGGCCGCAGTAGGCGGCGGCATCCCTATCATCAGACCTATCAGCCGTTGTCTTGCAGGTAACAGAATAAGTGAGGTGGCAGGTATTCTGAACGGAACCTCGAACTTTATTCTTACTAAAATGATAGAGGAGAATATGGATTTCGGCGTAGCACTTAAGCTTGCACAGGAAAAGGGCTATGCAGAAAAGGACCCCACAGCTGATGTGGAAGGCTTCGATGCGCTCAGAAAGATATGTATTCTTGCTTCGCTTTGCTTCGGAAACCATGTATATCCCGACGGAGTTCACACAGAGGGTATTTCAAAAATCACTCTTGAGGATGTGGATTATGCTTCTTCTTACGGCTGTGTAATCAAACTCATCGCTAAAGCCAAGAAAATGAATGACGGTAAAATCAGTCTTACGGTTTCTCCCTGCTTTGTGAAAAATGAAAGCATGCTTGCAGGTGTAAACGGTGTATTTAATGCTTGCCTTGTAAGAGGTGATGCAGTAGGTGATGTGGTTCTTTACGGACAGGGGGCAGGTAAGCTTGCCACCGCTTCTGCTGTGGTAGGAGATGTAATTGACTGTGCGTGTAACACTAAGGAAAGAAAATTCTTTGGTTGGGATGAAGCAAAGGAAGGTCTTCTTGCGGATTATCTTGACGAGGAAGCTTCTCTTTACGTCAGAGCTACCGCTGAGAGTATGGAAAATGCCAAAGCAGAAATCGAAAATCATTTGGGATGTGTAACCTTCCTCGAAAGAAAAGGACAAAGCTTTGACGAAATCGCTTTCGTAACACCCGTAATGAAGGAAAGAGAGCTTAGAAAGATTATTACCAAGTTGCCTCTTTCCGTTATCAGCACCATCAGAACAGTTGAATATTAATAAAGGAGGAAGAGTATGGCTCTTATAGTTCAGAAATTCGGCGGCTCTTCTGTCGCGAATGCAGAGAGAGTAATGAATGTGGCCCGCATCATTACCGATACCTATAAAAAGGGTAATAATGTAGTAGTTGTTGTTTCCGCTCAGGGCGACACTACCGATGATCTTATCGAAAAAGCAAAGGAAATAAATCCCAATGCTTCTAAAAGAGAGATGGATATGCTTCTTACTGCCGGTGAACAGATCTCTATTTCACTCCTTGCCATGGCTATTGAAGGACTTGGTTATCCGGTTATCTCGCTTTTGGGATGGCAGGCAGGCTTTTCCACCAATTCTGCTTACGGTATGGCGAGAATACACGAGGTAAAAACAGAAAGACTCGAAAGAGAGCTTGATCAGAAAAAAATCATTATCGTAGCAGGCTTCCAGGGTCTCAATAAATACGATGACATGACCACTTTGGGCAGAGGCGGATCCGATACATCTGCTGTGGCTATTGCTGCTGCTCTTCACGCTGACCGCTGTCAGATTTATACCGATGTAACGGGTGTATTTACTGCTGACCCCAGAAAAGTCGAAAATGCACAAAAGCTTACAGACATCACTTATGATGAAATGCTTGAGTTTGCCACTCTCGGTGCACAGGTTCTTAATAACCGTTCAGTAGAAATGGCAAAGAAATATAATGTTGAGCTTGAAGTTCTTTCGAGCATGGTAAGAGAAAACGGAACAATCGTCAGGGAGGTTGCTAATATGGAAAAAATGTTAATCAGAGGCGTAACTAAGGATACAGATGTTGCCAGAATTTCAGTAGTAGGTATGAAGGATATTCCCGGTAACGCTTTTAAAATGTTCTCAAGACTTGCACAGAAAAAGATAAACATTGATGTTATTCTTCAGTCTGTAGGACGTGACGGCACAAAGGATATTTCGTTCACTTGCGCAAAGAGCTTTGCGGATGAGGCAGTGGCAATTCTTGAAGATATCTTTGCTATGGAGGGTGCAGTTGTTTCTTCCGATACAACCATCGCCAAAATTTCCATCGTGGGTGCAGGCATGCAGTCTCATTCAGGCACAGCATCAAAAATGTTCGGTGCTCTTTATGAAGCGGGCATCAATATCTCGATGATTTCTACCAGTGAAATCACCATCAGCGTTCTTATTGATAAGGAGCTTGCAGATAAGGCTGTTTCAGCCGTACACAAGGCGTTCTTCGGTTGATTTATAATAATTAAGACTGTCGGTGTTCGGCAGTCTTTTTTCGTAACTTATTGAAAAGAAAAAAGAAAAGTGATAAAATTAACCGGTAGAAGGGAGAGAAAGAAATGGAAGAAAAGAAAAAAATATCGGTTTTTGTGAAAGATAAGCTTAAGGAAATTAAATGCAATTGGAAAAAGGCTCCCGAAGGCAAATATGTGTCTTACAGAGAGTTGGTCGCTTATTCTGTCGGCGGTGCAGGTGTTTATTTTATCTTCTCCCTAGTGGGGATGATAGCACTTAGTGCAGGCAGTATGATAGTAGGTGCTTCTATAGGTATTAAGGCTATTGACCTTCAGACTATGAATGCGATTTCAATTATTCTTAGTTTGCTTATTGCTCCTGCCAGAGCCATGATGTTTGATAACACTCGAAGTAAAATGGGTAAATTCAGACCGTACATACTTTATCTCGGCTTGCCTACGGCGATTTTGGGAACAGCCTTTGTATATATGCCTTATGAAGCGATGGAATATGATGAGAAATGCATAACCGTTTTTGTCATTTATACTCTTCTTCAATTTTTTTCACCGTTCTATCAGTCAGCATACATCAGTCTCGCACAGGTTCTTTCTCCAAACTCCCGTGAAAGAGGTTGGATAATTGAAATCAGTTCGATTATCTATTCATTTGCTCCTACTGTAATTAATCCTGTATTGCCTCTTATCGGTAAAATGGAAGATCTTTCTACCTACAGAAAGGCTTTTCCTGTATTCTGTATCATTGGTCTTGCCGTGAGTATGCTTGCTGTTTTCGGTACAGAGGAAAAAATTATCGTACCTAAAAACTATGTGCAGAAAATGAGCTTTACGGAAGGGCTGAGAAAGGTTTCGAAAAATAAGTATTTTTGGATAATAAATTCTTCTAACTGGCTTGGCTTCCTTAATGGCGGCTACGGCAATGTATTTCAATGGATATTTTATTACGGTATGAATAATCCTACGCTTTATGCACTTATGGTCGTTCTTAAGGGCGAGGCATCTACTCCGGGTATGGTTCTGGCTGCGCCTATTATGAACAAAATAGGAAAGAAAAAAATATGCTTCCTTTCCATATTCGGTCAGGTTGTAAGTATAGCTATGATGCTTGCCTGCTACAGAAATTATGTCCTTGTTTTTGTTTTTATGTTCCTGAAGGATATGTTCGGTGCTCTTTCCATAATTTACATCCCTGCCATGAATGCTGATATGATGGATTATCAACAGTATAAAACAGGAGACAGACTTGAAGGCTTTATCGGTCAGAGCGGACCGCTTCTTACCTCTGTTATTTCACTCGGAACAGGCTATGCAATTCCTGTAATTCTCAAAGGGTTAGGTTTTACCAATAATTATGATGCGCTTTATGATGCAAATTTCCGTAACCCTTTAGTGTATGCGCTTCTTATTTGCAGTGTTATCGGTACACTGCTGTCAGCAATTCCTTTCTTTTTCTATGATCTCGATGAAAATAAAAGAAGCAATATGATTAAAGTGCTTAAAATCCGTGCTGTATTTGAGGATTACGTCAGCGGTGAATTTTCCGAGGAAAAGTTTGCTGAAGTTGTAAAAGAGGTTGAGGAGGCTCGTGCTGTTCTTGCTGACAGAGAAAATCGTAAGCTTGAGGACATAGAAGGAGCCGAGCTTACAGTTAATGAGCTCGAAAAATTTAAAGGCGAAGAATATTCAGCAAAGCTTCAGCGTGCAGAAAGACTTGTTGGATGCGGCATAGGTTCTCTTGCTGCATTTGATACAGAGGAGTCGGAAAAAATTAAAAAGCTTCTTGCCGTCACAAAGACAGAAAAGCTCGCCAAAAGAGATGCTTTGGAATATTTTAGAGCCCTCGAAAGAAGTGCAGCTATTATCAGAACTTATTTTCCTGATGGTATCGCTGCATATGACGAAATCTGTGCTAACAGCATTAATTCTATGAGCGAAAGCACTTCGGCAGAAAGAAAAGCTAAAAAACAGGCGCAGAAAAAGCTTAGTCTTTATAACACCGCCGTAAAACCCTTTAAAGAGGCTGAAGCTCTTCTCAAAATGAAAGCGGCTTACGAAGAATACGAAACACTCAAAGAAAAATATTTTCCGGCAGCAGAATAATTTAACATAAAGATATCAGGTGATTAAATGAAAAATAAAGGTGTAATGGTAAAATGGTTTTTACCCTATTTCAAAAAGCATAAAAAGGTACTTTTTCTCGATCTTTTCTGCGCTGCACTTACCACCGGCGCGGAGCTTATACTTCCCATGATGGTCAGAGAAATTACAAATATTGCCACAACGGATATTTCGTCGCTTACTCTCGAATTGATACTTTCTATGGCGGCGGTTTATGCTGTGTTCAAAATAGTTGATATGTGTGCCGGATACTATATGATTTATGTCGGTCACGGAATGGGAGTAAAAATCGAAAGAGATATGCGTGAGGATATGTTCTCCCATCTTCTTACTGCTCCCTTCAGCTATTTCGATAAAACCAAGGTCGGACAGCTTATGTCCAGAATAACAACTGATCTTTTTGATATTGCGGAATTTTCACATCACTGTCCTGAAGAATTTTTTATAGCAGGCATCAAGGTAGCTGTTTCCTTTGCGGTTCTCGCTACCATAAATCCTTTGCTGACGGTTTCCACCTTTGTGGTGATACCTCTTATTTTCTGGGGTACGATGTATTTCAGACGAAAAATGAGAAAGGTTTTTGCCGAAAGAAGAGTAATTGCAGGTGATGTGAACGCTCAGACAGAAACTACTCTTTTGGGTATAAGGGTGGTAAAATCTTTCGGTAATGAAAATATAGAAAGAGGAAAATTCAACAAGGAAAGCGAGAAGCTCGCTGCCGTGCAGACTGCGTCTTATAAATATATGGCAAGGCTGAACGCTGTTGTCAGGCTGTTTGACGGTCTAATGTATATCATTATGATTCTTTTGGGCGGTGTATTTCTCATTAAAGGACAAATCACTGCCGCTGATATGACCGCTTATCTGCTTTACATCGGTATGCTTATTTCTGCTATCAAGCGTATAGTTGAATTTACCGAGCAGTTTGAAAAGGGTGTTACGGGTGTTATACGTTTTGCGGAGATTTTGGAAACTCCCTCTGAAAAGGGCTACGAAGCCACCGAAAAAATCAACGATGTAAAAGGTAACATTGATTTTGAGGATGTAACCTTCAGCTACAGCAGCGAAAAAGGTAACGTGCTTGCCAATATAAATCTTTCCGTGAAGAAGGGTGAAAATATCGCCATCGTAGGCCCTTCGGGCAGCGGCAAGACAACTCTCTGCAGTCTGCTTTCCCGTTTCTATGAGCTGACGGGCGGAAAAATAAAGCTCGACGGAAAAAATATAAATGATCTGTCACTTGAATCTCTCCGTGCTGCGATCGGTGTTGTTCAACAGGATGTTTATCTGTTTTCAGGCTCTGTAATGGAAAATATTCTTTACGGTAAAGAAGGGGCAAGCCGTGAGGATGCCGTCGAAGCGGCTAAAAGAGCGGGTGCACATGATTTCATTAAATCTTTACCTGACGGCTATGATACATATGTAGGCGAAAGAGGCGTGATGCTTTCCGGCGGCCAGAAGCAGCGAATAAGTATTGCCAGAGTATTCGTCAAAAATCCTCCTGTTGTTATTTTGGATGAGGCGACCTCGGCACTTGATAATGAAAGCGAACAGTATATCAAAAAATCTCTTGCAGAGCTTACTAAGGACAGAACGACCTTTACCATAGCGCACCGTCTTTCCACGGTTAGAAATGCGAGCCGTATTATCGTACTTACGGAAAAGGGTATCGAAGAGCAGGGCACACACGAAGAGCTTATGGCAAAGGAAAACGGAATTTACAGAAGGCTCAATGAAAACGAACAATAAAACAGAGTCAGCACTTATCGTAAAGGTGAGTGCTGATTTTTACGTCACGGGGGCCAAGCGACCGTAAACGGTCAATCCCGGCGCCAATTTGTCGCCGGGATTCCCTGTATACAGGGGCTTGGCCCCCGGCCTTGCAGTAAAGCACAGCCTTTCTGATACTAAAAACCTCACAATCCGATATGGATTGTGAGGTAAATTTATTTGTATCAGTTTTTCTTAAACTGCTTTTTCATTCTTTGTTCCTTTGAAAGAATGGTCTTTCTGAGTCTGAGCGAGAGGGGAGTAACCTCTAAAAGCTCGTCATCCTTTATGAATTCCATACACTGCTCCAATGAAAGTGTCACGGGAGGAACGAGACGAAGAGCATCGTCAGAGCCGGAAGCACGTGTGTTTGTCAAATGCTTCTGTTTGCATACATTACATACCACATCCTCTGATTTTGCACACTCACCGACGATCATGCCCTCGTAAACGGGAACGCCTGCACCGATGAAAAGTCTGCCTCTGTCCTGGGTGTTGAAAAGACCGTAGGCGGAGCTTTCACCTGTTTCATGAACGACGATTGAACCTCTTTCTCTGGTTACTATGTCACCCTTATATGGCTCATAGCCGGCAAAAAGCTGATTCATAATGCCGTTACCGTTGGTATCGGTCATAAATTCGCTTCTGTATCCGATAAGACCGCGTGAAGGAATCCTGAATTCGAGATGTGTGGATCCGCCGTCTCTTGTGCCCATATTTTCGAGCTCGCCTTTTCTTGAGCCGAGCTTTTCTATTACTGCGCCTACATACTGTTCGGGAACCTCCACGATAAGAAGCTCCATAGGCTCCATCATTACACCGTTTTCTTCTTTGAGAATAACCTTGGGACGTGAAACGGAAAACTCATAGCCCTGACGGCGCATGGTTTCGATAAGTATGGAAAGATGAAGCTCACCTCTGCCGCTTACTTTGAAACTGTCGGTGGTTTCTGTTTCCTCAACTCGCATTGAAACATTGGTTTCCACTTCTTTGAAAAGTCTGTCACGGATATTTCTTGATGTGACAAATTTACCCTCTTTACCGGCAAAGGGACTGTTGTTAACGATGAAATTCATTGAAATGGTGGGCTCATCGATTTTTACGAAGGGCAAAGCTTCCACATGTTCGGGATCACAGGCCGTGTCACCGATATTAAGCTCGGAAATACCCGAAACGCATATCAGGTCACCCAATGAAGCTGAGGAAACCTCGACTCTTTTGAGTCCTTCGAACTGATAAAGCTTAGATATTCTTACGTTTTTTCTTTCGCCGTCGTTATTGCAAAGAACCACCTGCTGCCCCTGCTTTACCGTGCCTCTTTCCACTCTGCCGATACCGATTCTTCCGATGTAATCATCGTAATCGAGTGAGGAAAAAAGAATCTGAGTTGGTCCTTCAATCTCACCTTTGGGAGGGTCGATGTTTTCGAGTATAGCATCAAGCAAAGGTCTCATATCGCCCTCTCTTGCGGTTTCATCCTTTGAAGAATAACCGTCTCTTGCCGAAGCATAAATAACCGGGAAATCAAGCTGGTCTTCATCGGCACCAAGATCTATGAAAAGGTCAAGCACCTCGTCGATAACCTCTGCAGGTCTTGCACCGGGACGGTCAATTTTATTGACTACAACCAGCACCTTCTTTTTGAGACCTAATGCTTTTTTTAAAACGAATCTTGTCTGCGGCATACAGCCTTCAAAAGCATCTACAAGTAAAAGTACACCGTCAACCATCATGAGAATACGCTCGACCTCACCGCCGAAGTCAGCGTGTCCCGGTGTGTCAACGATATTGATTTTAACATTCCTGTAATTTACGGAAGTGTTTTTGGAAAGGATGGTGATACCTCTTTCTCTTTCCAGGTCATTTGAGTCCATAACTCTGTCGGCCACCTGTTCATTTTCACGGAAAGTACCGCTCTGTTTGAGAAGCTCGTCAACCATGGTTGTTTTACCGTGGTCAACATGGGCGATGATGGCTACATTTCTTACGCTGTTTCTTACATCCATTATTTCACCTGATTTTTATTATAATTTCAACTTGTTTATTTTATCATGGTTTGCATTAATTGGCAAGTTAAAATTAAGCACCTGCTTATGACGATTTTTGTGTAAAACCTACAATAAAAAAAGAGAAAATATTTAATTTCAGCTATTGATATTTGCCTTAGGAATATAATATAATAAAAAGAGACAATAATGCTTGTGAGAATAATTCGAGAGGTGATTTTGTGTCGGGCAATGTTATATTTATGCCGGATATTGAATACAAAGCCTGGGTAAACGGCAACAAGGAGCTTCTGGATGATATAATTAAAACCGGTAAGGTATCCACGCTGTGGCTCAGTAAGGGTAATAATAAAAAATTTCTTGTCCGCTATTTCAGTGAGTGCGGATATACCATTTCTATTGACGATTAAGGAGAAAAGCGATGGATCGTGAAACTGTAATCAATCTTCCTAAAAAGATATTAAAATTTGTAATAGTTGCCGGGATTATAAATAAGGCGGTAAAAATAGCACGCAGGGTATACCTGTTTATTCCGAAATTTGATAAAATTACCGGAATAGATACAGATAAGCTTGTGCAGAATCATATGCAAAAATAAAATACAATCATGCGCTCTAAAGAGCATATCTCATAAAACAAATAAAGGGTTTCTTTCGGTTTTGAACTGCCGAAAGAAGCCCTTTAAAAATAACAGGAGGTTTTTTGCTGATTTTAAAATTTTGTTTTTGTCAATTTTAAAATTTGCTATTGTCATTTGTCTTTCGGTATAGTATAATGTACTATATGTTTCTGTTTTCGCTAAGTTACTTTATATAAAGGAGAAAAGTACTTCTATGAGAAAGAACACCTTTGAATGGTTCAGACTTGATAACGCTGCAAAAATATTTCCCGGTCAGAATTCGAGAACCTGGTCAAATGTTTTTCGCTTCGGTGTGGAACTAAAAGAGGAGATTGACCCTGAGGTTCTTGAAAAAGCATTGGAAAAAACGCTAAAAAGAATACCGAGTTTCAATGTGCGTATAAGGAACGGCTTTTTCTGGCATTATTTTGAAAAAAATCCCGAAAAGCCTCTCGTTTGCCCCGATATAAATAATCCATGCTACCGTATAAATTTCAAAGAAAATAACGGATTCCTTTTCCGTACTTATTATCATGGAAAAAGAATCTGTGTGGATGTTTATCACGCTCTCTGTGATGGCTACGGTGCAGTGATTTTCGTTTCCACTCTTGCTGCCGAATATCTTCGGATGAAAGGTCACACCATTTCCTGCAACGAATTTGTTCTCGATGTAAATGAAGAACCTAAGCCGGAGGAGCTTGAAGATGCTTACAGCAAATATGCATCCTCCAAAGTAAAATTTGACCGCGGTGACAAATGGGCGTATCACGCCAAAGGGACAAAGGTAGAGCGTCATACGGGCAATTATATGACGGGTATAATGTCTTTTAAGCAAATTCATGCTATAGCAAAGAGCTACGGTGTCACGGTTACGGAATTCTTTACGGCGATGTTGGTTGATATTCATTACCGAAAACAGCTTCGTGAAAACAAAAAGCAAAAAGAAATCAGTGTACAGGTCCCCGTAAATTTACGTAAGGCCTTTCCGTCGAAAACCTTGAGAAACTTTGTTCTTTGTTTGGTGGTCAGAATTAATCCTAATTTGGGTGAATACACCTTTGAAGAAATCCTTCGTTCCGTTTCCCTTCAGCTGCGTTTGGCAAATGATCCTAAGCTGATTAATTCTCTGATGACGGATAATTTAAAAATTGAAAGAAATCCCGTCGCCAGACTCCTTCCTCTTCCTGTGAAAAATTTGGGTGTAGCGATAACCTTTTTCATTACTGCGGAGCAAAAAACATCTATTCTGCTTTCAAACGTGGGTCTTGTCAAACTTCCTGAGGAAATGTACGAGCATGTGGAAAAGTATATCTTTTATACGGGGGCAGGTAAACTGAACGGTGCCAGATGCTCTGTTATGAGCACGGGCGATACCTTGATTTTCGGTTTTTCCAGCTGTTATGAGGAAACTGACATCCAAAGAGAGTTTTTTACACGTTTGGTCAAAATGGGTGTCCATGTTAAAATCGAAAGCAACAGAGATTAAAATATACACAATAAAATCAAAGGAGAACTAAAATGTCTTACTGTGTTAACTGCGGTGTTGAACTTGATATCAGTGCACATAAATGTGCACTGTGCGGTACAGCCGTTTACAATCCGAATGAAAATGTAACCGAACAGAGGGAAGCCCCTCATCCTTTTTCCGAACATGTCCATCTTCCTGATGAGCTTTCGCCTTACGGCAGAAAAAAGCTTATTCTTGCCATAGTGACTACCGTTATGGCTATACCGAACATAGTGTGTGTACTTCTGAATTTAACTCTTTTTAAAAGCAATCCATGGTCATTGGGTGTTATTTCGGGCACACTTTTTCTTTGGTCAGCTTTTGTCCTGCCCTTTGCCACAAAGAGACCGTTTCCGTATATTCTTTGGACTGCAGACAGCATATTAGCATGTCTCAATGCATTGGTTTTTGTGTGGCTTTACGGAGATATGGAGCTTTTTATTGAATGTCTTCTACCCGTAATAGTTTCCTGCAGTGCATGTGTTCTCGTTTATATGCTGTGGTACAAAAAGGAGAGACATATTATTCTTAAAATCGCTTTTGTCTTTCTCTCGCTTTCTTTCGCTCTTCTTTTCAGCGGTATCATTCTTAATGCTGCACAGGTTTTTGCTTACGGCACGGAAATCGGTATTATCTGCTTTGTTTCTTTGTTTGCCGTTGCCTGTTTTTTCTTCTACTGCTATTCCAGCAAAACCATCAGAAGGTGGGCATCGAAACGCTTTTTCTTTTGATAAAAAAATAACCGATTGCCTCAGGGAGGTAAGCATTTGAATAAATTTGAAGTTCTGAACAGATATTTCGGATACAGTGAGTTCCGCCACGGACAGGAAGAGCTGATAGATGCTATTCTGTCGGGCAGAGACGTGATGGGGATTATGCCCACAGGTGCAGGCAAATCCATATGCTTCCAGGTGCCGGCTCTTATGCTCGACGGCATAACTCTTGTTATTTCGCCTTTGATTTCTCTTATGAAAGATCAGGTGAACGCTCTCACTCAGCTCGGAATTAAAAGTGCATACATTAATGCATCTCTGTCCGAAAGACAGCTTAATACAGTTTATGCCAAAGCACAGGCGGGTCAGTATAAGATAATATATGTGGCCCCCGAAAGACTGCTTACACCTGTTTTTTCTGATTTCTGCCGTCATGTTAAAATCTCTATGCTGTGCATAGATGAGGCGCACTGTGTATCTCATTGGGGTCACGATTTCCGCACTGCTTATCTTGACATAAGCACCTTCATTTCTTCTTTACCTGAAAGACCCGTTGTGACTGCATTTACAGCCACAGCGACCAGCAGAGTAAGGGATGATATCGAAAACCTGATCGGTCTTTTAAATCCTTTGAGAGTGGTGACGGGCTTTGACAGAGAAAATCTTTATTTTGAAGTCGTCAGACCTAAGGTTAAGCTTGTGGCACTGAAAAGATATCTTGATCTTTATTCGGGCAGAAGCGGTATTGTTTACTGCTCTTCCCGAAAAAATGTGGATGAGCTTTATGAAACGTTGCGTGAAGAAAAATACAGCGTTACCAAATATCATGCAGGTCTCACCAAACAGGAAAGGAAGCTGAATCAGGAGCTTTTTATCGGTGACGAAAAAGAGATTATTATTGCCACTAACGCTTTCGGCATGGGGATAGACAAGTCAAATGTCTCCTTTGTAATTCACTATAATATGCCCGGTGATATTGAAAGCTATTATCAGGAAGCAGGCAGAGCGGGCAGAGACGGCAACGAGGCAGACTGTGTGCTTCTTTACGGAGCCTCGGATGTAAGAATGCAGAAATATTTTATTGATAATCCCGAAGAAAACCCCGGCCTCAGTGATGAAGAAATCGAAACTTTGCGTCAGTTGAGACTTCAGAAGCTGGAAAAGATGATTTATTATTCCACCAAAGCAACATGCCTTCGAAATTACATCCTTAATTATTTCGGTGAAAAAACGAAGGGCAAATGTAACAGCTGTTCAGGCTGTAACGGTAACGATATGAGTATTGATATTACCGTGCCTGCACAAAAAATTTTTTCCTGCATAAAAAGAGTAAGGGAAAGCGAAGACAAAAGAACTGTTATCGATATTCTCAAGGGTAACGAAACAGAATACATTGTCTCGAAAAATTATCATCAGCTTAAAACCTTCGCTGCTATGAGTGACAGTGCAGAAAGTGAAATAGAAAAGCACATTGATCATTTTATTAAATATGCATATATTTCCGAAAAAAGGACAGGGAGTCTTTATCTTGAGGATAAATGCTCTGATGTTTTATGGAACGGAAAAAGAGTCCGAAAATTCGCCGAAAAAAGCGACAAATCCGTTTCTGCCGCCGATTCGTCGGATGTGGACATACGTTTGCTTCTTAAGCTTAAGACTCTGCGTAAGCTTTTGGCTCATAAAAGCGGAGTTCCCGATTATTCTGTGCTTACGGATTACGCCATAATTAAAATGGCTGCCGAAAAACCTGAGAATATGGAGCAGCTCAGAAAAATAGAAGGAATTTCAGATCATAAGCTTAATAAGTTCGGTGCAGTTTTTTTGAAAGAAATTGTCAGACACTGCGGTCGAAATATTGAAAAAGAATAAAAATAGTGCTATAATTAAAAAATTATTTATAGAAAAATTAACAGAAAGGACTGAGATAAATGAGCCGTAAAAAATGGGTAGTATCTTCTCTTGATAAAGAGCTTGCATCAGATATAGCCGAAGAGTACGGAATAGACCCCTTTGCCGCTTTGCTTTTGGTGGCACGTGGTATTACCGATGAGGGCGAAATTGCTGAGTTTTTCTCTGAAAGCAAAACGCTTATCAGTCCTTTTGAAATAAAAGATATGGATAAAGCCGTTGAAAGAATAAGCCGTGCCATGGATGACGGTGAAAAAATTGCTATATACGGCGATTATGATGCTGATGGTGTTACATCTACGGCTCTTATGTACCGCTTCTTTGAAATGAACGGCTGCGATGTCATAACTTATATTCCCGACAGAAACAGTGAGGGCTACGGTCTTAATAAAGGTGCCGTAAAAAAGCTTAAGGAACTTGGTGCTGAACTTATTATAACCGTTGATAACGGTATTTCCGCCTTTGAGGAGGCAGAATATATTTATGAGCTGGGTATGGAGTTGGTAATAACCGACCATCACAAAGCAAGCGACAGAATACCGCGTGCGGAAGCTGTGGTAGATCCTCACAGACATGATTGCCCTTGTCCGTATAAATTATGGGCAGGCGTAGGTGTCGCATTCAAGGTTATCTGCGCACTTTCCGGTGCTGATGACGAAGAGATGCTTGATATGTTTTCCGATTTGGTTACCATCGGTACCATCGGAGATATAGTGTCTTTGACCGGCGAAAACCGTACCATCGTAAAGCACGGTCTCAGACGGCTTAACAGTGAAACCTGTATGGGTATAGCTTCACTGAAAAAACAGGCAGGGATGGACGGCAAAAATCTTAGTGCTGCCTCTGTTGCCTTCTCTCTTGTTCCCAGAATCAACTCTATCGGCAGAATGGACCATGCTTCAAAAGCACTTGAGCTTCTTCTCGGCGAGACTGAGAGAGAAGTGTCTGTTATAGTCGAAACGGTAGATAAATCAAACAATGAACGACAGGAAATCGAAAAGAGAATTACCGCGGAAGCCGAAGAACAAATTAAAAGTAATCCCGATATGCTGTGCGAAAGAGTGCTTATATTTTCGGGTAAAAATTGGCATGGCGGTGTTATCGGTATAGTGGCATCACGCTTGGTAAGCAAGTACGGTAAGCCATGTATAGTTATAACTGATGACGGTACAGAGGCTAAAGGATCAGGCAGAAGCATTGAGGGCTTTTCTCTTTACGATGCTATTTCCGGTGCAAAAGAGCTGCTTTCGCATTACGGCGGACATGTTCTCGCTGCAGGCTTCGGAATGAAAAGTGAAAATATCCCTGCTTTCCGTAAGGCAATTGCCGATTATGCAAAGACAGTAGAAATGCCTTTTCCCGTAACTGAGCTTGATTGCAGGCTTAAGCCTGAATTTATTTCAGCGGATATTTTGTCTGTAATCTCTGCACTTGAGCCCTTCGGTGCCGGAAATCCGCAACCGATGTTCGGCCTTTTCGGTGTTACTCTTTCTTCTTTACAAACCATCGGTTCGGGAAAGCACTTAAGATTGAACTTCCGAAAAGGTAATACATCTTTTTCTGCTGTTTATTTTGGTGTGACCGAAAAAGAATTTCCTTATGCACCCGGCGACAGTCTTGATCTGGCTGTAAGATTGGAAAGAAATGAATATATGGGACAGGTAAGAGTCAGCATATACATAAGAGACGTCAGAATGTCGGGTACTGATGATGAAAAATATCTGAAAAGCATCCGCCTTTATGAAAAAATGCGCCGCAAGGAAAGACTTTCTCCTAAAGAAGCAGCCTTTATTCTCCCGTCGAGACAAAATGTCGCCGATGTGTACCGTTATATAAGAAATATCGGAATTTGGAGTTATGACAGCGATGTTCTTTGTTATCGATTGGGCGGTGACGGAAGTAATGCCTGTACGGTACTTACGGCCATTGATACTCTTATTGAGCTGGGAATACTGAAAAAGGAAGACGGACAAATCAGCATCAGAGATACCTCTGTCAAAGTAAATCTCGACGATTCACGTATTATAAAGCATATAAAAAAATATCTGTAGGAAAGGGGGATACAGTAATGGATTATTATAAAGATTTTCAGGGACTTATTGAAACGGTGAAAGAAAGCTTTACAAAAGAAGATATAGAAAAAATAAAAAAAGCTTTCACCATAGCTGATGAAGCACATAAAGAACAGCGCCGCCGTTCGGGTGAGCCGTATATTATTCATCCGATTGCTGTAGCCCGTATTCTTGCGGATATGGGCATGGATGCGGACTCCGTCTGTGCGGCACTTCTGCACGATGTGGTTGAGGATACACCTACAACTGCAGCAGAAATAAGAGAAATGTTCGGACCGGATGTGGAACATCTTGTTGACGGTGTAACCAAGCTCGGTCAAATTCCTACAGCGTCCAGCAAAGAGGAACAGCAAAGCGAAAATATCAGAAAGATGTTTCTCGCCATGTCGAGAGATATCAGGGTGGTTATCATCAAACTTGCTGACCGTGTTCACAATATGCGTACGCTTAAATTTATGCCCGAAGAAAAGCGGCGATATAAAGCGAGAGAAACTTTGGAAATTTATGCTCCCATAGCTCACCGTCTCGGTATACGTGCCTTCAAAGAGGAGCTTGAGGATCTTGCTATCAGCTTTCTTGATCCGGTGGCATACGGTGAAATTGCAAAGACTTTGGAAAAGCAGGTAGAATCACGTCATAGCTTTCTCGAAAATATCAAAGATGAAATTTCGGAAAGAGTGCGAAAAGATGTACCTAACGTTCACATTGAAGGCAGAATAAAAAGTGTTCACGGTATTTACCGTAAAACCTATATGCAGAACAGAACCATTGATGAAATTTATGACATTTATGCCGTAAGACTCATTGTGGATTCCGTTTATGAATGCTACTGCTGTCTCGGTATCATCCACGATATGTTTAATCCGATTTTAGGCAGATTCAAAGATTATATTTCCACTCCTAAGCCAAATATGTACCAATCGCTGCATACTACCGTTATCGGTAAAGCCGGTGTACCCTTTGAGGTTCAGATAAGAACATGGGAAATGCACCATACTGCTGAATACGGTATCGCTGCCCATTGGAAATATAAGTTGGGTATGAGCGGCAAGGTAAAGTTTGAGGAACGTCTTTCCTGGATAAGACAGCTGCTTGAAAGTCAGAAGGAAAGCGACGATGTGGAAGAAATCGTAAAAACCATTAAAACCGATTTCGTACCCGAAGAGGTTTTTGCCTTCACCCCGAAGGGTGATGTTATCAGTCTTCCTATGGGCTCATGCATTATCGACTTTGCTTACGCAATTCACTCGGCTGTAGGTAACAAAATGATAGGTGCAAAGGTTGACGGCAGAATAACTACCTTGGACCATAAGGTAAACAACGGCGAAATTATTGAAATCCTTACCACCTCACAGCAGGGCAAGGGACCGAGCCGAGATTGGATTAAGATTGCAAAAACTACCTCTGCAAGAACTAAAATCAGAGGATGGTTCAAAAAAGAAAAAAGAGAAGAAAATATCATAGAGGGTAAAGCGGAGGTTGAACGTGAATTCAAACGTAACAATATCGTGCTTCCCGAAAAGCAAATGCTCGAATTTATCGGTAAAATAGCCGAAAGGCAGCATTGCAACAGTATCGATGAATTCTTTGCAGCCATAGGATACGGTGGTCTTACTCTCACAAAAATCATACCGAGAATAAAGGATGACTATGCCAAGTTGGTAAAGGAAATGTCACCCGAAGCACAGGTAGCCATAAAACCTGTGCCCAAAAAGATAACCAAAAGTGCCGACGGTATAATTATCGAAGGTATAGATAACTGTCTTATAAAATTCTCTCGGTGCTGTGATCCTTTGCCCGGTGACGATATTATCGGTTTTATAACCCGCGGTCACGGTGTGTCAATTCATACGAGAAAGTGTGTAAATGTACCAAAGGACATTTCGAGAGCTGCGGAGCCGGAAAGATGGATTAATGCATCGTGGGACAGAAAGGTGCAGAATTCTTACCGTGTAACGCTCGCCGTAACATGTATGAACCGTATGGGTATGCTTGCCGATTTATCGGCTGTTATAGCAAATATGCACGTTATGATTCATTCTATCTTTACCAAGGATGCTTCTGACGGCAGATGCACCATATATATGACCATTACGGTAAACGGTGCAGAGCATCTCAAAAGCGTATGTGAAAAATTAAAGAAAGTTAAGGGCGTTCTCGAAACCGAGCGTTCGGGTTTATAATATGAAAGCTGTTATACAAAGAGTAAAAAAGGCGTCGGTCACTGTAGACGGAAAAATAACAGGCGAGGTAGGTAAAGGATTTCTTGTTCTGTTGGGCGTTGTACAGGGAGATACAGAAGAAGAAATGAAGCTTTTAGCCAAAAAGGTGGCACAGCTTAGAATTTTCACCGATGAGAATGATAAAATGAATCTTTCTTTGGATAAGGTGGACGGAGAGGTTTTGGTGGTTTCACAATTTACCTTGTGTGCTGATGTTTCTCATGGCAGAAGACCATCTTTTACAAACTCCGCTCCTGCCGATATCGCAAATGACCTTTATGAAAAATTCTGTAATGAGCTTCTTTCTTCCGGCGTAAAAAAGGTAGCAAAGGGCGTTTTTGGTGCGGATATGGATGTAGGACTTATTAATGACGGACCTGTTACCATAATAATGGACACGGACGAATGGAAGAAATAATAACGAGGTGATACCGATGGATATAAAAGTAAGAGTTTGTCCTCTCACTCCTTTGATGAGTAATTGCTGTATAATTACGGCTGAAAACGGTGATGCAGCAGTTATCGATCCCGGATCTTTCGGAAATAAACTCCGTAAAGCTTTGGAAGAAGAGGGGGTAAGGGAGCTCAGATACATCCTTCTTACTCACGGACATTTTGACCATATTTCAGGTACACAGAAGTTAAAGGACGGCTATGGCGGCCAAATAGCCGTGCACCGTCTTGATGCTGTTTGTCTGAAGGATTCGGAAGAAAGCCGTGCCTCGTTTTTCGGTCTCTTTTCGCCGTCCTTTGATGCGGATATTCTCCTCGAAGACGGAAACAGACTTCCTTTCGGTAACGGTGAAATAGAGGTTATACACACTCCGGGACACACCGTAGGCAGCGTCTGCTTTAAAATCGGTGAGCATCTTTTTACCGGAGATACTCTTTTCCGTCTCAGTATAGGCAGAACGGATTTTCCCGGCGGCAGTATGGATGAGATTATGGCTTCGATGAAAAGGCTGAAAGCTATTGAAGGTTTTCACAAAGTTTATCCCGGTCACGAAGCTTTGACGGATCTTGATTACGAAAAAGCATATAATCCTTATATGAAAGGTATATAAGATGCAGATAATTAATATAAATAATTCATATCACTATGAAACGGAAAATCTTCTTCGTGTCTTTTTCCCGGAGAAAAAATTTCTCTGTTCGGAAAGAGAGGAGGAAGGAGAGGATTACTGTATTTTTGAAACAGTTGGCAGCAATGTCCGTATAAAGATTTCCCTTTCGGGTGATGAGCTTTCAGCTGAAAAAACGTTTTCTTTCAGCGATAAGGTGTCGGATGAGACCGAGGAAAGCTTTTTAGAGCGCAAAGGTGCAGTAATGCTCTTTGAGCTTCTTTGCTCTTACACCTCATATACACCTCCGTGGGGTATTCTCACGGGTGTAAGACCTGCCAAATTAATGACCAAGCTTATGTCTTCCATGGGCGAAGAAAAAGCACGTGAATATTTTATAAATGAGCTTAAGGTAAGCGAAGAAAAAACTTCTCTTGCTCTCATGGTCGCAAAAAACGAAGCGCCTCTTATGGCGGTGAATACGGAAAAATCCTATTCGCTTTATATATCCATTCCTTTCTGTCCGTCGAGATGCAGTTACTGTTCTTTTATCTCACATTCAAATGAGAGCGCAAAAAAGCTTATGCCGTCTTATGTGGAAAAGCTGTGTGAGGAAATAAGGCTAACGGGTGAATTTTCCGGAAAATTAGGTCTCACTCTCGAAAGCATATATATGGGCGGAGGCACACCTACGGCACTTTCGGCAGAGCTTTTAAAAAAGGTAACAGATGCCATAAGCGAAAGCTTTCCCGTTTCTGCTGTCAGAGAATATACAATTGAGGCGGGCAGACCGGACAGCGTTACCGATGAAAAGTTGGAGGTTATAAAAAAATGCGGTGCAACCCGCATAAGTATTAACCCGCAGACATTTTCAGACGATGTTCTTAAAGCTATCGGCAGAAATCATACAAGTCAGATGACTGTTGATGCTTTTATTCAGGCGAGAAAAAAGGGTTTTGACAATATCAATATGGACCTTATTGCGGGGCTTCCCGAGGATACTGTAGAAAATTACGAAAAAACTCTTCGGACGGCTTTGTCTTTTTCACCTGAAAACATAACAGTACATACTCTGGCACTTAAGCGTTCATCGACCATTGTCACAGAAAAGAGAGGTACCAATTCGGGCGAAACAGCCTCAGCTATGCTTTCTCTTACCCAAAAGCTGCTTCTCAATGAAGGATATATTCCTTATTATATGTACCGTCAGAGTAAATGTCTCGGCAATCTGGAAAATGTAGGTTGGGCGAAAGAAGGCTTTGAGGGTCTTTATAATGTGTATATGATGGAAGAAATACATTCGGTTTTCGCGGTAGGTGCAGGAGCCGTAACTAAGCTTAAAGCACCTTATGACAATTCAATTGAACGTGTGTTTAATTATAAATATCCATATGAATATATCGGTTCTTTTGATGAAATAATAAAGCGAAAAGAACAAATCATAAACTTTTATGAAAAGCATTTTAAAGGGTGATTATGTGAATAAACTAACAGTTGATAATATCAACCTCCTCGCAAAGGAAGCACCTGAAAAAATAATATCGGAAAGTGAAAGCAGATATAAGGATATAATTGAAACCACTGCAGAAAAAATATGCAGTAAGGAGGGGAGGACTCTTGTGATGGTGGCAGGACCCTCTTCTTCAGGTAAAACCACCACTTCAAAGCTTTTGAAAACAGCTATTGAAGCTATGGGAAGAAAAGCAAAAATGATTTCTCTCGATGATTTTTACAGAAGCCAGGGCGAAATTTACTTTTTTGAGGACGGCACCGTAGATTATGAAACGGTAAAGGCTCTCGATGTGGACTATATCGGTGAATGTCTTCACTCTCTTATGAATGAGGGCAGATGTAAATTGCCCCGCTTCAGTTTTAAAACCAAAAAGCGTGAGTATTATGTAGAGACAGTAGCGGATTACGACGATATCATTATCGTCGAAGGTCTCCATGCTCTGAATCCGATAATAACCGACCAACTTGAAAATGAGCAGATGGTAAAAATTTATGTGAGTGTTTCCTCGCGGATTTTTGACGGAGACGATGTCTTTATGTCGAAACGAGATATCCGTCTTGTCCGCCGTATGATAAGAGATTTTCACCACCGTGACTCTTCTCCCGAAAACACCTTTTATCTGTGGAACGGAGTCAGGATGGGTGAGGACAGATACCTTTTCCCCTTTGAGGACAGGGCGGACATAAAAATTGACTCCATCCATCCCTATGAAGTATGTGCTTTTAAGGATGTTGCTCTAAAGGTGCTTGACCGTATGGATAAAAAGAGTGTATACTATCCTGCAGCGAAAGTACTTAAAGAAAAAATTTTGAAATTTGTTTCCATCGGTGAGAATTCCGTTCCCGAAGGTTCACTTTTAAATGAGTTTATAGGATAAGATATTACAAGAAAAGAGATGATAATAATGGCTGAAAGAAAAAAACAGTCCTTGCTTGCGGGTGCAGGTGTGCTTGCGATAGCTACCATTGTCGTTAAATTAATCGGTGCAGTTTATAAAATACCCATGAATAACCTCCTCGGCACAGAGGGCTACGGCTATTTTACGGGTGCTTATGCTGTATATACACCGCTTTACGCCATTTCCATGGCAGGACTTCCTGTCGCTGTGTCTAAGCTTGTATCACAGAATATGGAGCTTGGCAGAGTAAGAGATGCAAAAGCTATCTTCAAAGTATCACAGAAGTTGTTTTTCCTTGTAGGATTGACGGGTACACTTGTTCTTATGGCTATTGCGGTGCCCTATTCCGTTTATTCGGCAAAGGCTCCGATGAATTACATAAGTGTTCTTGCTGTGGCACCGTGTGTGCTTTTCTGTTGTATGATGTCGTCCTTTCGCGGTTATTATGAAGGCTTAAACAATATGACACCTACAGGTGTTTCACAGGTTATAGAAGCGGCTGTAAAGTTGGCTTTCGGTCTTTCGGCTACTTATCTGTTTATGAACGGTGCGGTTTCTTATTATGAAGAAAATGCCGTAGACGGTGCGATGACTCTTTTCGGTGTGGAGGTAACCAATAAGGCTGAGGCGATGGCTGCGGTTTATCCGTACGGTGCTGCAGTGGCTATTTCAGGTGTTACCCTCGGCTCTGCTCTCGGACTTGTTTATCTTTATGTCAGATATAAAAAAAGAGGTTTCGGTTTTACCAGAGAGGAGCTTATTAATTCTCCTGCCGCAGATACGAACAGAAATATAAGAAACAGTATTCTTCGTATTTCGATTCCTGTTGCTGCGTCATCTCTTGTTCTCAATATAAGTAATCTTATTGACGATACTACAATTAGAAGCAGACTTGCTGTGGCTCTTGAAACGGGCTTTGAAACTGTCAAGGATATGTATGGTGCAACTCTCGCTGCGGAACAAACTCTCGATGAAAATATTGCTACTTATCTTTACGGTATGCACGGCTCTGTAATCAATATAAAAAATCTGATACCTACCATTACTCTCACTCTCGGTATCAGTGCCATTCCTGTTCTGTCAAAAGCATGGACTGCGAAAAACAAAGCCGACATAAAGCTTTGTGTCGAATCCGCACTGAGGGTGGCCATGCTCATAGCAATGCCTGCCGGAATAGGTATAGCGGTTCTTTCCGAACCAATACTTGATCTTCTCTACGGCGGAAATAATCCTGAATTTGCACCTGCAGCGGCACCGATGATGTTTGTTTACGGACTTGCACTTCCTCTTTTTGCCATAGCATCACCGCTTACCAATATGCTTCAGGCTGTAGGAAAAACGAAGGTGCCTATAGTTACTATGTCTATAGGTGCTGTTATAAAAATTGTTCTTAACTTCATAATGATTGCAAACCCGAATATTAACATAAAGGGCGCCTGTATCAGTTCCACGGTATGCTATATCGTAATGGTATTGATTAATTTCAATGTTCTCACAAAAACAGTTGATGTAAAGGTGAATTTGATGTCTGTTTTCCTTAAACCGTTTCTTGCTGCTCTTATGTGCGGCGTAGGTGCATGGGGTGCTAACTATCTTTTGGTGGATGTTTTCGCCATCGAAAGTCGTCTTACAACCCTTTTGGCAGTAGGTGTCGGTGCGGTTTTTTATGCAATTTCTATACTTTTACTCAAAGGAATTGTGAAAGATGACATAGAAATGCTTCCAAAAGGAGAAAAAATTGCAAAAGTCCTTGCAAAATTTGGATTATTAGGTTAAAATAGAAACAATGAGGTAAAGAAAATGGAAAAATTTACTTTCAAAGACAGATACGGTATTGATGATTTGCTTGATATAATGGCTATTTTGCGTGCTCCCGGCGGATGTCCGTGGGATGCTGAACAAAGTCATGAAAGCATAAAAAAGGATTTCATCGAAGAAACCTATGAGGTTATTGAGGCTATCAATAAAAAGGATAAAACCTTACTTGAGGAAGAGCTCGGAGATGTTCTCTTACAGGTTGTCTTTCATGCACAGATCGAAAAGGAAATCGGTTCTTTTGATTTTTTCGATGTATGTGACGGTATCTGTAAAAAGCTCATTGAACGTCACCCTCATGTTTTCGGTGAAATCGAGGTAAACAGTACTGACGAAGTGCTCAGTAATTGGGACGATATAAAACGGAAAAGTAAAGGCCAAAAAACTCAGGGCTCATCTATGCTGAAAGTTCCTAAGGAGCTTCCTGCACTTATGAGAAGCCAAAAAATACAGCAGAAAGCTAAAAAAGCAGGCTTTGATTGGGATAACGTTGACGGAGCTTTTGATGCACTTGAGAGCGAAATTGCGGAGCTGAAGGAAGCTGTGAAATCAGGTGTGCAAAAAGATATAACCGAAGAGCTCGGAGACCTTCTTTTCTCTTGTGTAAATGTGGCAAGATTTATCGGTGTTGATTCTGAGGAAGCACTTAATATTTCTACAGAGAAATTTATTTCCCGCTTTCTTGAGGTTGAAAGGCTCGCCGCCGAAGGAAATATTGACATGAAAAACTCCGCCATCGAGGATTTGGACAAGCTTTGGCATCAGGCGAAGAAAAATTTAGTATCCAATCGGGATTAATCCCGTGGAAAAATAAATCATATTTTTGGAGGAAAACAAAAATGAATAAAACTGAATTAATTAATGCAGTTGCAGCAAAGGCAGAAATCTCAAAGAAGGATGCTGACAAGGCTCTTTCAGCAGTTCTCGCTTCCATCGAAGAAGCACTCGTAAAGGGTGAAAAGGTTCAGCTCATCGGCTTCGGTACTTTCGAAGTTAAGGAAAGAGCAGCAAGAACAGGTCACAACCCCAAAACAGGTGAAGCTATCGAAATCGCTGCTGCAAAGCTTCCTTCCTTTAAGGCAGGTGCAGCTCTTAAGAACGCTGTTAAATAATTGTTAAAATTCAGCGTATTCGGACTGTTCTTCGGAGCAGTCCTGAATTTTTAGGTGGTAAAATGAGATTAGACAAATATCTTAAGGTTTCACGTCTTATTAAACGCAGAACAATTGCTAACGAAGTATGTGATGCCAAGCATGTAACAGTTAACGGTAAGATTGCAAGAGCATCATATGATGTGAAAGTTGGCGATGTAATCGAAATTCAGATGGGTGAAAATCTTCTTAAAGCCCGTGTGCTTATCGTTACCGAGCACGCAACGAAAAATGATGCAGGTCTCATGTATGAAATACTTTAAGTGATGGACTGTGCTGAGAATATAAAGCCTCTTTACGGAATAAACTTTTTCCGAAGGAGGTTTTTTTATGACTGAAAATAAAATTAAAATGCCCCATAGCTTAATTCTTAAGGACAGAAGTCAGCTTACCTTAAGCGGAGTCACGGATGTAGATTCCTTTGATGAAAACATCATAACTGCATATACCGATTACGGTGAGCTTACTGTGAAAGGGGAGGGTCTTCATATCAGTATTCTTAATATTGATACGGGAGAGCTTTCTATTGACGGTACTGTTGCTTCTCTTTCTTATCTGGAAAATCAGCCGAGAAGCACATCTTTTTTTTCAAAGGTGTTCCGATGAATTATTCTGAGCCGCTTATAAGCCAGATAACAGTTTTTTTCAGATCATTGGGCTGCGGAATACTGTTAGGTATACTTTATGATGCGACATGCATTATCAGAATGATTTTCGGAGAGAGAAAGAGTGTATATGTTTTTTTTGACACATTGTTTTTTCTTGCGGCATCTCTCATATCCTTTTTCTTTATGATTATTTATAATTCGGGACAAATAAGACTGAATCTCATGATTGCAGAATTTTTTGGAGCAGTTGCATTTCATTTATCTTTGGGTAAATATATTCTCGGTAAATATGCCTGTCAGCTAAGCCGTATCAGAAAAGTATTTGTCTTTCTGACAAAGCCTTTCCGGAAAGTTTCAAAAATAATACGTCCCTTTTTGCTGAATTTACGGCCGGATATCTTAAAAATAGAAGCAGAGAGAGAAAATACAGCAAAAAAATTTAAAAAATTTTGTAATATTATAAAATTCCCCTTGAAAAATAAAAACAAATCTGTATAATTAACAGTAGGTGTATTTTAATCGGTATACTGAAATTTTTAAGGGGTGAATTTGCTTGTCGGTCAGAAATTTTAATGAAGCAAAAAAAGCTAAAAAAAAGGAAATCAGAATCGTTCATATTTTTACAGCGTTAGTTATCGTTGCCATGACCGCACTGCTTATTTCACAGTGTGTGACTAATTATGCCCGTGCTGCTGAATATAACCGTAAAGCAGAAGAAATTGAAAACCTTGCCACATCCATAAGCATGGAAAGCTCTGAAATTTCCGAAACCCTTAAAGAAGAAAACCGTCAGGCTTATTTTGAAAAGATAGCCCGTGAAGAATACGGCTACTGTAAGCCCGGTGAAAAGGTATATTACAATTCATCTTTCGGTGAATAATACGGATGAATATTTTTAGGAGGATTCAATCTTTTTATGCTTGAAGTTGGCGCAGTTTTAGAAGGTAAAATAACAGGTCTCACCGCTTTCGGTGCTTTTGTCAGTCTTCCGGACGGAAAAAGCGGTATGGTACATATTTCAGAGGTATCAAACAGCTTTGTAAAGGATATCAAAGATTTTCTTAAGGAAGGTCAGGATGTAAAGGTAAAGGTTGTAGGCATTTCCGAAGAGGGAAAAATCAGCCTTTCCATAAAAAAAGCAGAGGAAGCACCCAAAAGGGATAACAGCCGTTCTTATCGTAAAACTGAAAAAAATTCCCGTGCCAATGTGTGGCAGGGTCAGCCTAAACAGAATAAAGAAGCTATGTCTTTTGAGGATATGATGGCTCGCTTTAAGCAGGTAAGTGATGAAAAAATGACTGACCTTAAAAGAAATTCCGATTCTAAGCACGGTGGCGGTTATTCGCGCCGCGGCTCAGGCAGAAATTGAATATTTAGCTATCGGATAAAACCGGTAGCTTTTTTTGTAATAATTTTTTAACAAATAAAATAAACAGATTTGATATTTAGCATCACTGTGATGCATTTCTGACAAAGTGTAATATTTTTTCTTCGTTTATCATTGACTTTTTTTATCAAATTTGTTATCATCATATAGTTAAAATAAAGTAGGAGGCATGGCATATGAAAAAATATATACCCGAAAAATGTTATGATCTTATTCCGTCGCAACAAACCATGTATCTTATGGTTAAGTACAGTTTCAGCAAACAGCTTACTCAGATACCGACATCATTTTCTGTAAATGAGGACATGGATTTTGACGTTCTTACCAAAGCTCTCAATATTGAATTCGAGAGAAACGATTCTTTGCGTTTGAGATTCAGAAAAGAAGGAAATACCATAAAGCAATATTTTCTTCCTTCTTTTAAAATGAGTAAAGTTCCTTATAAATACTTCCGTGATGAAAAACAGCAGGAAGAATTTATCGGTGCCGATGCACAGAAGCCCGTATATTTCCTCAAGGATGAATGCTTCCGCATTTATTTCTTCAAAAATGCAAACGGTACAAACGGCATCTATTTTAATGTAAGCCATCTGAATATGGATGCCTTGGGCTCCATGATTTTCTATATGGATCTCATTTCTGTTTACCGTCATCTCCGTTACGGCACGGAAATGCCGAAGCCTCTCGATTCTTACGAAGAGTACATACAGGAAGAGCTTGTAAGAATCACTAACGAAAAAAAGCAGAAAAAGCACGAAGCTTTCTACAGAGAGTATTTCTCAAAGGGCGGAGAACCTTTTTATGCGGGTGTTCACGGTCCTGATTTCCTCGAAAAGATGAGAAAGAAAAAAAAGGATCCGAATTTACGCGTTCCTGCTGCGTATAATCCGATTTACGATAAATGTAAAATGATAAGAGAGCATATTGACACCGAGGATGCAGAAAAGATAATTAATTACTGTGTCGAAAACAGTATTGCTCCCGAAAGTCTTTTTATGTTCGGTCTTCGCTGTCACGCATCAGCCATAAATTACCGTACGGAAGATGTATTTATGATGGCAACTTGCTCAAAACGATCCACTGTTAAAGAAAAAAACATGAGCGGATGCCTTACGCAGCCGATTCAGGTACGTACCATTATCAGTGAAGATAAAACCTTTACTGAGGGTGTAAACGAGTATACTTATGTCAGAACTCAGCTTTACCGTCATTCTGAATATCCGTATATAACAGCTCGTGATATGTCGAGAGAAATGTTTAATTACGGTCTTATTCAGGGGCCTGCCTGTCTTATGTTCTCATGGATTCCCGTTCCGTTTGATTTGGGTGACCATGGGCTGCAGATGGATTTTAAAACCTATGACCTTGGCAGATATTTTACTCCTCTTTACGTGATTTGCTCCACCGATCCTACAGATAAAGGTTTTAATCTCAGTTATATGTACCGTGTAAAGCTTTCTGATAAAGAGCAGATTCAGGCTCTTCACGAAAATGCAATGAAGGTTATCTTTGCGGGTATTGAAAATCCCGACATTACTGTCGGTGAGCTTCTTGACATGTGTCAGGAATAAATGTAAAAAAATAAACAGAAATAAATATTAAGGAGATTCAGTAATGACTATTACATACAGCAAAAAAGAAAAGAAAGAAATTGTAAAACTCAGAACCAAAATCCACAACATGGGTCCCTGTTCCACAATCAAGGAAATGTTCGTAAGAAGCGAAGCATTCGGTGACAGAGTGGCTGTTGTAGAAAAAATCAAAAAGCAGGATGTATGCTATACGGTTAAAGAGTTCCATGACAGAGTAAGATATGTCGGTACCGCTCTTTATGAGATCGGACTTGGCGGTAAGCATATCGCTATCGTCAGCGAGAATTCCTACAGCTGGATTGTTATGTTCTATGCTATCGTATGCGGCGGCGGTGTAGCTGTTCCCATCGATAAAGAGCTTTCTGATAAGGATATCAGCATGCTTATTTCAAAGGGTGATGCAGTTGCTGTTTGTCACAGCAAAAACTATAAAGAAACCGCAAAGCTTCATATGGAACAGGATGACCGCTGTCAGTATGCATTTAATATGACTCCCGGTGCAAAAGCAGAGGGCGGTAAATTCCTTACTGTTGACGAGCTTGCCGAAATGGGTAAAAAGCTTGTTGAAGCGGGGGACAGACGTTTTATTGATAAAGAAATCACAGGTGATATGCTTGCTGCTATCGTGTTTACATCGGGTACCACAGGCACCAACAAGGGCGTTATGCTCACTCACTTTAATTTCTCTTCAAATGTTGACGGACTTCTTGAATTCCTCGGACCCGAACAGTCTACCATGTCCATCCTTCCCATGAACCATGTTTATGAGCTTTCCTGCAGTATTCTTACCGCTATTTATATGTACGGTGTAATTTACATCAATGACAGTCTTAAGAATATACTTCCCAATATCAATGACTTCAAGCCTACCGCTATGGCTGTCGTACCTCTTGTTCTCGAAGCAATTTATAACGGTATTTGGGCAAAGGCTGAGGCAAGCGGCAAAGCAGATGTGATGCGTAAGGCTATCAAAGTGAGCAATAAGCTTCTTGAAATCGGCATCGATATTCGCCCCATCGTTTTCAAACAGATTAAAGAAAACTTTGGCGGTCAGTTCCCCACGATGTCCTGCGGCGGTGCACCTGCGAGAGCAGACCATATCAAAAACCTTTCAGAGCTCGGCTTCAATATCATTTCGGGCTACGGTATGACCGAAGCCTCTCCCACCATCACTCTTCATAAAAACGGCAGAAAGAAGCCTCTCTGCGCAGGTAAGGCTTTCCCCAGAGCACAGTTCAGAATTGACAGCCCCGATGAAGAAGGTATCGGTGAAATTCAGGTCAAGGGTGATAACGTTACTCAGGGTTATTACAAAGACGAAGAAGCAACTAAGGCTTCCTTTACTGAAGACGGTTGGTTCAAAACAGGTGACTACGGCAGAGTTGACGAAGACGGAGAACTTTACATCACCGGCAGAAAGAAATTCCTTATTATTCTTCCCAACGGCGAAAATATTTTCCCTGAAACTGTTGAAAGTAATATTATGGAAAATCTTCTTTATGCTGTTGAGGTCGTTGCTTTTGAAGAAAAGGTTGAAATTCTCGGCAGAGAAAATGTTGTAATGTCTGCAGCAGTTTATGTCGATAAAAACAAGCTTAAGGATATGACGGACGAAGAAATCATAGAAAAGACCAAAGCTGATGTAGCTGCTTCCAATAAGGGTCAGCCCGCTTACAGAAAGGTTCAGAATGTATATGTATCCTTTGAAGAATTCGAAAAGAACTCCACCAGAAAGGTTATAAGACAAAAAGTTATCGACAGATATACAAAAACTATTGCAAAGTAATTGATTTTGGTATATTATATAATGGAAATATTCTTAAGGAGGACAAAACAATGCTTGAAAAAATGAGAGAAGTTATCTGCCGTTATGTTTCCATCGACCCTGAAAAGCTTACGGAAGATACAAACATCAGAAGTGATCTCGGCCTCAATTCACTCGAACTCATCAATATTGCTGTTGCAATTGAAGATGAATTCGATGTAGAGATTCCCGACCGTGAGGTTGCTAACCTTGAAACTCTCGGTGATGCAATCAAAATCATCCAGAAATACATGGAAGACTGATAAAAGGATACTGTCCGTTGAAAAACGGGCAGTATTTTTATATTAAACGGACAAAATATCTTTCCTTGCCTTTTCAGTTTTTCTGTGTTATAATTTAAAAAGTATGTTTTGAAAGGATAATGCCTGTGATAATTCTTGCCGCTGATGAAAAAATAGAACCTTTGGGTAACAATATGGAGATAGTTGTATCTTCGGCTCATACTTTCGGTACAGATGCTATTCTTCTTTCGAATTTTGCATCGATAAAAAGAAAGGATATAGCCTGTGATATGGGGACCGGCTGCGGTATTATTCCTCTGATATGGTGCAAAGCCGAAACAAACCGCATATATGCTATTGATATTCAGCCTAAGGCGATTGAACAGGTGAAAAAATCTATCGAACATAACAGTCTCGGTGAAAGAATTATTCCCGTAAACTGTGATTTGCGTTCTGTTAAGGGAGTATTGCCTGAGGGTAATTTTGATCTTGTTACCATGAATCCTCCTTATAAGCCTGTTGGCACAGGCATTGAAAGCGTTAGCGAAGCGGAAAGAATTGCCAGACATGAAATAACCTGTACGGTAGACGATGCTGTAGCTGCTGCTGCTAAGCTTTTAAAATACGGTGGCAGATTTTGTATGTGTCACCGTCCCGAAAGAATTAGCGATATTATTGTCAGCATGAGAAGCGGCGGAGTTGAGGTGAAAAAGCTTCGTTTTGTCAAACAGACAGAAGGTAAAGCACCCTGGCTTGTTTTGGTTGAGGGTAAAAAGGGCGGAAAAAGCGGTGTTGCGGTAATGCCTGACCTTATTATGAAAAACAGCGACGGAACGAATACAGATGAATTCAGAAGTATGTTCGGTGATTATATGGACGGACATCAGTAAGGTGGTAAAAAACAAAAATGAGTATGCTTTATGTAGTAGGCACCCCTATAGGCAATTTGGGTGATATCTCTCCACGTGCTCTTGAGACATTGGAAAAGGTTGATTTTATAGCCGCTGAGGATACAAGAGTAAGTCTTAAGCTGTTAAATCATTTCGGTATAAAAAAGCCTATGATAAGCTATTTCGAGCACAACAGAAGAGAAAAGGGTGAGATTATTGCTGACAGAATTCTCGGCGGAGAAACCTGCGCCATTATAACCGATGCGGGTATGCCTGCGGTTTCTGACCCCGGCGAAGACCTCGTGGCTTTGTGTCACGAAAGGGGAATAAAGGTAAGTGTTGTACCGGGTCCCTCTGCTTTTGTGGCGGCTTTGGCTCTTTCCGGTATGAATGTGGGCAGATTTACCTTTGAGGGCTTCCTGAGTATGAACAAGCAAAGCAGAAGAGAACATCTTTCGTCGGTGCGTGACGAAAAGAGAACCATGATTTTTTATGAAGCACCTCACAAGCTTGCCGCTACCTTGAAAGATTTGTATGAAACTTTGGGCGACAGAGAAATCACTATAGTCAGAGAAATCACAAAAATTCACGAAGAGGTCATAAAAACCAACCTTGCATTTGCTTCAGAAAAGTATTCTGACAATTCTCTCAGGGGCGAAATAGTTCTCATTATTGAGGGAAAAAAAGATGATGAAGAAAGCGAAATAACTCTTGAAGATGCTCTTGTTCTTGCACATAAATATATGGAAGACGGGATGGGAGCTTCCATGGCAGCCAAACAGGCAGCCAAAGAAACAGGAATTAAAAAAGGAGATATTTACAAAGCTTTACAGTAAAACCGAAAGGAATGTAAAATGATGAAAGAATGGTTGTCACATTACGGTTATCTTTTGATTGTTTTGGTGGCTGTCACTATAGGTGCGGCAGTGATTTTTTTCTTTGCCGCCAAAGCTTATTCAAAGCATAATGCTCTTTATAAGGCACAAGAGGCAGAGATGCGCAGACTTCTTGCTTTGAAAGAAAAATATATGGATTTTTCTCAGGAAACTCTTGCCTGTGCCGATGAAGGAGAAATTCTTGAGGGTGTGGTACTCTCTTATCAGCTGAGATTGCAAAAGGACGAAAACCCGGAGAAAGCTTTTGCTCTCATGGATGAAAAAAAGCAAAATCTTTATGTTCTGGATGTTTTTTGTGCCGATGCTGACGTCGCGGTTTTCTTTTCTGAAAACGGTAAAATCGTAAAAGACAGAATCCTTCCGGCTCTTTCCATGATAGGCATGGAGGATTTTTCGCACAGGTTGAAATTTATTTATGACATGTATGATGAAGATAATGAAGAAGTTTCATACAGCGAAAGTAAAACAAAAATAATGAACGAATTTATTTCTGATAATAATATTTTAGGAAAAATTAAATCAGAGGGTGCAAAATATATAAAAAATAATTTTTCAGCTGTGAAAAATTAACACTTTGTTGAATTGACATATCTTCTCTTTAATAGTATAATTAATTGATTAATTTATTTTTTAGGAGGCGTCAGAGTTGCGTAAAATTACTGCAATTTTTTTAGCTTTTGCTCTTATAATGGCTGTTGCCGTAGCTTGCGGTAAGGATGGTGATGAAACTACCACCACAGCACCCATAGTTACTCAATTTGTTCCCTCTACACAGCCTGTCACTACTCAACCCTCGACTAACGATTCAGCAGCATATATCCTCACTACTCAGACGGGGCATACAGCACCTTGGGTTTCGACTACACGCTTTGAGATAGACGATGTCACCGTACCTACAGATAATCTTACAAACGTCCCTACACAGAATGCGGGCTCGACAGATTACAATGTATCTTTTAATGTCGGTGAAATACCTAAGCCTAATGTAAATACTTCCGTAGCACCCACTACTACTACACAAAAGCCTTCCGGTACCACAAAGGGTGAATCTACCACAGCTGATAAAAGTGCAGAGGCAGTTTCACTTATCGTTAACTCGCATGCTTACGGTGACGGTGTGATTTATGTGGAAGTCGATCCTTCAAATTGGGACGGCAATTTTGCAAGCTCAAGCCGTAATATAAACATCAAAGTAAACGGTAACACTCTTGCTACTTCAGCAACTTGTACCGTTCCTTCCAAGAAAACAGGCAGTATATATGAGATAAAAATCACGATTCCTTCACAGTCCGTAAATCCCGGTGATGTGGTTTCCTTTACCATTCCTACCGGAGCTGTGAAAAATCAGTCGGGTTCACAGTACAGTCTTAGCTATAGTTCTTCTATTACCGTATAATATTATTTTCACCGCATTGTCTCTGACTTTGCGGTGATTTTTTGTTTACGTTGCATTGTTGTGTCAATAATATAGACGGGGAGTGATATCGTGATTTCTCTTTTTCGTCTTAAAGGCAGAGCTTTGCAGTTGGATAATACGCTTGTTATGACTCTTGCGTTTTTTACGGGCGTTATTTTACTTGTTACCGTAAATTTTTTGCCGGTAATATATCAGAGTTATATTCCGCAGTTATTTTCTTTCAGCACCGAAGTTATGAATTCTGTGGTTGATTTTGTTTTTTCTGTGATTTTTATATTTATAGCCCTCGGATTTTATTTTTCGGTTTCACTTGGTATTAAAAGATATTTGTTTATGAGTGCGTGCAAGAAAAAGCCGACGTCAAAGGATATTTTTTTCTATTTCATGCCGAAAAAATTTTTTTCTGCCTATTTGTATTCCTTTAAACTTTTCATGGTAAAAGCAGCTGTTTTTATTTTTAGCTTTTTTCCCTTGTCGGTTTGCAGCTTTGCTGTTTACGGCTTTTCACGTCATGGTGTATCAGCACTGGTCTGTATTTCTCTTATGATAACCGCCTTGTGTCTTGGGATTAATGGGAGCTTTTTTTATTCGGCATTTTATTCTTCTTATTTCCTTTGTGATTATTATTTTATTGAGGGTACGTATGTATCCTTTCGTCATCTGGTGTCCTGTTCTCAAAAAAACATGAAAGGCAAGCATATTTTTTTGACTCGTCTTAAACTGAGCTTTGCAGGTTGGTTTATTTTGTGCGTTTTTGTTCTGCCTGTGCCATATGTGTGGAGTTATTACAGTCAGTCCTTGGCAGTGGCAGCTGCAGAATTTATGAAGGGAAAAGAATATTAAACTATTTACAAAGGCCTCAGATTTTGATATGATATTAAAAGAAAAATCAAAGTGAGGTTAATTTATGGAAAAACAAGATATATTTGTTCCTCTTTTCCCGTGGCTTATCGGGGGATCAAGAATAGGCGGAAGCTATAATGTTTATTGCGGTTCACGCGGTACTGACGGTGAAAAGGGCTGTATGGGACGGGATATTTTCAATTATCGTATCTGGATTGAAAAGCTCGACGAACAGGAAATATTGAAGGCAGCAGTGTATTACGGACTCAAAAGTTACGAAAACCAAAATGAAGATGATATAACGGTTAAAGTGTTTGATTTCGAAGAGGAAAGCCTTCCTGAAATAAAAAAGTGGCTTGAAGAAATGGCTGAAGGCTTTTTTGAGTAAAAAAAGAGAGTCTCAGAGGCGTTAGCTTCTTATGAAGTGTCGTCACTGAGACTCTCCTTTTTCTATTTTATTTTCAGATGACTGCAAAAACTTTTTTGTAGCAAATCGGAGTAAAACAGTGAAAATCAAAGATAAACGGAGTTTTTTGAATAATTTATCAAATCCTCACCTGAATTTTGCTGAAAACCGCAAAAAAAATGTTGACATTTGCACAAAAATGTTTTATATTGTGTCTTATACAGAATATGTTATTATTCTGGGTTAGTGGGGACTTTTATCCTCATAATTTATGCGCGTACCGGGAAAGGGGTTTAATAATGATGGAAGATAATGTAATTATCAAACTTCAGAATATTTCCAAAAAATTTGAGGATGATGTTATTCTTGATAATATCAATCTGTCTATAAAAGATAAAGAGTTTATGACTTTTCTCGGCCCTTCGGGATGTGGCAAAACTACCACATTGAGGATAATAGCCGGCTTTTTGGAGTCCGATAGCGGTCAGGTTATTTTTGAGGGCAAAGATATAAATAATCTTCCCCCTCATAAAAGACAGGTTAATACTATCTTTCAAAGATATGCTCTTTTTCCGCACCTGAATGTATATGACAATATTGCCTTTGGTCTCCGTATAAAAAAGATGAAAGAAAAGGATATCAGCAAAAAGGTTTACGAAATGTTGGAGCTTGTTAACCTTAAAGGCTTTCAGAAAAGAAATATCGCTTCTCTTTCAGGCGGGCAGCAGCAAAGAGTTGCAATCGCCCGTGCACTTGCTGTAGAGCCTCGTGTCCTTCTTCTTGATGAGCCTTTGGGTGCTCTTGACCTTAAGCTCCGCAAGGATATGCAGGTCGAACTTAAAAATATTCAGAAAAGAATGGGAATCACCTTTATTTATGTTACCCATGACCAGCAAGAGGCTCTTTCTATGAGTGACACTATTGTGGTTATGAACGACGGTAAAATTCAGCAGATAGGAACCCCCATCGATATATATAATGAGCCGAAGAATGCGTTTGTCGCTGATTTTATCGGTGAAAGTAACATACTTGACGGTGTTATGCTGAATGACTTCAAAGCAAAGTTTTCGGGAGCGGTTTTCCAATGCCTTGATAAAGGCTTTGCCGTAAACGAATCCGTTGATATCGTCGTCCGCCCCGAAGATGTTGATGTCGTTCCTGTGGAAGAGGGTACCATCAGCGGTGTCATTACCTCAAATACCTTCAAGGGTGTGCACTTTGAAATGATTGTCGATATCGATAACTTCAAATGGATGATACAAACGACCGACTATTATCCCGTAGGAACACGCATCGGTATACAGATTGAGCCCGATGCCATTCACGTAATGAAAAAGAGTGAATATTCGGGTATGTACGGTGATTACAGTTCCTTCAGTGATGAAATCGAACATCTTTCCGATATTTCAGAAGAGGAGGAGTGATAAATGGCGAAAAAATCTCTTACAAAAAAGCTTATCGCTTCACCGTATCTTGTATGGGCGGGAATATTTATTATTGTTCCTCTTGTGATTGTTGTTTATTATTCTTTCTTCGATGCTAACGGTGAGTTTACTCTGGAGTATGTAAGTGAAATGGGCAAATATAAAAATGTTATGCTCAATTCGATATGGCTGGGCTTTATTGCTACGGTTATAAGTCTCGTACTGGCATATCCTCTGGCATATATAATGGCGAGAAGTACGGCGAATGTGCAGCGTACAATGATGATGCTTGTTATGCTTCCTATGTGGATGAATCTTCTTATAAGAACGTATTCCATGATGATTCTCATGCAGGATACGGGTATCATTAATTCTTTCCTTGAAAAGCTTAATATTGATCCCGTTCATATGATCAATACTCAGGGAGCGGTTGTTCTCGGCATGGTTTATAACTATATACCTTATATGATTTTGCCGCTTTATTCCATTATGGCTAAAATGGATCATAATCTTATTGAGGCAGCCGAGGATCTCGGAGCCAATAAGCTTACTGTGTTTAAAAATATTATTCTGCCCCTCAGTCTTCCCGGCATCGCTTCAGGCTTTACTATGGTATTTGTGCCTTCTGTTTCCACATTCTACATCTCAAAAAAGCTTGGAGGAAACACCTTCTCTCTGATCGGAGACGTTATCGAGATGCAGTTTAAAAGTGCGAATAACTATAATTTAGGTGCTTCGCTTTCTTTGGTGCTTATGGTGCTTATTATCATCTGTATGATGGTTATGAATCGTTTTACCGGTGAAGATGATGACGGAGGTGTGCTTATATGAAAATAAAAATGTCACCTCTTTCGAAACTTTATGTAGCTTTCATAATGATTCTTCTCTATGCACCTATAGTTGTGATGATCTTCTTTTCCTTTAACGAATCGGCTAGCACAAGTGTTATAACAGGCTTTTCGTTACGATGGTATAAATCTCTTCTTTATGATCAAGCTACCATCACGGCACTGAGAAACACACTCATTCTTGCTGTATCCTCCTCACTTATCGCTACTGTAATGGGTACTGCTGCGGCGGTGGGAATCAATACTTTCAGAAATAAGCATATAAAAAAGTTAACTATGGGCGTCACAAATATTCCCATGATGAATCCTGAAATCGTTACAGGTATATCCATGATGCTTCTTTTTATAATCTGTGCAAATATGATAGGAGTTACCGATGCTCTTGGCTTTGGCACGATGCTTATTGCTCATGTTACCTTTAATCTGCCTTATGTAATTCTTTCTGTGCTTCCGAAACTTCGTCAGCTCGACCGTTTCCTTCCGGAAGCTGCTATGGATCTCGGCTGTACACCCTTACAGGCGTTTTTCAAGGTAATACTACCTTCAATTTCTACCGGTATTTTTTCGGGACTTATGATGTCCTTTACCCTTTCGCTTGACGATTTTGTGATCTCTTACTTTACACAGGGACCTTCCTTTGAAACTCTTCCCATACGAATTTTCTCTATGACCAAAAAGAGGGTAACACCTGATATGTATGCTCTCTCCACTCTTATTTTCGTGGCGATCCTTTTCCTTCTCATTTTGTTGAATGTTTCTCAGGTAAGAGGGGAAAAGAAAATGCGAAATAAGCTTGATAAGGGGGTAAAAAGATGAAAAAAGCTTTACTTTTTATCCTTTCTCTCGTTGTACTTTCCGGTGCTTTCGCTTTTGGTGCGGTCGCCTATGAAAATGAAGATTGGTACAAGGGATCCGAGGGGACGACTCTTAATGTTTTTAACTGGGGTGAATATATTTCGGATACCTATGAGGACGGAATGCTCGATGTAAATGCGGAGTTTGAAAAGCTTACCGGTATAAAGGTTAATTACGTAACCTATGAAAGTAATGAGGATATGTATCCGAAAATAAAAAACGGCGGCGCAAGCTATGATATAGTTATTCCGTCCGATTATATGATTCAGCGAATGATAGCTGAGGATATGCTTTACGGTATTGATACACAGTCGCTTCCGAACTATCATTATGTTTCTGAAGAGTATAAGAATATGTATTACGATCCCGATAATGCCTTTTCTGTTCCGTATAATGTGGGAATGGTAGGTCTTATCTATAACACCAAAATGGTCGAAGAAAAGCCTGACAGTTGGATGGCTCTTTGGGATGAAAAATATTCGGGCAAAATTCTTATGATTGATAATCCGAGAGATGCTTTTGCCATTCCACAGAAAATACTCGGTTATTCTCTCAATTCCACCGATGAAAAAGAGCTTTCCGATGTTGCACAAATGCTCATTGAACAAAAGCCTCTTTTACAAGGCTACGTTATGGATGAAATCTATAACAAAATGGAGAGCGGAGAAGCTGCTCTGGTACCATATTATGTCGGTGACTTTGTATGCATGAAGGACGTAAACCCTGACCTTGATTTTGTTTATCCAAAGGAAGGGGTAAATGTTTTCGTCGATGCGGTATGCATACCGAAATGTGCTCAGAACTATGACGGTGCGATGAAGTATATCAATTTCCTTTTAGATCCTGAAATCGGCGTAAACAATGCTCTTTATATCGGCTATGCCACACCCAATACAGGTGTTATGGAGCATCCCGATTATTCGGAAATGAGGGACAATGAATATCTTTATCCCTCCGAAGAAAATATGCCCGATGTAGAATACTTCCGTAATCTTCCTCAGGAAACATTGGATATGTTCTCATCTCTGTGGAATGAGATAAAAATTCACGGCACTGACAACACACACATTTATCTCGGCTTTGCGGCTGTTGGAGCTGCAGTACTGTTTTTTATAATTAAAAAAGCAGTAACTAAAAAGAAAAGGGAATATTGGTATAATTTTCCTGAGATTAAATAAAAACATATTTTTATGTGTAACACGAATAATTCTGATCTATAAATATAAAACAGATGTGTTAGTTGAAATCAACTAACACATCTGTTTTTTTGTCTGCACTTAATAGATACGCCTTTTTTATAATAAAGTAAGATTCATTTTTTGTAAATTGTGCTGTGGGCCATATTGGTAGGATCTTCTGCGATTTCCCATAAACTACTGTCTACCGGATATATATAGGATGTAAATTCCTCATCATCTATTACGCCGATATATACGGGATGTTCTGCTGTTGTCGGCCAATAATAGTATTTTCCGTTGGTCAGGTCGGAGAACAGACCATTTTCACCGATGTATTTGACAACAGACCATTGATCCTTATCGTTCATTTCTATGACTTTATCTTTATACAGCCTCAGTAGTACAGAAAGGTCGTAATTATGGGAGTGGCTTTCTATGATGCGGTCAATTGTGGATAAATATTCGTCGGTGCTTTTATAACTGTAGGGTAAAAGTGAAGCGTAGGGATCAATGTATTTTTCTGCTTTATCGAAAAATTCAGAAGGATAGATTATGACTTCAGTTCCGCTTTTCTGACACAGGGGAAGCATATTGTATTTTTTGTGTTTTGCAGGTATATAAACCATATCAAATCTTCTCCTTGTATTTCAACCATTTTTTTATAAATCCGTCAAGCGCAATGTCAGTTTTTATGATAATTTCACTTTCCCAATCTAAATCCAATATTATTATGACCTTAAAGTCAGTTAAGGTGTAATATTGTAAAAGTGAGCCATCGACATCTTCTAATAATTGCTTTTTCTCAAAAAATGGGTATTGCTTTTTGAAAAAAGCGCAGGCCTCTGAAAAAATCCTTAGGCTCGCTTCGGGATATAAAAGGTATTCCTTCATACTCTTAGTCTCCCTGATTTTTAATCGAATAAGCTGTCGCTTACATCAAGCTCTGCACCGCAAGGACATTTGACAAATTTTAAACAGCCTAAGCCTGTAGGTATAAATTCAAAACTGAAAAGAGTACCTACAGAGTCAGAATATTTCTTGCTGCATGTTTTTCTGTGAAGCTTTTCAAATTCTTTAAATTTTAGGTATTGTTCTCCGTGAAGAACGAACGTAAGCTTTTTTTCTTGTTTCATAATAAATGCACCTCATATATCAGCATTATACCATAGGCTTACAGACATTACAATATGGCTCAGATTCTGAGTACATTTATTTGTACTGCATTATGAAAAAATAAAGCTCACAATTTTTGTGGGCTTCATTTTTTGCATTATTTTTTATTCTATCATTTTTTTAAATTCTTCCTCACTGATAACCGTAACGCCTAAATCGTTAGCTTTTTTCAGTTTGCTTCCCGCATCCTCACCGGCTAAAACATAGGTGGTTTTCTTTGAAACAGAAGAGGAAGCTTTTCCGCCGAAGCTTTCAATTATTTTGGTAGCTTCACTTCGTGTGTAAAGGGATAGTGTACCTGTCAGCACAAAGGTTTTACCCTCAAACCGCATATCTACTATTTCTTTCTGACTCTCCATATTCACACCCAACTCCTTAAGCTTTGTGATAAGGTCACGGCTTTCACGGTGGGAGAAAAAGTCTGTCACGCTTTCAGCCATAATTTGACCGAAACCTTCGATGGAAGCAATTTCCTCTGTGGAAGCTTCCATAAGCTTATCCATTGTGCCGAAGCGGTCAGCTAAAAGCTTACCCGCCTTCTGACCGATATGTCTTATACCTAAAGCGTAAATGAGCTTTGCCAGGTCGTTGCCTTTTGACTTTTCCGCCGCATCAATAAGATTTTGTGCACTTTTTTCACCCATACGCTCAATTTTTGCTATGTCTTCTTTTTTCAGAGTGTAAATATCGGCGGCGGTTTTTATAAGCTTTTCTTTTACCAAAGCCTCAAGCACAGCGGTGCCGAGACCTTCAATGTCCATAGCGTCTCTCGAACAGAAGTGGATAAGATTTCTCAGAAGCTGATTCGGGCAGTCGGGATTACAGCATCTCAGAGCCGCTTCGCCTTCCTCTCTCGTTACCTTGCCGCCGCAGGAGGGACAAATGTCCGGTATGCGGTAAGGTTCAGCGTTTTTGCCGTGACTTACCACGGAAAGCACTTCGGGGATGATGTCACCCGCTTTGCGTATTATTACTCTGTCACCGATACATATTCCTTTTTCGTTAATGAAATCCTGGTTGTGGAGAGTGGCTCTGCTGACGGTGGTACCGGCTAAAAGTGTCGGCTCGAAAATACCGGTGGGAGTAAGAACACCGGTTCTGCCCACATTTATTTCGATATCCAAAAGTACGGTTTCTTTTTCTTCCGGCGGATATTTGAAGGCAAGAGCCCATTTAGGGAATTTTGCCGTAGAGCCTAATTTTTCACGCTGTGAGAAATCATCTACCTTGATAACTGCGCCGTCAATGTCAAAGGGGAGTGAGCCTCTTTTATCACCGATGGCCTCGATTTCTTCTATAGCCTTTTCGATACTTTCGCATTCCTTATAGAAAGGCACCGTGTTAAAGCCTAATTCTTTGATAAAGTCAAGGCTTTCTTTGTGTGAGGATAATTCCTTACCCTCTATTCTTTGAATATTAAAAACGAAAATATCTAATTTTCTTTTGCTTGTAATTTTCGGGTTTTTCTGGCGAAGAGAGCCGGCAGCCGCATTACGGGGATTTTTAAAGGTCTTTTCGCCGTTCAATTCCTGATCTTCTACTAAAGCGGTAAAGGTTTCACGGGGCATATAAACCTCGCCTCTTACCTCTAAAATCGGTAGATCTGTTTCGATTTTTAGCGGTATGGAACGCACTGTGCGCAAATTTGCCGTGACATCTTCTCCTGTTCTGCCGTCACCTCGTGTGGATCCGCGAACAAAGACTCCGTTTTCATACTCCAAAGAAACAGAAAGTCCGTCTATTTTCGGCTCTACAATGTATTTCGGTGAGTCAACGGCACTCTTTACTCTGCCGTCAAAAGCCCGCACATCATCGTAGCTGAAACCGTCCTGCAAGCTTTCCATGGGAACGATATGCTCCACGGGCTCAAATTGACCGTCCGCTTTACCACCCACACGGTGAGTAGGGGAGTCGGGAGTGATAATTTCGGGAAATTTTTCCTCAATGTCAATAAGCTCGTGCAAAAGCCTGTCATATTCGAAATCCTCTATTTCAGGTTCATCGTTTTCGTAATATTTTTTGTTATGGTAATCGATTATTTTACGGAGCTCCTCGGCTCTTTTTTTCATTATTTCAAAATTATTCATATAAATCACCTTATCTTATCAAAGTACCGTTAAGGAATTCATTTTTAAACCATACATCTTCTATTGTAAACTCTTTTTTATTCAGATATTCAAGTCCGCCCGCCTCGGTAGTGAAATCGAAAATCAGCTTATGGGAGCAGAGACATTGTTTTTTATATCCGGTTTTTTTGTTCAGTTCGTTTGTTCCGTACTTTCCGTCACCTACCAAGGGGTGACCGATTGAAGCGAGGTGAGCTCTTATCTGATGAGTTCTGCCCGTGAGAAGATTGACCTCAAGCAGGCTCAATCCGTCTCTGTAGCCTAAAACCTTGTATTCTGTGCGTATAAGCTTTGCACCCTCTTTCGGCTTTTTTGAAACGAAGACCTTATTTTTTTTCTCGTCTTTTATAAGATAGCCTTCAAGCAGTTCTTTTTCTTTGTTCATTCTGCCGTGAACTATGCACAGATAGATTTTATGAAGCTCTCTGTCCTTCATTTTCTGATTGAGAACACGGAGAGCCTCGGCTGTTTTTGCGCAGATAACGATGCCGCTTGTATTTCTGTCGATGCGGTTAACGAGGGCGGGAGTAAATGAGGTCTCTTCATCGGGTTGCCATTCACCCTTTTCGAAAAGATAGCGTTTTACTCTCGTGATAAGCGTGTCTACATACTCGGTTTCATCGGGGTGGGAAAGAAGACCGACCTTTTTATTGAGCAAAATAATGTTTTCATCCTCATAAACTATGTCGATGTTTTTCGATGCACTCATAAAATCGTAGACAGTTTCTTTTTTTTCAAAAAACTCATCATTTATGTACATATCCACGGTATCTCCGACTTTGAGACGCGTGGAAATTTCTGCTCTTTTGCCGTTGATCTTGATGCGCTTAATACGTATGTATTTATACATCAGTGCTTTAGGAAGCTTCGGACAGGATTTCAGCAGAAATTTATCAAGTCTTTGGTCGGCATCATTTTTTTCGATAGTAAAGCTTTTCAAAGTAAATAACTCCTTAGTTTTCTTAGCAGCTCCTGAAAGGAGAGGTGGCAGCCGAAGGACTGCCGGAGGGTTTAATGATTTATACTTTTTAATTTTACCACAAACTGTCCTGTATGGCAATACACAAACAAGTGAAAACTTCTGATAAACAGATTATATTTCTTATATCGTTGACAAATTTTTTTCATAGTGATATGATTAATTGAATTTATTTTTATAACAGTTTCAGGAGGATTTTATGAAAGCTTTCAGAAGAAATATTTTATTCTTTTCCTTTATTATCAGCCTTTTTTCAGTGTTATTTCTTCCGGCGTCAGCGGCAAATGACGGGTGGACTTATGCAAACAGTCTTCCGAGCGGAATAAATTCTTCAAAGTATACAATTCAGTATAACAATATTTACAGAAAAACAGCAAAAATGTCTCCGGGAACCGGGTGGACAAACAAAGGCTTCGCTTACAGTCAATATGAAAACTACGGAGAACCTTACTTTTCAGATATTGAGCTTCCTACAGGTGATACCAGAGTTGCATTGAGTTATAATTATTACCATTGGTGCGGCAGGAGCACCGGTATAAGAGTAAACTTTACCATGAGCGGAGCATACAATCATTATGACGGCATTAATCCCGGTAATTTTTATGAAGCTGCATGTTATACAGATGATGACGACCCTCGGTATAAATCCTATCGGCTCAAATACTATGACGGCAGTGACGTTTACTGTCATTCGGGTTTTTCTTGCGACGGAAGCTACGGTACTCATGGAGCACACTCCTATATATGGTATAAAACTACTAAATATCAGGACAGAGTAAAGGTCGATTATTATAACTACGAAAAGCAGTCGGGTTGGGTAATGAAGGCCGATTCTTCCGCTTATTCATATACCGTAAGATATAAATTAAATCATACCCATACATATAGCGGATGGAAGGTAACACAAAAGGCAACCTTTACAAAGGATGGCAGCCAATACAGGTTGTGTACGGGCTGCAAAGACAAACAGACAGCGAAAATACCTAAGCTTTCTTCCGTGAAACTTTCAAAAACATCATATAGCTATAACGGAAAAACCAAAAAGCCGACTGTTACCCTTAAAAATTCAAACGGAGTAAAAATTGACTCGAAGTATTACAAGGTCACATATTCATCCGGAAGAAAAAATATAGGAACATATAAGGTGACCGTAAAGCTTAAGGGAAGCTGTTACAGTGGCACCAAGACTTTGAAATTCAAAATTGTTCCTCCTCAGATAAAAAATCTGAGAGCAAAAACGGGTAAAAATTCAGTTACGCTTCAGTGGGATAAGGTTTCGGGAAATAATATTAAATACAGAGTTTATTCTTATAATTCTGCGACCAAAAAACTGACTTATCTTCAGACCTTAACTTCAAATAAGATTACATATAAATCCCTTAAAAGCAGTGCCAAATACAGTTTCGTCGTTAAAGCATCAAAAAAGATAGGGGATACAACCTATTATTCAAAGGAGTCTGCTCCCGTAACGGTTCAGCCTTACGGTAAACCTGAAAAGGTAGTCGGACTTAAGGCTTCTTCGAAAACATCCGAAACGGTGACTTTAAAATGGAATAAGGCAAGCGGAAATAAAGTAGTATACTATGTATATTCTTATAACTCATCTGACGGTAAATATAAAAAACTCGGAAAAACATCTTCAAACAAATATACCGTAAAAAATCTCAAACCTAAAAAAACATACAAATATGCGGTCAGAGCGTACTCCTCGGCCGGTAAAGGTTATTTCGGTTCAATGTCTGCTGTTTACACCGTTAAGACAAATGCAAAGCCCAAGGCACCGTCTGTGGGTACTGTTGTTCTTTCGACAGAGCGTAAGCTTAATACTGTTTCGGTTAAATGGACAGCAAACAGCAATGCAACGGGATATAAAATTTACAGAAGCACAACCGGAAAGGATGATTCTTATGTATGTATCAAAAAGATTGAATCCTCCGCTGTGAGCAGCTTTACCGACACAACTGTATTGCCGGCTAAAACATATTATTATAAGGTGCGTTCCTACAAGAAAAACGGCAGTGAAGCCGCACACGGTTCTTACAGTACAGCCAAAAAAATTTCTACCTATTCTGCATGGAAAGAAAATCTGAATCTTTCTGATTTTTCGTTCCGCTTCGAAAACTATATAACAGATTTCGGATATGATAAGCATCCCGAATACCCTAATTTCAGAATTCCTTTGTCTTCTTTCCAACTTGTTTTCGGAAAAACCGCTTTAGCAGATCAGGTTTATGCAAATCATTATTCAAACGGTAGATATTGGAACGGCAGCTGTTACGGAATGGCTGCGGCGGCATCCTTGTTTAACGTGCGTACTTCCGGTGTTCGGGTTTCAGATTTCAGCCCACAGGCGCTTAGACCCTATGACCTCGGTGTCAAAGATTTCAGCACGTCGCTCGGCATTGATTTGACTACATTTATTGAAGCACTTCATGTATCACAAAGCTCAAGCTATCTTAATGATAAATGGGTATACAATGATTACGATAAGCTTCTCAATGCGGTCAATAACGTTTCGTTTACAGGTAAGCCTGTAATTATCAGCGTAAGAAAAAATGATGAAGGTCATGCTCTTTTGGGCTATTGGGCCTATAAACCCAACAATTCCGAAATAAGAATACAGGTTTATGACTGTAACCATCCGAATACTGATAAAGAGATTATTCTTTATACAAATTCAAACGGAAAAATCACAGGCTGGTTTTACGATTTGGGCTTTAGCGAACCCACATATTACGGAACAAATTATCCCACATCTGTTATCAGATATCTTGAATATGATTTTTATTCAAAAATTTGGACGGACAGACCTGAATTCCGTGCGAGTCTTACAAAAAGCAATACTCTTATCACAAATTCTGAAAATATCAGCATATACGGTGAAGACAATAATATTGTCGCAGTATTGAATGACGGAAAAATAACCGAAGGTGACAAAGATATTTATGTCGCTGATGAGTTTGGATTTAGCGGTGAAGAATCCGGTTCAACGGTGCTTTATATGCCAGCGGACAGAACATATACTGTAGTTAACAATGACAGAGATATTACCACCTTTGAAGCAACGATGGTAAATGTTGACAGAAGTGCAGGGGTTTCCACAGAGGCTGATTGCATAACCTTTACCGTAAGTGACAGCGAAAAGGTTAATTCCGTCTGTGTCGATGCAGAGAAAAACGAGGAATACAGCATAGTTCTGGATTATTCAGAAGATCTTGAAAATGAGTCTGTTGAAATATCGGGTAAAGGCTGCGGTGAAACAGTTAATGTTGTTCAGGAAGGACAGACACTGATTCTCGATAACTGCGACGGAGCCGAGGTTAATGTAGGCGGTTGACAGTCCGGCAGAAAGCAGCTCATCGCTAAAATATTAATAACATTGAGCACAGAGAGTACTTGAAAAGCTCTCTGTGCTTTTTGTCTTTTTGTAAATTTTTCTAAAAATAAACCTATCATTATTTCTCTTTTTGTAAAATGTAAAAAAAATGCAATTCATCCGATAATATCATTAAATAAACACTTGATTTCTTGTTTGTATAGTGTTAGAATATAGTGTAAATTTATCAGTAAATCTGATATTACCAAAAGTCTTATTAAATAAGGGGTAATGTATCAATGGAAAGAAAAGTAGGTACCGTATCGAGAGGCATCCGTTGTCCCATCATCCGTGAGGGTGACAATCTTGCACAAATCGTATGTGACAGCGTTATTGAAGCTGCCGAAAGTGAAGGCTTCGCACTCCGTGATAAGGATGTTGTGGCAGTTACAGAGTCTATCCTTGCCAGAGCACAGGGTAACTATGCTTCTGTAGAGGCTATCGCAAAGGATGTAAAGAAAAAGCTTGGCGGTGAAACTGTCGGCGTGATTTTTCCGATTCTTTCGAGAAACCGTTTTGCCATCTGTCTTCGCGGCATCGCTATGGGATGTAAAAAAATTGTTCTGATGCTCAGTTATCCAAGCGATGAAGTAGGTAACCATCTTCTTACCTATGACCAGCTCGACGAAGCAGGCGTAAACCCTTACAGTGATGTGCTCACTGAAGCAAAATACCGTGAGCTTTTCGGCGAAAACAAGCATGAGTTCACAGGTGTTGATTATGTGGAATATTACTCAAATCTTATCAAAGAATGCGGTGCAGAGTGTGAGGTTGTTTTCGCTAACCAGGCAAAGGCAATTCTTGATTATGCAGACTGTATCCTTAACTGTGACATTCATACCAGAGCACGTACAAAGAGGCTTCTTTTAGCTGCCGGTGCAAAGGTTGTATGCAGTCTTGACGAAATCCTCACCGAATCTGTTGACGGCAACGGCTTTAATGAAAACTTCGGACTTTTAGGTTCAAACAAGTCAACAGAAAATACCGTTAAGCTTTTCCCCAGAGAGTGCAACGATTTTGTAAACAAAACACAGAAGCTTCTTGTTGAAAAGACAGGTAAGAAAATCGAGGTTATGGTTTACGGTGACGGCGCATTCAAAGATCCCCAGGGTAAAATCTGGGAGCTTGCAGACCCCTGCGTTTCACCCGGATATACAGACGGACTTAAGGGCACACCCAACGAGCTCAAGCTTAAATATCTTGCCGATAATGATTTCGCAGGCCTTACAGGACAGGAGCTCAAGGATGCTATTTCAAAGAGAATTGCAGAAAAGGGCGACGAAAGCCTTGTAGGCAATATGGCTTCACAGGGTACCACTCCCAGACAATTTACTGACCTTATCGGTTCACTTTGTGACCTTACTAGCGGTTCAGGTGACAAAGGTACACCTGTAGTGCTTGTTCAGGGTTACTTCGATAATTATACGAATTGAGTTTATAACAGCTAATAATATATTAAAATAATTCAAGGAGGACAATTTTATGGAAATGGAAAAGAAAGAATTACCGGTAAGACCTGCCGATATGGCTGAAATCAAAACACCGGAACTTGCGAAAGCTTTTATCGATGAGCAGATTGCTGCTATTCGTGAAAGAGTCGGAGACAAAAGAGTGCTTCTTGCTCTTTCGGGCGGTGTGGATTCATCAGTTGTTGCGGCTCTTCTTATCAAGGCTATCGGCAAAAATCTCCTTTGCGTACATGTTAATCATGGTCTTATGCGTAAGAATGAAAGCGAAGGTGTAATTGACCTTTTTAAAAATCAGCTCGGTGCAGAGCTTATTTACCGTGATGAAACAGACCGTTTCCTTGGACTTCTTGAAGGTGTAAGCGATCCTGAAAAGAAAAGAAAAATCATAGGTGAAGAATTTATCAAAGTTTTCGATGAAGAAGCCGCAAAGCACGGTGATATTCCTTATCTTGCCCAAGGTACAATCTATCCTGACATCACTGAAAGCAAAGACGGAATTAAGGCACATCACAATGTTGGAGGCCTTCCTGACGGCGAAGAAATGATTCTTGAGCTTGTTGAACCTCTTATGTTCCTTTATAAGGACGAGGTAAGAGTTGTAGGTAAGGCATTGGGGCTTTCCGATGAGCTTGTTAACCGTCAGCCCTTCCCCGGTCCCGGACTTGGTGTACGTTGTCTCGGTGCAATTACCCGTGACCGTCTTGATGCTCTCCGTGAAGCAGATGCAATTCTCCGTGAAGAATTTGATAAGTGCGGACTTTCAAAGACCGTATGGCAGTATTTTATTTCTGTTCCTGATTTTACCAGTGTTGGTTCAAGAAACGGTAAACGCTACGAAGGTTGGCCCGCAATCATCCGTGCAGTAAATACAGAAAAGGCACTCACAGCCACAATTGAAGAGATCCCTTATGAAGTTCTTCACCGTATAACAGATCGTATTACACACGAAGTTGACGGTATCAACCGTGTAGTATATGACCTCACTCCGAAGCCGACCGGCACTATTGAGTGGGAATAAGTAAACGAAAGCTCGTGAGCCCAGTAAAATAAAGGGTTTCGGGATTTTCAAAAAGCCTTGTGATACCAATTTGATACTGTATCCGGCTTTTCCACATAATTTCATACAAGAGAAAACCTCTCTCGTTTGAACACTTAGTTCATTCGAGAGAGGTATTTTTTTATGACATTTTTCGATAGCGTGATACTGCAACACGATCCTGAAAAATCGATATAAAAGTAAACATTTTATAAACTTGGGTAAATTTAGGTTACCAAACCCTAGTTTTTCGTGCGGTATAGAAGTGAATGGGGATTTTAAGTGTTTTTTTTGAAAAAATTCAAAAAAATTTTCGCTCAAACACGATTTTAGTCAGAAATATATAGTGAGAGAACAATTTTTGAATTTTAAAGAATTTTTGGTGAGCAGATCCTGTTTTTTGTTGCGGTATAGTAGTGAGGGGTAATTTTAAGTGCTTTTAACAGGTTTAAAAATTTCTAAAAATATGGTTATCAAAAGTATTTAAAATGTGCGGTATAGAAGTAGAGAGTGTTTTAGTTTTTTGAAAATCTAAAAACTTTTATTTAGAGTGTCTCCATTTTGAGAAAAAATGTCCGTAAATAAGTGAAAGGAAGTTTTGAACAATTTGAAAACATTTCGGTTTTGGGGTTTCCATTTGGCTTCTCCCAGTCCGTATAGGTGAAAGTTGTTTTAAATATTTTTAAAATAAACAGATGCATACTTGCCAAAAGTCAAAAAATTGTCCGTAGGAAAGTTGAGAGATAAAAAGTTTATTAAGAAAACTTCCGCTTTTGCTTGTAAATTGTCCGTTATAAAGTAGAGGGTAATTTGTATTTCGTATTCAATGTCGGGCAACCGACTTGTAATAAATCTTAAAGAAAGGAGAACAAACACATGGCAGTACTTATGAATGCAAAGGAAATCAGCGAAGAACTCGGTATTTCCAAAACTCTTGCTTATGATATTATGCAGAAGCTCAACAAAGAGCTTGAAGCAAAGGGCTATTTCGTAATCAAGGGTAAAGTGAGCCGCCGTTATCTGTCAGAGCAGATTTACGGTATGCCCAAAGAAAAATAATAAGAAAGGATTGATTCAATGGCTGTATACAAAGACAGCAAAAGAGGTACGTGGTATGTATTGGTGTACTATACGAACTGGAAGGGTGAAAGCGACCGAAAAATGAAGCGTGGCTTCAAGACCCGTAAGGAAGCGGTCGCTTGGGAAAACACATTTCTCAACAAAAACACAGGTGACCTGAATATGACCTTCGCAGAGTTCTGTGACATTTACAAAAGCGACCTCGAGGAACGCTTGAAGGAAAATACCTGGGTAATGAAAACAAGCGTTATTGAGCTTAAGATTTTGCCGTACTTCAAGAAAAAGAAGATGTGCGAAATCAAGGTGTCAGATGTCATTGCCTGGCAGAAGGAAATGATGGCGTACCGTGATAAAGACGGTCAGCCTTATGCATCGGGTTATCTTAAAACGATTCATAATCAGCTCAGCGCAATCTTTAATCACGCCGTAAGGTTTTATGAGCTTCCCTCAAACCCTGCGGCAAAGGTAGGCAATATGGGCCGAGAGAACACAAAGGAAATGCTCTTTTGGACGAAAGAGGAGTATATGAAATTCGCTGATTCGATGATGGACAAGCCCTTATCCTATTACGCATTTGAAATGCTTTATTGGTGCGGTATCCGCCTCGGTGAGCTGCTTGCTCTAACTTACGGTGATTTTGATTTTGAAAAGAAAACCGTAAGAATAAACAAGTCGTATCAGTGCATTAAGGGCAAAGACGTTGTTACTACACCGAAAACTAAAAAAAGTAACAGAACAATCGTGATGCCTGACTTTCTCTGTGATGAAATGAAAATTTATTTCAAAGGTCTTTACAAGCCGAGGAAGAACGACAGAGTATTTCTCATAACCAAGGCTTATCTTCATAGTGAAATGCGAAGAGGCTGCAAAGAAACAGGAGTTAAGAAAATCCGTATTCACGATTTGAGACATTCACATGTTTCACTTCTCATTGATATGGGATTCACTCCTCTTGCTATTGCGGACAGAGTAGGTCACGAGAGTATAGACATCACTTACCGTTATGCACATCTCTTCCCGTCAAAGCAAACAGAGATAGCAGAGAAATTAAATATGGAGCGTGAATAAAGTGTCAGCGAAAAATTTAGACAAGCACAACCGTTTTCGCAGTATAACGGTGGGGTTCAGAGTATCGCCTGAAGAGAACGAGCAGATAAACAAGGTCGTTGCGATTTCGGGACTTAGCAAACAGGAATACTGCTATCGCCGCTGTATGCAGCAGGACATTGTTGTGCAGGGAGGTAATCCGAGAGTGTTCAAGGCGTTGAGAAATAATCTTGCCCAGGTACTTGAAGAGCTTAAAAACAAAAATGAAGTGCCCGATGAGATGCTTGAAATAATAAAGCTCATCACGGTAACGCTTCAGGGATTGAAAGGAGACTTTAATGAATGATGTAACAAAAGAAAAGACCGTCCCTTACACATCTGTTGCCGCAGATGAAGGACAGTCAAATCAAAAATATACTGACAATATTATACCCGACGGGGAAGAAAATATCAATAGCTTTGAAGAGAAATTTGCTCAGATGCAAAGAGAACTTCGTAAGGCTATGGACCCGTCATATATGAAGACTGTAACGATGAGTGAGCTTTACGAAACGGCGTACCTGAGTAAGCCTGCAATCATTGACGGAATACTTTATCCCGGTACGTATCTTTTCGTCGGTGCGCCGAAGGTCGGTAAAAGCTTTATGATGGCACAGCTTGCTTATCACGTGAGTACGGGTAAGCCTCTTTGGGAAAACGAAGTCAGACAGGGCAAGGTGCTTTATCTTGCACTCGAGGACGATTACTCACGGCTGCAGAAAAGACTTTACCGAATGTTCGGAACAGAAGGCACGAACAATCTGTTCTTCTCCGTGTCAGCAAAGAATCTCAACGGCGGACTCTTTGAGCAGCTTGAAAAATTTATTGAAGAGAATCCCGATACAAGACTTATCATCATCGACACTCTGCAGAAGGTAAGAGAGTCGGGTGCGGAAAAGTTTTCTTACGCAAATGATTATGAAGTGATTGCTCAGCTTAAAAATTTTTCTGACCGATACGGCATCTGTCTTCTCCTTGTGCATCACACGCGCAAACAAAATTCGGGAGACAAGTTCGATATGATTTCGGGTACCAACGGTTTACTCGGTGCCGCCGACGGAGCCTTCCTCTTACAGAAAGAGAAGCGAACAGCAAAGACGGCAACCCTTGACATCTCCGGCCGTGACCAACAGGACCAACGACTGTTTCTTGTCAGAAATGAAGAGCGACTTGTGTGGGAGCTTGAGAGAGTTGAAACAGAGCTTTGGAAAGAAAGGCCGGACCCGTTGCTTGAATTGATTGCAGAAAAAATCACGGAAGAAAATCCCGTGTGGGACGGAAGCATTTCTGACTTCAGAGATTTTATAGAGACGGACATTACGCCCATTCAGTTAGGAATGAAGCTTAATGTCACCGCCGGGCGACTGCTTAATGAGTACGGTATTCTCTATGAAAGCAGGCGCACTCACGCAGGCAGACGAATCAAATTCGTGCTGCAGGCGTGACAACCGTGTCAACCGTGACAACTTATTTGCCACTACCACAGAGGTCGTCACGGTCGTCACGGTTGACACGGAAAACTGCATATTGATGAAAATAAATATGCGGTTTTCCTACCCCGTAGGGCGCAATGGCACTTTTGAACACTCAAATGGTCATAAGTGCTTTTGCGTTACTCTTGACAAGAGTAACAGAACCCTTTATAAGGTTTGTAGATTATAAAAGACGAAAGGCAAGGTGGTTCTATTAGAAGAACGATAAGCGTAATGGTAGGCAAAGGCTCGGTCAATCACAACAGCAGAGAGTTCAATGCAAAGAACACTGACCCGCAAAGAACTCATCTGAACACCGAGTACTGCAACATAGATATAAAAGAAGTGTATCACTATTTGTTTGACTATGCACTTGAAACATACAACGAAAAACAAAAACGAGCCGACAGAAGAATCGAAAACTACTACGAGAAAATCAGAACAGGAAGACAGGAAAAACTTTTTCATGAAATCATAATTCAGATTGGCAATCACGAAGACACCAATGCAAAAACTCCGGAGGGTGAACTTGCTGAAAGAATACTCGATGAGTACTATCGGGATTTTCAGAAACGAAATCCATACTTGTATGTTTTCTCTGCTCACCTTCATATGGACGAAGCAACTCCGCACCTGCACATTGACTTTGTACCGTTCACTACTGAAAGTAAACGCGGTCTTGATACAAGAGTGTCACTGAAGCAAGCTCTCGCAAATCAAGGCTTCATCGGTAAGTCACGGCAAGAAACAGAATGGAGCTTGTGGGTTGAAAGCGAAAAGAAAGCTCTCGAAGAAGTTATGAAGCGTCACAGCGTTCAGTGGGAGAAGAAGGGGACACACGAAAAGCATTTGTCAGTTTATGATTACGAAAAGAAAATGCGTAAGCAAGAGGTTGAAGAACTCACACAACAGACAGAGGAAC
>JAFQHU010000005.1 GCA_017397845.1 Clostridia bacterium
AAGCAGCAAAAAGAATTCTAATCAAAGGAGATGTCGAGATATCTTTAGAGGCGGCAAAGGTATTTGCCTCTTCAAATATCTTACTTCTCGGAAACGAGCCTCAGTCGGTCGGACCGCAAAACGCGCCAATGGCGGTACATCGTGCACTACTGTCTGCTGATGTTATCTTGCTTGAGGGTATTCGTTTGGCAGAGGTGTCCGAGGGTATCTATTTCTTAAATGCTGCTCCGCTGAATTTGGCGGGTGCAGATGGTTCACCGTGCAGAGCGGTGTTGATAGATACTGAAAGGTAAATTCCAATTTGTCTGACTCTTTTTAAATTTAACTGTAATCACTAAAATCAGAAAGGAGATATCCTTATGCGTTTTCACGGTTCTTACCGCAATGGCACACCCTCAGAGCTTGCTGCTGAGTTTATCGGCACAGCAGGAACGGGGCGTCTCAATCTTAAAACAGAGGAATTTACAGACCCTTTTATTCTCAGCACAGATAATGTTATGGCAGTTCACTTTGCCCACGGTGGCGCACAGGGTGAGTGCGGCGCGGTTAATATACTTTACAGTTCACCTGAGGGTATCAGAGTATTGCACGGCAATCACGTCTACGGGGGACTTGACTGTGATGACCTGATACAGCAGCTTCCCGTGCTCAGAGTCTTTGCCGATACAGTGCCTGCTTTGACCGGCTCAAAGCTCCCGGAGGGCTGGAAATATATGTATATGGGTGCCCTGAATTACTTTGTTGTCCGTCAGCAGGTCTGTGATGAAACAGAGGCTTTTATTGAATATCTGATGAATAATGACGGTCAGAGCTGGCAGATATTTGATGCCGTTGCCTGGTTTTACGGTGTACAGCCGTAAGGTCGTATAAAACAATATAAAAGCTCCCGTTCACTGAACGGGAGCTTTTATATGATAAAAACAGTTTTATATTAAATATTTTCTAATTCGTTTGAGTGAAATTCTTCAGTGTCAAAAAAGTCAAACAAACTGATTCCAAAACCATCACATAGCATTTTTATGGTGACAATTCCTGGATTTTGGCTTTTTCCATATAGGATATTCTTAATAGTAGATGGTGCCACTCCCGAATTTATTGCTAACGCATGAATTGATAAATTGTGCTTTTCCAATAAAAACAATATTCTGTTTCTTGTTTCAAAATATGTGTTCATGAACAGCCCACTCCTTGTCAATGAAAATTATATAATTAATGATTGACAAAAGTGGGCTATATATGATACTATAGACTAAAGATAGCCTATAGTATTGTTCTATTAATTTGAAATAAAGGTTAAAGCTTTTTAAATTCAAGTATAGGAGATTTTGAGTATGATTTTTATAGATATTGGTTCTATAATTTTAGCGGCTGTATTCTTCTTGTTGTTTTTTGCATCTATATTTGATTCTTCATTGCAAGTCTATGGTTGGTTAGAATCAAATATAATTTTTGTTATGATATTTTTCATGTTTTTGGTTCTGCCTAATCTTGCTAAGTATTTTTCAGAATGTGAAAAGAAAAATATAATACCATATAAAAAGGATGTGGCGATCGAAATAATTTCACATATAATATTTATGGCGTCAATATTTTTCTATATAAAGGATATGGCAGCTTTGTATGATGCACACCCTATAGTGACTGCAATGTGTTCTATTCCGTCAATGATAATTATCAGTATCATTATATTATACAAAATCAGTTTTCTTGGAATTGAATCTATAATCAGTATTGCGGTTATCATTGTTTCAGGGGTATTACTTATTGTCTCATTGCTACCGGAATATAGATGGGGAACAAAGTTGTTAATAGAAATAATTACTGCATCGGTGGTTACTCTTGGAATTGGAATTATGACTTAATTGAAATGTTAGAACAAATAAAAATAGCTCCCGTTCACTGAACGGGAGCCGTTTTTATCTTGTTTTAATCAAATTCAGCTTATGCGCCGAAAACATAACTGAGATAGTGAGCTGCTTCACCCTTTGTAACGGAAGCGCCTATATTGAAATTCTTTGCAGAGAGAAGCTTGAAGGTAGCAGTGAAGCCTTTGAAGAAGGTTACGAAGCCCTTCTGTGCTGCTGTGGTGAGAAGACCTACTGCGAAAGTAACGGTTGTTACCTTTGTTGTGTTGTCGCTTCTTTCCTCTGAGCCTTTGATAACGTTGAATGCGTTGACCATATCAGCTTTATTGATGGGATCGTCCACACCGAACATTGTTTCTGATTTCGGGGTAAGGATACCGTTGGTAAGACAGTATTCGATGTCGTTATAATATTTGTTGCCGGTGAAAAGGTCCGCATATTTACCGTAAACATCGGGAGAGGGGAGTGCTTCGATGATTTTGTTGGCGATGTGTACATGACCTGCGGCATCGGGATGGCTGTCAACATAGGTTGTGCCGTCTGTATCTACATAGGTGTAGCCGAATTTCTTTGCTCCATCGATCATGGGACCGTTACCGATGCCCATAATGAAATCAACGATAAGAGACATAGCCTGTGCTTTGGTAGGATCTGTTTCAGTTTCGGTTTCCACGGGAGCACCCTCGACACCGTTGTAGTCGTAATTTTTACCCTTTACGCTGTTGTCACTCATACCGAGAACCATAAGTGTAACATCGGGATTAAGGTCATAAATGTCCTGAATCATAATATCCCAATTGCTGTAGAAATTGCCGAGACCGTAGCTGAGAGCATCGGGAAGAGCCTGAACGAGTGCGGGAAGCGCACCTGCAAGGTGTGCGATCTCGACCGCTTTTTCGATGGTGGAAACACCGAAGGGACCTGACTTGAGTGCTTCTGCCATTTCGTTGATGTAATAATCGGCAACATGCTCAGCTTCGAGTATGTCAGCTACAACCCAACCGAGATATGCGCCCCAATCGTTACCGCCGATACCCAAGGTAATCAGGTCAGCTGCTTTGATGGCTTTTTTGAATTCTTCTCTGAAATGCTCGGAGCCGGGGAGAAGATTTTCGCCGTGGCAGGAGCATATCTGATCTTCATAAGCGTAAAGATGGCTGGGGTGGAAAAGATAAGGATCGTCACATTCTTCTTTGAAATCGTCCTCTAACATGTAACGCATTTCGATGGTTCTGAAGCCGGGGGCTGCCAGAGCAGTCATGGAGCCATCCTCGATGATGGCGTTAGCCAGAACGTCAGCATAGGAGCCGGGAACTCTGTAATAGGTGGATTCGTTTACGGATTCGTTCCAAAGCTCGTCGTTTTCACTCATTTCGTCACGGTAACCGCAAGCTACGCTGTCGCCCAAAAGAAGATAATTTTCGAACTGACCGTAATGCTTGCTTACTGCGTCCTGATTAAGCTCAGCGGCAAAGCACACAAAGGAGCCGGAGAGCATAAGAACAGAAAGAATGACAGCAAGAGTCTTTTTGATAGTTTTTCTCATTTTGATAACCTCCGTTTTAGTTTTTTTGAAAAATTTTTAAAGACTTATCTAAGCCGTTAAAAATAATAACACACTTATTTCTTATAGTCAAGAGAGTAAAAAAGCTGCATACAGATATTACGGTACACATAGTAGGTGTTTTTGCTCTGAAAAAATCAAAAATGCTGTTATATGCACCGTGTTTTAACACTCTTTTGCATCAAAAACAGCTTGTTTGTATAATTGTTGCATAATTTTGACATAGAAATTATATTTTTTATTTTGCATAAAAGGTATTGTATTAATAATTTGTTAATGATATAATATCACGGTAATAATTATTTAAAGAAAGAGGTAGTGCATTATGAAAAAAATAATTTCTGTACTTCTTGCAGTGATGATGCTCTTTGCTCTTATGTCTCCTTGCGCATCTGCTGTGTCATCGAGAGGTAATATTCCCATTATCTATATTAGAGGTAACGGCGAAGCTATCTACGGCCCCGACGGCAATAAGGTTCCTGCCACCTTTAACGATCTTGAACTCGGCGGTGAGGGCGGACTGGACAAGGATGCTATCGTAGAAGCCTGTATAAACATAATCAAGCCCTTCGTTGCCGAAGGACTCATATTTGACAAATGGGAAAGCTACGGTAAAGCCATTTATGAGGAAATTCAGCCTCTTTTTGACGGTGCACAGTTGGACGGCAACGGTGATTCGCTTCCCGGTGTTGGTATGCACGCTGATTCATTATGGGATAATGAGAATTCTTGGAATAAAAACCCCGGCACCTACGGTCTGTGGGATTATCAGTTCCATTATGACTGGCGTCTTTCCCCTTATGACCACGTGGATAAGCTCCACGAATACATTCAGCGGGTTATGACCAGAACCGGAAAAGACAAAGTTTCGATTTATACACGATGCTTCGGTGGCTCTCTCGGTGTGGCATATCTCGAAAAATACGGTCATCTCGGTCATGTGGACAGCGTCATGTTTGATGCCACTCTTAATAACGGTGCTTCGGTTATCAACGACGTTTTCAGCGGTCAGATTGAATTCAAATCCTCCAGACTTCAGCAGTATATGGCTCAGCTTGAGCAGTGCGATTACTATGATGTCGGTTTCGGTCTCACCATTGAAGGTCTTGCAAATGAAATAATTTTTAAAACTATGGATCTTTTCACACAGACAGGCACAGCCGATGCTCTTTTTGACGGAGTAGAGGACCTTTATACCAAACTGTATAAAGCACTTATGCCTGCTATTTGCTTCGCCACAGGTCTTGCCACACAGGCAAATTATTGGACCTGCGTTTACGAAAAGGATTTCGATGCTGCATTAAATCTTATGTTTGGCAGCAAGGAAGCCAAGGAGGCCTATCCCGGTCTTATCGAAAAGATCAAATATTACAGAGAACATGTCACTTCTAAGGGTGATGCTCTTTACAGGGACTTTGCCGATAAATACAATATAAGAATCGGTGCGGTCGGAAAATACGGTTACATGAATATGCCCATGAGTGACAGCGTAAATGAGCCCTCCGATGCTCTCGTATCTCTTAAGGATTCCACCTTTGGCGCCACAGTAGCTGACATCGGTTCGACGCTTCCGAAAAGTTATCTTGCATCTGCTGATCCGAAGTATATTTCCGCCGATAAAATGGTAGACAGCTCCACCGCCCTTTTCCCTGAAACCACATGGATTATCAAAAATGCTCATCATAATTTCTTTGGTGCGGACGACGCTGTAGCACAGGCCTTCTTCTTTGACAAAGCAACGGTTGATACCTTCTCCGGACTTCCACAGTATATTCGCTATTATGAGGATGAACTCAGATATGAGCCTATGACAGCAGAAAACTGTGAGGATTATGATTGGTATTCTGTAGCTGAAAAAAAGCCCACCACAGAAACTATTCTTGTATCAATGATGCGTTGGTTCAAAATGATTTTAGAAATCATAACAAAATTACTCAGGGGTGAACTTTCTTTCGGAGATATCGGGAAATAAGCCCTGAAAAATCAAAATCCCCCTTCCTTTCTCAGTATCGGATAGGGGGATGTTTATATTATGTTTAAAAAATATGAATTTTGCCCTGTGTCCGTTGACTTTAAATGGGATAATTGATAAAATAACTCGATTTGAAAAAAATTTTTACTTTTCTCGTGGAGGTGAAAAAATGAAATCAAAGCTCGTGATGAATATTTTTTCTGCGGTGCTTACGGTTATCATGACCGTTATGACCGTGTATTATGTTCTTACACCGGTAAATGCTTTGTTTTTATTTCTCACTCCCATATATTATAATGTAATGCGAATGGTTTTCGTCTTCCGTGCAGGATGGCTGATAGGGATACTCAGGGAAAAGCTGAAATTCGTACGAAAAATTTTTAACCGTAAGGCTATGAAGGCCGTTAATATTGTTTCTGTGGTTTTTTACGTTGTTTTCGCCGTCAATATGATTGAAGGCTGTGTTTCCTTTGATTTTTCCGTCGATAATAACCTGCTTAAAAGCACACACAATATCACCGAAAGCAGTAAAGAGCTGCTTCCATATTATGATTATTTCGAAAAAGAAGGCGGGGAACATGCTTATTATGATGTAAGCTCTTCTGAAATGAAAAAATGCTCTCAGCTTAGTGTCAGTAACAGAAAGCTTGAGCTGAAAGTGGATTCACCCTCTTATCAGGCGGATTATTTTAAAAGTAATATAGGAATCCTTCTCTTTAAATTCAGACTTGAGCAGGATTTCGGCGGAATAGTTTTCCGCTTTTTCAGAGATAATGAGGCGGACAGACATTATTCCGTTACGGAAAACGGCATAAAAAAGGAATATATGTCTGTAGATAACAGCTATTATGCTGTTTACAGAGGCAAAGATTATTTGTGTTACATTAAGCTGCTGAATATAGACGGTTCGAGCCTTACCTTTGCCGATTTTATCGGTACAGCCGATGAACAGGTGAATCTGATTGATAAAAGGGCAAGAGATAAGACTCTCGTTGTATAAAATTGATGTAAAGTGTCTGCTTCGGCGGACATTTTTCTTTATCGATGTGGAATTTACCGTCAATTCTAAACCTTGCCGTTTATCTTTGCCCCGCCTTCTGAAACGGTTTGTATGGAAATACCGAAAGATTAAAAAAGTACGGCACAGCTAAAGCAGGCAGTAAAAGCAAACAAAATGCCCTGAGAGCAAAGAACATCAATATAAGTAAAAAACAAATTATAAAAATAAAACCCTTTGTATTGACAAAAAAACAGATGTATTCAGGCTTTTACCTTAAATACATCTGTTATATTTTGCTTTTTGTTCTGTACTTAACGAAACAGAACCTTTATCGGATTACTTCGATAGTGTATCCGTATTCATATGTCGTACCCTTGTGCATAATATAGGGCTCTCTTAAGCATGCATTACCCGGTGTGTCACCGCCGATACCTCTCTGCATAAGGTCAATGCATACGGTGGTGAAATCCTTGTGCTTGAGTGAGTGGATGTGGGTTGCCTCGTCAAGGTCGTTGACTGTGTAGTGGTGGCAATTGATGGCAAAGGGCTTTTCGCCTTTCTTTGTAAAGCGAAGGCCTGCACCCTCTTTGTTTTTAATCTCCATCATTCTTACATCGGTTCTGTGGCCGTTTTCCTGAGGACGCATATAATGATGCTCCATGTCAGTAACACTCATTTCGTGTATGGCTATACGGGCGCCTGTCTTACGGTCGATGTGATTTTCCTGGGGACCTCTGCCGTACCATTTAACTTGGTCGTATTCTCTGTCTAAGGTCAGTAGTGTGCCGAAACGGATCATATCCATTCCTGCAGTGCCTTTGTGAGTTACATCAATTTTACCGTCAGGATAAACGGTGTAGATTAACATAACATCCTTAAGACCAAGAGCGGAAACTTTGGTTTCGATGTACGCAGTGTGGCTGTAACGGTGAACCATTGTAGCCTTTGTCTTGAGTGTATCCGTGGATTTTTTCCACATGAACAGGGGATGGAAGGGGATGAGGGGAGGAACGAAATTGAATACGTCAATGTCATTGTCGGTGAGAGCTCTGTAATAGTTGGGGCGGAGCTCACCGCGGAGATATTCTTTGCCGTCCTTTTTGAGCGAGGTGAGAAGACCATTTGAGAAGGTGTATTCGAAATCCTTGCCGATGACGGTGAATTTCTTTTCGGTGCCTTTGATGTCAACTCTTTCTTCGTATTCGGTTTTCTCTTTTTCGTCGGCTTCCTTTATAAGGAATTGGTCAAAGCCGTGTTCGTAGCCTGCTTTGGCAAAACGGCAATCCTCTCTTCTTACATAAGAGAAGGTGATGAAGGTTTCGCCCTTCGGCATTTCGTCCAAAGCATAATCCACGCTGAATTCCATTTCTGAAAGACCCTCTAAGCTTTCGAAAAGGCCACGGGGGAGAGCTTTTTCCGAAATAACTTTTCCGTCTTCGGCAATTACATATTTTATATCAAAATCAGAAAGGTCGGAGAAAAGCTGTTTGTTTTTAAGCAGATATTTTCCTTCTTTGATGTTTATTGCTTTTACCTCTATTTCGCAGTAAACCTTTCTTACCTCGTGAATACAGGGGTGTACCTTTCTGTCGGCGGCGATGATACCGTTTGCGTTGAAGTAAATGTTACTGCCGGTGATGGCGCAGGTGTTATAGGGAGGCTTTATCCAAAGATCCTTTTCGTTGTAATCTGTGCCGTAAAGCCACATGTCCTCGCCGTCTTCGTTTTTCTTGTGGATAGCCTGGTCCACGAAGTCCCAGATATAACCGCCGCAAAGGTTGTCGTATTTTTCGAAAGCATCCATGTATTCGCGGAAGTTACCCAAACTGTTTTCCATAGCGTGAGCATATTCACAGAAAACGACAGGCTTTGTGTAAAGCTCCTTTGAAATAGGCTTGCTGTCAGCGGCGAGAGCGTTTGCGATATTGTCGAACCAGGTGATGGTAAGAGGCTCTTTTTTGCCCAATTTTTCTACCTGATCCTCTGTGGGATACATACGGCTGATAACGTCACTCTTTGTGAAATCAAAGTCACCTTCATAATGGAACTGACGGGTGGTGTCGAGCTTTAATGCTGCCTGCTTCATTCTGAGGAAGTTTGTACCGTCACCTGCCTCGTTACCGAGAGACCACATAAATACACAGGCGTGGTTTCTGTCTCTGAGAACCATTCTTTCCATACGGTCTACCACTGCATCTGTCCACATAGGATTGTCTCCGGGAACATTTTTTCTTCTGACACCGTGGGTTTCGAGATCGCATTCATCCATAACATAAAAACCGTATTCGTCACAAAGGTCATAGAAACGGGGATCATTGGGATAATGGCTGGTGCGGATGGAATTGATATTGCTTCTTTTCATAATATCAAGATCCTGAATGTATCTTTCGTCGGGAACTGCCCAACCGAAATCCGGATCGAAATCGTGACGGTTTACGCCTCTGATGAGTAAAGGCTTACCGTTAACGAGAATTTTTTCACCCTTTATTTCTATCTGCTTGAAGCCCATTCTGATTGCCTTGTATGTAACCTCTCCGTCGCACGTGATTTTCAGCAGCAAGGTATAAAGGACAGGCTTTTCGCTTGACCAAAGGACGGGCTTTTCGATAAATTGCTTGAAGCTGAGCCTGTTTTCACCTTTGACTGTGGTGAGTTCGCTTTTTCCGATGAGAGTGGGCATGCCTGCTGTGAGCAAGGCGGCCTCAAAGGATACTTCCTTTCCGCCTTCGGTGTAATCTTTGATTAATACATCGAGGTTAACGTAAGCATCCGTGTAATTGTTTACAAGCTCTGTATTTATGAAAAAGTCACGCAGTGCAGCCTTGGGCTCGCTGTAAATATAAACCTCACGGTAAATACCGGAAAGGAACCACATATCCTGGTCTTCGAGATATGTGCCGTCAGTATAACGGTAAACCTCGGCGGCAACCTTGTTTTCGCCGGGGACTACGAAATCTGTGATATTAAATTCGTGGGGAGTGTTTGAACCCTGTGAATATCCCACGTATTTTCCGTTAACATAAACGGAAAGACCTGCCTTGACCGCACCGAAGTGAAGGAAAATCTGTCTGCCGTCCCATTCGGAGGGAACGGTGAAGGACGTTCTGTGGACGGCGATTTCCTGACCTGCCACATCGATGGAGGGGATTTTGCTTTTTTCGATGCTGATGCAGTTAGGGTAGGAGTTGGCATAGTACCAGGGCTTGGTATAGTCCTTTTGCAGCTGCCACACGCCGGGGATTGTGATATCCTCCCATTTGCTGTCGTCATAGTCGGCGGATTTGAATTCTTCGGGGAGCTCGGCTACACCCTTGCTCCAATAAAATTTCCATGTGCCGTTGAGGGATACCTTAAAAGGAGATTTCTCTCTTTTTGCGGCACTGTCCGCTTTGTCATAGCATAAGGCGAGAACGTGTCCGTCCTCTTTGTTTTCTTTGATAATCTGCGGGTTTTCCCATTTGTACTTCATTGTTTCACCCTTCTTTCTTTTTTACGGTTATGCACTCAACCGCATGCTACTTCTATTTTACTAAAAATTCATATCCTTTGTCAAGGAAAAACATACCATATTAATTATAAGTTAAAAATATTGTTAAAGCATTTGCGTTATTATCTGTTAAACTTAATTAAAGTCAGGGATATTTTTGTTTTTCTGTTGACTGCTCAGAAAAATAATGATATTATAATGATGAATAATAATATAAATTTCTGATTAGGAGGTAAATATTATGAAAGCAAAAAAACTTACTGCATTACTTCTCTGCATTCTTACTGCTTTTGTTCTCATGGCTGTTTCCGCTTCCGCTGCGGATGAAATCGGTCCCTGCGAACACGGTGAAAATTTTTGGGAGTGGAAGCATACACCTCAAACCTGTACTTCCGCCGGTGAAAGCAGACGTGTGTGCACCTATACTGACGAAGCCGGTAATGTATGCGGCAAAATTATAGCCATCGAAGAGATTCCTGCCCATAATTTCAAGGTTGTTTATACGGGAAAGACAGCAACCTGTACTGAGCAGGGCTATGAGGTTATATATTGCGATTGGTGCAGCACTCTCGAAAACAGAAACACACCCATCGACCCCAAAAATCATAGCTTTGACGGAAAAGAAGAGATCATAAAAGAGGCTACCTGTAAAGAAACAGGTGAAAAAACCGTGCAGTGCTCACGTGAGGGTTGTAATGAAAAGAAAAATGTCATAATTCCTGTCGACAGCACCAAGCATACACCGAAGGCTGATATAGAGCCCGAAATTATTCCTCCCACCTGTTTTGTGGACGGTGCGGAAAAATATGTTTGTGCAGTATGCGATAAGGTTTATTCCGTTCCTGTGCCCACACACAGTGATTACAAAACAAACCCCGATAAATACCATATAGTTGAAACCAAGGAAGCAACCTGTGCTCAGGCTCCTTCCGTCAAATATTCATGTAATGAATGCGGAACCTCATTTACCGTAGTTACCGGTGAAAAGGATCCCGATGCACATGACTATACCGACGAAAGTTTGTGGACCTATACCGAAGGTGCTACCTGTAAGGAGCCCGGAAAAATAATCAAAAAGTGTAAAAATTACACAGGACACAGAATTGAAGTGGAATACGCACCTCATGTTTTTGAAGGCTTTGAAATTATTACTGAACAGCCGAAATGTGAAAAGATTGACGGTGAAACCGTATTTACTCCCGGTAAAAAATCCGTTAAATGCATTTACTGCACCGCTACTGAAACACAAACCGTTACAGATACCCACTCCTTCAATGATTGGGTTATCACCGGCTCCTGTAAGGAGGGCGGTACAGCGGTACGCACCTGTCATTGCGGTGACGTCAGAGAGGAGACCTCGTTTAAAGCGGGTACACATCTCAATTATACATATGACCCTGATAATATAGTATATCCCACCTGTCTCAATGACGGATATCTGCTCATCGCCTGCAAAGAAAAAAATTGCGGTGTTACAGCACGTGTTTTCCTTCCTGAGCTTGATTCAAAGGGCTCCCATACCCCCGGTGAATGGGTAGTGGCTGAAAAGGCAACCTGCGAAAAGTCCGGCATCAGAGAGCTCCACTGTGATATATGTGACACCGTTACGGAAAAGGTCGTAATACCTCAGCTTTCACACTCCTGTCTCATCCTCAAAAAGGGTATAGATGCCACCTGCGATACAGACGGCATCACCGATCACCTTTATTGTACGGAATGCGGTACCGATTTCGAACAAAAGGTCATTCCCGCTCTCGGACATAAATTTGTCGAACAGTTCACTCCTGATGAGGGCTCCGTAAGAATATGCGAGAGATGCAATAAATACGAGATTATCAGCGGCGGTGAGACGGTTACCTGTAACTGCCTTTGCCACAATTCAAACGGACTTGCAAAAACTATCTGGAAATTCATCACCTTCTTCTTTAAAATTTTCGGTATGAATCAGGAATGTAAGTGCGGCACAGTACACTATTGATACATAACTATTACACAAAGAGCGGTGCCGTAAGGTACCGCTTTTTATATAAAAAATTAATTTTACCATTTTTTCCCTAAACTATTGAAAAATGGTATAAAAATCAGTATAATATCAAAGAATGGTAGTATGGAGTACAAGGAGTAATTTTAGGCTACGAATCAAATTCAATTGTGAAAGGAAGATTAATTATGCTTCAGAACGCACCTACAAACAACAAGAGTGTACTCGAATGGCTCGAAGACAAACTCGCACTCGTTAATCCCGACAAAATAGTATGGATTGACGGCTCTGATGAACAGATTGAAGCTCTCCGCGCAGAGGCTTGTTCAACAGGCGAAATGATCAAACTCAATCAGGAACTTCTTCCCGATTGCTATCTTCACAGAACAGCAGTAAATGACGTTGCCCGTGTAGAAGGCAGAACATTTATCTGTGCTGAAACCAAAGAAGAAGCAGGACCCACAAACAACTGGATGGATCCCAAAGAAGCCTATGAAATGCTTTACGGTATCGCAAAGGACAGCTACAAGGGCAGAACCGCTTACATCATCCCTTACTCAATGGGTCCCGTTGGCTCAGAATTCTCAAAAGCAGGTATCGAGCTTACCGACTCCATCTATGTTGTACTTAATATGTGCATCATGACCAGAGTAGGCTTCAACGTGCTCGAAGCTCTCGGCGACAGCAATGACTGGGTTCGCGGTCTCCACTGCCGTTGCGATATTGATGAAGAAAAGAGATATATCTGTCAGTTCCCCCAGGATAACACCATCATCTCCGTTAACTCAGGTTACGGCGGAAACGTTCTCCTCGGCAAAAAGTGCTTTGCACTCCGTATCGCTTCCAATCAGGGCAGAAAAGAAGGTTGGATGGCTGAACACATGCTTATCCTCGGCATTGAAAAGCCCGACGGCGAAGTTAAATACATCTGCGCAGCTTTCCCCTCAGCTTGCGGTAAAACAAACCTTGCTATGCTTATTCCTCCCGAAGGTTATAAGAAAAAAGGCTACAAGGTATGGTGTGTAGGTGACGATATTGCCTGGATCCGTAAGGGTGCAGACGGCAGACTTTACGCCATCAACCCCGAAAACGGCTTCTTCGGTGTTGCTCCCGGCACAAACATGAAATCAAACCCCAATGCTCTTCTTTCTACAAAGAAAGGCACAATTTTCACAAACGTTGCTCATAATCTTGACGACAATACAGTATGGTGGGAAGGCCTCGATAAGAATCCTCCCGAAAACGCTATGGAATGGACTGGTAAGCCCTGGAACGGCAAAGTTGACGAAATCAAGGGTGCACATCCCAACAGCCGTTTCACAGCTCCCGCAAAGAATTGTCCCTGCATCAGCAGTGAGTTCGAAAACCCCAACGGTGTTCCCGTTTCTGCCATCGTATTCGGCGGCCGTCGTGCTAAGCTTGCTCCTCTCGTTTATCAGTCAAGAGATTGGAACCACGGTGTATTCGTAGGTTCAATCATGGCTTCCGAAACCACAGCTGCAGCCTCAGGTGCAGTAGGTGTTGTTCGCCGTGACCCCATGGCTATGCTTCCCTTCTGCGGTTATGACATGGCTGACTATTGGCAGCATTGGATCGACATCGGTGAAACTCTCGATGCCGACAAAGCTCCCAAAATCTTCAATGTTAACTGGTTCCGTAAGGACGACGAAGGCAACTTTATGTGGCCCGGCTTCGGTGATAATCTCCGCGTTCTTGATTGGATTATCGACCGTTGCGAAGGTAAGGTAGGCGCTGAAGAAACAGCTATCGGCTTCCTTCCCAAAGCTGAGGATATCAATCTTGAAGGTCTTGAAGGCGAAATCACTCTCGAAGGTCTCAAGTCAATTCTTGACGTAGATAAGGCTCTTTGGGCTGAGGATGCAAAGGGCATCGAAGAATTCTACGCAAAATTCGGCGACAAGCTTCCCAAGGAGCTTCGTGCCGAGCTTGAAACACTCAAAAAGAACACAGCTGAATAATCAGTTTCTTTGAATAGTTGAGAAAAAGTTAAAACAGAAATATCTAATCAAGCAGTTGTAATTAAGCAGCTGCTTGATTTTTATAATTACGGCAAAGACAGCCGCATCCGCTGTAATATTGACAAAACTTTTTGTAAATGTTATTCTTTACTCAAAGGAGGGCTTAAGATGAAATTTCGTTTTGATGTGAATTTAAATGATAAAGATTATACAGATTTTAATCGGTTTTTGATGATTAAATCACCTTACGGCAAAAAACAGCTGCGCTCATTCAGAATTCTCATGTCGGTTTTGTACTGTCTTTTGGTATTTCTTCTTCTTTTAAACAGCGGCTTTACGACTGAAGCTTTTATAGTTTCTGTTCCCGTGATTATAATATTTGCACTGTCGGTGGTTTTCTGGCCGAAGTGTTTGTCATGGGTACTGAAAAGACAAATCAAATCCATGAAAAAAAGCGGAAAAATGGGGTATTCTCCTGAATCTGTCATGGAATTTTATGAGGATTGCTTCATTGAAATAACATCTGAAAATAAAACCGAGCAAAAGTATTCCGCTGTCGAGCAAATAAGCTTCGTCGATAACAGAATTATTTATATTCATATAAATAACGTTATGGCGTATCTGTTACCGTTGTCTTGCTTTGAGTCGGACGAGCAAATCCGGAGTTTTTTGGATTTTATGAAAACCAAATGCGGAAAGGTGAATATATACTAAAAGCAAAAGGAATTTTCTAATGGGGATTATAGTATATTCGCTTATTAATTTCCTTTCCGAGGTAAATAACGGAGGTTTAAGTCATAGTATAATCGATTATTCCGGAAAGAATATTGAGCAGATAATGAAGCCATAGTTGTGGGGGACTGTAAAAACGATAAGTTTTTAACAGTCCTTTTTTCTTTATAAAATAGCAAATTATTATTGCATTGAAAAAAAAGAGATGTTATAATATTAAAATATTATTCCTTTGAGGTGATGAAATGAATATAGGTATTTACGGTTACGGAAATTTAGGAAAGGGTGTCGAAGATTCTATCAGCAGAAACAGCGATATGAATTTAGTTGCTGTTTTCACCCGCAGAAAACCCGAAACTCTTAAGCTTGCTACAGAGGGGGTGCCTGTGGTTTCTGCGGAAAAAATTCTTGATTGGAAAGATAAAGTCGATGTGCTTATTATTTGCGGCGGCAGCGCCACGGATTTACCTGAAATGACACCGTCTCTTGCAAAGCATTTCAATGTTGTCGATTCCTACGACAATCATTCTGGAATACTCACCCATTTTAAAAATACAGATAAATCAGCTCTTTCGGGCAAAAAAACCGCACTGATTTCCTGCGGTTGGGATCCGGGTATGTTTTCACTTAACCGACTTTATGCCGGCTGTATCATCCCTGACGGTAATGATTATACCTTTTGGGGTAAGGGCGTTTCACAGGGTCATTCCGATGCCATACGCCGTATAGAGGGTGTCATCGATGCCCGTCAGTATACGGTTCCTGTGGAAGAGGCCGTGGAGAGAGTAAGAAACGGCGAAGCTCCCGAATTTACCGCCAGAGATAAACATAAAAGAGAGTGCTATGTAGTGGCCGAAGAAGGTGCGGATAAAGACAGAATCCGCACGGAAATTGTGACTATGCCCGCTTACTTTGAGCCATATGATACCACCGTTACATTTATTTCCGCCGAAGAGATGAAAGAAAATCACGGTGAGCTGCCCCATGGCGGAAGTGTTATCCGTACAGGCAGAACAGGTAAGGATGACTGCCATAAGCAGGTAATTGAATATAAGCTGACATTGGATTCAAATCCCGAATTCACGGGCAGTGTGCTCGTATGCTTTGCACGTGCCGTATGCCGTATGGCTGAAAGAGGAAATTACGGCTGCAAGACAGTCTTTGATGTGGCTCCTGCTGACCTTTCCGCTGCATCAAAAGAAGAAATAATCTCACATTTATTATAAATTAAGGAAGAGTGAAAGCTATGTTATGTGAAAATATCGGTGTAAATGCTGCCGGCCATCTTACCTTTGCGGGACAGGATACGGTTGAGCTTGCCCATGAATACGGCACACCTCTTTATCTTATGGACGAAAACCGCATCCGTGAGAAATGCCGTGTTTATATGAAGGCTATGAAGGAAGCTTTCGGTGAGGAAAGCCACCCTGTTTATGCGGGTAAGGCAGCATGCTTTAAGTATATTTATAAGATTATGAAAGAGGAGGGAATGGGTATTGACCTGGTCTCTCCCGGTGAAATATATACTGCCTGCAGTCAGGGCTTCCCTATGGAAAACTCTTATTTTCACGGTAATAATAAAACCGATGCTGATATAGCTTACGCTATGGAGTGCGGAGTTGGTTACTTCATGGTTGATAATATGTATGAGTTGAAAGCTATAAACGATTTGGCGAAGGAAAAAGGAATGATTCAGAAAGTTATTCTTCGTCTTACTCCCGGTATTGACCCTCATACATATTCTGCTGTTGCCACAGGTAAGGTGGATTCAAAATTCGGCATCGCTATTGAAACAGGTCAGGCAGAGGAGTTTGTAAAAAAAGCTGTTACCTTTGATAATGTACAAATTATGGGATATCACTGTCACGTTGGCTCTCAGGTCTTTGACGAAGAGGGCAGTGTTTATCTCGATGCGGCCACCATAATGCTTTCCTTTGCGGCGGAGATGGAAAAGAAATACGGTCTTAAAATGGAAATTCTCAATATGGGCGGTGGCTACGGCGTAGCCTATACGCAGGAGGATACAGGAGTTGATATTTCCGCCAATATACGGATTTTAGCGAATCATATCAAAGCGGAGTGTGAAAAGCTCGGCATCGGTATGCCTAAGGTGCTTATGGAGCCCGGCAGAAGCATTGTTGCCGATGCAGGCATGACCCTTTATTCCGTCGGCACTTTGAAGGAAATCACGGGTTATAAAAATTATGTTTCTGTTGACGGTGGTATGACAGATAACCCACGTTATGCTCTTTACGGCTCTAAGTATACCGTATATCTTGCCGAAAGGATGAATGACCCGGCGGATTTCAGATGCGATGTGGTGGGCAGATGCTGTGAAAGCGGAGATATTATTCAGCCTGATGTGCTTCTTCCGAAGCCTGAAAGGGGAGAGGTATTGGCCGTTGCTACCACCGGTGCATATAATTACTCCATGGCATCCAACTATAACCGTATACCCAGACCTGCTTTGGTTATGCTTAAGGATTCAGAAAGCTTTGTCGCTGTAAAGAGAGAGACCTTTGAAGACCTTGTGAAAAATGATGTATAAAAAAATAAATATTTACAGATTAAGCCTGTCGGCTATGCTTTTGGCTCTCGTTTTCGTTCTTCCTCTTTTGACGGGACAGGTTCCGCAGCTTGGTGAAAGATTTTGTCCTATGCATATTCCCGTTTTTCTTTGCGGTTATTTGTGCTCAGCGTATTGGGGACTTGCTGTCGGCTTTGTCGGTCCTCTGCTTCGTTCTCTTATTGTCGGTGTACCTGCACCTTTGTTTCCAAAAGGGATTGCCATTGCTTTTGAGCTTGCCGCATACGGCTTTATGTCGGGATTTTTGTATAAGCTTTTGCCGAAAAAAAGGAGTAATCTTTATCTGTCTTTGATTATTTCCATGGTAGCAGGCAGACTTGTACGTGCTTTTGTACAGCTTTGCTGTGTGGGGTTTGATTTGACGAAATTCAGCTTTTCCGCATTTGGGACAGTAGTGGTGCTAAATGCTCTGCCGGGTATTGTTATCCAACTTTTGCTTATACCTGTGCTCGTTTCTGCGGTGGAAAAGTATAAGAGTAGGGAAAGAAGATAAATTCCGATATTTAAAGCTGTAATTTTATAATTAATAAATCCATTCAGGAGATGAAAGTATGAAAAAAACAATTCTTTTTCAGGGAGACTCAATAACCGACTGTGGCAGAATCCGTGAGCTGCCCACAAATATAATAGAAAAACTTTATGCGAAAGCACAGTATGCTCTCAAAGGTGCCACCGAATTGGGTTCAGGCTATCCTTCACTTGTTGCCGAAGAACTCGGAAGTGAAAACTACACCTTCATCAATAAAGGTGTGGGCGGAGACAGGATTCTTGATGTATATGCCAGAATAGTCAGGGATATAATTAAAATAAAACCTGATGTTATGAGTCTTCTGATTGGAGTAAATGATATATGGCACGGCTTTGATTGGAATAACGGTACAGGTCTTAAAAGGTTTGAAAAGATATATAATATTCTTATCGATGAGCTTGTTGAGGAGCTTCCAGGAACAAAGCTTATTATTCTCGGAGCCTTTGTACTCGAAGGCTCTGCCACAGCAAACAGACCCGATCAGCCTGAAAGATACTCTCTTTTCAGAGAGGGTGTGTCACAGGTAGCCGCCATAGAAAGGGCGGCCGCAGAAAGGCACGGTATTAAATTTGTAGACCTTGGTAAAATTTTTGATGAGGAAGCTGAAAGATATACCGCCAAGGCTCTCACTGGTGACGGTGTTCACCCAACTCAGAAGGGTCACGAGATCATTAAAAGAGAATGGCTGAAAGCCTTTAATGAGCTTGATATATAAAAAATAACGGGTAACAATCTTCCTGCCGTGTGGCGGTGCAAGTGTTACCCGTTATTTTCTTTTTCTCGTTTATCAGAAACCTTCAGCCTTTCCGTTGTGAGTTGAGAACTGCAAAGCATCCTGAATAGTACGGAACGCTCCCGATTCGTTGAGGTTATTGCTCATACGGGTTTCGGCGGCGGTTCTGACAGGAAACTGAAACGGTGTTTGCTGATGGGTGTAATTGATCCATGAGTCCACTATATATCCGTCTGAAAGCTCTTTGATCTCATAAGTAACATAGCCTCTCTGTCTTTCTGCTTTGTTTGGTAAGGAAAATGTGGCAATAGTGTCATTGGCAGATTTTTTACCGAAAAATACGCTGTTATATGTATATATTTCTTTGCCTAAAGAGAAGTAGGGGGCAGTGTAAGAAACTCCGTCCTTACTGTAAAGCACACGGCCTGTAGCCTCGGCTTTATCCATCCAACCCTCGCTGCGTTCGTTTTGGGTCCACAGCTGAATTGACTCGGTTCCGTAAAAGCCCGGATTAACCGTCCATTCGAAATGATGTATCAGCCTCCACGACTCTCTTTCCGTGGGCAGCTTAACGGCGACACCTGTTATGCGGAGCTCCCTTACATCGTAAACAGTAGATGTGTGATGGTAGGTATTGCCGGAGGAATATGAATAAGTCTTTGTTACCTTTCTGCCTTTATTTATGGGATGTTCATCGACGTCGGTAAATATTTCTGTGGCACCCTCACATTCTTTTATCTCTTCTGCAGTCATATCCTCTAAAATATGGGCAGGAAAACCGAGAGAGATGAGATGCTCCTTTATTTGCTGGACCTGGGCATGCTCCGTATCGCTTTTGATTTCCCATTTCATTTCATAGCGTCCGAATAAAAGATTGCCGCCAAGACAGCAAACGGCTATTGTTAATGTTAATATAACGGAGAGAGCACGGTCGGATATTCTGACAGGTGCACTTTCGATGGCATATCCTGTGTCTTCTGTTTCCTTTGAAAGCTTGTAGAGACTTCTGATAATGAAAATATAACCGATTATCATACCCCATCCGAGTATAAAGCCCGTGTATTCTATAAAAGCAAGTACACAGAGTAAGACATACCATAGTATCAGTGTTGTTATTCTTTTGGTGTCAGATAATATTCCCGCCTTTTGCTGTAACGTACCGATTGCTTTACGTAAAAGCAGCAGAAAAAGAAGCATCAGAAGCATGTCAAAAATCGTTAAGGCTATTGCGATGCCGTTCAAAGAGCTGCTGTATATGGTGGAATTTACGATGAGCAGTGCAAATATGCGTACAGCTCTGATGCATGTGATGACGTAACAGCCGAAAAACCATTTGTTTTCTTTCCTTAATGTTCGTAAACCGAGTATAGAGAAAACGGAGCCAATAAAGGGCAAAATATAGTTCAGTGCCCATAAATTCAAAGTCAGAGCAGAAAAGGCGAGACCTGTAAATACACGGTTAAGACTTTTTTTAAAGGGTGTGACATTTTTTACTATATCATCGGGCGGAAGCTCTGTTAGGTTGCTTTTCAGCATTTCTTCGAAAGCACTGTCAAAGAGCTCGTATTTATCCATTACCGTCACCTCCTAATATCTTTCTCAATTTCTTCTTTATTCTGTAAAGCTTTCCTTCAACGGCCCTCTCAGTTGTAGAAAGCTCGCGGGCAATCTGTGCTGTAGATTGCATATAGTAATATTTTCTGTAAAACAGCTCTTTATCTTTTCCTGAAAGTGTATTAAGCGCGTTTTTAAGTGCTTTTTCTTTTTCTCTTTGTAAAAGTATTTCTTCGGGACCCGGAGAGTCGGAGGCTGTTTCCGTGTGTATTTCTTCGGTGCTGAGATTGTTTTTGATCTGTTTTGCCTTGTTAAGTGCGGTATTTCTGGCTATAGCTGTCAGCCAACCGTTAAAGCTTCCCTTTGCTTCGTCATATTGCTCTATTTTATTCCAAACCTTCATTGAGATTTCCGACAGGCATTCATCACGGTCAGCAGGATTTTCGAGGATAGGGGAGATTATGTAGTTAATAAGCGGTGTACAGTGAACAAGAAGTTCCGTTATGCCTTTTTCGTCACGGCTTTTAATGAGATGTATTATTTCTCGTTCCACAACAGTGCAGAGCCTCCTTCCTTTAAAAACTCTTTCTACTACATTATACACCGGAAACAGATAAATCCCACGCTTTTTACGGCAAAAAACGCCGTAATTTTCATTACAGCGTTTCGTTTATGTTTATTACTCCGCTTTTGCGGATACTTCGTTTCCGTTGATTTCGTCGAGACTTTTTTGTCTTCGCTCTTCGAGAAATTTAACAATTTCTTTGTGTTTTTTACCGGATAATTTATAAAACAGCATCGGTACGATAGAAAGTAAAGCCGATACGCCGGGGAAGAGAGCGAAAACATAAAGAAGACTCTTTTTTGCCTCCACGGGCATAAGCTCAGGTGTATCTGCGAACTGTGTATAGCCGACATAGATAAGGAGAAGGTTAGTCAGGTATGTGGTGCAGTTGCTGATAATTCTGGACAAAGTGCCCTTAAGAGCGCTGACGGTAGCTTCATTTCTTTCCCCGTATTCGTATTCACCGTAGTCATAAACAGCCATCTGAATAAGTCCGGGGATAGTATTATAAAAGCCTGTTGTAAGGCCGTGGAGAGCGTACCATAAAACCACAGTCACAAAAATATCTTGGGGCTCGTGCTCCTCATAGGGATAAATAGAAAGAAACATCGCAATATAACATACGAATGTACCGAGCTTCATTCCGATATAAAGAAGCTTATCGTCAATCCATTTACGGATAATGGGAGCCGCAAAAAGAGAGATACCCGTCGTTACGAAGGAAGCAAGGGAAGCGACCGATAAAAGAGCCGCATAGTTGCCGTCATTGTATGTGTATGTAAATTCCAATGCAGTTCCTTCAAATAGGGTCAAAGAAAAAGTTTCTGCTCTGAAACAGGCGATGAAGGCATAGGTCATGAGGCTGTAGCCTATGCCGAAACCGAGTCCGAGAATTTCCGAAATCATATAAAGAAGTAAAGGTTTGTTCCGGAGTATGTTTCTGTAAACCTCACGGAGCTTCGGAGTTTCTTCCTTCGGCGGGTCGTTGATTCTTTCTTTGGTTTCGACAATATTCCAAATTGTAAGAGGTATAGCAGCTATGGTAACCACGCTGAAACCGTAAAAGTACCTTTCGGCATCGGAAAGATTAGGAAGGATAAAGGGAAGAAGTGCAGCGATGTAAGTGCCTGTTGAGCCGATGACGGAGCCTAAAATACTGTCTATGGCGGCAATGTAGCCTCGCTCCAGATTATTTGTGGTTCTTCGCGCGTTGAGTGCAGTTAATGCAGAGTTATAAAAGGTGCTGAATGCATCATTGAGGAAATAAAGCAGAACGAGATATGCAACCTTAAAGGTATCGCTCACACCGGGGAAAAATTCCTTGATTGGAAGGGTTTGCAGAATTACCACAAGATTAAAAGGAAGAATCATAATCATCAGCCAGGGTTTGAAACGTCCCCACGAGCCGAAGCTTTTGCGGCTTTTATCCAAAAAGCTGGAAACGATGACATCGTTCGCTATATCCCAAAAGCCGAGAAAAAAGATAATGGTGCTGTAGGTAGCGAAAGCACTTTCACTGAGACCAAGAAAGGTAGAGGCAACCAAACCTCCGAAAAAGCCGCTCATAGCACCGCCGACTCTCGACACAGCTGAACTTGTGGAATAGGCGGCATATTCACGTACGGTAAGCTTTTCATTTACGTTTGTTGCCATAGAGTTTTTAATTTTCTTCATATTCACACCCCGAAAAGACTTTTTTTCATTATACTCCAATATAAAAGCAAAGTCAATCTGTATAAAAGATGAGTCGGCACAATGACCGAAAACATAAAAAATCGATGTCAGTTTTTACACGTTTTAAAATATAACTAATTCAGCCGGTAATACGGTACAAAAATGATTATGCAAAGATATCTGTTCTTGCGAAGGTTAGGCTATAAACAAAAAAATTGAGTATCCACAGGTCAAATCCCTTATGAACACGCATCATGGTGCGGGTGCTCATAAGGGATTTACTCAACATTGTAAAAACCGGCACAGACATTATATATTCAGCAGCCCAATTCATATTTGAGTTAAAAACAGTGTACCATGGAGGAATATATAATGTCAAATATAATAGAAGAATTATTCTATGGAAACCTTGAGCCGCAGGAGGTAAATTCGGAATTAACTCCTAAACTCAAAAAGAAGTTGAGCAACCTCGTAGAGAAAGAAGAACAGCTTACTGCAAGATTGGACGGTGAAGATAAGGAGCTGTTTCAAAACTATGTCAGTGCTTATATTGAATTTTCAACAACAAGTAATTCTGACAGCTTTATTTCGGGTTTCAGATTTGGTGCAAGATTTGCATATGATACTTTTGTAAAATAATAATCTCACACATTCGACAAAAGTCGAGCCTCCTTGTACAATGTAATTACAAAATACAAGGAGGTAAAATTTTATGTTCAGCAAGAAAATTAAACTTAAACTTGACAGCTTCGAATGCAATTTACTTATCAACGGTATGAATGAGTTTCGCAATATGCTTTTGGCGGAGGAATTGCCCACCGAGGATGTTGACGAATTACTTTTAAAGCTCATTGATGTGTATGAAAAATAAGGAGAACAGAACTATGGAAAACAAAATAAAGATAACTTATCGACAGGTTGGGGATTACTTCACTTAAGGATATTCAAGAAAACAACCATATACGCTGTTTACAAAATTCCTCGCAAATAAAATAATCAAACGAGGTAAAAGTATATGTTTAACTTTATTGAACAGTTTTATTATGGAAACATTGAGCCGCAGGAATGTTCATCCGAGCTTACAGCAGAGATGAAAAAGAAATTGAGGCATCTTACCGAAAAGGAAGAATGTCTTAATGAAAAACTTGCCGACGAATTGAAAGATTTGTTTGCGGATTATACAAGCTCTTGCACTGCTTTTACAGGTGTTTGCTGTGCAGATAGCTTTATGGTCGGATTTAGGCTCGGAGCAAGGTTCGCATACGATACTTTTGTGGAAAACAGGAAAGGATGATGTGATTATGGAACTCAAAAAGCACTATACAAACGAACAAACAGGAATCCGTTACAGTCTTCATGGAGACTTTTATTTGCCAGATATTAAAGTTCCTGAAGAAAATATCGTTCTCGGCAATTGGGGTATGCTTTACAAGGATTACCTTTCCAAAAACAAGAAAGTAGTGTTTTCTATGCTACTTGCGGAAGGTAAGCTGTATCAGCACTGTGCAGAGATAGAAAAACAAGCAAATGAAATGTACGACCTTCTGATTGAGCAAATGAAAAAGGCAGAAGGTGTTACAGAAGAATTAAAGGAACAAGACCAGTTTGAATGGGTTCAGAGGATAGGTAATATTCAGCAACGGGCAAGGGAGATTGTATGCAGTGAATTGATTTACAGTTAAATTAAATTTGATAGCATAAAGCACGACTTACGGAAATGTAGGTCGTGCTTAGCTTTTAGCATTAAAAATGCCTTTTGTTCGTTAATTTTTTTGGATAATACCCATGGTCATTCTGAAAATTTCTATCGAACACAGAGCAAAATCTAAAAAAATCATACAATATATTGTGGTTGATTGCAATTTATTTTAGCTTATATGGTATGAAATTTTTTCTTTGTCGGAGAAGATTTTTTAAGTAAGAAATTTTGCCTGTGCGAAACAGATATACTGTATTAATATTATTCTGAAGTCGTGTCCGTCACCGTTTTTATTTTCTATGAGTATCCTTGTCATTAAAGCCGACTTCACCTCTCAAAGCCGTTTCTACCCATAATGATAAAATGTGATTTTCATAATTTTAATTTCAATCGGGAAGTAAAATCCTCGGCGGTTGGAATTTATTAAAAATATTGTTCGTTTTTGAGGGAAGTTTATTGACAAAGCACCCTCTGATAAATATAATAAAATTAAATTGTACTCAGGTTTACTTTAATTTGGACTGCTCAAAGCCATTTGTGTATCTGCATGGCAAAGGCGGAAAACGAAGAACAGCATACCTTCTGCCCAGAGAAGTGACTAATATCAAGGGATTTATACGTGAAACCCATGGTGAAAACCCTAATCCCGATTACTACTTGTTTTATTCCCGTGTTGGTGGGAATAAAGGTACGCTGACAGAACCTGCAATTGATAAGAGAATCAAGAAGTACGCTGTAGCAGCACACGAAAAGTGCAGTGAGGTGCCTGTTGATACCCACGCTCACCAATTCCGTCACGCAAAAGCATCACACTGGCTTGAAGACGGAATCAATGTTGTTCAGATCAGTTTTTTGCTCGGTCATGAGAACCTTAATACAACGATGAAATACCTTGATATTACCACCGAAGAAAAGGTCAAGGCTCTTGCAACTCTTGAAACTGAGGAAGAACACAATACTCCGAAAAAATGGAGAAACAACGAATCAAGTCTTACTTCTTTTCTTGGTTTCGCCAGATAAAATGATAGGCACCGCGCCAAAATGACGCGGCGCCTTCTTTCTTTATTTATTCTTTATTTCCGTTCAATATCCACTCGGCATCATAGCCGAACTCCATCGCAATGACCTTTGCAAGCATTGGGGAAAGCGTGGTGATTTTATTGCTCTCGCCGGTCAGAGTATAAACATAGTTTTCAGAAACTCCGATCCGTTTGGCAAATTCTCTTTTCGAGATGTTTTGCTCTGCAATGATCTTATTTAACCTATCAGCCAATGTCACTTTGTATCTCCTCCTTCTTCGTTTTGCTTCATAATTGCAGCATATAATAGCAACTGTTTCAGCGAGTTCACGCCTAACTTGGAATAAATATTACGGTTATGGAATCGAACGGTTGACTCTTTGATACCTGCGAGTTCGACAATCTGTTTCACGCTCATGCCCGCAAGATAGTAATCAAACACGGTACGTTCCATAGATGTAAGTGTTTTTACGCCCATAAGGAACTGTTCGTAATCGTATGGGTCAACTTCATTTTTTCGTGAATATGCCAATCTTGCGGCTTTCTGCTCGGCTTCGTTCTTTTCGTTGGTCATTTGGTCGAGAGTAGATTGCATTGTTGCTTTTTGGCTTTCCATCTCAGCAAAGTGAGCTTCTGCAATACGGTCTTGCTCAGCAAGAAAAGCAAACAAATCGTCAATCTCCGTAACATTGGAATATCCGCCGTATTCCTTATGCTTGATTTGCTCCAACCCCCGTTTGATCGGTAACAAGAACCTGCGAGAAAAATAGAAACAGCATCCCACAGTTGCCGTAACGAGAAGAAGCATAAGCAGTATAATCCGCACGGTATTATTTGCGGACCAACTGTTGTAATCCTGTTTTGGAATAAGTATCGATATGGAAAAGTCGCAATCATCTTTGCAAAGTTTGATTTGCTTTGTCACTCCGATATATGAAGTGGAGTTTCCCTCAAACAAGGTCAAACCGTTTCCAAAGGAAGAAGTAGTGAATTCTCCTTTAGGTGCTAAGTAATATCCGTTTGCAATGCCGCAACTGAAAGAGTCAGCGGCATTTTTTATGCCGTCACTACCGCTGTTCACGGCAAAGACAACGTGATCTAAATTAGTAGGCTGGCTGAATACGTGCTTAAAATAACTTTCGCTTATCTCAAATCCGCACAAACCATATATCGTTCCGTCATCGCCTATAATTGGAAGTGTGAATAAGACAGCTCTTTCTGAGGTGCCGGTTAATGTAAATACATCGGAAATTCGATAGGAACATTGTAGCGGCAAGTCCGAACCGTTTATCAGTTCAGCATAGTTAGGAAACAAATCCGTATTAAACTCCAAGCGCCATTTCCTGTGCGGCATAACCCCGTGCTCTTTGCCAAGCTCGGAAAGCCCTCTGTAAAGCAAAATACCGTTGTCGGAGGAGTCTATGGAACTGTGTTGCAGATAAAGACCTGTGCGAGAGTGCAACGCATTCTCAACGGATGTATTTACCGACGCATCCAATACGATAAAAGCACCGGAGCAATCGGTTTCCATCAGCTTATGCTTGAGTATATCAAACAAGGCTTCTTGAACATCCGAAACATTCTTTTCCGAATTGTTCAAGTCGGAAAATGCGATACGGCTATCTGCAAGATAGTTTTC
>JAFQHU010000006.1 GCA_017397845.1 Clostridia bacterium
GGTCGACAGTTTATCGAGCGGATGTGTTAATCCAATAAGAATTACGCCGGACCTTTCCTCTTTATTGTATAAAAATAAGAGTAGTTTTACAATGTTTTTTGCATTGGGTTACTACTCTTATATTGTACCAAATAAGAATTTTATGTGCAAACAGAAGGAGGTATAATGAATGAAAAGAATGTTAATGATCAAAAGAAAAGGCTTCAATTATTATACTGATTACACCGAACTGTACTTGCATAGAGCTTTTCAAAATTACGGATACTCTATAGTGAGAGATAAAACCGAAAGTGAATTTTCTGTAATTGTTTGTATATCTGAAACTGAAAAATATATGAAAATGACCTCACAATTTTTTGATGAATTAAGTGAAAGTGATATAGCTAACTTATGTAACTTGTTCAGCGAAGCCTTTAAAAGTGAAGCTATAATGACCGAGCTTACGGGATATACATATGACCCAATCAATGGGTATGAATTTATGCTCAGCAAAACTCACAGTGCATACGATGAACCTGTTTATCTTATTGACGAACCTCCAAAGCTTGAACGAAGAATAGGCGTTGTTAATTTTAAAACAAATAAAGATAATTCAATGAGTTTCGTTAATGTAGGAGGAAAATTTTCAGGTATAAATATTACTTTCAATTTTAATAAAAACATATACGATTTGGATTTGTTTGATGCTCGGGTATCTCATTTTAATGGTGAAAATTTTACAAGACAAGAATTTGTTTTTAAAAAAGTAAACAACTCTTTTAAGGCGGATATTGATTTTGTCAAGATGGATAAAGGAATTAATCCTAAAAGTGCAGTGTTGAGAGGCAAGAAGAGAGCGAACGAAGAGGAAAGATATGGCTTTTGGTTAGGTGTTTTGCCTGTCAGCAAGGGAAATGTTGTTTTGAAAGGAACATTAACCATTACATCCGGCAGTGTTGAAATTTTTAAGTGTGATATATAATTCTTGTTGCTAAATTGAACTGTAAACACAAAAAAATAATAACGGTGCCGACAGGTGCCGTTGTTATTTTTTTCGTCAAAATGAACCGAAGGGATTCGAACAAAGACGGAGTTTTTGCGTTACAATTTAGCTGTTTTTGTATTAAAAATTACGATTAGCCGTTGAAGTATTGACATAATATGACATAAAATGATATTATCGGATAATAAATTTTATGTTGTTGAGGGATCTGACTGATTTTCTGAAAGGATGTTGAATAATGCAGGAAGTATTCCGGGAGCTGTTACACGGATTCGGTATTTTGAGCGTTTATTTTATTATTGCCGCCTCTACAGTTCTTTTGTGCCGTTTTCTGATAAAAATTCCCAATGAGATTTTTCGTAAAACCTTACATTTCGTATTGCTCGGTTCTGTTTTTGTTTTTGTTTACGGCTTTGAAACCTGGTGGGTTTCTGCTCTTGCCGCAATCATTTTTGAAATCATAGTGTATCCGATACTTATGGTTGTCGAGCATATCAAAAACTTTTCCGAATTTACGACTGAGAGAAAAAAAGGTGAGCTTAAAAGCAGTCTGTTGCTTGTATTTACGATGTTCGCATTCGTAATCTCTGTTTGTTGGGGGATGTTTCATGATAAAATCCTCGTTATTGCCAGCATTCTTGCATGGGGTATCGGTGATGCCTTTGCCGCTTTGGTCGGAAAAAGATTCGGTAAACACAAAATCAAAGACAAATTTACCGACGGTAAAAAAAGCTACGAGGGCACCCTTGCCATGTTTGTTTCTTCTTTTGTAACCGTTACCGTAGTAATGACTTTGCACGGTGGCTTGAATCCGGCCGGCTATATTATTATACCTTTTGTTACCGCTGCCGTAAGTGCCTTGGCTGAGCTTTATTCAAAAAACGGTCTTGACACGGTTATATGTCCCGTTGCGGCGATGATTGTTGTTGACGGACTCACTTGCTTATTCGGAGGGGTTGCTTTATGAGTAATAAAAAATCAGGAAATAATACCTTGCTGATGTCGGTGGTTATGTCTTCTCCCGGTCCTCTTATCGTGGGTCTCGGTCTTATGGCGGGCAAAAGCTCAACTCAGCTTGCGGATTTCGTGAGAAGAAGCTCGGAGCTTCTCGGCATAATTTTGGCTTATGTGATTTACCGTATAACTTCAAAAGACGGCGAAATAGATGCCGGGAAAAAGGCAAGGCTTGAAAAGCTCTCAAATATTTTTGTCGGTCTTACGATGTGTATCGGCGGTGCGATTATGCTTGTTCTTGCCTTCGTTTCGGAAAATGAGGAAAAAGGAAATGTTATTCCCGGACTTGCTGTGGCTCTTCTCGGCGTGGTTGCCAATACACTGTTTTTCGTAAAGTATACCCGTCTTAACCGTGCTGAGCCGAATGCAATTATTGAGGTTCAGGCACGGCTTTACAGAGCAAAAAGCCTCGTTGATACATGTGTGTCTGTGGCGCTGCTTTCGGTTGCCGTTGCACCCGAATCGCCCGTTTCGTATTATCTTGACATGATAGGCTCAGCGATTGTAGCTGTATATCTTCTTTGGTGCGGAGTAAAAACAGTTTATGAAAGGGTAAAGGGTTGACGTCGCTGTCTGAATATTCTTCTCAGCATTCTCTGCCATTATTTCCGGAGCCTTTTCGGTGAAATTAACGCAGTATTATCCTTATATTAAGAAAAGTCACACTATGCGTGTGGCTTTTTTTGTTGATATTACGGATGTAATATGCTAATATATTCATATAAAAGGAGTGAAAAACATGGAAAAAACCAACGGAATATTTACATATGATGACGGCTCGGTATATGAGGGCGATTTGGTGGAAAACAAACCTCACGGCAAAGGCAGACGCATTTTCGCTGACGGTGATATATATGAAGGTGAATGGAAGGACGGAATGTTACACGGGAATGGTAAATATATTTTCAAAAACGGCTCAGTATATGAGGGCGATTTTGTGGACGGTAAATTCCACGGCAGGGGCAGATTTGTTTACGCTGACGGTTCCGTTTATGAGGGTGATTGGCTGAACAATAAACCTCACGGCAAGGGCAGATACACATTAACTGACGGTTCAGTATATGAGGGAGATTTTGCAGACAATACATACCATGGTAAAGGCAGATGTGTTTATGCTGGCGGTGATACATATGATGGCGGTTTTGTAAACGGTAAACGCCACGGTAAAGGTAAATATATTCATATCAACGGCTCGGTATACGAGGGAGATTATGTAAACGGAAAATGCCACGGCAAGGGTAGATATGTTTACGCTGACGGCAAGGTATACGAAGGTGAATTTGCAGACGGAGTGCGTGCGGGCAGAGGTAAGATGATATATCCTGCAGGTCATGTTTATGAGGGCGACTGGAAGAATGATCTGTTTCACGGTAAAGGAAAATGCATTTATGCAGACGGTGATATATATGAAGGCGATTGGTTGAATGATAATCGTCACGGTAAGGGTAAGTATACCTTCAAAGATGGCTCTGTATATGAAGGGGAGTTCGCTTACAATCAGATTAACGGTAAAGGCAAAAAGGTTTATTCGGACGGCTCTGTATATGAGGGCGAATGGAAAGACGGTACGCCTCACGGCAAAGGAAAGCACGTTACCTCGTCAGGTGATGTATATGAAGGTGAATTCATTAAAGAAAAGTATCACGGAAAAGGTAAATATACTTATGCCGACGGCTCTGTATATGAAGGGGAGTTCGCTTATAATCAGATTAGCGGAAAAGGCAAAAGGGTTTTCCCTGACGGCAGAATATACGAAGGCGATTGGGTAAAAGGCAGTGCTGAAGGCATAGGAAAATACACCACATCTTCAGGTGATGTGTACGAAGGTGAATTTTTAGACGGAGAGCGTAACGGTAAAGGAAAATGCATTTATGCCGACGGCTCTGTATATGACGGTGAATGGAAAGACGGCAAATATCACGGTAAGGGAAAATATATTTATGCTGACGGTTCTGTGTATGAGGGCGATTGGAAGGCTGGAAAGTATCACGGAAAAGGCAGATGCGTTTACGCTGACGGTGATATATATGAAGGCGATTGGCTGAATGATAAATTTCACGGTAAGGGCAGATGCATTTGCGCTGACGGTGATGTTTATGACGGTGATTGGAAAGACGGCAAATATCACGGTAAAGGCAAATACACCTCTGCTGACGGTACTGTGTATGAGGGTGAGTGGGCAGGCGGCTCTGCATGCGGTAAAGGAAAATGCATTTATGCCGACGGCTCTGTATATGACGGTGAATGGAAAAAAGGCAAGCCTTACGGCAAGGGTAAAATGATTTACGCCAACGGCGAAGTACATGACGGTTGGTGGAAAGACGGAAGAATTTTCAACGGTAATGTATATGACGAAAACGGCTTGCGGACTTATGTGGTGGAAAACAGTTATTGGAATAGGTCATTGTTTTAATGATTGTTTTATTCAGAACAGGGAGTGAAAATTATGGAAAAAATCAACGGAATATTTACATATGATGACGGCTCGGTATATGAGGGAGATTTAGTGGACGGAGTACGCACGGGCAGAGGAAAAATGATATACCCTGCAGGTAATGTTTATGAGGGGGATTGGCAGAATGATATGCGCCATGGTAAAGGTAAGTACACTTTCCAAAACGGTGATATATATGAGGGTGATTGGCTGAACGATAAACGTCACGGCAAGGGCAAATTCACATTTACTGACGGTGCGGTATATGAGGGTGATTTAGTGGACGATAAAGTCCACGGTAAGGGCAGATTCACATTTATTGACGGTAGGGTTTATGAGGGCGACTGGCTGAACAGCAAAGCCCATGGCAAGGGCAGATTAGTTTATGCAGACGGTGATATATATGAGGGAGATTGGCTGAACAATAAACGCCACGGTAAGGGTAAATATATTCATACCAACGGCTCGGTATATGAGGGTGATTACGCAGACGGAAAATGCCATGGTAAAGGCAGATATGTTTATGCTGACGGTGATATATATGAGGGTGATTTTGCAGACGGAGTACGCCACGGTAAAGGCAAGTATACTTTCAAAGACGGAGCGGTATATGAGGGTGATTTTGCAGACGGAGAACTTACGGGCAGAGGCAAGATTATACACTCTGATGGTCGTGTTTATGAGGGCGACTGGCTGAACAGCAAAGCCCATGGCAAGGGCAGATTAGTTTATGCAGACGGTGATATATATGAGGGAGATTGGCTGAACGATAAACGCCACGGTAAGGGTAAATATATTCATACCAACGGTTCGGTATATGAGGGTGATTACGCAGACGGAAAATGCCATGGTAAAGGCAGATATGTTTATGCTGACGGTGATATATATGAGGGTGATTACGCAGACGGAAAATGCCATGGTAAAGGCAGATATGTTTATGCTGACGGTGATATATATGAGGGTGAATGGAAGGACGGTCTGTTCCACGGTAAAGGTAAGTATACCTTCAAAGACGGTTCGGTATATGAGGGAGATTTTGTGAACGATAAACGCCACGGTAAAGGCAGATGTGTTTATGCCAACGGTGACGTATATGAGGGTGATTTTGTGAACGATAAACGCCACGGTAAAGGTAAATATATTTATGCCGACGGAAGGGTTGAAGACGGGTGGTCTGAGAACGGATACTTTAAAGACGGAGTGACATACAACATTGAAGTTAATGACAGATGGTTTAAAGAGGACTGGTTTAAAGACGGATGGCTTAAAGATGTAAAGACAAACAACGGCAATGTATATGATGAAATCGACCGACCGAATTATAAGGCTAAGGAAGACAACCCCTGGGAAAACTGGCTGTTTGACTTTTAACAGAGGACGGCTGCGGTCAACCTTTAACATTTTATATGAATGGTCACACTTCCTTATGGCAGGTGTGGCCTTTCTTTTTTACAAAATACTTTTACAAATACGAAAAAACATTTGAATTTTCTCATATATTAATGTATAATGGTCAAAAAAGGAGATGTTTAATATGAAAGAAAAGCTTTTATCCGTATTCACCATCGGTGGCTTACTTTTGATTATAGTTGCTATGTGTGTTTATATCGGCGGTATCGACGAGAGAAAGGCGCAAAATGTAACCACCACTGCTCCCTTGAATGTTGCACCCACCGTGGTTGACGCTCCGACTGCGTCTCCCGCTGTGCCTGTTACGGTGCCTGCGGTGACCACCACTTTGCCCTCTGTGCCTGAAAGCACCACTGCTCCCGCTGTTACATCTGCTGCCGTGACGCAAGAAAAAACCAAGCCCGAAAGCACAAAGGAAATCATCGATAAATATACTCAGCTTGTAAACGATTTCAAATCAAAAAAGCCCGCTTATAAAAAGAAGGAATTTCAGGCTTTACCTGAGGAGCACCGTGAGTTCGGCTCGGCGGTAAATGTTCTTCTCGGTATCGCTTCCAATTATATGGTCAGCGAAGAAGATTGCGAAGAGCTTGTAAGAGAGCCCGGCTATGCCGATATAGTATGGGATATGCCTGTCCATAATACAGAAAAGGGCTGTGTTCTTACTGATTACGATGCGGTTTCATGGGCGAAATGTGAGGACATGGGTGACGGAACATACAAAATTTCCTTTTCTCTCAAAGAGGAGGTAAATCCTCAGCCCACTCCCGCTGAAACGCTGGTGCCTGTTTCGGCACACGGAGCCGTTATGCAGCCTATAGCCACCGAAGAACTTATGAAAGAGATTGATAATATCACAAGCTCCCTTCCGGGCATCGGTCTGAATGAATTTGCTCTTTATCACCGTGACTGTGAGTTTATATGTGTTTATAATCCCGAAACCGATCAGGTTCTTTCGGTCACACATCATATTGTTATCGATATAACGGCCGACATCAAATTTTTCGGTGCAAATATCAAAGGCTCTGCAAGGCTTCTCAATGAAATGTTTATTTACGATATTATTTGGTAAGGTGGAATCTATAAATGAGACTTCTCAATTCAGAAGAAATGAAACAGGTGGAGCAGCATACTGCCAAATTCGGTCTTTCCTATCAGCGTATGATGGAAAATGCCGGTGCCGCCTGTGCCAGAAATATACGGAATATTATCGAGGGTGAAAAAAACGCCTGTCGGAATGTGGTTGTTGTTTGCGGTAAGGGCAATAACGGCGGCGACGGCTTCGTTGTAGCGAGAAAAATGGCTGAAAACGGCTACAGCGTGTGCGTTATTCTTGCCTCAGGCTATCCCAACAGTCAGGAATCCACTTATATGTATAAGCTGGTTATTGATCTTTCTATTCCGACTGTGTGGTATGATGCTGACCGTCTCAAGGCTGTACAGACCATAAAGAATGCGGATGTTATCGTAGATGCTGTTTACGGATTCAGCTTTTACGGTACTCTTGACGAAGACATGAGGGGACTTATGGCTGAAATGAACGCCGCCCGCGGTATTAAATTTGCCATTGATGTGCCCAGCGGTGTTTACTGTAACAGCGGCTTTAATGATCCCGGCTGCTTTGTCGCCGATTATACCGTGGCCATATCCGCTCTGAAGCCTGCACACATAATCCACCCCGCTTCGGATAATTGCGGAGACATCATTATCGCCAATATCGGTATTCCCGAAGAGAGCTATAACTTTGTCAAAGATTCACTTTACACATATAATAAAACAGAGGTGAGAAACCTCTTTCCGAAACGTGCCGTGACTGCCAATAAGGGTTGCTTCGGTCATGTTCTCTGTATCTGCGGCAGCCGCAATATGGTCGGAGCTTGTGTTCTTGCGGCATCTTCAGCACTCAGAAGCGGTGCGGGATTGGTTACCACAGCCTTCCCTCAAAGCATTTATCTGCCCATAGCCGATAAGCTTACCCAATCGCTTCTTATGCCCTTGCCCGAAAATGAACAGGGAACCTTTTCTGCAAAGGCTCTCGGTGAGCTGCTTCCCATTCTTGACAGATACGATGCCATAGTTATCGGCTGCGGAATAGGCGTAAATGAGGATACGGCTGAGCTTGTAAAGGGTATACTTCAAAATTCAAAGGTTCCCGTTATAGCCGATGCCGATGCCATAAACATTATTGCCAAAGATCTGAGTATTCTCAAAACCGCCTCAAGCCGTGTGGTGCTTACTCCGCATCCGAAGGAGATGTCAAGGCTTGTAGGAACCCCCGTCGAAATTATACAGGCTGACAGAGTTACCTGTGCCCGTGCCTTTGCTTCGGCAAACGATGCTTATGTCGTTCTGAAGGGCTCAAATACTGTCGTTGCGGCGCCCGACAGCACCAAAGCTTATATCAATGCTTCCGGTAATTCGGGACTTTCAAAGGGCGGAAGCGGAGATGTTTTGGCGGGTCTTATCGGTGGCTTTGCCGTTCAGGGCTTTGAGCTTACCGATGCCGTATGTGCCGCTGTTTATGTTCACGGCTATACGGGGGACACTGTAGCGGATAAATATTCCAAATCAGGCATGCTTCCCGAAGATGTGGTAAATGAGCTTAAGTACACTCTTAAAGATTTCGAAAAATAATCACGTTTATAATAAAAGAATTTTAACGGAGCTGTTGCATTGTGCATTGTAATGTAACAGCTCCGTAATTTTCAAAAAATTTTTTTTTGATTAAATTCATATCATCTTGGTAAAACTAACAGTGAAGAAAAAGAGTATTAAAGATTAGAGGGATGATTATGAATATTAAACGCGGCGAAATATATTACGCCGACCTTAGTCCTGTCATAGGCTCAGAGCAGGGCGGAATAAGACCCGTGCTGATCGTACAGAATGATGTGGGAAACAAATTCAGCCCCACCGTAATTGCGGCGGCAATAACCAGTCAGCGCTTCAAAACCGATCTGCCCACTCATATACAGGTAAATGCCGATAATTGCGGTCTTGCCAAAGATTCGATAGTTTTGCTTGAGCAGGTAAGAACATTGGATAAAAAAAGACTCCGAGAAAAAATGGGGAATCTTAATAAAACCGACATGTATAAAATAGATAAAGCCTTATCCGTAAGCTTTGGACTTACTACATAAGGCAACAAAAAATAACGGAGTGAACTTAATCACTCCGTTAAGCTTTTATTGAGACTGATTATTTTTTGCTTTTCTTACCGCTGTTCATAAATACAGCACCGAATACCATAATCACGATATAGGTGATGAGATAGAAAAGAACGGGAAGACTGAATTTGCCGTCAGCCTGTGCTGCCTGATAGGGGTATACACCGTGTGCAAAGATAGCGGCGATAACCATAAAGATTGAACCGCAGATTGCGAGAATGGGAGCAACCTTTCCTTTTACTGCACCGAGATCCTTTCCTTTTCTGAACATATTGAAGAAAATGGGAAGGTACATGGCGTAGGTTGTGATAATGGGAAGCTCTGATGAGTCGAAAGAGAAGGGACCGAACCAGGGTGTATCGAGCTGTGAGCCGTAGAAGAAAAGGAGCCAGAGACCGCTGATGAAAAGACCGGCCATTGAAGAGTTGGCGGGCATATTTGTTGCGGGGTCAACCTGCTTGAAAATATGAGGAGCGGGTCCGAGGTCGCGGGATGCGATTGCGTGGAAGGCTCTGGCGCATCCGAGTGTAAGACCGTTTAGAGTACCGAGACAGGAAATAACGACGAACAGGAAGAGGGCAGTACCCGCAAAATTACCGAATACCGAAGAGAAAGCTATTCTTGCGCCTGCTTCACCGCCGGCCATGATAACTTCGTTTTTGATACCGCCGGCAAGACCGATATAATAGGTAATATATACACCAACGATAATGAGAGTACCGGCAACGAGAGCTTTGGGAAGATTTTTCTTGGCATCTCTGAGCTCGGCGTTGATTGATGTGGCACATATCCAACCCTCATAAGCGAAAGCGGTGGCAACCACAGCTTTGAAAAGACCGCTTGAGGTGGAAATATCTTCGTTGACGATGGTTGTGAAATTTTCAACGAGAAGTCCGTTTGTAAGTCCTTTGATCGTACCCACGATAGCCATAAGGAAAAGGGGAACAAGCTTAATAAAGGTAGCTGAAACCTGGAATTTACCTGCGATTTTGGGAGCGATAGCGTTCATAAAGAACACAGCGATGAGGAGAGCGCCGGCGATGGTCATACACTGGGGACCGACGATGCTCAGCTGAGCTTCTGCAGGTAAAAATGCATTGATGAAAACGCAAAGATATCTTGCACTTACCCATGCAAGAACGGAAGTAAGAGTGGGATAATACAAAAGCGCAAGGAACCAGCCCATGAAGTAAGCATATTTTTTGCCTACCATTGCTTCTGCGTAGTCAACGATACCGCTGACCTTTTCGTGCTTTGTGGCAAGGATTGAAAACGCATATGCGCATGCAACCATGATGAGACCGCCTATAATCCAGGCGAGGATACCAACGGGAAGATTACCGCCGGTTTCCGTGAGAATTTTTTCTGCCTTAAAGAATACGCCGCTGCCGATAACCGTGCCGACAACTGTACATATTGCAGTAAGCAGACCGTATTTTTTGTTGAGTTGAGTAGACATACTGTACCTCCTGAAATTTGATAAAAGAATTTTAGCACATTAAAGTGTATTTTTCAATTGTCATTTTGCATATTGTTCTTACGTGTTTTTTGACAAATATACTAAAAAAATGTAAACATGGGAGCTTTTTGTTTGACAATAGGTTAAATTAATGCTAAAATGTAAATGTCAAATTGTACTTTTATGAAGGAGTGTAACAAAATGAAAAAATTATTATGCATTTTTATGGCTGTTATGATGATGCTTTCGTCCGTGGCAGTTATCGGCGTATCCGCCGCTGACGGTTATGCAGCAAAAAATCCCGTTGACAGTGACTTTTACTCTTATCAGGATTTTATAAACAAACACGGAGATAAAAAAATTTACGGCTTTACTCATGATTTTCTTTATGAAAAGGGCGGAATGCTCGATTGGACAAAGCTTGACATCAAATATGAAAAAGAGGGCTTGCCCTTCAGAGCTACTCCCGAAAGCGTCTCTCTTGCCGTGGGCAACATGAACTCTCTTCTTAAAAGAGTAGTAAATAATTATTTTATCGGTGACAAGCTTTATACCGAAGAATATGCAGTTGCTCTCATTAACTTTTTCGGCAAATTGGTTAATCCTTATTTTGAACCTGTCAATAAAGCATTTGAGAACAATGTCACACCGAATGAGTATGACTTTTATGAGATAGTTGCGGAAAAATCGGAGCTCGCAAAGGTTATCCAAAGCAAATGGTGTAATACAAACATCGATTTCAAATCCTTCCTCGTTGCCTTTGGTGTTGATCTTTCGGATGTGGTAAACAGCGATTTTAAAAAGGGTGTACCTGTTGCCAAAGCTTTGATTCAGGGCTCCGTGAACACACTTATCGGTCTCGGTCCTCTTGAATACGCGATCAGAATATTGGAAACACTCTCTTCTTCTTATTCATCTGTTCTTTATGAGCCTGCAATCGCTCTTTTCGAAGGTAAAATCGCCCGCGGTAAGCCTGTAAGAAACGGCGACACCGTGACCCGCGTGAATTACAGCACCGACGAGCTCAAATCGGTTCAGGGCTTCCTTTCTTATGCTTTCGACGGTGTTATTGATTATGATTTCTTCAAATATCCCGATGCCAGAGTAGGCGGCTCCTCAACAGCCCCCGAAAGACTCGTTTATCTTATGATGTATTTTGCCATCAACTACAGATATAACAGCAATAAAGCTTTTGTTGACGGTCTTTCTGCTAAAATCACCAACTTCCTTACAGGTAACGGAAGATACAGCCGTGCCGGATATTCTTATAATGAAATCATCGATATTTCGGGTAAAATTTCCAAAATGATTGACATTATCTTCAAAGGTGACATTACCCTCGAATCCGTAAATATGCTGAATAATCTTACCCAAGAAAATGTTGATGCCACACCGGATGATATCCTTACTCAGCTGAAAAGTTGGTTTACGAAGCTTATCAGAAAAATAACGGACTATATCGATTATCTGTTCAAACTCTTTACCGGTGAAATCAAATACGGTGAATCAATTATCGATTGATAAATAATTATCGTCTCCCTCGTTGCTTGTCGGCAACAGGGAGGCGATTTTTTTGTGTTAACGGTTGTCATATCGGAAAAAATGTGTTAAAATGATTTGATTTATGTACTTACAAACCTATGGAGGTAAAAATGAAAATTGCGATTATCGGCGGCGGTGCCTCAGGTCTCGCCTGTGCCGTGGAATGCGGTTGGGAGGCTGCCGGACAGCACAGAGCAGTAAATATAACCGTTTTTGAGGCGGCTGACAGAGTGGGTAAAAAAATACTTGCAACAGGAAACGGCAGATGTAATCTGATGAATAAAAATGAGGAAATGCCCTATTTCGGTGACGATGATTTTGCACGTTTTGCATTAAAGGAATATAATCTGATAAAAAATCTTTCTTTTTTTGCCACTATAGGGCTTTATACCAGATATGATTCCGAGGGCAGATATTATCCTTTAAGCAATCAGGCATCGTCTGTGCTCGATGTTCTGCGCTTTGAGTGCGAAAAATTCGGCTTCAGATTTGAATGCTCGAAAAATATTACCGACATAAAAAAAGTCGGTGACAGATTTGAGGTCTGCGGTGAAAAATTTGACAAAGTAGTTTTGGCCTGTGGCGGTAAGGCGGGGGTAAAGGGCTATCAGTCCTATGATTTGCTGAAAAAGTTCGGCCACAGCATCATAACTCCCCGTCCCGCACTTACCAAAATAAAGGTTAAGGAAATCTCATATGTAAAACAGCTTAAGGGAATCCGTCATAAGGGTGACCTCACACTTTATATTGACGGTAAAAAGAGAGCCTTTGAATCGGGCGAAATCCAATTTACGGATTACGGACTTTCCGGTATTGCGGTAATGCAGCTTTCTTCTCATATTACCCGTGAAAGGTCCGAGAATATAAAAATCGTTTTTGATACCGTGCCCGGTTTTTCTTTTGACGGCCTGAAGGAAAGTATTGACGGATGGCGTTATAATAACGGTGATCTTGCCTGTGAAAATCTCCTTACCGGGTTTATGCCCAAAAAGCTTGGTACCGTTATTATGAAAATGTGCGGTATTCCATTGAACGGAAAAATTTCCGCACTTACCGATAAAAACATAAATGACATCATAAAAACGGCACAAAAGCTTACCTTTGAGGTTGACAGCCTCCGCTCCTTTGAGGATGCCCAGGTTACGGCAGGCGGTGCCGATACACGTGAATTTGACCGCACAACCATGGAGTCGAAAAAAGTCAGAGGACTTTACTGCGTCGGTGAAATGCTTAATGTTGACGGTCCCTGCGGCGGCTATAATCTTATGTGGGCGTGGAGCAGCGGAAGATTGTGCGGTAAAAGTATGCTGAAATAAGGTGAAGCGATGATACGTATAAATGAAGTAAAACAAAGTCTTGACAGCAATAAGGAGGATTTGTTCAAAGCCTGTAAAAAGATACTGAAATTACAGGACGAACAGATAAAATCCATGACTATTGTCCGTAAAAGTGTGGACAGCAGAAAAAAGGATAATGTTTTTTTCTGTTACAGCGTTGACGTTGAGATTGTCGGTGACGAAGAAAAAATCATAAAGAGAATTAATTCAAACAAGCTCACTTTAGTTGAGCCGTATGAATATATTATGCCTGAGGTGAAGAGAAAATCTTCTCTGCGCCCTGTTGTTGTCGGCTTCGGTCCTGCGGGTATTTTTGCCGCACTCACTTTGGCGAGAGCGGGACTTAAGCCTCTCGTTTTAGAGCGAGGCAGAGATGTTGACAGCAGAACGAAGGATGTAAAAACCTTCTTTACACAGAAAATACTTGACGAAACCTCGAACGTTCAGTTCGGCGAGGGCGGTGCAGGTACCTTTTCCGACGGTAAGCTTACCACAGGTATAAAAAATCCTCTTTGCCGTAAGGTGTTTATCGAATTTTATGAGCATGGAGCACCTGAGGAAATCCTTTATTCGGGCAAACCTCACATCGGCACGGATAAGCTGGCAGGTGTGGTAAAGAATATGCGAGAGGAGATTATCTCTCTGGGCGGTGAGGTTAAGTTTGAATGCAAGCTTACGGATATAATAGTATATAACGGCTGTATTCAGGGCATAACCTACGAGGAAAAGGGTAAAAGCACCGACTTTGAAACCGACGCTGTCATCATAGCCATCGGTCATTCGGCAAGAGATACGGTAAAAATGCTCTACCGTAAGGGAATACAGATGATGCAAAAGCCTTTTTCTGTCGGTGCGAGAATTGAGCATCCGAGAGAGCTTATCGACAAATCACAGTACGGCGATTTCGCAGGACACAAGGCATTGGGTGCCGCTGACTACAAGCTCGCCTGTCACGGTAAGCACGAAAGGGGAGCATACACCTTCTGTATGTGCCCCGGCGGTACAGTAGTAGCCGCCACAAGTGAAAAGGGCGGTGTGGTAGTTAACGGTATGAGTGAGTGGGCGAGAGACGGCAGAAACTCCAACTCCGCCATTCTCGTAAATGTCTACCCTGAGGACTTTCCGTCGGAAGATGTACTTTCAGGCTTTGAACTTCAGAGACAGATGGAGCAGAAGGCATTTATCCTCGGAGGCGGAGATTACAGCGCACCCTGTCAGTTAGTGGGCGATTTCCTTGAGGACAGAAAATCAACAAAGCTTTCCTTCGTAAATCCCACCTGTCCCACAGGTGTAACCCCCTCAGATATAAGACAGGTGCTTCCTAAAAAGGTCACCGACACTATGGCAGAGGCGATAGTGCTGATGGATAAAAAATTACAGGGCTTCGCACTCCCGGATGCAGTTCTCACCGCACCCGAAACGAGAAGCTCATCACCCGTGCGTATTCTCCGTGACGACATCTATCAGACCAACATCAGAGGACTTTACCCCTGCGGTGAGGGTGCAGGCTATGCCGGCGGTATCGTTTCCGCAGGTGTAGACGGTATCAGATGTGCCCATGCGGTTTTAGATGATGAAAGGTAAAAGGAGGTGCACTATTTGTGACTCTTTATAGTTTCAATAATGAAGAATTAGCGTGGTGGAACATTATAATAATAGTACCTATTGCTCTTTTCTTTTTATCCTTTTCGATCACTCAAAGTCGAGAGATCATATATTTAAAAAAACAAGGAGTGGTTGTCCCTGACAAAGTTAAACATATTGTGGGGATTATTATGGCTGTTCTGATATCATTTATAATGATCTTCAGCACTTGTATTACTTTTTTTGCACCGTTCAAGTATTCACGAATATTGCAAAACGGTGAGTATTATGAAGTAAAAGGACAACCTGAAAAGGTTGAGTCTTATATGCATAAAACAGGCGGTTCTGATGGCTTTGAATTAATTATTAATCTTGAAGGTGTAGAGTTTGACACCGGTTTTTCGTACGGAGAATCGAACAAGTTTAATAAAGATGACTATAATTCTATAAAGAACGGAACGATAAATATTAAATATATTTATGAAAAAACAGGAACATATTTGCATCCTGTAATAATAGAGCTATCTTTAATTGATAAAGAAGATACTGAACCCTATATGAACTGAATAACACTGAACCGCAGGATTCGCAGCTGTTTCCTGCGGTTTTTTTATGTCTGTTATTCGTAGGGACACGGTGTGCCGTGTCCGATGAAGACCTCTCCGTCTGCTCCCGTTGGTCGCATCCACCTCTCCTTTCAGGAGAGGCAAAGTTTACTTTAACTGCGGAAAAAAGCCTCCCCTGAAAGGGGAGGTGGCACGAAGTGACGGAGGGGTATCAATAGCACCGAAGGTGCCACATCACAGAGCCTCACCCTGAAAGCCAATGTCATTAACTTAAGAAATTTTTATAAAAAATATGCGAATTGTTTGTAGGGACATGGCGTGCCGTGTCCGAGGTACACGGATACATAAATTATATATGCGGCGGGATGGGGTCATCCCGCCCTACTGATTTGACGGATAGGAATAGCTATCGAGACGAAAAAAGCCTCCCCTGAAAGGGGAGGTGGCACGGCTATGCCGTGACGGAGAGGTAAAAAACAGCCTCTCCAATCACGGAGAGACTGAAATAATATTATGATATACGGTTGTTCTGTTGTTAAAAAATTAAAAGGGGAGCTCCTCTTCATTGAGAATAAAGTTCGGTGAAAAATACCATTCCGGTTCACAGCCCTCACTCACAGCCGAGCAGAGATATACTTCGTTATAATTTTTCTTTAATTCCTCCAGACATTTTTCAGCATCCTCTTTTTTTTCAAAAATGCCGAATACACTAGGACCGCTTCCGCTCATACAGCAGCATTCACAGCCGTGCTTTCTCATAACACTTTTTATATCCACTCTGTCGGGAACATCAATGAATTGTTCAAAAACATTGTCCACTCTGTCAAAAATACCGTTTCTGTCCTGCGTAGCCGCTGCAATAAGCATACCCTTTGTGTCCAAATGGCGCACTCTCTCTGCACTGTCAAATGCCGCATAGGCTTCAGCAGTGGAAACATCCTGCTCAGGCTTCACTATTATAATATTTTCAGCCTTGAGATTGGGGAGAAATGAAAGCACTGTGCCTGTGTACTGTGCCGCCATGGTGCCGCCCATAATGCAGAAAGGAACGTCAGAACCCACCTCCGCACCAAGCTCTGCCAGCTTTTTGAGTGAAAGACGTGCTTCAAAAAGTGTGTTCAGTATCACCAGTGTGGCCGCAGCATCTGCGCTTCCGCCTGCCAGCCCGGCGGCCTGTGGGATGTTCTTTTTTATACGGATTGTTATACCGGGATTTTCTTTGCCTGTTTCATTGAAAAAGACTGTTGCTGCCTTGTGAACAATGTTCTTTTCGCCTGTGGGTATACCTTTTTTGTTGCAGGCAATTTCTATTTTTTTTGTTTTCGTTGCTTTTACGGTAATTGTGTCATAAAGGCTCACGGACTGCATAATCATAAAAAGGTCGTGATAGCCGTTGGGCAGTGTTGATAATATATCAAGCATAAGATTGATTTTAGCGTATGCTTTTGCGGTAAGCTCCATAGAGTTCATTCTCCCTTCTGAAAATATATAAATATTATAAACTAAAACTGCGTTCTAATCAATAACTTATATAAAAATTAAGTTTGTGTTAACTTCACTTTTTCCATTGACTTTTAAATATATATGTGTTAGAATAATGGGAAAGCAAAAGGATGTTTTTAATAATAGGAGGTAGATTATGAAGTTATCCGTGAATGGAAAAAAACTTTATAAGGACGGAAAATTGTCCTCTCTCCCGCTTTTTATTAATGACGGTATTGTTGTTTCTGAAATGAGTTCAGCGGAAAATATTATTGATTTTTCCGATAAGTATTATATTTTTCCCGGTTTCGTAGATGTACATGTTCATTTACGTGAGCCGGGTTTTTCTTATAAAGAGACAATAAAAAGCGGTACTCTTGCTTCGGCGCACGGCGGTTATACTGCGGTATGCTCCATGCCTAATCTTGACCCCGTTCCCGACAGCAGAGAAAATCTCGGAAAACAGCTCGGAATTATCGAAAAGGATGCCTGTATCCATGTGTATCCCTACGGCTCCATCACTGTGGGACAAAAGGGCGAAAGGCTTTCCGATATGGAAGCCACGGCACAGAATGTTATCGCCTTTTCCGACGACGGTAAAGGTGTCCAAAGTGATGCTATGATGCGTGAGGCTATGCTTAAGGCAAAATCTCTCGGTAAAATGATCGTAGCCCACTGTGAGGTAAACGAGCTTTTAAAGGGCGGCTACATACACGACGGCGAATATGCCAAAAAGCACGGACATAAGGGCATATGCAGTGAAAGCGAATGGAAACAGATTGCCCGCGACCTTAAGCTCGTAGAGGAGACAGGCTGTGCCTATCATGTATGCCATATCTCCACCAAAGAAAGTGTGGAAATCATCCGTCAGGCAAAGAAAAGGGGAGTCAATGTCACCTGTGAGACGGGTCCGCATTACCTCATTCTCTGCGATGAAGATCTGCAGGAGGAGGGCCGCTTTAAAATGAATCCGCCCCTTCGCTCCCGTGAGGACAGAGATGCCCTCATCGAAGGGATAAAGGACGGTACCATCGATATGATAGCCACAGACCACGCACCTCATTCAGCCGAGGAAAAAGGCAAAGGGTTGGCAGACAGCCTTATGGGTGTGGTCGGAATAGAGACTGCTTTTCCGCTTCTTTACACACACCTTGTCTTAAAGGGCGTTATCACTCTCGAAAAGCTTATCGAGCTGATGGCAGTTAATCCCCGCAAACGTTTCGGTATCGGCGGCGGTACAGCTGACGGTGAAAGTGCCGACTTTACTGTGGTTGACCTTGATGCGGAATACACTATTAACAGTAATGATTTTTACTCTATGGGTAAGGCTACTCCCTTTGAGGGCTATAAAGTAAAGGGAAAGATTATACACACCTATATCAAAGGCGAAAGGATTATTTAAGAAATGACACAGGGTATTTATGAAGTGCTTAAAAACGAACAGCTAACCTCTACTGTCTTCCGTATGGTGCTTAAGGGCGACACCTCGGCACTTACAAAACCGGGACAGTTTGTAAATCTTTTAGTGGAAGGCTGTTACTTAAGACGCCCCATTTCCGTTTACGACTGGGACGAAAATACAGTTACAATTATCTACAAGGTTGTAGGTGATGGTACGGAAAAAATGAGTAAATGGCAGGAAGGTCATAAATGCGATATTCTTGTCGGTCTCGGTAACGGCTTCGACACCTCCAAAAGCGGAGACAAACCGTTGCTTATCGGTGGCGGTGTAGGTGTGCCTCCTCTCTACGGTCTTTGCAAAAGACTTGTGGCGGAGGGTAAAAAGCCTACTGTTATTTTAGGCTTCAACGAGGAAAGTGAAATTTTCTGCCGTGAGGAGTTTTCCGCACTTTGCGACACAGTAATTACCACCGTTGACGGCTCCGTAGGAGTAAAGGGCTTCGTGACCGACGCCATGAAGGATATGAATTATACATTCTTCTATACATGCGGTCCCATGCCCATGTTTAAGGCAATAGAAAAGACAGCCGTCGGCTCAGGCGAATACAGCTTCGAGGAAAGAATGGGCTGCGGCTTCGGTGCCTGTATGGGCTGCAGCTGTAAAACCAAATACGGCAACAAGAGAATCTGTAAGGACGGCCCAGTTCTGGAAAGGGAGGAAATCATATGGTAAATACAAAGGTTGACCTTTTAGGCTTAGAGCTTGACAACCCCGTTATCCCCGCTTCGGGTACCTTCGGCTTCGGCTATGAATTTGCAGAGCTTTATGATATTAACTGTCTCGGCTCCTTTTCCTTCAAGGGTACCACTCTCGAAGGCCGTTTCGGTAATCCTACACCCCGAATTGCCGAATGTCCCCAAGGTATGATTAATTCCGTCGGACTTCAGAATCCCGGTGTACATAAGGTTATTTCCGAAGAGCTTCCGAAGCTTAAGGAAGTGTTCGATAAAAAGGTTATCGCCAATGTAGGCGGCTTCGCTATTGAAGAATACCAGGAGTGTGCCCGTCTTTTAGATGCCGAAGAGCAGGTGGGAATACTCGAAATAAATATCAGCTGTCCCAATCTTCACGCCGGCGGTGTGAACTTCGGCACAGACGCCAAAAATGCCGCCGCAGTTATCGAGGCAGTAAAAAAGGTAACCACCAAGCCTGTTATGGCAAAGCTTACACCGAATGTTACGGATATAACCGAAATTGCTCTCGCCTGTGAGGCGGCGGGTGCAGACGGTATCAGTATGATAAACACCCTTCTCGGTATGAGAATCGACCTTAAAACCAAAAAGCCCGTTATTGCAAATAAAATGGGCGGATTTTCAGGTCCTGCAATAATGCCTGTTGCCCTGAGAATGGTTTATCAGGTATATGAAAAGGTAAATGTACCCATCGTGGGTATGGGCGGTATTTCGAAGGCAGAGGATGTCATCGAAATGATGCTCGCCGGCGCCACAGCCGTACAGGTCGGTGCCGCTAACTTAGTAAATCCCTTTGCCTGCCGTGACATCATAAACGATTTACCGCAGGTGATGGAAAAATATAACATATCATCATTAAAAGAAATTATCGGAGGTGCTCACTAATGGGTAGAGATGTTATTATCGCATGTGATTTCAGCAGCAAGCAGGAGGTTCTCAATTTCCTTGATAAGTTTCAGGGTAAAAAGCCTTTTGTAAAAATCGGTATGGAGCTTTACTATGCTGAAGGTCCTTCCATCGTAAAAGAAATCAAAGAAAGAGGACATAAAATTTTCCTTGACCTCAAACTTCACGATATTCCCAATACGGTTAAAAAGTCAATGGCTGTGCTTTCAAGATTAGATGTTGACATCTGCAATCTTCATGCAGGCGGTACAAAGAGAATGATGGAAGCCGCTCTCGAAGGTCTTACCAGACCCGACGGTACACGTCCTCTCCTCATCGCCGTAACTCAGCTTACTTCTACTGACCAAGAAAGCATGGAAAACGACCTTCTTATCAAAGAGCCCATCGACAAGGTAGTAATTCACTATGCAAAAAATGCCGCTGATGCGGGTCTTGACGGTGTGGTATGCTCACCTCTCGAAGCACAAAAGGTACACGAAACCTGCGGTAAAGCTTTCCTTACCGTAACTCCCGGTGTCCGCTTTGCCGACGGTGACATCGGTGACCAAAAAAGAGTTATGACTCCCGCCGAAGCAAACAGAATCGGCTCTGATTATATCGTAGTGGGCAGACCCATCACCGCCGCTGATGATCCTGTGGCCGCATACGAAAGATGCCTCAGCGAATTTGTCGGTTAAAGGTTCCCTTTAAGCTTGTTAATTATAAAACGAAAGGATAGATTTACAATGAAAAAATTAATCGCAAAAGACTTACTCTCCATCGGTGCTGTTTTCCTTCGCCCCGAAGACCCCTTCACATGGGCAAGCGGAATCAAAAGCCCCATCTACTGTGACAACAGACTTACCCTTACTTCTCCTCAGGTAAGAACAGATGTTGAAACAGGTCTTGCTAAAACTATTCTTAAATATTATCCCGACTGTGAGGTTATCATGGGTACCTCCACAGCAGGTATCGCACACGCCGCCATCGTTGGCCATATCCTCGGCCTTCCCATGGGTTATGTAAGAAGCGGTCATAAGGACCACGGCAGAGGAAATCAGATCGAGGGTAAGCTCGAAAAGGGTCAGAAGGTTGTCGTTGTTGAGGACCTTATCTCCACCGGCGGCAGTGTTCTCGAGGTTGTAGACGTTTTACGTGAAGCAGGCGCAGAGGTTTTAGGTATCGCCTCAATCTTCACCTACGGCATGAAAAAGGGCATCGACAGAATGGCTGCAGCCGATGTTATCAACCACAGCCTTTCAAATCTCGACGCAGTGGCAGAGGTAGCCGCAGAAGAGGGCTACATCAAAAACGAAGACATCGCCCGTCTTCTCAAATTCAGAGACAATCCTTCCGATGAAAGTTGGATAGGAGGCACAAAATGAGAAGCCTTATAAATATTCTCGACCTTTCCGTCGAAGAGATAGACAAAATGCTCGATGTTGCCGATGATATCATCGCAAACCGTGAAAAGTACAGCGAGGTTTGTCACGGCAAAAAGCTCGCAACTCTTTTCTTTGAGCCTTCAACGAGAACACGTCTCAGCTTTGAGGCTGCTATGTATGAATTGGGCGGTAATGTTTTGGGCTTTTCCGCCGCCGCTTCCTCCTCCGCATCAAAGGGTGAAAGTGTGGCAGATACCACCCGTATGGCTTGCTGTTATGCAGACATCATCGCCATGCGCCATCCCAAAGAGGGTGCACCTCTTGTTGCCTCCAAGGTAACGAGCGTACCCGTTATCAATGCAGGTGACGGCGGTCACAATCATCCCACACAAACTCTTACTGACCTTCTTACCATCCGCCGTAAAAAGGGCAGACTGAATAATTTCACCATCGGCTTCTGCGGTGACCTTAAATTCGGCAGAACGGTGCATTCACTTATCACCGCTTTGGCAAGATATGAGGGCATAAAAATCGTTCTCATTTCACCCGAAGAGCTTAAGCTTCCCTCTTACATCAAAAAGGATGTTATCCAAAAGCAGGGTATCGAATATGTTCAGACCACAGACCTTGAGGCGGTTCTCCCTGAGCTTGATGTTCTTTATATGACCCGTGTTCAGCAGGAACGCTTTTTCAGCGAGGAAGAATATATCCGTCTGCGTGACAGCTATATTCTCACCCGTAAAAAGCTCAGCAAGGCAAAGGAAGATCTTATCATTCTCCATCCTCTGCCCCGTGTAAATGAGATTTCCACCGACGTGGATGACGACCCCAGAGCCTGCTATTTCGAACAGGCGCTTTGCGGAAAGTTTGTCCGTATGGCTCTCATTATGGAGCTTTTAGGCATACATCTTGACTGAAAGGGGAGTAAATAATGAATATAGATTCCATTAAAGAAGGTCTCGTTATCGACCATATTACTGCAGGCAACGCTATGAGAATTTATAATCTTTTAGGTTTCGATAAACTCGAATGCAGTATCGCCATCATAAAGAATGTAAACAGCAAAAAGATGGGCAAAAAGGATATTATAAAAATTGACAGCAATATTGATATAAACCTTGAAGCTCTCGGCTACATCGATCCGGGCATCACCGTTGACGTCATCCGTGACAGTAAGCTTGTGGAGAAAAGACACGTTGACCTGCCCGAAACCCTACACGGTGTGCTCCGCTGTAAAAATCCTCGCTGTATAACCTCCGTAGAGCAGGAGCTCAGTCAGGAGTTTATGCTCACCGACAGAGAGAACAGAGTTTACCGCTGCATTTACTGCGAAGCCAAGGCGAACTGAATGCAGAATGCAAAGTGCAGAATGCAGAATTGCACCTGACGAAGATTAAACATTAAGATACTACCCGCCGAAAAAGGTGGGTAGTTTTTTTGAATACAACCATTCGTATATTGATTTGTTTATTATTTTGTGATAAAGTGAGAGTGCAAATGTTTTACATAATATACATTTCACGCTGTGTGTATCATTAAATTAATTAAGGAGGATTAATATGAATTTCGAAATTTCAAAGGAAAGAATGCTTGAAGGTATGCACGTAATGAACTCTTTCGGTACCCGACTTACAGGCAGTAAGGGACATAATGACTTCATAAAGTGGATTAAAGAGGAAATCCATAAAATGGATATCCCCGTGTATTCGGACCTTTTCTGGTTTACGAGATGGGAGGAAAAGAATTCATCTATCAAAATTATCGACGGTGATGAAGAAATAAATATTCCCGTTTCCTCGGCTTATCCTTATTCGGGTGAAACCTCTGCTGAGGGCATAACAGAAGAACTCGTATATGTTAAAAGCGTAAAGGATATACCGAAAACCACAGGAAAAATCGCCGTTTTTGATGTCGCTAACATTAATTTTCTTCCCAGTGAAATAGCATTCGATAAGCGCTCGTCTTATCCTGAGGATGTAGTGCTCGAAAAAAAGTACGAGGGTCCTGTTATCACCAGTTTCGTTCAGTGCTTCTACGGCATACTTTCCAAGCTCACCAAGGCCAAGGCGGTTATACTCGTATGGAAAGGTCTTCACGACGATATGATAAAAGGTCAGTATCTTTCCTTTATCGCCGACTATCAGAATATCCCTATGCTTTGGGTAAATGAAACCAACGGCAAAAAATTAGCCGAAGCGGCAAAGGCAAACAAAAAGGCTGAATTTATCCTGGAAGCAGAGAAGGAAGAGAAAGCCTATACAGAGAGCTTTTACTGTGTAATTGAGGGTAAAAATAAAAAGGAAAACGTTATCGTAAATACTCACACCGACGGTACAAACTGTGTCGAGGAAAACGGTCCCATAGCACTTTTAGAGCTTATTAGAAATATGAAGGACACCGTACCCGAAAGAAATCACATTTTCCTTTTCACTACGGGTCATTTCCGTCTGCCTCATTTTGAGGATATAAGAACGGGTGCGTTTCAGTCTGCATCCCGTTGGCTTGCTATGCACAGAGAGCTCTGGGACGGAAAGGGTGAACACTTCAAATGTGTTGCTGACCTAACTGTCGAGCATCTCGGCTGTAAAGAGTGGCGCGACATTGACGGAGAGTATAAATATACCGGCAAACCCGAAATTGATCTTGTTTATACAGGTAACAAGTTTATGGATAAGCTCTACATAGATACTGTAAAGGACAGAAAGACGGTCCGTACCATGACTCTCCGCGGTCACAATGCGCTTCACTTCGGTGAGGGACAGAATTTCTTTACCATGGGAATTCCTGAAATCAGCCTCGTTCCCGCACCTTATTATCTCTGCGTCGTAAGTGACAGCCACGAAATGGAAAAGTTTGACATCGACCTTATGACAGAGCAGACGGAAACCTTTGCTAAACTTATCGAAAAGATTGAAAATATCTCCGACAAAGACCTTGGCAGAAGTGATTTCTATTCTATTCTTAAAGCTAAGAGTGTTTCGGGAGGATATGATTTCAGTCTTAAAGGCTTGGCAGGGAAGCTTTCATCCGTAATTAAAAAATAAAACTGAGGATTTTCAAATGTACATAACCTTTAAAAATAACAGCACAGGTGCGAAAATGATTGTTACCGTCGAAAATCAGAAACATGTTATAAATCCTGAATGCTCTGTTGATATATTTTTCAGAAGTGAAAAAATTGAGTTTATTGCAGAAACTTCTGCTTTGGAGGAACTTATTGATGCTGTCAATGAAATAGATGACAACGATGGAAACGATAGTTTTAAGGAAAGAATTCTTAAAAAGTTCACTAAAAAAACGGCTGAAAAATTACCCGATACGGTTCTCAATACTTCTGTAAAGTATGAAGTAACCGGTGCAGATTTTTCAGGTATTGTTATAAATTTATATGACGGTGCCTATGCGATTTGCGACGGAAAAATTGCTGATTTTTTGGATTTAGTTCCAATCGGCTATATATTTCCCCGTGCTGAAACAGAAAACGGTAGTATAAAAGTTATAAATGTAAAAACAACAAACAGAAAAAAGTATCTTAAACTTATAAGAAATCTTCTTTTGTTTATGCATTCCGGACTTACTGCTATTAATCTTCTTTTCTTTATTCCCGAATATCTGATAATCAAACTGCTTTCATCGAATTTTTATATAAAGAATTGCCTTTCATGGCTTTATAAAAAATCAGCGGACGAAAGAGAAAGCATACTATTTGAAAAAGAACAGAGTTACGAAAAGGAAGAAAAGAAAAAAATCCTGCTTCCGTCCGGATTAAAAGTTGTTGTTGTGCTTGTGGCTTTATGTGGCCTTTTAATATGGGGAATGGCAAGCGGTCCCGATGTTGTAATCTCCGAGGATTTCAGCTCAGTTGTCTGTTTTGAAGAAACCTTTGTGAAAATCGACGGCGGTCTGCCCTCTGATGCAGAGGATGTCTTTTTAGAGGACTACACGGCGTTCTATCCTTTGGCAGACGGTGAATATGACATAGATAATTACTACTGTTACATATACGAAACGCCCGACGGCACCCGTTATATGTGGCTCAAGGATAACTGCACCGCAGCGGAAAATGCTGATAAGGAATACGAGGACTATGAAAATCCCTTGGTATATAAATCCGTAGGGAAGTAGGAATAACATAAAGCTCACAGGGCTTGAGTCTCTGTGAGTTTTTCCGTTTGTCTTTGTATATGTCTTTGTATTTGTATTATTATCCTTTTCATTATCCTTTTCATTTTCAGTATCATTATTACTTAAAGCATTACAGATATCTATAGTTATCTATAGAACACTATCCAAATGCATAAAAGTGAGGCGGAATTTCTCCGCCTCACTTTTATGCATTTGCCGTTAATTTGGCGGAATACCGTTCCTTTTTACCCGAAACCTCTCCCGCGATTGCGCATTCCGAATTGCGCATTCCGAATTATCCGAAAAAGTCCTTCAGCAAATCCGCCATCGGATTATCATTTTCCTCTTTCTTTTTCTCGTTCTGCTGCTTTCTCATATAATTCATAACATCGAACTTGTTAGCACCGGCACTTTCCTTTCTCTTGTTGAAATCGGAAAGTCTTTCTCTGTAGCCGCATACACATACAAACATTTTCTTTTCGCCCTCACCCCGAAGCTCTAACTTTTTATGGCAGTCGGGACAGCGGGCATTTGTCACCTGGGTAAGTCCCTTTCTGTAGCCGCATTCTCTGTCCTGGCAAATAAGCATCTTGCCTTTTTTACCGTTTACTTCGAGCAAATATTTGCCGCATACGGGGCATTTGTCCTTGGTGGCATTATCGTGGGTATACTGTGCATTACTTGTAATTACCATGGAAACAAGAGAGGTGGAATAGTCTCGCATTTGTCCGATGAATTTCTTCATGCTTGCCGTACCCTTGCTTATGTTCTGCAGCTCCTGCTCCCATTTTGCCGTAAGCTCAGCGGATTTCAGGTCAGGGGGTACGATTTTTATGAGCTGTTTGCCCTTGGCGGTGGGATGGATTTCCTTACCCACACGCTCGATGGAGAAATTATCAAAGAGCTTTTCGATAATGTCCGCTCTTGTGGCGGGGGTACCGAGACCGCTGGTGGTGCGGATAACCGCCTGTAAATTTTTATCTTCGATTTGTTTTACGGGATTTTCCATAGCAGAAAGGAGAGTGGCTTCCGTGTATCGTGCGGGAGGTCTTGTCTTACCGTTTATGATTTTCGCATTGAGAAGGGGAAGGGACATACCCTCACGAAGTACGGGTAAATCCTGGCTTTTGTTTTCTGCTTCGGTTTCTTCATCCTCGTCGATGCTGTTTCCGTAAAATTCCTTCCAACCGGGCTTTACGGGAGTGGTACCCTTGGCGTGGAAGCTGTGGCCGTTTATGTCGATTTGCACCTTTACCTCGTCATATTCGTAGGGCTCGGACAATACCGCCATAAAGCGTCTTACGACCAAATCATAAATGTTTCTTTCCTCGTAGGATAATTTGGCGAAATTTGGTGACTGCTCTGTGGGGATAATGGCGTGGTGGTCGCTTACCTTGGCATTGTTTACGATGTACTTTGTTTCTATCCTGCCTCGGGAGAGCCTCATAGCCTGCTGCTGATAGGGGCCTACCGCCATGGCACGGAGTCTTTCGGGAATGGTGGCTACGATGTCGTCGGTGATGTAGCGGGAATCCGTACGGGGATAGGTGAGAACCTTGTGGTATTCATAAAGGCTCTGCATAAAGGCTAAGGTCTGCTTTGCCGAATAGCCGTATTTTTTGTTGGCATCTCTCTGTAATTCCGTCAGGTCATAGGCGGCGGGAGGTGACTTTTTCTTTGTGGTCTTCTCTACCTTTTTCACTGTACCGTTTTTGCCTTTTATGCTTTCTGCGATTTTCTCTGCAAATTCTCTGTCAGAAAAACGGGTATTGTTTTTACTGTCACGGAAGGTAGCGTTGAAGCCTTTGAATACAGCCTGAACGGAGAAGTAATCCTTTGGCTGAAATGCCTGTATTTCTTCTTCTCTTTGCACGATAAGGGCGAGAGTCGGTGTCTGCACACGTCCTGCCGAAAGCTGAGCGTTGTATTTACAGGTGAGGGCACGTGTGACGTTGAGACCTACCAGCCAGTCAGCCTCGGCTCTTGCCTGAGCGGAATAGTAAAGATTATCGTAATCCTTGGCGGGCTTGAGGTTTGCGAAGCCTTCTTTGATTGCCTTGTCCGTTTGTGAGGAAATCCAAAGGCGGTAAGTAGGCTTTTTCCAATGAGCCTTCATCATAATCCATCTTGCCACCAGCTCACCCTCACGGCCTGCGTCGGTGGCGATTACGAGAGAGGACACGTCGGGACGCTTCATCAGAGCGGAAATCGCTCTGTACTGCTTTGAGGTCTGCTTGATGATGATCAGCTTCATTTTTTCGGGAAGCATGGGAAGGTCTTCCAGGTTCCATCTTTTGTATTTGTCGTCATAGGCATCGGGGTCTGCAAGTGTCACAAGATGTCCCAATGCCCAAGTTATTATGTATTTGGGTCCGATAATACAGCCGTCACCCTTTTGGTGACAGCCGAGCACACGGGCAATATCTCTGGCAACTGAAGGCTTTTCCGCCAAAACGAGAGTTTTGTCCATTGTTTTTTCTCCTTTATTTTATAATAGATAAACAGTAGTTTTCCGTATCAAAGCTTTCTTCGACAGCCTTTTCCACATCCCTTTTGGTGATGGTTTTGTAAAGCTCCACCGTGTCGAAAAGACCTTGTCCGTTAAAGTAAGCATCGATGATGTTGTTTGCCATATCGTCCACATCGTTGAAGGCTAAAACTGCGTTTCCGTACATTTTTTTCAGCGAAACATTGAAATCCTCGTCGCTGATGCCTTTTTCTTTGATTTCCTCTATCTTTCCGATTATGGCGTTTTTAACCTCTTCGGGATTTGTGCTTTCACCGGTAAATATCGGTGCGGCGAAGCCTCTGCCGGCAAAATACTCCTTGCCGAAGGCGGGGTTGATAAGTCCCTTTTCCATAAGCTCGCTGTAAAGCGGGGAAACCTTGCCGCCGATAATGTCGAGAGCAATATTAACCGTGAGACTTTTTCTTGCTGAGGGTACTGCACTGCTGAGACATTCTTTGAAGCCTAAAGCAAATTTGGGCATATCCACACCCATTTCTTCTTCGATATGCTTTTGTGCGACAGCTTTCGGCTCTTCGGGGATAATCTGCTCAAATTTTACGGTGGCTTCGGGCTTTATTACTCTGTCAACTATATTGAGTACGGTATCTTTTTTTACGTTACCAACCACAGCCAAAGCCATATTGCTTAAGTTATAGAAGGTGTTGTAGCAACTGTAAAGCAGCTCAGCGTTGATCTGCGCTATTGATTCTATGGTGCCCGCGATGTCGATTCTGACGGGATTATTGCTGTACATACCTCTTAAAAGATTGAAAAGCACCTGCCAATCGGGGCTGTCCTGATACATTCTGATTTCCTGACCGATGATACCCTGCTCCTTTTGAACTGTCTCTTCGGTGAAATAGGGCGCCTTTACGAAATCCAAAAGAATTTCGAGGTTTTTTTTAAATTCCTGAGAGCATTGGAAAAGATAACAGGTACGGTCAAAGCTTGTATAAGCGTTGGCATTTGCGCCCGTTTCTGCAAAGCGGGTAAAAGCATCGAGCTCCTCACTTTCGAAAAGCTTATGCTCCAAAAAGTGTGCGATACCTTCGGGAACAGAGGTGTATTCCTTTTCACCCTCTAATCTGAAGCAGGTGTCCACGGAGCCGTATTTTGTACCGAAAATTGCGTAGGCACCCGAATAATCAGGCTTTTCCATAACGAAAATTTTGAGACCTGAGTCATGATTTATTTCGTAGTATTCCTCGTTTAAAAGCTCGTTTCTGACGGTGGTGAAATCCATTATTCTTCCTCCTTTTCGCTCTCTAAGATAAATACCGTATCCTCCGTTACCATAGAGGCGGCGAGGATGATTTCCTCACGGCTGACAGCGTTTATTTCCTCGATAAAGCTGTCCGGTGTTCTGAAAATTCCGGCTGTGCTTTGAGCTGTCATCCAACCGTTTACGGTAACGATGCTGTCTTCCACAGAGGCGAAAGTGTCGGTAATACTTTTTTTCGCGTTAATGATTACTTCGTCGGTGAAATTGCCTTTTCTCACTTCGTCAAGCTCGTTTCTTATGGCATCCAAAGCTTTGAGTGCGTTTTCGGTTTCGACATCGCTTTCCACGACGATAAGCCCTTTACTGTTTATGAGTCTCGCACTGCAGTAATAGCAAAGGCTCATTTTTTCTCTGACATTCATAAACAGCTTCGAAAAGGTGCCGCTGCCGAAAATGGCGCACATCACCTTTATGGCGGCGTAGTTATCGTAATCATAGGTCATACCCGCTCTCATACCGATTACCAATTTGCCCTGCTTAACCTTCTGCTTTTCTGTAACTGTTTTGCTTTCGTAAGCCTCAGTTAAAAATTCCGTGTGAAGCTCCGTTACGGCTTTTTTGTCGCGGGCAAGAGAATCAAAAAGGGCAGAAAATATCTTTTCTGTTTTCTTTTCATTGATGTTACCTGTAACATTTATCTGAACAGGGCAGGAAAAAAGAAGCTTTTTCCAAATCTCCATAAGCTCTTTGCCCGTGATTTTTTCGATGTCCTCCGCTCTGCCGTAGGGGCTTATTCCGTAAATTTCGTCACGGCACATTTCTTCTGTCATTCTGTCAAAAGCATAGAGGCGTTTTTCGTCCTTTCTGCTTTCTATCGCTTCCGCAAGAAGCCTTTTTTCTCTTTGCACATTTTCTTCTCTGAAGCCTTCGGGAGTGATGTCCGGTTTGAAAAGACAGGTACACAGAAGCTTTACACATTCCTCCCATACCCTGTCATTACCCAAAGCAAATCTGTCGTCGAGACAAAGAAGGGATAAAGACAGCACCTGTACCTCGCCGATTTTACTGACAGAGGGTGTTATGGTTGCGCCGTAAAGAGAAGCGAGACGGCGGTTCATGCTCATAATCGTGCTGTAGCTTTTGTTTGTCCGTGCCAACAGATTTATGAGCAGTGCATATTTGGTTGCATCCTCGGAAAGGGGAGTGAGCAAATTCAGCGTTATCACCGAATTTTTAAACTTGGCGGTTTTGTGAATACAAAGTCTTACTCCGCCGCTGATTTCTTTTATGTTCATTTTCTGTCCTCCTGAAACAGTTGATTTTATACATGCTTTATTATTGTATCATAAAAGTATATACGTATGCAAATATTATTACAAAAAATATTCCGTTCTTTATGAAAAAATATTACGCTGAAGTTTGTATTATAAATGCAGGGAAAGGAGGATATGTTCAGACTGATTTAAAGGTATATTAAAGTTTCGATGATATACTTTACGTATGTTTTTGTCAGGGAAAAGGGCTTTTAGCTTCGTCAAAATAACCATTAATATCGGTCAATCGCTTTAAACCGATAAAAAGGAAAGAAACAGAACTGATTATATGGTGAATTTTAACAATGTCTAAACCTACAAAAATAATACTGAATAAGCACAAATAATGCCGAAAACGTCAAAAATACCCCCTATATTTTTTAATAAATAAAAAATTATCTAAAAATTTTGCGGTTTTATATTGCAAAATGCCGATAAATTGTGTAAAATGGTTATTATGACGATAGTCAAAATATCCAATTAACATAATTTTTCAGTTGGGGGAACATAAAAATGGCTAACAGATTATTCCAAGGTATCATTCATCAGATGAAGGATGCCATCGACCGTACCATCGGCGTTATCGATAACAGCGGCACCGTCGTATGCTGCAGCGATCTCGGACGCATCGGAGAAACAGACCTTGTCGATGCAAAGGAAGTTTTTTCTGCATCGGGCGTAACCGTCATCGGCGGCAAAACCTTTCTCGTGATTGCTTCGCAAACTCATCCGGACAGCGCTATTTTCGTTGACGGTAATGACGAAGCTGCTGCAAATTACGTAAAGCTTATCGCCATTTCTCTCGGCGGCATCAAACAGTATTATGATGTGAAATTTGACCGCAGCAATTTTATCAAAAACGTTATTCTCGATAATATCCTTCAGGGTGACATTTATCTTAAAACCCGTGAGCTCGGCTTTAATAATGAGGTATCACGCTGTGTTCTTCTCATCAGAACAGCCGAAAGAACCGACATTTCGGTAAGTGAATCCATTCAGAATCTTTTCCCCGATAAAAATAAAGACTTCGTTATCAATATTAACGAAACCGACATCGCACTTGTCAAAGAGGTACGTGCAGGCAACGAAATAAAAGACCTTGAGAAGCTTGCCAGAAGCATCGTTGACTCCTTACATACCGAATACTATATCAACGCCATCATCGGTATCGGCACCATAGTAACGGGTATAAAAGAGCTTCCCCGTTCTTTTAAAGAGTCACAGATTGCTCTCGAAGTAGGCAAGGTATTTGATACTGAAAAAACTATCGTCACTTATGAAAACTTGGGTATTGCCCGACTTATTTATCAACTTCCCACCACCCTTTGTGAAATGTTCCTCAAAGAAATTTTCAAAAAGGGCTCAATTGTGGGTCTTGATCACGAAACACTTTTCACCATTCAGAAATTTTTCGAAAATAATCTCAACGTTTCCGAAACCTCCCGAAAGCTTTTCGTGCACAGAAATACCCTCGTTTACAGACTCGAAAAAATCAAAAAGCTCACAGGTCTCGACCTGAGAGAGTTTGACGATGCCATCGTATTCAAAGTTGCACTCATGGTAAAGAAATATCTTGATGCAAAGCCCATCAAATATTAATAATGTTGCCTTCCGCTGCTTTGTAAGCATAAAGGAAGCATACTCTCTGTAAGTAAGAGCCGTCATTATTTTTGTGAATATTGACGGCTATAAATAAGATTACGGGTATATTAAAGGGATGCTCCCGATTCAGCCCGGTTCAGATGAAGAAAGAGACGGAATATGATAGAATTTAAAAATGTTTCAATGAAATATAAAACCAACGGCGCCGTTGCCCTTGACAATGTAAGCATCAAAATCGAAGACGGTGAATTTGTTTTTATCGTCGGTGCTTCCGGCGCAGGCAAAAGCTCCTTCCTTAATGTAATTATGGGCCAAGAAAAGGTTGACTCAGGTATCGTAAGAGTCGGTCCGTATAATCTTGCCTCCATCAGAAGGAGAGCGTTGCCTTATTTAAGACGTATGCTCGGTATCGTTTTTCAGGATTTCAGACTTATCCCGAAAATGACCGTTTACGATAATGTAGCTTTTGCACTCAGAGTTATCGGTATGGGTGACAAAAGGATCACCAAACGAGTACGCTATGTTCTCAAACTTGTTGACCTTTCGGAAAAAGCAAACGATTTTCCTCATCAGCTTTCACAGGGTGAGCGTCAGCGTGTGGCTATTGCCAGAGCACTCGTTAACAATCCTGCAGTAATTATTGCTGACGAGCCTACGGGTAACCTTGACCCCATTCTTTCAAATGACATTATGAGTCTTTTCGATAAGATCAATGCTTTGGGTGCCACTGTTGTGGTTGTTACCCATGACCTTGAATTGGTTCATCAGTTCGACCACCGTATCGTTACCATCGAAAACGGCAGAGTTGTTTCCGATATTCCCTCAAAATATAAGCAGTCAGAGGATATTTCTCTGAGATTCAAACCCGAAGAGACTGAAACGGAAACAGAACAGCAGTCCGAAGAAGCTGAAGAAACGGAGGAACAGGAAAATGGCTAAAAAAAGAAACCGTTCAGGCGGTCTTAATACCACTTACCTTACGAAAATGGGCGCACGTAATATTATTGCAAACCGCAGCATGTCCTTTTCTTCCGTAAGTGTTCTTACTGCCTGTCTTCTGCTTATCGGTGTTTCCGTAATGATTCTTGTAAATATTCAGAATCTTGTAAAGGACGTCGAAAATCAGAATGTTGTCGTTGCTTTTGTAAAAGAGGGCATAAGCGATGAAGAGGTGGCAAAGGTCGGCACGGACCTTTCAGCTATTCCCGACGTAACCGCTGTTGAGTTTGTTTCTAAGGAAGCGGGCTATGAGGAGCAGTTGCGTGAATTCGGTGTTGACGAGAATCTTTTCGATGATGTAATCGACAATCCGCTGCCCCATTCTTACCGCGTATCCGTAAGTAATCTCGAACAGTTCCAAATAACGCTCACGAGCATAAAGGCTGTGGCAAATGTGGAATCGGTGCGTGAAAGTCAGGAGCTTGTCAGTCAGATTTCCACTTTGCAGAACTCCATCACAGCTATCTGCGTTATTATCGTTGCGGTTTTGGCGGTAGTTTCGATGTTTATTATTTCAAACACCATCCGTATTACCATGGTATCCAGAAAAATCGACATCCAGGTTATGAAATCCGTCGGTGCCACCAATACCTTTATCTGTTGGCCCTTTATGATTGAGGGTGTGATTATCGGTGTTATTTCCGGTATCCTTGCGGTGATTCTTACTTTCCTTGTTGAAAAAATCGAAGGCGGCGCCATGCAGTCGCTGCTCGAAATGTTCGGCAGTGAATCCATAGCTCTTACGAGTTATCTGCCGCTTCTTATCGTAGCTTACCTTTTTTCGGGTGTATTTATCGGCGCTTTCGGCAGTATCGTTTCCATCAGTAAATACCTTAAAAAGGAAGGCAGCGAAGCCAACGAAATGCTTTAAAAAACTGATTAAACCGAAAATTTTTTCGGTTTAATCGTGTTTTTAAACAAACGTATTTTAGGAGTGTAGATATGAGCAAAAAACTTGTACAGTCAATATGCTTCCTTCTTGCTTTAATTCTTGCCCTTACCTTTAACGTCTCTGCGGCTACTCAGGCGGAGCTTGAGGCGCAGATTGCACAGAATAACGCTCAGATTCAGGCTAATCAGGAAAAGCTCGATGAGCTTAAGGAGCAAAAAGAAAATCAGCAGCAGTACCTTGAAGCTCTCGAACAGCAAATAAAAGCCGTTGAAACCAAAGCCTCAAATCTGCAAACTCAGGTGGAAACCATCGACACAGAGATAGGAAAGCTTAACGGTGAGCTCAAACAGTTAGGTAACGAAATCAAGGTAATCAATGAGGATATTGACAAAACACAGAAAAAGATTTCCGAAACCCAATCAAACATATCCCTTAAAAGTGATACTCTTTCAAAAAAGCTTCGTTCCGCTTATATAAACGGAAATCAGTCAGCTTTAAAAATCCTTATGGGCTCGAAAACCCTTGCATCTTTTCTTACCCGTCTGGAGATGATGAAGCGCACATCAGAACGTGACAAAAAGGTTATTACCGAGTTCAGAGATCAGGTAAAAGAGCTCAAAAAAGATAAATCCAAGCTTGAAAAGGACCGAACTCAGCTCGCTGAAAAGGAAGCACAGGTCACCGATAAAAAAAGTGAGCAGGACAGCAAAAAAGCCACCCTTCTCGAAAAACAGAAAGAATATGACAGCACAATGTCCGGTCTTGAAAGCCAATACGGCGAAATTGAAAAGGTTATGGAAAGAATCGATAAATCAAGCTCGGAGTATAAAGATTATATAAACAAGCTTGAGGCGGAAAACGCCGCTGCCGATGCTGAAATCGACCGTATTCTGGAGGCATATTATGCCACACAAAATCAGCAAAGCACTACCCGTCTTCCTGCTTCAAATGCCGCACCCGGTGAATCATATCAGGGGACAGGCTCATGGTATTGGCCCATCGGTAACACATGGTGCTATATCAGCAGTAAGTTCGGCTACCGTGATGCCAGCATTTCCGGTTGGGGCTTTCACGGCGGTATCGACCTTGCGGGCGGTAACGGTAAGCTTCACGGAGCACCCGTTTACGCCACCAGAGCCGGTACGGTTATTGCCGCTGTCACGGGTAATACCGGCTACGGTATTTACGTCCTTATTGACCATGGCGACGGCTATTCCAGTCTTTATGCCCATATGTCTGCCCGCTATGTGGAGGTCGGTAACTATGTTACACAGGGACAAATGATCGGCAGGGTAGGTAACACCGGTAATTCGAGGGGTGCCCATCTTCATTTCGAAATCCGTTACTACGGCGAAAAGAAAGATCCTCTCAATTATGTGAGAAACCCTAACTGATAAATCTTTCTCATAATCATAGGAGTGATTTAATTTTGAAAAAAAAAGTCTTATGCTTTCTTCTGACTCTCGTGCTGGCGGTAACTCCGCTGATGCTGCTTAATCCTTCCGTAATCGTTTCAGCTCTTCCTCAGGAAAAGGAAGACCTTGAAAACAGAATTGAAGAGATCGATGCTCAGATTGCCGCCAACAAACAAAAGCTTGAAGCTTTGAAGGACAAAAAAGAGAATCAGATGGAATATCTGGATACTCTCGAAAATCAGATTGAGACCGTGGAAAGCAAAGTTTCAGGTCTTCAGACACAAATTGAGTCCATCAACAGTCAGGTCGGCAAGCTGAACACAGAGCTGAAACAGCTTGACAATGAAATTAAAACCATCAACAGTGATATCAATCAGGCGGTAAAGGATATTTCCGAAATGCAGACCAATATTACCTCCACCAGTGACCAATTGGCTGCCAAGCTCCGTTCATCATATATGAACGGTAACGAATCCGCTCTGAAAATTCTTATGGGCTCCGACAGTCTTGCATCCTTCCTCACCCGTCTGGAAATGATGAAAAGAACCTCGGAAAATGACAAAGCTCTCATTTTAGGTTTCCGCGACAAGGTGACAAAGCTTAATAAAACCAAAGAAAAGTTAGAAAAGGATAAGGTGGATGTAAGCGAAAAGATTAACGAGGCAAACGAAAAAAAGGCTCTTTCACTTGAAAAGAAAAGCGAGCTTGAAAAAAAACAAAAGGCACATGATGCCACCATGTCTGACCTTGAGGATAAATATGCCGAGGCAGAGGGTATTATTTCGGGACTCGACAAATCAAGTGCGGAATATAAAAAATATAACAGTGAGCTTCAGCGGGAAAAGGCAGAAGCAGATGCTGAAATTGACCGTATTTTAAGTGAGTATTATGCCACTCAGACCACCTTGCCCGTGCAGAATAATGAGCCGACATCCTCGCAGTCGGGCGGCAATACTCCCGCCACCACCAAGCCTGCGGGACCGTCCTACACGGCAAAGGGAGATTGGATATGGCCTTTAGGCAACGCCTCCTGTTATATAAGCAGTCCCTTCGGCTACAGAAGTGCTTCCATCAGCGGTAACTCCTTCCATGGCGGCACTGATATTGCCGGCGGTGGCATCAGCGGCAAGCCCGTTTATGCCTCCAGAGCGGGTAAGGTAATTACTGCCGTTACAAGCGACCGCGGCTACGGTATTTATGTCCTTATTGACCATGGTGACGGTTATTCCACTCTTTATGCCCATATGTCTGCCCGCTATGTTTCCACGGGTGACAATGTTTCAAAGGGACAAATGATCGGACGTGTCGGCAGTACAGGCAACTCTACGGGACCCCATCTTCACTTCGAGGTAAGATATTACGGAGAGAAGAAAAACCCGATGAATTTCGTTAAAAAACCGTAAAAAATTCCGGAATATGAGGGATAGTTTTCTATCCCTCTGCTTGTGTTTTATTAAGGTGACTTATGTTGTCTTAACCAAATAAGGAGATGAGTGATTATGAATAAAAAAATATCATTAGGTGCGGCGGTTTCCCTTTTTATACTCGTTGCTGCCCTTGCTTCGGCTGTGACTCTGGCAGTGGTGGGTAATGAGTACAATTCAATTCTCAGGGGGCTTCCGGAAAAGATAGAGAGATATGAAATTCTCGATGAGCTTGATGATGTTATAAATAATCATTATTACGGCAAAAGTGATGGTGCCTATCTCGAACAGGCTGTTGCGCAGGGGTATGTTGAAGGTCTCGGCGACAAAAGCTCTCTTTATATGACCGCTGACAGATATAAGGAATATTTGTCCGAGGTAAACGGAGATATGTTCGGTATCGGTGCCGAATATACCAAATCAAAGGGCGGCAATATTGAAATCACCAAAGTTTATGACGGCTCACCTGCAGAAAACAGCGGTCTGCGCGCAGGGGATATTATTGTTGCCTTTGACGGAATAAGAATTGATGCGGCAAATTATGCTGAAATGGAAGCTAAGCTTCAGGGCGACAAGCTGACAAGCGTAAATATTATTTATAACCGTGACGGAACGGAAACCAACGTCACCGTAGTTAAAGGATATGAGGCACAGTCTGTTTTTACGGATGCATACAATAACATAGGCTATATCGAAATCACCGACTTTTATCCCTCTACGGCGGAACAGACACAGCAGGCGATAGATAAATTCCTTTCTTCTGAAATCACGGCTGTTGTGGTTGATCTGAGAAAAAATTCCAGCGGAAATTACGAACAGGCAATTAAAACTCTCGATGTATTCGTCCCCATGTCCGATACTCAGAAGGCGGCGGCAACGATTCTTGATGAAAACGGAAATGTTGTAAAAACCTTTTCCACCGCATCGGGCGAGGTAAACCTTCCCGTGGCGGTTTTGGTGAGTGCAGAAACACAAAAGGCGGCGGAGCTTTTTGCATGCAATATGAGGGATTTCAATAAAGGTATGCTTTTCGGTTCGGGAAACACCGGCGGTTTTGCCATGATGCAGGAAATCTTCGAGCTTTCCAAAGGAAGTGCCGTTTTGTTGACCACAGGTACGGTAATTCCTTATAAAAGTGAAACCTTTAACGGCATCGGTCTCGCCCCTGATTATATAACGGAGGAATCACCGCGCGGTGATTCTCTTGCGGCAGACAGTCAGTTCCTTTATGCCGTTTCCGTGCTGAACGGTGAACAGGCATAAAATTTTAACTCTGAATTCCGGTGAAAGGAGTGGTTAACTTGAGTATAAAGGTCAGTGTTATAGTGGCTGTGCATAACGGCGGAGAAAATCTGAAAAAATCTTTGGATTGCCTAAAGGGTCAAAGCCTGAAAAATATCGAGGTCATTATGGTTGATGCTCTTTCCGACGATAATACGGCCCGGATAATGAAAGCTTATACTCAGGACAGCCGTTTCACTTTTTATTCCTTTGCCGGTGAAAGTATTTCCGAAAGCAGAAATTTTGCTCTTTCAAAGGCAAAGGGAAAATATATTGCATTTTGTGAAAGCAACGTTATTTTTACCCGTAATCTTCTCAGGGAAATGTATGAGTCAGCCTGTGAAAAGGATGCAGATTTGTGCGTTTCGCCCATGTCAAGCAGCGACATTTACGGCATACATGAATTTTCTTCAGCCAGCACGCTTTCCAAAGAAAAGGTGACCGATAAGTTTGATATAAACCTTATATGGAACCCTGCCGTTACAAACAAGCTTTTCAGAAGAGAAAGGATAGAGTCAACCTCTGCTGCCTTCAGTCCCTACGGTAAGGCGAGAGAAGCGGCGTTTTCCGTTCCCTTCGCTTTCGGCAGTAATATTATCGTTTCATGTTCAAAAAGCTCTGTGATTTATATGAATCCCGTAAAGGATGAAGGCGTTTCGGCTTTTCCCATCGAGCAATATCTCGATGCTTACGAATATATAATTCAGCAGGCTGAAAAAGCCTTTGACACAGAGATTGAAAAAGCGGAAAGCGATTTTGATAAAAAAGAGCTGAAAAAACAAAAAATATGCTATATTGACCAAATTTATCATAAAGAAATAACGGTTCTTCTTTACAGCTATTACCGTCATTTTTGGACTCTTACCGACGATAAGATAAAAAATTATGCTGACATAATAATGACCCTTTATTCGGGACTTTCCAAATCAGGCAAAAGTCAGCTCAGAAAAAAGAATAAAGATATTTTTTTCGGAGAAAATCTCATTACGTCCAAAAAGGAAATGGCTGAAAAACCGAAAGCTACACTCTGTATTTCTGCTTCTGCAGAAAAGAGTGCCGATGCGGCGCATAATCTTGCTGTGTTGGTGGAATCTGTGTATAATCAGACCATGCCCTCCTTTGAGCTTTTTGCGGATGAAAGTCTTTACGGTATTTTTCCCGAAAAGTTCCGCAAAGCGGAAAACCTTACCTTCATTAAAAGCGATTCTGTCGCCGATTTCCGTGATTTATGTCTCGATATGTGCCATACGGATTATATTATGTACCAAGAATCCTATGTGAGACTTAATCCGAAAATTCTCATGCGTCATTATTCGGTTCTTGAAGGCAAAGACAGGTACGGCTTTTCCACCTCTCCCATAACTCTTTTTGACGGAGAAAATACGGGAAAATATATTTTTTCCGATTTGTTTTTTAAATCACAGACGGAAAAAAGCCGCATTGATAACAGTGATAAAACCTTTTTGCTCGACCTGTTTTTTTCTAACAAGCTTTTCAGGACGTCACATCTCAGGGGTATACATTTCACCTTTTCCGATAACACGGTATATGATATGTATAAGCTTTATAAGCATTCCCGTTTTAAAAAGGTTTTTCACAGAGGTACCTATTTCAGTATAAGCGAAGAACAGGCGGTGTCTTATCTCCGTAAGGATGAAAAGGTGCTGGATGAAAATAAACGCAAAATTTTTAAAAATTATAAATCAAATTATTTTGTAAACGTAAAGCTGAAAAAAATAAAAGAAAGAATAAAGGATAAAATTTCATTATCCGTAAAATATATTTATACACTTGCCGATTTGATTTTTACTTTTATTTTTTCCCGTTTCAAAATACAGGACAGAGTTTTCTTTTATACGGGCAGAACCACAGGCGAGCCTGACGAAAATCTGGCTCAGCTTTATCGGGTATGCACGGAAAAAAAGGTACTTTTTGCCAAAGTAAAGCCTCACGGCTTCAGAGATCTTATGCGTAAAAGATTTTACCTTTTTACCAGCCGTGTAATAGTTACCGATGACTATATTTACCATCTGCGTAAGCATAAGCTGAAAAATGAGCAAAAGCTTATTCAGATTTGGTACACCGGCGGTGCTTTTAAAAAAATGGGTATAGACGGACCCTCCGTTCTTTCGGAATTCGATGAATATAAAACCCATTCTCAATACAGTGATTTCTGTGTTTCCTCGGAATATGTCCGTCAATATTACTGCCACGCCTTCGGTCTCGACCGTGAGGTGGTAAAGGCTGTCGGTACCCCCAGATCGGACCTTATAGTAAACAGAGAAATAATCGCCTCAAACAAAGCTGAAATTTGTTCAAAGCATCCTTTGCTAAAAAACAAAAGGGTATATCTTTACTGTCCCACCGTAAGAATTAAAGAGGACATTATTATTCCTTTCGATCCGAAAATTGATTGGGTAAAGCTCAATGATGAACTTGAAGATGACGAAGTGTTCATCATCTGCCGTCATCCGTCGATGAAAGAGGAATATATCAAGGGCAGATTTTACTCCAGAGTAAAGGACTATACCTTCGAAAGCACCAGTGAGCTGCTGGCTGTGGCGGATGTAATCATTACCGACTATTCATCGGTGGTTTTCGATGCTTCTCTTATGGATAAGCCGACGGTTTTTTACTGCCCCGATTATGAGGAGCATAAGGAGGACACTTATCTCGATTATGAAAAGGATCTGCCCGGTGAAAAAATAGTCAACAGTGAGGAAATTCTGACTGCCGCCAGACGTGCGGAGGATGTGTCCTCAGCCGAGCTAAGAGCACTTTTCAACGAAAAGCAGATGGGTGCCTGTGACGGCAAAAGCACCGAAAGAATCCTTGCTATGATAAAAAATTATTTGAAATAAATGACAAAGCTCCCGAATTACTGCTTTTTCGGGAGTTTTGCTTTTAAGTGATTTTTTACCTGTTATATTTTTTTGCCTTGAACACAAATTATATTTGCGGCTGAAAAAACAGCGTGTTCGGAGGTGAAAAATGGTAAAAAGTATCAAAGCAATAAGAACAGCTCTGATGAGTATTACTTTTATACTTTTGTGTCTTTTGGTTTACGGATTTTATGCTGTACCTGATGAGCTTTACTGCATAGCCGAAAAAAAAGACAGTGTAAATGAAATATATACAATAACCTACGGTAAAAAAATCAGCGGTAATATAGGAAGAAATATCGGTCAGAGTGAAAAATATGAAGCTGAGGTAAGTCTCCTTAATGTTATTCCCGTAAAAAGCTCCTCTGTAACCGTTAAAAGCAGAGATTACGTGGAGGTTTCGGGTGAGCTTTTCGGATTGAGGCTGTTTACTGAGGGTGTAATGATTGTAGGAACTGATGAAGTCGATACGGAAACGGGTGCTGTTTCCCCGGCGAAGAGTGCGGGACTTCAGAAGGGCGATGTCATTTACTCGATAAACGGAATAAAGGTAAAAACAAGCCAGCAGATTTCGGATATATTTTCGAAAGCCGGCGGCAGCGGCATGACATTGGAATATTTACGCGTAAATAAGCTGTACAGCGTTAATTTTTCCCTTGCTTACAGTGTTTCCGAACGGAAATACAAAGCGGGATTGTGGATAAGAGACAGTGCAGCGGGTATAGGAACGATGACCTTTTATGATATAGGAACAGGTATGTTTGCTTCTTTGGGTCACGGAGTGTGCGATGTGGACACAGGCGAAATTTTGCCTCTTTCAAACGGAGATATTGTGTCAGCCTATGTCAGCGGATGCTACAAAGGCAGAAGCGGCAAAGCGGGTGAGCTTTGCGGTGTTTTTAACCCCGAAATAAGGGGTGAGCTATTCTGTAACTGTGAGACGGGTGTTTACGGTACAGCACGTAAAATAAGTGCAAAATCACTTATGCCTGTGGCGGCAAAAAGTGAAGTTAAGCCGGGCAAAGCTCAGATAATTTCCACCGTCGATAAGAACGGCCCTGAATATTATGAGATTGAAATTTTAAAGGTAACGGAAGATTCGTCGCAGAATAAGAATATGGTAATAAAAGTAACAGACAGTAAACTGATAGAAAAAACAGGCGGTATAGTTCAGGGAATGAGCGGTTCACCCATAATACAGAATAATATGCTGGTCGGTGCCGTAACTCATGTATTTGTAAGTGACCCCACACAGGGTTATGCCATTTTCGCCGAAACGATGCTCGAAAAAGCGAGAAGCGTATACAGCGACAGTCAATTATCAGCCGCATCATAATTCTCGAAAAAGAGAAAGAAAAAAACAGAAATCTCTGACGTTTTTGCCGAAGAAATTTCTGTTTTTCTTTTATTTTATTTTTGGTCAAGATACCTCTCTACCGCATTTTCCCACGGAGGAAGCAGAGAAAAGCCTGCATCGGTGAGAGTCTTTTTGCTCAATCTGGAATTTTTAGGTCTTTTGGCGGGAGTGATGTATTCTTCGCTCGTTACGGGATTTACCTTAACGGAAATTTTTTTATAATCGAAAACCTTTTTTGCCAGCTCGTACCATGAGCAATATCCTTCGTTTGTGCCGTGATAAACTCCGTATTTTTCCGTTTGCGCCATTTCCGTAAGCAAAAGTGCAAGATCGGCGGAATAAGTCGGGGAGCCTATCTGATCGCATACCACATTGATTTCATTTTTTGTTTGAGACAAACGGAGCATGGTGGCGATAAAGTTTCTGTCCTGCTCGCCGAAAACCCATGATGTGCGGACAATAAAGTATTTTTCGCACAATCTCATAACAGCTCTTTCACCCTCGTATTTGCTTTTTCCGTAAACGGAAAGGGGAGCCTTTTTATCGTCGGCTTCAAAGGGCTTTTCACCTTCGCCCGAAAAAACATAGTCGGTGCTGATATAAATAATGGCGGAATTTTTTTCTCCGCATATTTTTGCCAAATTTTCCGTGCCCTTTGCATTGATTGCACAGCACAGCTCTTTTTCTTCCTCTGCCTTATCCACGGCAGTATATGCGGCACAGTGAATAAGCACGTCGAAGTCAGTGTAATCAAAAAATGCTTTTACCTCTTTTTCCGAAGTAATGTCCACATCGTTTTTATCTATGCCTCTGTGCGGGATATTCTTTTCTTTTAATATCCGGCATACATCACTGCCCAACTGACCGGCGGCACCTGTTACTATAATCATCTTATCACGTCACCTTATCAATATACAAAATCAACATCGCTGTCACAAAGCAGGGGAGCGTTTTTGTCTTTTTCGGAAAGCACAGGGGATGACACTCCCCAACTGACGCCGATTTCCTCATCGTCAAAGCGGATGCTTCTGTCGCTTTCTTTGTTATAATATCCGTCAACCTTGTAAAGCACCTCCACATTATCCGTGAGGGTTACAAAACCGTGACCGAAACCTTTTGGAATATAAAGCATCTTTTTGTTTTCTTCCGAAAGGACTGCACTTATCCATTTCAGATAGGTGGGGGAACCTTTTCTTAAATCCACCGCCACATCGAGTATTTCACCTTTTGTACAGCAAATGAGCTTGGTTTGTGCGTGGGGCGTTTTTTGAAAATGGATGCCTCTGAGTGTTCCTTTTTCGGCGGAAAAAGAGCGGTTATCCTGCACAAAGACCGTATCAATACCGAGCATTTTAAGCTTTTCAAAGTTATATGATTCGTAAAACCATCCTCTGTTATCACCGAAAACCTGAGGCTCTATGAGCTTTACTTCGGGTAAATCCGTATTAATTATCTTCATAAATATCACCTTTTGCTTTCATTGATTAGATTATACTATCTGCCTGTATATTAGTCAATAATAATTTTCTTGACATTTAATATTAAAATATTTAAAATACATAATAGTAAACGAAAAGAGGTGAGATAATGACAGCGGGAATAGTGTGTGAATATAATCCCTTTCACAAAGGACATCTTTATCATATCATAAAAACCAAAGAAGCGGGAGCGGATTTCATTGTCTGCGTAATGAGCGGAAATTTCGTTCAGAGAGGCGAATGTGCCTATGCGGACAAATGGACCCGTGCAAAGGCGGCCATAGTCTGCGGAGCCGATGTTGTTATCGACCTTCCCGTGCCTTGGGCATGTGCTTCGGCTGAAAACTTTGCGCGGGGCAGCGTAGGACTTCTCTGCGATTTCGGTATAGATATGCTTTCCTTTGGCAGCGAAAGCGGGGATGCACAGCTTCTGAAACGCTGTGCAGATGCCCTTGACGACCCTGATATTGCTGCTTATATTAAAGAAAAGATGGCTTCGGGAGCTTCTTATCCTGCGGCACTCTGTGAGGCTGTGGGAAAAAAATACGGCGAAAAAGCATCTTCGCTTCTTTCTTCACCAAACAGCACTCTCGCCGTGGAGTACATCCGTGCTTTAAATAAAATCTCACCCGATGTAAGAATTCTTCCCGTAAAAAGGAAGGGAAGCGGTCATGACAGTGAGGAAATAGCCGAGGGAACGGCGAGTGCAAGTAAAATCCGTACCTTTGAAAAGCTCTCATTTGCAGCGGAATATTTACCCGAAAAAGCCTTTTCTCTTTTTGAAAAAGCCTTTTCTGAGGGTAACGGCCCTTATAATATGAAAACGGGAGAAAGAGCCGTGCTTTCTGCTGTGCGTGAAATGAAAAAAGAGGATTATTCCCTTTATGTCACCGATTCGTCGGGGCTTGCAAACCGTATTTACGAAGCCGCCCGGACAGCCGGTTCTCTCGATTCTCTTTACGAAAAAGCCAAAAGTAAAAACTTTACTCATTCGAGAGTGCGCCGTGAGGTTATGAATCTTTTTCTTAAAATACCGAAGGATATGTCAAAGGAAAAGGTTCCCTATATGCGTATTCTCGCCGTAAGTGAAAAAGGTATTTCGCTTCTCAGCAGGGCAAAGGAAAATTCCTCTGTTCCTGTTATCACCCGTCACAGTGAAACGGTAAAGCTTTCCGAAAGGGGAAAGGAAGTATATTCACTTCAGTGCTCATCTACAGATAAGTTTGCCCTATTTACGGAAAAAATAAGGGAATGCTCACTGGAGCAGAAAAATTCAATGATAAAAATTAACGCTGACAGCATCTGACCGTCAGCGTTTTTTTATTCGATTTCACCTATACAAAAATCATCCTCTGCGGAAATTTCCTTTATAATCACATCGACCGTTTTGTGGCACATTTCCCCGGAAATTTTCGCTTTTACGGGGATATAATTTGCGGTGTGTCCGCATAAATATCCGTCCTTATCCACTGTTTCGAAAAGCACCGAATATTTTCTGCCGATTTGCTTTTTAAAGAAATCAAGCCTTATTTCTTCGGCTGTCTGCATCATTATGCGGCTTCTTTCTTCCTTCGTTCTTTTGTCGATTTGACCGCCGAAGCCTTCTGCCTTTGTTCCTTTTCTGACGGAGTAGGGGAAAACATGTACCTTTTCGAAGCCTATTTCCTTAACGAAATCGAGGCTTTCTCTGAAATCCGCCTCGCTTTCACCTGCGAAGCCTACCATCACATCGGTGGTGAGTGTGCAATCCTCAAAGCTTTCACGGAGCTTACGGCAAATTTGTCTGTATTCGTCGGCTGTATAGTGGCGGTTCATTGTTCTGAGAGTTTTGTCGCATCCGCTTTGCAAAGATATGTGAAATTGAGGGCACAGCTTTTCGCATTTGGCAAGATTTTCTATAACCCCGTCTGTCAGATGGTCGGGTTCGAGAGAGCCTAAACGTACACGCTCTATGCCTTCCGTATCGTTCGCCGCCTTTACCGCATCGGGGAATGTAAGACCTATATCCGAGCCGTAGGAGGAAAGATTGATACCTACGAGAACTACTTCCTTATATCCGCCCTCTGCCAAAGCTTTTATCTCCTCTTTCAGCTCGCTGAGAGGCTTCGAGCGTACTCTGCCCCGTGAATAGGGGATGATGCAGTAAGAGCAGAATCGATTACACCCGTCCTGAATTTTAATGTATGCTCTGGTTCTTTCTTCGAAACGGCTGATGGTCGTACCTGAAAAGCTGTCTCCCTTTTTGTGCTCTTTGATTTCGAAAACACGGGAGCCGTATTTCATAAATTGCTCTATCGCGTTTGCGATTTCCTCATTGTTTCTGTTACCCAAGATAATATCAGCTTCAAGCAATTCCTTTGATTTTTCGGGGTAAGCCTGTGGCATACAGCCGGTGAGAACTACTATGGAGCCGGGATTATTTCTTTTAAAACGTCTTACGGCCTGTCTTGTCTTCTGGTCTGCGGCGGCAGTCACCGTGCAGGAATTTACGATGAATATATCCGCATTACCGTCGGTTACGGTTTCGTATCCTCTTTTGCTGAGTGCTTCGCTTATCGCCTGGCTTTCGTATTGGTTGACCTTGCAGCCTAAAGTGTAAAATTTAACTTTCATTGTTGTTTTTTCCTTTTATTTTATGGATATATTATATTCCATTATTAATTAAAGGTCAAGTTTCGTCGGGAGTTAAAAGCCACATTACATCAACATTTAATACTTCTGCAATAATTTTCAGCTCATAGTCGGCAACAAACCGTGTTCCCGCTTCGATTCTGCTTATGCTGTCACGCTCAATTATCACTCCTGCAACCTGTAATCTTGCGGCGAGATCGCTTTGAGAAAGCCGTTGTTTTTGTCTTGCCTGTCTTATCTTATCTCCGCATAAATTTTTCCTTCCGTTATAGTCGTAAATTTTCATTTGAACACCCCATAATCATATTGTTTGTGTTAATAATCAACATTTTTCTTGACATTAGCACAGTTTTTGAGTATTATGGTGTTAAAGATCAGCAAAATTAAAATTGAGGTGAAAATATGAGTAAAAGAAATCAGGAAATCGAAAGAATATATATTGAACAGGTTAGAAATATCGAGACGGCAGGGTACTGTCTCAGAATGAAAGAAACTACTTTTAACAGAAACTTGAAACAATGGCAAAAAAAGTTGACTGAAATTGAAAAAGAATATAAAAAAGTTGAAACTGAAATTATTGTTCCTGAAAAGCCAACGATGGCAGATAAAATTTTTGCTTCTGTAATTGAAGTATTGGTTAATATGTTTTTGGTTACAATTTTTTCTATTGTTATAGGATTAATATTGGGATTTATAATAGGCACAATAGTTTTTTTGGTAAATGAATTCGATGGATTTCGTGCAACTTTTAGAACTGTTTTGTTTGTGACTGTCATCATAGCAGAATTATTGGGTTTTTGGTATTCTGTGGACGAGATTCGTGATATTTTTTCGGAAAAGAAATATGAGGAAAAAATAGAGAAAAATATGGAAAAAAGAAAATTAAACGCTGAAAAGAAAACTGAATTAGATAAAAATCGTGAGGAAACAATCAAACATGAAGAAAATTTGTTGAGTAATTTGCAAAAGATTAAAACTGAATGCAAAAAAATATCGGAAATTAAAAACTCTCTTTATAGTATTAACTGGATTCCATTACAATACCGAGATATTAGAGTGATATATTACATCTGTGATATGGTCACAACTTCCGACATCAGTATCGATGAAGCATTAAAGTTTTATCTGATGCAGGAAGCAAACAATAAATTAGATGAAATAATCGAAAGATTAGACGAAATAATAGATAATCAGCACCAGATGATTATGAATCAAGCTGTTATAACGTCTCAGAACAAGGAATTAATCAGTAAAAATACAAAAATGATTAATAAACTTGCCTCCATAGAGAATAACACAAAATTAGCGGCCGACTATGCGGCTATCGGAGTAAACTATGCTGAAGCAAACGCATATATTTCAATGGCAACATATTTGAAAAAATAAAAGCTTTAAAATATCGTAAGGAGTTTTCTTTGCGATATTTTTTGTTTTATTTACATTTTAGTTTTCATATTTATAATTTGAGGTGATAAATATGAAAAGGTCAATAGCCTTAATAACATCAATGATATTTTTCTTAACTCTTTTCACTTTTTCCGTCTCTGCCGAGAATGAAAGTGAAATAACGGTCAATGCTGAAAGTGGGGTGCTGATGGATGTGCAGACGGGTCAGGTGCTCTATGCGTTTAATGAAAATAAACAGCTTTACCCTGCCTCCGTTACCAAAATAATGCCCTTGCTTCTTTTTATGGAAGCACTTGACAGCGGAAAGCTTTCTCTCACAGAAACCGTCACGGCGAGTCCCGATGCCGCATCAAAGGGCGGCAGTCAGATATGGCTCAAGGAAGGGGAGCAGATGACCGTTGACGAGCTTCTCCGTGCCACAGCCATAGCCAGTGCCAACGATGCCTGTACGGCTTTGGGTGAGCATATTGCAGGAAGCGAAGAGGCTTTCGTAAATATGATGAACGAAAGAGCAAAAGCTCTCGGTATGAAAAATACTCATTTTGTCAATTGCTCAGGTCTTGACGACGACACCTCGGAGCATCTGACGACAGCCTATGATATCGCTCTTATGTCCCGTGAGCTTTTAAAGCACGAAAAAATCACCGATTATACCACCGTGTGGATGGACAGCCTCAGAAACGGCGACACACAGCTTGTAAACACCAACCGTCTTGTACGCTTTTATAAAGGTACCACGGGTCTTAAAACGGGTACTACCTCAAAAGCGGGTCATTGTCTGTCCGCTTCGGCTGAAAGAGACGGTCTGCATCTGGTTGCAGTGGTAATGGGGGCGAAAAACAGCACTGACCGTTTCGAGGGAGCCAAGGCAATGCTTAACTGGGGCTTTGCAAACTATGAAAACGTAACTCCCGAAATTGACCTGTCCGCCTTACAGCCGGTCAGAGTCATAAAGGGCATAGACTCTCACGTGGAGCCTCAGCTATCGGCAGTGGAAAGTCTCACTCTCAAAACGGGCGAAAAGCAGTCTCTCGAAACGAAAATCACCCTCTGTGAGGATGTGGAAGCACCTGTTGAGGAAAATCAGATTTTGGGCAAAATAGAGCTTATTTTGGGAGATAAGACAGTTGCAGAGTATGACCTAAAGGCAAAAAAAGCTGTAGGAAGGATAAATATCCTGATTATGGCGGGCAGAATTTTAAAAAGTATTACAAAAGGTTTGGAATAATATCAATATTAAGGTTGACAAATCCCATAATTTGTATTAAAATACAGAAAATGCCACAATTATTAATTTAGGAGTATAACGTATGTCAGCAAAATTAACAAAAAAATACGTTTCTTCTTTTATAACGGATGAGGAAATAGCCTCTTATCAGCCGAAAATTACTGCCGCTCACGATGCTTTACACGGCAAAACAGGTGCAGGCAAAGATTTTACAGGCTGGGTTGACCTTCCCGTTGATTATGATAAAGAAGAATTTGCACGCATTAAAGCAGCGGCAGAAAAAATAAAAAACAACAGTGATGTCCTTATCGTAATCGGTATCGGCGGCTCCTATCTCGGAGCCAGAGCTGCCATCGAATTTGTAAAGGGACAGAATTATAACGATACCCGAAAGGGTACTCCCGCCATCTATTATGCAGGCAACAGCATTTCATCCACTTATCTCGATGAAATTATTTCGATCTGTGACGGCAAAGATTTTTCCGTTAATGTTATTTCCAAATCAGGTACCACCACAGAGCCCGCCGTTGCCTTCAGAATTTTCCGTGAAATGCTCATCGAAAAATACGGCAAAGAAAAAGCAGCCGAAAGAATATTTGTTACCACAGACAAAGAAAAGGGCACACTTAAAAGCTTCGCCGACAAAGAAGGCTACGAAACCTTCGTTGTTCCCGATGATGTGGGCGGCAGATATTCCGTTCTTACCGCTGTGGGTCTTCTTCCCATCGCCGCCGCAGGTGTTGATATTGACGCACTTATGGCCGGCGCCGCCAAAGCACGTGAAGAGCTTATGAGCACCTCTATAGAGGAAAATGACTGTTATAAATATGTTGCTGTCCGTAACGCTCTTTACAATAAAGGCAAAAAGACAGAAATGTTTATATCCTACGAACCCTGCTTCACCATGATGAATGAATGGCTCAAACAGCTTTTCGGTGAAAGTGAAGGCAAAGAGAGTAAGGGACTTTTCCCCACCTCAGCCATTTTCTCAACTGATCTTCATTCTCTCGGTCAGTACATTCAGCAGGGCGAAAGAATAATGTTTGAAACGGTTATTCATTTTGAAAAGCCCCGTAAGGAAATATATATCAAAGAAGATGCTGAAAACGTTGACGGTCTTAACTTCCTTGCTGGAAAGACCATGGATTTTGTCAATAAGCAGGCATACAGGGGAACAGTGCTCGCTCATAATGACGGTCTTGTGCCCAATATCATCATCAAAAACGGTGATATGAGCGAAAATTCATTAGGTTATCTCATTTACTTTTTCGAAAAGGCCTGTGCAATATCAGGTTATGTTCTCGGTATCAATCCCTTTGACCAGCCGGGCGTTGAAAGCTACAAAAAGAATATGTTTGCACTTTTAGGCAAACCCGGTTACGAAAAAGAGAAAGAAGTACTTGAACAAAGATTAAGTAAGTGATATAATATACTTGTAATTGATTCGGAATTGTGTTATACTTGTTCCGATGAAACAAATAAAAGGAGGAAATATAAAATGATTTCTATTATTTTAGGTCACAAAGGTGCAGGAAAAACCAAACATTTGATTTCTTGTGTAAACGAGGCAGTCGAAACCTCGAAGGGTAACGTTGTCTGTGTTGAAAAGGAAACCAAATTAACATATGATGTTAACTACCGTGCAAGACTTATTGCTACTGACGATTACGAAGTAAAGGGCTATGATGCATTTTACGGTTTCCTTGCAGGTGTTTGCGCCGGCAACCATGACATCACCGATGTTCTCGTTGACGCCACTCTCCGTATCGGCGGCAGAGACTATACCGAGCTCGCTGTTTTCCTTGAGAGAATTTATGAGCTCTCTTCCGTTAACGAAAAAGATTTCGTATTCACCATTTCCGCAGACAAAGAAGAGCTTCCCGAACGCATCTTCAATTTCTGCAAAGTTATCTGATTTATTTATCAAACAATATGGGGCTGTTTCGTTCAGGGACAGTCCTTTTTGTGATTTTTGACACGGAGGATAAAAATGAATTTTGATATAGAAAAAGAGGTAATGGCGGAGGGTTATCGGATCGTCTGCGGTGTGGATGAGGCGGGCAGAGGTCCTCTTTGCGGACCTGTTTGCGCTGCGGCCGTAATTTTACCCCTTGACTGTGAAATAGAGGGTATCAACGATTCGAAAAAGCTCAGCGAAAAAAAGCGTGAGCAGCTTTTTGATGTTATCACCGAAAAGGCGGTAGCGTACAGTATACATATGGTTGATGCCGGGACCATCGACGAAATAAATATCCTGCAAGCTACCTTTCTCGCTATGCGCACAGCCGTCGAAAAGCTCGGTGTAAAGCCCGATATTGCTCTTATCGACGGCAACGGCAAGCCGGGACTTTCCATAGCAGAAAAAACTGTGGTAAAGGGTGACGCCAAATCCGTATCCATCGCAGCCGCATCCATTCTTGCTAAAGTTACCAGAGACAGATATATGCTCGAAGCGGATAAAAAATATCCCGAATACTTTTTTGCGAAGCACAAGGGCTACGGTACAAAGCTTCATTATGAGGCTATAGCTGAACACGGAATATGCCCTGAGCACAGACGAACCTTCCTCAAAAAGATTTTAGGTGAGTGAAATGGAAAAGGGGATTACGGGTAAAAAAGGTGAAGAATTTGCCGCTGAATATTACCGTAAGCTTGGCTGCACCGTAAAAGAGATGAACTATCATTCCCGTTACGGCGAAATCGATGTTATAGCGGAAAATGAAAGTCATATTGTGTTTTGTGAGGTTAAAACCCGAAGCGGTGCCTCACGTACAAATCCGGGTGAGGCTGTGGACGGAAAAAAACAGCAAAGGCTTACTCTGACAGCTTTTAAATATCTCGAAAAAACGGAATGTGAAAAGCTTCCTCGCTTCGATGTTTTCGAGGTATGGATGAATGAAGGCAGAATATACAAGTTCAACATTATAGAAAACGCCTTTGATGCCGCTGATTTTTCGGGCAGATATGATCTTTTCTGATTTGTTGGCTGATTAAAAGCAGACTCCGCTGACGGGTCTGTTTTTATTGTTAAATAAACCTTTACTTTTTATAATTAATGTGTTAAAATGAAACGATTAAATCTCTTTATTTTCAGGAGGTAGCATTATGCTTTATACAAGTACGAGAGATAAAAATGTAAAAGTAACATCTGCACAGGCCATCGCACAGGGTATTTCGGCGGACGGCGGACTTTTTGTTCCCGAATCAATTCCGCAAATTGACTCTGATTTTATTGACTCTCTGGTTGGTCTTGATTATATTTCCAGAGCAAAGAAGGTTCTTTCACTTTATCTCACCGATTATACAGAGGAGGAAATTGAATATTGCGTCAGCGGGGCTTATGCGGCGGGTAAATTTTCCAGCGAAAAGATCTCTCCCATAAACACCATAGCAAAGGGTGAAAATATCCTTGAGCTGTGGAGAGGTCCCACATGTGCTTTCAAGGATATGGCACTTCAGCTTCTTCCTTATCTTCTTACCACTGCCGTTAAAAAGATAAAGCTGGACAAAACCGTTGTAATCCTTGTCGCCACATCAGGTGACACAGGTAAGGCGGCTCTTGAAGGCTTCAAGGATGTGGAAGGCACAAAGATTATGGTCTTTTATCCCGATGACGGTGTAAGTCCCATGCAAAAATTGCAGATGACCACTCAGGCGGGCGAAAATGTTGCCGTTTGTGCCATTAACGGTAATTTCGACGATGCTCAAAGCGGTGTTAAGAAAATTTTCACCGATAAAGTTGTGGCAGAAAAGCTTTCCGAAAAGAGCATGATGTTCTCTTCTGCAAACTCAATCAACTGGGGCAGACTTGTTCCGCAGATAGTTTATTACATATCCGCTTACTGTGACCTTATCGAACAGGGTACTATAAAAAACGGCGACGAAATCAATGTGGTTGTTCCTACGGGTAATTTCGGCAATATCCTCGCCGCTTATTATGCCAAAAAAATGGGTATTCCCGTTAAAAAGCTTATTTGCGCTTCAAATGCAAACAATGTTCTTACCGATTTTCTTAAGACGGGTGTTTACGATAAAAACAGACAGTTCTTTACCACCACATCACCCTCTATGGATATTCTCATTTCTTCTAACCTTGAAAGACTTCTTTTCCATCTCTGCGGTGAAGACGATGTAACAGTAAAGGGCTGGATGGAATCTCTCGCCTCAGAGGGCAAATATGAGGTAACCGAGGAAGTTAAAAAGCTTGTTCTTTCTCTCTTTGATGCGGGCTGCTGTGACGACGAAATCACCGCCGCCACCATCAGCGAAACCTATAAAAACGGCTATCTTTGCGACACACATACAGCCGTTGCCGTAAATGTTTACCGTGAATATGTGAAGGCTACAGGGGACACAACAGAAGCAGTTATCGCTTCCACAGCCAATCCCTATAAATTCTCTGCCGCCGTACTCAAGGCAGTCAAGGGCGAAGTTCCCGCCGATGCAGACGAATTCGAGCAGGTTGACCTTCTTATTTCCGAAACAGGAGCTGAGTGCCCTGCACAGCTTGCCACACTTAAGGGCAAAGAGCCGAGATTTACCGACTGCTGTGAAAAAGAAGATATGATTGAAATGGTATATAAAATGCTCGGAGTATAAAACTTTTTTATTGGAGGTGTCAGCTTGTCGATATTTGCAATAGGGGACACCCATCTTACCTTCAGCACCGACAAGCCGATGGATATTTTCCGCGGCTGGACGGATTATGTGGAAAGACTCGAAAAAAATTGGCGAGCCGTTGTCACGGAAAATGACACTGTGGTAATTCTCGGTGATATTTCCTGGGCGATGTCTTTGGAACAGGCTAAAAAGGATTTTGCCTTTCTTCATTCTCTTCCCGGAAAAAAGCTGATAATGAAGGGAAACCACGACTATTGGTGGACCACAAAAAGAAAAATGGATACCTTCCTTGCTGAAAACGGCTTTGATTCTGTTTCAATTCTTCATAATAATGCCTTTCGTGTGGGAGAATTTACTCTCTGCGGAAGCAGAGGCTGGTTCTTTGATGCTGAAAATTCTGACAGCAAGGTTCTTCTGCGTGAGGCGGGCAGGCTTGAAATGTCCATTTGCGAGGGTGAAAAGCTCGGAGGAGAGCTGATAGTTTTTCTCCATTATCCGCCTGTTATGTCGAATATGAGATGTAATGAGATGATGGCTGTGCTGAAAAAACACGGCATTGAGAGATGCTTTTACGGTCATCTTCACGGCGAATCGACCCTGAAAGCAGTGAGGGAGACCGTTGACGGGATCAAATTTTCCTTGGTTTCAGCTGATTTTCTTGAGTTTTGTCCCAAAATTATAGAAAAATTTTGAAAAAACTATGGAAAAAATTTTTTATTGTGATATAATACTATAGTTAAAAATGTAAAATGGGTAACCTTGTGTAAGTTATTTTTTTGAAAGGTACCCGGATAGGAGTTTTAAAATGAGCTTAAAATCATCAAAAAACGTTGAAACAAATGTTTATGCATTGGAAATTTCAATCGATGCAGCTACCTTTGACACTGCACAGAACAAAGCCTTTGCAAAGCAGAAAAACAAAATTTCTCTTCCCGGCTTCCGTAAGGGTAAGGTAACCCGTAAAATGGCTGAAAACTTTTACGGTAAAGGCTTCCTTTATGAGGATGCTCTCGATTATTGTTATGCTGAAGCAGTTGAAGAGGCTGTCAAAGAGGCAGGTCTTGATATGGTCGGTACAAAGAGTGCTGACATCAAAGAAATCGGCGCAGAAGGCGTAGAAATGCTTGTAGAAATTTTCGTTAAACCCGAAGTTGAAGTAACCGAATACAAAGAGCTCAAAGCTACAAAGAAAAAGGTTGAAGCAACAGAAGAAGAAATTCAGGCAAAGATTGACGAGCTTGTCGAAAGAAATGCACGTCTCGTTGCTGTCGAAGACAGAGCAGCAGAAAACGGCGATATCACAGTTATCGACTTCGAAGGCTTTGTTGACGGTGTAGCTTTTGACGGCGGTAAGGGCGAAAATTACGAGCTCACTCTCGGCTCCGGTCAGTTTATTCCCGGCTTTGAGGATCAGATTGTCGGTCACAATATCGGCGAAGAATTCGACGTAAACGTCAAATTCCCCACCGAATATACTCCTGAGCTTGCTGACAAGGATGCAGTTTTCAAAATCAAGCTTCATGAAATCAAAGTTAAGGAGCTTCCTGAAGTTGATGACGAATTTGCACAGGACGCAGCAGACTGCGATACAGTAGCCGCCCTCAGAAAAAGCCTTGAAAAGGAAATCAAAGATCAGAAGGAAGCAAACAACAACAGAGAAATTGAGTCTCAGCTTCTCGAAAAGCTCAGCGAAAATGTTGTAGGTGAAATTCCCGAATGTATGTTTGAATCTGAAATTGACAATCAGATGAGAAACCTTGATTACAGACTTTCCATGCAGGGTATGAGCCTTGACCTTTACCTTAAGTACACAGGTATGACCATGGAAGCATACAGAGAAACTCTCAAAGAAGCCGCTGAAAAGCAGGTTAAAATCCGCCTTGCTCTTGAAACGATTGCTAAAAAAGAAAGCCTTGAGGTTTCCGATGAGGAGCTTGAAGCTGAATTTGCAAAGTTTGCAGAGCAGTACGGCATGGAAGTAGATAAGATTAAGGAAGTTGTTCCCGCAGAAGGACTCCGCGGTGACCTCCTCAACGAAAAAGCACTCGCATTCGTTAAGGACAATGCGAAGGTAACCACAGCGAGAAAGCCCCGCGCAAAGAAAGAAGAAGCAAAGGCTGAGGATGCTGAATAATTAATTGCTGTTTATAAAGGTTAATTTTAACCAACAATAGTATAAAGAAATCGGGGCCGTGAGGAAACGGCTCCGAATTTGAATATTTATTATCGGTAACAAAGATAATCCTAAGGAGGAATTTATTATGCCTTTAGTACCTTATGTAGTAGAGCAAACAAGCAGAGGAGAAAGACAGTATGACATTTATTCCCGTCTTCTCAATGACCGTATCATCGTTCTTTCCGATGAAGTAAACGATGCCACAGCCTCTCTCGTTGTGGCGCAGCTCTTATTTCTTGAAAGCCAGGATTCAGAAAAGGATATCAGCTTTTATATCAACAGCCCCGGCGGCTCCGTAACCGCAGGTATGGCCATTTATGATACGATGCAGTACATTAAATGCGACGTTTCAACCATCTGTATGGGTATGGCAGCGAGCATGGGTGCATTCCTTCTTTCTTCCGGTACCAAGGGAAAAAGATATTGCCTTCCGAACAGTGAGGTTATGATTCATCAGCCCTTGGGCGGTGCAAAGGGTCAGGCTACAGAGATTAAAATTGCTGCGGAGCACATTTTGAGAACCAGAGACAAACTTAACAAAATTTTAGCTGAAAATACCGGAAAGGATATTTCGGTTATAGCACAGGATACGGAAAGAGACAACTTTATGACTGCCGAGGAAGCACTTGAATACGGTCTTGTCGATAAGGTTTTATATAAGAGAGATTAATCAAAGAGGTAATTAGTATATGGCAAGAGACGGTGACATCAAAGAGAAAAACGTTAGATGTTCCTTTTGCAACAAATCACAGAACGATGTAAAAACATTGATTGCCGGTCCCGGTGTGTATATCTGTAACGAATGTGTGGCTTTGTGCCGTGAAATAGTCGAGGATGAAACCGATAAAAAGGCAGGAAAAAACGAAAATGATTTTGCATCACTTAAAAAACCGAGTGAAATAAAGGCTCTTCTCGACGAATACGTTATCGGTCAGGATGAGGCAAAAAAAGCACTCAGCGTTGCAGTTTATAATCATTATAAAAGAATATATTCAGGCAAAGAAAGTCCTGTTGAGATCGGAAAGAGTAATATTCTTATGCTCGGTCCCACCGGTGTCGGTAAAACGATGCTTGCACAAACCCTTGCGAAAATTCTTGACGTGCCCTTTGCCATAGCCGATGCCACGACTCTTACCGAGGCCGGATATGTCGGTGAGGATGTTGAAAATATTTTGCTAAGACTCATTCAGGCGGCAGATTTCGACGTGGAAAGAGCCGAAAAGGGTATCATTTATGTGGATGAAATCGACAAAATCGGCAGAAAGAGCGAAAGCACCTCCATCACCCGTGACGTCAGCGGTGAAGGTGTTCAGCAGGCACTTCTGAAAATATTGGAGGGCACCGTTTCAAACGTGCCTCCCCAAGGCGGCAGAAAGCATCCCCAACAGGAATTTATCCAAATTGACACCACAAATATTCTCTTTATCTGTGCCGGCTCCTTTGAAGGAATCGAAAAGATCGTAGAAAAGAGAATGGGTAATTCCGGACTTGGCTTCGGTGCCACCATAAAAACGAAAAGTGATTTTGAAAGCAGCAAAATAATGCACAAGGTTGTTCATCACGATTTGGTCAAATTCGGCCTTATTCCTGAGCTTGTGGGCAGACTTCCCGTTATAACAGCTCTCGATGACCTTGATGAGGCGGCTTTGGTAAGAATTATGACTGAGCCGAAAAATGCACTTGTAAAGCAGTATCAGTATCTTTTCGGTATTGACGATATTGACCTTGAGTTTGATTTCGAAGCACTTAAGGCTATTGCCGAAAAAACTCTTGAGGCTAAAACGGGTGCCAGAGGTCTTCGCTCCATAATGGAAAAGCTGCTTTTGGATTATATGTACGAGGTTTCTGATGAGGATACCTACGGTACACTCCTTATTACAAAGGAAGCTGTCGAAGGAAAGGAAAAAGCCGTTATATCTGCTGTAGAAGATTCGGAAAGCAGACATTTCCGTCTCCCTCAGCCTAAACGTAAAAAATCTGAATAATCTATTGACTTTTGGTTTGGTATTGTGATAAAATACCATAGTATAAAATTTGGGAGGTCGAACAAATGACAGCGCTTCAGTATGTATTATCAATTGTAATTATACTTATCTCTATTCTTATTATCGCTCTGGTTATGTTACAGGAGAGCAAACAGAGAGGTCTTTCCGGTACTATCGCAGGTGCAGGTGATACCTTCTTCGGTAAGAACAAAAGCAGAACAATGGAAGCAAAGCTTGCAAAGTTTACAAAGATCGCAGGTACAATTTTCTTCGTTCTTGCACTTGTTTCTTCATTACTTGTTCTTTTCGGAGCATAATTTAAGAGAAAAGCTTAAAACAGAATACGGGATTCTTTACGGAGTCCCGTAATTTTTTTATTAAGAATTAAAATATTTGATTTACAAATCATTAACACTGTGATATAATTTCTGTATTAAAAAGAAAAAAGGAGTAAAATATGGAAATTTCAACAGTATTAATTTATCTCAAAGATTTAATCGCCACCGTTCTGACTCTTCTTATGATGATATCACCGGCCTTCGGAAGTACAGCTGAGCCTTACACCGCCGAAAGACCCGATGAGCTTATCACCGGCTTTGCCGTAGTGTCTGATATTCATGTGGAAACAAACAATCCCGAATCATATAATAACCTTAAAAATGTTCTTGAAGGCATCAAAGCAGGCTCCGACATCGATACCGTCATTTATACAGGTGACAACGTTATGAATGGTCAGCTTCTCGAAAATCTGTTCTTTTATTCTGCAGTAAGAGCAGTAAAGCCTGCCGAGAATAATTTCGTCGTACAGGGAAATCACGATTACGGTAACGGCGAGGGTGATTATGAACAGCTCCGTCAGAATTATCTTTATAATAATGCCCTTTATTTGGGAAATACCCTCAGCAAGGATTATTATTACAGAGTAGTTGATGGCTGTTATTTCATCTGTTTAGCCTCCGAGGACATAACTTCAGAGGATTTCATGATGAGCGAAGCACAGTATAAATGGCTTGAAGACGTTCTTAAAAAGGCCGAAGAAGAAAATGCTCCTGTTTTTGTTTTTGCACATTTCCCGCTTCGTTATCTCGATAATGACGGAACTGAATACAGTCGGATTGATAAAACTCAACTCGGTTCTCTTCTTACCGAATACGGTGTAGAGCTTTATGTTCACGGACATATTCATAATGATATTGACGGTATGGATAATTTCTACGAATCCTACGGCGTTGAGTGTGTCAACCTTTGCCGTGTAACCGAAACCACTGATTACGAGCCCGGTGACGGTATCGTTGTTGAGGTTTACGAGGATGAATTACGTGTAAGAACGAGAGATTTTATCAAGGGTGAATGGATTGAAGAGCTTTCCTTTACACATCAGATAACTAAATAAGATTTATTAATGCTTTTAGGCGGATTTTTAAGTTAATCAGTCTTTTTTACGTCTGAGATTTTTTGAAAGATACCCTGTTATGCTTTTTATGTAAGTATGACAGGGGTATTTTTTCGCTTTATTAGAACACAGGGGACGGTTGCCGGAAGAAAAAGAAGCTGTGCGCTTGACAGACGAACAGGCAAAAGCTATAATTGAATTGTATTCAGGTTGCAGAAACGTAGCCGAATTTAAGGCTTTGCCTAAGGTGGAGCAGGAAAAAATATTGAAGAATTTAAAGATAAAGGCTTGTCTATCAGGCAAGTGAGCAGGCTGACGGGTGTTAGTATTGGTTTGGTCAGAAAACACTATTAACACACAGAACACCGTCCCCTGTGTTTTCAACATTGAGAGCAAAAGGTGTTAGGGGGTATACGATGTGAATAGTTATGTTAGAACTATGCTACAAGGATATAAGTCTGAAAGTATTCAGTCTTTTTTGTATAATAAAATAGTTGTCTTATTTCCGTTTGCTTTATATTATTTTGTTGTGTATAGAGAACACATTGAAGGGTTACAAAGTCTTTTGTGGTGGTCTTTGGTGATTGGTGTTTGTATCGAAATGTTTGCTGTGTTTACTATGTACGATATACCGATAAAAGCAAAATATGATTTGAAGTTTAATAAGATAATAAATAAAAGAATTGTAATAAAATCTGTTAAAAGCGAGTATTCGTGGGCAGGAAACAACGGGGATAGTCGAATTGGTAAATTTTTTCCAAAGAGTTTATCTGTTGATAGATATAGAATATATTATGACTGCGATGGCAAAAAAGGATATATCAGGGTTTTGCTGAGTTTAAATAATATGATGACTTTAAATGGATTAATTGAATTGGCTAAAGAGCAAGATCGATCAACAGATTTAACCTTTGAAGTAAAGTTTTTACAACATAGTAAAGTGTTGTATAGTATTTCTCCTTCTAATGGTAATCGAAACAAAAAACAACAGCAAGAGCAACAAGATTTGATTGATAGTATCTTTAATTTAAGTTAAGAAGACAGTGGGCGGTGATTTTCCGCCGCCCGCCCTCGCATAAGCCTCTCCTGAAAGGAGAGAGGGACCGCTTGCGGTGGAGAGGTCCTTCACATGGCAGGGAAACAATCAGGGGACGGTTCTCTGATTGATAAAGAATGATTTGTGGGCGGTGGTTTTCCGCCGCCCCGCCTATCACGCCCTCGGTCAGATTCGCTGACAGCGCCCATCACACATCTGAATAGCATTAAGCACAGGGTTCGGTTGCCCTGTGCTTTTACTTTTTATGTAAGATTGTTATAGTTTTTTAGAAAATTCTTTTCCCAATTTTCTTCGATACCTTTTCTCCAATTGAGAGCTGCGTTTTTTAGTTCTTCAAATAATTCGGGCATTTCATCGGCAAGGTTAATACGTTCACACGGGTCGTTTTCGAGATCAGAAAGGAAGTATTCGTTTTGAATTTCAGCAAATTCCTCAAGTCTTCCGTTGATGACAAGCTTATATTTGCCTTTGCGTACTGCTGTTTGTCCTTCCATTTCCCAAAAAAGATATTCGTGAGGATTGCATTCTGTACCTTCTATAATGGGCAAAAGGCTTTTGCCGTCAAGGTCGTATTCGCTTATATCGCCACCGCAGGCCTCAAGAATGGTTGGGAAAATATCTGCCGCAATATGAGGGGTATCGATAACCTTCTGTGATATTTTTGCGGGCCAACTTAAAATGGCGGGCACTCTTATTCCGCCTTCGAAAAGACTGAATTTGTGTCCTTTAAAAATACCGGATGTACCGCCATAGTAAAGGTCAGCTCTGCCGTCAAGCCAATTTCTTGATTCTCTGGAGGGACCGTTGTCGCTTTGAAAATAGATAATTGTGTTATCTGATATTCCTTGGCGGATAAGTTCATTACTGATTTCGCCGACACCGTCATCGACGGCGCTTATCATTGCTGCCATAATCTGTCTGTCCCAAGGTAAATGCGAGAAACGTTTCAAATATTTTTCGGGCGCGTGCATAGGGTAGTGGGGTGCATTATATGCGACATAAAGCATAAAAGGCTCGTCTTTGTGCCTGCGGATGAAATCCACACTTTTTTCCGTAATACGCTCAGTCATATACTTACCGTTATCGTACACCTCGTTATTGTTTTCCCAAAGATCGTGAGTCGGGTTGGTATTGCCGTCGGCCATGCCCCAATAAAAAATATGTGAATAGTAGTCCACACAACCGGCAAGAAAGCCGGAAAATTCATCAAAACCGTTTGCGTTGGGTCTGCATTCATCTTTTAGTCCGAGGTGCCATTTCCCTGAAATTCCCGTCGTGTATCCGAGCCTTTTCAGGGCAGTGGCTATTGTGGGCACCTCCGCTGTAAGTCCTGAAGCACGGCGATGACCTGCGAGAATTGCCCTTACTCCTGCGTTCCCCGGATATCTTCCCGTGAGAAGACACGCTCTCGAAGGAGAACAGACAGGTGAGCCTGAGTACATGGTGGAAAAGAGAATACCGTTTTCGCTGAGAGCGTCGATATTCGGTGTTATGAAATCTTCAGCACCCATGCAGCTGAGGTCTCCGTAACCTTGGTCATCGGTCATAATTATTATTACATTAGGCTTATTCATATGTTTTCTCCGTAAATTTTTATAAAGAGATTTTTCTCGTACGAAATTATTCTGCATCCGGCTGTTGCCCGTTATGAGCAAGCCATTTACATTCTGTTATTTCCATATGGGTAAAGGTTGCCTTGAATGAGGAATCCTCAGGACTGCAGGCGTAGATACCGAAGCGGATTTTCTCTCCGCCGTTCCACAGATGGCATACACGCATTTGTCTGAAGGTGATACCGTCGTCGGAGCATTCGATACAATAATCATCTTCTCTTCGGCTTAATCTGTACCACATTGACTTGATTTTTGCGTCAATTTCTGTTGTTGCCCAATCTGAATATCCGTTATTAGTTACAACTGAACCGAGATGCTGGAAGCTTTCGTTCTCAAATTCTATTGAGCCTTTGAGCCAATTGTCGCTGTCAAGATATATGACAATACCGCATTGGTCAAAACGTTTTTTGCTTTCAAACTCTGTTTTAACGGTGAAGGAAAAAAACTTTTCTGCCGTTTCCGTCTGTAAAACGGGTGCATTGTCGTTTCTGAAATGATAATATGTTCTTTGCCATAAATCAGTGTGCGGTTTGGTAATAATTTCAATTTTATCATCGGAAATTGAATAATCCGAAGGCTCTCTTGTCCATTTAAGATTTTTTATATCGAAATCCATAATAACCACCCTTCATTACTGTACGTAAATAATTATACATACAATTATTAAAAAATCAATATACACCTTATTTATGTGGAATTTTTCGGATATGTATGGTATAATCTTTTTTACAAATAAGATTTTTATTTAATCATTAACTACGGAGGAAATATTATGAAATACCGTGAAGATAAATACGGCAACCGGCTTTCAGTTTTGGGCTTTGGCTGTATGCGATTCAAAAAGAAAATGGGCAAAATTAATATGGAAGATGCCGAACGGCAGATAATTTCTGCTTTTGAGAAAGGTGTTAATTATTTCGATACCGCTTTCATATATCCCGGCAGTGAAGCGGCGATAGGAGAAATTTTTGAAAAAAATAAAATACGTGACAGGGTGTATATTGCCACAAAGCTTCCTCCTGCACTTATGCGCAGCACGGAAATTCTCGACAAACTTTTTAATGAACAGCTGAAAAGACTCCGCACTGACCATATCGATTTTTATCTCATGCATATGATGGCGGACATCAAAATATGGGATCGCCTGAAAAGTATAGGCATAGAAAAATGGATAGAAGAAAAAAAGGCGAGCGGCGCCATTCGACAGATTGGTTTTTCATATCACGGTAATTCGGATATGTTCTGTAAAATTGTGGATGCATATGATTGGGATATGTGTCTCATACAGTACAATTATATGGACGAACACACACAGGCGGGAAGAAAGGGTCTGAGGCACGCTTATGAAAAGGGGACCCCGGTTATGATTATGGAACCCTTGCGCGGAGGCAGACTTGTAAATAATCTTCCTGACGAAGCGAAAAAGCTTTTTGCCGAGCATCCGGTCAAATACACTCCCGCACAGTGGGCATTTCGTTGGCTGTGGAATCAGCCTGAGGTTTCTGTGGTGCTTTCGGGTATGAACTCCGATGAAATGGTGGAGGATAACATAAAAACGGCATCCGATACTGAAATCGGTGAATTAACCGTTTCGGATGAAGAAATGCTGAAAAAGGTTGTTAAGGCCATTAATGCCAAAATGAAGGTCCCCTGCACGGGGTGCGGATACTGCATGCCTTGTCCCCAAAAGGTTAATATCAGCGGAACATTTTCAGCGTATAACCGACGTTTTGCAAACGGCAGAATTGCGGGTCTGAAAGAATATGTCAACTGCACATCTTCCAAAGAATATGCCCCTGCATCTGAATGTATAGGATGCGGAAAATGTGAACAGCATTGTCCTCAGGGAATAGAAATAAGAAAAAATCTCAAAGAAGCTGAAAAGGTACTTGAAACACCGGGATACAGAATTTACAGTAATGCGGTATCTGTGTTCAAAAAGAACAAACTTTAATCTATTGAAAGTGTGTGAGTGATTTAATAATTGTCTTTCACGAAAGAATTTTATTTTTTCAGAATCAGATTTTTTGATATACACATTTTGTTCGGTGGAAGGAGGCTTTGGTAATGATATATATAACGGGGGATACCCATCGTAATATAAAAAGGTTTATGCACGGTAATGCTGAATTTATTCACGACATGACATGGACAAAGGATGATGTTCTTATTGTGTGCGGAGATTTCGGCTTTGTTTTTTACGATACACCCGAAGAGCATGATATGCTGGATTGGTTCGAAAAAAACAAACCTTATACCATATGCTTTGTGGACGGAAATCACGAAAACCATCCGAGACTTGCTGAATATCCGCTTGAAGAATGGCACGGCGGAAAAATACACCGCATAAGAAAGAATGTCATTCATCTGATGCGAGGACAGGTTTTCAATATTCAGGGGCATAAGATTTTTGCCATGGGCGGCACCTACAGTATTGACCGTTCCATGCGTACTCTCGGATACTCCTATTGGCAGGAAGAAATTCCCTGTGATGCAGAATACAAAGAAGCTATTGAAAATCTCAGAAAGCATAACTTCAATATCGATTATGCAGTTACTCATACTGCGCCAAAAGAAATAATCATTCAGATGGGTTATATTCCCGATCCTCATGACTATGAGCTAACCGGCTTTTTTGAATATGTTATGTATGAGTGTAAGGACAGCGTAAAGGGGTGGTTCTTTGGTCATTGGCACGAAGACAGGGAAATATACGGCGGAAAATTCAGAGGTTTGCTTAATGATGTGGTAAGTATAAGTCAGGAGAAACAGTCTTAAAAAATCAAATTGTGCTTGTTGCTTAACAGAAATTCAAATGTTGTAAATTAAATAAAAAGAGTCAAGAACTTTTATAGCTGTTCCTGACTCTTTTTTTGTTGTGTTTAAGCTGTGAAATCCGATGAATTGCCGACTGTTTCCAAATGAACACTTTGTTCCTTTGTCCATGAATGGATTACTTCAGGATTTTCAAAGATTTCATCCAATTTTTTAGTAAAGGGAACAATATCACCGAAATCAAGCGCCCTGTGGTCGAAGGCTATGCAGATCGGGAGAACCTTGCCCGGAACGACTTCGTCTTTGCCGTGGCTGTTCTGTTTTACGACGGGCTTTTTCTGTACTGCACCGATTCCTATAGCACATACTTGGGGCGGAATGATTTCCAAAAGTCCCACAGCACCCCTCTGACCAAGATCAAGTGAACCGATATTTGAAATAGTGATGGTTCCTTGTTCCAAATCTTTGTCACCGAGTCTTTCTGTTTCAGGGATTGCGAAGTAATTCTTTTTAGCCTTACCCTTGAGAGTTTTTACCCTGTGCTTTCCTGTTTTGGCACCGATAATTCTGAAAAATGCTTCGATTAGTCTGCCTTCTTTGATAGTTTTGAGTGTTCTGTTGAAAGAAACGCTGTAAAGAGCTTCTGTAAGGTCAGATTGCTCTGCTCTTCTGCGCAGATCTTTAATGTACGCCGTCATTTCATCAAGATCTTTTTTGTCGAAATCACGGCAATTTGTGGTCATCATCTCACCGGAGGGCAAAATTGTTGCCATAGAGATGTTTATGTTTTCATATGTTTTTATGGTTCCTCTCACTAATGCAGAATTATATTCTATATGTGAATTCATAACGGGAGCCGCCTTGATTCCCTCGGTGATTGCTTTTACCATGAGAGTATTAAAGGTGATTTTTTCCTCTGCACTTCTGCCGAGATTAATTTTTTTGTATTCATCAAAGAAACGGCTTACTTCCGGCTCATAAATAAAAGTGACGTGGGGGATATTTTTCCATGATTCTTCTGTCATAGCGGCTACCATTTTTCTCTGTATACCGAAATGTTCTTCTTTTATAAGTCTTTTGTTCATGTTTTATACCTCTTTTCTTTTGATTACTAACCGATAAATCATTCCCAAGCAATTTATCAATTTTGACCATATTTTACAGTAGAGTTTTTTGCATAACGCTGTAAAATTATTAACAAACTGTAAACTTTATAAATTAAATATAAATCAACCTGCAACATTTTCGTAACATTTTTCTTTTGTGATGTAACAAAAAATATCAAGCTTATGTCATCAGCGCATACAGATGAACGGCACCCTGAGAAAATTAAGCTTTAATATTCTCTTGGTGCCGCTCTTTAAGTCCTGTTTTATTGATTGTTTAAATTATATTTAGGTTTACATTAGGGAAGTTCTCATTTTTAAGACCTTTTTCATAGTCTCTGTCTACCTCTATTTCACCGTTTTTCATTTCCTCAAACAGTGCTTCATAGTCTTTTACGGTGAAATTTTCCATTTTCCATGTTTCGGTTGGGAGTGAAACTGCATCATCTTTTGCTCCGAGTGTTGTCTGAATTCCCCCTATATCCTCCCATGAATCGGAATATACCTTCTCCAATACATACTCCACGGATTCTCTTATACCTTTCGTGGCAGAGGTGATAACTGTGTCTGATTCGTCCGATTGGTCAATATCTACACCTATCACGGCACCTTCATTCGCCGAAGCTGCTGCAAACACCGATTGACACATAGCGCCGCCGCAGACAAATACAACCTGTGTGCCTTTGGAATACCAACCGTTAATCATAGTCTGAAGCTCTGCGGAAGCGCCGAAGGACGAACCGTATTCCCAACTGAAATTCATATCCACCGTGATATCCTTTTCTTCCGCAGCATCCTGTGCTCCTTGGACATAACCGTAGCCGAAACGACAGCAGGCTGCATTTGTGCCTCCGCCTCCGCCGCTGAAGCCTAATTTGTTATATCCTTCCATTACTGCTGCATATCCGGCTAAATAACCTGACTGTTCTTCATTATAGTCTACTGATGCCACATTTTTCAGGGGATTACCTTCTTTGTCCTTCAGTACCCATCCGTCAATGAAAATGAATTTTGTATCCTTCATTTCTTCGGCGGCACGTGCCAAAGCCGTTCCCTGTAAAAAACCGGCACAAACGACTACCTTTGCACCTGCATCTGCGGCGGCTTTCATGGCATCATATCTGTCTTCGTCCGTGGCACTGTCTCCGCCGGCGGGTTGGTAATACTTATAGGATTTATCGTTTTCATAAGCATAACGCTTGATACCTTCCCATGTGCCCTGATTAAAGGATTTGTCCTTAAGCTGTCCCACATCGGTGACGAAAGCTATTTCGTATTTTCCGTCGGTCGATGACATGTTGTCGTTTATGGCATCGTAGTCAAATTTTTCGTTTGCCTCGGTAGTTTCATCTTCTGCCGCAGAAGACGGTGAAGATGTCGGTGTGTTTGTGGTGGCTTCGGGAGTTTTATCTCCGCCGCAGGCAGTAAAGGAAAAAAGAATCACTGCCGTCGTAAAGATTGCAATTAATTTTTTCATAAATAAAAATCCTCCTTTGAATACTTATAGTATTATCTTCAAAGAAGGATTTTATATCATTCATTAAAATATTTATTCCAAAGACCAGTCAATAGGCTCAAGTCCTGCCTGTATCAAAAGCTCGTTACATTTCGAAAAGTGTCTGCAGCCGAAAAATCCTCCGTAAGCGGACAGGGGACTCGGATGGACTGAAATGAGCTTTTTATGTATGGGGTTGGTAATTATTTCGCATTTCTTTCTTGCGTTTGCACCCCAAAGGATAAACACCACAGGAGTATCCTTTTTGTTAAGCTTTTCTATTACGGAGTCCGTAAACTGTTCCCATCCTTTATCTTTATGACTGTTTGCATTGGCACGTCTGACCGTGAGAACATTGTTTAACATAAGAACACCGCTTTTTGCCCATTTTTCCAAATATCCGTTTTTTGCGGGCGGAATCCCCAGATCGCTTTCAAGCTCTTTATAAATATTTTTCAGCGACGGTGGCAGAGGTACTCCCGGCTTTACTGAAAAGCAAAGCCCGTGCGCCTGACCCGGCTCGTGATAAGGGTCCTGACCGATTATAACAGCTTTACAGTCAGCAAAGGACGTGTATCTGAGTGCATTGAAAATATCATACATATCGGGGTAAACGTCATAAGATGAGTATTCTTTTTTCAGAAACTGACGGAGCTGCTTATAATATGGCTTTTCCCATTCCTCCTTTAAAATTTCGTCCCAATCGTTGCCGAGTTTTACCATTTTTATCACACCTTTATTTCATATCCTTTATTTTTGATTACATTAATTATGGAATAAACACATTCATCGCAAAGTGCTTTACTTTTTGCTTCAGCCATAATCCGTATAACGGGTTCAGTTCCTGATTCTCTTACCAAAATCCTGCCTTCCGAACCGACAGCTTTTTCAGCTTTTTTTATGGCATTGATGACATCCTTGTCATCTCTGACGGCCTTTTTGTCTGCGACTCTGACATTTAAAAGCAGCTGAGGATAACGCACAAAGCCTTCACTTAGCTCACTGAATTTTTTCTTTTCTGAGAGCATAACCTCCATCATTTTAAGACTTGTCAGAATGCCGTCACCTGTGGTAGCATATTTGGAAAAGATAATGTGACCGGACTGCTCACCGCCGAGCTTGCACCCGTTTTTTGACATATATTCGTAAACAAACCTGTCACCCACATCGGTTTTGGCATAATCTATGCCAAGTCTTTCAAAAGCCTTATAAAGACCAAAGTTTGACATAACGGTGGTTACGACCGTGCTGTTAGCAAATAAGCCTTTATCTTTCATATATTTACCGAAAATATACAGTATTCCGTCGCCGTCTACTACCTCGCCTTTTTCATCCACACAAAGGCACCTGTCTGCATCTCCGTCAAAAGCAAAGCCTACATCAAGCTTATTATCTTTAACGAGCTTACGGAGTCCGTCAATGTGTGTAGAGCCGGCATTGCGGTTAATATTTGTGCCGTCAGGCTCTGCATTGATTACGTAGGTTGTGGCACCGAGTGCATCAAAAACTGCTTTTGCTATGTTCCAGGAACTGCCGTTTGCGCAGTCAAGACCCACTTTGATACCTTTGAAAGAATAAAGACCGAGAGAGATAAGATAGCCTATATATCTGTTCCTGCCTGCCACATAGTCGACGGTCCTGCCTATTTTATCTTTTAATGCATAGGGCAAAGCTGATATTTCAAATTCACCGTCAAGATACTGCTCTATAATATCTGTAACACTTTCGTCGGTCTTTTCACCTTTGGAATTAATAAGCTTAATACCGTTGTCACAGTAGGGGTTATGACTTGCGGAAATCATAATACCGCAATCGAAGGCATCAACCTTTGTTATATAAGAAACACAGGGAGTGGTTGTAACGTGAAGAAGATAGGCATCTGCACCTGAAGCTACAAGACCGCCCACAAGGGCATACTCAAACATATAGCTTGATCGTCTGGTATCTTTGCCTATTATAACTCTGGCGGGGCTGTCGTTGCCTGTATTGGCCTTTTCTCTGCAGTAATACCATCCTAAAAATCTTCCTATTTTATATGCGTGGTCAGCGGTAAGATTAACATTTGCTTCTCCTCTGAAACCGTCTGTACCGAAATATTTACCCATAGCTTACCTCTTTTCCGTAATGTTATCTTCGCTTTTGTAAATAGAGTTTTCTTTTATGACGCCTCTCACACGGGAAAGGGGATAAATATTTGTATTTTTTCCGATGACCGAGCCGGGATTGAGTACACTGTTGCAGCCCACCTCAACTCCGTCGCCGATCATAGCACCGAATTTTTTCAGACCTGTTTCTATGACCTTTTCCTCTGTTTTAATTTTTACCAAACTTTTATCGGATTTTACGTTAGAGGTTACTGCACCGGCACCTAAATGAGCTTTATATCCTAATATACTGTCACCAATATAATTATAGTGCGGAATCTGTACACAGTTAAAAATGATGGCGTTTTTTATCTCGGTAGAGTTACCGATAACACATCTTTCTCCTATAAGTGCAGAGCCTCTTATAAAAGCGCAGTGTCTGACTTCGGTACCTTTTCCTATAATGCATGGAGGTCCGATGAAGGCCGAGGGAGCAATAACGGCTTCTTTATGAATCCATACATGAGGTGAAATTTCCGAAAAATCATCTTTATCAAGGCTGTAACCTTTTTGTATAATGAAATCTTTAATATCCTTTAATGCCTGCCACGGGTATTCATATGAGGCAAGAAAATCTTTTGCTAAAGTATTTTCAAGGGAAAAAAGCTCAGTGGTTTTAATCAAAGTTAATCACCTCATAGTTTTAATTATACTGTTCAATTACCTGATTATTTAAACAAACTGTAAATTTAAATGTCGCTATTTATTGAAAATGTACAAAAAATCTCTACTTTATAAAACCACGAAAACGTAAAAAGGGGATATTCAAAAGAAGAAAAGCTATTTATGTTGTGCATAATCAACAAAATAAAATTTATTTGTTAAAAACTATTGACATATATAACTGATGCATGTATAATTAAGACACAATCAAACAGATGATTGAATCAAAAGGAAAGAGGTGTTACCGATGTACTGTTTAATGTAAACTGTACAATTTGATAAGAAATCTTAGAATGATAATCAAAAGGAATTGACCGGAAAACAAATTTGATTAATACCTTCAAAAAATAATATGATTTTACAAATATAGGTCAACAGTTCCTGTAAAAAAATAAATTGAAATTACTTTTCTGCAGAAAGTATATGCAGAAAATTCAAAGATATATTATCGGATTGTTCAGAAATTATGTCTGACCTGAAGAAAATGTGCAGAGGAATATAACTTCAGGACGTGAGAAAGTACCGTATTATACGGAATGCCATTGTGTTAAAGCTTTGGATTTGAAGAAAACAGAGTATCTCTGAAAAGTATAAGTTTTCTGATATTCGGATTTATTATTTACATATTGTAAGGAACGAACGGGATAAGCTAAAGGCGCAGAGGAGTCTCTTATCCGAAAATAATTTCTTAAAGCCTTAAGATGTGAATGAGAGATGCTCAGTGAGTAAAAACTGAATATTAAATCAATTGAAATTCAATCTCCGACAGGGAAAACTTTGTCGGAGATTTTTTCTGATAATAATCAATTATTTACTGATGTTTTTGTCGGATTTTGTCTTTTTATATTGAACTTTTTATTTCTATATGAGATAATGACTTAACGAAGAAAACGGAAGGTTGATTTAATGGAAAAATTCAGATGGTGCTTTATCGGTACGGGAAATCTTGCTGCCACGGTTGCTTCACAACTCAGAAAAAGCGGCAGACATGAAATAGTTTCATGCTATACGAGAAATTATGTAAAAGGAAAAGCTTTTGCAGAAAAGTACGGTGGAACAGCATATGATACACCGGAAAAAGCCATAACAGCTGAAGGGGTAGAAGGTGTATACATAGTCACACCTCATAATGCTCACTACCGTTATGCCGAACTCTCGTTGAAACTCGGCAAGCCTGTTTTCTGCGAAAAAGCTTTTACGGTTACAGCAAAAGAAACAGATGAGCTTATAAGTATTGCCCGTGATAAAAAGCTTTTTCTTTGTGAAGCCATGTGGACCTGGTTTTCGCCTTCGGCAAATATGGCGAAAAAATGGATTGACGAAGGCAGAATAGGGAAAATTCATTCGGCAGATTTTCGTTATCATATTAGAACCGTAGGTCATAAGGGCAGACACACGGATCCTAAAAGGGCAGGCGGTGCTCTTTTGGATATAACCGTTTACCCCATAACCTATGCCTACCGTTTGTGGGGCAAACCGGAGCTGATTGAAAGTAAAGCAAAAATAAAGGACGGAATTGACCTTTGTGAAGATATTGTTTTTACGTATTCTGACGGGCTAAAAGTAAATATCAGTGCCTCAATCAATGACAGTATTGGTCTTGAAAAAATGCTGATAAGGGGCGAAAAAGGTGTAATTAAAGCACCTTTCTTTCACGCAATGAACGGTCTTACACTCAAAAAAGGGCTTTTCATCAAAGAAACCTTCAAAGGTGACGGTCCGAGAATTAATTCCTATATTGATGAATTTGATTCTGTGGCAAAGGATATCCGCTCAGGAAAAACGGAAAGCTCAATGGTACCTCTTAAAGCCACAAAGGCAGTTATGGAGCTTTTGGATATAATACGTGATCAGATAGGATTGAATTACAATAATCTCGAATAATTGCAAAAAGAGGGAAGCTAAAATGAAAAAAATATTAGGATTGTGGATTTTTTTATCAGCATTGGTTATGTTTCTTCCCGTATATTCCGTGTCAGCCGTAAACGAAGGATGGACAGAGGAAAACGGTGAATATGTTTTATATCTTAAAGATACGCTGTCCTACAGTAAAAAAGAAATGTTCACTGTTTTTAAAACCGAATTCGGCGGTACCTCCATGTACAGTTATTCTATAGATGAGGGTGAGTCGAAAATTGCATTTAATTCGTCGGGAAATATTGATTTCGTTTCGGGAAAAACTTACCCGATAAGTCAGTCTACCACAGGAATATGGGAAGAGGTAAACAGCTTCAGAGCGCAGCTTTATTTTACTCCGTTGCTGAAAATTGAAGGACAGGAAGATAAACTTCTGGAGGTTTTTGCTGATTGCGGAAAGACTTCGGGAACGGTTGAGCTGACCTTTCCTGCCAAAAGCGGATATGATGCGATAATCAGCGTGGGAGACAGTTGCTTTTCAGCCGGAGCACCCGTTGACGGTATTCACAGCCTCAGTATAGAAATTAATTCTTCTGAGGCAATAAATGTGCAATATAAGATCGATGCTGAAAAAACTGCTCTTATAAAAGACGTGACGGTTAGCGGAGACGGTACAGTAAGTGCCGTCGAAGAGGGCTTTTATCCTGAAGGAATTTATACCTTTACAGCCATACCGTCTGTTTCAGCATCAGCCTCAGAGGGAAATTATGTGTATTCGGTAATAATAAACGGCACTGTAATTGCTGATGAAGATATCATATTTGATGATTGCAAAGCTGTGGTGTCTGTGATGCTTGAGGGCGGTAAAGAATACTCTGTTGAGGTGGTATTCGGAAAGCTCAGTTTTGAAATCACCGAAAAGCCTACGGTAATATTTGAGCCTGATAATTATAAACCGGATGAGCTGAAAGGAGAGATTATACAGGCTCTCAGATGTCCTGTATTTGATTTTTATAAAGATAATATTTCACTTTCTCTTTCGGAGGGCTACAGCTTTACATCCGGAGATATAAATGTTGATGTAATCTGTCATAGTGATGGCAGATATCCTGTGCTGACGGCAAAAAGTATTCCCGTAACTCTTTTTCAATTTAGAACGGTTGAAATAGTTTTTATCGGTGAAGCTACAGCGGAATATAACGGTGCACCTGTTGCCGTCGAAGCTGTCATAACGGATAAAGACGGGAAATATTATACCGGAGGCGAAACCGTAATCAGATACGTCGGCATCGACGGCACTTATGACAGCTGTAATGCGCCGACAAATGCAGGCACATATAATGTAACCGCTATTTATAAAGAATACGGTGAAAACGGGATACTGCTTGCTGAAGGAACCGGTGAAACTATATTAAAAATCGAACCGGCCGAAATTTTACTGACGATTAATAGCAAAGAAAAATATGTTTATGAGAACGATCCTGAATTTGACTGTGTTATTTCTGGAACGATGTCCGGGAACTTTGGTCCTGAAAACTTTGTGTTAAGCCGTGAGAAAGGAAATAAAGCAGGCGTTTACAGAATTTATGCCTCTTTTTCCGAAAATAAAAATTATAATATATCTGTAAAAGAGGGGAAGCTTACAATATCCCATGAGCCGGGGCGACTGATTGAGGATAAGGGAGTCCCGGCAGAATGTGAAAAGTCGGGCTTAACATCTGGAAGCCATTGCGGATGCTGCGGTGAGATATTTGTTTCGCAGAAAAAAATACCGTCAAAGGGGCATAATTACATTTCTGAAACAACCCGTTCTGCCACATGTATCGAAAAAGGTATAATAATATACCGCTGTACAGAATGTGACAGCAATTATTCAGAGAAAACGAATTCGCTCGGCCACAGTTATTCATCTTCATATACTGTGGATGAAAAAGCTACTTACAGCGAAAAAGGCTCTAAAAGCAGGCATTGTACACGAAAAGGATGTAATGCTAAAATCTCTGTAACCGACATTCCTTTTATTACTCTTTCTAAGGTAAAGGGCTTGAAGGTTGCTTCTTCTGTTTCTCAACTGAAAGCCGACTGGAAAGCTGTCAAGGGTGCGGAAAAATATACAGTTGAGCTCCTGAATTCAAAGGGAAGGCTTATCAAAGCCGTTACCGTTAAAAAAACCTCATATACCTTTAAAAAGCTTTCAAAAGCAACAATCTATAAAATCAGAGTCAGAGCGATGGCCGGTGAAAATGAAAGTGCATACAGCTCTCTCGCCACTGTCGCTACCGCACCTCCAAAGGTTAGCAAAATATCCGTTAAATCCTCTAAAGCCAATTCTCTTTCAGTTACGTGGGGTAAGGTGAAAGGTGCGAGCGGTTATGAGGTGCAGTACTCGACCTCAAAGAAAATGAAAGCTGCCGTAACCGTGACTGTAAAAAAAGGCAAAATAACAAAGCTGACCGTGAAAAAACTTAAAAAGGGCAAAAAATACCGTATAAGGGTCAGAGCATATAAATCGGTTGGAAAGAAAAAAATATACGGTTCATGGAGTGCGATTAAGAGCATTAAACTGAAATGATTATCAATACATATTGAAAAAAGGGATATTTTTGCTATAATTAAAGAAAAAACTGAAAGGAAGAAAGCATTATGAAAATTACGTTTATGGGTGCAGGCAGCACGGTTTTTGCCAGAAATGTTATCGGTGACTGTATGTGCAGTGAGGCACTGCGTGACAGCGTATTTGCCCTTTATGATATCGATGGTGAAAGACTCGAAGAGAGCCGTGTGATTTTAGAGGCTATGAGAAAAACTAAGGGTGGCTACGGTAAAATCGAATGTTATGTAGGCGTGGAAAACAGAAAGGCTGCGCTTCGGGACGCAAATTTCGTCATTAACGCCATTCAGGTGGGACTTTATGACCCTTGTACTATCATTGATTTTGAAATTCCTAAAAAGTACGGACTCAGACAGACTATAGCGGACACTCTCGGTATCGGCGGTATCATGCGTACTTTGCGTACCATTCCCGTGCTTAAAGATTTTGCCGATGATATGGCACAGGTGTGTCCTGATGCACTTTTCCTCAATTATGTTAATCCAATGGCCATGCTGACAGGTTACATGTTCCGCTATACGCCTATCAAAACTGTCGGTCTTTGTCACAGTGTTCAATGCTGTTCTGACGGTCTTCTCCGTAAACTCGGTATGGAAGATAAATTAGAGGGCAGAAAAGAGCTTATTGCAGGCATCAACCATATGGGCTGGCTTCTGGAAATTAAGGATAAAAACGGTGTCGATCTTTATCCTGAAATTAAATCCCGCGTCGATGCTTATATGGCACAGCCCGATGCTGACGATAAGGTAAGAATGGACTACATAAAAAATTTCGGTTATTACTGTACGGAATCAAGTGAGCATAATGCCGAATACAATATGTTTTACATAAAATCAAAATATCCTGAGCTTATCGAAAAATACAACATTCCCTTGGATGAATATCCTCGCCGCTGTGTCAATCAGATCGAAAAGTGGAAAAAGGATTATGCCGAAATGCTCGAAAGTGGCGTCAGAGAGCATGAACGCTCCAACGAATATGCTTCGAGAATCATGGAGGCTATGGTAACGGGGGTTCCGTATGAAATAGGAGGTAATGTTCTTAATACAGGCCATCTCATCACAAATCTTCCCGAAAACGCCTGCGTTGAGGTTCCCTGCCTCGTAAATTCTTACGGTGTACAGCCTTGCCGTGTGGGTGCTCTTCCCGTGCAGTGTGCCGCCATGAATATGACAAACATCAATGTACAGCTTCTTACCATTGAAGCAGCCGTAACGGGCAAAAAAGAGCATATCTATCAGGCTGCTATGCTTGACCCCCATACAGGCAGTGAGCTTGATATAGATACCATTAAAAGGATGGTTGATGACCTTCTTGAGGCACATAAGGGTTGGGTTCCCGAATTCAAATAATAAAAATTACCCGTGAAAGGATGAAATAGAATGAAAACGATATCAGTTATCGGTCTCGGCAACCGTGGCACGGAATACATGGGATTTATAAAAGGCTTTCATTCCAAAAAAGCGAAAATAGTGGCTCTTTGCGATATCCGACAGCAGGCACTTGACGATATAGCACCGATATATAAAATTTCCGAGGAAATGCAGTTCAATTCTACGAAAGACTTTTTTTCAAAAGGTGTTATTTCCGACGCTCTTATTATTACTACTCAGGATGCGAGCCATTTTGAAATAACCAAAGCAGCTATAGAAACAGGCTACAAGTATATTCTTCTTGAAAAGCCTGTCAGTGGCGTAAAGGATGAATACAGACTTCTCCGTGATATGGCAGAGGCAAACGGTGTAATTTTGATCATTTGCCATGTTCTTCGTTATTCTAATTATTACAGTAAAATAAAAGAAATTATTGAAAGCGGCCAAATAGGGGATATCGTTTCGATAAATCATACGGAAAATGTAGGATATTTCCATTTTGCACATAGCTTTGTCAGAGGTAATTGGAGAGACGAATTTACCTCGACACCCTCCATTTTAGCCAAATGCTGTCACGATATAGATCTTATTTCCTGGTTTATTGATTCACCCTGTGTTTCCGTAAGCTCAGTTGGTGATGTGAAATATTTCCGCAAAGAAAATGCACCTGAGGGTGCAGCCGAAAGGTGTCTCGGAGGCTGTCGGGCAAAGAACAACTGTCCTTATGATGCAGAAGCGTTTTACATAACCGATCCGTTCTATAAAGCCAAATTCATCAAACATATGAAACGTACACTTACGGGTAAGGCTAAAAACAGTAAGCAGGATATAGTCGATGCACTGAAATACGGTGATTACGGTAAATGCGTTTTCCTTAATGATAATAACGTTTGTGACCATCAGCTTGTTACGATGAAATTCGAAAACGGTGCGGTTGCTGTGCTCAACCTTAACGGCTTTTCGCAAAAAATGTTCCGTGAGTGTCACATTGTCGGAACCAAAGGTGAGCTTATTGGTTACGGCACTAAGCTTAAAATGAATATTTTCGGCGGTAAATCAGGCACAGTATGGACGGGAAGTCCTGCCATAAGCGGGCACGTGGAGGGCGACATAAGGCTTATTTCAGGCTTTATAAAAATCCTCTGCGGCGAAAGAAATGATCTTAAAAATGTAACCACCATCGATGCCACGGTTATCAGTCACGATATAGCCGTAGCTGCAGAAATCTCCCGTAAAAAGGGTGGAGAAAAAGTATTGCTTGAGTCTATATAATACGTGACGGACACCGTGAGGTGTCCGTCGTGTTATTTACTTCGAGAGTTACTTAATAATATTAATTATATTCGGATGAAACAATATTTTCTTCGTTATCCTTATCTAGCAAATCAAATGTAATTCTGATTCCCGTATTGAATCCTTTTATGAAATTGTCTATGGTGCATATATTAATAAATTCATTTGAAAGCTCAATTAAACTATCAAAAAGCCTGTTTTCTTCGTCGGAAAAACCATCAGTGAGTTCCCTTCGCTTTTTTATAATTTCATCGTATTTTGTTTTAGCTTTATTAGTCAATATAAAAGCTGTTTCGTTTGTTGCATCATTATAAATTTCATCAAAAATCTCTCTCATAATTACAATCTCCTTAAAAAATAAAAAAGTGCGCCTACCGAAGCAAACGCACATAAAACGCAAACTCCGATAGTCGCCAAACTAACTTTACGTGAAACTGGTGTAACCAAACTCAACAGTAAATGGAATTTGCATTTTTAACAAATTCAATACTGTTAAGTTTGGTATAAAAAGATAAACCTATCCCATAAAAAGATAAATCACACCCAAAATTTCACATATTCAGTTAGTTTGGCTGTTTCAGTATATCACAGCTTTAATTATTTTTCAATATTTTTGTTGGAAAAAGTCACAAAAATTAAATGGATAGCCAAAAAGAAAAAAGTCACACTCTCGTGCGACTTTTCTCTTTTGGTGCAGACGATGGGACTTGAACCCACATGAAATTGCTTTCACTAGTACCTGAAACTAGCGCGTCTGCCAATTCCGCCACATCTGCATTTGATTAACTTGTACTTTAAATACATAGAGCGCGTGACTCTTGCGGTACCCAAAATCCGTTACTCGCTTTTCGCTTCATCGGATTTTGACCGCTGCGCCATTTCGCACTTCCTTTATCGTCCACCGGACGCGGTCGTGCTCAAAGCTGCCAATTCCGCCACATCTGCATTTGATTAACTTGTACTTTAAATACATAGAGCGCGTAACTCTTGCGGTACCCAAAATCCGTTACTCGCTTTTCGCTTCATCGGATTTTGACCGCAGCGCCATTTCGCACTTCCTTTATCGTCCACCGGACGCGGTCGTGCTCAAAGCTGCCAATTCCGCCACATCTGCAAAAAAAGTACACTCTTAATTTTTACACGGCAAGAGCGGGCCGAGACGGAGCATTTCGCTTAATCCGTAATGCCGGTGCAATACCGACAGCCAATATTTTAGCACACATCTGATTTTAAGTCAATACTTTTTTATTACATATTCACGTCAATTACCGCATAAAAATTACTTTCCCAGGCAGGAATATACGGATGATGTCTGAAATATACATTATATCTGCTGTCGAATTCTTTTATTTTTTGAGGCAGAACATACATATCCTCGTTTCGGTGGTATGCACACACGTAAAGCTTCGGCAGATATTTTTTTATCGTTTCCTTTGCGCCGTCCAATGCTTTTGCTTCGGCACCTTCGATGTCCATTTTCAGAAGGGTTATCTTATCTTTTATGATGTTATCCACACTGTCAAAGCTGACGGGAATGCCGTTTTCGTCCTTTCTTGAATTTCTTCCGCCTTTTTTTGCAAAGAAAAGAGTTTCCTTTTTATCCCATGCACCGATATTGAATCTTTCGATTCTGTCTAAATTTTCTGTTTTCGCTGTCAACTTTCTGAAATTTTTTTCGTCAGGCTCGAAGGCATAAATTTTTTTGTATTTACCGTCTGTTGCACAGAGAAATTCTCTTATTGTGTCACCGTCATAAGCACCGAGATCTACTATTATCTCTTCTTCGTCAAGCTGCATGATTTCCTTATAAAGCCTTTCTTTTTCATACATTGAACGGAAAAGATATTCTGTTTTGCCCGATATTTTGAAGTTTATGACATCAATAAAGTCACTTTTGCTTTTTTCGTCGCATAAAATATTATATGCTTTGTCGAAATCCTCGTCATGCTCTCTGAGATATTCATAAGTGAACAGTCCTTTTCCGGCTACAGGCACGGTGGGGGAGTAAAACTCACATTCCTTTGACATCTCCTGTATTTTGTTGAGAGTGGGAATATCATGAACTGCGAAGGTCATCAGAACGATAAAATCTTTATATTTTTCCTTTATTTCCGAATAAGTAAGCACTTTTTTTCCGTGAAAGGAATGTCCTCTTACGAATTCATCACTGGCGAAAACATCCCTGTACTGCACACCGATAGCTTCAAGGACCTCTATTATCATATCTGCTCCGTTTCCCATGCCGTATAAAACTATGGGCTTGTCGGTAGCCTTTAGCCTGTCCCACAGGGGAATATCCTTTATATATTCTGTCATTATATTATCTCCTTTTTTCTTTACGTACTGATTTTATCACATGAACTGAATAATTGCAATATTACACTGTTTTACATAATTTTTGATTTTTTTACATCCTTTTTCATTTTTTACTGTACAAATCTGAAATTATATGCTATACTTAGATTCACCTAAAGGAGGTTATAGGTATGAAACACATCAAAAAAATCCTTGTAATTGCACTCGCAGCACTTATGGTTCTCACGGTATTCACAGCTTGCAGCGCTTCTCCCGAAAAGAAGCTTCTCGGCTCTTGGAGAGATTCTACAGGTATGACAGGCTATGAATTCAAAGAAGACGGTAAATGCGTCGTTACTTTCGCAGATGTTAAGGTTCCCATTCTTAATGTTAACTTTAACGGTGCTGTTGACGGTGTTTACACAGTGTCAAAAAGAGAAGACGGTCTGTATTATGTAACCATTACATATACAATCTATGCAAAGAGCGTTTCCAAGGATTATATGTTCACAGTTGAGGAAAGTGCACTCACTCTTACCGATACTACTGACAACTCTGTAACTGTGCTTATGGCTTATACAGCCCCTGCAGATTCTACAGTTGCAACATCTGATGGTGCAACGGTTACTGCTTAAAAGCAAAGAAGGGGTATCCGAAAGGATGCCCCTGTGATTTTTATTTATTGTTTTAATGAGGTAATAATTATGGATAAAAGCACGAAAATTATTGCGGGTCTACTTGCTGCGATAGTTGTCGTTTTTGCGATCGTAGTGGTGATTACCACCTCTGCTATGCGCAAAGATGATGATCCCGCGGTTACATCGACTCAGTCTCCCACAGTCACTGTGGCACTTGATGTTACCACCACTCCCACTACCACCGAGCCTACTGCACCTCCCACACCTCTCAGTGAGCTTATTCTGGGACAGTGGACGGACAGTGCCAATATGAGCGGTTATGCTTTCTATGCTGACGGAACGGTTGAAATGACTTATGTAAATCTCACTGTTCCTGTTATCAATATACCTATTAACGGTGTATCGAAGGGTACTTATATTCTTGACGGAGATAAGCTCACCACCAAATTTTCTATCTACTCTGCCACTATAGAAAACCAATACACCGTAAAGGTGGAAAATAATTCTCTTTCCATGAAAGATCACGAGGACGGGGAAACTGCTACCTATCAGAGATCTTCTTCCTCTTCTGTTTCTGTTCCCGGAAATACTCAAGAAGCTACACAGGTGGATGAGATCGTAGGCTCATGGGTAAATGATAACTCTACCGTAAGATATGCTTTTGATGACGGCGGCACTCTTAAGGTAACCTTTTCAAACGCAAAAGTAGCTTCCATAAGCACCGATATACTTAACGGTGAATACACGGGTGTTTATCTTACTGATGCCGATTCTATCATTATTCAATTTACCGTAGACGGCAAAAAGGTAACACAGAGATGCGACTTTGCCGTTTCAAAAAATACTCTTTCTCTTACTGACGAAACGGGCAACACCAATCTTTATGTCCGTGAAGGTACATCGATAGTAACTCCAGGTTCGGGTGCTCTTATAGGAAAATGGGCAGACAGTGCCGGTATGAGCGGTTATGAATTCAAAGAGGGTGGAGTAGTGGTAATTACTTATGTTAATCTTACCGTACCTGTAGTGAATATTCCCATTAACGGCAGCTTTACGGGCTCATATTCCATCAGCGGAAATAAAGTTACTATCAGCTATTCTATTTACGGAAACAGTATGGTTGATACCTACGAATATTCCGTTAACGGAAACAGCCTTACCTTTAAGGCGGATGACGGTAATATTTCTACCTATATCAAAAAGTGAGGTTAAGAAATGACACAGCAGGAAAAGGTGTACAGAGCTCTCGGTGAGCTTGGAATAGAGTACAAGGTAATTCATCATGAAGCAGTGTGCACCATAGAAGATATGGATGCTATGGGTATTTTTACTGACGGAGAGGTTTGTAAAAATCTTTTTCTCCGTAATGCTAACGGTAAAACACATTATGTGGTTTCCATGCTGAAGGATAAGCACCCTGATATACAAAAGGATATAAGAAGTCAGCTCGGCTGTTCGAGACTGAGTTTTGGCTCTGACGAAAGACTTGCGAAGCATCTCGGTTTGGAGCCGGGTGCTGTCTCACCCTTTGGTATTATCAATGATGAGGATGCCGATGTCAATGTGGTTTTGGACAGCGAGCTGAAAAATATTGACGGTTATATCGGATTTCATCCCAATGATAATACAGCCTTCCTATGGATTAGGTTTGATGACCTTATTAAATTCATCAAATCGAGAGGAAATGACACTTATTTTATCAATGTTTAAAAAAATAAGAGTAACAACTGTCGGGCTGTTACTCTTTTATTTTTTCAGTCTTTATATCTCTCCATCATGCCGCCGACTACATCGGGCAGATCGGTTATTATGCCGTCAACCTCTGCCTGAAGCATTTTGTCGATAAAGATAGGATCGTCCACGGTCCAGGGATTAACCATGATTCCTGCTTCGTGAGCCTTTTTAACATAATTTTTATCAACGAAAAGGAATTGAGGGTGAAGAGCATCGGCACCGATTGATTTGGCAAATTCTACAGGTCTCCAGAACATCGTAAGAGTGATAAGGTGATTCGGTGCATAAAGGAATCCCGTTTTACATTTCGGGTCGATTTCTTTAGCTTCGATCAAAAGCTTAGGATCGAACGATGAAATGAGAAGTCTGTCAAAAAGACCGTGGTTTTTTGTTGCTTCGATGGTTTTTCTAACAATCGCTGTTTCGTTTTCTTTTGGTGATTTGATTTCAATATTAAGAACACTTATATCTGTGGTCTCCACAAAGGATAAAAACTCGTCAAGGGTGGGGAGTTCCGTGCCTTGAAATTTTTTGCTGAAATATGAACCGAAATCATAACTTTTTAATTCAGCTAAAGTCTTGTCGGCGATATTGCCCTTGCCCGTGGAGGTTTCATCGATAGTATAGTTATGGCAAAGAACCACTTCGCCGTCTTTTGTGATGTGCACATCAGTTTCGAAACCGTCGGTACCTATTTCCACAGCCTTTTTAAAAGCGTGGAGGGTGTTTTGCGGGGCATATTTGTTAGCGCCTCTGTGAGTAATAATTTTACATTCAGACATATTATCACCTTAATTCCATATTTTCGCGAGTATTATATCACTCTGTAAATAAAAAATCAATCATTATAGCTACAGTTATCCATTATAGTAAGATAATTTTAATATTTTATTCAAAAAAGTTTGATTTATTTTAAAACAGTTGACCTTTCAGTAAATATTTGTTATTATTAGTTCAAATAAATAAAAAAGAAGGAGAGTTTTTAAATGATAAAAAACAGAACCGTCTTTATTCAGAAAACAATCTATTATGTGCTTCTTTTCCTTTTCGTTCTCAGTACTGTTGCCGGTTGGTTCGGAATTGATGCATCCACAGTTAATGTACGTATGGAAATTCTTGACCGTCAGCAGGAAATCACAGGTTGGGGTACATCAGCAGCCTGGTGGGCACAGATGGTGGAAAATGAAAAAACTGCCGATGAATATGCCAAGCTTCTCTATTCTGAGGAAGGTCTCGGATTGAATGTTTACCGTTATAATGTCGGTGCGGGAGAAGCAGAAAATCCCGCCAACCGTGTCTGGGAAATCTCCAGAAAGACGGAAAGCTTCCTTATTCCTGAGATTTATGCAGAAACAGGCAAGCTCGAATATGATTTCACAAAGGACGCAAATGCACAGCAGATGCTCTTTAAGAGCATTGATTACGGTTGTATTGATACTGTAGTACTTTTTGCAAATTCTCCTCATTATCTTATGACTGTTTCGGGTCAGGCGTCGGGAGGTCTTCAGCCTGCACAGAGCAATCTTAAAAAAGAATGCTATGAGGATTTTGCCGACTATATGCTTGATATTGCCGAATACTTTATTTCAAAGGGTGTTCCTGTTAAGTACATAAGCCCCATAAATGAACCTCAGTGGGATTGGGGCGGAGAATGGGTAGGACAGGAAGGCTGTCACTATGAAATTGACGAGGTTATTGAGGTAGCCCGTGTATTTGCCCGCAAGATAAAAGAAAGAGGCATCGATGTTCAGCTTTCCATGGCTGAAAGCGGACAGGTGGGAGATCATGCCATGGATTGTATGGAGCTCCTTTATGCTGATGAGGAAATAGCTTCCGTTATGGGAACTTATGCTTATCACAGCTATTGGACTGATGATAACTTTGCACTCAAATATGCATTCGGTAATTATATTAAAGCAAAATATCCTTGTGTTGAAGTGGAAATGAGCGAATGGTGCGAGCTTCCTAACCAGCATAAAGCTGATGATGTGGATGCGGCTCTTATCATGGCCAGAACAATCTGTGAGGATATCACTCTCACAGGTGTAAATTCGTGGTCGAGCTGGGTGGCTGTAAACGAAGGCGGTCTCAATGCGGACTCGATGCTTTACGTTGACAGGGATTATGATAATTTCGGCATAGGTAAACGTTATTATGCCATGGCTCACTATACCAAATTTGTCCCCATCGGCTCAAAGGTTATTGACACAGATATAAGTGTTGCTGACATCAAAATGGAAAAAGCATGGTGGACACAGTGGATAGACGGCAAAGAATATCCCGTATATAATGTTCTGAAAAATGACTTTTATGTTTCAGGTTACATTACTCCCGAAGGAGATTATGTTGCCGTTATTGTAAATGAAGCAGATGAGGGCAGAAAAGTAAGGTTTGATAAATTCTGGAATAAGGCTGAAATTTATACGACGGATGCCGAAAGAAATCTTGAACTTACATCGGAAAAGGGTATCGGCTTTAAAAATATCGAAATCGGTCCCAAAAGTATTACAACTGTTGTTTTCACCAAATAATCAAATATTTGTGGAGCTGTAAAAACGGTGAGTTTTTTACAGCTCCTTTTTCGTTCTCTTAATTTACATTTGACTTTATATGCATTATTATATATAATAACTTTAATATCGGATTGTTAAGGTGATATGTTTGAAAAAACTGAAATTGCTTTGTTGTTTTCTTTCCGTTTTACTTGTTTTCCTTACCGGAATACTTGTCTGTCTTATAGTAAACAGAGAGAGTGACGGAGCTGATATTTTTAAGTATTACGAAAAAGGCACGTACAGAGAGTATGCGTTAAATGAGACTTATATTAATTTTACAGGCAGAAGCGCCGTCATAAACGATGAAATAATTCTTTCTGCATCGGGAAGCGGTGCGGAGTTTGTATGTAAAGGTGATTATGCAGAAATAACGCTTAGTCCTGAAAATGAAAATGTTTTATCTTCTCATTTGCCCAGAGTGGCTATATTCGCAGACGGTAATCTTGTGGCGGATGAATGTATTTCTTATGAGAAGACTTACCGTATTAATACAAAATACAGCGGAACGGTTATCAGCATTATAAAGCTTTCCGAAGCTATGTATTCTTCGTTAAAAGTGACAAAAATCGCCTCTTACGGCGTGAAAGATATCGAGCCGACACAAGAAAAAGATTTTAAAATAGAATTTATCGGTGATTCCGTCACCTGCGGATACGGCACAGATGCCGGTGAGTACGGCAGCTTTTCCACTGCTACCGAAAATTTTATGAAAAGCTATGCTTATCTTACTGCCGAAAAGCTCGGAGCAGATTACAGCGCAGTATGCTATTCCGGTTACGGGGTTCTTACGGGATATACTGAAAACGGCGTAAAAAATAATCACATAGTTATGAACGAGTACGGCAAAGCGTGTCATATTACGGCACAGGAGGATCCTGTCTGGGATTTTACTAAGGGAAAAAATGATATAGTAATTATTAATCTCGGCACAAATGATGCATCTTACTGCGGAAACAGCTCTTTCGGTAAACAGCAGTTTACCGACGCTTACGTCAATATGCTTACAGTCGTAAGAGAAAAAAATCCCGAATCATTTATTCTTTGTATACTCGGAGATATGAATAATTCTCTTTTTCCGTCGATAGAAAAAGCTGTATCACATTATACCGTGCAGCATTCTGACAGCCGTGTATTGTCTTTTTCCGTTGATTTCAAAATGGGAGAAAACGATATAGTTATCGACGGCCATCCGGGTCCGATATCAAACGCTCACGCTGCTGATATACTTGCAGAAAAAATCAATTCACTTATTAAATTCGGATTTATAGAAAGGTAGTGCTGATATTTGAAAGAAATATTTCTTTTTTCCTTTAATGCGGTAATGCCTATTCTCATACTCATTCTGGTAGGTTATTTTCTCAGAGAAATACATTTTGCCGATGATGCATTTTTCAAAAAGGCAAACACGATGGTATTTAAGGTGTTTTTGCCTGTTCTTCTTTTTAACAATGTTTACTCAATTGAAAATTTATCATATATCAGATGGGATGCGCTGATTTTCTGCGTAATAGCCGTTCTTATAATCTGTCTTGTGGCCTATCTTACTTCGGGATTTTTTGTGCGGCACAGAAAGCAGAAGGGTGTTCTTACCCAATGTGCTTTCCGGTCAAATTATGCAATTATCGGTATCCCTTTGGCCGAAAGCCTCGGCGGTGCTCCGGCAGTAGCTTTCGCTTCGGTGCTTTCGGCTGTGGCCATTCCTTTGTTTAATGTTTTGGCTGTAATTATTCTTTCTCATTATGCTGATGATGAAAAAGATTCTTCCGTTAAAAATACTCTGAAAAAAACAGCAAAAAATCCGCTGATTATCGGTGTTCTGACCGGTGTGGCTGTTGTATTTTTAAGAAATGTTTTACCTTTTGATTTTACAATAAAAGAGAATTTACCATTTATTTATACTGCGATAAATAATATGAGTAAGATTGCTTCGCCGTTGGCTTTGATTGTTTTGGGTGCAAGATTTGACATTTCGAAAGTATCTTTTTTATTTAAACAGATACTTTGGGGTACTTTGTTTAAAACAGTCATAACACCTGTAATCGTTCTTACGGCGGCTGTCCTTTTATCGGAGTATACGGGTATTATAAATCTGACTGCAGTGGAATATCCTGCTTTTATATCTCTTTTTGCTTCACCTGTTGCCGTTTCGAGTGCGGTAATGGTCGGTGAAATCGGGGGAGATGAACAGTTGGCGGGCCAGTTGGTTGTGTGGACGAGTATACTGTCCATGTTTACTATGTTTCTGATAATTTTTGTAATGAGAGCATTAATGCTTATATAAATAACTGAAAAGGAGAATAAAAATGGATATCAAAAAAACAGTCATCGGTGCTTCGGCCGCCGTAACGGGTGCCGCCGCAGGCATAGCTGCAAAAAAAGTTGCAGATAAAACCTTCTGTCCTATCTGCAGTGCAAAAAAACTCATAAATTCCTTCCGTCTTACCCAAACCGCAGACAATAACTACAATAACGGTGTAGCTCTAACTCCTCCTATGGGATGGTCAAGCTGGAATCTTTTCAGACACAAAATAAGCGAAAAGCTTATAAAGGAAATAGCCGATGCCATGAAAGACAGCGGTCTTGTGGATGCTGGCTATTGCTATGTAAATATTGATGACTGCTGGCAGGCTTCCGAGCGTGACAGTGAAGGAAAGCTTCAGTGTGACAAAATTACCTTCCCTAACGGTATCAAAGCACTTGCCGAATATGTGAACGAAAGAGGCATAAAGCTCGGAATTTATTCTTCTAACGGTACTCACACCTGTGAGGATTATCCCGCTTCTCTGAGAAATGAAAGAATTGATGCTGAAACCTTCGCCGAGTGGGGGATAGAGTATTTTAAATATGATTTCTGCCATAATGTACCCATCTCCTCCCTTGCTCCCCGTGTTATTGCCGTTTCGTTTGCTGAAGAAGGTGCAGGTGAACCCTTTGCTTTTTTCACATCAGCAGAAATGAAGCTCAAAGGACTTGCACGCATAGTTCCCGATGAAGCAATAGATGTCGGTAGCTATGTTGACGGACTTGATGCGAAAAACGGAAGCTTTACCGTAGATGTTGAAGCAGAAAAAGCCGGTGAGTACATTCTCAATATCGACATCAGAAAGGATGCCCGAAAGGAAAAATTTATTATGGCGGTGGTAAACGGAAGGGAAGAATACCATCTTTACTGCGCCAGCCGTAAAAACTTTACTCCCGAAGGTAAACTGCAAACTACAGTATATCTCGATGAAGGTATAAACACGGTCGAATTCATCAATCCCATAGCTTCCAGAATGGATAGTGCCGCTGTGCAGTACAAGCTGATGGGACGTGAGCTTAAGCGTGCTACAAAGCTTTATGCTGAAAAAAACGGAACAGAAGAAAAGCCTATTATATATTCTATTTGTGAATGGGGCTTTAACAGACCCTGGAAATGGGGTGCAGAGGCAGGTAATCTTTGGAGAACCACCGGCGACATTCAGGCAAAGTGGTTTTCAGTTATGGGTATTTATGAGTTTACGGTACGTCTTCACAAATATTCTGCACCGGGTGCCTGGAATGACCCGGATATGCTTGAGGTAGGCAACGGCGATCTTACTTATGAAGAAAACAAAGCACATTTCAGCCTTTGGTGTATGATGAATGCTCCGCTTATTTTGGGTAATGATGTCCGAAAATTTATTGTTGACGGAAAAATTGATACAGAAAGCAAAATTTATCAGATTTTGACAAATAAAACTATGATTTCCATAAATCAGGATCCCCTCGGTGTACAGTGTCAGCGAATTAAAAAAGGAACGACAGATATTCTCGTAAAGCCTCTTAAGGATTCAAAGGCGGCACTTTGCGTATTCAATAAGGGCACTAAATCATCCTGTGCAAGGATTGATCTTAAAAAGATTGCAAATCTCGGCTTTGTAAATTTACCTCAGAAGGATGGCTACAAGGTAACCGATGTTTGGGATGAAAAATTTACAGAGGATACACGTATTATTAATACCGTTACAGAGAGCCACGGTGTTAAGGTGTTCATTATCGAATAAAAATTTCAGCAGTACCGATTGTTTTGGTACTGCTGATTTTTATTGTTTATTTTGAAGGCAAAAGGCGATAAGCTCTTTTTTTTCATTTTTTACTTTTTCTTCTATAACAGCTTCAAGCACTGAGGCAAGAGCGGATCCGATTTCTTTGCCGCAAAAGCCTTTTTTTAAAAGGTCATTTCCGTTTATCTTTAAATCCTTTAATGAAAAGCACTCTTGGCTTTTGAGTATTTGCGTGGCGATTTTCTCCAAAGCATCAAAATGCTTTTCTCTGTCGTGAAATTCAGGCGCAAGACCTTTTGTATCTGCCCGTTGAAGCTTTATAAGATCAAAGAAAAGCTCCTCACCCATACTGCGCAAACGTTTTTTTATTATTCTTTCGTTTTCTTCGATAGGGGTGTCGTGCACCTTTATCAATTTAACTATCTTTTCCCTTGTTTTAGTGTCACTTTTGAGTCTCAGCATAGCATTTTCAGCTTTTTTTGCACTGATTGACGGGTGTGAGTAAAAATGTCCCGTACCTTTTTCATCGAGTGAAAAGCAGTCAACCTTGCCGCAATCGTGAAACAGTGCCGCAAATCTTAAATATGGAACAGGCGGTATACTTTCGGTAACGACAGCTGTATGCTCAAGAATGTCATATACATGGTGAAAGTTATGTTGGTCAAAGCCTTTCATTTCTTTTATTTCGGGCAGAACCACCTCAAGTATATCACTGTAATTTACGAGGACACTTTTTACATTTTTACCGCAAAGAAGCTTTGAAATCTCAGAGAAGATTCTTTCTTTTGAAACAATATCGAGCAAATTTTTGCATTCTCTCATAGCTTCAGCGGTATTTCTTTCTATTTCAAATCCGAGAACGGAAGCGAAACGCAAGCCTCTTAAAATCCGCAGTGAATCCTCGCGAAATCTCTCGCCGGGATTTCCCACACAGCGGATAATTCTCATCTCAATATCCTTTTTTCCGCCATAAGGGTCAACGAAGCCTTTTTCGGGACAGTAAGCTATACTGTTAACGGTGAAATCTCTTCTTTTCAAATCTTCCTGCAAATTTCGTGTAAAGCTCACTTCGTCCGGATGTCTTCCGTCTGAATATCCTTTTTCTACGCGGTATGTGGTTATTTCTAAGGGATTGCTGTTTATCAATACGGTTACCGTACCGTGCTTTATGCCTGTATCTACCGTGCGGAATGACGAAAAGACTTTTTTAATTTCTTCCGGGATGGCGGAGGTGGTAATATCTGTATCATGACTTCTCATACCCATAATCATATCTCTGATGCATCCGCCTACAGCATAGGCCTCGAAGCCGTTTGTTCTGAGAAGATTTATAGCAAGTTCAGCATCTTTTGAAAGTAATTTCATCGGATATTCACGCTCCTTTCACACTTGCAATTTATTATATTATACAATAAGTGAAATTAATTTTTCAATACAGTTGCAATTATACCTCGTTTTATGTTAAAATTATTCTGTAAAATTTTGTTTAAAGGCAGTGAAAGATTATGGAAAATAATTTTATGAAACTCAGAAAATCTACCTTCGGAGGTTTTAATAAGCAGGATGTAATTGCTTATATCGAAAAAGTTAAAAATGATGCTTACGAGGAGAAAAACCGTCTTCAGAAGCAGGTGAAGGATTTAACCGATAAAATATCCGAGCTCGAAGCACAGGTATCGGTGTTTGATGAAGAAAAGGATAAGCTTGTAAAGCGTATAGGTGAGCTTTCCGTAAGCAGTGAGGGTAAAAATGAAACTGTCGAGGAAATCAATGAAGCGACAAATCATCTGAAAAATGTTGCTGATGAGCTTTGTCAAAGTCTCCGTGATTTTATGCAGCGCATTTCTGAAAATTGCTGCACGGTAGTTATTGAGGACGGCGAAAGCGAACCTGAAGAAGAGTTTGACGGTGAAAAATTTATAGCAGAATTAGAGGCGGAAATCTATGCTAAATTGGGTGTAGAGGAGTCTGATAAGGAAAAAGAGAGCAGTGAAGAGTATGTAGATGCAGAAGTTACTGCTCAGGAAACTTTATTTGAGGAAGAAAAGGATATTAACCAGGAAAAAGTTTCTTCCATTCTTTCATCTGTAAGTGCTTTCAGCTTCGGCGAAGAAGTAAAGACAGAAAAAGAAGAAAGCATTGAAAATGACAGTACCGTTACGGATATTTTAGATTCTCTTTCTTTTCTTAAATAAAGCTTAAAGCATATCTGCAATTTTAATAAAGAGGAAGTGACAGAATGAAAAAAATCCTTAATAACAAAATCGGAATATCGCTTGCCGTGGTTTTTACTGTTTTGGTTTGCTTTGTGACAGCGACATTTTCTTTTGCTGCTGAGGATGAATTCGAAAAAAAAATCGCCGCTTTCCCTGAAAGTTATAAGCCCTATTTAAGACAGCTTCATATCGCGCATCCGTCTTGGGAGTTCGAACCGTTTTTTACAAATCTTGATTTTAATGCATCTGTTGACAGCGAGCTTGGTGCAAAGTCTTTGGTTGACACGGTAGGCTCTGAGATTTTCAAAAGTAAGGATATAGGAGACTATGATTATTCCTCTAATAAATATATACAAAAGGACGGAGGCTTCGTTGAAGCAAACAGGCTTGCTGTAGCATATTTTATGGATCCGAGAAATTTCCTTAACGAAGACGGAATTTTCATGTTTGAAACGCTTTCCTTCAGTGATTCTTTTACTGTCGAAGCTGTTGAAAATGTTCTTAAAGGCTCCTTTATGGCAAATAAAAAAATTTCCTATTATAACAGCGAGGGTGAACTGAAAAAAACCTCTACCAAGTATTCGAAAGCTATTTTCAATGCCGGTAAAAAGTACAATGTAAACCCCTGCTATCTTGCATCAAAGATTCTCAATGAGGTAGGTACGGCCGGCAGTAAAAGTGTGACAGGTACACATTCTACCTATCCGGGTATTTATAATTTTTATAACATCGGAGCTTATGATGGAGCTAACGCGATAGCCAAAGGGTTGAAATGGGCAAGTGAGAAGGGGACTTACGGCAGACCTTGGACCACTCCCGTGAAATCCATTAACGGCGGTGCTGAGTTCCTTGCCTCGTCCTATATTGCCCAAGGTCAGTTTACGGGTTATCTTCAACGCTTCAACGTTAATCCTAACGGATATTACAAACCTTATGACCATCAGTATATGACCAATCTCACAGGAGCTCTCAGTCAGGGTTATTCCACATATGTTTCTTATGTAAGATCCGGGCTTATAGATAATAAATATGTTTTTTCTGTTCCGGTTTATGAAAATATGCCTTCGTGGACCTCGGCTGAGGGGAAAGGAAAGCTTTCTGACAGTGCCGGCGGGCAGTCAGGAAACATTTCCGCTGATGCCTGTGTTGTAAGAACAGGTCCTTCCACCAATTATTCAAAAAGAACAACAGCATCAGGAAGCGAAATTAAGCTCACCAAGGGTGCTGCGATAAGCATTACAGATAAAGTAAATACCGATAGCAAATATTATCTTGATGTTCTTAAATATCCTTATTGGTATAAAATAAGATTTGTTTTGAACGGTTACACTTATGAAGGCTATGTGCCTGCTACATTTGTCGATATAACCTCAACCGTACAGGTTGTAATAGGGGAATATAGTCCTTCGTTTGTAACATCGGATTCTGAGGTTGAAATGCATCTTATTTCTTATGATGCAAGAATCGCTCAGATTACCGCGGATAACAAGATAAATTTCCTTGAAAACGGTACTGTTTTAATTGGCGCCTATGATTCGCTCGGTAATTTCGACAGGGTGAAATATACGGTTAAAGATGATGTCAGTATATCTGCTGTGCGAAAAAATGCTGACGGTACGGCTACTGTCTTTTGGAGTGCTGTGGAGCAACTTGAAGTTGCATTTAATGCGATAAGCAATATCGGAGGTTACGAGGTTTACAAATACGATGAGTTAAATAATACTTATGTAAAGGTTGCAACTCTTCCTCCTACAGCTTATTCATATACGGTTCCTGCGGCGGAAGCAACCGCGGGAAAGTATGCTGTCCGTGCTTTCGGTACGGTTCAGGGTGAAACCGTTTACGGTAATTATTCTGCAACGGCAGATATGAAAAATATACCTCAGCCGGTTACGGGGCTTGCTCTTACTAATGTAAAAAGCAGTACCTACACACTTACATGGAATGCAGTTCCCGGTGCTAAGTACAATCTTTACAAAAAAACAAACGGAGCATATTCTTTATTCAAAACATTTATTAAAACTAAATATAAGCCAACTAAGCAAGCGAACTCATCTTTTTCTGAATTCAAGCTTGTTTCTGTTAAAACCGTAAACGGTATAGCTTATGAAAGCTTACCCACATCGGATTTTTCGGTAACAACATTACCGTCGGCAGTCAAAAACTTTAAGATTTCTTCTTCAGATGTGGGTGGTAAAGTAACGTGGAGTGCTGTGCCCAACGCTACGGGATATGATCTTTATGTTTACAAAGATAAAAAGAAGGCTTTTGCCAAGCTTAAGACGGTAACAACTAACAGTTATAATCTTAAAGGCAGAACTCCGGGTAAGGAATATACTTTGCAAATAATTCCGAGGATAAGAACTACCTTCGGTGTGTTCAAGGGTGAGGCTACAGACCTTACATTCCGTACAAAACCGGGCAAGGTAACGGAAATTAATGCTTCATCGGTCAAAACCGGTTCTATGAAGCTTACATGGAATGAAACGAAGGCTACGAGCTGTTATTATGTTTACCGATACAGCACGAAGAAAAAGAAATATGTAAAGATAGCCACAGTGAATTCTGAGACATATACTGTTTCGGGTCTTAGTGCAGGTACAACTTATAAGTATAAAATAAAATCTGTTAAGCTTGTAAATGGTAAAGCTGTCTGTACAAATACATCGGCGGCGGTATCTTTTACCACCCGTCCGGAAAAGGTTACCGAGGTTAAAACCTCTGCCCGTAAAAAAACTTATCTTACCCTTTCCTGGGAAAAGGTAACCGGTGCAGAAAAATACCAAGTATTTATGTACAGCAAAGAAAAGAAAAAATATGTAAGGATTACCACAGTTTCAGGAAAAAACAAATACAAGGTGAAGGGGCTGAAGGCGGGTACAACCTATAAATTCAGAATTAAAGCAGTAAAAAGCTTTAACGGTAAAAATTATTTCAGTGAAAACTCTGCTGTTTTCTCCTTCACTACCAAAAAATAAAGGTAAAATAAAATCTTTTTAAAGAAAATTTTAATAATTTTCAGTTTTTTATTGACAAATCAACCCTACATCTATATAATGTTATCTGTTAATATGAGGTGAGTTATGTATATTGCACTTGAAAGTTTATTCGGCGGCGGAGTAAATAAGCTTCCCGTTGACTGCGAGTTTGATTTTTCAAAAGAAGAATTGGACGGTGTGTTTCCATTCACGACACCTGTTTCAGTTAAAGGCGAAATCAAAAATGTGGTCGGAGTCGTAACTATCGAGGCGGATATCACTTTCAGTCTTGAGGTTTTCTGCGACAGATGTGCGGAGCCTGTAAAGCTTGATTTTGATATTCCTATGGTTCACGGTCTTGTATCTTCACTTAATGAAGATGATAACGATGACTATATCCTTATCGAGGATATGAAACTTGATTTGCTTCAGCTCACTTTAGAAGACACTTTCCTTGCTCTTCCTTCAAAATTTCTTTGTAAAGAGGATTGTAAGGGAGTTTGCACCAAATGCGGTGCGAATCTTAACAATGATTCCTGTAACTGTAAAAAAGACATTGACCCCCGAATGGAGGCTTTGTTGGGGTTATTGGAAGATTAAAATGTTATTCATTTATTATTATTTATAAGGAGGTGCTGGACAATGGCAGTACCAAAGAGAAGAGTATCAAAGGCAAGAAGAGACAAGAGACGTTCAAACGTGTGGAAGCTCGACGCTCCTACACTTGTAAGATGCAAGCAGTGTGGCGCTTATACAGTTCCCCACAAGGTTTGCGCTGAGTGTGGTTACTACAAAGGTAAGCAGGTAATTGCAAAGGACGAAGACTAAGCCTTTGAACTTTGAGAGGTGGAGAAGCGGAACTGCTTTCTCTGCCTTTTTGCTTTAATTGAGGTAAGGAGAGAGAAAAAATGGCAGTCAGAATTAAAGGAGTAATTAAAAATTCACCCGCTTACGGCAGAGGAATAAAAGACGGTGATATGCTTCTTTCTCTTAACCGCAATCCTGTCAATGATTTTCTTGATTATCAATTTTATGCCAAAGAAAAAGATATCCTTGCAGAATTTAAAAGCGGAGAAAAGATCAAATATACCCGTATAAAAAAAGATGAAGAGGAAGAATTGGGGTTAGAGTTTGACAGTTTTCTTATGGACGAGCAGCAGCATTGTAAAAATAAATGTATTTTCTGCTTTATCGACCAACTCCCCAAGGGTATGCGAAAAACTCTTTATTTCAAGGATGACGATTCACGTCTGTCTTTTCTTTTCGGTAACTATATAACCCTTACTAATCTTTCGGAAAGAGATGTAGAAAGAATCATTGAAATGCATATAAGCCCCGTTAATATTTCCGTTCACACCATGAACAAAGAATTACGTGTGAAGATGATGAAAAACAAAAGGGCGGGGGAATGTCTTGATATCATAAAAAGATTTGCCGAAAACGGCATCGAAATTAATACTCAACTCGTGCTTTGTCCCGGTATAAATGACGGAGAAGAGCTTCGCTACAGTTTGGAAGAGCTCGGCAAGCTTTATCCCGGTGTAAAAAGTATAGCCGCCGTTCCCGTGGGGGTTACCAAATACCGTGAGGGGCTTTTTGAAATGCACGAATATAACCGAGAAACAGCGGGAGCGGTAATAGACATTATCACTTCATTCGGTGATTCATTTAAAGAAAAAAACGGTACCCGACTTGCATATGCAGCTGATGAATTTTACCTCAAAGCGGGCAGGGAAATACCGGACGGTGATTACTACGAAAATTACTGTCAGATAGAAAACGGTGTTGGTATGTGGACGAGCACCAAGGAAGAGTTCCTTTCTGCTTTGGAAAACAGTAATTACTGCGGCGAAGAAAAGCATCTGAGCATCGCTACGGGTGTAGCGGCTTTTCCGCTTATGAAAGAGCTTTGCACGCACGTTTCACAGAAATATCCCATGGTTAAGATTGACGTTTATCAGATTGTGAATAATTTCTTCGGCCACAGTATTACCGTGGCGGGTCTTGTTACGGGTAAAGATCTTATAAATCAGCTTAAAGGACATAATCTGCAAAGCAGGCTTCTTATTCCTGACGTAATGCTCAGAAGTGAGGGGGACATTTTTCTTGATGATGTTTCTCTTGCAGAGGCAGAAAAGGAATTAGGTGTTATGATCACACCTGTTTCCAGTGACGGATATGAGCTTGCGGATATAATACTTTCAGAATAAAAGGAGGAATTACATTATGGCAAGACCGATTGTAGCAATTGTCGGAAGACCGAATGTCGGCAAGTCAACTCTTTTTAATAAACTCATCGGACAGCGTCTTTCCATTGTTGACGATACTCCCGGTGTTACACGAGACAGAATTTACGGAGATTGCGAATGGCTTAACCGTCATTTCCTTCTTATTGATACGGGTGGTATTGAACCGCACAGTGACGATATTATTTTAAAACAGATGCGCCGTCAGGCACAGCTTGCCATTGACAGTGCGGATGTAATTGTTTTTGTTACGGATTTACGCAGCGGCGTTGTTGCTACAGACGAAGATGTTGCTTCGATGCTTATAAAGAGCAACAAGCCTATTGTTCTTTGTGTAAATAAATGTGATACCGTAGGTGAAACTCCTATGGAATTTTATGAGTTTTATAACCTCGGTCTTGGTGATCCGATAGCAGTTTCTTCCGTGCATGGGCACGGCACAGGGGATCTTCTTGATGCTGTGCTGGAGCACCTTCCTGTTGACGGCACCGAAGAGGCTGAGGATAATACCATCAAAGTGGCAGTTATCGGCAAGCCGAATGTCGGTAAATCTTCACTTATCAATGCAATTTCGGGTGAAGAAAGAGCCATTGTTTCGAATATAGCAGGTACGACCCGTGATGCGACAGATACGTTTATTATAAATGAATACGGTGAATTTATGTTCATCGATACTGCGGGTTTGCGCAGAAAGAGCAAGGTTGAGGATCAGATAGAAAAATATTCTGTTATCCGTGCAAAAATGGCGGTAGAGAGAGCTTCCGTCTGTGTTATAATGATCGATGCTCTTGAGGGCTTTACGGAGCAGGATTCAAAGGTTGCAGGCATCGCTCACGAAATGGGCAAAGCTTGTATTATTGCCGTAAATAAATGGGACGCTCTCGAAAAAGACGGAAAAACCATGGACAGCTACCGTAAAAAGCTGATGAACGATTTTTCGTTTATGTCATATGCACCCATTATTTTTATTTCCGCTAAAACGGGACAGAGACTTGACAGACTTTTTGAGCTTATTAAATTTGTCGATGAACAGAATTCCATGCGAATTTCCACCGGTAAGCTCAACGATGTTCTTGCATCAGCCACAGCGAGAGTTCAGCCGCCCACGGATAAGGGTAAGCGTTTAAAAATTTATTATATGACTCAAGCATCAACCAGACCACCTACATTTGTATGCTTCGTAAACAGTAAAGAGCTTTTTCATTACAGCTATCAGCGATATCTCGATAACCAGATAAGAGAGGTTTTCGGTTTGGAGGGAACACCCACCAAATTTGTTATTCGTGAAAGAGACGGCAAATAAACAATCTGTGAAAAATATTAACATTTTATAATACAACTATTGTTTTTCGATAGTTGTATTATTTTTTTGAAAAAATTTTTATTTATGCCCTATTATTCGACATAATGCCCCTTGAATGGATATAAATAATGTGATAATATCTCACTGTAATTCGAAAAAATGTTAAAATATTACACATTATAGGAGGTTTTTCCAATGGCTAACAAAATTAGAATTATGATTACAAAAGAAGACAAGGAATTCGAAAGACAGTGTGAGAAAAATTTATCTTTACCGGATTTTGAGGTTGTTTTTGTAGAAAAGGACGGCTCAAAAATTTTGGATCAGATATGCAAGTACAAACCTGATATGGTTTTACTTGATGTGTTTATGCAAAAAATCGATGCGTTGGGTGTTCTTGCGGAACTGAAAAAATCAAATATCAGAAAACCGGTGGTTGCGTTGATGTCTTCCATAGATAATCCGGCGTTTCATAATGAGCTTATTTCCGCCGGAGCAGATTATTATTTTCTCAGACCCTTTGATTTTGAAATGATGAGTCAAAGGCTGCGTCAGCTGATGCAGTGGACAGACCAAGGAAACGGTACAGTAAAGAGAGATACATATTCCGTTGAAACGGTGATATCAGATATAATGCGTGAAATAGGAGTGCCGGCTCATATAAAGGGCTATGAGTACCTTCGTGAATCAATAAAGCTTGTAATAGGAAAGCCAGACCTCATACACGCTGTAACAAAAGAGCTATATCCGACAATCGCAAAGAATAACATGACAACTCCTTCCAGAGTCGAAAGAGCCATACGACATGCCATAGAGGTTGCGTGGGACAGAGGCGATGTGGATGTTTTGAGCTCTTATTTCGGATATACCATTCTTAATTCCAGAGGAAAGCCGACCAACTCTGAATTTATTGCCATGATCAGCGATAAATTGAGGCTTAAAATGGTAAGATAACATAAAAAAAGAGACTGAAGTCACCTTCAGTCTCTGATTTGTTTATAAGACAATCAGCCTTCAACGATAGCCTCTACGGGGCAACCACCGGCACAAGCGCCGCATTCGATACAAGTATCAGCATCGATAACGAACTTGCCGTCGCCTTCAGAGATAGCTTCTACGGGGCAGTCACCTGCGCATGAACCGCAAGCAATGCATTCATCTGTAATAACGTATGCCATTTTTCTTACCTCCCTTTGATTTTGTAACTCTATTCTAACACATAAAAATAAAATATCAATAGTATTTGATAAAATTTTTTTGTTTTTTTATATATTTTCTACTGCAAAAGGGGCATAATAATTATTTTATTTATAAAAGTAACCTGATTGTATTGTAAAAAAGTTTTTTTTAATGTATAATACTATGGATTATGATTAGCAGGTGAAAACAGTGTTTGAAAATTTATCGGTAACCGATTCCTTTAAAAATTCAATAATGTCAGCCATTAAGCTTTCAAAGTTATCCCACGCTGTTATTTTTGAAGGTGCTGACGAAGATACACGTCTTTCGGCGGCAAAAGAGGTTGCAGCTGCTCTCGTGTGTAAAGGCGAAAGCAAGCCTTGTAAAAGCTGTAGTGCCTGTCTGAAAGCTATGAAAGACACCCACCCTGATATTCATATTCTTTATAAAGAAAAAGACAGCACAATGATTAAGGTTGATTCTGTTCGTCAGATAAAAGCTCAGGCTTTGATTTTTCCAAACGAGGGAAGCAAAAGCGTCTTTATAATTTCGGAAGCACAGTATATGAACCCTCAGGCACAGAATGCTCTTTTGAAAATCTTTGAAGAGCCGTCGCCCCATGTTTGCTTTATTCTCACCTGTACGAGCAAATCTTCTCTTCTTGATACTGTTATTTCACGTGCCACCTCGTATACTCTCGGTGAGGAAGCGGTAAAATACGACAGTGAGCGTGACGGTAAAGCAAATATTATTGCTGCTGAGCTTTTGGTTTGTCTTGCGAAGGAAAACGAGTTTAATTTTTTGAAAAAGACCGCATCGTTTCTCAAAGATAAAAAGCTTTTCAGAGATATTGTTGAAAAAATGATTTCTTTCACGAGGGATGCACTCGTTTTTCAAAGCGGCGGAAAAGATCTTGTTAACGGTGAAAGGGAAGAGCTGATTCTTTTTAAAAACCGTTTTACTCAAAAGAAAACACTTGAAATCATTAATGCTTTAAACGGTTTTCTGACAGATATTGATTCGTCGGCAAATTTAAATCTTACCGTTACCCGATTTGTGTCGGTTTTATACGGTATAAAAACCAATTGAAGATAGGCATGAAAGGAAGATATATATGGCAGTAGTTGTTTCAGTAAGATTTAAGGAAGTGGGGAAAAATTATCATTTCGATCCTTGCGGCAAAGAGTATAAGTGCCGTGATAAAGTTATAGTAGAAACAGCAAGAGGAGTGGAATGCGGTACTGTCACCATTTCTAACAGAGAAATTCCCGACGAAGAAATAACGGCTCCTCTTAAGCCTGTTTTGAGACCGGCTAATCCTCACGATCTCAGAACAGTTGAGGAAAACAAAATAAAAGAAAAAGAAGCTTTTGATATATGCAGTAAAAAAATCGATGAACACAAACTTGATATGAAGCTCGTCGATGTGGAGTATACCTTTGACAGAAATAAAATTCTTTTTTATTTTACTGCAGACGGCAGAGTTGACTTCAGAGAGCTGGTAAAAGATCTCGCAGGAGTTTTCAGAACTCGAATCGAACTGCGCCAAATCGGCGTACGTGACGAAAGCAAAAAGGTTGGCGGACTCGGTGTTTGCGGACGTCCTTTTTGCTGTAATACATTTCTTGGTGATTTTCAACCTGTTTCAATTAAAATGGCAAAGGAGCAAAGCCTTTCTTTGAGTCCTGTCAAAATCAGCGGTACCTGCGGCAGACTGATGTGCTGTCTCAAATATGAGCAGGAGGCATATGAGCATCTTCTCAGAACTACTCCGAAATGCGGCGCCATAGTTGAAACAGCGGAGGGTAAGGGTACAGTAGTTGATAACAATCTGCTTACGGGTATGCTTAAAATTTCTCTTGAAAAGAAACCTGATGCTGCTCCGATTGTTATCAATAAAAGCGATGTAAAAATCATAAAGGATTCCCAAATTAAAGTTGACAGAAAAGAGCTTGAGGCACTTAAAGGTATTGAATAATACATTATAATGTATATAATATAACGGTATGGAGGATTTATTATGTCAAAAGTAAAAGTAACTATGGAACACGGGGGAGAGTATATAATAGAGCTTTATCCCGAATTTGCACCTGAAACGGTTGCGAATTTTGAAAGACTTGTAAGTGAAGGCTTTTATGACGGTGTGGTATTCCATCGCATAATTGATAACTTTATGGCTCAGGGCGGAGATCCTACCGGTACCGGTATGGGCGGAAGCGGAAAAAATATTAAAGGTGAATTTGCTGCCAACGGCTTCACGCAGAACACTCTTTCTCACACGAGAGGTGTGGTTTCTATGGCGAGAAGTCAGAATCCTGACTCTGCTTCAAGTCAGTTCTTTATTTGCTACAGTGATGATTGCACCTTCCTTGACGGCAACTACGCTGCGTTCGGTAAGGTTATTGAAGGAATGGAAACAGTCGATGCTTTCCTCGAAATTCCCAGAAACTTCAGCGCTATGGGTGAAAGATCTCAGCCCGTCGTTCCCGTTGCCATCAAAACTATGTGCATGATTGACTGATTTTTATATGCGGGAAGCATATAAAAGGTAATAATTTAAAAAAACTGTATTTTAATAAAAAAAATTAACAAAAGCCCTTGACGTGAGGATGAAGTTGTGGTAAACTACTTGTACCTCTTGCAGAGGGCTTTATTTTTGTGTCCTGAAATAGAGGGAGGCCTTATCGGGCTGAAACGGGGGAGGGTGTTGCCTTCGTTTGGCCTTTATTATCCTATAATGGAGGTGCCGTTCATGAGAGTAAAAATTACTTTATCTTGCACAGAGTGCAAACAGCGCAATTACAACACAATGAAAAACAAAAAGAACAATCCTGACAGGTTGGAGATGAACAAGTATTGCAGATTCTGCAAGAAGCACACTCTCCACAAAGAAACCAAATAAACAGGAGGTAGAGTAATGGCTGACAAAGAAAAGAAAGTTGCCAAAACTTCAGACGTTGAAAAGGCCACAACTGATGAAAGCAAGGCTGCAGCTAAAGTAGCGAAAGCAGCAAAGGGTAACACAAACAAAAAAGACAAGCCAAACTTCTTCGTCCGCGCAAGCAAAGGTACCAAACGTTTCTTCAAAGACTTCAAGGGTGAATGTAAGAAAATTGTTTGGCCCGATGCACAGACTGTTCTTAAAAGTACAGGTGTAGTTCTTCTCGTGGTAACCATCGTATGCATTGTTGTTTACGGTATCGACCAAGCTCTTTCAGCAGGTATCGGCGGGCTTAAAGCTCTTGCTAATCCTGAAGAAACCACAGCAGTCGTAGAAACAACTCTTGCCGATGAAAAGGACGACGAAAAGAAAGACGAAACCGCTGAATCCGAAGAAACAACGGAAGAAGCAACCACAGCAGCAGAAGAAACCACTTCTGAAAAGGCTGAATAATTATTAGCGGTTAGCTGGAGGTGTAACGATGGCAGAAAACGCCAGATGGTTTGTAGTACACACCTACTCAGGCTATGAAAACAAAGTAGCCTCAAACATTCTCACGGTTGTCGAAAACCGTAAGATGCAGGATCAGATCTTCGAAGTGAGAATCCCCACTGAAACCGTAACCGAAATCAAAGACGATAAAGTTCGTGAAGTCGAACGTAAGCTCTTTCCCGGTTACGTTATGGTAAAGGTTGCCTGCGTCTACAAACAAAAAAGCGAGTTTGAACCTGAAGAACTTTCCATGACTGATGAAGCATGGTATGTTATCAGAAATACCCGCGGTGTTACGGGATTTGTCGGTCCCGGAAGTAAACCTGTTCCTCTCAGTGATGATGAGGTTATTAACCTCGGCATTGAGAAGAAATCCATCGAAGTAAACTACAAGGTAGGGGACTTCGTAAATATTCTCAGCGGTCCGTTCGACGGCTACAGCGGTATCGTGGATTCAATAGATACTGTCAAAGAGGTAGTTGTTGTTATGATTTCAATGCTCGGCAGAGAAACTCCTGTTGAACTTGAACTCAATCAAATTGAAGTCGCTGAATAAAACTAATGTTGATAATTTTCGGCTTTTGCCGTTTATTATGACGAGGGAGATTTTTCTCCCTGTGGGAGACTTGTAAAATTTTAATGCAGGTCGCCATCAACCACATAAATTTGGAGGTGCAAAAAAATGGCTCAAAAGGTTGTAGGTTTAATCAAGCTCCAGATTCCTGCAGGTAAAGCTACACCGGCTCCCCCGGTTGGTCCGGCTCTCGGTCAGCACGGTGTTAACATCATGGCTTTTACAAAGGAATTCAACGAGCGCACAAAAAATGACATCGGTCTCATTATCCCCGTTGTCATCACAGTTTATGCAGACCGTACATTCTCATTCGTAACCAAAACTCCGCCCGCAGCAGTTCTTATTAAGAAAGCATGCGGCATCGAAAGCGGTTCTGGTGTACCCAACAGAACAAAGGTCGCAACAATTACCGGTGAGCAGGTTAGAAAAATTGCTGAGCAGAAGATGCCTGACCTCAACGCTGCAAGTGTTGAAGCAGCTATGAGTATGATCGCAGGTACAGCTCGCTCAATGGGCATAGTAGTCGCTGACTAATGCTTCCGGGTGGGAGGAAAAATCCGATTTAACCACTCTATAGGAGGATGAAAGACAATGAAACATGGTAAAAAATATGTCGAAGGCGCAAAGCTTGTAGACAAATCAAATCTTTACGATCCTGCGGAAGCACTTGATTTAACTATTAAGACTGCTACCGCAAAGTTCGATGAAACAATTGAAGCACACATCCGTCTCGGTGTTGACTCACGTCACGCTGATCAGCAGGTTCGTGGCGCAGTTGTTCTCCCCAACGGTACAGGTAAAACTGTTCGTGTTGCTGTTTTCGCTAAAGGCGAAGAAGCAAAAGCAGCCGAGGCTGCAGGTGCAGAAGTTGTAGGCGCTGAAGACCTCGTTGCAAAAATTCAGGGCGAAGGTTGGATGGAATTTGACGTGGCTATCGCACATCCTAGCATGATGGGTCTTGTTGGTCGTCTCGGTAAAGTTCTCGGCCCTCGTGGTCTTATGCCCAGCCCCAAGGCAGGTACTGTTACACCTAACGTTGCTCAGGCTGTTACCGAAGCAAAGGCAGGTAAGATTGAATACCGTCTTGACAAAACAAACATCATCCACTGCCCCATCGGTAAGGCTTCTTTCGGCGTAGAAAAGCTTAATGAAAACTTTACTACACTTCTTGATGCTATCATCAAAGCTAAGCCCGCCGCTGCAAAGGGTCAGTACATCCGTTCATGTGTTGTTGCTGCAACCATGGGCCCCGGTGTAAAGGTTAACCCCAACAAGGTTGGCTCTGCTGCAAACGCAGAATAATTTTCAAATAATGCTTGACATTGAATAAATGTTGTGGTATTATATTTTAGCTGTCCAGCCCTAAGACAGCAGGTGTCAGACTTAAAGGCTTTACGCCGCCTGCCGAGGAACGGAACATAATTAACTTAGATTTATCTCTGTTTAACTATGTCACCCTTTCTCTCGGTTTGAGGGAAAGGGTTTTCTTAATTCTCACACCAAGGGTACAAAATATTACAGGAGGTGAATTCATTTGCCAAGCGCTATCGTTTTAGAACAGAAGAAACAGGTTGTTGCTGATCTTACCGAAAGACTCAATAACTCCATCGCAGGTGTTATTGTTGACTATAAAGGTATCAATGTTTCTGACGATACAGCACTTCGTAAAGAGCTTCGTGAAGCAGGTGTAGAATACACTGTTGTAAAGAACACTCTTTTAAAGCTTGCTATCGCAAACACAGAACTTAATGGTCTCGATTCAGTACTTGAGGGCACAACTGCTATCGCAACAAGTGCAGATGATTATGTAGCTGCAGCTCGCATTCTCAGCAAGTTTGCAGACGCACACAAAAACTTTGAAATTAAGAACGGCTTTATTGACAAAGAAGTAATAGGACTCGATAAAATCAGCGGTCTTGCTAAGCTTCCCTCACGTGAAGTACTTCTTGCAAACGTTCTTGGCGCCTTCCAGGCACCTATCTCTGCTTTCGCACGTGCTATCCAGGCTATTGTTGATAAAGACGGCGAAGCAGCTCCTGCTGAAGCTCCCGCTGAAGCATAATCAAAATTTTAAAATTACAAATTACTTGGAGGTAAACTACCATGGCATCAGAAAAAATTACTGCTATTATTGAAGAACTCAAAACTCTCACAGTTCTTGAACTCTCAGAACTCGTACACGCTGTAGAAGACGAATTTGGTGTATCAGCTGCTGCTGCAGTTGTTGCTGCAGGTCCCGTAGCTGCTGAAGCTGCTGCTGCAGAAGAAAAGACAGAATTCGATCTCGAACTCACAGAATGCGGCGCTAACAAGATCGCTGTTATCAAGGTTGTTCGTGAAATCACAGGTCTTGGCCTCAAAGAAGCTAAGGAAGCTGTTGACGGCGCTCCCAAAGTTATCAAGGAAGCAATGTCAAAGGACGATGCTGAAGCAGCTGCTAAGAAGCTTGAAGAAGCAGGCGCAAAAGCAACTCTCAAATAATTTATCCTTTTGTAATTGTGAAAGCCGCTCTTTAAAGGGTGGCTTTTATTATGTGATAGAGAGCGTTTTATATTTAAAGGCTCTTTGTCAATAGTTGGGGTAAAGAGTTAAAACAGAATAATGAATCATGCAGTTGTGATCAAGCAGCTGCATGAAACTTGTCTAAGTATTGATGAGAAAATATATGTAAAATACGATTTCTGAATCGTCTGAAATTTTTGTAACCGTAAGCATTTCTTTTAAGCACTTTGATCTTGTTGTTGCAACCTTCTGTAAAGCCGTTGGTGATTGGAGAAGAC
>JAFQHU010000007.1 GCA_017397845.1 Clostridia bacterium
CCATGCGATCTCAATACGTTATGCGGTATTAGCAGTCGTTTCCAACTGTTATCCCCCTCTGAAAGGCAGGTTACTCACGCGTTACTCACCCGTCCGCCACTAAGTCATAAAAGCTTCACCCCGAAGGGATTCACTTAAATGCTTCGTTCGACTTGCATGTGTTAGGCACGCCGCCAGCGTTCGTCCTGAGCCAGGATCAAACTCTCTAAAAATTGTATCATAACACTTCCGTGTTAAAATCATTTTCAGAGCTTTCGTTCGCTCATTTCGTCATTTGCTGACTTTACTTTTATACTTCGCTATTTTAGCTTCCGTATATTACTGTTTGAAAAGTACTTTAAAACTCTTCTGATGGTTTCTACCATCGAAATCTCGGGTTCCTTTTCTTAATATCGTTGTTTAATTTTCAAGGTCCGTGCTATCTCTTTTTCCGAGACAGCCTAAAGAGTATATCACACTCTTTACCGCTTGTCAATACTTTTTCTAAACTTTTTTCAAGCTTTTTCGTATCGACTTTTTATGAAGTTTTCCACATCTCTGCGGAAAGCTTTGTTATAATATCATTTCAAAAGACATTTGTCAACACTTTTTGCAAAGTTTTTTTCAAGTTTTTTAATTATCTTGAACACTAATCCGTGTGTTTTCGATACCTTATGTACAATACATACTATATAATGTGTTTTTAGCATTTTTATATGGTTAATATCTATATATGGCACCTCATTTTGATTTAAGAGAGTTCTTATATTCAATATAAAACCAAAGAATAGTATTCTGTATATTTACAGTTCTTTATGTAAACAGTTTTATATTTAAAACAGTCATAATATGAAACAGTCAACATAATAACTATTGATGCTACAGCAATAAGAAAAAGCATACCCCAACCGAAACCCAAATTCTTTACCGCAAAATTATCCTCCATCGATAAATCGGGTGATACATAGTATGTAATTCCAAGGCCGGCAAAAGTTAAAATGATATATACAATATTAGCTAAAGCAAATCTTTTCTTTTTCATTATACTACCTCATATTTTTAACGTGATGTCAGTATTTTTCGGCGAGGTAAATTTATCCTCGCTCTATGGTTTGCACGGTTGCGGTTTGTTAGCGGGCACGGCAAGCCGTGTCCCTACGTAAATGGTTTCTGTGAGGTTGCAGTGGCAACCCCTCCGTCAGCCTACCGTCTGCCACCGCCCCTTTTTTAAAACAGGAGGCAAATAAACTCTCCGTCTGCTTCGCAGACACCTCTCCTTTCAGGCGAGGCGTAAATAACTTTTCAAGGCGGACGCATAATCGCATCCGCCCCGAAAATACCTAAAGGGAGATTATCTGATTATTCGACGGTAATCGTTCCTTCGCAAATCTGGAACTCCCACCACCAGCCGTGTTCGAATTGATTATTGCCCATTTTCCTGTATACCACATAGTATCTGTTGTCACCCTTCGGAAGCTTAGCGGTATCAAGCTCGACGGGAAGCTCTGTCTGTCTGCCCTCATTAATGGTCACATCTATATTTTCCGCACCGTCGAAAACAGGCTGTGCTTCTGTTCCGATATAGAATGCTACTCTGTATTCACCGGGTTTACCGTGAAGATTAAGAGTGAACTTTTCATTTTCTTCGCCTTTGGTGGTAAAGCCTGTATCGTGAAGAATAAATGTATCTTTAATAAGTGTGCCGTCATCATAATAAAGAGTCTCGTCAATATCCTTATAAAGAACAGCATTCAATGATTCGAGCTTATCGTATTCATTATAATATGTTTCGTCATCTGAAGGATCATAATAATTATACATATCAAGTATTTTCTTATGAACGGGAGATTCCTTCATGCCGAAGATATCTCCGCAAACTGCCTTCTGCTCAGGTGCATCCTCATCCATAATAAGATGGGCGAAAACATCATTTGAAAGATTGTAGCTTCTTGGGCCTCTGTGCACCTTGGTTATATCTGTAAGACAATCATCGCAAATACTGTCAAGATCTTCATCATTATGGTAATCTTTTGTACCCTTTTCTGAAGCGCATATAACCGCACTGCCATCGGGGTCTGCGAAAGAGCCGACAGAAAGAGCAAGAGTTTCACCCTTCCTTCCTATATTAGGCTGAAAAGATATTTCTATGGATTCTACGGTGCCGGGTTTTCCGCCTATAACATACATATCTGTATCTTTTGTAACTTCATCACCGCTTTTTACGGTAAATATCTGTCTGACACCGTCAAGGAAAAGCACAAGTCCTTTTTCCTGCTGTACAGAATGGGCACCTTCGTCGATAACATATTTAATAACAATATCTTCACCGTCATAGACAATTTCCTTGTGTGCATCCTCAGCTCTGCCTGCTGCATAGGCACCCTTAATTTCCCAGTCAATATCCACATAATTTTCAGGGTCGGGTTCTGTCCACAGTCCCATAAGCATAAGCATATCTTTCGGTGTCAGATCGGAAGCTGAAACGGAAACTGTAAGTGCAACACACATCAGCACAGCCGCTATAAGTGCCGCCCATCTGATTTTCTTTCTTTTCACGGGTGCGGTTTTATCTTGTTCAACCTCGTCGAAAAGCTTATCCATCTTTTTTTTGAAATCTTTGGAATAGGTTCTTACTATGTCCCCTTCCTTAGGGAGAGATTTTAATTCTTCCTCTGCCGCTTCCTCGAAAGCAAGCTTAAGAATATCATTATTTTTCATTATTAATTGCCTCCTTTTCAATTATATTTATGAGTTTCCGTCTGCCTCGGGCCAGCTGCTGCTTTACGGTGTTTTCTTTTCGTGAGAGCAGGTGCGAGATTTCCGCCACCGTCAGCTCGTTAAGATAATAAAGGCTGAGCACATCCCTGTATTTAGTGTCAAGAGAAAGAATGGCGCTGACTATGTAAGAATAGTTTTCCTTTTCGCAAATGGTATCAAGGGCTGTTTCATCCTCTTTGGCATCCTCGTCACTGATCAGGGTAGGCATCTCGCACACCTTCTGACGTATCATATTAAGTGCCCTGCTTCTGGCAGCTTTGATCACATAAGATGCGGTCTGTATACTGTCCGTGTCCCCTATCCGGTCAAGATTTTTCGAAATGGCTACAAAAGCTTCGTGCACCGCATCTTCGGCAAGATAAGGGTCATTCAATATGCGACAGGCGGTGATATACATTCGGTTTTTGTACTTTTCGTATATTTCCGTCAGTTTTTGTTTTTTGCTGTCTGCGCACTTGGGTGCTGAATGCATTATTTTATCACCTCCGTCTGAAAGGTCCTTTCATATATATAGACAATTGAAAAGGCTGTTTAGTTACATGATAGGTGAAAATTTTTTCAAAAAAATTACAGAATGATAAAGATAAACGAAAAGGCAGCTCTCAACGAGTGAGAGCTGCCTTATAGCAGTTGATATTAATTAATAATTAAAGAATTGGATGTATTCAACGTTTGACATATATGCCTTGGCCTGATCCTTGGTGGTGATAACCTCACCGTTAATTGTGAGAGGTACATTCTTTGCTATAAATACCTGTGTGAAGGTGTCGCCACTCTTATCAATAACAAGCTTACCGCCTGCAGGAACAGTATAGTTACCGCCAATGAAGAATAAAGTGTTAGATTTATTGAGAACTACAACATTGTTAACTTCTGCAGTAATTCCTTCAAGAATAAGCTGTGATACTGACTTGTTAGCAAGAACAGCTGTATCATCAACGATTTTTTTGTCAGAAGTAAGAACAACTTCACCTGAGTATGAAGCATCAATTACGAATCCGCCTACAGTGGTTGCCTCAGTAGTGGGCTCCTCTGTTGTGGGTTCCTCAGTAGTGGGTTCCTCAGTTGTAGGCTCCTCAGTTGTAGGCTCCTCAGTAGTGGGCTCCTCAGTTGTGGGTTCCTCAGTTGTGGGTTCCTCAGTTGTAGGCTCCTCAGTTGTGGGTTCCTCAGTAGTGGGTTCCTCAGTAGTGGGTTCCTCAGTAGTGGGTTCCTCAGTAGTGGGTTCCTCAGTAGTGGGTTCCTCAGTTGTGGGTTCCTCAGTTGTGGGTTCCTCAGTTGTAGGCTCCTCAGTTGTGGGTTCCTCTGTTGTGGGTTCCTCTGTTTCGGGAGCATCAGTCACAGCACCGTCACAGAAGGGACAGTCAAAATTAAAGAGATCTGCAAGTGTGCAAACAAGTGAATGAATTGCATTGAAAAGTTTTTCAATAAAGACAAATGCGCCTTTAACAGCTGAAGCATAATCTTTGTCCTTTAAACTTTCAACAACATCAGCACCTGAGCCGATAACATCTTTTGCGTCACCTGAAACATTTTCTACTGCAGTCTTTGCATCATCAATGTCTGCATCGAATGCAGCAAAGGAAACTGCGCTCATTGAGAAAACCATAACAAGTGAAAGTAAAACTGCTAAAAATTTTTTCATTGCTTATTCCTCCGAACTATAAAAATCAGCAACTAAAAATTAATAGAACCAAACGTTTTCGCAGTTTTCAAAATACTGATCAACATTCTCAGAAGTAAGAAGCTCACCGTTTACATAAATTTCGCCGAGTAAGCAAATCTGAGTAGTTAAATCATCTGTGTTGTCGATAACGAGCTTGCCGCCTTCGGGAAGAGTGAAGTTACCGCCACTGATAATAACAGTATTGCGTTCGTTGAGAACAACAAGATTATTAACATCAGCTGTCAAATCCATGATAATGATCTCAGCAACTGTTACGTCTGCCTGAAGATATACATCACCATAGTATTCGCCGCCACCAAAGGTTGTCTGAGAGCCGTCTTCTACAACGATGCCTGCACCTTCACCGCGAGGTGCTTCAGGTTCTGCATTTTCGTCGTCCTTACCTGCATCTTCACCGTCATTTGCAGCCTTGTCTTCATCACAGAAGGGGCAATCAAAATCGAAAAGATCAGCGAGAGTGTGAACAAGTGTGTGAATAGCCTTTGCAAGCTTTGCTGCAAAATCGAATACACCATCGATAGCTGCTTTGTAATCTTCAGCTTTGATGCTGTCATAAATGCTGCCGGCTGCATCGACTGCTGCAGAAGCATCCTCTGAAACATTACCGATGGAAGCAGATACGCCATCCATGTCAACAGCGGGAGCCGCTGCAAAAGCGGGAGCTGCAAGTGAAAAAGCCATCACGATTGTAAGTAATACTGCCAAAATTTTTTTCATTGTTAATTCCTCCGTTTCAATTTTAATAATTTGGCAATATTTATTATAAACCTCATTTTGTGGTTTGTCAATACAAAACGTGTTTTTCTTAAAAATAATTATATCTATATGCTAAAGTATTTATGGTGATTATATGAGTTTTGGTGACAGATTACGCGAATTATTAGAGTTACATAACATTTCTCAGAAGCAGTTGGGTGACAAATTAAATATTGCTCCCTCAACAATAGGAAATTACATACGGAATATACGCGAGCCGGATCATTTCACGCTGATTATTTTTGCTAACTACTTCGATGTTTCGGTAGATTTTCTTTTAGGAAATATACACAGCAAAAAATTGATCGGTGACGAAGAATTATTAGTCGCAGTTTATAAAAAACTTGACACGGAATACAAAAAAATTCTGTTCGAAGAATCCAAGCTTTTGTTTGACATACAAAAAAATAAAAACACATAAACAAAAGAACGGCTTTGGTGATTAAAAACAAAACGCCTATAGCTTCTCTGTTCAAATTCCGTGTTCACATCGGTATATATTAAATTTACAATAACTGCCTTGATTTTTAATCAATATCAAGCAGTTATTGTAGTTTTACACGTTTGTATATGTTTTTTTTGCATACTCCGTCAACAAAAAAGCTCCCCCGATAAACGAGGGAGCAAAAATATTAATTTAAAGAATTAAAGAGCTTTGATACCCTGAGCCGCACCGGGAATCCATTCAACCTCTGCAAGAGTGTTGCCTGTAACAACTGCGTTAGCGGTCTTGAGCTCAAACCATTTGCTGTCTTTACCGTCGTGACCTGCACAGTCAGCAGCTACAACATTGTTTGTAAAGGTAAAGGTTTTGTCTGCTGCGAAAGCACCGTTCTTTGAAATACCGTCTTCACATGCTGTAAATGTACAGCCGTTGATGGTAAGGTCGCCAAGGAAACCGTACTGAACAAGAATTACCCATGAATAAATGTTATTGAATGTGCAACCGTCAAAAGTGAGAGCTGCGAAGCCTTCCTTAGCAACTGACCAAATGGCATAGCCTGTTCCGTCAAATGTACAGTTTTTAACTGTAAGAGTTGCGTTGGGGTTGTTACCGAAAATACCTGCACAGCTTTTATATGTTGCGGGACCTGTGAAGGTGGTGTCTTCGATAACAAGGTTATCAATAACAGCAGCGGCATCGATTAATAAACCGCAATCTCTTGTTTCGCCGGCAATCTCAAGGCTGAAGCCTTTGATTGTTACATTTGAAACAGCTGTTTCAGCTGTTGTAACAAATTTGTCAACCTTTGCTCCGTCTTCAGCTGCGATAGTGATGCCGTTAAGGGTACCGAGGGTGATGGTTTCGTATTCGCCTGCTGCAAGAGAAACTACCTCGCCTTCCTTTGCTGATGCAAGAACATCTGCAAGTGTTTCGGGAGTTGCGGGAAGGACTACTACTGCTTCCTCTTCAACTGCGGGAACACAGAAGGGGCAATCGAAATCGAAAAGATCAGCAAGGGTGTGAACAAGTGTGTGAATAGCCTTTGCGAGCTTTTCAGCAAGAGCGAGGATGCTGTTGACTGTTTCCAGAGCATCTTCACCTTTGATGTTATCGAAAACATCCTTAGCAGAATCAAATGCGTCACATGCATCGTCTTTGACATTTCCTACTGCATCCTGAATTTCACCGAAGTCGAAATCAACTGCAAGTGCAGGTGCTGCGAGTGAAAAAGCCATCGTTAATGAAAGTAATACTGCCAATAATTTTTTCATTTTTAATTCCTCCGTTTCATTGTTTACAAATTGGCAACAATATTATATCCCCTCTTTTAATTCTTGTCAATAACATTTATACATTTAAAATGTAATTGTTACTAAAAAAAGCTCCCCCGATAAACGAGGGAGCGAATAATCAATTAATATCAAAGATAATTAACAGCCAAAATAACGATACTCGTGACAATCATAACAAAACCAACTACACGGTTTAAGGTTTTTGCGTTAGACTTGTTGGCAATTTTAGATGCAATTCTCGCCCAAAGCAAAGTAAATATTACACACAGCACAAGGCAAAGAATATCGGGAACTCCGCCGATCATAAAGTGGCTTATACCTCCGGTAAGAGCCGTAAAGGCCATAATAAACACACTTGTGCCGACTGCCAAATGCATAGGATAACCGAGGATGGAGGTCAGAACAAGCAACAGCATCATTCCTCCGCCCGCACCCGCAAAGCCGCAAATAAACCCGACGATAATACCGCCGACTATTGCTTTGATCAATCTGCTCTTAGGAGAAACTGCTTCCAATTGCTCCCTCGTTTTATTGACAGGCTTTAAAATAAATCGCAATCCGATAATAATAAGAGCTATCTGCATAGTGCCGCTCATAGCTTGTTCGGGCAAAAAACTTGCCGCAAAACTTCCGATCATAGTTACGATAAGAACACTTGCGAGCAAAGGCAAGCTGTTTTTAATATCTAAGTTTCCGCTTTTCTTATAGGTATATGCACTGACAGAACTTGCTAAAACGTCGCTGATAAGTCCTATTCCGACCGCATCATAGGCGGGAATTCCCAAAAAGGTTATTAGCATAGGTCCTATAATCGCGGCAGCACTCATGCCCGCAAATCCCGTTCCGATGCCAGCTCCGGCTCCCGCAATAAAGCACACAAGTATTTTTATAAGAATATCTCCCATAATATATCTCCATTAGATTACTATTTTAGAGATGATTATATCACACATAACATCAATTTGCAATACTGCAGATTCGGAAATTTCTTTGTCCGAAGGGCAACTTCATTGTGTAAGCACTTCATTTGCCGAAAGGCAACCTCATTCGTTTATGTCCGCTTTTCGGACAATGAAGTTTACTTCAAGCAGTAAAATGAAGTACTCGCTTCGCTCGTAATGAAGTTATGTCCTGCGGACATAAATAAAAAATCGACAAGTCAAAACTTGTCGATTTTTTGTGTTTACAGCTTAATTTGGCAAAAATTAAATTAAACGAAGTATAGATTTTAGTTTGTCAAAAAAACTTAATCTTTCTATTTTTTGTGAAAAGGTAACTGTTAGTTCTCTTTCTTCATCAAGCATATAAGGAAAATCACCATCAACGCATACCCAGAAGTATTCTCCTGTTCTATTATGAGGCACAGAAGCACCTTTTGAAAAAGTGATTTTGATTCCAAAATTTTCATAATTGAAGTCATCACCATCAAAATACCCGTAAACTCCGTAATAACCTTCATAATGAATAAAAGAATTACTTTCTTCACCTAACTCCCAAGAAAAAATCTCGTCAGAGCACTGATAGTCTATACCAAATATATTTAAAAATTCAATAAGTTCATTATTATCCTCTAAGTTCTTGTAAAAGTTTCTGCAGTCCTGACAGTCGCAAGGACTATTAAAGCTATTACGGTATGCTTTAGTTTTTTCTTTGTCAAAAGTTATTTTAACAGAATTAATTTCAGTAGCATTAAGAGACATAATATCACCTCAAACTTATTGTATAATAACAGACCTTAAAAATCAATCCGTTTGCCCGTAGGGCAACCTCATTGTGCCGAAGGCACACTTCATTGGCGAAGCCACTTCATTTGCTGTAAGGCAACTTCATTCGTTTATGTCCGCTTTTCGGACAATGAAGTTGACAGCAAGCTGTCAAATGAAGTACTCGCTTCGCTCGTAACGAAGTTATGTCCTGCGGACATAAATGAAAAATCCAAGTCTTACGACTTGGATTTTTTGGCTGCGGAACTAGGATTCGAACCCAGACAAACAGAGTCAGAGTCTGCTGTGCTACCCTTACACAATTCCGCAACGAACAAGTGATATTATACACACCTGCACATCAAATGTCAAGTGTTTTACGGAAGTTTTTTTATTTTTTTCCCTCCCGTTTTTTATTTCTGTTATCTTAATTACGTCTATGCTTATTAAACAAAACCTATTATGATTTTTTGTTATGTTTGTACAGTTTTATTCTTGTCTTTTTTTGGTGCAAATGATAGAATATTCAAGGTAAAAATAATACAAAAAAATATATCGGAGGTCTTATTCATGAGTTTCTTAGGCGGAGTTATCTCCATTAGTAACATCTCAACCCTGCTTTTAGTTATATTCGCTGTTCTTTTTGGCGGTTATGCCCTCGGCAGAATCACCGTTAAGGGTGTATCGCTCGGTGATGCAGGCGTTTTCATCGTGGCTCTTATCCTCGGCGCACTCGCTTTCAGTGTAAATGCAGACGGACAATTGGTATTCGCTCTTTCCTCAAAGCCCTATGACTTCAATGCCGGTCTTTCACTTGTCGAATCTCTCGGTTTAGTCCTTTTCGTTACATCCGTAGGCTTCATAGCAGGTCCCAAATTTTTCGGCAATTTCAAAAGAAATTTCAAATCCTATGTGCTTTTAGGCCTTATCATTATCCTTTCCGGCGGTCTTGCTGCCGCAGGCTGTATCGCTCTCGGTGAGGTTATCGGCTACGGCGGTACCATCGAAAATCAGGACGGCTTCGTGGCTATGATTACCGGACTTCTCGCCGGTGCACTCACCTCCACTCCTGCTTTCTCTGCTGCCAAAGCAACCGTCGCTGCAGAGTATCAGAATCTCGTTTCCGTAGGCTACGGCATCGCTTATATTTTCGGCGTTATCGGTGTAGTTCTTTTCGTTCAGATTATGCCCAAGCTCACAAAAGCAAACATGGATGAAGAACGTGAAAAACTCATCGTTAAAGAGGAGAGCAAAAAGAAATCCTTTACAGGCAAACTTTTTGAGCTTGACCACATGGGTATCGCCGCTTTTTCACTCGCAGCAGTAATCGGTGCTGTTTTGGGTCAGGTGAAGATTCCCCTTTCAGCCGAAGGTCTCGACGGCACCTGCTTCTCACTTACCACCACAGGCGGCTGTCTTCTTACCAGCCTCGTTCTCGGTCACTTCTCACGCATCGGTAAACTGAGCATTATGCCCTCACAGAGCACTCTCAAGCTTTTCCGTGAGCTCGGTCTCGTGTTCTTCCTTTGCGGTGCAGGTATCCCCGGCGGTGCTGAATTCGTGGAAAATTTCGATGCGATGTATTTCGTTTACGGCATCATTATGACGATAGTTCCCCTCATCATCGGCTACCTTTTCGCCAAATATGTTCTCAAGCTCAGCCTTCTCAATAACCTTGGCTCCATCACAGGCGGTATGACCTCCACTCCTGCTCTCGGCACACTCATCAGTACAGCAGGTACAGAGGATGTGGCTGCAGCTTACGCTTCCACCTACCCCATCGCTCTTATCGTAGTTGTGCTTGTGTCACAGTTCCTTATCATTCTTTTCTGATTCGGGACAAGATAAAAAATTCACACCGCAGATTAATTTCTGCGGTGTTTTTTTGCTTATCATCAGTAAAGTCGGGCGGATAATATCCGCCCCTACGAACCTCTGCGACGGCCTTCACCGCCACCTTTCCCTCCGGGAGACCGGCACCCTTTTGTCTGCATTGCAGACATTTCCCCTGTCAGGGGAATTACCTTTCAGAAGAGGCTTTTATCAAATACCCACATTTTAACTATGGCGAGCATTTCCCTCATATAATTCATAGGCACAGTATACCATATTATATTCGTTCCGAGGTGTGATGCCTCAAGAAAGCCTTCAGCTTTGGCGTAATATGCTGAACGGTAAACGTGATAAGCGTTAGTAACGAAAACGACAGAAGAGGTTGACATGCCCTTTTCCTGCATTATGGCATATGTATTTCTGAAATTCGTTATAGTTGAGGTTGACTTATCCTCCATAATTATCATATGCTCCGGAATACCTTTGCCCATAAGATAACGCTTCATAGCCAATGCTTCAGGAATATCCTCCTGTGGGCCCTGACCGCCGGAAACGATGATGAGAGCTTCGGGATTACGTCTGTGATATTCATAGGCTTTGTCGAGTCTTTTGGCGAGGCCTACACTGACTCTCTCCCCTCTTATGCCGCAACCTAAAACGATAACCGTCTCTTCCCTGTAATCCGCCGTGTCATTACCGCCGTAAGCACCGATAAAAATGCCGAAGCCCAACAGCACCGAAATCCCGACACCTAAAATAACATCGAGAATTACCCTCTTTTTTATCCTATCGAAAAATACACCGTAAGCCGTCAGCACAGCGCCGAGACCGTATACGGGTACAAGACCGATATTAAAGTTAGCGATCAAAGACATCAGAAGTCCGTTACCCAAAAGGAGCGTACCGCAAACGATGGCGGTTGTTTTTACTGCTTTTTTCATAGTATCACCTCGGTTTCAGTTTAGCACAAGAAAAACCCGCAGGGCAAGTGCCTTACGGGTAATTTAAGGAAATCTTAAGATTTACGGAAGCTTATAGCCTGCGGCAAGATAAATTCTGTACCAATCTTCACGTGAAAGAGTTACGTCAGCCGCCCGGGCTACTGCTTTTATTCTGTCGGGATTGATAGAGCCGACGATTGGCTGCATTTTTTCGGGAAGGCGCAAAAGCCATGCGATAGCTACGCCTGTGTCCGTAATGCCGTATTTTTCTGCTACCTCGTCCATAACCTTATGAAGCTCCTTATACTTTTTATTTTTAAGGAAGCTGCCCTCGATAAAGCCGTACTGCAGAGGTGACCAGGGCTGAATGGTGATATTATTCAGTCTGCAATAATCACGGAGATAGCCGTCATAGTTCACACCGTCAGCATTCGGAAGATTGACATTTGCTCCGTTTGCTATCATAGCCGCATTGGTCACGGAAAGCTGCATCTGATTGAAAAGCAAAGGCTGTTTTACACTTCTTTTCAGCAGCTCAATCTGTAAGGGACTATGGTTGGAAACACCGAAATATTTAACCTTGCCCGCTTTTTCCAACTCGTCGAAGGCTTCGGCAACCTCATCGGGCTCCATAAGTAAATCGGGGCGGTGGAGCAGAAGTGTATCCACTCTCTCCACGCCTAATCTTTTCAGTGAGCCGTCAACGGAAGAAATGATATGCTCCCGTGAAAAATCGTACATAACATGAGGTACGATGGAGCATTTGGTTTGGATATGGATTTTATCCTTTAAGCCGGGATTTCTCTTAAGCGCCGCACCGAAAACCTCTTCGCACTTGCCTCTGCCGTAAATGTCGGCATGGTCGAAATAGTTGAAGCCAAGCTCAACGGCGTTATTAAGGTAGAAATCCATTTCCTTGTCGGATTTGTCGCCTATTCTCATACAGCCGAGAGCAACCTGTGATATTTTTTCGTCGGGAGTAAAGGGGGTAATGTATTTCATATGTATTTCTCCTTTTTTATTGACATCTCCACATATAATATAAAGTATAGGCTTCGCTGTCATAATAGTACAACTTAAAATGATTTTCGGAAAGCTCTGACGAACATCCAGAATCAAGAAAATAATAATCGCCTTCGTCCAGATTTTCTGTAAAATCCTTTTTACCTTTATCGGTGCTGTAAAGAAATCTGTCCTCGAATCTTTCCATATATTTTCTTACTTCGGCTATATTTTCTGAATCAACCGACAAATATGTACTGCTGATGTCCTTTGAAATATTTGTGTTATAATAATATTCGGAATAACAGATGGCATCACCGGGAACGACCTTTTCATTTACTGCACTGTCATAAAAGCCGCCGATGATTTTCACATCTTCCCGTGCTTCCTCTTCAGAGGAAAAAATAAAACAAATACCGCCGATAAAAAAGATTAACAGTATTGCTATGATGATTTTTTTGAGCTTCATTTTTATCCTCCTGACTATGGTCAAGCTCACTAAACATTCCTTTGTCAAATTTCCCTGTTGACATTTCACAAAATGTGATATATAATAAAAATGTAAAAGAGCTGACCGATAAGCAGTCAATCTCTGCTTAGATTTGTTATTTTAAGAAAAACAACCGCCTAAGTCGAAGAGAGGCGGTTGTTTTCTTTTATGTACATCACTAATGAGCACTATAAAGAAAATGAGTGCTAAAATAACGATTGTATCGCCCATAGCAATCACCTCTGCTGAAAACATTTTCCCTTTCGGGTTTATATGTAATCAGAGAGTCACAGTCTCCCTGTTATAAGAGATCTTCCGCCTACCGTGGTCAGCTCATTAATATAATACATAATATGTTTTATTTTGTCAAACAGATTTATTGCAAATATTTACACTGTGAATACTTATGTGTTCACAGCTTTATTTTTATTACGGTATCATTAACTGTGTAAAAACGCTCTCCGATAGTCGCCAAACTAAAGCAATACCCGTCGCAATCAATACGACGGGTATTTGTTTCATTATAGCTTGATTTCTTATTTCTTAGAATTAAGATATTCTTCTCTGCCTTTTTCATAAAGGTTGTTGCCTTCGCTGTCGATAATAACCATAAGAGGCATATCCTCTACATAAAGCTCACGGAGTGCTTCTGCACCAAGGTCTTCGTAAGCGATAAGCTTTGCACTTTTTATGCACTTGGCTAAAAGAGCGCCTGCACCGCCGATGGCACCGAAGTAAACGCCGGAGTATTTTTTCATAGCGTCAACGACTTCGGGAAGTCTTGCACCCTTACCGATCATACCTCTGGCACCAACGGACATCATAGTGGGAGCATAAGCGTCCATTCTGCCGCTGGTTGTGGGGCCTGCTGAACCGATAACTGTACCGGGCTTTGCGGGTGTGGGGCCAACATAATAGATGGTGGCATTCATGGGGTCGATGGGCAATTCTTCACCTCTGGCGAGGGCTTCGCACATTCTCTTGTGTCCTGCATCTCTTGAGGTGTAAATAATACCTGTGAGAAGAACTCTGTCGCCTGCTTTAAGGCTCTTGGCAATTTCTTCTGTGAGGGGTAATGTAATTTTCTTTTCCATTTTATATTACCTCCGACTGATGACGTGTTACATGGCAGTTAATGTTGATGGCACAGGGCATACCTGCGATATGAGTGGGCAGTGTTTCGATGTTGAGTCCGATGGCTGTGGTCTTGCCGCCGAAGCCCTGAGGTCCGATGCCGAGCTCATTGATTTTTTCGAGCATTTCCTTTTCGAGATCTGCATAGTAGGGATCGGGGTTTTCGGAATCAACAGGTCTCATAAGTGCCTTCTTTGCCAAAAGAGCTGCCTTATCGAAGGTACCGCCGATACCTACGCCTACTACCATGGGAGGACAAGGATTGGGACCCGCTGTTTCAACTGTTTCGATGATAAAATCTTTGATGCCCTGAAGACCTGCGGAGGGTTTGAACATACGGATGGCACTCATGTTTTCACTGCCGAAGCCTTTGGGACCTACGGTGATTTTTATGTTTTCACCGGGAACGATTTCTGTATAAAGCATGGCGGGGGTGTTGTCACCTGTGTTACCTCTTCTGATAGGGTCCTTAACCACGCTCTTACGGAGATAGCCCTTATCGTAGCCTCTGCGTACGCCTTCGTTAACGGCATCGGCAAGGTTTTCGCCTACGATGTGTACATCCTGACCGATTTCAAGAAATACACAAGCCATACCTGTATCCTGACATATGGGTACATTTTCATCGTCAGCGATTTTATAATTTTCGATGATGTCATCGAGGATGCCCTGTGCGATGAGTCCGTCTTCGCATTTGCGGCAATTTTCGATGGCACACTTTACGTCACCGGGGAGGTGACAGTTAGCTTCAATGCAAAGCTTTTCGATGGTGTCTCTGATAATATCTGTGCTGATTTCGCGCATTGTTATTACTCCTTATCTTTCGTGTCTTGCATATTTGGGAAGAAGAAGGGGTGAAACATCGTTTGTTTCGATTCCTGCTGCTTCTAATTCCTTTGCATATGCGTCAATATGGTCAAGATTCATTTCACCGAGCTCTACGGTTTTGGCTTTTTTCGCTGCAGCCTTACCTGCATTTCTGCCGAAAACGATGATATCAAGAAGTGAGTTACCCATAAGTCTGTTTCTGCCGTGGATACCGCCTACTGCTTCACCGGCAACGAGAAGGTTCGGAATAACCTTGGTAAAGCCGTCACCGCCGATTTCCAAACCGCCGTTTTGATAATGGAGAGTGGGATAAACGAGGATGGGCTGTTTTCTCATATCGATGCCGTAATTAAGATACATACGCATCATGGCGGGAATTCTCTTTTCGATGGTACCTTCACCGCCTAAAATTTCAATCATCGGAGTGTCAAGCCATACGCCGCTGCCGAGAGGAGTGTCAACACCTTTTCCGTTAGCACATTCACGGATGATGGCAGATGCGGAAACGTCTCTGGTTTCGAGAGGATGAGCATAAGCCTCACCGTCCTTATTGACGAGCATAGCACCGAGTGAACGCACCTTTTCGGTTACGAGAGCACCGAAAATTTGTGACGGATAAGCAACACCTGTGGGATGATATTGGATAGTATCCTGATAAAGCAGAGGTGCGCCGAGTCGGTAACCGAGCACGAGACCGTCAGCTGTGGCACCGTAATGGTTTGAGGTGGGGAAGCTTTGATAATGGAGTCTGCCTGCGCCGCCGGTGGCGATAACCACTGTCTTTGCTTTGGCTACGAGATAGTCGCCCGTTTCCATATTAAGGAGAACTGCACCGGCTACCTGACCCTTATCGTCCTTTATAAGCTCGACAGCAGAAGTGAATTCGATAACGGGAATTTGTCTGTTGAGAACCTCATCACGGAGATTTCTCATAATCTCAGCACCTGAATAGTCCTTGCAGGCGTGCATTCTTTTTCTCGATGTGCCGCCACCGTGGGTGGTAACCATTCTGCCGTCTTCGTCCTTATCGAACATAACGCCTAATTCATTGAGCCATTTGATGGCATCGGGAGCTTCCATAACAAGTCTGCGGAGAAGCTCAGGTCTGGCAGCAAAGTGACCGCCGCCGAAGGCATCAAGATAATGCTGTACGGGTGAATCGTTTTCTTTGTCAGCCGCCTGGATACCGCCCTCAGCCATCATGGTATTGGCGTCACCGATACGAAGCTTTGTGACGATCATTACGTCAGCGCCTGCTTCATTGGCTTCGATAGCTGCGGATGCACCGGCACCGCCGCCGCCGATGACAAGAACATCGGTTTCATAGTCAATTTTTGTGATATCGACCTTATCCGTTAAAAGTCTGCTGTTTGAATGAAGAAGGTTTGTAAGCTCTTTGGGAGCCTTCTGACCTTTGTTGGGACCTACCTTGATTTCAGCGAAGCCGTCTGCACGGTAGTCGGGATGGTAAGCCTTAAGAAGGGCATCCTTTTCCTCGGCTGTCATTCTGCGGGGCTCTGTCTTCATTCTTTCTTCTCTGGTTGCTTCAACCTTTTTTATTGATTCGAGCATTTCAGCTGTAAACATTTGGATTTTCCCTCCTTATTTCTCGATTTCTCTGGTATTGTAAAGCTCTTTCATCTCTGTGATGGGCTTACCCATAATCTGTTCGATAAGCTCATCATAAGCACCCTCATTGATTTCCTCAACTCTTGCCTTAAGGTGCTCAGTTTCGGGAGCGATGTATTTGCCTACGAGACGTCTTGCCAGAAGGCCGACCATGGGATGAGAGATTTCTGCCGGGCATCTCACGCTGCAGCAGCCGCAGGCTACACAGTCGAAGGATTCTTCGGCACACTTTTCATATTCGCCTCTTTGTGCATAAGCGATGTACTGCATTACGTTAAGATCCTGAGTACAGGCGTTTGTGCAGGCGTTACAGCCGATACAGCTGTAAATTTCGGGATAAAGCTCCATCATAATCTTTTCTGTGGGTTTGATTTCATCGATGGAATAGGTTCTTTTGTCTGTGGGGAAGAAGGGAATGGATGCAACATACATACCGTCCTCCACCTGCTTCTGACAGGCAAGACAGGTTTTAAGGGTATTATCACCCTTGATTCTGTAAATGGTGGCACAGGCACCGCAGAAGCCGTGACGGCAGCCGCAGCCTCTGGAGAGAGTATAGCCTGCATATTCCATGGCGGTCATAATGGTCATTTCGCCCGGTACTTCATACTTTTTACCGAAAAAATATACATTTACTAAATTGCTCATATTTATAATGTCCTTTCCAGATTAATACTCGTCGGGTAATTCGTCTACTTCGTCGCAACGGAAAACGGGTCCGTCCTTGCAAACATACTTTGAGCCGATGTTGCAGCGGCCGCATTTACCGACACCGCATTTCATACGAAGCTCCAATGTGGTATATGCCTGCTCTTTGGAGAAGCCCATTTCGGTCAGAGCCGCAAGAACGAATTTGATCATAATCGGCGGACCGCAGACAAGGACTGTTTTGTCACAGGAAAGCTCAAGCTCTTTAAGATAAGAGGGAACGAAGCCGACATGGCCGTCCCAACCGTCCTGAGGTCTGTCGATGGTAAGATAAACGTTTACGTCCTTTGCATTCATCCATTTTTCTTTGATTTCCTTTAACTGAACCAAATCATCGGCTGAACGTGAGCCGTAAAGGATGTCTACCTTGCCGTAATTTTCACGGTTATCCAAAACATAGTTGATAACGGAGCGAAGAGGTGCGAGACCGATACCGCCGGCAACGAAGAGAAGGTCTTTGCCCTTAAGCTCCGTTTCCACGGGGAAGGCGTTGCCGTAGGGACCTCTTACGGTGATTTCGTCTCCCACCTGAAGGTCATGGAGATAATCGGTAAGAACACCGCACTTTTTGATGCTGAATTCCTGATATTCTTTGTTTGTGGGTGAAGATGTGATGGAGAACATAGCCTCACCGATGCCGGGTGCATAAAGCATGGCACATTGGCCGGGCATATGCTCGAAAAGCTTACCGCCCTCAGGAGCATTAACTCTGAAGGTTTTTACGTCGGGAGTTTCCTGACGGATATCTGTGATGACACCGACCATCGGTACGAGGGTGTCAAGCTTATAATTTTCATGACATTTGCAATCACACATTATTTTACGCCCTCCTCTTTTTCGAAAGCCTTGATAACCTTTATGATATTGGTCGATGCGGGACATTTGTCCACACATCTGCCGCAACCTACGCAAGAATACATTCCGTCGTTGTTGGCGGGGAAGTAAACGAGCTTATGCATAAATCTTTGACGGAAGCGCTGCATTTGGCTCGTTCTGTTGTTACCGTGAGCCATCATGGTGAAATCGGAATACATACAGGAGTCCCAGCAGCGGTAACGCTGAATACCGTTTTTGGTTTCGTAATCCTTTAGGTCATAGCATTGACAGGTGGGACAGATAAAGGTACAGGTTCCGCAGCCGATACAGGGCTTATAAATGTCAGCCCAAACGGGAGAATCGAACTTTTCGCTTGTTGCCTCGCCGTGCCATGAGTCAAGAGAAATATTCATATAGGGAAGAAGACCGGTAATCTTTCTGATTTCCTGCTGTTTTTCCTTTACGGGTGCTTCATCGGCATCGGAAAGGAAGGAGGCGAGCTTTTCAGTGAGTGCTTCGCCTTTTTCGGTTTTTGCGTTCCAGAAGTAATATTCACCGCAATCATAAATAGTTACGTCTCCCTCAGGCTCGGCACAGTCGATGCCGAAGGCTTTGCAGAAGCAGCTTTCTTCCGGCTCATTACAGGCGAAGGACACGATAACCCCGTGCTCTCTTCTCGCCTTATAAAAGGAGTCAACGGGCTCGGAAAGGAACACTTTGTCGAGCACCTCGATACCCTTTACGTCACAGCCTCTGACACCAAAGAGAACGAACTCTTCCTTTTCAAGCTCTTCCTGTGTGATTTTAATCTTTTTGTCAACCTTGGTTACTGTGTAAAGGGTTTCACTCTGGGGGAAGAAAACCTCCTTAGCACTCTTTACGGTTTTGAGAGTGTCAAGATCAACCTTGCTGTTTTCATTATATATATCATAGTTTGTCTGACCGGCATTTGAAACGGGAAGATAAACTCTCTCTTTTTCACTTATAGCATTAAGGAGAGCGGTAAGTTCTGATTTTAAAAACTTTTTCATTTTCTTATCTCCTTTCGCCCGGTTCAAGGTCAACTAAGGTATAGTCTGTAAGAGGACCTTTGGTTTCTGCATCTTCACCCGCGATATATTCACCGTAATATTCGTTGATATCCTTGATGAACTTTCTGTTGAAAAGATGGAGAGGGATACCCTGGGGACATACACGGCTGCATTCGCCGCAGTCGGTACATCTGCCCGCCACATGGAATGCACGGATGATATGGAACATGCTTTCCTCAAAGGGGTCAACGTTTGCCTTTTGTTCTGAGTCGAATTTATTCGAATCAAAGACACACTTTCTGCATGAGCAGGCGGGGCATACGTTACGGCAGGCATTACATCTGATGCATTTGGAAAGCTCTTTACGGAAATATTCGAACTTTTCTTCGGGGGTAAGACCTTCGATGATGTCAACATCCGTAAAGCGGTCGCCGTCACAGGTGTCGGTGCTGTCTAAAAGAAGCTCGTCATAAATTTTATGCTCTTTTCCCTTACAAACGTGGCAGCGTTCGAGCATCGCGTCCTTATAAGCTACCTTCTTTTCGCCGTAAACTGTTTCCACTGTGAGCTCGTCACATTTGCCGCTGATTTCGGCGCCCTTTACTGATGTGATACCCTTGATGCCCTGAGCCTTTATCTTTTCGATGTCAAGCTTACCCTTACAGCCTACACCGATGATATAAACCTTATCACGGAGAACTCTGTGCTCTTTGAGCAGCTGATTAAAGGAGTAGGTATCGCAGGGCTTGAGAAGAATAAGGGTTTTGCCCTCAAGGTTTGAGCCCTTTATCATATATTTGCTTAAGTTTGCACCGCAGAAGCCGTCATAGATGAAATCATCAAGCTCCTCTGCGCTGTTAAAGAAGTGGGGTTCGGGGTTGTAGCCCAAATCGCCCTTTTTCCAGCCGAGCACACGAACCACGGTGCCGTCAGCCAGAAGCTCTTTCATTCTGTCAATTAATCTTTGCATCTTAAATCCCCCAATCTTCTGTTCGGGCCCAGCTCGCGGACAGCCGAAACAAATTCGTTCATAGTGGTGGAGAACTTGACGCCCTCTGCTGCGGAAACCCATTCCACACGGGTTCTCTCTCTTTCGATGCCGAGATAATCGAGCATAGAGAAAAGCAGAGTCATTCTTCTTCGTGCATAATAGTTACCTGTGCTGTAATGGCAGTCACCAGGGTGACAGCCGCAGATGATAACACCGTCGGCACCTCTTTCAAAGGCACGGAGAATAAACATGGGATTTACCCGGCATGAGCAGGGTACGCGGATAATCTTTACATCGGCGGGATAGGAAAGTCTGCTGCCGCCGGCAAGGTCAGCACCCGCATAACTGCACCAATTACAGCAGAATGCGACTATTTTCGGTTTGAATTCCTGATTTATCGACATATAGCATCCACCTCCGCAATAATCTGTCTGTTTGAGAAGCCCTGAAGATCCATAACACCCGAAGGACAGGCAACGGTACATGCACCGCAGCCCTGACAAAGAGCACTGTTGACGACAGCGACTCTATGGGTCTTTCTGATACCGTGGTCATTGATGAGCTTATCTTCATAGCTGATGGCGCCGTAGGGACAAACATTTGCACAGGCACTGCAGCCGTTACAGAGAAGCTCGTCTGCTTTGGCGGTACAGGGATTGGTGAGAAGTTTATCTTTGGCTAAAAGACCGATAACCTTAACTGCCGCGGCACCTGCCTGAGAAACAGTTTCGGGAATATCCTTCGGTCCCTGACATACACCCGAAAGGAATACACCGGCTGTGGGTGATTCCACGGGACGGAGCTTCGGATGAGCCTCTGTGATGAAATTATTTGTGTCAATACTTGCAGTAAGCATTGTGGCGATGTTTCTCACTTCGGGTGAGGGCTCGATAGCGGCGGCAAGAACAACCATATCAGCTTCAACCTTGAGCTGTTTGTTATCGAGAAGGTCCACACCATGAACTGTAAGCTTGCCGTTCGGTTCGGGAGTAACCTTGCCTACCTGGCCTTTGACGTAATTTACGCCGTATTCTTCGACTGCTCTCCTGTAAAATTCGTCGAAGTTTTTGCCCGGTGTACGCACATCGATATAAAATACCGTTACGTTTACATCGGGATATTTATCTCTGATGAGGATAGCATGCTTTGCTGTGTACATGCAGCAGATTTTTGAGCAATAGCTTTTACCCTTGTTATCCGCACAGCGAGAGCCTACGCACTGAATGAATACGATATTTTTGGGAGCCTTGCCGTCGGAAAGGCGCTCAAGGTGACCCTTTGTGGGGCCCGCCGCATTCATAATTCTCTCTAATTCAAGAGAGGTGATAACGTCCTTAGACTGGCTGTAAGCATATTCGTCGTAATTGTCAAGCTTGATTACCTCGAATCCGGTGGCAACCACGATAGCACCGTATTTACGGGTTACGATTTCATCCTCCTGCTTATAGTCGATAGCACCTGCCTGACATACTCTGGCGCAAAGACCGCATTTGTCATTTTTAAGCTTTAAGCACTGAGAGGGGTCGATAACGGGAACATTGGGAATAGCCTGTGCAAAGGGAGTATAAATAGCAGGGCGGTTGTTAAGTCCGCTGTTGAATTCACTGAGAGCCTTTTTGCTGGGGCATTTTTCCATACAGGCACCGCAGCCGGTACACTTGTTCATATCGACATATCTTGCCTTTTTACGGATGTCTACGGTGAAATCACCGACGAAGCCCGAAACCTTTTCCACCTCACTGTAGGAATAAATATTGATCTTTTCGTGAGCCGCCGCGTCAACCATTTTCGGTGTAAGAATACAGGCGGAGCAGTCAAGAGTGGGGAAGGTTTTGTCAAGCTGAGCCATCTTACCGCCGATGGAGGGCGTTTTTTCTACGATATCTACCTCGTAGCCTGCATCTGCGATATCTAAAGCTGTCTGGATACCTGCGATACCGCCGCCGATAACGAGTGCTCTCTTTGTAACACCGCTTTCTCCGGCGACAAGAGAGGTATTGAGGCTTACCTTTGCGATAGCCGCACGGGTAAGGATAACTGCCTTTTCGGTACCCTCGTTAATGTCTTTGTGTACCCATGAGCATTGCTCACGAAGGTTGGCAATTTCAACCATGTAAGGGTTGAGACCTGCCTTTTCGGCACATTTTCTGAAGGTGGTTTCATGCATACGGGGTGAACAGGAGCAGACAACCACACCGGAAAGATTTTTTTCTCTTATTGCTTTGGCTATTCTTTCCTGACCGGCTTCGGAGCACATATACTGATACTCCTCAGCGTGAACCACGCCCGGTTCGAGCTTAGCCATTTCAACAACCTTTTTAACGTCTACCGTCGCTGCGATATTACTGCCGCAATGGCAGACGAAAACGCCTATTCCGTTCATTGTCTCACCTCCTGAATTTTCTGAAAGCACTTACGAGAAGCTGTTGAGGAACATCGTCATCGATAAGTGCGGGGATTTCATTGGCTGAAAGATAATTTCCGCCCTTTTGTCTTACCACGGTCTGTCTGGCCGCATCGACGATTTTGCCGGGCTTTACATCTCTGGGACATCTTTCCACGCAAGCGAAGCAGGAGAGACAGTACCAAAGAGATTCGCACTTTGCGAGTGCTTCAATATCTTCGTTAACTACATAGGACACAAACTGATGAGGCTTTATGTCCATTTTTTCGAAAGCGGGACAGGAAGCGGAGCATTTACCGCACTTCATACACTTGAGAGGATTTGTGCCGCTGATTTCGGCGATTTTTGCCGCCGCTGTTTTACTGTTTGTGCTGCTCATTATTCTTCCTCCCCTTTCACACCTAATGCCTCGGCCAATATTTCCGTGAAATAATAAACGGGAACTGTGGCTTTGGAATTTTTGGTAAGATTATATTGGCAAAGAGGACAGGCTGTGATAAGCATATCCGCACCGAAGCCCGATGCGCTGTCCATAATGTTGTCGCACATTTTGGCGGAGAGATCCTTTGCTTTAAGAGAGATGTATCCGCCGCAGCATTCATTGCGGTAGGGATAAATTACGGGTTCAGCACCCAAAGCACGGATAAAGTCCTCGATTATGGTGGGATTTTCCGGGTTATCAAAGCCTAAAATTTCACCGGGTCTTAAAAGAAGACAGCCGTAATATGCGCCTATTTTTTTACCCGTAAGGGGCTTTACCACCTTTTTCTTAAGCTCATCAAAGCCGATTTCGTCACGGAGAACCTCAAGAAAATGAAGAACCTTTGCTTCGCCCATATAGGGTTCGTCAAGCTTCATATAGTTGTTTGCCTTTACTCTGATATCCTCCACATTCTGCATATCGTCGTTTACTCTTTTTAAAACATGATAGCAGGCAGAGCAGAGGGTAACGAGCTGCTGCCCTTTGACCTTTGCTTCGTTAAGGGCGCGGACAGAAGAAAGCTTTGTGGCGATTTCGTCGCTGCTGAGAGGATAAACACCGCCGCAGCACTGCCAATTTTCGATTTCCTCCAGCTCGAAGCCGAGAACCTCAGCAGACTTTCGGGCATAAGTGTCAAGGTCTTTTGCCTTTGTCCGTAAGGTACAACCGGGATAATAACTGTACTTCATACATCTATGATCCTTTCTCTGAAAAATAGTTTTTGGGCGTTGAGGTCTGAGCTTAAAAAAACTCCGTTTTCTCCTGTATTTAAGTTCATAAAACACCAACACAGTCCATTCGGTTAATCATAACATTTTTTCGACAAAATTTCAACCTTTTAAGAAAGAAAAAACTTCCTGTTTACGGGGTTTTTTATGCTTTTTTGATATAGACATATATATTGAAAGATAACTCAGAAAAATACTTCGTCATCAGCAAATCGAAACCGCAAACAAAACACAGTGTGGAAAACCAAAAAAAATAAAAGGAACGATGTGGAAAACGCCGACGTCCCATAAGGCAGTATTTCTTTAAAAAGTGAAACAACTTCACAATAATGCGTTAAAAATCACCGATATGCGTCAGCATTATCAGTGATTTTTGCCTTTTCTTGCAAAGTTTTTTCGCATTTTAAAGTGCTTCGCAGTTTCGTAAGAACTAAAAATTTCTTGTATTGAAGTCACAAAACGCAGCAAGGCTGTCGCCTTGCGAGGCTTTTGGCAAAAATACAGGGAATTTTGTTCGAGAAACAAATACTTCCTTATGGGACGTCGGCGTACTCACCCTCGCTCCTTCTCTTTTTATGCAATTGCATGCAAATGTAAAAATTGTTACATTTGCAGGTAAAGAAAATCAGAATGTAAATATAAAGATAAAGAAAATGATAATGATAAACAGAAAGGAACCGAGAAGATTTTGTTGAAAACCTTTCAGTGTGGAAAACTCCTTATTTTACTCTGTTTTTCTGCTCAACAAACTGATTAAACAGTTCGAAAAATTTATCGAATGCCTCCTCCTCGGATGCACTTTCCTGACGGATTTATAATATCACCTGCTTTTTTCTTTGTCAATAAACGTTTTCAGTGAACGACCGATGTGTTGTCCCTGTGACATTGATTATACACGGGACGTCGAGGGCGCCGTCCCCTTCTTCTTCGTTCCCGAAGCTTTTCCCGCGATTGCACATTCCGAATTAAAATAAAAAAGTCCGGCATAAAGCCGAACCTTTCAGAAGTCAGATATTAACTTATTCTGTGAAGCCTGATTCAACAAGCTTTACAAGCTCCTCAACAGCCTGTTCTTCGTCGGAACCGCCGGCGATGATACGGATATCTGTGCCGCCCATGATGCCGAGCGAAAGAACGCCGAGAAGGCTTTTTGCGTTTACTCTTCTCTCTTCCTTTTCAACCCAGATGGATGATTTGAATTCATTTGCTTTCTGGATAAAGAAGGTAGCGGGACGAGCGTGAAGACCGACCTGATTCTGAACTTTTACATCTTTAACAAACATATCTATATCTCCCACACATAAATTTTTCTTTTGAGTGTCGCTATATATTATACCACAAAACTTTTCTTCGTCAATGGTTAAAAGATACTTTAAAAGATTTTGGTTGCAAGACTAAACTTCAATAAAAATAAAGAGTCGTTTTTGTGCAAAATAACTACAAAATATTTCTTTTAAAAAGCACTATGCACAATCATAAGGCTATTTTTATTCTTTTTCTTCATTTTTCATACTTTTTTTGTACTCCCGCAGATACTCAATATCCTTTTTCGAAAGCTCAGCCTTTGACAGCATATCGGGACGTCGGTCATAGGTTCTTTCGAGAGATTTTTCGCGGCGGAATTTCTCTATATTTTTATGGTGCCCCGATAACAGTATATCGGGAACAGCCCGTCCGTGCCACTCGCAGGGGCGGGTGTATTGGGGGTATTCCAGCAGAGAATTAAAGTGGCTTTCCTCAGTAAAGGCATCCTCATTGGCAAGCACACCGTCAAGCATACGCGAAATACTGTCAGCTAAAACAAGAGCGGGAAGCTCACCGCCGGTCAGCACATAGTCGCCTATGGATATTTCTTCGTCAACTATTTCCTCTATAACTCTTTCGTCTATGCCCTCATAATGACCGCAGAGAATGGCGATATTATCCATCTGTGCCAACTCTTTGACTCTTTGCTGAGTGAGAACCTTACCCTGAGGAGACATAAAAATGAGATGGGGCTTTGTCCCTCTTTTTTCGCACAGAGCCCGGAAGCAGTCATAAACGGGCTGTACCTGCATAATCATACCGGTGCCGCCGCCGTAGGGAGCATCATCCACACGTCGGTGCTTGTCGGCGGAATAATCTCTTATTTGGATGCAGTTTATTTCCACCTTTCCCTCCTGTCTTGCCCGGCCGATAATGCTTTCGGACAGAACGGACTCACACATTTCGGGAAAGAGAGTGAGTATATCAATCTTCATCGTCAAAAATTCCTCTCAGTGGGCGTATTTTTATGATGCCCTCAGCCACATCAACATCAATAACCACGGAAGGGATGGCAGGGATAAGATATTCCTTTCCGCCGTCGACTTTTATGTGCCAAACATCGTTGGCTCCCGTTTCGCTCACATCGGAGAGTATGCCGTAAAGCCTGTCCTCATCATCGGCATCGACGACCTTGCAGTCGAAAAGCTCCTGCATAAAATAAAAGCCTTCGGGCAAAACAGCATCGCTGCGCTTCATATAAAGGATACGGTTCCGCATTTTGTTCGCTTCTTCGGGAGTGTCAATGCCGTCGATTTTCATTATAGCCATATTGCCGCCCTGTCTTATCTTTACCTTAAGGGGCTTTTCTCCCTTTTTATCAAGATAAAGAGTGCGGAATTTTTTCATAAAATCCACACTGTCGCACCAAGGCTGAACCTTCATTTCACCCTTTATTCCGTGGGTAGAGGTGATTTTTCCTATTTCAAGATATTCTTTTATCATAAGAATTTCCTTTCATATAAAATCAAAGGCTGTCAATCGAGACAGCCATGATATTCAGTTATTTGCTTTCGGGGAACATCGTGTCAACATAAAAATCATCGTTGGGCTCTTCTCTGAATTCTTTGCAGACAAGATCATAAAGCCAGTTCCAAAGCTTGGTGAAAAATTCGTCGAATAAATCAAAAAATTCCTGTGCTGTCATTGTAATTTCCTCCTAAAAATTTTCTTTGCTTTATTATATACCAAAAAAAGGGAAATTTCAAGGGGATATGAAATAAAACATATCAATCCATATAATCAATTATTCTTTCTATAGCCTCTCTTTGTTCTGCAGAAAGACTTTCTATTTTAAAATATAAATCTTTACTGCTTTTATAATCCTGTTTGTTTCCGAACATCAGCTCTGATTCGTCAATTCTGAAAATCGCGCATATTTTTTCAATAAGAATAAGACTGGGTCTATAAGAGCCCGTTTCTATTCTGCTCAAATGCTCCACGGAAACATCAAGCATTTCAGCTAATTTTTCCTGAGTAAGGACAAGTTCCTTTCTCTTCTCTTTTATTCTTTTTCCAATTGCACTAAAATTAATCATCATTAACACCCGACTAACCATTCTTTGATTTAATATATCAATTTTTCCATAAAATATTAATGATTTTGAAAATTTATATTGACTTTTATTATCAATATTGATATTATAAGTTCATAATTTTATAAAGGAGTGACAGTAATGAGTTCTGCAATCAAAAAAACAGCACGTGAAATCAAACAGAGAGAAGAAATTAAAGCAAAAGCTCTCGAAAAAGGTTGGCGTTCCAGATGGACTCTTTTATTCAAGGCATGGGCAGGAGCTGACCGAGGCTCTCATCTTGAATGGTTAGGCTTTTATGAAGAAGCGGCAAACGTAAGAGGCAAATACAAATTTGGGGTGAAGGATACCATGAAGCTGACTGCTGAAATCACATCCGGCATGGTAACAAATGTAGCCAATTCAGCTCTTTCAGAAGGCATTTATGACAAATCCAGTAATACTGTATATTATGGTCATATCTCTAACTCAACAGGATATTCAACATCCTTCAAATTCCTCGGTGGTATGTTTTATACGGCTGTCGAGCAAATAGGCATCATTTTCGGAAAATACAAAACCGATGCGTTCGGACTTCCCGTCCGTTGGTTCAAGCCAAAAAAATGATGCAAACATAACTGCTTGATTTTATCGGTGCTCAAACCACAAATGAGCACCGATTTTAATTAAAGAAAGGATTTTTAAAATGCTTGTATTCATAAAAAAACACCTGACAAAAATTATCAGTCTGACTTTAATAATCATTTTACTGATATGGTTTTCAGAATTTCTGAAAACTCCCGAAGGTAAATCCTTCCTGGCAAATTTAATGGGTGAGTTTCCTTTTGCAAAATTCATATATGACACCGTAAATGACATTCTCGGATATAATGTTAAATTGCCCGAAATAACAGCAAGCTCCGTTTCAGAGGATTTAATAAAGCTTTTTATTTCATCATCGGTAAGCTGTTTGCTTTTCAGATTATTTTCAATACTGTTTCTCAATGTCCGTATTCCGAAAAATCAGATTTTAAGAGGCATTCGGACCGATGCTGACATAATAGATGAAAATACGGGTTCTCTTTTATACAGGCTAAAGCATTCTTTTTTCTCAGGATTGTCGGCTTCCGTTTCAGTATTAATATCAGGATGGTGCATAGAAAAAATCTCCGCTATTATTTCAGATAAATATTCTCCGCCTGAAACTACTTATATTACTTTATTGGCTTTATTGGTATTTTTCCTCGCTTACAGCGTTCTTTTTGCCATACTCTCAGGCTACGGTTTTGGATTTTCGTTGCTGAAAACAGTCTTTTTCAATGTTGTACCGAATCTTTTGTCAACTCTCGGAACAACATTCTTTATGCTGGGAATTTACATCTCTTACACCGCATCGGGATTTAGCATAACCACTTTTATATGGATTTCACTTTTCGTGATTTGGGCAGGCGTTTCCGATTACTTTGTAAATTTGTTAAAAAAAGAAATCGTCAGACACAGAGGTAATTTTTCGATTAATTTTTCGGATTTGTTTGCAGTTACCGCCATGTACTTTTCCGTGGCATCCTACTGCTGCATCTACTTCGTAAAACTCAACTACACATCACACTTCGATTATCTCAATGACCCGGCAGTAAAAACATTTTTCAACCTCAAAGCAACCCCGTTATTTGAGTTTATCGTACTTAACAAGCCCCCTGTCTCACTTTTTACGGACCATCTTTCCGTCCTTGTTTCAAGCATTCCCTATATGCTTCTTTTTTCACTCATAACCTGCGTACTGACTCGCATAATCAGATTCCGCAGTCTGCTTGCATGGTTTATAGCACAAAGTATTTCTTTGGGCATAATTATCGTTTTGTATTCATTTACGATATATTGTTATAACTCTTTAAGTTCCTTTTGGACTGTCGTCGGAATTATAATATTCCTGATTGTTGCCTGTCTCATATTCGGAGACGGAATCGTTTCTCTTGCTTTTGAAACACTTTTATGCTGTATACCGATAACAGTAATTGCTTGTCTGCTTTACTTTGTCCCTGCCGGCATTGATACACTTGCGATTTATCTTGGTGGCGGCATGTTAGCCTCATGGGGCGGATGGTTTGCTTTTGATTATTTCAACGATAATTAAATACATTAAGGGCAGACTTGACTGTTTGCCCTGTTTTTTATATAATCTTTTCATCAAAATGAAAAAGAGTGATAAAATGAACAGTATTATCTGCCCCGTGTGCGGTGAAGAGCTCCGAGAAGAAAGCCGCAGCATGAAATGCGGAAAGGGCCATTGCTTCGACAGAGCGAAAGAGGGCTATATAAACCTCATAGCCGGTACACACAAAAAAGGCTCCCTTATCGGTGACAACAGGGATATGGCTCTTTCTCGACGCTCCTTTCTCGAAAAGGGCTACTTTGATATTCTCTTGAATGAGCTTATTTCGATAATAAAAGATAAATCTCTCCCCTGCCCTCATATCCTCGATATATGCTGCGGTGAGGGATATTATTCCCATAAAATAAAGGAAAAAGTCAACTGTGAGATGTGCGGCTTTGACATTTCGAAAGAGATGGTCCGCCTCGCCGCCAAAAGGAAAAACGGCTGTGAATACTTCGTGGCCAACCTTTCACGCATACCCGTGAGAGACAAAAGCATAGACATCGTTTTCCATCTTTTTGCGCCCTTTCACGAAAAGGAATTTTCCCGTATATTAAAGGACAAAGGGACGCTCATTACCGTCGTAGCAGGCGAAAACCACCTTTTTGAGCTTAAGGAGATTCTTTACGACACACCCTATAAAAACGACGAAATGCCCCCCGAAACAGAAAATATAACCCCGAAAGAAAAAAGAAAGGTCACAGGCAAAATACATCTTTCGTCAAAAGAGGACATAGATGCCCTGTTCAGAATGACCCCCTATTATTACCGTACAAGCGACAGGGATAAGGAAAAGCTTTTTTCTTTCAATGAGTTGGATGTGACGGTGGATTTTTGTGTTTTCATTTACTGAAACGGCATGATAAATGCAAAAGGCAAAATGCAAAAGGCAAAATGGCGGTCGCGGATAAACAGAATATAAATAAAATTACCCTCTATCCGCAAATAAAAAATGCGGTAGAGGGTAAGTTTTTAATCATAATAATATCTTTTATATGGGCGGTGTAAATGTGAATTTACTAATAACCCTTACACGGATATAATCGGAACGAAATAATCCTTTATTTTGCATTTTCAATCGCTTTCCTGTGAAAGTGATTGAATCAGCTCCTTCATTCCCTCCACAGGACTGACACCCTTCAGCTTATAGGAAATGTAAGGACTGGTTTTGGCGGCACTTATCATAGCTTTGCCGCGGAGCTTATGTCCCACCGCCGCCACATACTGCGGCTTCAGCTCATTAAGGAATGCCAACAGCATGGAATTTTGCTGTTTGATTTCGTAAATACCCAACTTTGCCGCCTTGGAGCGGAGAAGAGCAACCTCAACCAAACCCTCCACAGCCTTCGGCGGGTCACCGAAACGGTCAATGAATTCGTCCATAACGTCCATGGCATCCTCGCCCGTTTCGATTTCGGCTATTCTCTTATACATACCGATGCGATTTTTCACCGAATCGATATAGCTTTCCGGAATATGGGCATCGACGGAAATATCGATAAGACATTCCTGCTTTTCCGCGGCGGCAATACCCGTTTTTTCCTCCTCGATGGTCTCCGAAAGAATTTGCAGATACATATCGTAGCCCACAGCCTCCATATGTCCGTGCTGCTGTGCACCGAGAACGTTACCCGCACCTCTGATTTCCAAATCACGCATGGCTATACGGAAGCCTGAGCCGAATTCGGTAAACTCCTTTATTGCCGACAGTCTGCGCTGCGCTATTTCCGTTACCTCTTTATTTTTATTATAAGTGAAATAAGCGTAGGCACGGCGCGAGCTTCTGCCGACTCTGCCTCTTATCTGATGCAGCTGAGCCAGACCCATTCTGTCCGCATCCTCGATAATGAGAGTGTTTGCGTTCGGAACATCCACACCTGTTTCGATGATGGTGGTGCACAGCAGAATGTCAATTTCATTCTCCAAAAGCTTCCGCCATATTTCACTCAGGTCATCTTCGGTCATTTTGCCGTGACCGATACCGATACGGGCATCGGGAAGATATTTTTTGATCTCTGCCGCACGTCTTTCTATGGAGTCCACACGGTTATGCAGATAATAAACCTGACCGCCTCTGCGGATTTCCCTTTCCATGGCCTCGGCCAAAATTTCCATATCCTGAGGCACCACATAGGTCTGAACCGGGTATCTGCCCACAGGGGGGATTTCCAGCACGGACATATCTCTGATACCCGTCATCGCCATATTGAGGGTACGGGGAATAGGCGTAGCCGAAAGAGTCAGAACATCCACAAGGGGGAATTTTTCCTTCAGCTTTTCTTTCTGTGCGACACCGAAGCGTTGCTCTTCGTCAACGATGAGCAGACCCAAATCTTTGAACTCCACGCTTTTCGAAATGATGGAGTGAGTGCCGACGATAATATCTATTGCGCCCCGTTTGAGGGCCTTTTTTATTTTCGTTCTGTCGGTTTGGGTACGGAAGCGGGAAATCATGTCGATTTCCACAGGAAAACCGTCAAAGCGCTTTTTAATGGTCTGAAAATGCTGAAAGGCCAGAATGGTCGTGGGAACGAGAATGGCGCACTGCTTTCCGTCGGCTACACATTTGAATGCAGCACGCAAAGCCACCTCGGTTTTTCCGAAGCCCACATCACCGCAAAGAAGTCTGTCCATGGGACTCGGCCGCTCCATATCACGCTTTATTTCGCTTACGGCTTCGAGCTGATCCTCCGTTTCTTCGAATTCAAACCTTCGCTCAAAGTCGCTTTGCATATCCATGTCGGGTGAGAAAGCAAAGCCCGGTGAGTTGAGTCTTGCCGAATAAATTTTCGTAAGCTCAGCCGCCATATCCTTTACGGCAGCTTTTACCTTTGAACGGGTTTTCTTCCATTCGTCGCTGCCCAAACGGTTCAGCTTTATCACCTTATCCGTGTCTTTGGGTGAAATGTATTTGGCGATAAGGTCAAGCTGAGTGACGGGAAGGTAAAGAACATCGCTCCCTCTGAAATTTATCTTTATGAAATCCTTTATTTTACCTGTGACGGTCATGGTGGTTATGCCGTCAAAAATGCCGATACCGTGTACGGCATGGACCACATAATCCCCGCGTGAAAGCTCCTCTAATGAGGTTACGCCCTTTCTGCCCTTAAAGGCGGGGTTGACTCTTTTTTTCTGTTTTTCCACGGCTCTGCCGTAAGTAAACAGAGCAAATTTAAGACTGTTATACTCTATACCCGACGAAACGGTGCCCGAAATGACGCTGACGGTCTTTTCCGGGAATTCGGCAGGAATGACGGGGAAATAATGACTTTTTATCCCCTCGGTTTCAAGATCATAGGCGAGCTCTTTGGCGCTTTTTTCCGTGCCCGCCATAACCACGGCGGTAAAGCCGAGCTTCATGAGAGGCTCCAAATCCTCCATAAGAAAGGACAGCGTACCGTCCCAACGTGAAAGGAGGGATGCATTGACACTGACGAGAGATTTCACGGGAGTGTCAAAGGAGCCGCGGGCAAGATTGTCCATATATACCGTGCTGCCATTTTCGTAAAAGGACAGTATCTCATTCCACGAAAGAGAGAAAACGTCGAGACCTTTGGTGAGCACACCATCTTCAAACATGGCTCTGATGTCTTCGGTCAGAAGGGATGAAGAGGAATGGAATTTCTGTTTTACCGACGAGCTTTCGCAGACAAAAATCAGGCAGTCCTGCATATAGTCAAAAACGGTTTCCTTTTCTTCCGGGTAGGCAAGAGAGATATATTTGTCATTTGCCACAGTCATAAAATGACTGAGCTTTTCGATATCTTCGCTGATGAGAGACTTTGCCTTTACGCTTCCTTTACCCTTTACACCCGTCAGGAAGGCTTCGAGTCTTTTTTTCATTTCTTCGGGTGAATCAAAAAGCACCTCACGGGAGGGTGTAATTTTTACCGAATCAAGACTGTCTTTACGTCTTTGGGTTTCGATGTCAAAAAAAGAAACCGAATCCACCTCATCGCCGAAAAATTCGATTCTGACGGGGCTTTCATTTCCCGGAGGAAAAATGTCAAGTATACCGCCTCTGAGAGAGAATTGACCCGTGCCCTCCACCTGCTCAGTGCGGGTATAGCCGGCACTGAGGAGCGCATTTACCGCCTCATGGGTGGTTATTTCCTGAGAAAGTCCGATTTCAAAGGAACGCTTTTTCAGCTCACTGCGGGGTATGGTAACCTGCATAGCCGCCTCTATACTGCACAAAGCAAGCTTACATTCACCGTCTAAAATGTTTTTCAGCACACCGATTCTCTTTTGTTCAAAATCCAAAGATTTGCTGTCGCTTTCACGGAAGCGGAAATCACGGGCAGGATAAAGCTGTGCCCCGTCGCAAAAAGCGGAAATATCTTTGCAAAGTTTGGTGGCTTCGCCCTCATCGGGACATATAATGAGTGCTTTTTTGCCCGTTTCCTTCACCAAAGAGGAAATATAATGTGCCTTATGTATACGGGAAAGACCGATAACACCGAAGGGATGTACCCCGCGACGTATATTATCCTTTATTCTGATGTATTCTTCGCTCAGGTTCAGTATTCTTTCAAAAGCAGACATAGTATATCTCCATTATCAACAGATTGTCTTTTTATTATATTACATTACAAATTCAAAATAAATACTTTTCGGCAAAAAAATAAAGAAGCCGCAGGAATATTTCATCCGGACAGCCTCTTAATTCAAAACTTTTTATTCAAATCAATCCAATGCTTCAGAAAGAATCTCAAATAACTTATCAACAAAAGCTACTATTCTGCCCCAATTATCCAAAATCCAATTAAATATATTTTCCATTTTTTTTGCTCCTTTCTTTTACTGTACTTTAAATACAAATTAATTATACACCTACACTCATATATTGTCAACAAACTGTTCAAAAAAGACTTGATTTTGTATTTTTTTTAATTATTTAAAAATATTTTCTGCAAATTGTCTCCATTTTTGCATAAAGTACGCAAAAATCCGCACTTTTCCCGGTATAGGTGAGAGACAAAAAAATAAAAACAGAAAGGGGTTATTTAAAATCAGCACCTTAACATCCAAAGAAAGGCTCTTTTGCACTTATTACTGTCTTTCCAGAAACGGCGGTGAGGCGGCGGCAAAATCCGGCTATCTTTTTCCGGAAAGAACAGCCCTGCGACTGCTCAGAAAAAAGGAGATACAGCAGGAGATCGAAAAAAACGACAAAGAAAAAAGAGCCTCACAAAAGGACATTATATCGGGCTATTACCGTCTCGCCTTCGGCTGTTTTGCCGATGCGGTGAGCCTGCTTTTCAAAGACGAGGTCACGGCAGAGGAAATCAGACAGATGGATCTTTATAATATTTCCGATATTAAAAGAAAAAAGGGCGGAGATATAGAAATCAAATTTTTTGACCGCCTGAAGGCTTTGGAGCATTTACAGCAAATATCCTGTCAGGAAGAAAAAAATCCTGCGGTGTCACTTTTCGACGCCATAGAAAAAAGTGCGGCCGCATTAAGAGATGAAAAAGATGTCAGCTAACAGCTTTTTAGCATTTTCGAAAAAACAGCTTACGGCTCTCTCTTGGTGGCATAAGTCCTCACCCTACAGCAGCCTTGACGGACTCATATGCGACGGAGCCGTAAGGAGCGGAAAAACCACATGTATGTCTCTCTCATTTATACTGTGGGCTTTTTACTCCTTTGACGGAGTCTCCTTTGCAATTTGCGGCAAAACCATCGCCTCACTGAGACGGAATGTTACGGTTTCTCTCATTCCCATGCTCACAAAGCTCGGTTTTGATTGCAAAGAGAGAATAAGTCAGAATATGCTCGAAATCTCACATCAGAACCGCACAAACAAATTTTACCTTTTCGGAGGCAGAGACGAAAGCTCCGCCTCTCTCATACAGGGTATGACCTTAGGCGGTGTTCTTTTGGATGAAGCGGCACTTATGCCCCGCTCCTTTGTGGAGCAGGCATTGGCCCGGTGCTCTGTGAGCGGCTCGAAATTTTGGTTCAATTGTAACCCCGAAAATCCGAAGCATTGGTTTTATGAGGAATGGATAAAAAAGGCAGAGGAAAAAAACTGTCTTTATCTGCACTTTCTCATGAAGGACAACCCCTCCCTTTCCCCTAAGGTAATAAGACGCTATGAGCGTCTTTACAGCGGCGCCTTTTATGAACGCTTTGTATTGGGCAGATGGGTAGCTGCCGACGGACTCGTTTACCCGGAGGCGGCAAAGGGAAAATACACGTCTATGCCGCCGGTAAGGGAATTTGAAAGCTGTTACATTTCCTGTGACTACGGCACGGTAAATCCCACCTCTATGGGCTTATGGGGACTCCATAAGGGGATATGGTACCGTTTCGGCGAATATTATTATTCTTCACGTACAGAGGGTGTACAGCTGACGGACGAGGAATATTACGCAAAGATGTGTGATTTGGCGGGAAACAGAAAAATCGAAGCGGTCATAATAGACCCCTCCGCCGCTTCCTTTGCCGAATGTATCAGACGAAAGGGTAAATACAGGGTTATCCCGGCAAAAAACGATGTTATTTCGGGCATAAGAAAGGTCCAAAGCGCCCTCAGGGACGGTAAAATCCTCATTTCACCGGTGTGCGTGGCTTCAACGAAGGAATTTTCTCTGTACAGATGGGAAGAAAATGCGACCAAAGACACACCGAAAAAGGAAAATGACCACGCTATGGACGACATAAGATATTTTGTCTCTACAATTCTCGACTGCGGCGATGAATCAGGCTTTTTTGCCTTAGCCGCAGCCAGAGAATAAAAATTTTCAGATGAAAGAAAGGAGAATATTTTGGCATTCGGAAAACGCAGAAAAGCACCGGAAACGATAAGTGCCGTTGCCGTGCCTCAGACGGCAGTCCCCTCTCATCCCTTTAATTCACTTTTCCCCGCCTGTCCCGCAGACACACATCTTTATTCGCATTTGCGCCAAGCTGTACCCGTAATCGATGCGGCTGTCAATAAGCTTGTACGTCTTTTAGGTGAATTTCAGGTGGTATGCACCGACGGCACGGCACAAAAAGAGCTCGAATACTTTCTCGGAAACGTGAATGTGGGCGGTACAAGAAAGGGTATTTCCGCTTTCGTGAGCACCTTTTTTGAACAGCTTATAACCGTAGGTACCGCCGTGGGAGAAATGATAACCGACGGTTCCACGATAACCCACCTTTTCGTAAGCCCTATCGAAAGCGTTTATCTGTGCGAGGGCAAATCTCCACTCGACATAGTGATAAATGCACAAAGCCCCGACGGCTCTTTTTCACCCGTGAGGTACCCTGAGCTCATACTTTTATCCGTCCATAATCCGGAACCGGGTAAAATTTACGGAACGTCAATCCTTAAGGGTCTTCCATTTGTTTCCGATGTGCTTTTAAAAATTTTCAACACCATCGGCCTCAATTGGGAAAGAGTGGGAAATGTCCGCTTCGCCGTTACATATAAGCCTCAGAAGGACACAGTAGATAAAGCTTATGCTCAGGAAAGAGCTATGCAGGTGGCAAAGGAATGGGGTAACGCGATGAAGGCCGGAGGTCCCGTAAAGGATTTCGTGGCGGTGGGTGACGTCAGCATCAAGGCCATCGGTGCGGACAATCAGATACTTGACAGTGAGGTGCCCGTGAGGCAGATATTGGAACAGATTGTGGCAAAAATGGGCATACCGCCCTTTCTGCTCGGTCTCAATTGGTCCACGAGCGAAAGGATGAGCAGCCAGCAGGCAGATATTCTCACCAGCGAAATCGATGCCTACCGCAGAGAAATCACCCCCGTTATAAACCGTATATGCCGTACCTTTCTCAGCTTAAACGGTTATGACTGCGATTTTACCGTGGAATGGGACAACCTCACTTTGCAGGACATCACTCTTATGGCTCAGAGTGAGCTTTACAAGGCTCAGAGTCAGCGCATTTATCACGAAATAGGAGGTGAAAAGGATGAACATGACAGCTGAAAAGGAATTGGAGCTCATTAACGGCTACACCCGCTCACCCCTCACGGCTGAGGACGTGTATATCTTTTCCGTCACTTTGTGCGACAATGAAACGGACAGAGATTTCGAACGCTTCAGCACGGAAAGCCTTGAGGCTTTGGGCAAGCTTTTTACGGGCAAAACAGGTATTTCCGACCACAGCATGCGCTCAAAGGATCAAAGAGCAAGGATATTCAGAGCCTACACCGAAAAACAGCCGGGCAAAAAGACCTCCTGCGGCGAGGATTATACGGCTCTCAAAGCGAGAGCCTATATGCTCCGCACCGACGAAAATGCCTCTCTCATAAAAGAAATCGAGGGCGGAATAAAAAAGGAGGTCAGCGTAGGCTGTGCCATGGGCGAATGCATATGCTCCATATGCGGAAAGGATATGAAAAAGCATCTTTGCGAGCATATCAAGGGTAAGGTATACGGCGACAAGATTTGCCACGGCATACTCAGAAGTCCCACAGATGCCTACGAATGGTCCTTTGTGGCGGTTCCCGCACAAAGAAATGCAGGCGTAACCAAATCATTCGAAAGAAAGGAAAGCAAAACAACGATGACAATAGAAAAATTCAAAAGCCTTAACGGAGACATCCGTATTACCGCCGAAGAGACGGAAAGCCTCAAACAACACATAGCCTTACTGGAAAATATGGCTCAGGAGGGCAAAGCTTACCGTGAGTATCTTACGGCACAGATAAAAAAGTATGCTTTCATCATTATGCCGGCTGTGAATGTTTCAGCTTTTATAAAGGGCTGTGACAGCATGAGCATCGGCGAGGTAAAGGAGCTGTGCCGTTCGATGGAAGAACAGGCAAACTCCCGCATTCCCGTATCATCACAGCTTTCGGCAGTAAAGGCAACACATAAATACGATAACACAGATTTCAGAATTTAAGGAGGAAAACAATATGCTCAATTATCTCGACGGTTACGACAGAAAAGAAGTAACCTTAAGCGCAGTAACCACAGTCAAAAAGGATTACCCCGTTACTGTGGCATCAAATTTCACGGTAAAAAACGCATCCGACGGTGAAGCCTTTGCGGGTATATGCACCGCCGCGGCAAAGGGATATGCAAGTGTGCTTCTTTCGGGCTACACGGTACTTCCCTATACGGGAGAAGCCCCCGCTCTCGGCTGCTGCAGGCTAGTATCCGACGGTACGGGCGGCGTAAAAGCCGGTGAAAACGGCAGAGAAATGCTCGTCGTCTCTGTAGATAAAGCCGCTTCGCTTTGCGGCATCATACTTTAATTATAAGGAGGAATAAAATAATATGGCTACATACGACAATATCAGATTAGAGAAAGGTCTTTATACCACAGGTAAATCCTTTACTCAGGCTCTGGAAAGCATCGATCCCAGCGAAAATTACAAAGGCACGGCACTCGAAGGTCTCGATGCCTTTCAGCGACAGCTCAAACGCTTTGACATAAAGGTTGGCGGCAAAAACAGCGACTCAATCGAAAAGTTTTTCAGAACGACAGAGTCTGCGGCTCTTTTCCCCGAATATGTTTCCAGAGCGGTCCATCAGGGCTTCACGGAAAACGACCTCGTTTCCCGCATCGTCGCCACCACAACCGACATCGACAGTCTCGATTACCGTTCTTTGGCTGTGGATATGACAAAGAGAGAGGATGTGCTCAAGGACATTATGGAGGGAACTCACATTCCCGAAACGAGAGTTTCCGTAAAAGAAAATCTCGTCAAGCTCAGAAAAACGGGCAGAATGATCACCGCCTCCTATGAGGCAATCAAATATCAGCGCATCGACCTTTTCACCATCGCACTCAGACAAATAGGCCATTCCATCGCCAATACCCAATTCCACAATGCTGTGAGTGAAATTTTGGCAGACGACGGCAGCGGTCAGGATTTCGAGCCGATTATGATTGACTCTCTCGATGCTTTAAGCTACAACGACCTTATCACTCTGTGGGCATCCTTCCGCAGCTTTAAGCTCACCACCCTCATCGTGGGCTCTGAGGTAATTTCGAAGCTGCTTAAAATGGAGGAATTCAGAGATTCGGCCGCTGGACTCAATTTCCACGCAACGGGAAACCTCATCACCCCCTTCGGAGCAGAAATTATTTACTTCCCCGATTTACCCGCCGATAAAATTATCGCTTTGGACAAATCAAGTGCACTCGAAAGAGTGCAGGCAGGCGGAATCGTGACGGATTTCGACAAACTTATCGACAGACAGCTCGAAAGAGCCAGCGTCACCTCAACCACCGGCTTTGCAAAAATTTACAACGAAGCCACCAAATTCCTTATTATGGGCTGAGAGGTGAAGCCATGACCGACGTCAGCGAGGTTTTAAGCTGTCTGATGAAATATGCTGATATGGAGACCTTTACCGACGAACAGCTCACACCCGTATGCGAAAGAGGACTTTTATGGGTTTACGAAAGGCTTAAACCCGGTGCCGACCGAGAAAGCCCCCTTATCCCCCACACGGCGGCAGCTTTGGCTCACTACTTTTTCTTTCTCACCCGTTTGACGGAAACGGACAAATACGAAGCATATACCGCCGGTGATATGTCCGTGAGAAGAAACACGGAAAAGGAGCTGAAGCTCGAAGAGCGCATAAGAGACGAGGCAATCGCCGCCGCTTCTTCCATTCTTACTGACGGAGGATTTTTCTTCTGTGGCAGTTAACGGAATCATAAAAAACACTCTTTTCGACAAATACGGCGTTACGGTTATTTCCTCAAAGGATGACGACACGGTACAGTTCAATGCCTTTTTGCAGCCGCTGAGATACAAAAATAAAATTTATCTCAGCGGTGTGCCCACAGAGCTCGGATATGACGGAATGAACAAATATCTTCTTCTGGCACCGCCGGAGGTGGATATAAAATATATCGAAGACAGCGGATACACTCTTTTTTTCGGCTCCGACACCTTTTCCACCGACCACTGTGAGCCGGTATATTTAGGCAAAAAAAAATTATATTATTGGGCGATAGTCCACAAGGAGGGATGATATGCAATCTGCAACAGCTCTTATCGACTCTTTTATAAAAGCTATCGGTGATTCGGAAATATTGAATAACAGCTGTCAGGCAATAAGAGCCTACGAAAACAAAAGCTTACCCGTCCCCATAAAAAAGACCTACTTTTCTTTTTCAGCTGAGGAAAATAAGCTTTACTTTTCCGACGACGGAAACGGAAACAAATCAGAAATAAACAGCGTTAAAATTTCTGTCAGCTGCTTCATCCCGCTCACACTCTCCCCCGCTCTGATATATACTCTCACGGAAACGGTTATGACTGTGCTTATGAACAGCAACGAAAACATAATCGGTATATCTCTCGGAAAAGCCGAATATGACAGCGATGTTGATGCGTTCAGGATTAAAGGCATTTTGCATTTTCAGACAGAAAAAATCATATAAAACAGTAAAATAAAAAAATCCATCGTATCAGCAGAAAGCTTTTACGGTGGATTTTTTCGGCTTAAGTAAAATTATTTATTATCGTTGCTCTCTGTCTGCTTTTCCGAAAAGCTCTGCGGTCAGCTCCGTAAAGCTATGATTTTATGTGTTTATAAATAATAAAGTTAGCAGAAGCTTAACCGTAAATTCGAAATCTTACCGTTTGTCTGCACACCTGCCACGGTGTGCCCTCCTGTAAAACAGTTTGTATGGAGGTACTGAAAGATTAAAAAGAACAGCACAGAGAAAGATGGCAATAAAAGCAAACATTAACACAAAAATCCACGGCAGTTTTTTATCTCCGCCGAGCCGGCGAAGGCGGTCACCGAGGAAAGTATTTTCCGAGGCAAAAGGGCGTTTTGTTTACTTTTGCGCTCGAATGTGCAAAAGTAAAGGGCTTAGCGGCCTGAGCGAGAAAGACCTTGATATTTTATTGAAACGAAAATATTAAAAGAAAATCTAACTGTTATGGATTTTTATTTTAACAGGTACACTTCGACAACAATGCAATCCAAGTATTGAAAGCTTGATATTTACAGAAATATAAATTGCAAATAATAAAGTTTTTTCGCTCAAGCCGCTCCGGCTCATACTTTGCCCCGGTCGGCAAAGTATGCAAAGCGCCCTTTCAGAGGAAACAATCCGAACCCGAAAACGGTATAAAGGCTTTATTAATTATTAAAAGAACAACCCGAACCAACGTTAAAATGTAATTTAACGTTGGTCTTTCCGTTTTCTAGAGTTCTGTGCTCTGCTTTGCCGACAGATGGATCGTACAGAGTGCATCACTCACACCTGTACAGGGAAATCGCTGCCTTTCTCCCTCAACGCACATATATTTTGTCTGGTAAGAAAGTGACTGACATCACTTCACGCTTCGTCTCCTCAGGTACCTCCGCTCCGACATTCGCTTCCCGCTCTGTCTGCTTTTCCGAAAAGCTCTGCGGTCAGCTCCGTAAAGCTATGATTTTATGTGTTTATAAATAATAAAGTTAGCGGAAGCTTAACCGTAAATTCGAAATCTTACCGTTTGTCTGCACACCTGCCACGGTGTGCCCCTCCTGTAAAACAGTTTGAATGGAGGTACTGAAAGATAAAAAGTACAGCACAGATAAAGATGGCAATACAAGCAAAACAAAAGCACAAAAATCCACGGCAGTTTTTTATCTCCGCCGAGCCGGCGAAGGCGGTCACCGAGGAAAGTATTTTCCGAGGCAAAAAGGGCGTTTTGTTTACTTTTGCGCTCGACTGTGCAAAAGTAAAAGCCCAAGCGCCTGAGCGTAAAGAACGTCGATGTTTCATTAAAACGAAAATAATAAAAGTAAATCTTGCTGTTATAAATTTTTATTTTAACAGGTACGCTTTAATAACAATGCAATCCGAGTAATGAAAGCTCGATATTTACAGAAAAATAAATTGCAAACAATAAAGTTTTTTCGCTCAAGCCGCTCTGGCTCATACTTTGCCCCGGTCGGCAAAGTATGCAAAGCGCCCTTTCAGAGGAAACAATCCGAACCCGAAAACGGTATAAAGGTTTTATTAATTATTAAAAGAACAACCCAAACCAACGTAAAAATGTAATTTAACGTTGGTCTTTCCGTTTTCTAGAGTTCTGTGCTCTGCCTTGCCGACAGATGGATCGTACAGAGTGCATCACTCACACCTGTACAGGAAAATCGCTGCCTTTCTCCCTCAACGCACATATATTTTGTCTGGTAAGAAAGTGACTGACGTCACTTCACGCTTCGTCTCCTCAGGCACCTCCGCTCCGACATTCGCTTCCCGCTCTGTCTGCTTTTCCGAAAAGCTCTGCGGTCAGCTCCGTAAAGCTATGATTTTATGTGTTTACAAATAAAAAAGTTAGCAGAAGCTTAACCGTAAATTCGAAACTTTACCGTTTATCTTTGCCCCTGCCGGGGGCAACCCATATAAAACAGTTTGTATGGAGGTACTGAAAGATAAAAAGTACAGCACAGCTAAAGATGGCAATAAAAGCAAACAAAAGCATAAAAATCCACGGCAGTTTTTTATCTCCGCCGAGCCGGCGAAGGCGGTCACCGAGGAAAGGTATTTTCCGAGGCAAAGAGGGCGTTTTGTTTACTTTTGCGCTCGACTGTGCAAAAGTAAAGCCCAAGCGGCCTGAGCGAGAAAAACCTTGATGTTTTATTGAAACGAAAATATTAAAAGAAAATCTTGCTGTTATGAATTTTTATTTTAACAGGTACACTTTGATAACAATGTAATCTGAGTATTGAAAGCTCGATATTTACAGAAAAATAAATTGCAAATAATAAAGTTTTTTCGCTCAAGCCGCTCCGGCTCATACTTTGCCCCGGTCGGCAAAGTATGCAAAGCGCCCTTTCAGCGAAAACAATCCGAACCCGAAAAC